>NZ_CP020104.1:5491666-6695833 GCF_002056795.1 Spirosoma aerolatum | reverse complement strand
GGCATCCTGTGTACCCGCTGTTCCGCTAGCCAATGGGTTTCCATTCACGTAGCAGGGTACGAAAATTTTGGGATTGTTCTGGCAATAATCCGTTGGGTCCGACATGCCCAGATCGACTCCGCAATCGGGCGCTGTGATGAATTGGACCGTTGTCCGACCATCTACCCCATTCGGCGTTCCCTGAGCTGAGTAGGCTGATGGGAGGTTCGTAAACTCCAGCCGAACGGGATAATTAGCGAGGGGGATGGTTAATTTATATTGGCCGTTTACATCGGTCGTCGTGGTATACACCGTACCGGCACAATCGTATGCTTTCACAACAATACCAGAAACCCCTGTTGTTTCCCCGGCATTTTTGACCCCGTCGCCATTAAAATCATTGAAGGCAGTACCACTCAGGTCAGTACCGGAGGTACAGGTTATTGGCTGACAGGCCGCCGGGGCAGTGAAGGAGGCCGTACTCGTACAGACGGTGTTGCTCGCAAAAGAAGCGGTTACTGTACCGCCCGACCCGTCGGCTGGAATTTCGAAGGTGAATACCTGAGGGGATGCGAACTCTACCGGTACCTGGGTTTCGTAAGGGTCTGGATCAAAAAAGCTGATGACATTAATACCAGGCGTAACTTGCCGCGTCTGATTCCCCAACTTAATAACCAGGTTATCGTTGGCTGGAGCATCGGTCCAGCCAACTTCTACACTTACTGTAGCCCGACTACCTGCCGTAGTGTTGTAGCATCCAGAAACGGTTGGCGTAACGGTAACGGTCGTTGTGGCCTGATACGTGATAACCAGTTTAGGGTCACCGCTGCTGGGCTCATCGTAGGCATTGGCCGAAGGGCCTGTGCCTGAAGTAGCGTTGAGTAATAACGTAATCGCATTATTGGGTTTCCAGTCGGAGCGATTAACGATTTCCTGCACAATGGCCTTCAGATCGGGCGTGCGTTGATTCACACCCTGAGCCCCATTAGTCCAGGTGGCTGAATTTGTCCAGTTGACCGATGCCGATGTTGGTGCTGTAGTATAACGGCTTGAAATATCATTGGATCCGATAGCGGCAGTAAATGAATTCGAATTGGCAACGTTGTGTCCACGAATCCCTACGTTCGATATACCGGCCGAAGTAGACGTAGCACTGTTGCCCGTAAATTGAATATAGGCGTTTGTTATCGTCGCCGATTTTGGAATGTACACCGACGCGAAACGGATACCAATATACCGATTGAAAAAAGCCAGATCGGCACTAGAGGTGTTAATGGTCGAAACGGTTCCAGAGGTGACTTCCGTAGCATCGTCGCCACTTAATGTAACGGGAATGGTTAGTGTCGAATTGGAAATGCATTGGGCTAATCCCACAGAGAATAGCTGCGTTAAAAAGAACAAAGACACGGTAAGACAGGTTGCTTTTACCAGTCCACCAGGAGTAAAAGGCCGTTTCTGAATTACTTGCGTGGTCGACGCCATAGTACAGGTAGGCATAGAGTAAAAAAATTAAAATGAATTACACGGAACGTTGAAGTAACAGCACATCTATCCACCCGAAAGTGGTTTAATGTTTCCTGGATGTCTTTGTTGGATATAGCTGAGTAATGCCTGTCGGCTTTGACGAACGTTCCCATTCTGCTAGGCCAGCCACTGTACTACAGTCAAAAACGGTAAGTGCCTTAGACGCAAACTATCAAGTTGATAAACAGGCAACTTGATTTACCAGTTGTTTTTAAAATAGCTGTAGTGGTTGACGTAAACGCCCAATGAAGTCCTTAATTTTACTTCATTGACAACGGTTACATTGGTCAAATAGTGGACTCCACAAATGCCATGCCAGTAAATTGGAAATTCGTTGGTGATCATAGAATAAAGCTGTTTTATATATGAAAAAGGGCTATTTGTATTTTTTTTGCTCTGCATAGTCCGTTGTTTAGTGTACTTGACCCATACTGTAACTAGCTGTATTTTGCTCCTTAGTAGCTCCTTATAAGTTAAATTTTTCAGACCAATGCTGAAAAAATGTGATTTTAATTAGAGAATATTTTTATAGAGTAACATAAATAGGTTGTTGATGGCGTTCTGATTGATTTGGTAAACAAATGCTGTAGGCCAAGGATGGCTATTCGAGACGATTTTGATTGATTACTATAGAACAGAAAGCGGTATCGAGGAACCTCGGTACCGCTTTCTGTTCTATAGTTGGTTAACCGGCAAAGCGAATCAACGGTAGCCGTGATTCACGCCCGATTTTATGTCTATCTAGGATCACCAATTCGTAGAGGTCGTTTGGTCTGCGTGATCACATACGGTACACACACCTCGGCCGGACAACCACACACCGTCGGCAACAACAACACCGTCACATCCCGATAACAACCCGAACCTGCATAAACCCGGACCGTGTACGACTGGGCCGTGGCCGGATTGACCAGATTGCTTACCAGCACCCCATCCACCGGAATGGCCTGGGGAGCCCCCGACAACGAGGCCGCTGCATTGAAGCTGGCTCCCAGCGAGTACTGGTAGGTTAACCCTGAGCCAAAGCCACTGAGCACCAGCTTACCGTTGGCCTGGGGGCTGTTGCCCACACAACTCACCGGCAGGGCCAGGGCCTGATAGGTGGGCAGGGTGTCCTCCTCGACAATGAAGGGACAGCAGCTAAAGTCAGGACACTGACCCGTGTTGCCATCGAGCACCAGCGAGTAGGTGCCTGCTGCGGTCACACTGAGGATGTTTGTGGTCGCTCCTTCGATGGGCGTACCATCCTTAAACCACTGGTAGGCGGTCCGTCCGGCGGGTGCCGAGAGTTCGAAGGCGTAGTCGTCCCCGGCACACATATGGACGGGGATGGATGTACAGACCTTGGCGGTATCGCCGGGTATGGAGGCCGTGTTGTAGAGGATTCCAGTGCTATCGGCTTTGGCCTGGAAGGTGAGCGAAAGGCTCTGTCCAGGGGAGATGACAGGGATGAACCAGGTGCTGGTTGGGTATCCCTGGGTGAAAGTGGTACCGGTTGGAGGGGAGGCTGAGTTGGTGATGAAAGTCAGCCCGGTGGTGGTCGAATCCCGCACCGTCACGTTGGTTGCGTTGGCAGTACCAGTATTGGTCAGCACGATGGTGTAGGTCAGGATCTGGCCGATCTGGGCCTTCGACTTATCGACCATTTTTTCAAGTACCAGATTCGGCTCCTGGCAAGAGGCTGGTGCAGTATACGTAGCGCTGGCCGGTGGACAGCCTGGTAGCGTTGCTGTCAGACTATGGACGGCTCCATCAGAAGGCAGATTGGTAAACGTAGCTGTAAACGAAGCGCTGGCAGCAGCAGCGGTCACAAAGGTCTGGCTCTGGCCCTGGGTGCTGATCGTAACCGTACCAGCTACCGGATTCGTAAGCAATACTACGGCCGTTGTGGAATAGGTATTGGTCGCTGTAGCACACTGACCTGGGGTGACTTTCGCGAAAATTGGGCTACAGATGTCGGAGACGATACAGCCAATAGGTGCGGTATAAATAGCACTAGCCGTTTTGCCTTCGTAAGCTACAGTGACCGTGCGCGACTCAGCCCCCGAAGGAATGGCCAGAATTGTATACGGAACGGTGCTCGATCCCGCAATAATCGCTACTGTCGTACTGACGGGCCCATCGGTAAGGACGGCTATCCCGTTGACAGCATTAGTCAGCGAAAGAGCCCCAGCGATGTTATATTGACCCGCATTGACGTCACAAGGACTCGGCTGATTGACATCTATCGCCAAACCAACGGTACAGGATTCCGGCGCTGAATAGGTCAGGCTAGCTGTTTTTCCTGCGTAACTGGCCGTAACGGTATGAGAATCCGTACCTGAATTCAACTCTAATAGCGAATAGGCGACGGAAGTAGCTCCTGCAGGTACGGTTACCGTTGTCGAGTTGGCCCCATCGGTAATAGTCGCTATACCCGCTACCGCATTGGTCAGACTAAGTGAACCTGATATACTGTACTGATTGGTAGCGCTCTGACAGATACCCGGTGTAACCGTGAGGGCAATGGCTACCGTACAGGAAGCTGGTGCTGTATAAGTTGTACTGGCCAGTCCACAGTTATCTGCCGAAGCACTTACCGTGTGCAGATTTCCATCCGAGTCTAACCCAGTTAAGGTAAAGCTGGCTGGGCCATTTTCGGTTAGGGTCAGTGTTGTACTGGCCGTTCCATCCGTAATCATGATAACCTGACTTCCGATCGCGTTCGTCGCTGATACAGAACCTGTGATACTATACTGGTTAGTGGCACTCTGACACAGGCCGGGAGTCACAACCACAGTTAGTAAACAGGGTGGAGCGACCGAGCAGGAGGCTGGAGCAGTGTAGGTTAGGCTGGCGGTTTTACCGGCATAACTTACCGTGACAGTGTGGATAGCCTCATCCGAGATAAGTCCGCTCAGTAGATAGGGTACCGAAGGGGCGTTTGCGGATACCGAAACGGTCGTGGTGCTGGCTCCGTCGGTAATGGTCGCTATACCCGCCACGGCATTGGTCAGGCTGAGCGTACCAGAAATACTGTACTGATTGGTAGCGCTCTGACAGATACCCGGTGTAACCGTAAGGGCAATGGCTACCGTACAGGAAGCTGGTGCTGAATAAGTCAGGCTGGCCGTTTTACTGGCATAGCTGGCCGTAACGGTGTGAGAGCCCGTACCCGAGGAGAGCCCACTCAGCGAATAGGCTACCGATGTAGCGCCTGATGGCACAGTTACTGTGGTCGAGTTAGCTCCGTCGGTAATGGTCGCTGTGCCCGCCACGGCATTGGTCAGGCTGAGTGTACCAGAAATACTGTACTGATTGGTAGCGCTCTGACAGATACCCGGTGTAACCGTAAGGGCAATGGCTACCGTACAGGAAGCTGGTGCTGAGTAGGTAACACTAGCGGTTTTACTAGCATAGCTGACATTAATTGTATGCGAGTTTGTGCCTGAAGCTAATCCTGTTAATGAATAGGCTACCGATGTAGCGCCTGATGGCACAGTTACTGTGGTCGAGTTAGCGCCATCGGTAATGGTGGCGATACCGGCAATGGCATTGGTCAGGCTGAGTGAACCCGACACGCTGTACTGATTTGTCGCTGTCTGACAGATACCCGGGGTAACGGTTACGGCCACCGCCACGGCACAGGCTGCCGGTGCTGCGTAGGTTATGCTGGCTGTTTTACTGGCATAGCTGATAATGACCGTGTGTGAACCGCTGCCCGATGTGAGGCCACTCAACGAGTAAGGGACCGACGTGGCTCCCTGCGCAATCGCGACGGTCGTTGAAATGCCTCCATCGGTAATGATTGCTGTACCAGCAATGGCATTGGTGAGGGTAATAGTCCCGCCGAGGGTATAGCTGTTGCTGGCACTGACACATGGTCCTGGATTGGCACTCAGGTTGAGACCTATGCTACAGGAGCTGGGGGCGGAATAAGACGCACTGACACTAGCCCCACAACTGGTTGTCGCCGAAGCTAATACCGTTACAACTCCAGTGCCGGTTCCGCTGGTAAGTCCTGTCAGGCTATAACTCGCCGACGTCTGGCCCGCCGAAACACTGACAATTTCAGTGGCAGAACCACTGCTTACCGTTAGACTTTGAGCGGGGCTGTTGGTCAGGCTAATCGTACCCGAGACACTGAACTGGTTGGTAGCAGGGGTACAAGCCGAAGGTGTTGCGTTAACCGATACCAGATCACAGCACAATGCCTGAGCCAACGTAGTACTGATGACGGTATAGCAGGTCGGGCCGTTGTATAATGTGATATAATAGGTAGTACCCGTGCTACTGGTTGGATTCGCCAGCCCCGTAAATGATACCGCAGAGCTTGATACTGTCTGGCCACTGGCGGCTGTATACGACGGCAGAGTCGATGAAGTGGATATGAAAGCCTTGTTGGCGTTCTGAATATTCGACACTAAAATACGGCCGTTATTTTGAGAGGTTCCGGTTCCGATATTACAAACAGCAAGTGTAGAGCTAATGCTTCCGGCTGTAGTCGGCAGACAGATAAAGCCTACATCCAATGTGTGATTATTTTCACCGTAAGCGCCCGTGGTCAGGCTAATAACCGGGGCTGTCAGACTAGCCACTGTCGTGATCTGGGCATCCGAATCGTTCAGGTCATTGGCGTTGGTTACCTGACTATTGGCCGTCGTCAGGCCGTATTTGCCATTATTTAGCGTGAGTACACTATTCGTATACTGACCACTTGTGCCAAATACCAACTGATAAGCGGTGTTAGGCAATAGGTTAGTCGTTGAGAAAGTGCCGGTTACGGTACTACTGGTAGGCAGGCTGTTGAAATAATATTCCCCATTGGCATTTGTAGTTGTGCTGGCAACGAGCGTACCGCTTCGGTAAAGCGAAACGTTTACCCCCGCTAAAGCAGGCTCGCAGGCATCCTGTAGGCCATCCTGATTGGTATCGATCCAAACGCGGTTTCCGATTTCAATTAATTTGAGTTCGTCGCAAAGCAGTTCGATATCGCCCAGTCCGGTTGCCTTACCAAATGTACCATCCCGTCCGGAGACGGTGATTGGCGATGAATATAGGGCATACGCATCATTCACTGAGCCGTCGGTATTGCTCATACGTCTGACACCACCTGAAAACCGTACAAAGTTATAATCTGTATTGACGCCAGTTGGATCCATCACCCCTGCTACAACTTCGCCTGAACCAGGGCGTAGTGCCAGCGAACCCAGGCCGATCTCGGTATGGTATAAACCATCTGTGCCAGCTCCAGCCCCTGAGTCGTCAACATAAAACTCGCCAAAGCCTGGGCCCTGGTTATTTTTGGTACGGGTCCCAACAATAGGGCCGGCTTTGGCTGCATTTTCCAGCACAAAGGTACCCTGGCGCGAAAAAGCACGTAATAGATCTCCGCCAACCCGGCCACTATAAAGAGTATTTCCCGATAAACCATAGTTCAAATGGCCTTGCTGTAAGCCAGCCCGGTCACCCAGTGCAAGAATCATCGACCCATCAATGTCAAATTCGATATCCGTCAGCATGGGCTGTGGATGGATCAGCGTAATCGATGCGTCTCCGCCTGAACCGAATGTGATTGTTGTAATCTGATCGCTGAATGAATTGCTCCAAGGAAACCAGCCGGTTATGTCCGTATCTGCCCAATCGGGGTAGCCTTTAGGATAGGTAAGCGGAAAATCGAAAATAGGCGTGTTACTGAAGGTATTTGTTGTTGGGTCAAAAACAAATACGCCAGCTCTCAGATTCGATTTATTGCCCGATGACGCATCACAAACCGTGCCTACATACACTTTGCCTTTAGAGAACTTAACAGCCCATGAGCGTTGAGTGCCACCCACACAACCCAAACTAGGAACAGCGTATGGGCCTCCTTTCAGAGTAATATCGCTCTTATTCTTAGTTGTGTTATACGTACTTAGGTCCAGCGCATATAGCGACCCGTTTTTGATGTTCATCAAATAGAGGGTCTCTCCGTCGCCAGACATACTCATGCCACCTATCCCCACTGTTCCGATCAGACTAAATGAGGTAGGGTCTGTTGAAGGCTGAGTTTTATCATTATTTAGATTACGACCGCCGGTGCCATTGGCCGGTACGCTACTGCTACCTACGTCAATATTAAATGGACTAGCGGTCAGGTCAATATATTCAGGTGTTGATGGGCTACTCTGGTTGGTTAGGTTCGTAATATAGATAGCACCTAAACCACCAGGTCCCAAACCGGCATGGCGTTTTAAGGTAGCCGCACTGAACAGACGTTTCGTGATTTTGCTATAGGCTTGTGCCCAGAGGGTACCTACTGAGGAGGCTGGTACCGTGAATGTCATGGCATCACTCGTGCCATTACCACCTGCATCATATGGAAAGCCAAGCAATGCCCGGTAGGTTCCTGCATTTCCTCCTCCTAATGGATTACCACTCACATAGGTAGGTAAAACAATAAGAGGATTATTCTGGCAATAATCGATAGGGTCATTCACCCCTAGGTTTACATTACAATTGCTGGCCGTTATGAACTGGACGGTAGTCCGACTGCCAGAACCCTGTAAGGTTGAGGAAGCTAAGTAGGTGTCAGGTATGTTGGTAAACTCAACCCGTACCGGATACGCCAGCGATGCACTCGTCGACCATATTCCATACGCATCGGTCGTGACCGAAACAGGTGCGCTGTTATCACAGGGGTAAATTTTAACAACGACGCCACCAACGCCATTCGTTTCTCCATTGTCTTTGACACCATTGGCATTATAATCATTAAATACCTGGCCACCCAAGCTGCCCGATGCACAAACCGTAGGCAAGCAGCCCGAAGGGGCTGTGTAGGAACTGGTGCTGGAACAAGCAGTGGTGGAATTGAATTTAGCGGTTATCCCGGCAGATGTTCCATTGGCGTTTACCTCGAAGGCCACAACCTGGGGTGAAACAATGGTCTGCGAGCCAGTGGGGTCAGTGCTACCGCCATTGCCATATTTTACGCTAATTGTTCCTGGCGTGATGGTACGGCTGAGTGCGCCAGTAGTGACCACGATATACTGATTGGCCGGTGCATTGTTCCAGGCCACCTCCACACTGACGGTGGCTTTGCTGACCCCGCTAAGTGAATAGCAGCCAGAGGTGGTAACTTTATTAATTGTAACGGAACATTGCGCTTTAACAAAGCCAATGGATAGGATAAATAAAAAGAGCGGTACCATTACTGTTCGTAGCCCTGTCTGCCAACTGCTACTGACATCTAGTAATGACTTACCTGCCTTTATCCTCAACCTGGTGCTCCTGAGGGATAAGAGCCAATAAAACTGCTTTGTAGTAAATGTAGACATACTTTCTATGTTGCAAATAAATGGATACGAACCGTACGCACTTATTTCAAAAAATATGCCGTAAAGGTGGTAGTGTAGAAGATCATTAATTATATAAGGGAATTACTATACATTAAATAGAAGTAGTTGATATTTGTGTATATAATTATAGTGATGTGTATACTTAAAATTGTTTGTATCAAATAGTATGCCATTTGGTTATATTATTTCTTTATGTGTTTTTAATTAAAATAACATATGAATATTAGGACTTTCGGTTGTGGGTCAAATTTGAGAGTTTAGCTCTATGATTGCAAAACAGGACTATATCCAATATCTGATCAGTACGCCCTTCAACTACACCTGCACCCACATGGCTGACCATAAACCCAATCTGAGTCACGACGTGGTCAGTGATTTCCTGCGTTGAGAACGCTTTACACCGACTGATTTATGAGCAATTGTTCAGTCCTACATCAACGATTCCCAGACCGCGTTGGTGCTAGTTGATGATAGCGTTCAGGACAAACGATACTCCCATTTTATCGAACTGGTTAAGAAGTAATACTCAGGTAATGAGCATGGTACAGTCAAAACCATTGGATTGATCAACTTTGTTCACTCGGCGGGTAACGATGAGCCATACTGGCCTATTGACTACCGCATCTTCCATCCTGACACGGATGGCAAGACTAAGAATGATCATTTCCAGGAGATGTTCAAACGGCTCATCACCCATAAACAACTCAAAGCTCGGCGGATTTTATTCGACTCCTGGTATACATCGGTCGATAATCTCAAACTAATTCATCGCTCGGATTGGGCCTTCTTCACCACACTGAAGAGCAACCGGCTGGTGAGTCTGCATCGGGATACGGGGTATCAGCATTTAGATTCGTTAGTTTTTAGTGAGCAAACGATGACTACGGGTTAATCGTCAAGCTGAAAGAGGTTCCTTTCAAGGTAAAGTTGTTCAACGGGGCCGCCCTTTAAGCGAAAGTCCTAATTCTATGTATTGCCTTATAAGAAATGGCGAGATGTATAATAAAGCTTTTGCTCTTAAAAGGTTCCAACTGTATTGATTGAGCCAGGGTGTTAACTTGCAATCCAAAATAGAATCATTGCTTTTTGGTAGTTTTGAATGCCAGAGTCAGTTATATATTGAACGTTACTGACTAGTCACGGTTAATGGAGGAGATATTATGGAAAACGAGCAGAGAAATATTTTTTCAGAAACACAAACGGAAACAGATTATCCTCCTGTTGACCCCTTTCGTATTCAGGTTGCCTCCGAAATCGGTACCCTTCGACGGCTGCTGATTCATAGCCCTGATCGGGGTTTAGGCAAAGTGATACCCTCTAAAGCACAGGACTGGCTCTTTGAAGACATTGTGCATCTGGATATGATGCGTCGGGATGAGTACGACTATTATGTGAAGCTTCTGTTATATTTTCTGGACCCCGATACGATCCGTGGTAAAATAGCGTCACTGGGCCCTGGTTCGGACCGGGCGTTTTTTAAGCCCGATCATGCGGAGTATTTTAAGTCCGATAAGGTCATTGATATTCAGTTGCTTCTGGCGGATATTCTGCAGGATGAGGGTATTCGGACCCGGCTGATTGCAACGATCTGTGGCATTGAGCGGGCTGCTTTCCGAACGCAGCAGCAATTGAGCCAGTATGAACCTACTGAGCTTGCCAAAATCATGATTTCTGGCTCGCTGCCTGATCGAACCATGCTTTTTGCACCCTTGCCCAATTTTATTTTCACCCGCGATATTGGCATTGTCATCAATGACCATATCCTGCTCAACAAACCGGCTAAACTGGCCCGAACCCGTGAAGCCTTACTCACGCAGTATATATTTTTTTACCACCCCTTGTTTGCGGGTTATCAGGATAAAATTATCGAGATCCCCGATAATGAATATGCATTTTTATTACCTGATGCTGATACAAACCGCGATGTAACCCGCTCAACACTGGAGGGGGGAGATGTGATGATGATTGCCAAACGGCACCTGCTGATTGGTGTAAGTGAGCGAACGACGTTGTATGCTGCCCAGCAGGTAATGCGTATCGTTTTTAGCAGGAATCTGGTTGATACAGTGACCGTTTTGCAGATCCCTAAAAAGCGGGATTATATGCATATCGATACCATTTTTACCCAGGTAAAACGGAATGTATGGGTGTTACTGGGTTCGCTGGCCCGTACGGGCGACGAGGCCAAAAAACGGGATGTGATTCATTTCTTTGCCCCAAAAGATGTGTCAGAAGATTTGAAAATCCTACAGTTTATCAAGGGGCTTGAGCACAAGCCTATAGAGATTGAAAACCTGGAAGACCTCCTGACCGACATCAGTAAAAATGATCTGGGCGCTACTGAACCTGTGCAGTTTATTTATTCGGGCAATAACGAGTTTCCTTTTGGAGCCCGTGAGCAATGGACGGATTCATGTAACCTGCTGGCGCTAAAAGACGGGGTGGTGGTAGGGTATGACCGCAACGAAAAAACCGCCGAAGCTTTCCGGAAGGCGGGTTTTGATGTGGTAGGCGCAGAGGAGTTGCTGGAACGTTTTGAATCGGGGGAGTCTTCACCCGAAACCATTGAAAATACATTTATTATGCTGCCTTCGGCCGAACTAAGTCGGGCGCGGGGAGGCTCCCATTGTATGAGCCTGCCCCTGTGGCGAGAGGAACTATAATTGTTTCTGATTCAATTGGTTTCTCAAACCTTACAGGACTCTTTGAGGGAATTGTTGAACAATTGCGACATCAATAGTAATTTGCTACCCGATTTGGCCGTAAGGCTTTCCAACTGATCGACTACGTGCATGCAATCACAGGCCACCTCCCGTATATTGATGATCCGCCCGGTTCGCTTTGGATTCAATGAGCAAACCGCTGACTCTAACGCGTTTCAGGATAGTAAACTGGCGACCCAGGCAAACAATATAGCCCAGGAAGATGCGCTGCAAGAGTTTGATGAGATGGTTCGCCAGTTGCAGGCATTAGGTGTTGATGTCATGGTGTATGAGGATACGGCTGATCCGCATACACCCGATTCGATTTTCCCGAATAACTGGATATCGTTTCATGCCAGCGGTACGGTTGTGCTCTATCCTATGCAGGCTGAAAACCGTCGGCTCGAACGACGCCAGGATATTATCGACGATCTGGCCAAACGGTTTCATGTTGCCCGCGTGGTTGATTTGACTTCGTTTGAGCAGGAAGGTAAATTTCTGGAAGGGACGGGTAGCCTCGTGCTTGACCGGATGAATAAAGTAGCCTTTGCCAGTTTATCAACCCGTACGGATTCTGATGTACTGGCTGAGTTCAGCCGTCAGACTGGGTATCGGACTGTGGCCTTTAAAGCGATCGATGCCCATGGTAAAGCGGTTTACCATACCAATGTGGTTATGTGTATTGCGGATACGTTTGCCGTGATTTGCCTGGCAGCTATTACAGATCCCGACGAGCGGCTGATGGTACGCCATGAACTGGAAAAACTGGGCAAGCGTATTATCGAAATATCGCTGGAGCAAATGGCTAGTTTTGCCGGAAACATGCTCCTGGTTCTTACAAAGAAAGGGCAGAAGGTACTGGTTATGTCGACCCGTGCCTTCGAATCGCTAACCGCTCGTCAGATTGACCAGTTAGACGATTATGCATCCCTGTTCCACTTTGATCTGTCTACGATCGAAAGCAACGGTGGAGGGTCGGCCCGCTGTATGATGGCAGAAGTACATTTACCGAGAAAGTAGTAGGAGCGAGTAGTTAGGCGTCAGCATGCTCATGCCTAACTACTGGCTCCTACTACTTTTTGAAAATATTGTTTGCACATACAAATATCATCGCTAACTTTGCAGAGTCATTCGAAACTGAAGAAGATGAAAGGAGAGAAAACGATCGCTGTTGCAGAGAGTTCATCGACATCACGGTACAGCGCTTGTCTGTTGTTTTCGGCAAATGCGTTGGCACGGGCGATTACCGCCATTGGCGACGAAGAGTTTGGTCGTTTCGGAATGTGTTATTCGCACGCCTATATGCTCTGCGAAGTGGTGTCGCAGCCGGGTATTACCCCTTCGGAATTGAGCGAAACCCTCTGCCTGACGCCATCTACCATTACGCGTCTAGTTGAGAAACTAGAGCAAAAACGATTGGTTCGTCGAGAGTCAGAAGGGAAAAAGACGCTGATTTTCCCAACCGAAGAAGGGGAGTCCATCCAGCCTGACATTTCGGCTGCCTGGGATCGGGTGAGCGAGCGTTATTCGCAGGTATTGGGCGAAACCAACGTTTGTCAGCTTACACAGCAGATCTTTAAGGCATCGAAGGCGCTGGGTGATGGGGCCTAAAATTAATTTGAAAAATTTGTTTGCACATACAACAACTCAATAACCATGAAAACCAACGATTCAACCATCGGATTAGTAGCGGGGAAGCCCACAAATACCACGAGAGCCATATGCCGGTCGTTGGCTGAAAAGGGAATTTCGGCCATTGTAGTGCAAAAAGAAGGGCGAACGTTCGAAGTGGATGATGAGCCACTGGCTGTTGATGACAACAAACAGTGGTCAGGTCAACCGGGTAAGGATTTGTTCTTTAACGGCTGGAAGCTACTCTTTTAAATGATTGAATGAGAGAATGGTTGAATGATTGAATAGCGTACGCTGCATATTCTGCCGGATGGTATTCAATCATTCAACCATTCTCTCATTCAATCATTACAAAAATGGCGGCACCCAGGGGATTGCCGCCATTCCAAAAACCCACTCTATGAGAAATTTTATCGTTATAGCGGAAAGATATAGCCTAAAGCTCCTTGACCCCATACGATCTTTGAGTCAGTACTGAAATTACCATCGGTATCGCTCAACGGATACAGCCCTCGTACTTCAATCGTAACATGACCGGGACCTGCTTTCAGGGCCGCCCCTATACCGGCTGCTCCACCGAACCCAAAGCGGCCTGGCGTATTGCTGACATCTCGTTTTTTTCCATCAATGCTGGCACTTGAAAGATAAGACCCATACGGACCAATGTTGACAAAGAACCGACTTCCGGCATAGGTACCTGATGAAATTTTCAGAAAAAGAGGTACTTCTATGAAGTCAGTAGCGACATTTACTGTCTGAGCAAAAAGGTCAGTTACCCGTTGCGTATAGCGCGTATAATTCACTTCTGGTTGAAACGAAATAGTTCCCTTCCCGAAATTAAGAACTACACCGCCCGTAAAGCCGGCTTGTGCCTCGATTCCAGCGATTTTTTCTGTGTAGAACGGATAGGTAACCCCTCCACGAGCTCCAAGGCGAAAGCTCGATGAAGTGCCATCCAGTGCAATCCGTTCGGGACGTGTCATGGTTTCCCGCGTCATTGCTTTCCTGGGGGCGTCTACTGCCGGCGGCTGGGTAGTTGTACTGACGGTCGGTTGCTCGGGTGCCGCACGATTCGTAGTTGCTGTGGTTGCTGCGGCTGGCGTTGAGCTACTTGGCTTTTTGCTAATACCGTGATACTGATCGTATAATTCCTGCTGACGGTTGGTTACGACCGTTCGTGAATTCGGCTGCGTTGTTGCCCGATTTGTCGTACCCGACTGTGCCAAAGACAACTGGCTGGTCAGCCCGATTATCGCAAAAATAAAATACAAGGGTTTCATGGGGTACAGAATTAGCGAAGCCAATAGGCAAGATTAGACGCTAAGCTACTAAATTCCTGCATAGCACTGAGGAAACGGTCTGTTGCTTGAGCATACGGTTGTTTTTTCACAAACATTTTGGCGCTTCGTGGATTTAGTAAAACAGTGGGTACCCACTGTTTTACTAAATCCACGAAAACGTATGAAAACTCACCATCATCGCACAGCATTTATTACCGGAGCAAACCGGGGAATCGGAAAAGAAATTGCCTGGCAGTTGGCTAAGCAGGGCTTTGCTGTGTTTATCGGTGCCCGCGACATGGCTAAAGGGCGTGAAGCTTCGGAAGAGCTTTGTCAGGCAGGTTACGAGTCCACATTTATTCAGATCGATGTAACAGACCCGGTTAGTGTACGAACGGCCTGTGGTACATTTTCGCAGAAGGCTGACCATCTGGATGTACTGGTCAACAATGCCGGTATTCTCGAAGATCATGGCGAAACCATTCTTAAACTGAATGCTGAAATGCTCGACCGGACATTTAAAGCTAACGTAACCGGACCTATCCTGGTTATTCAGGATTTTCTGGATCATTTGCGGAAAAGTCCCGATGGTGGCCGCATTATCAACGTATCCAGCGGAGCGGGGATCATTAAAGATATGTCGACCTATGCGCCAGCCTACAGCATTTCAAAAGCAGCCCTAAATGCCGTTACAAAGCAGTTTGCCGGTGCTCTTAAGGCAGATCGTATTGCTGTAAACTGCGTTGATCCGGGTTGGGTACGTACCGATATGGGTGGGCCTAGTGCCAGTCGCCCTGTTGAGAAAGGTGCTGAAACCATCGTTTGGCTGGCAACCGACGCGCCCCAATCGGAAACGGGTAAATTCTGGCATGATAAGCAGGAGGTAGATTGGTGAAACCGCGATTGACTACATCGTTACTTCATCAGCTCCATGGCCATTTTTACGGCATTTCGTGCATTGAGAATACCACCCGCACGACTCAATTCGCTGAAAGGCACTTTCTGCATGGAGCGACCGGGTTTACGAACGGTGAAGTTGGGTTGATAACTGCTTTTTATCAGGATTTCTTTGACCTGAATGGCGGTCAGTTTCGGGAAATAAGATCGGAGTAGAGCAGCTACACCGGCTGTCATGGGTGATGCCATACTGGTGCCGGATAAACTGGCATACTGATTCCGGGGTAGTGTCGATAGAATAGCTGTACCCGGTGCAAACAGATCGACCGTTTGAAGGCCATAGTTAGACGATCGGCTGGGTAAGTCTTCGCTGAGTCGCCAGGTGCTGTTGCCCACGACCAATACATTTTTAGCAATCTGACCGTTCTCATACCGGGCTGTTGGATAGGCCGGGATCGAGTCATAATTTTCGCCGTTGTTTCCTGCGGCATGAACGATTAGCACGTCGTGGTCTTCTGCAAATCGGATAGCCGCATCAACCTGTTCTTTGTAGGGCGACAATCGCTTTCCGAAACTCATGTTAATGACTTTGGCTCCATTTTCAACCGCATACCGGATGCCGTTGGCGACATCTTTATCCCGTTCATCGCCACCCGACGGAACTACTGAAACCGGCATGATCTGAACATGATCGGCTACCCCGTCGATTCCTCGGCCGTTATTACGTTTGGCGCCAATAATACCCGCTACGTGGCTTCCATGCAGGGCTAGCTCCTGCGACTGGCCAATCAGCATGCGTGGACTGCCATAATAGCGCTCGTTCGGATTGGCGGGATCGTCACCCACGGCTTGCCTTGGATTAAACGTAAGATTGTAGGCTATGTCGGACTCACTACCCATAATCTGCCGAAACCGGGGCCAGTTCTGACGGACTAGTGAAAGATAGTTGCGAAAACTGCCGTACTGCGGAATGTAGGCGTCGGCCAGAATGGTGCGGACGGCATTGGCTACGGAGTCAGTTCCCAAATCGATACGCCGTATAGCCGTGGGTGTTGTAATCGTATCGGGTAATTTTACCCGAATTTGATTCGCTACGTTCCAGAACTGGGCTGTATCCGCCAAGGCGAGGTGTCGGGGTTGAATGGCTTTATAACGTTGTAGAAATTGCTTTTTGGCGATCTGGTAGGTGTTATATTGCCGTTTTTCGATGGGGTTTAGCTTTTCAGGATCGGCTTTGTCGTACTTCTCCCGGAAAAGCGCGTAGACTTGGGTGGCTTCGGGTTGATCGGACTCATAGGTAGTTCCGTCTTTAGCACCCATGAAGTTCCAGCCATTCACATCGTCGGTATACCCGTTCTTATCGTCATCTGTCTGGTTACCAGCAATTTCTTTGGTATTCACCCAGATCACATCACGCAGGTCTTCGTGAGTCAGATCAACGCCCGAATCCATAATGCCAACGACAACTGGCACCGAAGGGCGGCCTTTTAATAACTCATAGGCTTGGTAAAGACTGATACCGGCTATTGAATCATGTTGTGGATCGAGGTAGGGCCAGTTGCGAGGAGGCTGATTTGGATTAAGCCGCTTCCGGGCAACCTGCGCTAGCTGCCCTAACAAGCGTCGTCGCTCACTGCAGTCATCCCGAATTGGTGTCAGGGAGAACGTTTCCCCGTTATTTTTATAAGTAAGTTGATAAAGGCCTGGTTCGGTGGTTCCGCAAGGGCTTTGCCCGTTCACTTTTTGTATTCTGAGCGTATCGCCAGTAAGCTCATACACCATGGTTTCGATAGAAGACGGATTCGATTCGGTTGTTGCCAGCAACGTATCGAGTCGAAAGGCCAGTTGGGCAAGCGTTTCGTTGGGTATACGGACGGTAGCCGTCCAGACGGTGCCACGAAGAGGTAATTGTGCCTGTGCGCTTATCGCCAAAACAACTAATCCTGGAATAAGTAACAAGGCAATTTTTCGAAGAGTCATAGCAGGTTGATGAATGCGTTGTTCAAAATACGCAATAATTGGCAGTTGTGCATCAGCTATACAAACATAAAAGCCCTCCAATCATATCGGAGGGCTTTTATGTTTGTATAGCTCGTCAGATTAATTCACGATCCGAACGCGAACAGGTTCGGGAATAATCTGTGTACCATCGTCCAGCGTTATCAAGAACAAAAACTGGATCTCGGTGTAGTTAGGCAACGCAACCGGAGCGGTAGCTACACTCGGATATTTCTTCTTAAAATCGGCAATTGTCGTCGTAAATACGGCTGTAGTCCCACTGCCTGCAATTGGAGCCGAGTTCAGCAGGGTTGTAGCGTACGTTCCTGAATTCAGGTTGCCGATAGTGATGCCCGTACCACCACCCAGTACCTTGGTGATCTCCTTGATGGTACGACCACTGCTGGCCGGAATCGACAAGGTAAATTGAATGGGCCCACCCGCTGCCAGCGAACTGATGATGAAGGGATTAAAACCATAGGTGGTCGTTCCTGGAAACGTTACGGGAATGGCCGGACGATTGTCCCGCACCAGATCGCTGTAGACCAGATCGTCTTTGCAGGAGAAGCTGCCACCAGCCACTACGGCCAGCAACAACAGGTTTAAAAGTATCTTTTTCATGAAAATGCGTATGTCAGTTCAGTTAACCATTAATCCACATCCCACCACACCCGTACGTTCGACTGGGGAGCGGGGTTCGGGAAGTTGGGATTTTGTTGAAGTTCATTGTTGATATACACGGCCCGAACGGGTCGGGTACCATCGATACCGGCCGCATTCTGGGAAGGTTGCAGAACGGGGTATCCAGTCCGACGGTAATCATTCCAGGCTTCGAGTCCATTTCCGGTCCAGGCGATGTACTTCTGGGTGATGATCTGGGCGATTTTCTGTTCGTTGGTACCCGAAAGAGTCGCTACAGTTGGGTTGGCGGTCAGGTACGCGTTGATTTGGTCGGCGGTAAGTCCGGCCAGAGTCATGGAAGCCTTGATGCCTTCGGTGTAGAGAGCCTGTGGATCGCCGGGAGTACCCAGTCGTAGAGCCGCTTCGGCCAGAATGAATGCCCGTTGGAAGTTCGTTACTAACCTTACTGGACCTTCACCCGAGTTACCCGTTACATACTTGTTATACCGTGACCAGTTGGCTACAGGTGTCGGTAGCGTACCCCGGAACCCATTATCGATGGTTACGTAATTGGCACCGGGCTTGGTGAAGAAGATCGGCAACCGAGGATCGTTCAGGCTGTTCAGCAGGTTCAAATACCGAGTACTCAGAATAATGTCGTTCTGGAATGAGCTTACAAACGAGTACGTATAGCGAGGGTCCTGGCTACCTACACTAGCTCCAAACGTAAAGTTCATGTCGTTGGCGTTGGTCGTAATGTAGTTGTTACCCGTCAGCACCTCGTTGATGACGCTGGTAGCCAGGGCTGGTTCTTTACGGCTGATAGTCATAGCAAATTTGAGCAGTAGAGTATTCCCTGCCTGCTTCCACTTGGTCAGATTACCCCCATAGATGACATCGTCGGCTCCTGGTTTCAGGGCTGATGGTGAGTCCAGGTCTTTGATGCCTTCACGTACCAGATCGAACAGGCTCTGAATACCCTGCGACGAATTGCCTTTGTAGATATCCTCCTGCTTATCAAGACGAGGTGTCAGAAACTTTTCGCCCAATAAAGCCTGCGAGTAAGGAATATCACCCCAAACATCGGTAGCAATCGAGAAGGTATAGGCCTTCAGGATCTTAGCAATACCGCTATAAGCTTTTGAATCGGTTGCGTCACCCAGCTCGATTAATTTCTGATAGTTGACCAGTGCACCTCCGTAGATTTCAGTAGTCCATTGGTTACCAAAATCGGCTCCGTTGGTTTGGAACACATCATAGGTAGATGGGCTGTTTGCTGCACCTGCCAAATGTTGAACCAGTACTTCGGCAAAGCGATTCAGTTCGTTAGCATTGGAAAATGCGGTACCGGCCTGAGCACCCGGCAATAATACGGCAGGTGTAACCGATGTGGGGTTGTTGGGCGTGACGTTAACGTCAAGATATTTGCTACAAGCGCCCATACCCAATAAAAAGGGTATTAACAGGTAGCGTTTATAATTGATGAATTTCATGACTTAAAGAAGAATAAGTTGATTAGAACGTGAGCCGAACGTTACCACCGAAGTTGCGGGTATTCGGCGGGCCGTTCAAGTCAAGCCCCTGGATATTGCCAGCTCCCTGCGTGTTGATTTCTGGATCAGATGGGAAGTTCGGCGCATAGAAGTACAGATTTCGTCCGCTAACACCTACTGAGATTGAACCGAATGGCGTTTTGCCAATCCAGCTTTTCGGTAGCGTATAGTTCAGGGCGATTTCACGCAGGCGATACACCGTGGCATCGAATACGGCGGCTTCTGAAGCCAGACCACCCAGGTTTGCCCAGTACGTTTGAGCCGGTACCTGGATGTTATTTGGTCGGAAGGTCCCGTCGGCGTTTTGGATAACACCTGGTAAAACGCGAGGTTGGTCGCGGTCAAGACTGGTTACATACAGTGACCCGTTTGACCGAAGGTCAACCATTGGGAACGAATAAAGCTGTCCACCCTGGCGCGTATCGATCAGTACAGACAACGAAATCCCTTTATATGAGAAGGTATTGGTCAGACCGGCCGTATAATTCGGCTGTGGCGTCGAAATAACCGAATTCGGAATACCTGGTGCAAAGGCACCTGTTGTGCCATTCACTACATACTGACCTGCATACTGGCCGGTTGCGTCGTAGTATTGACCATTAGGATCGGTATTTTGCACGCGTGAATTGGCCGTACCGACAATAACACCATAGGGATATCCTTCGTAGATAGATGGAGCAATACCCGTAAACGAGTTACCCGTAATATTGGCTGATTTCACACCTGGAGCGATCGATACTACTTTATTCCGAATCAGGGTATAGTTCAGGGTAAGATCCCATTTGAAACCGCTTACACGCACAGGCGTTGCATTGACCACCAGTTCAACCCCCTTGTTTTGTAATTCTCCGACGTTGGTCGTACGGGTGCTATAGCCCGTCGAGTTCGAGATGGCTACATTGAAAATCTGGTCTGTACTACGCGATTCGAAGTAGGTAGCATCAATGCTGAGTCGATTCTTGAAAAAGCCCAGATTGGCACCAACTTCCCAGGACGTTACAAACTCAGGTGTCAGGTTGTTATTGCCGATACGTGAGCTAACCCCGAAACCAGGAATGTTGGCTCCTGCAATCGACAGCGGGAATGTGATACTAGCTACGTTGTTACCATACGATTGGGAAACATACACCGAGTTGAGCAGGTATGGATCGGCATCACGTCCTACGCGGGCAAGGCTGGCCCGAACCTTCGCATACGAGAGAATGTCCGAGTTGAGTTTGAACGCGTCGGTCGGAACGAAACTTACGGCTGCCGATGGATAGAAGTAGGTATTGTTGGCTTTCGGCAACGTCGACGATTGGTCGGCCCGCCCTGACAGTTCCAGGAAGAGGTAGTTGTTATAATTTAACGACAACTGACCATAATAACCTACTAATCGACGGAGGGTACTTGTTTCACCACTGCCTGTAAACACAGTACCGTTGCTGACGTTGTAGAAGCCTGGAATCGTCAGCGAAGCGGCATCGGTATAAAGCTCCTGCGATTTACGCTGGTTGATATTGTTTCCCAGCAATAAATTTGCATTCAGACCTTCAACAAACAGATTGTCTTTACGAGCTGAAATAAGCAGGTCGCCATTAAGTTCGCTACGGAAGAAATTATCCTGTTGTACTTCACCCAGTGGAGAACGTCCGGCACCAATCGGTAACGTCAGTTTCCGGCGATCAGCGTAGGTATCGCCCGTAACCCGATAGGCTACGTTCAACCACTTGGTAATGTCATACCCAACCTGGAAATTGCCAAAGAAACGGTCTACCTGACCGTCCAGCTTTTCATTATTGACGCTCCATTGTGGGTTGTTGGTGCTTGGCGTAAAGTAAAGGCTCTTGCCGTTGGCATCCTGATAGGGCTCATTGGGCAGGTCATAACTACGTGGGATACGCGTAATCTGCCCGAACGCACTGGCTCCGTTACCACCTGGAATACCTACCGAAACGGTCTGTACGTAGTTGCCCTGTGCGCTAATGCGGAGGCCATTCTGTAAGCGTGTTTCTCCGCCCAACTGAACGTTTGTCCGGTTGAATTTGGTATTTTGTACCACCCCGTTCTGTAGCGTATTGCCAATGGCCAGGATGTAATTTCGGTTTGCATCGCCCGAGGCAATATTAACCGAGTTTTGCAGAATCATTCCCTGGCGATAAAAGTCTTTCACGTTGTTGGGATATGCCTGATAGGGTACTACATTGCCCTGAGTGTTGGTCACCGACGTTGGTCCGCCAGCAAAAGGAGGGCCCCAGGAGTTGGTCGATGTCGAGTTGAACAGGTTATTGGCACCTTGCCCGTAGTCGTTCTGGAATTTAGGGATGCCGTACACGTTCTGAACGTTATATGACGAATTTACCGTTACTTCGGTTTTGTTGTTGTTATTACGACCCGACTTTGTGGTGATCACAATAGCCCCGGCCGATGCACGCGAACCATATAATACGGCAGCAGCTGGTCCTTTCAGAATGTTAACCGATTCAATACTTTCGGGGTTAACATCGGCCAGACGGTTCGATGGTTGCGAGCCAAACAGCGTATTCTGGGTGTTATTGACATCGTTGCTGAAAATGATACCATCCACCACGATCAGCGGCTGGTTCGATCCATTGAACGAGGTAATCCCGCGAATGTTGATGTTGGTCGATGCACCGGGAGCACCACTTTGC
This sequence comes from Spirosoma aerolatum, assembly GCF_002056795.1. NCBI lineage: Bacteria > Pseudomonadati > Bacteroidota > Cytophagia > Cytophagales > Cytophagaceae > Spirosoma > Spirosoma aerolatum. The sequence continues at coordinate 6,673,677 of NZ_CP020104.1, read as the reverse complement.
GTGTTGATCTGTACGCCAGATACTTTACCCTGAAGAGCATTGAGCAGGTTTGGTTCTGAGCGTTGTGCCAGAATATTACCGCCCACTTCCTGGGTTGCATAGCCCAGCGATCGCTTGTCGCGTTCGATACCTTGAGCCGTTACGACGATCTCATCGAGCGACTGGGAGCCAGCCACTAAAGCAACGTTGAGCGTCGTTTGATTGCCGACTGCAAGGTCTTGGCTGGTGTAGCCAATGAAACTAAAAATAAGCCGGGCTGCAGCCGGTACACTGATTTGGTAACGTCCGTTGGCGTCGGTTGTAGTACCTTTTGTAGTTCCTTTTACCTGAACGCTCACGCCGGGTAAGGTGGAACCGTCATCTGATGAAGTGACGCGGCCGCTCACGGTAATGTCCTGCGCCATAAGGGGCAAACAGAGCAATAACGAAAGCAACCAGCTTCCCAATAGAATTTTCCGCATTTGTGAGTAGAGATTAATTGATATTAAAATAGTCAAAAATGGGAACAAATATACTGCCTGTTTCTCAAGTAGTAGATAAATGTCAGCCACTTTTTTTTACAGTAATGCCATTGGTGGATTGTACTTAATTGATTGATTTTACTTAAATTTATAAAGACATTTTTGCCGTAAGTACGTTGCACTGAAACTAGAATTTATACAAAAACTGGTAAAAAAAACTTGTTGGTTGGCACTGTCTTGTTAGGAATCCGGGCTAGCCTAGATTACGTTATTCGTTCTATAATCATTAGCTAGTTGTTATTGTTAATAAAAAAGGCGGCTACCCTGCTCGGAGTAGCCGCCTTTATGTGTACTAAGCCAATCGGATTAGTTATCCGTAGCCAGTTTGTTCAACGCCAGTTCGGATGCTGAAATAGGCCAGATGTAATTAGGTTCGGAAGCCGTTTTGGCCGGAACCGTTCCTTTAGCCGGAATTGTCTGGAGTAGGCGTACCAGATCGTTATTTCGTAACCCTTCACCGAGAAACTCAATTCGGCGCTCCAGTAAAATCGCATTGATCAGATCGGTTGGCGTAGCGAAGTTAGCTGCTGTGAATGTCGTGGCTGCATCGGAACGATTCCGAACGGCATTTAACAGGGCTACGGCTTGAGCATCAACCGTATTGGTACTCCGAACTTTGGCTTCTGCCAGATTCAGCAGCACTTCAGAATAGCGCATCACTGGAACATAATCCGTATATGGGCTCGGTGCTTTGTATTTAATCAACCAGTTTTTCAGGTTAGCCCCCGAACCTGACTGTTTAATGAACGACCGCCGTTTGTCGGTAGCTGTCCAGGTTGGTTCAGCGATAATTCCCTTAGCATTAAGGGAGTATTCGCCATTACCCACACCACCATTCGCAGTATTGGGCGAGAAGTAGTAGGCCAACTGGTTTTGTGTACCTGGGAAATCACCTGAAGTCGATGTCATCGGCATTGATAGGATAGACTCCGTCGTGGTGTAGTTTGTAAACACAGTGGCGATATCAGCCTGCAATTGATTCGCTACGCCCGTTGGTGCTTTGAAAGGAGCGGTTGTGCTTACAATCTTGTTCGCTTCTGTAATCACCGACGGGTAATTCTGCATGCTCAGATATACCCGTGTTTTCAACGCAATGGCTGTGTTTTTATGAGCCCGTGTCGTATTATCGGCGGCTGTAGCATAGGTTGAAGGCAAACCTGCTTCGGCTTCGTTCAGATCTTTCAATACCTGAGCATATACGTCAGCTACACTGCTACGTACCAGATCGGATTGGCCTACTCCTTTGATACCATTCAGACGTAGCGGAACACCAGGCTTGCTTCCGTTACCGTCGGCATAGGGGCGGGCGTAATACTGAAGCAGACTGTAATAGCTCAGTGCCCGGATAAATTTAGCTTCGGCAATGTACTTTGCTGAAGCATCCGTACCAACTACATTCGATCCGCCAGCGGCCATACCATCCAGGAAGATGTTACACTTGTTAATAGCCAGATAAGCGAAATACCACAGATTGACTACGGCAGTAGCACTATTAGTAGCGTTTAAGCCCCAAACGTCGGAACCCGTAACAAGGTTAGAGGTTTCGTTGATAAATTCTTCACCCCGGATATCGCCGTAAATTACATACCGGCCACCGTAGAAGTTACCGTCTTTTAAGGCACCATATAATGACAGCAATTGGGTTTGTACCCGTGTGGCGGTGCTGAAAGCAGATGCGTCGGATACGGATGTCTGGGGGATCGGGGTAAGCAGATCCCGATTGCAGGAACTAGCTCCCAACAGCGTCAGACAAACAACGGCTATGTATTTGAAATAACGTTTCATGTGTTTCTTAAACTTGAATTAGAATCCAGCTCGGATACCAAAGGTGATCGTGCGAGCATTACCAATTGTATTTCTGTCGACGCCCTGAGCACTGTTTCCTGACGTTGTAGCTCCGTTTGACGATACTTCTGGATCTGGGCCAGGGTATTTCGTAAGAACAGCCAGATTCTGACCGCTCACATACAGGCGCAGGTTGCTCATCTTGACTCTCGACAGCAAGTTGTTGGGCAATGTATAGCCAAACGTAACCGACCGAACTTTCAGGAAGTCGCCCTTGAAGACGTTGATGTCCAGCGGGAACGCCGAGCCATTTGACGTATTGTCATTAAATACAGGCTTCGCATATTTTTTGCCCGTATCGCCCTCTTTCTGCCAGGCATCTGTCAGAACATCGGTGGCATTGTTCCAGAACCGTTGATCGTGCAAACCAGCGTTGGTGCCGTAGTAAACCGAGAAGCCTAACTGATAGGTGAGCAGAACGCCCAGATCGAAGTTTTTGTATTTGAAGTTATTATCCCAGCCGCCATACTGCTTAGGCACTACGTTAGCATACATCACACCATCAGTAGCCTGTGTGATAGACGTACCACCCGTTGGGCTTATGTATTTGGTTTTACCATCGGGTGTGGTCGAATAGTTAAATTCGCCGGTGGGGGCGTAGTACTGGTAATATACGTTCTGACCTGCCGAATTGACGAAGATTCGCTTACCCGTAGCTGGATCGACACCATTGGTTTTTACCACCCATAAATAACCCAGCGAATAGCCCGGAGCTGTTTGGTTCACCGTTTCCAGGCTTGATGTACCGGTTTGCAGAACGCTCAGACCTGGAGCCAGTGCCGTTACTTCGTTTTTGTTGAAGGTAATATTGAAGTTCGAGTTCCACTGGAAATCCTTGGTGTTGATGATCCGGGCATTCAGCGAAAGTTCTAACCCTTTGTTGTACATCGTACCTACGTTCTGTGGTGGATAGGCAACGCCTGACAACGTACCCGGAATACCGGTAGATGGTGCCTGAGCCACGTTCAGAATCAGGTTGTCAATATCATTCTTGTAGTAGGCTACTTCGCCCGAAATCCGGTTGTTCAACAGGCCAAACGTAAAGCCAATGTCGGTTTTGGTACTCGTTTCCCATTTGAGAGCTGGATTACCAACCACGTTGAAGGCCAGCGTAGCCGCTCCGCCATATAAACCAGACGCGTATAACGAATACGGTGAGTAGTCATTGATACCACCAATGTTACCTACTTTGCCGTAGCTGCCCCGTAGTTTGAAGCTGCTGAAAACATTATCCAGCGAAGCCGATTTCCAGAAATTCTCCTGGGCGATTTCCCAACCTGCCGAAACACCGTAGAAAACCCCTTTTTTCTCACCCAGGGCTGAATACTCATCCTGACGTATGTTACCACTCAGGAAGTATTTCTCTTTATAGTTATAGTTCAAACGACCAAAGCCCGATAATAGGTAGTTTTCGCCATAAGCCATACTCGATGGGTTATTGACAGTGTAACCGGCCTGAATAACCGTGTAGTTAGGGTCAGATAGATTCTGGCGGTTTATACCGTAACCCAGGGTTGTGGTCCGTTGCTGTTCCTGACCGATCAATAAGTTGAAGTTGTGCGCTCCACCGAACGATTTTTCGAACTGAGCCGTATTGGTCCATAACCAGGTTTTCAGTTTACGGAAGTTGCTGGTGGCATTACCCGTTGAGCTGTACCCATCACTTGACTGTGGCGACTGGAACAAGTCGTTGTCGACAAGCAGATAATCGATACCATAGGTGCTTCGCAGGGTAATCCAGTCAAGTGGTTTGAACTGAATATAAGCGTTCGACTGGATGTGGTTGTTCTCGGTGTTCGACCGGTTCTGATCCAGCATAGGCAGCGGGTTTGGATAAGAAACCGATGTACCAACGATATTATTGGCAATACCAATAGCTGAACCGTTTAAGTTATACGTCCCATCGTTATTATAAGGCGACAGGATTGGAGGCAATACCAACCCTACACGACCTAAACCGGCAGTATTGAATGCTTCGCCGTTCAACGAACCCGATGTACCAGCCGACAGGTTTTTCTCGTTCGAAACGGCGATTTTACCCCCAATCGTAAACAGCTTACTCAGCTTGCTATCTACATTGAACAGCGCATTCATACGGCCGAAGTCGTTCTTATTCAGGACCCCTTTCTGGTTGGTATAACCTACCGAAAAGTAGTAATTCGTATTTTCGCTACCACCCGAAACGTTTACACTATGGCTATGCGATACTCCCTGGCGATAGATATAATCGTACCAGCGGGTATCGATCGGGTTGCCGTTGGCATCGTTGGTTTGGGTGAATTTGACAGCCGAAGCGGTTGGGTTGTTGGCAACGGCCTGTGATTTGAACGAAATATACTGACTGGCGTTCAGCATTTCGGGCAGACGGTAGGTGTTTGAAAAACCTAACCAGCCATCGTAATTAACCCGAACCTTGCCCGACTTACCTCGTTTAGTGGTGATGAAAACGACACCATTGGCGGCACGGCTACCATAAATAGCGGTAGCGGCTGCATCCTTGGCTACGTCCATGCTTTCGATGTCGTTGGGATTGATACTGGCCAATGGGTTCGATGGTGCATTGGTGCTTCCCTGATCGCCCGTGAAGGTAGGAACACCATCCACAACGATCAACGGATAAGAGCTCAGCGAGATGGAGTTTGTACCCCGAATCCGAAACACGGGAGGGTTGTTCAATACGCCGTTTGGTACCGTAATCTGTACACCTGCCGACCGACCTGCCAGCCCTGATTCGAAGCTTTGAATAGGCATCTGGGCGATTGTCGCTCCTTTCACGGAGGAAATACTTCCGGTGGCATCCTGGCGGGTCTGCGTACCGTAACCAATGACAACCACTTCACTGAGCTGTTGCATATCGCCCTTCAGCAGGACATTGACAACAGAACGATTGTTGACCGGAACTTCCTGCGCCGTATAGCCGATAAAACTAAATACTAATGTGCTATTGGCAGAAGCCGTCAGGCGGTAATTGCCCTGAGCGTCGGTGTTTGTTCCCCGATTGCTACCTTTTACCTGTACAGTCACTCCTGGCAGAAGCGACCCATCATCTGATGAAGTGACTTGGCCGCTTACGGTTATATCCTGTGCAAAACCGGGGAGACAGAACAATAACGTAAGCATCCAACTTCCAAATAAAATTTTCCGCATTTGTTAGTAGAGATTAAATAATATTAAACGTCCAATAAATTGGCGAACAAAGTTAAGGTGCAGAATACAAATTGCTACTATCCTTCGGTTAAGAAATTTTGTAATATTCTAATAATTGATTTTAGGGGATATTTCGGGGACTATAGATTTTTTAATAATTCTGGTTGATTGTTGAGAATTTTAAAAAATGTATCTTGTTCAATTGTGATTCTTTTAACTAATCTGTGATTTTATAGAGAGCAATTAAAATAACTGTCACTGTTTGAGGAAGATGCATTTTTGTCACTAGACGTATACAAACTTTTTTTTGTTTAAGTATATATAACCAATAGGATCACAGTTGGCAGATTTTATTTGAAATTTCCAGCCTAATGAGGCAGAAAGATGCTAGTCAAATAGTAGTATTACTTAAATAAAAGTACAAAAAGTTAAATTTGGGTAACAGATAATATTTTGTTATAAGTGGTATTTTTCTAATAAAAAATCTGTATTCATATGTTTTTATGGTATAAAATTAGGTTTGATTTAGCAGTAGTAAAATTAAATGTTTAAACACTTATTATTGTATTTTACGTTGAACTACTTACGAGGCAATGGCGCCTTAACTAGTTGATATAACAAGTTGTAAATCCTTGAAAAGTTATATTTTTCACTTGCCCGTTAAATGGACATTCTAAGGATAGTAAGAAATCCTCAGTGCCCTGCTTCACTAATGATCTGTTGATTAGTGGAAGAAGAAATATCCTAAGGCGATACCCGCAATGACGCCAACAAAATCGGCAAACAGGCCATAAGGAATCGCATGACGCGAGTTACGAATGCCTACCGAGCCAAAATAGAGGGCTACGATGTAAAAGGTCGTATCGGCCGAACCCTGGAAAATGCAGACCAGACGGCCTACAAACGAATCGGGGCCGAATTGCTTCATGGCGTCGATCATCAACGCACGGGCACCAGCCCCACTCAGAGGTTTCATCAACGCAACGGGCAGCGCATCTGTAAAGTCGGTATTCAGGCCTGTAAGCGAAAACAGATACTTCAGTCCGCCAACGAGGTAGTCCATAGCACCTGCATTTCGGAAGGCACCAATAGCCACCAGCATACCTACCAGATAAGGAATAATCTTTACGGTGGTCTCAAATCCGCCTTTGGCGCCTTCAATAAACGTCTCAAAAATGGGGACTTTTCGCCAGAGGGCGCCTAGCAGAAAAGCCACGATAATAGTCAACAGAACCAGATTGCCAAATACTTTCGAAATAGTTTCAATTTCCTCTTTGGGGCGGCCTGCCAGTGCCCATAAAGCTAAGCCGATCAATGCGGTAATACCACCTAGCCAACCCAGTACGGTGGTATTGAGCAGGTTGATGCGCTGCTTGATGGCCACTGCTATTAGTGCTACTACGGTTGTTACATAGGTTCCGATCACGCAGGGGATGAAAACATCCGACGGGTCTTTGGCTCCCAGGATAGCTCGTTGCGCCATAATACTCAGCGGAATAATCTGTAGGCCTGAGGTATGCAGCACCAGAAACATGATCTGCGCATTGGAAGCCGTGTCTTTGTTGGGGTTAAGTTCCTGTAAGCTGGCCATGGCTTTTAGACCAAAGGGAGTGGCCGCATTGTCCAACCCAATCATATTGGCCGAAAAGTTCATAATCATTTGCCCATTGGCCGGATGATCTTTGGGAACTTCAGGGAAGAGTTTATGAAAAAATGGGCCGATAATTCGTGCCATAAAGTTGATAGCCCCTGCTTTCTCGCCAATGTTAAGCAACCCCAGGAAAAACGTCATAACGCCTGCCAGTGGAAGCGCAATATCCATAACGGCTACTTTGGATGAATCGAACAGTCCCTCAACAACGATTTTGAAGATTTCAGTATCACCCAGAAAAATGAGTTTGGCCAACGCTACCAGAAAAGCAATGACAAAGAAGGCAACCCAAATGTAATTAAGAGCCATCGGTGGTAAAGAGCGAAAGAGTAAAAGAGCGAAAGCTTGAATGAGCAGACGTAGGCTATTTCACGCTTTACACTCGGGCGTTTAATTAGAACCCTGTAAGTTTACGCGAACATTTGGCTCAAATCAAGGATAACATGAGGAAAATCGTCTTCTACATCATCTCGCTTTCATTCGTTCGCTCGTTCGCTCTTTTTCCGGTTCTTGCTCAACCCGTCGAAGCGGCCATGATTAAACAGGGGCTGGTGGATGTTCAGTCGGTTGATCCAACGATTCTGGTCGAACTCAAATATTCAACGACGGATAACTTTGTCGGAAAGGATGTGTATGGCGAACTCACACGGGCATATATGCAACCGATGGCAGCCCGTAAACTGGCATTGGCCAGCCAATATTTGCAGGCGCATCACCCTACCCTTCGGTTGCTGGTGTATGATGCCGCCCGACCCCGTTCGGCCCAATGGAATTTATGGAACGCGCTGCCGGATTTGTCGGAACGCGAACGACGAAAATACGTTGCTGACCCCCGTGAAGGTTCAATTCATAATTACGGTTGTGCAGTTGATTTGACAGTAGCTACCGCAGATGGGAAACCACTGGATATGGGTACCAAATATGATTTTTTCGGTGAACTAGCTTACCCTTCCCGTGAAGCTAGTTTGTTAAAAGCCGGAAAACTGACGCAAAAGCAGATCGACAATCGACTAATTCTCCGTACGGCTATGCGTCAGGGCGGTTTCACGCCTATTGAGTACGAGTGGTGGCATTTCAACGCCCTTTCTCGTGAAAAGGCAAAAATGGCATTTCGTATTGTGGATTGACACGAGTAACAATTCCTATAGGTGTACGTCTATATAACTTTGTTAAAGCAGGAGTTCCGGCCCTGTTTTTCTTGAGCACACTGACTATCACCAGCCGTCGGATATGGTCGATAAAATTGATGACGAATTGCTCCAGAAACGGGCCCCCTGGTGTTTCAAACGGCGTGGCTAATTGCCAATGAAGCGGGTAAATAGATGATTTAAAATACCAGGTTATCAATTAACCGGACTTTGCCCAGATGAGCAGCCAAACAAATAGCTGTTTGGCCCGGTGCCAGTACGTAGTCGGTTGGCTGAAGCGAATTAGCATTCACAATCTCGACGTATTCTAGCCGAAAATCGGGCTTTTTATTGAAAAAATCGGTAATCATTTCTTTGGTCTGAGCAACGCTTTGCTCGTCGATCAGAGCGTCATGAGCGCGTGTCAGAGCCTCAAACATGGCTGGGGCTTGGTCACGTTCGGCAGCAGTAAGATTACGGTTTCGCGACGACATAGCCAACCCGTCCGTTTCGCGTACGATAGGGCAACGGATCAACTCAACGGGAAAACTTAAATCGCGGATGAGTTGTCGAATAACGCCTACCTGCTGCAGATCTTTCTGACCAAAGTAAGCGCGGTCGGGCTGAACAATGTTGAACAGTTTGGCAACTACAATACCGACCCCATTAAAATGTCCAGGCCGGAAAGCGCCTTCCATAACTGTTTCCAGCGAGCCAAAATTCAGATGTAGAGTTGGCGAATTAGGGTACATTTCGTCAACGGAGGGCGCAAATACGGCATCACAGCCAGCCGCTTCGAGTTTCTGACAATCTTCTTCGAGTGTTCGAGGATAACGGGCGAGGTCGTCAGGATTATTAAATTGTACCGGATTGACAAAAATACTGCTCACAACGACGTCATTCTCCCGACGGGCCGTTTCGATCAATGCCATATGTCCTTCGTGAAGTGCCCCCATAGTTGGAACAAAACCAATGGTGCTTTCGGTACGGAATGTATGCAGGTATTGACGAATCGTATCGGCTTTTTCAAAACGTTTCATGAGGCTACTTTTTTGAGCCTGCAATGATACAGGTTTCGTCTCTTTTTTAGCAGAAAATGTATTGAAATACGGGAAAAATTTGTTTAATTTTGCAAGTTTTTTGATTCTCTCAAGACAACACACGCTTCCCGATTATGAGCAAATTACGCATCCTTTATGTCGCTAGTGAAATCAATCCTTTCTTAAAAACTTCTGAGGTTGCCGACTTTGTTCGCAAACTGCCACAAGCCATGCAGGAGCGGGGGATGGAAATCAGAATTCTGGTGCCCCGGTTTGGATTGATCAACGAGCGGAAAAACAGGCTGCACGAGGTAGTTCGGTTGTCAGGTATTAACATTGCGGTTGGTGACGACGAAAAGCCCCTGATTATCAAGGTGGCATCGATCCCAACGGCTAAGCTTCAGGTTTACTTTATCGATAACGAAGATTATTTCCAGCGGAAATATGTTTTTCACGACAAAGAAAACCGATTCTATGATGATAACGACGAACGGGCGATTTTCTTCTGCAAAGGGGTCCTGGAAACTGTAAAAAAATTGGGATGGGCACCTGACATCGTTCACTGCAACGACTGGATGACAGCCCTGATTCCACTGTATCTGAAAACGACCTACAAAAACGACCCGATGTTTAAAGACACAAAGTCAGTTTTTACCGTCTACAACAATTCGTTTGAGCATCGGTTCGAGGGCGATATTATCGAAAAAGCCCGTATGATGGACATTGATGATGAAATGCTGGCCGAGCTGAAAACGGCCGATTTTCAAGGGTTTATTCGGATTGGCTGTGCCTATGCCGACGCCGTAGTTCGGGCCGATGAAGAGTCGAGCGAAAGCCTGAACGCCATTCTGAACGATATGCCAGAACATAAATTCGATCTGGCTGAAGCCGAAGATCTGACCGATCGTTATTACAACCTGTATACTCAACTGGCTGGTTAAGGGCTAGTTAGAGCGCCATTTTTCTGACCGATTGTGAAATCAATCATGCAAAAAGCCGGAACGTCCGGCTTTTTGCATTTACTTTACTTCCTGAATATAACTTGTTCAGCGGATTGCCGACAGGCAGAGTTTGTTCGTTGTTAATCAAAACGACTCCTGATTATGTGTGGAATTGTAGCATATGTTGGGCACCGGGAAGCGTGTCCACTTGTCATAAAAGGCTTGAAGCGCCTGGAGTATCGGGGTTACGATAGCGCCGGTGTTGCTCTGATGAACGGGCACGCACTAAAGATCTATAAGAAAAAGGGCAAAGTTGTTGCCCTGGAACAGGAGCTGGATGGTAAAGAAACACAGGCAACCATTGGCATGGGCCATACGCGCTGGGCCACTCACGGAGAACCTAACGATGTCAATGCGCACCCGCATTATTCCTTTCATCGAAAGCTGGCAATTATTCACAATGGAATTATTGAAAACTACGCGGCCATTAAGCAGGCGCTGCTCAAAAAAGGGCACACCTTCACCAGCGAAACCGATACGGAAGTATTAGGGCAGTTTATCGAGGACATTTGGGAAAACAACGGCGGTAGCCTGGAAGAGGCCGTTCGGTTGGCGTTGCAGGAAGTTGTAGGGGCGTATGCGATTGTGATTATGAGCGAAGCCGATCCGACCCAGTTGATTGCGGCTCGGAAAGGATCGCCCCTGGTTATTGGCGTTGGCGAAAATGAGTTCTTTCTGGCATCGGATGCCACCCCGATTGTGGAGTATACCAAAGACGTAATCTACCTGAATGATTACGAAATCGCTGTCATCAAAAACGGTGCACTGAAAGTTGTCACACTCGATAATACGACCACTACACCTTATGTCCATAAGGTAGAGCTGGAACTCGAAGCCATCGAAAAAGGTGGTTTCGATCATTTCATGCTTAAAGAGATTTTCGAACAACCCCGTTCCATTGCCGACTCCATGCGCGGACGCGTACAGGCTGATGCCGGAACCCTGCAACTGGGTGGTTTGCGTGATTATCTGGATAAACTGGCGAAGTCGAAACGGATTGTGATCGTTGGTTGTGGTACGTCGTGGCACGCTGGTCTGGTGGCGGAGTATATTTTTGAAGAACTAGCCCGAATTCCGGTAGAAGTAGAATATGCGTCGGAGTTTCGGTATCGAAATCCGATCATTAAAGAGGGTGATATTGTGATTGCTATTTCTCAATCGGGAGAAACGGCTGATACATTGGCCGCTATCGAGCTGGCGAAATCGAAAGGGGCCACGATTTTTGGTGTTTGCAACGTGGTGGGCTCTTCCATCGCACGGGCAACGGATGCGGGAGCCTATACCCACGCAGGTCCCGAAATAGGCGTCGCTAGTACCAAAGCGTTTACAGCGCAGGTAACGGTCCTGACGTTGATGGCATTAGCAGCAGCAAAACGGAAAGGCACTATTTCGGACTCGCTCTTCCGGCAATTGCTGGCCGAAATGGAAAGCATTCCGGCTAAGGTGGAGAAAGTGTTGCAGGCCGCCGACAAAATCAAGGAGATCGCTTACATTTTCACCTACGCCCGCAATTTCATCTACCTGGGTCGTGGTTTAAACTTCCCTGTTGCGCTGGAAGGAGCCCTGAAACTGAAAGAAATCAGTTACATCCATGCCGAAGGTTATCCGGCTGCTGAAATGAAGCACGGACCTATTGCACTCATCGACGAAGATATGCCAGTGGTTGTGATTGCGACCAAAGATTCGTCGTACGAGAAAGTGGTCTCGAATATTCAGGAAGTCAAAGCAAGGAAAGGACGCGTGATCGCAATCACGACGGAGGGCGATACGCATCTGCCGAGTATGGTCGATTTTACCATTGAGATCCCGAAAGTTCATGAAGTTCTGATGCCTTTAGTGTCGGTAGTGCCCCTTCAATTGCTGGCTTACGACATCGCTGTTATGCGTGGCCGCAACGTTGACCAGCCACGAAACCTGGCCAAATCAGTAACGGTGGAGTAATTCAGGCCTATAAAATTGATTAAACACAGAGGCACCGCGATCACAGAGTTTTACGTAAATTTCTCTGTGATCGCGGTGCCTCTGTGTTTAATCTTAAATTAGCTGTTTTGTAAAGCATGCTTTCAATAAGTTTCTATGCAAATGAAAATCACTCTGACTTATCTACTGGTAGGTTTAACGTTGTTGTCACTAGCCCAGGCACAGACGGCTCCTCGTGCCCGTGATCTCGGTATCCCACTCGATGGAACACCAGGGCGATACAATGCCATCACCGATGTGAAAGGCGTTGAAGTAGGTATGGTCACGCTTATTTCGGGCAATGGCAAACTGGATGTAGGAAAAGGGCCTGTTCGTACGGGGGTTACGGCTATTTTACCACGGGGTAAAACCTGCGATCCTGTCTTTGCAAACTGGCACACGCTCAATGGAAATGGCGAAATGACCGGTACAACCTGGATAACCGAATCCGGCTTTCTGGAAACGCCGATTCTGATTACCAACACGCATAGCGTGGGCATAGTCCGCGATGCGGCTGTAGCCTGGGAAGCCCAAAACAAGTTCTACAAAGATTTGGGCAGCGACATCTGGTTTTCGTACCCGCTCGTTGCCGAAACATACGATGGCATGCTGAATGACATCAATGGCTTTCATGTTAAGAAAGAGCATGTGATGACTGCTCTCGACGGGGCTAAAAGTGGTCCCGTGGCAGAAGGGGCCGTTGGCGGTGGAACGGGTATGGTTTGTCTGGGCTTTAAAGGAGGGACGGGTACATCATCGAGGGTAGTTAATGGGTATACCGTTGGCGTATTGGTTCAGGCTAATTTCGGGAGTCGGGCGCAGTTGACTATTGCGGGTGTACCTGTGGGACGGGCGTTGCTCGATACCCTGGCCTGGCAACTCAACGGCGAACAAATTTATGGGAAGCCCAAAGCAAAACAATCCGACGAGCGGGGTTCGATCATTGCCATTGTGGCAACCGACGCTCCTCTACTACCACACCAGTTAAAGCGTATTGCCCAACGGGTTTCGCTGGGTATTGGTAAAATGGGTGGTGTAGGTGGCAATAGTTCGGGCGATATTTTCCTGGCCTTTTCGACGGCAAACTCCGGCGTGTTTGACCGCAAAGCCAGGACAAAGTCGGTGGAGATGCTGACGAACGATCAAATTGACCCCTTGTTTACGGCCACTGCCCAGGCTACCGAAGAAGCGATCCTGAACGCGCTGGTAGCGGCCAAAGACATGAGAGGCATCAACGACAACTTCATTCCAGCGTTACCCCACGAAACGATCCGCAAGGTCTTAAAGCAATATAACCGTTTGAATAAGAATTGATTAAAGTTAGGCCTTTGTTTTCGAACCGTGGTGTCGATTTAGTCGGTATTGAGAATAGCAGTATTAATTACTACGCTACTTCGTAACTCGTTTGTACTTCTCAATAATGATGTGGTCGATACCCAGCTTTTCTACTTTCTCAACTCCTTTCTGTATCAGCGTGTCGTTCGAGATGTTGACAACAAACTCGAATTTATGGTTTTCCCATGCCTTATCGCTAAAATAGTCCAGATTTTCGGTATAAACGCTGTCTTTCAGCGTATAGCTGCCCCCCCCTGCTGTGAACTGATTCGTCGAGTCTTTCGGGGGATTAATGGCATGATTGAGGAAGGCAAAATGCGTTGGATTAATAATCTTGATCATTTTGTGGGTCGGATCGAACGTAGAAAAACTGGAATCTTTTTCTATCGTTGTGGCCGACACCAGCTCCCAGGTACCGACAAGCGGTGTGTCTGATTGTTTGGTAGAGCAGGAAGATAGCAGGACAATAACTGCGAATGAGAAACAGGTAAATGGTAATTTCATGAGTATGTGAGCGATACGTGGCTTGTCGGTAAAAGCAATCGATACACAGTTTTACCCAAAATAGAACACAGATTTTTAGGATGATTATGATCTGTGTAAATCATAACCATCCTAAAAATCTGTGTTCTATTTTGGGTAAAAACATTTATTGAACTTCGGCCGGTTCAAACGTACAGAGCGAAGCTACATGATCTTTGCTACCATCGGTTACCCAGGAGTCTAACTGAGCAGGGTCTTTCATCTGCTGACCACGATAGCGAGGTACGTCAATATACCCGCACTTTACATCGGACAGGGCCGACATATCGCTCCAGAGCTTTTCAATTTGCGCTACCGGATATATATCTTCCTGACCATGTCCCCAGCGGTATTTTACATCTTTGATGGTCACGTAGGTTGGCATGCGATGGGCTACACTTCGTACGGCTTTGGCCAGTTGGGCGTCATCGCTGGTTTGCAGATCGGCGCGGGTAAGGCCAAATAGCTGGAGCAATGGATCGACCTGAATCCAGGTGGTATTGGTGTTATAATAGCTCAGATTCAACTCATCCTCTTCGCGGGGCTGGGCCAGCCCTTCCAGCAACCGAAGCTGACCATTGACTCGGGCGAGTCCACCCCCTCGGTCTTCGATACGACGGGGTACGACTTCAAACGTAAGCGTATTTCCCGATTCAAGGTGATAACCTAAAGCCGCTGGATTGACATCGGCACCGAGGGTATCGATGTTATGCAGCATGATCGTTTCAACCTGCGGTTGTTCCGCTAGTAGCTTTGCCAGCACCCCATTGCGTAACAGGTTCGAGACTTCATACCAGTGGCCCAGGGGCGAAAATCGTTGCGCGGCAATATTATCGACATAATCGCTGCCTTCTCCTTTCGATTTGGCCCAGGCAATCATCGATTGACGCACCGCATCCCGAACTTTCTGTTTGTTCTCGTCCAGTGTTTCCTGGGGCATATCTTCCCACAAAAACCGTAAATCGCGCTCCATCGGTACAAAACGTTGTCCAATCGAACGGCCCGGCGACAGATAAGTGGGGCCCTGATACCCGAAATTACCCGTTTGTGTCAGTTTTTTTCGGATGGGTTCGTGGGTTAAGTAACTCGTTGCTACGATGTAGGGAATAGGGGCGTTGTATCGTTCGGAAACTTTGCGGGTTTTAGCCAGATGAATTTCCAGAAAACTCCGATGAACTCCGTCAATTTCTACGAATGGGTTGATAGCCTTGATAACCCCGGCCCCTTTGGTCCAACGACTACCGACGCCAGCCGCCAGCCCCATAATGCCCACTTTACCTGCTCGTATGGCTGCTTCGCCCGTCTGGATGGCCGACGTTATTGATTCAAGCGGGACAAGGTCACCCGGCAGTACGTCATCAATCGTGGTTTCGGCCGATAGCCGGTTACGCGATAATCCAATGCGTCCTTTTTGCAGTTCTTCCCGGATTTCGTTATGCTGAATGAAGTCGAACCCGTTTTCTTTTTTGATCTGGTCTGCTTTCTCGTTTTCGACGCTTCGGTTGCCCTGTGAAGTTGGGTCCGATACTTTAAACAAGTTGCTGACGATGGTTCGTAACAGGGGGTATGCCAGATTATTCTGATCGCAGTAAGTTGTAAAGTAATCGATTTCGGCCCGTCGAACGTAAGGGATTGACTTTGGATCTTTCCGGACCAGTTCCGATACCTGAATACCGTAGTATTGTTCGGGCATCATGGCCTGATTCCCTTCCAGAAGGTTAGCCCAGGTGCCTTTGTTGTTAATACTCCAGTTGTACACGACCGGCTCCATGGCAAAGGGCAGCGAGTCGGAAAGCTCGTTTTTTGTTTTCCGAAGCATCTCCAGCACCTGTACTTTGTAGTCTTCGTAATGAGCTGGGTTGACGAACATACCCATGCCGCCCCCCGACATACCGCCCAGCATCAGAAACCCATAATAATCGTCGCCGATTTGCTTCTTTGCTTTGGCAATGATCTGTTCCGTGAAATACGTGGAGGCCCAGGGAATAATGGTTTTGATCGGGTATTCCCAGTTGCGGGCGGTATTTTGGCCCAGTTTCTTAATGTCGCCTTCTTTAATGGCACTCAGGATGTTATCGAAAATCTGGTTTGTCTGCTGGCGGGCATTCCATTCGTTAGCGCCCCGAAGCAGGTATTTTTCGGTGACCATCTCCAGAATAGGCCCAACGTTGGAGGCCATGCCGCCATGCATCAGTACCAGCGAGTGCATGATTTTCTCCTGAATGTCGGGATGGATTTCTTCGCCCTGTAATACCCGGTGACGGGGTAATAACGTTCCCCGGCTGATACCAGATTCGGGGTCACCTTCCTGCGCAAACGTACCCTGAATGGCTTTGATGCCCGGCCAAACGCCACCCGAATCCTGCCAGCCACCGCCCGAACCGCCAATCCATTCGCCCAGAATAGCCCGGGAGGCTACCAACCGACGCTCACTTTCCTGCAAGCCACCTTCCAGCCGTTGGGTTTGGCAGGTAGCCCGCATCAGCAGGCTGATAATGGAGCCCAACAGGTTGGTCGATACCGCAAACCGCGAACCTTTCGGAATATCGTTGACTTTCGTGACCAGTTCAATGCCCATGCCCGGCGCCACAATCCGGGCCAGAATGTCGGCCAGCGATTGATTCGTCCCTTCGAACGAAGGTGGAATCAGCCCCGAAGCAATAACGCCCGCTTTAACCAGACTCAGGTAGTCATTCCCGAAGTTGAACAGATCGTCGAGGTCGTGAACGTCTTTGGTTGTGTTCAAATCGACACTAGTCAGGCGAAGAACGGGTTCAGGAATGACCCGGACATAGCAGTTCAGCGGTGGGCGAATGTCTTTATCACGACCGAATACACCTAAGTCGATGGAAATATTGATGACGCGGGCTCCTTCGGGATAGTCCATACCCAGAAAGAAAATGTCTGACCAACCGCTATGGGTTAAGTCCATCCGAACGGAGGTTTGCTCGTGCAGAATAGGGTAGAAGAGGGAGTTATCCGGGCGTTGGAGCAGACGCGGATGAATACGAATCGGATGCTCAGCCTGATGACCTACCCGAAACATCCACTGGTTGCCTTTACTGGAACGGACGCTTTTGCGAACCTGATCGGCCAGCGTCTGAAACGACAATTGATGATAGCTGTCGGCCAGCGCACTAAGTAGAGTAGCGTTGGGGCCTTGCTTGTCCAGTTCCTGCAAAAATGTAGCAATAGCCTGTTCAAACCGACGCGACAGCAAATCGTCGAAACCAGCGTAGGGGATTTTTCCAATGGCCGGAATTTCGTTGGTTTCCATCAGGAAGAAACGAAAACCCGCATACAGGAAAAGAATGGCTCTAACTTTATCGTACAGGTTCGGAGTCGACTTTCGGAAGGCATCCAGTTCGCGCAGCGCCTTTAGTAAACCAGGGGCAGATAAATTTCGGCTGAGGTCAAAAAAGGATCGATTACGAATAGCAGGATCTGTAGACGTAATGGTTTCTATAAATATATTCATGTTGATTTCGGCTAAACAGAATAGCGCTTCTTGGGATCAGTGGATTCGGCTACCTGCTAGTTAGGGAGTAAGTTGTGCCTTTCGCGAATTAGCTTCGGCTAATAGTTCGACCATCGACGTCAGCGTTTCGTCGTGAGCCACTCCTGCCAGACCGAGGGCCATCTGCGCCCGTAAAAGCCCCTGCCGCCCACTTAAGTCGTATCGATTCCCCTTTACCTCCAGCGCCAGATATTTTTCGATATGGGCCAGTTCCTGAAGGGCCGGTGTCAGCGGAATATTTGTACCATCCTGTGCGATCTGTTTTTCCAGCAGGCTGAACACCGTTGGGGTAAACACGTGCATACCGAAGAAGCAGAGGTAGTAGCCAACCCGCAGGCCAGGAGTCTGGAGTTCAAGCTCAGCTACGCTCAGCGAGGGTTTCTCAATAAGCCGTTCAATCTGGTATACCCCATTCATGCCGGGTATATGCTTGCCCGTAAGTGTGCCATACCGCCCGATTTGATGCTCAATGGTGGGGTTGACAGCCGATACGGAGCAGTCTTCCTGAACAGCCAGTTCGATGAGCTGCGTAGCACACCGTTTGCTGGTCAGATTGGAGATATACAGGTAGTCGCCGAGGAGGAGCAGAAACGGCTCATCGGCCACAAAGTCTTTGGCACAGTAAACGGCGTGACCATACCCCAGCGGTTCTGGCTGTTCGGCAAAGCGAACCCGACTGATGAGGGTATCAATTTTTTCGGCTTCCTCCTGAGCCCAGTCAACGTTTTTATAGGATTTAATCAGGTTATCACGCAGGGAGGTGAAGGCGTTGATATAACGGTCGCCATCGCCGGGGGCACACACCACGCAGATTTCTTCAATACCGCTTAGAAAAGCCTCTTCGGCAATGGCCTGAATAACGGGCTTGTGCAGCCCATCGGTATCGATGATGGGAAGCATGGCTTTCTGTATCGTATCGGCAACGGGGTATAAACGTTCTCCACGTGCGGCTGCGGTAATGACGGCTTTTCTGATTTTCATGTAGCAGATGTATTTCCAACGAAGATAGAGTAACGGGAATCACTTAACCAAGACACATACCTATAGATTTATTATCCGACATGATAGTAGACGTTTCTATAGGACTCGCGTTGGGTTCATTTTATCGGTGGGAAGTTACATTGAAAGCCACGCCGATTTTTACGCCCCCCCAGCGATGAGGCATCCCCGTTTCATATTCGCGGGTAAGCAACGACTGATAATATTCCAGATAGAGTTTTTTATAGCGTAACACGGCCCCATAGTTTGCCTGAAATGTAGTCCGTGTCAGTTGATCGGCCGGAATTACGTACGGGCTACTGCGGTTAAATAACCCGCCTTGCAGGCTAGCATCATAGGCAACAAGGCTAACTAAAGGCTGAGCATAAACATACAACTGCAACCGCTTACTGGTCGTCGTTTGGCTAAACGGTGAATCGAATCGGCCTAGCATGACTGCAATTCCTGTTTGTGCCCGATTCAGGAATGTGCCGACCTGAACCTGGGCAGTAGTGCTTACCGATAGCGCATGACGATAGGCATATAGCTGCTTTTCGTAGGTAAGGTTATAATTCAGAATGGCATCGTTGCGAATCTGGTGCTGCCAGCCATGGGGTTCAACACCGTTAATGAGCCGATGAATAGCCGCCTGCATTTCGTAGCCAAACGCAATCGGGCCTACCATACCCGTACTGAGCAACGATGATACGCGAACCCGACGCAGCGTATCAGTGGATACACTGAACGTTTTGAAGAGAATACACGCGGCAAAGGGACGATCTCCTATCAGGATCGCATCGCTTCCGAGGGTAGTGGGCGTAAACCCAAAATGCTCCAACGACAGGCCATATTGGACCGGATTACCTTTTAAGGTAACGAGCAGTTTCGTCAGGGGATTTTTTTGGAGTGACGGATTGACAACTTCAACATTGTACCCCTGTGTATAATATCGGTCTGTCGCTGTAAAATAGTCGTTGTCGTAGTGAAAACGGAAGTAATTGTCGGAGCCCATTTGCCGAAACGATGCCGTATTATCGATGCGTTGCGCTACATTTACTAATGGGAGCAAGCACCCCAGAATAAACAGATAGATAGTATGTTTCTGCATAATGATCTATCTACGCCTATCCTACATTATCGGATTGATTGGTCGACCAACGCATACCAGGCCACTGATTCCTTCAAGCTAAGCAGAAGCTTGAAGGAATGGTGCTTTTGAGTGTTTCGGAAAATCTAAAAAACTACTTTATTACCTCACTAATCAGTATCGTCGGACTGATGTTGGTATACTTGGGAAAGTCGGCTCGTATAGCGTCTCTATTTGGGGTGATAGCTGCCTGATAATCAGCTAAACTCTTGACATAAAAACACCCAATAGCCATAAAGGGTAATGGCGAATTGGGCATGCCACTTGAAACACCTTTTTCTATGGTATATCGTACCAGATTAGACCCTAACAAACCAGCTACAAAGGGCATATGACTTTTCTCATAATAGTCCATATCGAAGGTTTTACCTTCTGCATAAGGGTATAAAATGGACACTTTAATCAACCCTTTTTCGCCAGCATCCGCTTTGTTGCTGGCTTTAGAATCGGGTTTTTGTTGAGCAAATGCTGAAAAATATGTGCCAAGCACTAATAAGATTAGTACGAGTTTTATTTTCATAATGGTAGTTTGAAATTGTCCTACGCGAAGCTACTAAAATGCAATGAAAATCAGCCTTGCCCAGCCGAATGTAATGGGTAAGGTCCCCTATTCGGTTTTGTGGTATGAAAAGCAGTTCGCCTAACGGCCATGAGAGCTGATAGATGAAAAACGACTCGAAACCACGAATGTAAGCTCGTGGGCTCAGTGAGGGTAGGCTGAAAAATCGCCTGCGGGATGTGTTGCCTGTAAGCGGTAGCTTAACCGCGCGAAGCAGATAGAAACCTACTGGCTAATCCGATTTTGCTAATTGGTTAATCTTCTTTAACTCTTCCAGGATTTCCTTTTAAATCGCTACATGACTCCCTTAATCGAACAAGTTGGGAGTTTAAGGTTTTGAGTCCTAGACTAACTATGAATACTAGCAACCCAACATGAAATAAACCATATTATCCATTATCCTAACCTAAATTCAAAGTATTCAAATTAACTCTTTCGCAGACCTTGACTTGTCGATATGGTTGACCTGCCAGCCGAAACCTGACTAGCGAGCTAAAATCGCTTTGTTAATTAATGAGACGTTCTGCCTGCCACACCAGAATCGGAATACACGCTTTTCTGTTGGCTAATTCTCTCAACGACCATGAGGGCTGATGGATGAGCGGGCGACTCAAGATAACACACGTAGTGTCAACCTTTACACCCTCATTTGGTTGGGCTGCCCCGCTTCCCCACGGGACGTGCTCCCTGACGCCGAGAAGCTGCCCACGCGGAGTCAAACTTAATCGTTAACATAAATCACTTTGGGGCCTTTACCATCCATATCCCGTTTGGCTCTGCCCTTTAAACCTATTTCTAGGTCTGACGGGGCTTCCTTTCCCAACTCGCTAGGGTGGACATAGGTGTACATAGCCGCATAATGCCCATTAACCACCCAGCCTTCCGTATGAATAAGGCTAATGACTCCAAAGTCAGCAGCTGGACTACCCACATGAATGGGTCCATATTTTTTCATTAGCTCGATGGCTGTTTTGGGCTTGTCAGCGATGGTTGAGTCTTCAATAATGACGTAGGTCCCATTGGCAAAAAGCACCCAATCTTTGAACTGAGGAAGAATCGCTTTGCGTACATGGGCAATTAGTTCTTCATCGGAAAGCATAGCAGGTTCAGTTGAAGCGACGGTTCTAAATCTCTGTTTGATGAATGCCCTGTTCCGGACTACCAAGTAGCCAGCTAAAGCCAGTAAAAGAATCCATAAAAGTTTACTCATTTTTTCTACTTAATTGGGCGTTTCTCGTATCGAACGCTACTTACCAACGCACTTTGTTGACTGCCAGACCGGGGCGTTTCCGCTGTCGCACGCCGGGTGGACATGAACGCCTAAACTGGCCCAGCCGGGGCGATTCTCGTGTCAACGGGAGCCGCAAATGAACTCCTAAAAGCTCGCTGTCCGAGCCGGACTTCGTGTCGACCGAAACCCCGAAATGCACTCCCAGCCTTAGCCGGGCCACCCAACAAACTATTGTACGCAAAGTTACGGACCTCCCTCCTGCTAATAATCAGTCTATTTATGTCAAAAGAATACTGTATGGTTAACGTAAGTCTATTATGAATCCCAGGCCCATCAGCATTCAGAATAGACTTAACCCCGGCTACTCTTATTTATCGCCGGGGTGGTAGGTTTTTTCGATGTGCTGTTTTATGTCTTCGGGATAGAACCAGACGTCTTTGAATCTGCCGGCGCAATAGAGTTCGGCCTGGTCGGTGAAGTGGGTTTCGCCGGGACGGCTGCTTTGACCACCTGTTACCACAGAGCGGGCTTTTACCCGTTTGCCAAATTCAACTACCGCTACAAAACTATTCCCCACATAGCCATAGCGTTTTTTTGTATTGGGGGCGGTACGAGCACCATAGGCGGCCAGTGAACCCCAAACGGAAGGCGTAAACCCAACTGGAATACTGGGCTTCTGATCGTCGTAGGTTTCCTGAATGTTACCCGTCAGGCGTTGGTAGCGGTTGATGTTGCCCCAGGGCGTTTTCCAGGTGCCGAAGTCGCGGGTTAATTCGGCCAGGGTTTCGTTTAGAACCGTAACTTTTTCCTGTGGTGTCGTTTGGTTGATTACGAAATCGGTAAAACTCAGGAAATCGAGTCGTTGGGTAGCCGGTACGCGACTGCGGGCCAGACGCTGAATTTTTTCACCCCAGAAAATAGCCAGCGTCGTACCAACTGATGCCGTACCGTAGCATTTGTTCCAGTCTTTGAGCACCTGAACGGCTTCGGCTACCTCATTCGACGTATTGTTCGTTTTAACTGATTCGTAGGCTTTCACTAGTGCGGGAATTAACTCATCGAAACCGGCCAGATGCGGGTCGTTGGCGGCTGCAATCAGGGTGTCGAGTGTGAATATAGACTTCTGGCTTAGCACCCGAACGGCATTAATGCCCCGGTAATTTTCGGCATCAGGAGCCATGTAGGCCGGATACGCGCTTTGCGCAGGACTGCTGCCACCCGAAACCGTAAATGGCGTCGAATTGCAGTTTTGTATCCAGCCACTAGCCGGATTATGAACCTGTACCAGTTCATCGACCGTGTGCATCCCCTTCCAGTCTGTAGCGGGGTTGCTACCATCAACGGGCTGGCTCCAGTCGAATTTAGGGTCGCGTTTGGGCATGAAGTTGCCATGCCAGTAAGCGATATTACCATCACGGTCGGCAAAAACCGTATTGTTCGATGCGTTGCCGTTGAGCTTCATGACTTCTTTATAGCTCGCATACCCTTTCGCTTTGGTTCTCAGATACGATTGTTCCAGTGCATTCAGGGGTGTATTCATCATGGCAACCGACATCCACTTACCGTCTTTTTCGCCCACTACTGGGCCGTGCTGGGTCCAGTACATGGTAAACTCTTTATACTGGATGCTGTTCCCGGATTTATACGGTAGCCGAATTCGCTGACTCCGAACCGGCTTGAGTGCTGTACCGGATTTGTAGTAATAGGTATTGCCTTTTTTCTCAATCGTTTCCAGGTACTCATCCATCGAGTCGGCACCGCTGGAAGTATGCATCCAGCCACAATACTCATTAAAGCCCTGATAAATAAAGAATTGCCCCCAAGTAACGGCTCCATACGCATTTAGACCTTCCTGACTGGTTAGATGCACCTCCGACCGGAAATAGAACGACGTATGCGGATTGATGAGCAGCAGCGCATTTTTTGTGGCACTTTTGGCGGGGGCAATGGCAAAACCGTTCGAACCAACAGGCTCTCGTTCGTACTTGTCAAAATCGTTGATCGACGATGTAAACTTGTTATGTTCGTAAAATGCCTTCAGTCGATCCGTCGAAATCACGCTAATGTTGCCGCCTATGCTTCCTTCACTGAACATTAGTGGCATCCACGGCTGAAATCGTTTGAGCAGCCGGGGTTTTACCTCTGGATGCGTATAAAGGTAATAATTGGTGCCATCGGCAAAGGCGTCCAGCAGTTTTTTCATCCAGACGGGGCTCTTTTTATAAATGGCTATGGCCTGTGTCGAATCCAGAAATAGTCGGGCTCGTAAGTCGTGGTACAGGGCTGACTCGC
The DNA here is from genome assembly GCF_002056795.1 of Spirosoma aerolatum. Lineage (NCBI taxonomy): Bacteria > Pseudomonadati > Bacteroidota > Cytophagia > Cytophagales > Cytophagaceae > Spirosoma > Spirosoma aerolatum. The sequence continues at coordinate 6,649,805 of NZ_CP020104.1, read as the reverse complement.
CCTCCACTTCAGCCATCCGACCAATGGCGTCGATGTAATTGGTCTCGACCCGGGCGAAATCGTCTTCACATTGGGTGTACAGTACCCCAAAAATGACATCGGCATCGGTTTTACCACTGATGTGTGGAACGCCCCAGGTATCGCGGGTAATGGTGATCTGTTTGGCCTGCTGCTTCCAGCGGGTAATTTCTGCATTGGTAAACGGCTGGCCCTGGGCTATGAACGAGATCAGCAGTAAAAACAGAAAAGGTCCTGAACGGCTAACTGAAGGGGAAAGGTAGATCATTGATGAAAGGTTGTATGAAAACCGAATAAGTTGCAAAACAAAAATAGCCTTTCCTGGCAGTTAGCCAGCATAAACTGTTTTTTTTCAGCTATCAGGCAACCCTTTTCGGCACTATGGCATTCCTGTCATTGAAAACGAATCGGTCATTATGCTAAAACAACTGGTTGAACAGTGTCAGAGGGACAATGCGTTTGCCCAGAAACGGCTGTTCGATCAGTATATCAATCGATTGTTTCGGGTAAGTCTGCGTTATGTTCGACATGAGCCGGAAGCAGAGGAGGTGCTCATGAATGCCTTTCTTAAGGCGTTTCGTAGTATAAGCAGCTTTTCGTATCGGGATGAAAATGGTTTGGAAGCGTGGCTCCGGCGTATTGTGGTCAACGAGGCTTTACAGCATCTACGGGCAAATCGCCAGTTACCCCCTTTTCTGTCCGACGATGAGATTGATGACCAACCCGATTCTGTAGCACTACCCGATGCTGGGCTGGATGTTGAGCGGATTTATGCGCTCATTCGCGAACTCCCCACGGGCTACCGGACTGTATTCAATTTGTACGTTATAGAAGGCTATACACACCGGGAGATTGCAGAACAACTGCATATTTCTGAGAACACATCAAAATCGCAACTAAGCAAAGCGAGAGCTGTATTACAAACCTGGTTAATTCAAAACGGCTATGAAACCGAAACCCGACGAAATGCCTGACGAATGGGTACGGCAAACACTCCGCCGATTACCTGATGCACCACCACCGGGTTCGTCGTTCGATTCAGAACGGCTTTGGACCCAACTGCGTCCTGAACTTCAGCCAACAGGGACCCGTCAGTCGTTCGGATGGATGCGGTGGGGGATTGCCGCCTGTTTGATCGGATTGCTGTTTGTTTGGTACTGGGTTTACCCGTCTGTTGAAAAACAGTCCCTGGCTGCTAACGGAAAAACAGCTCATAAGACCAGAGCCGCTACAAAACTTCCTTTCAAACAGAATTTGCCAACTGAACTTACTCAGCCGAATGTACCGACGCAGTCTTTTACTACAGCATTGCCTGCAGGCACAACGGCCACCAAGGCAAAAACAAGAGTACCTGAACCGGTAGAAGCTGTTCCCACAATAAATGAGATAGCAGCTATGCCGTCTCCAAGGCCTGACTTAGACATGGTTGTAGAAACCGTTGCTGTTGTTGAAAAACCACTAATACCCTTAAAACGGAACGTGGCGGATTTGCCGGCTAAACGACGTTTCAGAATAGTACACCAGAATGAACTACGGGCCGAAGAAGAAGCTCGACCTAAACTGTATTCAACCGAGAACTTTGTGCGACTGGGCACTGGGCAACGAGCCGAACCCCTGTCAGATGATCATCGGCCAGCCCTGGTGATGCCCTTAACGAATAAACCAAATCAATAACCATGCGTCTATTTTTTTTGCTCACTGTGCTTCTGCTAAGCACGGCTCGTATGACTATGTCTCAAACGGTAATGCGTTTAACTGAACGTGGAGCCCAGCAGAACTTTATTGGCCGTAGCCATATTGAGATCGACCTGGGGCAGCGTATTACTTTGTTAATTGGGTTCAACCGATATGCGCAGGTGGCGGCCCATCAGAATATCGATTCGGTACTACACCTATTCATAGCCGATTATCGGAAAGTGGAAGATACTACGCGAAACCCTACAGCGGCAACGCATGCCTTGTTTCGACTTGCTGCAACTGCACGGGATCTGACTTTACATTCGACACCACAGGCGACCACGGACTTTCGTTTCCAGGATGGAGAAAACCCGTTAGAAGTTAAGATACAGCAGGATACATTACAGATTGACTGGGTATCAACATACGATCAGCGGGGGCTTCGTTATAATTACAGCCAGGTCAGTCCGTATGATTATAGCGTTTATCTGTTTGTTAACAGCATTCACGATATTGAGCGCTTAATGCGCCAGGGTGGAGTCAATTCGAAAGTGCGGCAGGCTCTCGACGCCGTACAGAACTATAAAAATCATGACCTGACTAGTCCGAAAATGGCATTCGATATGCTTCAGCGAGCCGATAACTCATTTCATTTTCTACATCCGGGTTCCGCTAAAAAACCATTTTTGAGTTTTCAGCCCAATGTAGGGGTGGGTTTAATACGCAATCAGTGGGCACCGTCGCTGAATCTTGATGTTCATTTTATTCCCAGCCAGCTTCATACCGTAAGTTATTCGGTGGGTTATACATCTACATTCTTCTTCGACCAATCGACTACCGATGGCCGGTTCCAAACCTTTCGTAACGATTTTTTAAACGTCGGCCTCGCCTTTTATTATGCTAGCAAAGGGCGGCAACCCTTGTCTTTTAGTCGGCAGATCGTTTCATTTAACGTAGGCATACCCGTTTACCGAAGCGGGCCTTATTTTGATGCGAATACGATCCGCTTGAGCAGTACTGTTTATCACAAAGGATTATTTAAAGTACAGCCAGAATTCTATATGAATGGCTTTTTCAAGAAGGTGTATCCGGGCTTACGGCTGGTTGTAGGATTATAACAAACGTCGAAATACCAATAGGCAAAAATAGACTTAAGCAGGCAGGTACACTGTAAAGGAAGCACCTTCCCCTTCGCGACTGTCAGCGACAATACAGCCATAGTGGTTTTCGACGACTTTTTTGGCAATGGCCAGTCCGATACCCGTACCTACAAAATTCCCCTTTCGGCCGTGGAGCCGCTGAAAAGCGCCGAAGATCGTTTCACCATATCGTTCGGCATCGAAGCCAATCCCATTATCGCTGATGGTGATAGCATAAAAGGTTTTAGCCGGATGAACTGCCTGAATGCGTGTCGATAGGCTGGCTGGAGCATTTTCACGCGTAACTGTGTACGGTAATGAACTTGTTGGGACTTCCTGAGCATTCACCTGATGAAGATCGATACGCACGTGAGGAGAGCGGTCGGGTTGGCGAAATTTCAGGGCGTTGGAAAGCAGATTCTGAAACAACTGACGGAGTTGTAGCGGATTTCCGGGCACAGAAGGCAGTAGACTTCGTTCAACTTTGGCACCCGTATCGGCTACGATCGTTTCCAGATCGGTCAGAACTTCAGACAGTAGCTGATTCAGGTCTACAACATCAAAGGTAGCTTGCTGTATGGTGAGTCGCGACAACGACAGCAGGTCCTGAATCAGATTGCTCATGCGCTCGGCAGCTGCCTGCATCCGGCGAAGCATATCCTGCGCCGTTTCAGGTAGTAATGGGCTGTATTCGTTCAGAATCAGGTCACCGAACGACCGGATTTTTCGTAGAGGCTCCTGCAGGTCATGGCTGGCTACATAAGCGAAACTCTGGAGGTTGTCGTTACTTTGCTTAAGCGCCATATTGGCCGCTTCAAGCTGTTCGCGATACTGCTGATTTTCGGTTATGTCAATTGCCGATGAAAGAACGCCATCGCCAAACTTTACAATCGACACATAAAAGAAACGCTCCTGGGCCTGACGCTCCATAATTGTGGATTGCCCTGTTTCATAAACGCTGATGTACGTGTCGAGAACAGCGCTGCCCATCAGAGCAGGATTCAGTTCGACGATCGTTTTACCATATAGTTCATTGGCTGTGGTGTTCAGAATATCGAAAGTAGTCTGATTCGCCAGAACAAAGCGAAAATCGACTGCACTTCCCCGTTCGTCCAGAACAGCATCATAGCAGGCAATAGCGGTTAATGACGAGTCTAGAATGCTTTGTAATAAAGCCGCCTGTTGGTCAGAAATGGCTTTTAACTCCAGAATCTTTTGTTCGGCCCGTCGCTGTTTGGTTACATCAATAAAGGTTGAAACAGTTCCTTCGCCGGAACGGGCAATGATGTTGTAGAAAATCCGGCCGTCAGCAATGATGGCATCAAAATGATCCGTTTCGCCCGTTTCAACAACGTGGGCCAGGCGGGCAATCGTTTGGTCAACGTTGGCGGTAAACTGCATGGTTCGTACGGTTTGTCCAAGTACAGTCCGCCAATCGACGGGAAGCCAATCCTTTGCTTTTTCGTTAAAGTAAATGTATTCAAAATCGACAATCCGCCCACTTTCGTCCCGAATGGGTACATGGCTTGAAACGGCCATTTGCATCGACTGACTTATTTGCGTGAGTAGTTCGGCTTGTTGCTGCCTCATTAACTCGGCTTCTTTGCGGGTATTAACGTCAATAAACACAACCGCCAGCTCATCGGGTGCGATACACGAAACCGACACATTGAACCAGCCACCCAAACCCGGAATATAGTGATCGCTCCGGCGATTTTCGCCCGACAGAACAACGGCTAAATAATCCTGTAGCAGGGCACTACCCCGGAATAGCGGAAACAATTCCAGTAGTGTCGAAGCCATGATTGCTTCGCGGGTATGTCCACAGGCAGCTATCGCTTCCCGGTTTACGCGTAATGGTTTAAAATCGACGATTTCGTGGGCTGAGTTTCGTATGGCCCGGTACGATACGATGCAAACAGGGGCGGTTTCGAAAATACTGTTCAGATGGTCGCTACCCACTTGTTCAGCCATTTGGCCAGGATTGGCAGGGAAGAAATCTGGCTGATTAAACTCTGTCATTGGACTTTCGGAAGGTCATAAAAGAAGTAATTGACCGTCTGGTCAGAGCAAGATACGAACTCTAAACCGGAATGAATAACAGGATAATACTTTCTCTGGTTTATGTCTTTGTTTTCAGCGAGTTATTGTTTATATTTACCTCCCCAATTTTCAACGAACAACACGACTAATGAGCCAGCAATTGTTGACAAAACCGTACCTGGCAACTCAATCCGCATGAAAAAAGGACGTTCGAATCCAGCCCAACTCCAGATTGATTTTCTGGCCGCTTTCCGTCGAATGCTCATAAGCCTCGGTAACCCCGACAATCTGCCCGTAAACGAAAGTTTGTTTATGCGTATGACTGATCAGTGGGAGGCAACCCGGGCGCTCCCGGCTAACCTGCTCTTTCAAAAAAGCCCTGTTGAAGCCGTTGTATTCCGGCTACAGAAAACGGATGACCGGCTTCAGTTTCCAGATGAGTTTATTGCAGGTGAAATCCGGGGAGAACAAGGCCTGACTGGCTTTTCGGCCAAGTTTCGGGAGCAGGGATGGGTGATATTGCCCGCCGAGTTGTCGATGATGTACAAAAATCTGTTTTTGAATATTCTGGCGGCTTCCGTTGGCCTCGAACATTTGTATCCTGTCAGAAAAGAACTGCTGGCTGAAGCTGAACGGGTAGCCCTGGCTGCTATGCTTCCTGAGTCGGAGGTGCGTAAATTCTTTGGTCTGCGGCTTACCCGTTTCCCCGATAGTTTCCGTAGTGAAGTTGCCAATTATTTCAACCTGCCATTCGATTATGTACTGAAGCGGGCTAATCATCTGGGTATGGTGTCGGAACAGGTCATAGAAGAAGCCAATGCACAATCGCTTCGGTCACCTATTCTGCGTCGTCCGCAGAGTAGCCGGGCTGCGTAGATAATGCATCAGTTTAAAAGAAACGAGCCACTTTCTGTGAAAGTGGCTCGTTTTTAGGTTGAGGATAAGGGCTAAATAATCTAAGTTGTATGATACAAGTTTGATTCTAGAGCGTATGCAAGTAGAAATAAGACAAGCTTGATCAGGAAACCCGCTTCGGTAACGGCATGAATCTTTTGAGGAAATCGCAACTTGACTTGACTAAAAGCTTGTTCGATTGCCTGACGACGCATCTTCTTGTAAGCGGCTATCCAAATCGGGTCAGCCCGATGACTATTACTCTTGCGTTGAATCTGTAAGGAAATCTGTTCACAATCAGCGTACAGTTCCTCTTGTTCGTAGTCGGTGTAGGCAGCATCACCAAACACCTCGCTACCTGCGGGCAAATGCAAATGCATCATCTGAAGAGCTGTTATATCCGCGTACGAACCCGGAAGAATAAAAAATTGCACGGGCTGCTTAGTACTGGTGGTCACTACTTGCACCCGATACCCAAAGAAGAACCGTCGTTTGGAAGCAATTTTGCCTCGATACTCTTCCCCCTTGACCAACCGTGAACGGCTGATGCGAATATTATCGCAAACCGATACAGGAAATGAATCAATTAGATACTGACTGCTCACATTCAAGGCTTTAAAGAAGTCGGCCAAATAATAAAATAAGACACTCAAGGTATGAGCGAGTCGATGCAACCGGCGATTAAAGGCCGACTTTTCCAGCATAAGGACACCCTGCTTGTCCGCCATATAGAGCATGGCTGAAGCTTGGTTGCCCCCAAAGAAACGAGCCGATATGATGGCGGTAGTCAACACAATGCTGTCTGTTACTTTAGGTTTAGCTTGTGGTTTGGTCGATCCAGGGTGATTGGTTTCTAGAAAGAAATCATCTAGAAAGCAGTAAATTGCCACTACTTTTTCAGACATAGTCAGAGCGGGTTACTGATGTTTTCGCACCTCAAAGGTACTCTTGCTCTTGGCTATGTCTTTTTTCTTGGTGTCCCATCAAGCTATTTTCATACAACTTAGATTAAATAGAAAATGTTACTAGGTATCCACTTATTGTAACAACTACTGACTTTGTGTAAAGCTGAGTCAATTCCTATCAACCAGTACCTTGGTTGTTTCTTTACTCAGATGGACGATTGCCACTCGTCTTGATCACAAAAGTTGGGTAGTTGTGGCCGTGGACAACTGGCGACGACCTGTGTATCCAGTGCTAAATTTATCGAGTAGTAAGCTTCATAACGGCATTTTCTCGCTTAACGAAATCCAATTTTAGCGCTTGGAAACTGTTGGTAGCTATCGTCAGCGCTCCCACAATGGCCACCGCAAAAATCCACCAGGATAGGTCGACGCGATAAGTGTAATGGTCCCACCAGCTGTTTATCAGGTTATAGGTAATCGGGGGCGTGATCAGACAGGCAATCAAGACCAACACCACAAAGTCTTTAGAAATCAACTGCCACAGGTTGATAACCGATGCTAAGCGCTTTGCGAATGCCAATCTCTTTCGTTCATCATTCTGCCGTGAAGGAAGCCAACCCAAACAACCCTAAGCACGAAATGAGGATGGCCAGGGAGACAAAAATACTGGCCAGTATGCCGCATAAGTCAGCTCTATACTGACCTCTCCTAAAAGTTCATTGACTTATTCCAAGCTTTCTTAGCCACTAAACAAGAAAATCAATCGGTTCGATGGTTTTTTTACCAGGATCGTTTGGAATAGAAAAAAACATATAGCTGTTTTGTGAAATCTATTAATTCAATAGACTATAAGTACTTATAGTCTATCTACAACCGGGATTAGTAGGAGAATAGAAAACAATAGCCAGCACGCAGGCATGGCGAAAATGATGAGCACGTATAGCGATTTGCATATAGACCGTAGCGCTTCATAGGACATGCCTGAAAAGTACCATTAAACACAAGTAGAATGTATAGACTTTTAAAATCCACTTTGTCGATAGGGTTAATTGTTTATTCCCTATTGGCATCTGCACAAAATGCCCCTATTATCAATTCAACTGTAACCGGCAAGATTGTTGACGCCCGCACCAAAGAAGTGCTGGTTGGGGCTACCGTAACTATTAAAGGAACAACCAACGGTAATGCGACCGATCCAGATGGGCAGTTTAAACTGCTTACTGGTCAGAAGCTCCCCTTTACGGTTGTGGTATCGTTCCTGGGGTATCAGACTAAGGAAGTTATCGTTAGTGATAACAATACAGAAATCCAGTTGGAAGAAGGTGCCAATCAGTTAGCTGATGTGGTGATTACATCCCGACGGCGTCAGGAATCAGCGCAGGAGGTTCCTATTCCGATCTCGATCGTAGGAGGGACTCGGGCCGAAGATGCCGGGGCTTTCAATGTGAACCGACTGAAAGAACTTGTTCCAACCGTACAATTGTACGCGTCAAATGCACGGAATACGACGCTCAATATTCGCGGATTAGGCTCAACGTTTGGCCTGACAAACGATGGTATCGATCCGGGTGTTGGCTTTTACGTCGATGGTGTTTACTATGCACGTCCGGCCGCTACCGCGCTTGACTTTATTGATATTGAGCAGGTTGAGGTATTACGAGGGCCTCAGGGAACCTTATATGGCAAAAATACAACGGCGGGCGCTTTCAACATTACCACACGGCAGGCTAGTTTTGTGCCCAGCGGAAGCTTTGAATTAAGCTACGGCAATTACGGATTCATTCAGGCAAAGGGTTCTCTAACAGGCCCCTTGAGTAAGAAACTGGCGGCAAGGGTGTCGTTTACAGGTACGCAGCGGGACGGTCTGTTCTACAATGTACATACCCAGCAAAATATCAATGACATCAACAATATCGGTTTCCGTGGTCAACTGCTTTATACACCCTCCGATAATGTAAAAATTACCCTGATCGGTGATGCCTCTACGCAAAAACCAAATGGCTACGGCTGGCCAGTAGCAGGTGTGGTGCCAACAAAACGGGCAGCTTATCGCCAGTTCAATGCCATTATTGCCGATTTAAATTACAAGCTGCCTTATTCGAGCGCCTTTGAACGCATTGTCGATCTGGATACACCTTCCAAGGCGGATAATAAACTGGGCGGTATCTCGCTTAACGCCGATATAAAAATCGGCAATGGTACACTGACCTCTACGACGGCATGGCGTCACTGGCGGTGGACTCCCCTGAATGACCGAGATTATATCGGTTTACCGGTCTTTACGATTTCCTCGGGAAACTCGGTCCATGATCAATGGTCGCAGGAGATACGGTATGCCGGTAAAGTATCGTCGAGATTGAGTGGTGTGATTGGATTTTTCGGCCTTTGGCAGGATCTGAAATCAGACCCTGTGCAGACTGAAGAAGCTGGTTCGGCTCAGTGGCGTTTTGCCCAAAGTTCTACCAGCGCCCTCTGGAAAACCCCAGGCTTGTTCGATAATTTCGGTATACGCACCACGAACCGGATTCAAAGCACAGGGTTAGCTGTTTTTGGTCAGCTTGACTGGGCTATAAGCGACAATCTTCACGTTTTACCGGGCATTCGTTACAACTACGATAAGAAAGTTGCCAATTATAAGCGGGAAACGTACGGAGGCCTGCAAACGACAGACCCCGCACTCCTTGCCTTAAAGAATGCTGTTTATACCAATCAGGCGTTTGATACGGACGTATCGGAAGGAAATTTCTCCGGGCAGGTTACCCTGCAATATAAAGTCGGTAATGCTGTTAATGCTTTCGGAACATATGCGATAAGCTACAAACCGGTTGGGATCAATATCGGTGGATTACCAACGGCCAATGGGCAGGTATTACTCGATTTGGCTAAAGTGAAGCCTGAGTCCGTCAATCACATTGAATTTGGTTTAAAGACAAAGCCGTCGCCCAACTCTACGCTGAACCTTATCGTTTATGACACTGAAATCAAAGACTATCAAACGCAGGTGCAAACCCCTGAACCGGGTGTGAACAGAGGCTATCTGGCTAATGCGGAGAAGGTTCGGGTGCTGGGTGTTGAGTTGGATGGAAACGTGCGGGTGGGTAATCATTTAACGCTCAACACGGCACTGGCTTATACCGATGGGATCTACGTATCGTTCAAGAATGCACCTGTACCGCTGGAAGAAACAGGAGGTGAGCAGGCCTTCAAGGATGTTTCGGGCGGGGTTCTGCCCGGTATTTCTAAATGGTCAGGTTCATTAGGGGGTGAGGCAACGGCACGAGGAGAGTTTTTCAACCTGAAAGGCAATTATTTCTTTGGCGTTGATGCATTCTATCGGTCATCGTTTTCATCAAGCCCTTCACCGTCCCAGTATTTAAATATTGACGGATATAGCTTGTTCAATAGCCGACTTGGGTTCCGGGCATCGACAGGGGTTTCGGTATTCATATGGGGTAGAAACCTATTCAATACCAACTACTACGAGCAATTGTTAGCGGCTCCCGGAAGCGCTGGCCATTATGCGGGTATCGTAGGCGATCCTAGAACCTACGGTATAACGCTTCGTTATACATTTTAAAGCGAGTAAGTGCGTCTGTAATAAACGTGGAGTTTATTATTCCGACGACCAGAGCATAAATTTTTTCACTTTAAGAAAGCTGTTTGCGTTATGTATCAAATAACGCAAACAGCTTTTCTATTTTTATGATATTTGCGGTTACTTCTGGCAGGACAAGAGATAACGTGTATAGGGTTTCGTAATCGATAAAGCGGCACATAACTGATTTCGTAACGCAACAAAAAGGCATCGAATAGGAGCTAGAGTATCCAGGAACGAGCCATCATTAAACATCAATTCGTGTAAGTAGTTCAAACGTATATGATCAACTTACTACTTCCTCAAAACGGTAGCTTATGAGACATCTCTTTCTTTTACTGGGATTTACGCTACAGGGAATAGCTACGGCTTTTGCGCAGTTAAACCTTGCCGGTATCGTCACCGATGAAAAAGAGCATCCCCTGGCAGGCGTAACCATCATTATTCAGGGAACAACGAACGGGACTACTTCGCAGGCAAATGGCCGATTTACCCTACAAACGACCAGCGAGTTACCACTGATCATTACCGTATCGTCAATCGGTTATCAACGAAAAGAAGTGCAAGTACGCGGGAGCAATTTTCGACGGATTCAGGTAAAACTGGTTGAAGAGACCGTGATTACAGATGAATTGGTACGGGCCGCGAGCCGTGTTCCCGAAGATATTCAGAAGACCTCCGTGACTATAGAACGACTTGATAACAGGTCGTTTAGTCAGTCCCCTGCTTTTAGTCCATTCGACGCGCTTCAGAATGTTAAAGGTGTTGATCTGATCACCCAAAGCCTGACCTTTAAATCCGTTAATCTTCGTGGTTTTGGGTCAAACAACAACGCTCGGTTTGTGCAACTGAATGATGGCATGGATAATCGGTCGCCGGGTTTGGGCTTTGGATTCGGTAATGTGGCGGGTATTCCTGATCTGGACGTTGAAAGCATTGAACTAGTGCCGGGCGCTTCGTCGGCTCTGTATGGGCCAGATGCCGAACAGGGGCTTATGCTTACGAACAGCAAAAACCCATTTACATATCAGGGGTTAAGTGTTCAGCTCAAAGAGGGGGTAAATAATGTCGGGAAGCCAGATTTTGGACCGAAAGCCTTTGGTGATCTGGCGATTCGATATGCCCGGCAACTTGGCGACCGCTTTGCTTTTAAGGTGAATATTCAGCGATTTATGGGGACCGACTTCATTGCCGATGACTATAGCGATCGACAGACCCGTTCCCGACCGGGCTTCTTTGCTACTGATCGCAATCAGGGAGGAATTGCAATTGGCGTAGGCTACATCCCGAACAATAACCCCGACAACAATTTCCAATACGATGGCGTAAACGTGTATGGCGATGAAGTGGGCGGAAATGGTAGTTCGTATATATTTCCGTCAAACTACGCCAATGTATTGTTACAGAATAAGTTAGTGACGCGTACAGGCTACACGGAATTAGAGTTGCTGGGCAACAATGGTAAAGTGGTCAATAACCGGGTAAATCTGTCCCTGCATTACAAACTTACCGACGATATTGAAGCTTCGATCGGTTGGAACTATGGGAGTGGAAATTTTATGCGTACGGCTAATTTCAGGGAATACTTTCCTGATTATCAACGGCATCAGATCAAGGCTGAAGTGCGTGGCGAAAACTTTTTCCTCCGGGCGTACACGACCCAGCAAATGGCCGAAGCCTGGAACCTCGGCCAGACAGCACTTGCTATCAATACAAACTGGAAATCCCTGGCTCAGTGGGCTGCGGAGTTCGGTCAGGCGTATGTTGAGAATAAAGTGACGGTTGGCCAATCCCGGCTAACGGCCGACCGAGGCCGTTTTTTACCGGGCACAAATCGGTTTGATGCCGCACGCGATGCATTTGCAACCACCTATGATACCGATACAATCCCCGGTTATCGTGGCGCCAGAGGTACCCGTTTTCGGGACAATTCAGCCTTGTGGCACTACGAAGGGATGTATAATTTCAAGGAGCTAATAGGCGTGGCAGACATCGTTGTCGGGGCCAGTGTACGCCATTATGCGCTCAATACAGGAGGCACGCTGGTGTCCCTGAAGCCCGATAGTTCGGAATATACTATCAACGAGTACGGTGCATATATCCAGGCTTCCAAAGAACTATCGGTCGGTGATAAGCTTTTGGTTAAACCTACGCTTGCTGTTCGGTACGATAAGAATCAGTATTTGACAGGCGGTCTATCGCCCCGTGCATCAGCAGTAGCCAGTCTTGGGTCGCATAACTTCCGGGCCTCCTGGCAAATGGCCTTTCATAATCCGACGCCGGGCCAGTTGTTTTCGGTGCCAATAGTAGGGCGATCTGGTGAAGTTGGTGGATTAGCGCCTACTCTTGAAACGGCTGGATTATTGTCGAAACCGGCTTACCTGGAGAGTGATGTTGCCGATTTTTCGGCTGGTCGCATCACCGAGGCTCAGCTTCAGGCTCGTGCATTTACCCCTGGTAGTTTTAAAACGGAGAAATTAAGAACCTGGGAGATTGGCTATAAAACACTGATTCAGAATAAAGTTTCTATCGATGCCTACTACTTTCACAGCAAATACACTGACTTTATCACAGCTCAGAATGTTTATCAGCCTAACACCGGACAGATTGCTGATCTGAGTAAAGAGGCCTATCGAATCGTACAAGTCAATCTAAACTCGCTTAGCGACATTATTGTCGATGGCTGGGGAGCGGGAATGGAATACAGCCTGGGGCGGAATTTTATGCTGACGGGTAACTATGCTCATCAGGTAGGTTTAATTACCCTGCGCGATGCCCAGGAGAATCTGGTAAATGATAACGCAGGCGTACCGATCATCAAACGTAAAATGAGTAAACCTGAAGTAGCTCAACGAGGGCGAAACTATTTCAATACGCCTGAAAATCGCTATACTGTTGGTTTAAATAACCCCCATATTACAGATCATATAGGAGCAACACTAACCTATCGCTGGACAGACCGCGTATGGTGGGAGCAGGGGATTACTGCCGGTGATGTCTGGTTACCTGCCTGGTCAAGTCTGGATGCGCAGGTATCCTACAAACTGCCAGCGTATAAAACTGTCGTTAAAGTAGGAGGGACCAACCTCCTGAACAAGTATTACGCACAGGGCTATGGTTTGGCGCAAATTGGCGGTATGTATTACATAAGCCTGACATTCGATGAATTAATGCGCTAACACATATAACGCAGATTTTTAGGGTACCGAATCTACGCTTCGGCTATGATTTAGATCGGTGTATATCCTCATAATCTAGGCTCTACTACAAATACATACTCCTGTAAATTTGTATCGAACGCCCGATTTTTATATAGGTCTTTGTACAGGCTTTATGCCAACTTTGCATGGTTAAGTAACCGATAATACCCGGATATACAAAGATCTGACAGGGTATCGATCTGGTGGATAAATTGTATATAAAACGATATTAATAATGAAAGCAGTAGGGTTCAAAACGTCGCTTCCGATCACAGATGCAGATAGTTTTATTGAGTTTGAAACAGATAAGCCAACGCCCGATGGCCGTCAGTTACTGGTAAAAGTCAAAGCCGTATCGGTAAATCCGGTGGACTTTAAAATCCGGCAGAATTCGGCAAAAGATACTGTACTTGAACAGCCTAAAATTATTGGCTGGGATGCCGTGGGCGTAGTAGAAGCGGTTGGCGATGCCGTGAGTTTATTCAATGTGGGTGATGAGGTGTACTATGCCGGTGATATAACGAAACCAGGTAGTAACGCCGAGTTTCAACTCATTGATGAGCGTATTGTGGGCCGTAAACCTTATGGGTTATCGGCCGAAGCGGCTGCTGCTATCCCGTTGACGGCTTTAACAGCCTGGGAAATCCTTTTCGACCGGATGCGCCTTTCGGTCGAGCGAGATCGAACGAAGACTTTGCTGATCATTGGTGGGGCAGGGGGTGTAGGATCGATTGCTATTCAACTTGCGAAAAAACTGCTGGGTTTGACTGTAATTGCTACGGCTTCGCGCCCCGAGACCATCGACTGGTGCAAAAAAATGGGGGCCGATATAATCGTCAATCACCGAGACCTCGTAGCCGAAGTTCGGAATGCAGGCTTTCACTACGTAGACTACATCGTTGATTTTGTGGATGCTAATCTCTATTGGGATGCCATGGTTGAGCTAATTAAGCCACAGGGGCACATTGCCTCCATCACAGGTAGTTCTGTCCCGGTGTTGCTAAACAAGCTGAAAAACAAGAGCGTTAGTTTTTCCTGGGAATTTATGTATACCCGCTCAACCTATCAGACCGACGACATGATTGAGCAGCACTTTATTCTTGACCGGGTGGCTGAGCTTCTGGATGAGGGTGTATTGAAAACCACCCATACGCACACGTTGCATGGTTTGACAGCCGATAATTTCAGACAAGCCCATGCTCAGTTGGAATCTGGAAAAACGATTGGTAAGTGGGTCATTTCGTTTTGACGATAAGAACTCCATTGAATGATAAGCTACAAAAAGCCCCACTCATTTCTGAGCGGGGCTTTTTGTAGAATTTATATCGAGGCTTATACCGTTGCCCGTTTTTTGCTGCGGGCGAACTGGTCGCGCGATTCGGTGATGGTCTCCAACTCTTCCTTCGAGCCGACAATCGCGTTTTGGTAACGACGAATACCCGTACCCGCTGGAATCAGGTGACCTACAATCACGTTCTCTTTCAAACCTTCGAGTGTATCACGCTTACCACGGATCGACGCTTCGCTCAATACTTTCGTCGTTTCCTGGAAGGAAGCCGCCGAAATGAAGCTATCAGTACCCAGTGACGACTGTGTAATACCCATCAGCGTTGGTTGCGAAACGGCAGCCATAGCATCACGAACAGTCACCAGAGCCATGTCACGGCGTTTCAGGCTGGAGTTCTCATCGCGAAGCTGACGGCTTGTAACGATCATCCCTGGCTTGAAGTTTGGCGAGTCACCAGCGTCCATAACGACTTTGGCATCAAGGACTTTGTCGTTTTCTTCACGGAAAGCCCACTTATCCACAACCTGACCTTCGAGGAAGTTGGTGTCGCCTGAGTCGATGATTTCAACTTTCTGCATCATCTGACGCACGATGGCTTCGATGTGCTTATCGTTGATTTTCACCCCTTGCAGGCGGTAAACTTCCTGAATTTCATTCACCAGATATTCCTGAACAGCCGTTGGCCCTTTAATAGCCAGAATATCGCTTGGCGTAATGGCACCATCTGAGAGCGGAGCACCTGCCCGTACGAAGTCGTTATCCTGTACAAGGATGAACTTCGAGAGTGGTACAAGGTATTTCTTCTTCGTGCCGTCTTTCGACTCGATGAAGATTTCGCGGTTACCCCGCTTAATTGTACCGTAGGTTACTACACCGTCGATCTCGCTCACTACAGCCGGGTTCGATGGGTTCCGGGCTTCGAACAATTCCGTTACCCGTGGCAGACCACCCGTGATATCGCGGGTTTTACCAACGTTACGTGGAATTTTCGCCAATGGCTGACCTGCTTTGATTTTTTGCCCGGCTTTTACAACCAGACGTGAACCAACAGGTAAGTTATAACTCTTCTGAAGCGGACCGCCATCATTATCAGGCAGGTGAAGCGTCAGCGTTGTCGTTCCCTGTACAACAATGGCTGGGTTCTTTGCCTTGTCGCGACTTTCGATGATTACCATCTCCTGGAAGCCCGTCTGTTCGTCGAACTCTTCACGATAGGTAATACCATCTTCAATGGCGTCGAAGGTCAGCGTACCCGTCAATTCAGAAAGGATAACGGCGTTGTAGGGGTCCCATGCGCAGATGTCATCGCCCTTCTTCACTATATCGCCTTCTTTCACCCGCAGGAATGCACCATACGGTACGTTATTGCTGATCAGAACCTGGTTCCGGTCATCAGGATTCACGATCCGAACTTCACCCGAACGGCCCATTACGACCGTTTGTGGGTTACCTTCAGCATCTTCCGATTCAACCGTCCGCATTTCTTCAAACTCGATCAGACCATCGAATTTCGCTTTGATCGATGCATCGACCGCAATGTTCGAAGCGGTACCACCTACGTGGAAGGTACGAAGCGTAAGCTGGGTACCTGGCTCACCGATGGATTGCGAAGCGATAACGCCAACGGCCTCACCGATGTCGACCATCCGGCCCGATGCCAGGTTACGTCCGTAACACTTGGCGCAAACACCCTGACGCGATTCGCAGGTTAGTACCGAACGGATTTCTACCGTTTCGATGCTGGTTTCGTCGATCTGTGCGGCAACTTCTTCTGTAATCAGTTCGCCAGCGCCGATGATCAGATCTTTCGAAAGCGGATCGTAGATGTCATGAACCGTCGTACGGCCGAGAATCCGTTCGGACAGTGGCTCAACAATATCTTCATTGTCTTTCAGAGCCGAAACCTGCAGACCGCGCAGCGTTCCACAGTCTTCTTCGCTGATGATAACATCCTGGGCCACATCGTGCAGACGACGTGTCAGGTAACCGGCATCGGCTGTTTTCAGAGCGGTATCGGCCAGACCTTTCCGGGCACCGTGCGTCGAGATGAAGTACTCCAACACGTCGAGACCTTCTTTAAAGTTCGACAGAATCGGGTTTTCGATGATCTCACCAACTGAGCCTTGCAGGTTTTTCTGTGGTTTGGCCATCAGACCCCGCATACCACCCAACTGACGAATCTGCTCGCGCGAACCACGGGCTCCCGAGTGCATCATCATGAAGATTGAGTTGAAACCACCCTGGTCAGCTTCGAGTTGCTTCATCAGCGTTTCGGTCAGACGGGAGTTTACGCGCGTCCAGATGTCAATAACCTGGTTATAACGTTCGTTCTCCGTGATCAGACCCATCAGGTAGTTGTCCCAAACACCCTGTACTTCAGCCTTGGCTTCTTCAACCAGACCCTGTTTGGCTTCTGGAATCATCACATCGCTCAGCCCAATCGACAGACCTCCTTTGAACGCCATCTGGAATCCAAGTTCTTTGATCTCATCGAGGAATTGAGCTGTCCGGGCACCACCTGAAATCTTGAAGATCAAGGCAATGATTTGTTGCAGCTTTTTCTTCGTGAGCAGTTCGTTGATGTAACCAACTTCTTCAGGAACAGCCTGGTTGAACAACAATCGGCCAGCTACAGTGTCTATTACCTTAGACACGATCTCCCCATTTTCGTCCCGAACCTTAACCCGGCACTTAATGTTGGCGTGTTTCGAAATCCGACCTTCATTGATACCGATAATTACTTCTTCGGCACCATAGAACGTCATGCCTTCGCCTGGAATTGGGTATTCTGGCGTGCTCTTGCGACCTTTCGTTACATAATACAGGCCCAACACCATGTCCTGCGATGGTACCGTAATTGGCGCACCGTTGGCAGGGTTCAGAATGTTGTGCGATGCCAGCATCAGCAACGAGGCTTCCAGAATTGCTTCCTGACCCAATGGCACGTGAACAGCCATCTGGTCGCCGTCGAAGTCAGCGTTGAAAGCTGTACAGACGAGTGGGTGCAACTGAATCGCTTTCCCTTCAATCAGCTTCGGCTGGAACGCCTGGATACCTAATCGGTGCAGCGTTGGAGCCCGGTTGAGCAATACAGGGTGCCCTTTCAGTACGTTTTCCAGAATATCCCAGATCACAGGGTCTTTCCGGTCAACGATCTTCTTGGCCGATTTTACGGTTTTTACAATACCCCGCTCGATGAGTTTGCGGATAACGAACGGCTTGAACAACTCAGCCGCCATATCTTTCGGCAAACCACATTCGTGCAGCTTCAGCTCTGGGCCTACTACGATAACCGAACGACCTGAATAGTCAACACGCTTACCGAGCAGGTTTTGCCGGAAACGACCTTGCTTACCTTTCAGCATGTCGGACAGCGACTTCAGCGCCCGGTTACCTTCTGAACGAACAGCGTTTACTTTACGCGAGTTGTCGAACAGCGAATCGACAGCTTCCTGAAGCATCCGCTTTTCATTCCGCAGAATCACTTCAGGGGCTTTGATTTCGATAAGCCGCTTCAGACGGTTGTTTCGGATAATTACCCGACGATACAGGTCATTCAAATCGGACGTTGCAAACCGACCACCATCAAGAGGAACGAGCGGACGCAGTTCGGGCGGAATAACGGGCACCATTTTAATCACCATCCATTCAGGACGGTTTTCAATATGACCATTGGCTTCCCGGAATGCTTCCACTACTTTCAGTCGCTTCAGAGCTTCAGCTTTCCGTTGCTGGGATGTATCCGTAGCTGCAGAGTGACGAAGCGAGTAAGACAGTTCGTCCAGGTTCAGTCGAGACAGTAGCATCTCCAACGCTTCAGCCCCCATCTTAGCGATGAATTTATTCGGGTCTTTGTCGTCGAGGTATTGGTTGCTACTGGGCAGTTTGTCAATGATGTCCAGATACTCATCTTCGGTCAGGAAGTCGAGCTGGTTGATGCCATCTTCGGCTTTCACCCCTGGCTGAACAACTACATACCGTTCGTAGTAAATAACCTGGTCAAGTTTTTTGGTCGAAAGACCCAACAGATAACCAATTTTGTTGGGTAAGCTGCGGAAATACCAGATGTGAGCAACAGGCACCACCAGTTCGATGTGCCCCATGCGCTCCCGGCGAACCTTTTTCTCGGTTACTTCAACCCCGCAACGGTCGCAGATAATGCCTTTGTAGCGAATCCGCTTGTATTTCCCGCAATGACACTCCCAGTCCTTCACAGGCCCGAAGATGCGCTCGCAGAACAAGCCACCCATTTCGGGTTTGTAGGTCCGGTAATTGATAGTCTCCGGCTGTGTCACTTCGCCGTAGGAACTCTCCAAAATAGACTCCGGCGATGCCAGGCTGATGGTCACGCTCTGGAAGTCGCTATTGAGTTTTTTGTTCTTTTTGAACGACATTGGTTGGAGATTATAGGTTTTAAAAGAGAAGCCTGGAGCGTGGGGCAGGGAGCATGGATGTTTTAGAAACAACCCCTGCCCCCTGCTCCCTGCTCCCTGCTCCGTTACTCTAATGTAATTTCAAGGGCCAAGCCACGTAACTCGTGCACCAGTACATTGAACGACTCAGGAATATTGGGCTTCGGCAGGTTTTCACCTTTCACAATCGCTTCGTATGCCTTCGCACGACCAACAACGTCGTCTGATTTAACGGTCAGGATTTCTTGCAGGATGTTCGATGCACCGAATGCCTCCAACGCCCATACTTCCATCTCACCGAATCGCTGACCACCGAACTGTGCCTTACCACCCAATGGTTGCTGGGTAATGAGCGAGTAGGGGCCAATCGAACGAGCGTGCATCTTGTCATCAACCAGGTGCCCCAGTTTCAGCATGTAAATGATACCAACCGTTACAGGCTGATCGAAGCGTTCGCCGGTCAGACCGTTGTAGAGGTAAGTCCGGCCAAACGAAGGTAATCCTGCTGCGTTCAGCTCGTCAGCTACCTGCTGCTCCGTTGCTCCGTCGAAAATGGGTGTAGCGTACTTACGATCCAGTTTCTGACCTGCCCAGGCCAGTACCGTTTCGTAAATCTGGCCAAGGTTCATCCGGGAAGGTACCCCCAGTGGGTTCAGTACGATGTCGACTTTGGTTCCATCTTCGAGGAACGGCATGTCTTCATCCCGAACGATCCGGGCTACAACCCCTTTGTTACCGTGACGACCAGCCATTTTATCACCTACTTTCAGCTTCCGCTTCTTGGCAATGTATACTTTGGCCAGTTTTACAATACCTGCCGGTAGTTCGTCGCCTACTTCAAGCGTAAACCGTTCACGTTTGAATCGGCCCGTGATCTCACTACGACGGGTGTTATAGTTTTTCACCAGTGCTGTAATCAGCTCGTTGGTTTTTTCATCGTCCGTCCAGTCGTTCAGATTCATATCGGCCAGAAGATTGGCTTCTTCCGGAACGGCATAACCGCTTTCATCCCGATAGGCGTTCTTGTCTGGGAATAGATTGTCGACGATGTTTTTCCGGCTGAATTTTACGCCTTTGCTGACAATTTCGTCTCCGAACTTGTGTTTGACACCAGCGCTGGTTTTACCTTCAAGCAAAGCCACTGTTTTTTCAATCATACGGGCGCGGAAGTCGTTCAACTCACGGCTGTATTTCTTCATCAGGGCCTTTACTTCGTCCTTATGCTTGCCGCGTTCTTCTTTAGCAGGACGAGCAAACAGTTTGGTATCGATAACAACGCCTTTCAGAGACGGTGGCGCTTTCTTCGACGCATCTTTCACGTCACCAGCTTTGTCACCAAAGATGGCACGGAGCAGTTTTTCTTCCGGGGTAGGATCACTTTCGCCTTTAGGCGTGATCTTACCAATCAGAATATCACCTTCTTTAACTTCTGTACCGACACGAACGATACCGTTTTCGTCAAGATTCCGAACGGTCTCTTCCGATACGTTCGGAATTTCGGAGGTTAACTCTTCTTCACCACGTTTGGTATCCCGTACTTCCAACTCGAATTCTTCGATATGGATGGAGGTGAAAATATCTTCACGAACCACCCGCTCCGAAATTACGATAGCATCCTCAAAGTTATAACCCTGCCATGGCATGAACGCTACTTTCATGTTACGTCCTAGAGCCAGCTCACCAGCTTGGGTAGCGTAGCCTTCGCAGAGAACATCACCTTTCTTCACCCGTTGGCCTTTCAATACGGTCGGCTTGAGGTTGATACAGGTATCCTGATTGGTTCGGCGGAATTTGATGAGGTTGTAGGTTTTTCGATCGTCGTCAAACGAAACAGCTAGTTCTTCTTCTTCCAGATCGTATTTAACAACAATCTTAGTCGCATCTACAAACTCGATGACACCATCCGCTTCGGCAATTACCAGTGTCCGTGAGTCAACCGCAACACGACCCTCCAGACCAGTACCCACAATTGGAGCCTCTGGACGGAGCAGCGGTACGGCCTGACGTTGCATGTTCGAACCCATCAGGGCACGGTTAGCATCGTCGTGTTCAAGGAACGGAATCATGGAAGCAGCTACCGATACAATCTGGTTCGGAGCAATATCCATAAAGGTTACGTTCGCTGGTTCGGCCATCGGGAAATCACCTTCAAACCGTGCTTTCAGGCGATCAACCTGGAAGTTCCCCTTAGCATCGATACCGGCATTGGCCTGAGCGATGTAATGGGTATCTTCTTCCTCAGCTGTCAGGTACATCACAGGTTTGTCCATCGCTACTTTACCGTTTTCAATAATACGGTACGGAGTTTCGATGAATCCCATGCTGTTGATTTTTGCGTAAACGCAAAGCGACGAAATCAGACCGATGTTCGGACCTTCGGGAGTTTCGATGGTACACAGACGACCATAGTGCGTGTAGTGTACGTCACGAACCTCAAAACCTGCCCGCTCACGCGACAGACCACCAGGCCCCAGGGCCGACATACGACGCTTATGCGTCACTTCGGCCAGAGGATTGGTCTGGTCCATGAACTGCGATAGCTGGTTGGTACCGAAGAACGAGTTAATAACCGACGACAATGTACGGGCATTAATCAGATCAACGGGTTTGAAATCCTCATTATCCCGAACGTTCATCCGTTCTTTGATAGTCCGGGCCATACGGGCCAGACCTACGCCGAACTGAGCATATAACTGCTCTCCTACCGTCCGAACACGTCGGTTGCTGAGGTGGTCAATATCATCGACAACGGCTTTCGAGTTAATCAGGCCGATTAAGTACTTCACAATCGAGACAATGTCTTCGGTTGTCAGTACCCGCATTTCGGACGAGATATCGAGTTGCAGTTTTTTGTTGATCCGGTACCGGCCAACGTCACCTAAGTCGTAACGTTTATCGGAGAAGAACAGGCTTTGGATAATTTCCCGAGCCGTTTGTTCATCCGGTGCGTCAGCATTCCGCAGTTGCCGATAGATTTGCTCGACGGCTTCTTTCTCAGAGTTCGAGCTATCTTTCTGCAGCGTGTTATAAATAATATTGTAATCGGCCATGTTCATGTCTTCCTTATGCAGGATTACCGAACTCTGACCTGAATCCATAATGACATCGATATCATCAGCCGAAACCACCGAATCGCGCTCCAGTAGCACCTCGTTCCGGCTAATCGACACTACTTCACCCGTATCTTCATCCACAAAGTCCTCCGTCCAGGTACGTAAAACCCGGGCGGCCAACCGTCGACCAATCGCCTTCTTCAAGTTTGCGGGTGTTGCCGAAATTTCTTCCGATAGCCCAAACAGATCAAGAATATCTTTATCGGAACCGAAGCCAATGGCACGTAGCAATGTCGTTACCGGGAATTTCTTTTTCCGGTCGATGTAGGCATACATGACGTTATTAACATCGGTTGAGAATTCAATCCAGGAGCCTTTGAACGGAATAATCCGGGCTGAATACAACTTTGTTCCGTTTGTATGCTTACTCATCGAGAAGAATACACCCGGAGAGCGGTGCAACTGTGAAACAATGACCCGCTCAGCCCCGTTAATGACAAACGAGCCTTTCTCAGTCATATAGGGGATATTGCCTAAGAACACCTCCTGCTCAATCGTTTCGAAATCCTCGTTGTCAGGATCGCTGTTCGACAAACGCAGTTTGGCTTTCAGAGGCACCGAATATGTCAATCCCCGGTCAATCGATTCATCCACAGAATACTTTGGTGGATCGACCGAGTAATCAATAAACTCCAGCTTAAAGTTTTCGCGGGAGTCGGTAATAGGGAAATTTTCCTGAAATACCTTAAACAAACCCTCTTCTGAGCGTTGGTTGGAAGGCGTATCAAGCTGGAAAAAATCTTTGAAGGATTTTACCTGGATATCCAGAAAATCTGGGTACCCAATCACTGGCTGAATCGTCGCAAAATTTTTGCGTGTACTGATTTTCGCGTTTGTCGCCAAGATTGTGCTTCGTTTAGTGCGTAACCGATTCTAAAATAGGTGCGTGGCGTAGAGATGCCACGGCACGGAATCTGATTCACGATCTACAGGATTACAATTTATTAATTAGGTTTTTTACTGAAAAACTCGTAAATCGTAATGTATAAATCGCTAACCAGTACTCTCCAGGCTGTCACCCAACCCTTGGGGAGTCAATAGATAACATAAGGCAATAAAAATAAGTTTGTCTTTTGCAAGTGCTTTTAGACAAAAATAGCTCCAAACAGGAAAAGACCAGACGTTGGTCTGGCCTCTCCTGTCTGGAGTGATATGCGAAAGAGCCTTTAGCTTACTTAACTTCTACTTCAGCGCCAGCTTCTTCCAACTGCTTACGGAGTGCTTCAGCTTCATCTTTAGCAACACCTTCTTTCACTGGTTTCGGAGCACCGTCTACCAGTTCTTTAGCTTCTTTCAGGCCCAGACCGGTCAGGTCTTTAACCAATTTAACGACAGCCAGTTTAGCAGCACCAGCCGACTTCAGAATTACGTCGAACGACGTTTTTTCAGCTACTGCCGGAGCAGCATCGCCACCACCTGCGGCACCACCAGCTACCATTACGGGAGCAGCGGCTGCTGGCTCAATTCCGTATTCATCCTTCAGGATAGCAGCCAGTTCGTTTACTTCTTTAACCGTAAGGCCTACAAGCTGCTCAGCGAACGCTTTCAAATCTGCCATTGTAGTATTTTCTTAATTTGATTGTGATACAATTGTTTGTGTAATGCAGGTATAAACCCGCTTTTTTGTCGAAGATTGCGGGTTTCCCCCGCGTTACAGCTATGCTGCTTCCTCGCGCTCCGACAGCGTTTTGAGGATACCGGCCAGTTTGTTGCCACCACCTTGCAGAGCCGAGATAACATTCTTGGCTGGTGATTGCAGCAGACCGATAATTTCGCCAATAAGCTCTTGCTTGCTCTTCAGTGCGATGAGCGTATCAAGCTGGTCGGCGCCAATAAACAGGCTGTAATCAATAGAAGCAGCCTTCAGTTTCAGTTTATCATTTGTCTTACGAAACTCTTTGATAAGCTGCGCCGGTGCTTTGCCATTCTCAGGGTGAAACATCACCGCCGACTGACCATGCAGCACCGTCTCGTTGAACGGCGTATAATACGTTGCAAGCGGTTCGAGTGCTTTTTTGATGAAGCTGTTCTTCACCACTTTGTACTCGATACCCCGCTCAAAACACATCCGACGTAACGTGTTGACTTCAGCAACCGTCATGCCATTCGCTTCCGTGATGTAGAAGAAGGGAACGGTCTGAAACTTTTCAGCCAATTCCTCAATAATTGCTCCTTTTTCTTCGCGTTTCATGGCTTAAATTCCGGCAACTGTGCCTTTATCAATCGTTACCCCAGGACTCATCGTGCTCGACAGGTTGATCGCTTTCACGTAAGTTCCTTTAGCCGAAGAAGGCTTCAGTTTCAACAACGTGCTGATGATTTCCTGCGCGTTTTCGGCCAGTTTCTCTGGCGTAAACGATACTTTACCAATGCTGGTGTGAATAGCCCCTTGCTTATCAACTTTAAAGTCAATTTTACCGGCTTTCACTTCACGAACAGCTTTGCCAACTTCGGGAGTTACCGTACCCGATTTTGGGTTTGGCATCAGACCGCGTGGACCGAGAACTTTACCCAGACGACCAACTTTAGCCATAACATTCGGCATCGTGATAATCACGTCAACGTCCGTCCAGCCTTGTTCAATCTTCTGAATATAATCATCCAGACCTACATAGTCAGCACCTGCTTCTTTCGCTTCGGCTTCCTTGTCCGGGGTGCAAAGCACCAGAACGCGAACCGTTTTACCCGTACCGTGAGGCAGCGTAGCAACGCCACGAACCATTTGGTCGGCTTTACGCGGATCAACGCCTAACCGAACGTCAATATCCACAGAAGCATCAAATTTTGTATACGAAATTTCTTTCAGAATCTCGGCTGCCTGCTGGAGCGAATATTCTTTAGAAGCATCGTATTTTGATTGAGCCTCTTTTTGTTTTTTCGTTAACTTAGCCATGTCTTTTTTTGCTTCGGCAAGTCTGATTAATTCTCAAACGGCGGTGTACCCGTCACCGTGATACCCATGCTGCGGGCTGTACCAGCCACCTGCTTCATTGCCGACTCAACGGTGAATGAATTCAGATCGGGCATCTTTGTTTCTGCGATGGTCCGAACCTGATCCCACGTTACTGAGCCGACTTTTTTGCGGTTTGGCTGAGCAGATCCGCCTTTCAGCTTCGCTGCTTCCATCAGCAGAATCGGTGCGGGTGGCGTTTTGATGACGAAATCAAAGGACTTATCCTTATAATACGTAATCAAAACTGGCAATACCATACCCATTTTGTCCTGGGTTCGGCCATTGAACTGCTTGCAGAATTCCATGATATTTAAACCCTTGGAACCAAGCGCTGGACCGATCGGAGGTGAGGGGTTGGCCTGCCCGCCTTTGACTTGCAGCTTAACGTAGCCACCTACTTCTTTTGCCATTGTGGTAATTGAGTTACGACCGCCTGAGCGGCCCCGTTACTACTTAGGTTCTAACTGGTTAGCCACATAACCAATCCGCACACCTTTCGTAACAAATCAACTGGTTTTGGCTGGTCATCCTCTGAGGGAAGCATAGGACGCCGAACCACGGAAAATTGATCAGATCGATCAGCTTTCCTTTTCTACTTGTGCGTAACTGAGTTCTACCGGAGTGTTCCGGCCAAATATTTTTACAACGACGTTCAATTTCTTCCGGTCGTCGAATACTTCTTCTACAGTGCCAATGAAACCACCAAAAGGCCCATCAACTACTTTGACATTTTCGCCTTTCAGATAGGTAGCCGTTGGCGCAACAACTTCCTGCGTTTCTTCGTCGACCTTACCTAAAATACGATTGACCTCGGCCTGACGCAGCGGAACGGGTACTTTAGAAGTGGTACCCGCCTGGGAGTTACCCAGAAAGCCTAATACGCCCGGCATATTCAAAATCATATCGAGCGCCCGGTTATTACTTAAGTCGGCTGAAATGAGAATGTAGCCAGGGAAAAACGACTTTTCCCGAACGCGTTTCTTACCATTACGCATTTCGTACACCTTTTCCGCTGGTATAAGAACCTGTGGAATCACTTCATCGAGTTTTTGCCGGATTATTTCGTTGTCGAGATACGATTTAATCTTCTTCTCCTGACCCGACACCGCCCGAATGACGTACCATTGTATGCCGCTCATAATTAGTTGTCATTTGTGGTCATTACATGGTCATTGATTGCCATTTGTCACAATGCTGTGTTTGCATGAAGGATGACAAATTATGACTATAATGACTACTGAATGACTAAAATTAAAACGACTGATAAAATGCGTTCAGTCCGTTCTCAAATACTAAATCAATTAACCCGACCAGTAGCGCAAAAATCAGCGAAGCTACCAGTACGAGTGTCGAACTACCCTGGAGATCGCTGAATTTAGGCCAAGTCACGTTATGCTGAACTTCCTCCCAAGAGGCTTTCAGAAACGAGATAAACTTGTCCATCTTTTGTAAGGATTGGCACGGGTGGAGAGATTCGAACTCCCATCAACGGTTTTGGAGACCGCTATTCTACCCTTGAACTACACCCGTGTATTTGGATCATTAATTGTCATTTGTGGTCAGTGAAGTCATCTTATCGAATCGAACAATAATGACAGCAGAGCGAATAACAATTAATGACTTTTGAATTGGACTGCAAAATTACGAAATAAATTCAAAAAACAAGTGCATCCCCGTTAAGAAATGCACTTGTTTTAAATTATTCGAATCTTAGTCGAGGATTTCCGTTACCTGACCAGCACCTACGGTACGACCACCTTCGCGGATAGCGAAACGGAGACCTTTTTCCATAGCGATTTTGTTGATCAGCGTTACATCAATCGTGATGTTATCGCCTGGCATTACCATCTCAACGTTAGCAGGCAGGGTAATTTCGCCCGTTACGTCGGTGGTACGGAAATAGAACTGAGGACGGTATTTGTTGAAGAATGGGGTGTGACGACCACCTTCTTCTTTCGACAATACGTAAACTTCAGCTTTGAACTTCGAGTGAGGCTTAACCGAACCAGGTTTGCAAATAACCATACCACGACGGATATCGGTTTTTTCAATACCGCGGAGCAGCAGACCTACGTTGTCACCGGCTTCACCACGGTCCAGAATTTTCCGGAACATTTCAACACCCGTTACAACTGATTTCAGGTTTTCAGCACCCATACCGAGGATTTCAACTGGATCACCCGAGTTGATAACACCCCGCTCGATACGACCGGTTGCCACCGTACCACGACCTGTGATCGAGAATACGTCTTCGACCGGCATCAGGAACGGCAGATCCGTCTGACGTGGAGGAAGTGGAATCCAGCTATCAACGTTATCCATCAGTTCTTCGATGGTTTTTACCCATTTAGCATCGCCGTTCAGACCACCAAGAGCCGAACCTTGAATAACTGGGATATTATCACCGTCGAATTGGTAGAAGCTCAACAGCTCGCGGATTTCCATCTCAACGAGTTCGAGCAGTTCTGGGTCGTCAACCATGTCCACTTTGTTCATGAACACAACCAGCTGAGGTACACCTACCTGACGAGCAAGCAGGATGTGCTCCCGAGTTTGTGGCATTGGACCATCGGTTGCAGCTACTACAAGAATAGCTCCATCCATTTGGGCAGCACCCGTTACCATGTTTTTCACATAGTCAGCGTGGCCTGGGCAGTCAACGTGCGCATAGTGGCGGTTTGCCGTTGCGTACTCAACGTGCGATGTATTAATGGTGATACCCCGCTCTTTTTCTTCTGGGGCGTTGTCAATCGAGGAGAAGTCCCGAATTGCGGCCAGACCCTTTTCGGCCAGCACTTTCGTAATGGCAGCCGTCAGCGTCGTTTTACCGTGGTCAACGTGACCAATCGTACCGATGTTTACGTGCGGTTTCGAGCGGTCAAAATTCTCTTTTGCCATGTTTTTTTAAAACGCTATTGTGAACTGTTGTTAGTTATTGAATGAATTCGCTGAACAAAATTAAACCCAGCGAAATCATACCGTTTGAGGTCTGACGCCATTTGGGCTTAAAACCGCTTGGGCGGTCCCATCAAAAAGATTTCCCGAAAGAAACCTTGAGCCGTTACGGGGACTTGAACCCCGGACCTCTTCCTTACCAAGGAAGTGCTCTACCGCTGAGCTATAACGGCAAAAAAAGTTTTCAGTTTTCGGTTTACTGTTGTTTAGCAGCAGTAAACGGTGAACTGTAAACTTTATGGAGCGGAAGACGGGTCTCGAACCCGCAACCTATAGCTTGGAAGGCTATCGCTCTACCAATTGAGCTACTTCCGCAGGTACAATTAACCTGTACAAGTCAATTGTAGTCTTGTGGGGAGTGGAGGATTCGAACCTCCGAAGGCGTACGCCAGCAGATTTACAGTCTGATCCATTTGGCCACTCTGGAAACTCCCCAAAAATCTCTGTTAAAGAACATTTTCCGCCCCGTTTCCGGTTTGGAGTTGCAAAATTACATGTTTTTGCGGTGTTGTCAACAGGAGATCTAAAAATAATTTAGATAAGCAGGAAACTTACTTCAATAACTCGGTCAATCGGGTGCTATCGGGGTAGGTCATTTCAGTAATTCGCCAGCGATTTCCAGCAATTTGGCTGAGGTCGACCCGAATGTCGCCCGGTTTATTATTGTTGAGAAACGTAACGTAGACGACTGATTTAGAACCGCCTATGGCTGCTGGTTCTACCCAGGTTTTTTTGACTGCTGCATCGGGTGCGTTGAAAAGCAGATTTATTTTCGACCGATTTACCTTGCCCGAAGATTTTTGTGCATCGTTCCAGATGAGGTCGGCGGTGGATTTGGCAAAAAACTGATCGATCAGGCTTCGGTCTTTGGTTTCACGAAGTGGATTGTCTTTGGTACTATGCTCAAAATAAAGGGCACGAACCAAGCGATCGGCAGCCGAGCGGGGTGCCTCGGGTCCGGGTCGGGTGGCTAGTGCCAGGATGCTATCTTCCTGAATAGCTCCGGTTGTTATGGCGGTTTCTTTTTCCTGTTTTGGTTTAGTCTGACAGGCCAGCATCATGAGAAACAGGCTGGCTATACACCATCGAAGTATATGCATGCTAGAAGGGGTTTAGGTGCTTTGCTGACTAAAGTTTAACGGCCTGGCTTCCTACCTGCTACGGAGAGGAAACCAAGCCGTTCATCCTGAAACCAGTTAATTTACCAGACCTTAATACGGGCTTCTGGCTTTTTGTACATTTTATCGCCTGGTTGAACATTGAACGCTCTATACCAAGCGTCGATATTCGCAACAGGGCCATTGCAACGGTACAGTCCGGGTGCATGCGGGTCGGTCAAAATCAACTGAGCCTGGGTTTCGGGAAGGACATTCGTTCGCCAGATTTGGGCCCAGGAAAGGAAAAAGCGTTGATCGGGAGTGAATCCGTCAATCATACTTTTTTTGCCATTTGCTTTACCCTGTACCGTTTTTTTGAATGCGTCATAGGCAATGGCCAGGCCGCCTAGGTCGGCCAGATTTTCTCCCAGGGTTAATTGGCCGTTGACTTTGATGGAATCAAGAACCTTGAAGCCGAAAAATTGCTCTTTTACCTGATCTGCCCGCTTTTTGAAATTATCAGCGTCGGTTTTGGACCACCAGTCCCGAAGGGTCCCGTCTGCATCGTATTGTCGGCCCGAATCGTCAAAGCCGTGGGTCATTTCGTGGCCGATCACAGCGCCGATTCCGCCGTAATTGATGGCATCATCGGCTTCAAAATCGAAAAATGGAAATTGAAGAATAGCAGCCGGGAATGTGATCTCATTGTTGACCGGACTATATGATGCGTTGATGGTTGGGGGCGTCATACGCCACTCCGTTTTGTCGACGGGTTTACCTAGTCGGTTGATCATGTAGTTGTACTGCCACTTGTCGGCCGCCTGTACATTCCCATAAAAATCATTGCGGCTGATGGTTATTCCATCGTAGTTTTTCCACTTATCGGGATAGCCGATTTTCCGCCGGAAAGCGACCAACTTAGCCAGCGCTTTC
This sequence comes from Spirosoma aerolatum, assembly GCF_002056795.1. Lineage (NCBI taxonomy): Bacteria > Pseudomonadati > Bacteroidota > Cytophagia > Cytophagales > Cytophagaceae > Spirosoma > Spirosoma aerolatum. The sequence goes on along the minus strand of NZ_CP020104.1, from coordinate 6,619,583 downwards.
GTTTTGGTATCGTTGCTCATCCAGTCGAGGCCTTTAATATGTTCTTTGAATGAAGCTTCCAGGTTGTCGACCAGGGTTAACATCCGCTGTTTAGCTTCAGGCTTGAAATATTTCTGTACATAGAGCTGCCCAAGGAGATCACTCAAAGAGCCGTCGATCAGGCTACTAACCCGTTGCCAGCGAGGAGTTTGTTCTTTCTGGCCGGTTAAGGTTCTGGAAAAGGCAAAGTTTTGTTTTACAAATGCATCACTTAGATAGGGGGCTGCTCCTTTCACAATATTCCAGCGCATATACGTACGCCAATCTTCAATGGGCGTGGCGGCTATCAGGCTATCGAGAGAGCGGAAAAAAGCTGGGCTTTGCACCAGTACAGAATCCTGACCTTTAATCCCAAATTTGGTTAGCTGATCGGCCCAGTTAATAGAAGGTGTTGACTGGCTGAATTTGCTTACGCTCAGCTTATTATAGGTTTTGTAAGGATCACGAAGCTCAACGCGGGGCATTTGTGCTTTGGCCAGTGCTGTTTCCAGGCGAATGATTACATCAGCGTCCTGCGAGGCCTGGGTTGGTTCTTCGCCAATGAGAGCCAGCATTTTATTCAGATGTTCCCGATAGGCATCCCTGATTTTTACACTGCGGACGTCGCTTTTCAGGTAATAATCACGGTCGGGAAGGGAAGTGCCGCCCTGGCTTAGTTGTGGTAAATATTTCGACACATTTTTGCGATCCTGCGTAATGCTAAAGCCAAACAACATGCCATTGCTTTGCGTACGCTGATAGGCAAGCTCATCCAGAAAAGTGGCTTTGTTATTTACTTTTTCGATACGAGCCAGATCGGGCTTGATCGGGTCAAAGCCACGTTTCTCGATCGTTAGGCTATCCATACCACTGGCATAATAATCGCCAACCATCTGATAAAGACGGCCTTTGGTCGTGGTTTTGGCTGCATCTTCCAACAGCGTTTTCATCGCATCCAGGCTTTTTTCTCGCAACTCCTGAAAGGTGCCCCACGATGTTTTTGACGCTGGAATGGCATTCTCGCGTAGCCAGTTCCCATTGGCGTATTGGTAGAAATTATCGCCCGGTTTGACCGACAAATCCATATTGGCCGGATCGATAAATTTACGGGGGGCTACAGTTGCTATCAGGCCGATTGCGACAACTGCCGAAAGAAAAGCCAATTGCTTGTTCATTTATAGAGTGAGTTGTAAACGTAAAGAATACAAAAATAAGTAACGCGGATGGGAATCCGCGATTGGGGACGCGGTTAGTCTGACCCCAATCGCGGATTCCCATCCGCGTTACCTGGTTCACTACTTATTTACCCGCCAGCGAAGCCTGAAACTCGCGTGTATAGGTACCTGCTTTGAATTGATCGAATGGCTCTTTCTGATGATAATTTCTTCCAAAATAGGTGATAATCTGGTGGAAAGTACGGGGCTCCAGATACCCAGCAATCGGTTGGATCAGATTAAATTTTTCATCCATAAATACCGTTGTCGGATAGCTCATCTGATTTCTCATCAGGGCAGCTGCCAGTTCGTGGACACCGTTACTGCCACCACTTATATACTTGAACGTCTGCTTGCCCAATGTTATATCGGCGGTTTGTTCGGCGTTGAAGCGGACAGGGTAAAAGTTTTCGTTCACGTAGTCGACAATGGCGGGCTCGGAGAACGTTTTGCGGTCCATGACCTTACACCAGCCACACCAGTCGGTGTATACATCGATAACAAATTTCTTTGGTTTCTTCTGAGTAAGTGCATAGGCTTCCTGGATGGTCAACCAGTGAATGTGCTTGCGCTCGTCGGTTAGCTTAGCAGGCGTTAGATCGATAGGTAAGGAGGTTCGAAATGCGCTAATCGTTAGTAAAACGAAGGCCGCGAAGAAGAGAAACAGGCGGTTCATACAGGCTGTTGTTTTAATTAGTAACGTACGGGGGTTAATAAAATTAGTGAATTAGTCTGAGTTCTGCTAAAAAAGTAACTTACGAAACAGGCTGAACTGCCCGTAAAATATCCCGTTTATGCGGAGGGCCAGGATGCTTTTCAACGGTCAGTCCTGCCGAACGAAGATTTCGTTGTACATAACTCTTTGAACAGTAAGTGGTCAGTATGCCATTTGGGAGCAATAAATGAGCCAGTTTCGCGAAAATTTCCGGCTCCCAAAGTTCGGGCTGTGCCGTAGGCGCAAAGGCATCGTAATACATCAGGTGGAATGAGTCTGACGTAACCCAATCCTGGAGTTGACAATGAATTTTTAGCAGACTGAAATACGGATTGATAGGGACCCGGTTATGCCAGGGTGATTCGTGAAGACTGGCTAAATAGTTAGTGCCTACTAGTTCGTCGTAGTTTAGTTGTCGTGCATCGTCAAGCGCCATCGGATAGGCTTCGACCGCCGTATACATAATCCGACGCTGATGGGAAAGGGCCTGTTGAGCCGTTAAAAGAGCATTTAGTCCCGTTCCAAATCCCATTTCGAAAACATATAGTTCCTGGTCGGAGAACCGGTTAAAAGCGTCCAGCAAACCTAATTCGATATAGACCCGTTGCGATTCCTGATACGCACCATGAATGGAGTGGTAGGTTTTATCGAGTGTCTGGTTGATGGCGGTATGAGAGCCATCGGCGGTGACTAGTAAGCGGACATCGGCGTTCATAAGAAAGGAGATATAGCACAGATTGTAAAGAATCTACAGAAACAACCTTAACCTAATCTTAATCTGTTCGTTTTTGGGCTAATTTTGTACCTGGTTTCTGTAGGCTGGGTAACGCAAATCGTAGACGCACTTGTTATCTAGTCGGCATGGGCCATTCATAGTCAATTATTTAGTAAATCAAATGATTCAACGCGTTCAAACCATATTTCTATTTCTTATTGCCGTTGCAATGGGTACAGCACTGGCCACACCCTTATGGGAGAAATCAGGTACTAAGTCGACCGAAATGGCTCATTTATCGGCACTGCAATATACTCAGCAGCAGGGAGTTACTACGTATGCCGATACCGTCTGGTATTTAGCCTTATTGATTGCTCTGGTGGGTGTTGTGGCTCTTTATGCTATTTTTCAATATCGCAACCGGCTGACACAGACGGCCTTATGTGCTGTTAATGCCTTAATGCTTACGGCCATTATGGGTATTGTTCTCTATCGGACGCTCTATCTGGGCAAATTGTATGGTGATCCGGAAAATCAGGGTGATTTTTTAACCGGTTTTTACGCCATTATTGCTGCTCTTGTGTTTAACGCATTGGCAAACCGTTTCATTCGTCGGGATGAGAAATTAGTGCGTGATTCCGATCGATTACGCTAGGTTTGTTATTCGTTAGGCAAGTCTGGGCCTGCTGTTTGATGATCGTGTGTATCGTCGGACAGCAGGCTTTTTTATTGATCATAATTAAGTATCGGTTTAAGATTTTTTATTCTTTTTTCGGTAACATACAAAAGGAAGTTGTCTTTTCTGCGAAAAAGCATTAATCTTATTTCGCTTTTTTGAGAATAAGAATGTTGAGGTCGACAGGAAATTGTAGTAGTGTCTGTAAGTACTGTATATCAGGTGATGGTAGAACGAAGTTTTACTGTCGTTTTCAGGCACGTTTTGCCTAATTAAGTGGCTTGGTCTTTCTACAATCAGTCTACGAATCAACTAGTATTTTGCTGACCAGGCCGACTTCTATACGTTATCAACAAACCTCTCTTTTATGAACACGTCTACTCGTGTAATGCGTATTGGGTTAGCAGCTTTCATAGGGCTTAGCCAACCAGGTATTGCACAGACAACGAGCCCAACCCCAAAGTTTGCCTTTGCAGAACCCGCTCTATCGCCCGATGGGCGAGAAATTGCCTTTGTTTCGGGTGGCGACATCTGGACAGTACCTGCCACCGGTGGTGAAGCCCGGCTGCTGGTAGCGCATACCGACAACGAAACCCGCCCTCTGTATTCGCCCGATGGCAAATACCTGGCGTTTTCCTCAACCCGCTCCGGTAATGGCGATATTTATCTGCTGACTCTGGAAACAGGGGCATTGCGCCGACTAACGTTCGATGATGGAGCCGAAAGCCTTACGGCCTGGTCGAATGATAGCAAGATGGTGTATTTCCAATCGACTAGCCGGGATATTTCGGGTATGAACGACATCTATCGGGTGCCCATTTCGGGAGGTACACCTATGCCCGTAACGGCCGATCGGTATGCCAGCGAATTTTTTGGAACTCCCTCACCTGATGGTAGTACGCTGGCGTTTTCGGCGCGGGGTATTGCTGCGGCTCAATGGTGGCGGAAAGGAAGCAGCCACCTGGATCAATCAGAAATCTGGACTTGTAAGATCGGTACGAAAAAAGGAGATAAACCCGCCTATGAGCGATTGACCGAAGGTGGAGCGAAGGAACTTTGGCCTATGTGGAGTCCCGATGGCCAAACAGTCTATTTTATGTCGGATAAAGGTGGTGGACAGAACCTATGGGCTAAACCACTGAAAGGGCAGGCCACAATGCTCACGTCGTTTAAAGACGGGCGGGTTATCTGGCCATCCATCAGTCAGGATGGGAAGTCGATCGTTTTTGAGCGCGATTTTCAAATCTGGAAATATGACATTACCACGAAGCAAACGGCCCCGGTAGCCATTCGCCTGCGAGGGGCAGCGGCTGGTCCTGCTGTCGATCATGTGAAGCTTTCGAGCCAGTTTCGGGATCTGGTTGTATCGCCCGATGGGAAGAAAGTAGCGTTTACCGCTCACGGCGAAGTGTTTGCGGCTTCGGCGAAAGATGGTGGCGATGCGGTTCGGGTAAGTAATACGCCCGCACTCGAATCGCAACTGGCCTGGACACCTAATAGCCGGATGCTGCTGTACATTAGTACGCGAAACGGTATTGCCAACCTCTATCAGTATGATTTTTCGACTCGTGAGGAAACCCGTCTTACCGACTCTCAGCAAGACGATGCCGCTCCAATTGTATCCCCCGATGGACAATCGGTCGCTTTCCTGCGAAATGGTCAGGAACTGCATGTGATGGAGTTGGGTACCAAGAAAGATCGGGTGGTGTACAAAGGTTTTCTGGGTCGTCCGCCTTTTGCCAGTACAGGGTCAGTGGCCTGGTCGCCAGATAATAAATGGCTGGCATTCGCTGCCTATGGGACTAAAACGTTTCGGAATATTTCGGTCGTACCCGCAACGGGTGGTGAAAGTCATCCGGTGAGTTTTCTGGCCAATACATTTGGTGGAAACGTAAACTGGAGCCCCGATGGGAAATATATTCTGTTTGGTACCAACCAGCGGACGGAGATGGCCCAGATTGCCCGTGTTGATCTGGTGCCACGACTGCCCAAATTCCGGGAAGATCAGTTTCGCGATTTGTTCAATGAGGAAGTGCCCCGGACGATTCGAACGACTACGGCGCCCATAGCCCCTACCGCCCCTGATAAAGCAGCCTCCCGCGATTCCGTTTCCAGTTCGTTGCCGGGTACAAAAGCCAAAAGTGCGGGGAAAGAAACGACCAGCATTGTATTTGACGGCATTCGCCAGCGGTTGAGTTTATTACCCATCGGTATGGAAGTCGATGCGCAGTCGATCAGTAAAGACGGGAAAACACTTCTGTTGGTAGCCAGCGTGGCCGGTCGGCAGAATTTATACACCTACTCACTCGATGAAACGGGCCCAGAGCGAAGTGTAGCCCGTCAGTTAACCACAACGCCCGGCGCGAAAAGCAGTGCGCAGTTTACGGCTGATGGCAAGGAGGTATTTTATCTGGAACAGGGGCGTATTCAATCGATTTCACTGGAAAAACGGGAGCCTAAACCATTGGCTGTAACGGCTGAAATGGATGTTGATTTTTCCAGCGAAAAACTTCAGGTATTTCAGCAGGCCTGGGATGTACAGAGCAAAGGTTTCTATGATCCTGAATTTCACGGTGTCGACTGGCAAACCGTTCGTAAAAAGTATGAACCGCTGGCGGCTGGAGCACGCACTCCTGATGAATTACGCCGACTACTAAGCCTGATGGTGGGCGAACTGAATGCGTCACACTCGGGGGTATCAGGGCCGCAGGGATCCATCGATATAACAACCGGACGACTAGGGCTGCGGTTTGATCGCATTACGTATGAGAATACAGGCAAACTTCTGATTACGGAAGTCGTGTCGCAGGGGCCGGTGGCGTTGGTGAGTACTGTTAAACCCGGAGATTATTTGCAGGCTGTTGATGGGAAATTAATTGATGCCAGTACCAATCTGGATGAGGTATTAAACAACAAAATCAATCGTCGGGTCAATCTTTCGATCGTATCAGCTCCCAATGCAACTCCCCGTGAGGTGAGCGTACTGCCTGTCAGTCTGGCTACGGAAAAAGGCTTGCTGTATAAGCAGTGGGTTGAGCAGCAGCGCGAGTATGTGGCGAAAGCGAGTGGCGGACGGCTGGGCTACGTGCATATGTTCGATATGTCGGCCGAATCGCTCAACCAATTGTACATTGATCTGGATGCGGATAACCACGCTCGCGAAGGTGTAGTGGTTGATGTGCGCAATAATAACGGTGGTTTTGTGAACGCCTACGCCCTCGACGTATTTGCCCGTAAAGGGTACATGACCATGACTCCGCGTGGACTTCCGGCCTCACCGGCGCGTACGCAACTTGGGCAGCGGTCGCTGGAAAAGCCAACGATTCTGGTCACCAATCAGCATTCACTCTCCGACGCCGAAGATTTCACGGAAGGATATCGGTCGCTTAAACTGGGTAAAGTAGTGGGCGAACCGACGGGTGGTTGGATCATTTATACGTCAGCCGCCCAACTGATCGACGGCTCATCGATTCGTCTGCCTTTTATTCGGATTACCGACAATACGGGTAAGAATATGGAGCTGAATCCACGTCCGGTCGATATTCCCGTATCTCGTCCCATTGGCGAAAGCTATACCGATCAGAATACCCAGCTTGATGTGGCGGTAAAAGAACTCATTCGACAGTTAGACGAAACCAAATCCGGCAAAGTCAGCGCGAGTAAGTAAAATACAGCCATTAGTTGGTCAGTTGTTGTCATTAATAGTCATTGCGAGTAAAACCGCCTTCTACAATGAATGACCACAAATAGACTATATGATGGCTACTAAATGACCAATTATAAGTATCGTCAACAGCAAAAGACAACCTGTTAACACATGAAAAAACGTTTAGTTACCTTATTATCACTTGTACTTATCCCCATGTATCAATTGGCTGCCCAGGCTCCCACGGGTGGTTCTGGAGGCTCAGCTACCATTGCCGGTTTTACCAATGGCATGGAAAAACATCCGGGCTATCTGACCTATTATTGGGATGCCAAAAAAGGCAAAATCTGGCTTGAAATCGACAAGTTCGATACAGAGCTTTTGTTTTACCCTTCGCTGGCGCAGGGTGTCGGCTCCAATGATATTGGCCTCGATCGTGGGCGGCTGGGTCAGGAGCACATCATCAAGTTTCAACGGAGTGGTCCCAAAGTGCTGATGATTGAGCCCAACTATTCGTACCGGGCTATCAGCAATGATCCGCTGGAGCGTCGGGCAGTTGAAGAATCGTTTGCCAAATCGGTTCATGCAGGATTCGATGTGGCAGCTGAAGAGAACGGCAAGGTACTGGTCGATCTGACACCGTTTATGATGCAGGATCTTGTCGGTGCAATTCAGGCAATCGCCCGTACGCGTCAGGGGGCTTTTCGGCTGGACCCGGCCCGTTGTGCGATCTATTTGCCTAATACAAAAGCGTTTCCACAGAATACTGAGTTTGAGGCCATTCTGACGCTTACAGGCGACAATCCAGGCGCCTATCTGCGCGAAGTGGTGCCAACGCCAACGGCTGTCACCATTCACCAACACTATTCATTTGTGCAACTGCCCGATGCCAATTATAAGCCACGGGTTTTTGACCCACGCATTGGCTATGGTGGTATCGAATACTTCGACTATGCAACGCCCGTTAGCCAGCCGATCATGAAGCGGTATATTTCGCGGCATCGGCTAGAGAAAAAAGACCCGTCGGCGGCTGTTAGTGAAGCGGTTAAGCCCATCATTTATTACATTGACCCCGGTACGCCCGAACCGATTCGTTCGGCATTGATGGAGGGGACGGCCTGGTGGAATCAGGCGTTTGAAGCGGCTGGTTATAAAGATGCGTTTCAGGTAAAGTTGCTCCCTGCCGATGCCGACCCGATGGATGTTCGGTACAATCTTGTGCAGTGGGTACACCGCTCAACACGTGGCTGGAGCTACGGTGGCAGCATCAGCGATCCCCGGACAGGCGAAATTATCAAAGGTAAAGTAACCCTAGGCTCGCTTCGGGTTCGGCAGGATTACCTGATTGCCCAGGGGCTGGTTGGCGATTATGCCGGAGCCAACGCACTCGATCCTAATTCGGACCCTATGATGAAGATGTCCATTGAGCGACTTCGGCAATTGGCTGCCCATGAAGTAGGCCATACGCTCGGTTTGCCACATAATTACATTGCCAGTACGCAGGGAGGAGGAGAGTTTGGTCGGGCATCGGTTATGGACTACCCAACGATGGTAGCTAAAGTGAAAGGGGCCAGCATTGATCTGTCGGACGCCTATGCAAAAGGAATTGGTGTTTACGACAAATGGAGCATCCGCTACGGGTATGAGCAGTTTCCGAGTGGGACTAATGAGAAACAGGCACTCGATAAAATCGTAAACGATATGCACAAGTCCGGCCTTACGTTCCTGACGGACAAAGACGCCCGCCCGGAGGGGTCGGTTCACCCCGGTACGCACCTGTGGGACAATGGCAACAACGCTGTCGATGAATTAAAACGAGTGAGCGATGTTCGTCGGATAGCTCTGGCCAATTTTACAGAGAAGAAAATTCCGACCGGAACGCCTATGGCTACGCTGGAAGAGGTGCTGGTGCCCATGTATATGTTCCACCGCTATCAGGTGGAAGCCGCTGCGAAGGTTGTAGCGGGGCAAGTATATACCAATGCACTACGGGGTGATGGTCAGCCGGTTGTAGCGACGGTACCAGTTCAGGAGCAGAAACGGGCCTTAGACGCCTTACTGGCTACGATAGATCCCGCGTTTTTGGCGGTTCCTAAATCAGTGCTGGCGCTGATTCCTCCTCATCCGTTCCGATATGATCCTAATCCACGGGAAGTATTCAAACGCCGGACAGGGCTTTCCTTCGATCCACTGGCAGCACCGGAAGCGGCTGCAGGCCTGACGCTCCAGATGCTGTTCAATTCGGAGCGGGTAAGCCGACTGGTAGCCCAATCGGCCATCGACCCGGCGCAATTGAGTCTGGAAGGAATGCTCGATCAGGTATTGGCTGCAACCTGGTACAAAGCCGATCCTGCTGATGGCTATCAGGCCGAGGTAAAGCGATTGACCGAAAAATTGTTTTTACAAAAACTACTCGATTTGGCCAACAGTCAGGACGCAACGCCACAGGCACGAGGAATTGCTTTATTGAAACTTGGCCAGTTAAAAGCGAAGATTTCGGCCCCAGCTACTAATCCGAAAACAGCTGCTCATCGCCTGCTGGCTCTGGACCAGATTCGCCGGGCCGATGGTAATATTGCCGATCTGAAACCCACTAATCCGCAAACGCCACCCGACGGTATGCCCATCGATACGGGACAGGAATGGCTCGCTCCAGCATGCGACTGGAAATAAGCTCTACATTATAAAAAACCGCCTGCTTTCAAAACAGGCGGTTTTTTTTGCCTTTTCGGACTCGTTCTGTTGTATTGGTCGAATTCTGTAGTCTAATTTTAATCTCTTTTTAATCTATTTACTCGTTTATAGTGGGACTCGTGTCTGTCTCGTTTCGATCAAAAAACAGTATTTATATGATTTCTTCTCTAAAAACTGTCTGGGTAATTGCTTTGGTGATGCTCAGCCAGTTCACCATTGCTCAACAATATGCTAAACCCGATACCACTAAATCGCCTGAAACAAATGAATTGAAATATAACCTGAATGCGTCGGGCTCCCGTTTTTTTAAAGTTACGTTTTTGAATCAGAGCTGGCTTCGGTTTAATCAAAGTAATCCGGGGACTACAGTTGTGAGTGAGCCCAACGACAATACATTCGATATTGGTCTGCGCCGGACGCGTATCCAACTGTTTGGACAGATCAGCGATCACGTTTTTTTGTACTTTCAGTTTGGGCTGAATAATTTTAATTACCTCAATGGCGGATTCAGTCCAACGGCTACGTCGAACCGGAAAATCCAGCCTTTTTTTCATGATGCGGTAGGCGAATATATCGTCTGGAAGAACAAGGATTACCTGAAAATCGGCTATGGTTTGACTATTGTCAATGGTCTATCCCGGTTTTCAGCGCCGGGGGTCAGTAGCATTATGAGTATGGATGTTCCGGTGTTTGCCCAGGCCACAGTTGACCAGACGGACGAATTTTCGCGCAAATTAAGTCTCTATGCGCGAGGGCAAATTGGGCATCTGGATTACCGGATTGCGATGAGTGATCCATTTCCAATTCAGACCAATGGTTCAGCCCTGCCGACCTATGGACCAAACGCCATTTTTACGCTAAAAGGCCACACCAAGCAGTATCAGGGACTTTTTATGTGGCAGTTCTTTGATAAGGAATCGCACCAGACACCGGGCTACAATACGGGCACTTACTTGGGCTCTAAAAAGATTTTTAATCTCGAAGCTGGCTTTATTACTCAGAAAAACGCAACGGTGAGTGTTCCTGCGGCCAGTGATACGGCGTATCATAACATGAACCTGTGGTCGATTGCGTCATTCCTGGATATGCCTGTAAACAAAGAAAAAGGGACAGCCGTGAATGCGTATCTGGGGTACTTCCATACCAATTATGGCACTAACTATTTGCGCTTCAACGGAATCATGAACCCTGGCAGTGGAATCTCGGCTGGCTATCCGGCTAACACGCAAGGGAATGCATTTCCAATGTTTGGTACAGGAAATGTAGTCTATGGCCAGTTTGGGTATTTGTTAAAACGTGATCTGTTCGGCCCCGGCAATGGTACGCTTATGCCGTATGTGCAAGCACAGATTGCGAACTATCAGCGTGTAACACAGACACTGGGCATTTACAACGTTGGAATCAACTACCTGATCAAAGGACATAACGGTAAGTTTACCCTCGACTACCAGAATCGGCCTTTTTACCAGATTTCAGGTAATCAGTACGCACCGGGTGGCCGTCGTGGTCAGTTGACATTGCAGTATCAGATTTTTATCTGAAAGGGGTGTAGTGGTAACGTGGTGGCAGATGCTTACATCTGCCACCACAGCAGAGTGTTTGGTGCCCGGCGCTACTCCTTGAAGTCTTTATCGTATGGGAATTGCCGGGAGGCTTTGCGCATGATGGTTGTGATGATACTGCTGGTATTGCTGCCAAAACCGCGGGACAGGGTCTTGTCATATTTCCAGAGGAGTTGGCCCGTTTTGCCATCGTTGATGCTGATGGTTGTTTTTCCGGTATTGGTAGCACCACCAAATCCGACGGCCAGCGTCATGGCGATCGCAGCTCCATCCGACATGGGCTGTGTACTTTCAAATGTACCCGATACAATGCCATCAACTTTCAGGATTTTTGCCAGTTCTTCCGGTGTAAAACTCGTCAGCGTTTCATAGGTCACAGCATTACGTTCCAGCAGCGCGTTTGTCCGGGCTGGGTCCTGAAAATCAACAAAGATATCGTTGCTTTCTTTCCGCTTCAGAAAATAGGAATGAACGGCACTTTGTACACCCAGGCCTTCCCGTTTTTCAAGCGCTGCAACGCCTGCAGGCCCTCCATTTTTTTCAACTTCTTTTGGTCGTAACTGCAGAGTCGTTTTAAAGGGAAGAATAGCCAGGACTTTATGGTCTTTGGCCAGGGTTTTGAAATTTGGATTCGTATAAATCTCACGCGTCTGGGCAAAAGCACTACTCAGTGCGCTAAGAAACAGTACAGTGGTTAATAAGGCTTTCATAAAAAGAGGCTGTTAAACACTGCATAGTTATAGAGCGACGAGTGGGCTTGAAAATCGACTTTGGCTGAAACGGCATTAACACCGTATGAAGTGGGGAAAACAAAAAACCGGTCGTTGGGACCGGTTTTTCAAATGATGAGCAATCGAAAGAATTAGATACCGATGTTTAGCGTGCTCAATACGCTATTCATGTTGCGAACAGCATCGGCCGATTTGTTGAAGGCAGCCTGCTCTTCCTCGTTCAGTTTGTAATCAATGATTTCTTCCCAACCGCTACGACCCAGCACAACGGGTACACCCAGACAGATGTCCGACTGGCCATATTCACCTTCGAGTAATACGCAAGATGGAATTACGCGTTTCTGGTCGCGTAGGATGCTTTCAACCATGTAGGCGCCAGCCGCTCCAGGTGCATACCAGGCCGAGGTACCGATCAATCCGGTTAAGGTAGCACCGCCAACCATCGTATCTGCAGCTACTTTTTTCAGCGTTTCTTCGTCCAGGAAATTGCCGACAGGAACCCCTGCTTTAGTAGCTAGACGGGTCAGCGGAATCATGGTTGTATCGCCGTGGCCACCGATAACGGAAGCCTGTAAGTCGTTGGGCGAGCAGTTCAACGCCAGCGATAGATAGGTTTTAAAACGAGCCGAATCCAATGCACCACCTAGGCCAATTACCCGATTTTTGGGCAAACCTGACGCTTTCAGGGCCAGATACGTCATGGTATCCATTGGGTTCGATATGATAATGAAGATAGCGTCGGGCGAGTGTTTCAGAATGTTTTCGGTAACGCCTTTTACGATCCCCGCATTGATGCCAATAAGGTCTTCGCGGGTCATTCCTGGTTTGCGTGGAATCCCCGATGTAATAACGACGACATCCGAACCCGCCGTTTTTTCGTAATTATTGGTAGAGCCGGTTATTTTAACGTCGCAGTCGAGCAACGTTGACGCCTGGAGCATATCGAGGGATTTACCTTCGCTAAGCCCGTCCTTGATGTCTAACAGCACAACTTCATGGGCAAGCTCCCGGCGGGCAATGTTATCGGCGCAGGTGGCTCCAACGGCCCCAGCACCTACTACTGTAACTTTCATACGGTATTCGGAATTAAAGGGTTAACACGAGACCGCAAAAGTACAGCCCCGGTTCTACACAAACCAATACAAGGGGAATAAAACTTATGCTTCAGTTCCAACGTTAATAGATTATTCGAAAAAAGTTGTTAGACATTCACTGCCACCTGCTTTGTTAATCAGCCATTCTACCGAATGGATATGCCAATGAAAAATAGTAATCTTATATCCAGAGTTTTATCCTCTATCTTCTTCAAGCGCGCCAACGCTGGCGCATCCCGATATGCCCGAAACAGCCGTAGTTTGTTTGAATTGATTCGGGAAGCGGTTGAAAAAAGTGGCGGGTTGACAGGCGCTAACTTTTCGACATTCCGTGACCAACTGGGCGTGGTGACCCGTTTGCTGAAAGCATACGCATCGGGTGATTACCGGGAAGTGCCCTGGAAAACCCTGCTCAGAATGATTGCCGTGCTGATCTATTTTGTGTCGCCCCTGGATTTTTTGCCGGATTTTCTGCCCGTTGTTGGTTTAACCGACGATATTGCGCTGATGCTCTGGCTGTTTAGTGGCATAAAAGATGATATAGAAAAGTTCAGACAGTGGGAAAATCCGGTCGTTAATCAGCAAGGCGAGTCACCTCGTCGAGCGGCAACGATTAAGATCGGATAAAGTAGAAAGCGATGTATGACTTGCGATTGACGATTTGGTAAAAGCCCAATCGTAGTTCGTAACTTTTATATCGTAAATCGTAAATCGTACTTCGTAATTCATTAATTTTGCATACATTCAAATTCCAGGAATCATGGTTTCAAGCATTTTTGCAATTATGGGTTTGGGCGGTCAGGAAATGATTTTTATCTTCCTGGCGTTGCTCCTGTTGTTCGGCGCTAAAAAAATTCCCGAACTCGCACGGGGCCTCGGTAAAGGCATCAAAGAATTCAAAGACGCTACTAAAGACGTTCGCGAGAATATCGAAGAAGGTCTGAAAGAGTCGGATAAACACTAAGCATGTATTGTATCCAGGCAGACAATCAGGCGGTTCCCTTAAGGAGCCGTCTGATTGTCTGTTTTTGTTAGTTTAGCTGCCTGTCCTACGAGAGAACGTAATTCTTTCCCGTTGAGGGCTGAGTAGTGATAAGCCATTTCCTTGTGACGCTATACCGTAGCTTTTCTTCTGTACAGGCTGACCTAAAAACAGGCCAGCTTACCTGCCGCCAATTGGTAGAGCAGTACCTCACTCGCATTCAGGAGGCTCAGCACCTTAACGTATTTACCGAAGTATACGCCGATGAAGCCCGGCAGCAGGCGGATCGTGTCGACCAGAAACTGGCCGATGGTACGGCTGGTCGACTGGCGGGTATGGTGATTGGTATCAAAGATGTGCTCAGTTATGCCAATCATGGTGTACGCGCAGGTAGTCGTATACTCGACAAGTTTACGGCACAATTTACAGCAACAGCCGTGCAACGACTGATTGATGAGGATGTGATAATCATTGGTCGGCAAAACTGCGATGAGTTTGCGATGGGTTCATCGAACGAAAATTCGGCCTTTGGCCCGGTTCGAAATGCAGCCGATACCAGTCGCGTGCCAGGTGGATCGAGTGGCGGCTCAGCCGTTGCGGTACAGGCGGGGCTTTGTTTAGCTAGTATTGGTTCCGATACGGGTGGTTCGGTCCGTCAACCGGCCGCATTCTGTGGCGTTGTAGGTTTGAAACCCACCTATGGCCGTGTGAGCCGCTGGGGTTTGATTGCCTATGCATCTTCTTTCGATTGCATAGGACCGATTGCCAATACGCCCGACGATGCCGCGCTTCTGCTCGAAATTATGGCTGGTCCCGACGAGTTTGATAGTACGGTTTCGAGTCGGCCGGTTTCAGCCTATAGCCAGGCATCACTTCCTGAACGTCCACTGCGTATAGCGTATTTACGCGATGGGGTCGAAAGTGAAGGAGTCGATCAAAGCATTCGGGAAGCTACCCAGCGTACCATCGATCAATTGAAAGCGGCAGGGCATACGGTTGAACCCGTCGAAATTTCGCTGTTACAGTACCTGCTGCCTACCTATTATATTCTGACAACCGCCGAAGCCTCGTCGAACCTATCGCGCTTCGACGGCGTACGCTATGGATACAGAAGTTTATCGACGGGTACATCAGGAATGGACCTTTTGACGTTGTACAAAAAAAGCCGGACAGAAGGGTTCGGTGCTGAAGTACGTCGGCGGATTTTGCTGGGTACGTTTGCGCTGAGTGCCAGCTATTACGACGCTTATTACACCAAAGCACAACAGGTTCGACGGTTGATTCGGCAGGAAACCGAGCGGCTATTTGGACAATACGATTTTTTACTGTCGCCCACCACACCCACACCTGCATTCCAGTTGGGCGAGAAAACAGAGGATCCATTACAAATGTACCTGGCCGATATATTCACGGTTCAGGCAAACGTAGTAGGCTATCCGGCTATATCGATTCCAAATGGTACCGACGCAAACGGGCTGCCGATAGGTATACAACTCATGGCTCCGCCTTTTGCCGAAGAGTCACTGATTGGATTGGCAAAAACTTTGCAGCATATATGATATATACTGTATGATATAGGAACGAAGCGTTTACATAAAAAGAAATCTTTTGTTCTCAATATCATACCTCTTACATCATACATCATAAACGTAACGTAATCTATATGAACTACCTGAACCGTAGCCTGTTAAGACTGAGGCTGTTGAGTGCGGTAGTGGGGGCGACCTTCGTTGGGTCGGTAAGCAGCGCCCACGCCGAGACTACGATTCAATT
This sequence comes from Spirosoma aerolatum, assembly GCF_002056795.1. Taxonomy (NCBI): domain Bacteria; kingdom Pseudomonadati; phylum Bacteroidota; class Cytophagia; order Cytophagales; family Cytophagaceae; genus Spirosoma; species Spirosoma aerolatum. The sequence continues at coordinate 6,603,763 of NZ_CP020104.1, read as the reverse complement.
GGACAGTACGATAGTTAAGAAAGATACGCTGGCCTATGTGCCGACTGTTCCTGACAGTCTGATTCGCGAGCGGCTGGCAAAGTTACAGAAAGACATTCCTCTGAATTACCACAAAGCCGTTCAGGCTTACGTCGATTATTTTACCTTCCGGCGGGCGAGCTACACCCAAACCATGCTGGAACGAATCCCCCTATTCTTTCCACTTTACGAACGTTTACTTGCCGAATATGGGTTACCGAACGAATTAAAATACCTCTCAATCGTCGAATCGGCCCTGAACCCACGGGCTATTTCACGGGCGGGCGCTGGTGGGCTCTGGCAGATTATGCCCGGTACTGGCCGTGACCTTCGACTCTTTCAGGATGATTACGTAGACGAGCGGATGGACCCGGTCAAGGCGACAGAAGCGGCCTGCAAATACCTGCGCGATCTGTATAACATCTTTGGCGATTGGGAACTGACAATGGCTGCTTACAACTGCGGGCCTGGAGCGGTGAAACGGGCCATGCGCCGAACGGGGGGCGATTCATTTTATTCAATCTATGATGCCCTGCCTAAAGAGACGCGTGGTTACGTTCCTCAATTTGTAGCGTTCACCTACCTGATGAACTATGCTAACGATCATGGGATTGTGGCCGAAAACTACGAGTATCCAATTCCGCATGATACGATTCACATTTCGGGCTACTTCAATCTTGAAACGTTTGCAAAACACAGTACAATGCCGTTAATGGATTTGCAGAAGATGAATCCGGCTATTACCACGACGATTTTGCCCGATTATACCCGGCGATACCCCTTACGCATTCCTCATCAGCAATACGGCTACTTTGCCAGTCGTCGGCAAGCTATTATGGATTCGGCTCGTAAAATACCGGGCCGGATGGAGCATATTCTGTTGGCCAGTGCCGAAGATATTCGGTATGGGGCTGATTCGATAGGAGCCTGGGCAGCACGGAGTCAGAATCCTTTGGCGAATATAACTCTGGACGAAACATCGGCGGTTGCGGCAAAACAGGCTCTGACTGAATCGGATGATGAACCCGAAGAAGATATTGAAACGATTGTGATGCGGAAGCCCCGCAAGCAAATGTATGTTGTAAAAAAAGGAGACAATCTAACTGATATTGCCGATCGGTTCAACGTAGAACTTTATGATTTGAAACGCTGGAATCATTTACGGTCTACCAGAATCCAGCGTGGGCAGAAGTTGACAATCCTGAAAGAAGTGGCCGAAACACGTGCGGAGCGACTGGCTCATCAGGGAACCGCTAAAGCAACTAAGAAAGCCGAAGTTGTGGTAAAAAGTAAGCGGTATAAGCCTCGTTACCATCGCGTACAGGACGGCGATACGCTTTGGAACATTGCCCAGCGATACGATGGTTTGACTATTGAGCGGCTGAAAAAATTAAACCACATTCGTAACAATTCGCTCCGCCCCGGCCAGAAGTTGATTGTTGGTTAATGGGTGTAGTTATTAGTTTACGATGGACAAAACAACACGATGCTTTTATCTGCCGTAAACCGTACAATGAATTGTCAAAACCGACGGCTTTCTGATGAATAAGTCGTCGGTTTTTTGTATCTTTATAGTTCTATAACAGGCTTATAAACAAGCCTTTGCCGCTAACGAATGATTGCTTATTTAGACGGGGTTCTTGCCTACAAAGAGCCTACCCATACGATTATCGACGTTCATGGTGTAGGCTATATGGTACACATATCGCTTCAAACCTATTCTATTTTACCCGGTGGTGGAGATCGCATCAAATTATTCATTCATCATCTGTTTCGGGAAGATTCTCAGGCATTGTATGGCTTTGCCAGCGCCGACGAAAAATCGCTTTTTCTGGATCTGATCGGGGTGTCGGGTGTTGGGCCGAATACGGCGCTCGGTATGCTGTCGGCTATGCAGCCGGGCGATTTACGGCTGGCTATTCTTGGCGAAAATGTAAGGGCTGTCCAGGCCATCAAGGGGATTGGCGCTAAAACCGCCCAACGGATTATTCTGGAGCTGCGCGATAAAATGAAGAAATCGGGTGTTGTGCCAGATGGCCCCACCTACCGCCAGCAAGCTGCCAACCCAGTTCGGGAGGAGTCGCTGGCTGCACTGGTTGCCCTAGGATTTCCCAAAGCCACTGCCGAAAAGAGTGTCGATGATGCGCTGAAAGCAGAACCGAATCTGACCGTAGAGGAAGTTATTCGACGGGCGTTGCGACAGGGCTAGTTATAGCCAACAAACGTAGTCAGGTAGTTTGGCTATGTTTGTTGGCTATATGATATGGATAGAGGAGGAAATGATCCTCGCCTGTAGTTTTTATCAGGAGTTAATCAACGCCAGCCGCTTTTTTGGTTTTCGCTTTTGCCACGGCTTTTAGCTCTTTCGCATCGCTTTTCAGTGCTTTCTTTTCGGCTTTTTCCAGTTTGCGGTCTGCTTTGGCCATGCGTGTTTTAGGGTCGGAAACACCAGCTATCTCGAGCCCTTTACCACTGCGAGCATTGGCATTGAGTTCATGTGCTTTTGAAATTTTCTTTTCAGCTTTCATCTCTTTTTTAACCGCTTTCCCTTCCTGAACGGCCTGGGCAAAACTGGTTTGTGCGGCTGCCAGCATAGCGCAGACAGAAGCAGCAATGATTAGCTTTTTCATAACGTTTGATGGTTTTAGTGAATTTACTTATTAATCTAATTAGTGTCGTGAATGCATTATCAACCAACTATGTCTACGTTTGTTTAGCACGCCAATAATTTAGAATTTATATAAATCCCTCAGGTTGGCTCTAAAGGCCCTTTATAGTAAAAAAGTCCAGCTTTTTTTGCTGGACTTTTTTGTTAGTTGACAGGTGTATTTTTTAAGTAGTTCTCCAGGTAGGCTGTGTATTGCTGATAGAGTAGTAGCTGAGTATTCGCACTATACGCAACGCCGTGAGCACCGGGCGGATAAATGCGTAAATCTGCATCTTTACCGGCATCTTCCAGTGCATTCATTAATTGAAATGTGTTCCGAACGTGTACGTTTTCGTCCATTGTAGAGTGAGCAATGAACATTTTTCCGGCCAGGTTTTTCGCATAAGTTGTAACTGCGCTGGCTTTATATTTCTCTTCATTTTCGGGCAATAAACCCATGTATCGTTCGGTGTAAATTGAGTCGTAGAGCCGCCAGTCCGTTACGGGGGCACCCACAATCGAGACTTTGAATACGCCCGGATGGGTCAGCATCGTATAGCTGCTCATATAGCCACCGTAGCTATGACCGCGAATGGCCATCCGGCTGGCATCGATCCAGGGAAGTTTAGCCAGATAGGCGGCCGTCTCGGCAAAGTCGAGGCTCTCGTACTTTCCTAGTTTTTCATAAACGATCTTCTCAAAATCGCGTCCGTACCCTCCGCTGCCCCGGTTATTCACACTAACGACAACATAGCCTGTTTGAGCCAGCCATTGGTGCCAGCCCGTTGTGGCAAATTCGTTGTACACGGATTGAGCACCCGGCCCACCGTAGATGTCCAGCACGACCGGATATTTATGACTAGGGTCGAAATCGATGGGCTTGATGATTGAAATGTCGATAGGCTGGCCGTCGGAGGTAGTAAAATTTGCCAGTTCTTTATGGGCGTAATCGTGGCTGGCTATGTAATCCCAAACCCGTTTATTGGTTTCCAGCGCTTTGATAAGCTGGCCTTTGGTATCGCGAAGTTCAACCTGCGTAGGCGTGTTAACGTTGGAGTATTTGTCAATGAAATACTGGCCGTTCGGTGAAAAATTTACCGCATGTCGTCCGGCTACGCTGGTCAGCCGTCGTTTGTTTTTGCCATCCACATCGGCTACAAATAACTGACGTTCCAGGGGAGATGCTTCTGTCGACGTGAAATAAACCTTCTTTGTTTTGGGGTCGATGTGATGCACATACGTCACCTCCCATTTGCCACTTGTGACGGCATTGAGCAGTTTACCCGAATAATTGTAGCGGTACAGATGTGCATAGCCATCCCGATCCGAAACCCAATAGAACTCCTGAACACCTGCCGGAAAATACATCAGGTGATTGATACCCGCGAAAAAATCGAAGATGTCGACCCAGGTGCTGGAGGTTTCTTCCATGATCTGGCGAGAATCACCCGTGCGAGCATTGGCCATATACAACCGCAGGTGATTCTGCTTGCGGTTCAGGTGCATCAGTGCTAGTTGCCCTTCGAGCGAAGTCCAGTAAATACGTGGAATATAGCCATCACCCAGATCGACCTTCATCCACTGTTTGGCTTTATTGGCAATCTCAATGACCCCGATGCGGACAATCGGGTTGGTATCGCCCACGCGGGGGTAGGGGAGCGAGTCATATTTTTCATCAAAGCCTTTATAATCCGTCAGGCGATACATTGGAACCTGTCGTTCGTCCGACTGCCAGAACGCAATGAACTTGCTATCGGGCGACCATTCCCAAGCCTGGGCCAGCCCAAATTCTTCTTCATAAACCCAGCCAAAACGACCGTTGTACAAAGCGGGTTTGGCATCGTTGGTGAGTTGGGTTTCCTGTTGGGTGGCAAAATCGAATACAAACAGATTTCCTCCCCGTTCGTAGCCGATTTTCTGGCCATCGGGCGACAGTTCGGCCGTTTGTGCGTCTTTGGCCACCAGTTTCAGGCTTTTGTCGGCTACCGAGTACACATAGTAGTCGGAAATGCCCGAGCGCCGATAGATGGGCCGGAAATTGCTCTGAAATAGGATGTTCTTTGAGTCTTTCGACCACTGGAACGAGCCATATTCAAATGGGCGGTCAGAATTGGGGAATTTCAGTTGCGCACCATCGAAGATCACCTCTTCTTTCTGGTCTTTGGGCGAAAAGGTCTTGATGGTGTTTTGGCCATCGATGAACGAAAACTTGCTACCGCCTTCAATCCAGTTTACGGAGCGGGGGCCGGGCGATCCGGTCAGTTGGCCACCCGAAAACAGGGCTTGTTGAAGATTGGAATAGCGCTGTCGGGACTGTGCAACTGCCTGTTGTAGGCTCAAATGAGCCAATAAGCTAGCAGCCAGCAAAAGCAGCCCGAGTCGATTACGGTTGTTCATGAAGAATTGTATGACTTATCAAAGATTCAAATTTACAAAAAAAGGCTTTTCGATTTGGTGCAATGAATCACGCTTTGCGGGTGTCTTTAGGCAGGCTTTTATCGCTATATTTCACAATTAATTAACAATTCTTTTTCGTATCGTTCACCAACTAACTACAGACCTATGACAAACAGGTACGTACTGGTTAGCAGATCGACCCATTCACTATGGCTCTTCTGTCTGACCTTATTGCTTTGTACGACAGCTTTGGCACAAAGCACGCGCTATACGCTGAAGGGCCGCGTTACCGACCCTGAGAAACTGCCTCTTCCGGGAGCGACCGTTGTGATCGTTGGGACAACCGTTGGAACAACCACCGATGCCGAAGGAAATTACTCCCTGCCCGTAACCCTTAAACCTGGCCCTATTACTGTTGCGTTCACAATTATCGGGTATGAAACCCTGCGTAAGGACATTACCCTTGGAAATGCCACGGAACTGACCTTAGATGCGGAAATGGTGGCCGCTCCTACCAATCTGGATGAGGTTGTTGTTACGGGCTCAACGCTATCAGCGCCCAAGCGTGAACTGGGTAATGCGATCAGTACTATTAAGGCAACTGACTTGCAACAGTCGGGGTCGGGTAATCTGATCAATTCATTGCAGGGTAAAATGCCGGGTGCGCAGATCACGCAAAACTCGGGCGATCCGGCAGGTGGTATCAGCATTCGCCTACGCGGGATAAAGTCGCTGGTTGGGTCATCCGATCCGTTGTACGTCGTCGATGGAGTCATTGTGAGCAATGCCAGTACAAACGTTTCGCAACTGGCGCTGGCAAATGACGTAGGTAATGCCAACGTTGGGCAGAACCGCCTGTCTGACATTAACCCCGACGATATTGCTACGATCAACGTAATCAACGGGGCGGCAGCGGCTGCTCAATATGGTTCGCGGGCGGCCAATGGCGTTGTTATTATCACGACCAAGCGTGGGCAAACCGGCAAACCGACCGTGACCTTTACGACTTCATTTAACGTCAACGAATTGCGTAAGAGTGTGCCCGTGAATACGTATGGCAAGCAATTTGGGTTTGCTGCGCTCCGGCTTTATCCAATTGGTGTCATTTCTGCTGCTCAGATCGCTGCCAATCCGGGGACTACTACCACCAACATCTATCGCGAAGGAACGCTGTCGCCCCTAGCTACGAATCTGGTCGATGTACAGCGGTATAATTATTTCGATCAGATTTTCCAGAAAGGGACAGGTACCGACAATACTATTTCCGTTGCCGGTGGGCGTGATAACACGCAGTACTATGTCTCGTTTGGTTATCTGAAAAATCAGGGTATTATCAAACAAACGGATTTTACTCGGTATAACCTTCGCGCCCGCGTTGATCAGCGACTGACCAACTGGGCTAAAGTATCAGTGGGCTTGAGCTACATCAATAGCCTGTCGAACGAGAAAGCCAACGGCAACGTGTTTTACAGCCCGATCAACTCGGTCAATATCACGAACAACATCTACGACATTACCCAGCGGGATGCGGCCGGTAACCTACAAGCTGTTGAGCCAACCCGTGTGAACCCCCTGTCGACGATTGAGGACATGAAGTTTTCGCAGTCGGTCAGCCGGACTATCAACAGTCTGCAACTGAACCTGACACCCCTCAAAGGCTTAAGTGTCGATTACATTGTAGGGGTCGATGCCTATTCACAGTTCGGTAAAAACTACATCCGTCCGTATCCTTATCAGGCGGTTGCAGGCTTGCCAGCGGCCCGTTACCCGAATGGGTTTGCGGCTACGGCTACCAATCAGGTTGTCCAGTTCAATAATGACCTGAATGCGCAGTATGAGCGCCAGTTCAGTGAGGATTTTAAAATCAACGCGGCAATCGGGTATAGCTATCAGTATTTTCAGGCCGATTACTCGATCAATAGCGGGCAGAACCTGTCGCCATTTATTGAAACGGTCAGCGGAGCCAGTGCCTCCTATTCAGTTAAGTATGATCTGGATCGGTACAGCCTGAGTGGGATGTTTGCCCAGGCAACATTTGGGTATCGTAACCTGGCCTTTATTACGGGTGCCGTTCGACGCGATCAGTCCTCAAAATTCTCGCCAACCCAAACGAACCAATATTATCCCAAAGTCAGTGGCTCGTTCATTCTATCGGATCTGGATTTCTGGAAGAATCTGTCGTTCAGTAATGCCTTCAATAGCCTGAAATTACGGGCTAGTTATGGCGAAGCGGGTAACCTGTCGGGTATTGGCTCGTATGCTCGTTTCTATCAGTTTAGTCCGGTAAGTTACCTTGGTAAAAACACGGTCGTTCCAGGTACGCAATTGGCTAACCCCGATGTACAGCCCGAGCGTATGGGTGAACTCGAAGGCGGTATCGATCTGGCATTCCTGAATGGTCGGATTGGCTTGGGGGTTACGGCTTACCATCAGAAAATCAGCAATCTGGTTGTTAACCGGACACTGGCGCCAACCACAGGCGGAACGAGCATCGTGAATAACGTAGGGTCGATGGAAAACAAAGGGTTTGAAATTGTGCTGGATGCTACACCGATTAAAACCAAAGATTTTACCTGGGATTTTACGGTCATCTACAACCACAACCGAAACAAAGTGCTTGACTTGGGTGGACTGCCAATCATTAGCCCCGATGCCTCCTCGGCTTCGGGTACGCCGGTTTATCTGATGGTCGGTCAGCCGGTTGGCGTTTTCTACGGTACTGCGTATGCCCGTAATCCAGATGGATCGCTATTTCTGTCGCCATCGGGTTTCCCTCAGTCGGAGCGGGCAGCTTCGCAGGATAACGGGGCCATCAATTATGTTCCAGCTACCCGTGGTAGCGACGGAGCAATTGATCCAACCAAACCAACGGCTAACATTATCATTGGTAACCCAAATCCTAAATGGACTGGCTCGTTCAACACAAATTTTTCCTACAAGAAGTTGAGCTTGCATGTGCTGCTGGATGCTGTTCAGGGCGTCGATGTGTTTAATGCTGACAAACGTACACGGCAGGGAGTTGGCCTGGGCGATTATGCTGAGCAGGAGCTGCGCGGAACCCTAAAACGTGGCTATATTTTCGGTATTTACAATACGCAGGAGTTCCGGGTTGATCCAGGGTCTTATGTTAAGCTTCGTGAGGTAGCCCTGAGCTATACGCTACCAACGCTGGTAAAAGGTCTTAGCCGACTGAACATCGGTCTGGTGGGCCGCAACCTCTATTCATGGGATAAGTACACAGGTTTCGATCCTGAAACAAACGCCGGGGGAAACAACGACCTGTTGCGCGGAATCGACTTCGGGAACGTCCCCATTCCACGCACCTACCAACTTAAACTGTCAGCCACATTCTAACATGAAAAAGATTCTCATACCCATTTGTCTGACAGGACTGTTGCTACAGTTTTCCTGTAATCAGACGTTTTTAAATCCCAGCACCATCAGCCAGTCGCAGGCAGTTAGTTCGTCCGACGGTCTGATTACACTGAGCAATGGTCTGCAATATCGGTATACAACGGGGGCGCATTAAGTGTGCTTTACGCCAGCACAGCTGGTGCCGGACTCACGACCCGCGAAGATTTTGTTCTGAACGTGGGTAACCTCGATGAAGCGAACCTCGCCGTTGGGGGCGGAAACGTGTCGAACATCAACGGCGTTGTCCGTAACCTATGGACCCAAAGTCATCTGGTTCGCGCCAATGCTGAACTGATTCTGGCGAATACAGGCGTTGTAAACGATGCTGGTACCAAGAGCGGAGTCATCGGTTATGCGTCTATCTTCCGGGCATTGTCGCTGGGAACGTTAGGCCTATTTTTTGAGCAGTCGCCCGTTACAACGGGAACGAACGTGCCTTTTGTTCCGCGAGCCCAGGTGTTTAAAGAAGCCATTACTACGCTCGAAACGGCCGCCACACAGCTAGCTTCAGCGCCTGTTTCGGCTGATTTTAGCAGCAAGATTGTGCCCGGTATCGATATATCGAACACGGTTCAGGCGCTCATTGCGCGCTATGCACTTTTCTCTGGCGACTATGATAAAGCTCTGGCTGCGGCTGCGAAGGTCGATTTGACGAAAAAATCGGTCTATAATTTCGATGACATAACGCGAAACCCGCTGTTTGAGTACACCTTCGGCAATCTGAACGTGTTTCAACCGACGAATGCTAGTCTAGGTTTGACAGGCGCGTTAGCTCCAGATCCAGCTGATAAACGGATTGCTTTTTTGACAAAGCCGAGTACCAACACGGCTGTGGCACCCGTGATTGCTACAGCTTTCTACACGGCCAACAACGCAGCTGTACCCGTTTACCTACCCGGTGAAATCCTGCTGATTCAGGCCGAAGCCTACGCTCGCAAAGGTGATTTGACCAATGCTGTTGCGTCGCTGAATAAAGTGCTAACCAAAACGACAGATGCGTTTGGATTGGGAGCATCTCTGCCTGCTTATTCGGGTGCGCAAACCGCCGATGCGATCCTGACTGAAATTTACCGGAATCGGCAGATTGAGTTGGCCTATCAGGGATTCCGGTTAGAAGATAGCCGCCGATTCAACCGGCCTGGGCCGGGTGCTACCGGGGCTGAACGGAACCGAAACTTTTTCCCCTATCCGCTGACGGAGCGTAATAACAACACCAGTACACCCGCCGATCCAGCGAACTAAAAAGACAGAAGGGTATAATGAAAAAGGAGAGAAGGATGCCCTCAGGGTAGTCCTTTCTCTCCTTTTTCATTATACCCTTCTCTTTTCCTAAAATTTCACCGGAAGCCCAGTTCGGGTCGATTCGTAAATGGCCTGGAACAGAGCCACCACTTTACGACCATCTTCACCCGTCACCATTGGTGGGCGACCCGCCCGGATGGCATCCCGGAATTCGGCGATCTGAATACCAAAATAATAGACCGTGGCATCGATGGTATTGAAAAAGGCCGTGTCTTCGGCTACGAATTCAGCGAGTTTAGATTCTTCACCGGGTACGGTCCAGAGGTCGTTTACGGGTGGATCAGTAATGCTCGACATGCCCGCGATAAATAACGCTCCGCCATCCGTCTGAACACCCACTGATGCCCCATTTTCGCCATGCACGTGTACTTTTCCGAAAATGCCCGGTTTCTGGCTGTTACTGACGATGATGTTGCCCAGGCCCCCATTTTTGAATTTAACGATGGCTAGGGCTGTATCGTCCACTTCGATATAGGGGTGGTTCAGGTTACGCCATACGCCATACACTTCGTCAATATCACCCATATACCATAGCAGCAGGTCTAACTGGTGGGGCGACTGATTAACCAGCACACCACCGCCTTCGTCGGCCCAGGTGCCCCGCCAGGCATCGCTTTTGTAGTATTCTTCGCTCCGCCAGCCAAGCATCTGAATTGTTCCTAGTACTGGTTTGCCAATCTTTCCTGTATCGATCGCTTCCCGAATCCGCATAGAAGGTGCATAGAAGCGACGCTGGCTAATGGTGCCGAGGTAGCGATTGTTCTGGTTGGCGGCTTCGATCATTGCGTCACAGTCTTCCAGGGTAGAGGCCAATGGCTTTTCAACCAACACATGCGAGCCAGCATTCAGCGCGGCTACCGTAACCTCCCGGTGCGAGGGGTGTGTGGTGCAGACCAGACAGAGATCGACGTTCTCCCGGTCGACCATATCGTAAATGTCGCTGTACGCTCGAATGCCGTATTGGTTGGCAAAATCTTCGGCTTTTTGGTAGGTACGTCCGTAAACGGCTACGAGTTGGGTATCGGGGGTTTGCAAAGTCGCTTTCGCATGAAGATGCGCTACTTTACCAGGGCCAATAATGGCAATACGAAGAGGATTTGGCATAATAATAGTGAACCGTATTCCAACGAAATGCTCAAAAATAGGGTCTTCTACTCATGATGACTACCAATAGCCTATGAAACGACTCTTTATCGGATTGATGCTGGTTAATCTGGTTACGATGTCCTGCCGGAAGAATGATGCCATCGGTGTTGGCCCCTATACCACTACGATCGCCTGTGGAGCACTGAATCCTGCACAAAATCTGCCCTGGCTGCGCAGCCTTATTAGTCAATTTAAGGCTGATATCGTTCGGGCAGCTACGTACAAAGGCGAAACGTATATCGATCTGTACGCTTATCATTGGTCGTGTATGGGATGCCATATCTACCGTTGCGATGGGAGTTCAGTAGATCTGAGTCAACTGCCATCTGCTGACCGAGAGGAAATAATGAGTCGTTTATGGTCGCCAGAGCCGTATGTTCTCTATAAACGCAGTCTTTAGCTCTTCTGGAACGCGCCTTGTACATGTTTCATGACTTAAAATCAAGTTTGTAAAGCGTAACTAAAGCAGAGGTTATGAAATCATATGTACTGAATGTGATTGTATTATTTATACTGGCACTCGGTTGTCGGCGGGAAGATGACGTAGCACCCACTGATTCATTATACCAGAAATGGCGGATCGTAACGATCCAATACTCGACAGGCAAACCAGAAGAAGTGCCTACCACTTCCTGGGCACTTGTTGAGTTCAGGGCAAACGGAACAATTCTCTACGGCGAAGACGGGAAATATGATCCGTGTTGTTCACCCGCCCGATTTAAACGTAAAGGAACAACTTTAGATTTACTGAATGTAGCGTCCATACCCATGCCCGAGCGAACGCCAAATGGAATATGTGCTCAGGCCAGTTGTGTTCAGTACGGCCCTTCGTGGCAGATTGTTACGCTCAATCCGAATGAGTTAGGTATTCAGCAGGATAGAGCTTTGGTAACGTATGTTCCTTATCCATAAATAGTTCGTTCAGCTATCCTATGAAAGGTCAACTTGTAACCCTCCTGTTGATTGCCAGTGTTGCTTGTGATCGTGATCAGGCTGTCGGTCCGTTGGATGCTTTGTATCGACGCTGGCATCTCATTCGTTCTCGCCCGGTACAGGATACAAACTGGACAGTGCGCGATACTAACTATGATCTGGAATATCGCGCTGATAACACGATCGTGTATAGGCAAAAAGAAAAGCTACTCCAGGGGAATTGCTGTGCCCCGACAGGATTCAACCGCGAAGGAACCGAAATTAATTATACCGGCTGGGTATTATGCTATAATGCTCTTTGTGGTACCCTAAAAAAAGCCACGATTACGCTGCTAAGTGAGCAGTCGCTTGAATTATCGGATGGCTACGTCGTCAGTCAATATGAAGCGGTTGATTAATCGGTTTTGTACTGCGGGTGGAAACCCGCCCTCTTTGGTTGAAAATCGCGGGTTTCCACCCGCGGTACAACTGGATGATGCTATGGAATGAGTATGGTTTTCTATATTGCATCAATCAGGAAATCCAGTATTCAGGTCAACCATACCTGGGTTGACGGTCAAACGCAACGCTATGAAATTATTCGTCGGCAAGCTTGTTAATCCTTTTCTGCTTACACTATTTGCAGTAATTACGGCTGTGGGTCAATCCAGCCAGGAGCCAACCATACGAACGCAACGCAATTCCATGTTTATGTACATGGATAAGGAACGAGGTAATTTCAATGGAATTAATGATCTCCCTAAAGAGTTTTCGTATGATTTTGGAACTGAAACCGAAAGCACGCCCTTGACCCTCGTTTCGGAGCAGGATTCAGTTGTGTTGCTGCTGCGTCATGGAGTTCAAACCAATTTCCAGATCATTCGACAGGCAAAAGGTGATACGATTCAGTGTCATTTTTCCAGTCACCCGTTTGTAAAAGCGGCTGTTTTTACGGACGCCTATAAAAAGGCCAATCAGGGCAAAACGATTATTGATGTCCCCGAAGTCTATGAACTGATCAATGTAGTGTTTGCCCTGACCGAATACGGCAAAACTGAGGCTATCTATAAGGGGACAGATTACTATTCGGCCGTGATGACACAGTTTACGCCCTACAAAACCAACCGGGCGGTGCAGGTGATCGACTCCCTGTTACGGGCTTCGGGCGATTATTACCATAATCTGAAAATGGACAGCTACGCCTTTCAGTTTCAGGGCGATAAGATTGTGAACGGTGGGATCTATGATCGGGTCAGCTGGGGTGAGCAAAATACGTTGTCGCCCTATATTCCATTACTGGCGCAATTTGCCAAAGAATCGAAATTCAGGGTATTCTACCAAAAAAATCAGCCCTATTACAACAGCCTGATTGCCGATTTTCGCCAGAACGTCGATGTGGCTTACATGAAAACCTGGCTGGAAAAACAATTTCCAACAACACATTATTCGGCCGTTAAAGTGCTGTTCTCTCCGCTGGTCGGCTGGAATCAATCGGCTAACAATTTCAGCGACAACGGCTTTACCGAAGCGCAGGCCCATGTCGATTTTCCCTTTGTAAGTGCTACCCAGAAAAGTCAGCCACCAGCCATTACGAAAGGACAACGAATGAAAATCATATTTACCGAGCTGAATCACAGCTACCTAAATCCAGAGGCCGAAAAATACACGCCCCAAATCGGAGCCGCTTTTAAAGATCTATCGAAATGGATTACGAAAGACAAGCCATCGGCGGGTTACAACAATACACTTTCATGCTTTGAAGAGTATATGAATTATGCCCTCGTATCGCTTTTATATGCTGATCTGTTCGATGCTAAAAGTTTCGATACGCTCAATGCGGGTGTCGAAAAAGGAATGGTTGTAAACCGGGGCTTCCAGCGTTTTAAAGAATTTAATGAGGAATTGCTGCGGCTCTATCGAACAAGAAAACCGGGTCAAACCGTTGCCGATCTGTACCCGGCTATTATTTCCTGGGCAGCCGCTCAGCCGTAGTTACGGTTTCAATACCACCTTAATCAGTCCCTTTTCTTTCGCGTATAACCGCTTGAACCAGTCGGCTCCTTCTTCGAGTGGTACTTCGGCACTCAGGATGGCTTCGACATTTATTTTACCCGACGAGATCAGTGCCAAAGCCGCTTCGTATTCTCCATTGATGGCGCAAGAACCTTGCAACCGTAACTGACGTGTCACAACAGCTTGCAGCGGAATTTCCACCGTTGGCGCCAGATTCCCGACAAGGGTTACGGTAGCTCCTTTTCGAACGCACTCAATAGCGGTTTTAACCGTCGGGCCAGCGCCAACAACCTCAAACGAGACATCGGCTCCGCGCCCATGCGTAAGTGCCTGCACCTGTTGGGCTACCTCACCACTCCGTGCATTGATGGCGTGTGTGGCACCCAAGGTTTGCGCTAAGGCCAGTCGGTCATCGTCTAGGTCGATGGCTATGATGGTCGTACAGCCAGCCAGTTTCAACGCCTGAATAATAAATAGCCCAATCATCCCTGCGCCAACCACTACGGCGGAGTCATTAACCTGGATCGGTGTCAGGCTGAGTGCGTGGAGGGCTACGGCTACCGGCTCGACCAGTGCCGCCTGCGTAAACGTAACATTGTCGGGAACGGCGTACAGAATATGCTGAGGAACCGAGACGTACTCCGCAAAAGCTCCCTGTCGTTTGAAATCCGGTGTCGATACACCCACAACTTCCCGGCCATCGCTGAGGTTATAATGCCCCCGGCGGCTGTACCAGTCGTCGAGTGCATACACAGTCGAATCGAAGGTCACCCGGTCTCCTACCGACCAGTCGCGTACATCGGCACCCACCTCGGCAATGATGCCACTGGCTTCGTGTCCCATTACAATGGGCGGAATGCGTCGACCACTGCTGCCATCCATGCCGTGAACATCAGAACCGCAAATACCTACAGCCTGTACGCGAACCAGAACGTCATTAGGCCGAATACCTGGCTTCGGCAGATCCTGCAAATCGAATTGATTGTATTGGGTAAGAACGAGTGCTTTCATGGGTAGAACGGGTGGGAACCCGCTTAAATGATTACTAAAAAGCGGTTTTCCACCCGCTCTACTTATAGTTTTTGATAGATCCTGATAAACGCATCAACAGGCACTTGATCGTAGTTGCCTTGCTGAAGATTTGGGTTGATCTCATAGGTCACTACTTCATCCATTGAATCGGGCAGTTCGCCAAATAACTTACTGGCAGTATTGGCCGTATATTTCTTTTTGGTTCGAACGAGCCGATGATCGGGGTCTTTGCCCCAGGCGATATTGTCGCCTAGAACCAGTTGGATTTTGGCCCAGTCGTTGAAAAAATATTCCTGCAACAACGGGATGATCCGGTCGCGAAATGTCTGGCAAAGATCGGCAAAGGTTTCAATAGTAATTAGATACGCATGGCCAAGCTGATGATCGCGGTCGAGTAAATAGTCGATACGCTCATTTATGGTCCGAAGCAACTGCGCTAAATCGACACCATCGACCGTCGGCAGAAGGGATGGGTCGGGCTGCATTTCCCGAAACGAAAACCGCCGACGGAGCGCAATGTCGAGCAGTGCAATGGATCGGTCGGTGGTGTTCATGGTTCCGATCACAAACAGGTTGATGGGCACACCAAAGCGTTCCTGGGAGTAGGGGAGGGTTAGCCAGAGTTCATGGTCAGCCCCCAGCCGTTTGTCCGATTCGAGCAGCGTGATCAGATCACCAAATACACTGGCAACATTGGCCCGGTTGACCTCGTCGATGAGCAGGTAATGTGCCGGTGCCCGTTTTAGTTTTTTGCTTCGGTTTTCAGCTGAATCATTCAGGCAGTCGGCCAGGGTTCCATAACCTGCCTGCTGAATAGCCGTCAGACAAGCCCGGTGAAAAATACCCCGTCGAATTTTGTAACTGATCTGCCCATTGACAACCTCCGGCCGGATTCCCTCCACAAACTCTTCGTAGCTATACGACGGATGAAAGGTAATCAGACTTGCATTTTTATCGGTCAGGTAGGGTTGTAGAGCAAACGTTTTACCTGTACCCGGCGGGCCAAACAAGATGAGGTTGTGCGGCTGATTGGGTAGTGATGGCTCCGGCTCATACGTCGCTTCCGGCTCTTCGAGCAACTGTCCATTGGTCAGCCGCTCCCCCAAACTAGGGTCATCAGCCAGCCGAATCATGTCGCTCAGGAACGCTTCGTCTTCGGCTGCTTGGTACACATCGGCATTATGCCGGGCCAGGTGAGGGCCTCGTTTGGTACTTTCGACCAGTTCCAGCAGACAGTCTTCCCAGCAGGTACGCAACGTAGGGTTATACAGCAGATGAGCCGTTGATTGCCCAATGATCACCGCCAGGTAATCGGACTTTTCGGTCAAAGGCTCAAAGCCTAGTTCTTCCAGATTCTTAAGCCGGTCCTGACACGATTTCTTGATTGTCAGGTGATACTCAACCTCTCCTCGACGGGGTTTCTGAATTCGTAAAGCCTGAAAAAAGTTGATGTTAGCCGTGATAGACGCTTTATCGGGTTTTACGACAAACGCCAGCCGGGCATCGCCATTGGGCAGGTTGACCATATCGATCAGGTCCTTGAGCAAACCGAAAAACCGACGGATGGCTTCGGCATGGCCAATGTCGCGAATACGATCAATAAGGGCTTGCTGCTGGGAGTCGGCGGTCACAGAAAAGGTGATAAGTATGGCCTACGAAGATACGATTTTTTAGCCGATTTTATAAATAAAGGCTATGTCGTTAAGCCAGATAACTCCCGATACTGACTACATCGGCAAATACGCCAGAAGCGGTAACTTCGGCACCTGCACCAGGCCCTTTCACGACCAATGGCCGATCTTTGTACCGTTCGGTGGTGAACGAAACGATGTTGTCGGCACCCGTTAGTTGATAAAATGGGTGCTCCTGACCCACCGGGCGCAGGCTGATGCTTGCCTTGTTGTTTTCGAAGCTGGCGACAAAACGGAGCTTTTCACCGTTGGCTTCGGCTTCGGAAAGCAGGTTTTCGAAATAGGCGTTGTTTCGTTCCAGCTCGTTAAAAAAGGCGGGAACCGTTGGCGCCAACTGGCAGGCTTCAGGCAGTAGGGGGGTAATCGTGATGTCTTCCGGTTCGAGTGGGAAACCGGCTTCACGAGCCAGGATCAGGATTTTTCGGGCTACATCCAGGCCACTCAGATCGTCGCGAGGATCGGGTTCGGTATACCCTTTTTCCTTCGCTTCGCGCACCACATCGGCAAAAGAGGTTCCAGGGCGGAAGGTGTTGAAAATGAACGATAATGTTCCCGATAGAATCGCTTCGATTTTCAGGAAACGATCCCCTGCCGTCATCAATCCCTGCACGGTGTTGATGATGGGCAATCCTGCCCCCACGTTGGTTTCGTACAGGAATTTAACCCCCCGGTTCAGGGCTGTACGCTGCAAACGCCGATATTCACTATATGGGCCTGAGTTGGCTACTTTGTTTGGGGTTACAACGGAGATGTTGCTATCCAGCAGCGATTCGTAAAACTGCACAATGTCTTTATCCGAGGTACAGTCGATGAAAACAGAGTTGGGCAGGTTGTAATCTTTAATTCGGTCCACAAAGGCGGGCAACGAGGTGGTTACACCTTCGGTCAGGAGCCGTGCGTGCCAGTCTTCCAGCGAAATGCCTTTAGGGTCGAGCAGCATTTTTCGGCTATTCGACATCCCTACCACGCACACTTTCAGCAGCTTTTCGGTCCGCAGAAATTCCGACTGGTCATGGATTTGTTTTAGCAATGTTTTGCCAATCAGGCCCGTACCGACCAGATACAGATTCAGTACGCGGGCTTCGGATTGGAAGAAGATATTATGTAGGGAGTTGAGTGCCTTCGACAGGTTGTTCTTGTTGATGACTACCGAGATGTTGATCTCCGAGGAGCCCTGCGCAACAGCCACAATGTTTACCCCATTTTTACCCAGTACTGAAAACAGTTTTCCGGCAATACCGGAGCTTTTTTTCATGCCTTCGCCTACCGTGGCAATCACCGACAAATCGCGCTCGATAGCGATGCTGTCGATGTGTCCGTGTTCGATTTCGGTGGCAAATTCGGCTTCCAGAATGGCCTTTACGTTGTCGGCTCCGCGTGGGTCGATGGCAAAACAGATGGAGTGCTCCGACGAAGCCTGCGAAATCAGAATGACACTGATCCGGTGAGCAGCCAGTACACCAAATAACTTGGCCGATACACCCGCTACACCGATCATGCCCGAACCTTGTACGTTGACCAGAGCAATGTCATCAATGCTCGAAATACCCGTAATGGTGTACTGCCGCCGTTCGGCTGTCCGGCTCACAATGGTGCCATTATGGGTAGCATTGAACGTATTGAGTACTCGGATGGGTATGTTTCGGGCGAAGGCTGGTTGCAGACTTGGCGGGTAAATAACTTTCGCGCCGAAGTGGCTGAGTTCCATGGCTTCGGCATACGTAATAGTTGGAATGTTGAACGCATTAGGGACTTTGCGGGGATCAGCCGTCATCATTCCATCCACATCCGTCCAGATGTCGATCACTTCCGCATTCAGCGCAGCCCCGATAATGGAGGCCGTATAATCCGAACCGCCCCGGCCGAGTGTGGTCGTTTCGTTTTTCTCTGTAGAGCCGATAAAGCCCGTAATTAACTGTAAATCCGTTGTTTTGGCAAAGTACTCCTGAATCAACTGATTGGTAAGCGTATAGTTGACTTCGGCATGACCAAACTGCGCGTCGGTTTTGATCAGCTTGCGGGCATCACAATATTGTGCTGCTATCCCGCTACTTTTTACACATTCAGTAATAACCGTTGTGGATAAGCGCTCGCCAAAGCTGGTTATCAGGTCATGGGTGCGGGCTGATAGCTCCCGAATGAGCGAAACGCCACGCAGTAGGTCTTCCAGTTCGTTGATGATTCCCCGAATGTGGGCAAACACCTTACTCTGTTCCTTGATAGGAATGAGGGCTTTTACCACGTTGAAGTGTCGGTCTTCTATCCGCCGAACCAGTTCCATATAGTCTGTTTCGCCGGTAGTGGCCATGCGTCCGATTTCGATAAGCTGGTTGGTAACGCCCCCCATTGCCGAAAAAACTACAGCAATCTGGTCGCCGTTTTGGCGGTGGTTATCAATGATTTGGAGAACCAGTTTTATACTCTCTACGGAACCGACGGAGGTGCCACCGAATTTAAGAACCTGCATAAGCGAATGTAAAATGAATAATGTAGAATGAATAATGGTACGGCTGCTCTAGTGCACATTTGTCATTGTGCATTGTCCATTATTCATTTTCAGGAGGCTATTGATGAGGTAATTTTTAAGGACGCAAAGATAATGCCTATCCTAAACATTATAGAATTCTTCGAAAGAAAGCCGTTCTGCCTTGTGGTTGTTATGTATACAATCACTGCTTTCGCAGGCGTATCACCTGCCCTCCACCAGCCGCTAATGTCAGCGACACGACTTCCAGCCGACCGACCGTCTGGGTTTGTTGGATGAGGTGGTTCGGATGTTGGGCTACATCTGGCGCATCTGCGTATAGTTCGGCTGTGTAATTGCCGTCGGACAGGAAATCCAGTTTGACGGATAGCTCGCGGGCGGTTGAGTTGGTAATGCTGCCAATAAACCAGTCGGTCCCTTTGCGACGGGCTACCGTAATGTATTGGCCTACTTCGGCATTCAAAACGCGGGTTTCGTCCCAGGTAGTAGGCACTTGTTGGATGAATGCAAAACCTGGTTGCCCTTTGTAGGCGTCTGGGTAATCGCATACCATATTGAGGTAGCTTTCGAGCACAACGTACATCGCCAACTGGTGGCAGCGGGTGCCGTGCATAAGCGGTCGGGTGTACTGGATTTTGTACTGTTTATCGGGGACAGCCCGAAAGCCACCAAGGTGCATATCCGTCGGGCCAGCCAGCAATCGGGTAAATGGGAAAACAATGTCATGGTCGGGCGTGTCGAGCCCACTCCATTTGTTGGTTTCGTAGTTGAGGGTAGCTTCGCGGGTGAGTTCGTTAGGGTAGGTGCGGTGTATACCCGTCGGTTTATAGGCCCCGTGAAACTGGATGTGCAATTTGTGCCGGGCTGCTGAGCGCAGAATCTCATTCTGAATGTTGACCATCTCCTGGTCGTCGCGGTCCATGAAATCGACCATCAGACCGCTTATCCCCCATTTTTCGTACTGGGTAAAGACTTCTTCCAGTTTTGGATAAAGGGCTGACCAATATACCCATACTCTGATACCAACACCTTTGCTTTTGGCATAATCGCATACCTGTTGCATATCCAGCCCTGGTACGGCTTTGGCGGCATTAACGTTCAGGCCCGGTACGAAACCTGCCCCATCATTGACGTACCATTCGTGTAATCCATATTCGACCACGGAGTGATAATTGATGTGATTAGCGGCACAGAAATCAATGTAATACTTCTGGGTTTCGAAGTTGTTGCCGGGGGCAAAGGTGGTGTCGGGGGTTACGTTTCCGTTCCACCAGGGGAAAGTCGTTTTGCCAGGTTTTAACCAGGAAATGTCGTCGATCTTATTGGGTTCATTGAGACTGGTCAGCATGTTTGATTCGATCAGTGCACCGATGCGGTCGCTGATGAGCATAACCCGCCAGGGCGTTTGATGGGGTAATGTGGCTTTTACCTTTACCGCTGTCTGGTTCGGTAAGGGCGAAAGCTGACTGGTCAATACATTATTCCTTTTCACCAGGTACATGCCTGCATAGTTGACCAGTGCCGCTTCGGTGATAGCCAGATAGGTCTTATTGGGGAACTCAAACAGCGCGGGCATGTCCATCAGGGTATCGTTTGCGATCTTCGCTAATGGAATGGTCGTATAAACTCCCTCGTGCGAGGT
Source organism: Spirosoma aerolatum (assembly GCF_002056795.1). Classification (NCBI taxonomy): domain Bacteria; kingdom Pseudomonadati; phylum Bacteroidota; class Cytophagia; order Cytophagales; family Cytophagaceae; genus Spirosoma; species Spirosoma aerolatum. The sequence goes on along the minus strand of NZ_CP020104.1, from coordinate 6,583,064 downwards.
GGTAAAGTTGGGCAGAAACAGAGCCCGGACGGTTGGATTCTGTGGTAGCTGAAACGTGGTATGCTCATCGGTGAGTACATACGATTCCCAGTTAGCCTGCTTCGGAAATTCATATCGGAAGGCTACCCCATCGTCGAATACGCGAACCCATAAAATAATCTGTCGACCCGATTTTCCTGCTTTATCCCGTTCAAGCAAGGGTATGGCCGCTTCCCGATAAACCGTATGCACTTTTCTGGCCTTACCCACGACGAGTTCATAAGTATCGTCGATGGTTTCAATAGTCGGCTTTTGCTGAACCAGATTGGGGCCAAACAGGTCATCGTTCTGAAACGTAAGTGTCAGCGTGGAGTTTTCGACCAGAACCTTTTTATTGAATAGAATTCGGTAAGTAGGCGCTGCCTGACTTAGGTTAAAAATAAAATCGATACGACCATTGGGCGACGACACCCGTACCTCACTTTGGGCAACGCGTGTCTGTAATAGCAGAACGATCAGCAGAAAATATAAACTGGGCGATTGCATAAAGGGTGACTTAGCAACGGGAAAATAAGCAAAAGAGACTTAAGAAAAGAATTTTGTCTCAGCCGGTAATCGGAAAATATAACATGGCTGGATAATGCGATTGGGTCTGTTTGACGAGGGAGCTGCTGTAATAGCCTTATTTTCTACGGACTTATCCGTAAATTGAACGCTAATCGAACTAAGTTTCAAAAACTGTCTTTTTTGATGAAAAAGCATAATATATTAGTTTCTTCACTGCTTTTGGGCGGGCTTTTGACGCAATCGGTAGTTGCGCAGGTGGCTACGTTGAACACCCGAATGGATAAAATGGCTGAAAGCCTTGAAAAAAAGGTGGTGACATGGCGTCGGGATTTTCACCAGCATCCTGAATTGGGAAACCGGGAGTTTCAGACAGCCGCCAAAATTGCGGCCCATTTGCAATCGCTAGGCATGGACGTGAAAACGGGTGTGGGCAAAACTGGCGTTGTGGGTTTGCTAAAGGGAGGTAAACCCGGCCCGGTTGTGGCGCTTCGGGCGGATATGGACGGATTGCCGGTAACCGAGCGGGGCGATATTCCTTTTAAGTCGCAGGAGCGGACGGAATACAATGGCCAGCAAACGGGGATTATGCACGCTTGTGGACACGATTCGCACATGGCCATTCTGATGGGTGTAGCCGAAATTCTGACATCCGTTAAGGCTGATCTACGTGGAACGGTTAAGTTTATTTTCCAACCTGCCGAAGAAGGCGCTCCTCAGGGTGAAGAAGGGGGCGCTTACCTGATGGTGAAAGAAGGGGTTCTGGAAAACCCAAAAGTGGATGCCATTTTTGGGTTGCATATCAACTCACAGACCGAAGTAGGAACCATCAAGTACCGTCCGGGCGCTACGATGGCTGCGGTAGACTCGTATGCGATTAAAATTAAAGGAAAGCAGGCGCATGGAGCGGCTCCCTGGTCGAGCGTGGACCCTATTGTAACGTCGGCACAGGTAGTTATAGGCTTGCAAACCATTGTAAGTCGTAACCTTATATTGACTGATAATGCGGCTGTAGTAACAGTCGGCGCATTACATAGCGGTATTCGGCAGAATATCATTCCCGAAGAAGCGAACATGATTGGTACCATTCGTACCTTTAGCCCCGAAGCGCAACAACTGGTGCATCGCCGGATTAACGAGATTGCTACTAATATTGCCGAAAGCGCAGGTGCCAAAGCCGAAGTGAAAATTGATGTGATGTATCCGGTTACGTACAACGATCCGAAACTAACGGACCAGATGATTCCATCGCTCGAAACGGTAGCTGGAAAGAACAATGTGAAAATTACACCCGCACAAACCGGGGCCGAGGATTTCTCCTTCTACCAGCAAAAAGTACCTGGTTTCTTTTTCTTCCTGGGTGGTATGCCGAAAGGGAAAAAAGGAACGGAATTGCCTTCGCACCATACTCCTGATTTCTACATCGACGAGGGTGGCTTTGTGCTGGGTATGAAATCGTTATGCCGCCTGACCACCGATTATATGGAGTTTGCTAACAAAGGCGTTGCTGTTAAGGAATTGACCCTGGGTGGTCAGTAGAAATTTAAACACAGCGTCTCGGCGAACACAAAGCTTTAATCTCTGTGTTCTCCGAGACGCTGTGTTTAAATTCTTTTTCGATTGCGAAGAATTCTGGATAACAAGCTGGGAAAGAAGCGTTTGAGGTAGATGCCGTAGATTTCGGAGCCGCCAATGTAGACTTCCTCTTTTTGTGCATTAACAGCCCGTAACAGCCGCTGGGCAAATACATCGGGAGCCATTCCTTTTTCCTGATTAACATCCATTTTGTTGTGCTTCTGTCCATTGGCTTCCAGGGCATTGAGCGAGATGGCTGTTCGAATGTAGCCAGGACAGACGATGGTTACCCGAAGACCTTCCTCATAGACTTCCGACCGAAGGGCATCAAAAAATCCATGCAGGGCGTGTTTACTGGCGCAGTAGCCGGAGCGTTGTTTGGTGGCTAATTTACCCGCTACACTGCTGGTAACGACAAAATGGCCGTTGCCCTGCGTTAGCATAATCGGCAAAACAGCTTTGGTGAGCGCAACTACCCCGAAAAAATTGACTTCCATAATCTGCCGATAAACCGAAAAGTCGGTATCAGCTACCGTACTCCGCTGGCTGATGCCCGCGTTTTGAAATAGGTAATCAATACGGCCAAATCGCTGGCGTACTGTTTCGACGTGTGCAGCCAGGCTTGCTATATCCGTCATATCCATCGGCACGATTAACACTTGGGAAGCTGGTAGACCCGTTTGGTTAGCGACCCGCTGTAACCCATCGGCACGACGCGCAGACAGCACAAGAGATACGTTTTGTTGCCTGGCGAGTGCTAAGGCAACGGCCTCCCCGATACCGGACGATGCGCCCGTAATCCAGACTACAGAATTGGTAAAGCTCATACGAGTGGTCGATTAAAATTCGATGCGAGCCGTTTGCTCCGTTACAATGAGCTTTATGTCTTTACCAATTGGCAACGCCAGATTGAACGGAACGTGCCCAGCCGGAAAATCAAATAGCACCGGATAGCTGTAGGCCGAAACGGCGTCAGCAATAATCTTGAAGGCGTCCTTACCAAAAGGAAGCGAAGTGTTAGCACGCATATCGGTAAACTGGCCGACGACCAAACCGGCCAGATTGGCCAGCCGCCCGGCCCGCCGAAACTGGGTGAGCATGCGGTCGAGGGAGAAAAATGTTTCGTCGATGTCTTCGATGAACAGAATTTTTCCAGACAAATCCACATCGGTAGGCGTACCAATCGAATTACTCAGCATGGTTAAGTTTCCCCCTACTAAGACACCTGTAGCCTTGCCGAGTCGGTTCAGGGGGTGTACGGGTACGGTGTACTGAGCGGGCGTTTCACCAAATAGCCACTGCCGTACCGATTCCAGTGAAGCGGCCCGGTCAGGATCGCCAAACTGACGGGGCATAAGTCCATGCAGACTCACAATCTGATGATTGGCCAACAGGCTGAGTAATACCGTTACGTCGCTGAAACCGATTAGCCATTTTGGATTAGCCCGTAATCCCGTCAGATCAAGGCCATCAGCAATTCGGTAGCAGCCATACCCACCCCGGGCAGCAAATACAGCCCGGACGTCTGGGTCGTCGAATAATCGTTGGATGTCGGCCCGACGGAGGTCATCTGAACCGGCAAAAGGTCCGTCAATCGCGTACAGACTATCTCCTTCGATTACGTTTAGGTGCCAGTTTTCGCGTAAAATGCGAAGCCCATCGGCCAGTTCTTCATACGGAAACCAACTCGCAGGAGCGACTACGCCAACCGTATCGCCGGGCTGTAAAAAAGGAGGTAGAATCAACGTTAATGTATTGTTTTTTAAGGTACTCAATTCAATGGTACTTCTTCAATGTCGTCGAGTTTATCCAGGTCAAGCAGGACACGACCTGTTTGCGCCCCGTCGTACATGGGCCGGAACTTATATCCCCAGCGTACTTCATCGTGGCGGTATGAGAAACGTCGATGCACGCCCTGCACAAAGGTGTCGTCCAGTGCCTGAAACGAAATCAAAAATTCAGTATCTGTTTTTTTCAGATCTTCAGACGTAAGGCCATACAAGGGACTAGATTCTGTGATGGCGTGTACCAGCGTCCAGTTGGCCGGGAAGAAAGCCACTTTATTTCGTTCGAGGTGGAGGTTGTAGTATTTTCGGGAAAGCGTTCCCTCTGCATTGGTTTCTACCCGTGATAAACTAACGGTGATTTCCAGGTTAATAAGCTGATTTGGCCGTGTGTTGATAATGCGGAACATCCAGGCATTTACATCCAGATATGGGGCCAGCACAGCATGTTTCGAAAAACGGATGTGGGCCACCGGGCGCGAAAACCGCCCGTAGAGCAGTCCCGTAGCGAGGGCAAATGCCAATAGCCCAACCATCGACTCGAAAGCTGAAATACAACTGGTCAGGAAACTATTGGGTGAAATATGTCCATAGCCTACGGTCGTGAGTGTTTGTGAACTAAAGAAGAAACACTTCCAGAAGGGCCCGTAAATGGAGTCATCGTCCATCCCTTCGAGGGTGCCGGCTCCTGCCAGCATATAAATGCCCGCGAAAAGCGTATTGGCTATCAGATAAGCCAGTAAAACCCAGCCAAAAAAATGCGACCAGCTCATAGTAATGAGTCGGTTATAAACATTTAACTGGTCCCATAAACTGGCATTGGCATGAACAATGTTGAAGCTTCCATCCTGGTTGACTAACCGGGCCTGGGCGTCGGTGAGTTTGGTGCCAAAGCCGATGTCGTTGCGTTGTTCTTCCTGTTCAACTAACCGACTGTTTTTGGGCGTTTTCTTAAAAACCTGGCGGGTTGATGAATTCATAATGAGCAGAATTGTTACGCTATCACCAGTTATGGTCTACTGACAAAGTTATAGCAAATTTGTTGGGCTTTGACTGCGAAGCTGCAATCATTCCAATTCTGATCATTCAATGCATCCAATTGAAATTGTAACAGGTCTGCTGGGAGTTACCTCCTTGTTGGTGGTGGTAGCCCGTTGGCTGCGCATATCGTATCCAATTCTGCTGGTTATTGTGGGGCTTTTGATTGGCTGGATTCCGGGTTTACCCCCCGTTATTTTGTCGCCCGATGAAGTTTTCCTGGTTTTCCTGCCGCCCTTGTTATATGCGGCTGCCTGGCAGATCGATAATCTGGAGCTCAAATTATACAGTCGATCAGTATCGTTACTGGCTGTGGGCCTGGTTTTATTTACCTCAACACTGGTTGCTCTGGTCGCCCACGCGTTTATTCCGGGCTTTTCGTTGGCGCAAGGGTATTTACTGGGGGCTATTATTGCACCTCCCGATGCAGTAGCGGCTACGTCTGTTATGCGCGGCCTCAACATACCCAAACAGATTACGACCGTACTGGAAGGCGAAAGCCTGGTAAACGATGCAACCAGCCTGATTATCTACCGGTATGGACTTGTGGCTATACTCACCAATCATTTTGTTCTTTGGGAGGCCAGTTATCAGTTTATCGGTATTGCGCTGATCAGTGTGGCTATTGGGCTGACCATTGGCTGGATTATGATCTGGGTTCATCGAATGATTAGTAAAGATAATGTGACCAGCACGGCCATAACCCTGCTAACACCCTATGGTTCCTACCTGATTGCCGAAAACTTTCACCTATCCGGCGTGTTGGCCGTGGTAACGACGGGTCTGTTTCTGTCGGCCCGAACCTCCCAGATTTTTACGTACCATAGTCGATTGCAGACGAATTCAGTTTGGGAAATCGTCGTTTTTCTACTCAATGGACTTGTCTTTATCCTGATCGGTCTGCAACTACCTATGATTGTGGCCGACCTGAACGGATACACACTTCCCGAAGCGATAAATTATGCCTTACTGATCAGTGTAGTGGCAGTCATTAGCCGACTGATATGGGTATTTCCGGGAGCTTACCTACCGCGCTGGCTCAGTCCACGTATCCGCAAGCGTGAAGAAAAACCAGCCTGGCAGCAGATTATGGTTGTTGGTTGGGCGGGTATGCGTGGGGTTGTCTCGCTGGCTGGTGCTTTAGCGTTACCTAATACCTTACCCAATGGCCAGCCTTTTCCGGCCCGCGACCTGATTTTGTTCATCACGTTTATCGTTATACTTATTACGTTGGTCATACAGGGGCTGACCTTACCCCTGCTGGTAGAGGCTCTTAATGTGCGCGAGGATGTCGACGAGAAACAGGAAGAACGCAAGCTGCGTCGTAAAATGGCACTACAGGTGATTACGCATCTGGAAGAAAACCACTCAGCAGGGTCTGTGCATGATGATGTGCTTAACTACGTGAAAAACACGTATGAACTACGAATCAATGAACTGAATGGGATGCTGCGCGGATCAATCAGTACCCCTCATAAACCAACGGAGCTCTATCAGCAGGCTATCCGCCTGCAACTTGAGCTGATTGATGTGGAACGCACAGTGCTAATCGAGCAACGCCAAAGTACATTACTGGATGGGGAAATTATTCGGAAAATGGAACAGGAGCTGGATCTGGAAGCGGCTCGTTTGAGCCTGGCCCAACCATAGGATTAAATTGGTATATAGGCGCGGAATGGCAAGTGGTTAATAGCTAGGATATTAAATAGCTTTATCAAGGTATTAACGATTATACAACAGTTTTTTTGTTGTGCGTTAGGTAAATATACTTATATTTATACCCAGTTTCTTCGAAACCCCATCCGTAATAATTCCTTACTAATTAGTAACCTATGGCATTTCATCAGGGTATGATCAGTTTGGTTGTGCCCGCTTATAACGAAGAAGAGAATCTTCCCGTACTCGTGCATCGGTTGATGGCAGTGATGGCACAGTACGAATCGTACGAAATCCTGATCGTCGATGATGGTAGCTCCGACCAAACCCGCTACGTATTGCGGCAGTTGAGTCAGGAATATCCGGTTGTGCGGTTCATTTCCTTCTCGCGCAATTTTGGTCATCAGATGGCTTTACGGGCTGGTTACGATAATGCGCGCGGAGATGCTGTTATTTGCCTGGACGCCGACCTTCAGCATCCTCCCGAACTGATTCCAGCTCTAATCGAAAAATGGCGGCAAGGCTTCGAGGTGGTCTATACGGTTCGGCGGCCCGATCCTAAGCTGTCGTGGTTCAAACGTACAACCTCAAAATATTTCTACCGGGTGCTGCGCCGGGTTTCGAACCTGGAAATTGAAGATGGCGCTGCCGATTTCCGGTTGCTCGACCGGAAAGTTGTGGACACCATTAAGCAGTTCAAAGAAGCGGATTTATTTCTGCGGGGCGCTATTTCATGGGTAGGCTTTCGTCAGTGCCGCATTTTGTATGAACCAGCCGCCCGGTATGCGGGTCGTTCAAAATATTCGTTCCGCAAGATGATGCAATTGGCGGCTATGGGCATTACGTCGTTCTCAACGCGTCCGCTCTACCTATCGGTCACCCTTGGCTTTTGCATGTCGCTATTTGCGGTCCTGTTTGGGGCTGAAGCAATTTATGAGCATTACTTTACCAATGAAACCGTATCGGGCTGGACAACCCTGGTGTTGCTGCTGGTGCTGATTGGTGGGGTACAGTTTATCATGATCGGGATTATCGGCGTATATTTGGGCAAAACGTTTGTCGAAGTGAAAGGCCGACCTGCTTATATTATCGGCGACACGAGCGAGATCGAGGAGACAGTAACGCCATGGCAATCCCCAATCGAGGAAGAAATATTTTATTCACCGTTGACGTAGAAGAATTCGATACCGCCGTTGAATTCGGCCACAACATTCCATTGAATGAACAGGTGGCCGTTTCAACGCGTGGTTTAACGCTCCTGGCTGAGCGGTTCGATATGCTTGATGTTCGAACCACGCTGTTTACAACGGCCAATTATGCCCTTCATGAGTCGGCTTTGATGTTGCGTCTGGCCAACAGGCATGAAATAGCGTCGCACGGCTATTATCACACAACCTTCGAACCTGCCGATCTGCTCAAATCCCGACTGGCTTTGGAAGATCTGCTTAAACGCCCGGTTACGGGCTTTCGGCGGGCACGGATGGGATTCGTTGATCCGAACGATGTGAAGCAGGCTGGTTATCAGTATAATTCATCCCTGCACCCAACCTGGCTCCCCGGTCGATATAATCACTGGGGCGAACCCAGGCACCCGTTTCGGGAAGTGGGGGTATGGCAAATTCCGGCATCGGTTACGCCGACACTTCGTTTACCGCTCTTCTGGCTGAGCCTGAAAAATTTTCCGTTTAGCTACTACAAATCACTTTGCCGACAGACTCTCCAGGCGGATGGCTTTCTGAACCTGTATGTACATCCCTGGGAGTTTACGGACTTATCGGCTTACGAAAAAATCCCTGCCTACGTGCGTCGGCATTCGCGCGATGAGTTGCTGGATCGAGTTGAAAAGCTGCTACGGTATTTGAAACCGATGGGTGAGTTTAAGACGATGCAGGAATTTGTAGACGGCTTGTGAACTGTTTCTAGATAAAAATAACATCGTCAATCACATCGCTGCCCATGTCTTTGTTGACAAGTTGAATCAGTTTCTGTTTCGCATTGACCAGTTCATTGCGAAGCGGGGCCGACGCAATTTCAATATGAAGCTTTCGATCGCGAACATAGAGCCGGTTTGTTCTGGAGGCAATCGCTGGACCCATCATTTTCCCCCAGAAGGCTTCTAGATAGGTTTCGTTAAAGCGGGTTTGAAGCTGATAAGCCTTCAGCAGTTGCCCAATGGCGTCCTTCACAGTAGTGGTTCCTGCTACGCGGGTAGCGTTGTCGCGATTGTAGCGGTACGTTTGGTTCATGGGGCGGAAGGTAATTTCATTACAAAAGTAAAGAAGGATTAAACGCCATGTATGACAATTGAGGGCATTATCTAAAAAATAGTTAAACGATTAGAAAAAGCACCCGTTTTTTGGATTCGCACCCGTTGGCTGTTATACTTGCAGTATCAAGTCAATAGTTACGCGGTTTTATCATACCGACGCGCGTTGATTTATATAGAAGCGGGGAGAGATCAGGCTCTGCGAACCGCTGGCAACCTACCACATGGCAAGGTGCTAACTCCTGCCTAAAGTTATTTAGGGACTATAAATCGTTTCTTCACATGCTCTGTCTTCAACGCTGTATGCCCGCCGGGGCCTACTAAGCACAGCCACCTTCTGCCACGAAAACTGGGAGGGTTTGTCGTGTTCGTCCAGTTATCGGTTGCAGCCGGTGCAGGTTCGTACGAAAACAACCTGCTATGGATCGGAAATCATATTTTTTACCAAAACCACGTTAGAACTAAATCATTAATCATGTCAGAACTGCATTTCGAAACACTCCAGCTACACGCAGGCCAAGAGCCAGATCCTACAACCAACGCTCGGGCAGTACCTATTTACCAAACGACATCGTATGTGTTCAACGACTCGGCTCATGGCGCCGATTTGTTTGCCTTAAAAGCATTCGGCAATATTTATACGCGCATCATGAATCCAACCACCGATGTGTTTGAAAAACGCATGGCGGCTTTGGAAGGGGGCGTGGCTGCGCTGGCTGTGTCGTCGGGGCAGGCAGCGCAATTTATTGCCCTGAATAATATTCTGAATGCGGGCGATAACTTCGTGACTACTTCATTCCTGTATGGAGGCACCTACAATCAGTTCAAAGTGTCGTTTAAGCGGTTGGGCATCGACGCTCGTTTTGCGGATGGCGATAAGCCCGAATCATTCGCCAAACTGATTGATGAAAACACGAAAGCCATTTACCTCGAAACCATAGGTAATCCGGGCTTCAACGTTCCCGATTTCGAAGCGTTTGCAGCTTTAGCGAAACAGCACGACATCCCCCTGATTGTCGATAATACGTTTGGTGCAGGTGGATACCTGTTCCGACCGCTCGAACATGGGGCTGCCGTGGTTGTTGAGTCGGCTACAAAATGGGTTGGCGGACATGGTACCAGTATCGGCGGGGTTATTATCGACGGTGGAAATTACAACTGGGGTAATGGTAAATTCCCACAGTTCAGTGAACCGTCGGAAGGGTATCATGGCATGGTATTCAGCGATGTTTTTGGGGTGGGTGGGCCATTTGGCAACATCCAGTTCATCATTCGGGCCCGGGTTGAAGGCTTACGCGATTATGGCCCGGCGCTGAGTCCATTTAATGCCTTTTTACTGATTCAGGGATTGGAAACGCTCTCGCTGCGCGTGGATCGAACTGTCGAGAATGCGCTGGCACTGGCCCAGTGGCTTGAACAGCACGACCAGGTTGAGTTTGTCAATTATCCTGGTCTGGAAAGCAGCTCATACCACGAACTGGCCAAAAAGTATTTGAAAAGAGGCTTTGGGGGCGTATTTACCTTCAAAGTAAAAGGCGACAAAGATGCCGCCGATCGGTTTGTAAACAGCCTGAAATTAGTGAGCCACCTGGCCAATGTAGGCGATTCGAAAACGTTGATCATCCACCCAGCGGCTACCACACACCAGCAACTGAGTGAGCAGGAGCAAGCCAGTGCGGGTGTTGAAGCCGGTGTTCTGCGGGTTTCGGCTGGCATCGAACATATCGACGATATCAAAGCTGATTTCGAACAGGCGTTCGCTCAGATTGCCCAACCAGTGTTAACGTAGTTTATGGTTTTCGGTTTGTAGTATTCTGTTTACGGTAGATTGCCGTTACTATAGGTTGCGTCAGCTCACCGTAAACCGAATACTATAAACCGAATACTGAAAGTACCGTAAACTGTAAACTTTTTTCCATTGACACTACAGTATTTCGATTACAAGTATTCTTTCTCACTCGAATCGGGTGAGAGCCTACCGGGATTTCGGCTGGCCTATACAACGCGCGGTACCTTAAACGAAGATGGGTCGAACGTCGTATGGATATGCCATGCACTGACGGGTAATGCGGATGCGGGCGACTGGTGGGGAGGAATGGTAGGCCCCGGCCGGTATTTTGATCCCGACTCGCCAACAGGAACGGGTCAATTTATTGTTTGTGCTAATGTGCTGGGCTCCTGCTATGGCTCAACCGGGCCGTTATCCGTAAACCCTGCGACTGGGCAGCCGTATTATCATGATTTCCCGGCGATTACCATTCGCGATATGGTAAACGCGCTGGATTTGTTACGGCAGGAGTTGGGTATCGAAAAAATCCGTACCTGTATTGGTGGGTCAGTCGGTGGCGAGCAGGCATTGGAATGGGCGATTCTACAACCCAACCTGATTCAGAATCTGGTCATCATTGCCGCCAGCGCCGTTGCTTCACCCTGGTGCATTGCCTTCAACGAAGCCCAGCGGATGGCTATCGAAGCCGACCCAACCTGGCCCGAACGACGAGCCGATGCAGGTGTAGCGGGTATGAAAGCCGCCCGGGCGATGGCTATGATTTCGTATCGGAATTACGATACCTATGGATTTACACAGGCACTGGATAACAATGAGCAGTTGGACGGCTACAAATCTGCCAGTTATCAGCGGTATCAGGGCGATAAACTGGCCGACCGATTCAATGCTTTTACGTACTGGACGCTTTCGAAGGTGATGGATTCGCATAATGTGGGCCGAAATCGGGGGAGTATTCTGAATGCACTCGGCCAGATTAAAGCCTATACATTAGTAGTTGGTATTCGGTCTGATTTGCTGTTCCCACCTACTGAGCAACAGTTTCTGGCTCGCCATATTCCGAATGCGACCTACGAAGAAATCGATTCATTATATGGTCATGATGGTTTTCTGATTGAATTTCGACCACTGGCAAACATCATTCGAAAATGGATGGCCAGTGCTCCCGTTCATGCTGAAATAGCGAAACTGGAAGAGGTTGTTCGGCAGGTTAAATAACAGCATATGGTTTGGTATGAAGCCGAAGTTCGGCAGTTGGAAACGAAATTGATGACATTACCGCCCGCATCCGACAGGGTGGTTTTTTATGGTAGTTCATCTATCCGGCTCTGGACAACGCTGGCGCAGGACTTTCCACAAATCAACTCCCTGAACCTTGGGTTTGGTGGATCGACGCTGGCGGCATGTTCCTGGTTCTTCGAACGACTACTACTGCCCGCTGCTCCGAAAGCTGTTCTGTTTTATGCAGGCGACAACGATCTGGGCGACGGGCGGCATCCCGAAGAGGTGTATTTGTTCTTCTGCACCTTTGCCGATAAAATGCGTCACCATTTCCCTGATTTGCCGCTTTTCTTTTTATCCATAAAAATTAGCCCGGCTCGCTGGGGCCTTGTTGATCAGATTCGGTACACCAATCAGCTGATTGGCAAAGAGGTTGGAAAAAGGCAAAATGCTCATTACATTGACATGACTGCTCCCTTACTCTGGCCAAATGGACAGCCGCGCCGGGAAGCATTTGAGAATGATGGACTCCATTTGAGCCCAGCCGGGTATCAGGCCTGGAAGCGAACACTTGAGCAGCAAGTCGCGATTTTTTAACGATTTATTTACCTGATGCGTAGCAGTTTTTTGGCTGTACGAGTGTATTTTCATGGGTACTTAACAGATACGGCATGCATCGTGAGTATCATAAATGGTTTAGCCCAAATCTTAACCGGGACATGGAATTGCTTGTTTTTGGCCATGCCGGAGCGAGGATGCTGGTTTTCCCGACTCGGCGCGGGCGATTTCATGAGTATGAAGATTTGGGTCTCATTGAAGCCTTGGCTGACCGTATCGAAAACGGCTGGTTGCAGCTATTTTGCGTAGATAGCGTCGACCGGGAAAGCGTTTATAATCGCTTGGCAAGTCCACAGGACCGTATTCGGCGGCACAATCAGTACGAACAGTACATTTTGAATGAAGTACTAACGTTTTCAAGGCTGATAAACCCCCAACCCTTTATGATTTCGCATGGATGCAGTCTGGGTGCTTACCATGCATTGAATATTGCGTTTCGGCACCCTCAATGGTTCGGGAAAGTAGTTGCGTTCAGTGGGCGTTACAATCTGTCGGAGCCCGTAGCCGAATTTCGTGGGTTGTTTGACGGGTATTACGACGACGATATTTATTTCCATAGCCCCAACCACTTTCTGCCAAATTTACAGGATGAAATGCTACTGGATCACCTTCGTCGGATGGAGATTGTGATGACTATTGGGACCGAAGATCCCTTCCTGCCCAGCAACCTTAGCCTAAGCGAAACCCTTTGGATTAAAAACATATCGCATGAGTTATACCTTTGGGATGGCCGCGCTCATCAGGCTGAAGACTGGCGAAAAATGGTGCAGTTATACTTATAACTTGTTCTGCCAGAATTAACTAAATAGCTCAAGCAGGTTGGAAATAGCTTCAGAGGAATGGAGAGAGTTGGTTTGCTCTAACGTTATTCGGGCTATCTCGGAAGCTCTAAGCCGCATCTGGTTTTCATATGTAGTAATGGCAGATTGTGTATCTGTGAAGGTTTCGTTGGTCAGGCAGTTGCTTAATTCCAGCGCATCGAGCATCGCCATATTTACTCCCTCGCCCGCATATGGTGGCATTAGATGGGCTGCATCGCCCAACATGGTCAGGTTCGGTAAGGTATCCCAAGTCTGGTCTAAAGGCATACAATACTGTGGTCGAATTGTCAGCGGGAAGCTGGCTTTTTCAATTAATTCAAGCCAGGCCGCATCCCATCCGATAAATGTTTCCTGAAACCACGTAAGGGCCTGTTCTCGGTTACTAAAAGCGTTTTCATGGTCATGAATCCAGAATTCATCTGTTTTACTACCCGTGTAAAAGACTAAACTGCCATCGCCTTTCGAACTGACGATCAGTGTTTTCTCATCGCCAAGTGCAAAGATTTTACCCCCGTTCAACAGCGTATGGATAGCAGGCACTGTGGTTTCTGAATCGTATACATTTCCTTCCACAATAGTAACGCCGGAATATAACGGCTTGATGGACGTAATGAGGGGTCGTATTTTGGAATTGGCTCCGTCGGCCCCTATGACTAAATCAGCAAAGGCGGTCGTGTCATTTTTAAAATCAAGTTGCCAGCCGTTGCCGGATGGTGTGAGCCCTATAAGATGGCTGTCCCAAACGACGGTGTTCGGTTGTAGAGAATCGAGCAATAATTTCCGTAATGGACCACGATCAATTTCGGGGCGGAACAGATCATCGCTAGCAGTAAAGCCATCATCGAATAGGATTGTCCCCGCTTTATCCAAAATCCGTATTCGGTCGGCTCCAGGTCGATACGCTGCTTTAAAAGCATTCATTAACCCGGCTTCCTGCAAGGCTAATAAGCCACTATCGTGGTGAAGGTCCAGCGTGGCACCCTGTACCCGAACATGTTCGTTTGTATCGCGTTCGTAGACGTTAACGTTGGCGCCTTTCTGTTGTAAAAGTCGGGTGAGTGTCAGGCCACCAGGGCCACCGCCGATAATGGCTATTTTTTTGTTTGTGATGTTGTTCATTGTCTGTTGTAGTTAATGGGTTTATTTTTTAATGAGTATTCCGCTGATTACCGCTTCGCAGCAGTCGAGCATAAGTTTTTCGGTAATGGGTTGTGCAGGTCTGTCAAGATGTTCGACGTATTCATTGATTAGGTCGAAAAGGGGGGCGAAGAGTAAAGCTCTATGAACCTCAACTGGAAAATGCCGGATGGTGCCAGCGTTGGCATGATGGGCGAGAAAGCGGTGGATAGGGGCGAAGAATTGGCCTTCCTGAATGTCTCTTTCCCGAAATGCCTTGTTCAACAAGGGCGATGATTTACCGTATTGCATCAGCGCGAAAGCCTGGCGATTCTGCTGGAAATAGTGGAAAGTGTTCTGCCAGAGCCTTTTTATCCCTGAAACTAAGTCCATACTTTCGTCGAAGTTCTCCAGTATAGCGGATTCATAAGCGCCTAACACTTCATCAATGAATAGCTTGATGAGCAGATCTTCTTTATTCTCATATTTAATATAAATGGTACGGGGCGACACATTGGCGGCTTTGGCCAGTTTCTGCATACTCAGATTTTCCAGTCCTTCCTCCTGAATGATTTGCAACGCTATTGCCCGGATCGATTCTTCTTTATCAAGATTTCTTGGTCGCATAAGCTTCGAGGTTCCTGTGATTTGAAAGTATAATGATTTTTAATAAATAAACGTTCATTTACTATTAAAATATCTAAAATTCTTTTAGCCTAGGTTTAAGCTTGCCATTTTGTGCGATCCTATGGGGGCATACAAAATGCTTACTTACTAACAAGTAGTTTTAACTGGCTATGGTAGCTTCTCGGTAAGGAATAAGTAGGGTGGATGGAAATGATGGATAAAGATTTTCTCTTTACTATCGGGATATTTGGCGAAATAGCTGCTGTCGGCTAGCAGCACAATGGTATTGCCGGTTCGGACGTAGTCGTTGCTTTTGTAATAATCGGGAGCGACATAGCCGTTCAGGTTTTTCTTCACGGTATTGGCGGCCAGTTTGCCCAGGTATTTCTGATAATTCTTCTGCGCTTTAAGGGCGGGTTTACTCAGGCTGTTGTACACATACTTGAGTGCCATCCGCTTCAGAAATTTCTGTTTTTTGATCATGGCCGGAGCACCCACAAAAGGGTTAGTTGGGTTAAAATCATTGACGGTCTGTACGGTTAGCGGAACCTCAGGTACCCAGTCGGCAGAGTTAACCACGTTGTAAGCCCACCCGGCCTGAGTAGTGGCTTCGTACTCATAAGCGAAATGCAGATTGCCGGGTTTGGGTCCGGCGCTGCAATAGGTTTTAAACTGTATATCGGAAGGAATTCGGGACTGCTTTTTCAATTGGCGGAGGTGGGCCGTTAAAAGGAAACCAATGGCTCCCCCCTGACTATGCCCCATGATCAGCATGTTTTTGATACCAGTCCGATAGCACGAATCGATTTTTGGGAGCATGTCTTTTGATAGAAAGGCTGTACTGACCAACCAACCGACATGCACGGCTGCCAATGGGCTGGCTGCCAGCTCATACGTAAATTTTTCGGTATCGCTGAGCTGGAGTTCGCCTTTAGCCGGAACCATAGCCGCATAGAAATTAGCCAGCCAGCTAACGCTGTTGGCCGTCGTGCCTCGAATACTCAGAACAGCTACGCCCTGGTTGTTAGCCCAAAGATCCCAGCGGTTGTCCAGCCCGACTATGGGCGAACGGTAAACTAGTTTAAATCGCTCAGGTGTTGGAAAAGCCCTGACATAAGTCGAGTCGCCAAACTGGGCCGATACTTTGAGTAGTTCAATATATTCTGCTTTGTCGAAACCGGGTTTTAGGGGTTGGCCGTAAAGGACCGTTGGGAGTAAAACCAGAAAGAGGTAAACAGTCGCTTGTTTCATAGTTGAGAATGGTTAAACCAAACTAATCCGCTCAGTGAGTCACAATAACTTACTGATCAGTCGTTTGGTCTTCTCAAAGATGAAAAAAAACGGTAATCTTACTTCCCCGTGCGTACTGATTTGACTGAATGGCTATAATGCTTTAACCAGTGCGATCACCAATTTGGCGGAATTGCGGGCGGCTGTCGGGTAAAATTTGTCGTAAGCAATGTGGGCTTCGGCGTCGGCCCGGTCGCTGAGGCTGCGGATAATCAGATGAGGCACCTGAATCTGATAGCATACCTGGGCTACAGCCGCCCCTTCCATTTCGGTCGCGTCGGCCCCGAAATCGGTCCGCAAACTTTTTACTTTGTCAACCGAGGCTACGAACACATCACCTGTCACAACTATACCCGTTACCACCTTCACTGGCCGATTTGAAACCCCGCCCGACGCCAGCGGAATTCCCTCCAGAGAAACGGTTTTAACAACGTTTTCGGCTAGGTGCATGAGTGATGAATCGGCTGGGAAATAAACGGGGTTAAATTCTTTGGTGATTGCGTTACGGGTTTGCCGGGTAGGGGTGTTTTTGTCGGTAATGGAGCTGTAATCGTGGTGAGCAGTTCGTCCGGCTATCACAATATCGCCGGGTTGTAGGTCGGGGTTGGTGCCGCCAGCAATGCCCGTAAAGAGAATGCGCGACGGCCGAAAATGATCGAGCATGAGCGAGGTGGTCATGGCCGCATTCACCTTGCCAATACCCGTTTCGGCTACCACAACACGCTGTTTGCCAATCCGTCCGCAGGTAAACGTAATGCCGTCAACAACAACCGTCTTAGGTTTTTGCAACGATTCTTTAACCAAAGCTACTTCGGCTCCAAATGCACCTAGCAAGCCTGTGATGGGTTTGGCTTTATAGCGCTGCGAAAAGGCGAAAGAATGAAAGAGCGAAAGAATGAAGGAAACAAAGAGAATCTGTAGTCGTTTATTCATACTAAATAATCTAAGTTGTATGATACAAGTTTGATTCTAGAGCGTATGCAAGTAGAAATAAGACAAGCTTGATCAGGAAACCCGCTTCGGTAACGGCATGAATCTTTTGAGGAAATCGCAACTTGACTTGACTAAAAGCTTGTTCGATTGCCTGACGACGCATCTTCTTGTAAGCGGCTATCCAAATCGGGTCAGCCCGATGACTATTACTCTTGCGTTGAATCTGTAAGGAAATCTGTTCACAATCAGCGTACAGTTCCTCTTGTTCGTAGTCGGTGTAGGCAGCATCACCAAACACCTCGCTACCTGCGGGCAAATGCAAATGCATCATCTGAAGAGCTGTTATATCCGCGTACGAACCCGGAAGAATAAAAAATTGCACGGGCTGCTTAGTACTGGTGGTCACTACTTGCACCCGATACCCAAAGAAGAACCGTCGTTTGGAAGCAATTTTGCCTCGATACTCTTCCCCCTTGACCAACCGTGAACGGCTGATGCGAATATTATCGCAAACCGATACAGGAAATGAATCAATTAGATACTGACTGCTCACATTCAAGGCTTTAAAGAAGTCGGCCAAATAATAAAATAAGACACTCAAGGTATGAGCGAGTCGATGCAACCGGCGATTAAAGGCCGACTTTTCCAGCATAAGGACACCCTGCTTGTCCGCCATATAGAGCATGGCTGAAGCTTGGTTGCCCCCAAAGAAACGAGCCGATATGATGGCGGTAGTCAACACAATGCTGTCTGTTACTTTAGGTTTAGCTTGTGGTTTGGTCGATCTAGGGTGATTGGTTTCTAGAAAGAAATCATCTAGAAAGCAGTAAATTGCCACTACTTTTTCAGACATAGTCAGAGCGGGTTACTGATGTTTTCGCACCTCAAAGGTACTCTTGCTCTTGGCTATGTCTTTTTTCTTGGTGTCCCATCAAGCTATTTTCATACAACTTAGATTAAATAGGTGGCCATCAATGGCCACTTGTGAGGGCCAGTACACAAAAGATATCGACAATGAGCAGGCTCAACGGGAGATCGGTCGTTTTGCCGATGGCCAGTTTGATAACACTCCAGGACAGAAATCCCCAAATCAGGCCCTGGGTAATGGAGTAACTGAACGGAATCAGCACCAGCGCCAAAAAAGCCGGTAGCGCATCGTCCAACTGCCCCCAATTGATACGAGTAACGGGCTTCATCATAAACGCACCAACCAGCACCAGCGCGGGAGCCGTAGCAATGGCCGGAATAATAGACAATAAGGGCGACAGGAACAGGAACGGAAGAAAACAACAGCCAGCTACGATTGCTGTCAGGCCGGTACGTCCGCCCTGCGCAATCCCTACTGCCGATTCAATATAAGCCGTACCGGGGCTGGTGCCCAGTATGCCAGCCAGGGTTGTCGCCACGGCATCAGTTAGGAGAGATCGGTTCAAATTCCGGGGATTGCCCTGCTCATCCTGCAGAGCACCGGCTTCGGCTACGCCCACAAACGTAGACAGGCTATCGAACAGATCGGTAAAGGCAAAGGCAAAAATGACCGGCCATAATGACCAGGAGAGCGAACCGACTAAATCCAGCTTGCCAAGCAACGAAAAATCGGGAGCAGCCCAAATACTCTGAAAATTGACCAATGTTTTCTGACCAAAATTAATGGCAGATGCATCGCCCCACCACCGTCCGACAGGCCAGGCTGCCAGCGTCGTCAGTACAATCCCGATGATAATAGCCCCCGGTACATTGCGAATGACTAATACGCTGGTGAGCAATAATCCGAAGACAAAGGTGAGAACAATCGGGTCTTTCAGGTGAGCAATGCCAACTAACGTAGCTGGATTGGCAATGATAAACTTGGCGTTTTCAAACCCAATGAGCGTGATAAACAGTCCGATACCCGCCGATACGGCATAGCGTAACGGTTGCGGAATCGCTCGTACAATGGCCGACCGAAGATTCAGTACCGACATCAGGAGAAACAAAACCCCCGCCCAAAAAACGGCTCCCAAGGCTACTTCGGGCCGGATACCCATCCCTTTTACAGCCGTAAAGGTAAAGAAGGCATTCATGCCCATACCCGGTGCTACTACAATAGGGTTACGAGCATATAGGCCCATCATCAGACTGCAAAAGAAAGAAAGCAGTACCGTTGCCGTCAGAACGCCACTGAATGGTAAACCCGCCTGGCTCAAAATCGCCGGATTCACGACGATGATGTACATCGTCGCCAGAAAGGTCGAAATACCCGCCAGAACTTCGGTGCGGTAATTTCGGGTAGTAGTCATTAGATGGTCATTGGTTGTCATCAAAGATGCATTTGGCGCTAGTTGGACAGTATTTCGTACGCAACATACAAGAAATGATAATTAATAACGCAAAGCAAATGACAACCAATGATCACGCTGTAATTAAAGTAATTTCCCAGCCGCTTCGTCAACCCAAACCCGGCCATTGGGGTGCGTTTGCATAATACTGGCTGGTACTTCGTTGGTGATGGGCCCGGTTAGGGCTTCGCGCAGCTTTGACGCTTTCTTTTCGCCACTCACCAGCAAAATTACGTCGCGCGCTTCGGCCAGATGCCGTAGGCCAACGGTGATCCCCTGCGTTAAGGTCGTTTCTTTATCGAAATATTTCTGCCCAACGGTTATTGTGCTTTCGGCTAATTGCGATACGTGACACCCTAAGTTGAATGGGGTGCCGGGTTCATTGAGGGCAATATGACCGTTCATGCCCATACCAACGAGTAGTAAGTCTAATCCGCCATGCGCCCGGATCAGTGCGTCGATTTTAGCACATTCGGCTGAGAGGTCTGCTGATTTGGCATCGAACACATGAATCTGGTCGGGCCGTAGCTGTAGCGGATTGAACAAATCCCGGAATACGTAATACGAGCAGCTGCCGAAGTCATCCGGCCCGAAGCCAACCCATTCGTCCAGCCCCACAAACGTGCATTGGCTAACGTCAACTTTCCCGGCTTTTGCCAGGGCTACCAATCGGTGGTAGGTTTCAATAGGTGTATCGCCAGATGCCAGGCAAAGCAGAGCGTTGGGCTTTTTATTGATCAGCGCGGCAATGTACTCAGCCGTATGTTGCGAAAGGGTGTCGTGGTCAGGGAATTTTTGAATAGTCATGTTTACTTGGTTGTCGGCTTACGGCAGTCCGGCGTAAACCGAACGCTGCAGACCGAGGTGTTACTTTAATTCATTGGCACGTATATCGCGACTCCAGCGTTCGGTGCCTTTCTGATCGAAAATTTTTATGGTCAGTACGCGATCTTTGAGAGGCCCACTTACGCTCAGGAGGCCAAAATTACGTTCGGTAACGAGTGTGCCATCTACATACGTCGGCTGTTTTAACTCGTCGGCGCGGGGTTGGGCTACGGATGAGGTAAGTGGAGAAATCGTCAGGTCGTAAATCGGGTAAGTGCCCGGACGATCCAGTTTATGCAGAATCGAATGGTGTCGGTCGCCGGTGATGAACAGAACACCAGGTATTTTGGCATCGGCAATTGCCTTCAGGAGTCGTTCGCGTTCGGTGCCATAAATGCTGTAATTTTCAAACGCTTTGGTCGGGTTAATGATCTGACCCCCTGTTACGATAAACTTAAACGGAGCCTGGCTAAAGGTCATCGCATCCAGTAACCACTGAATCTGCTTATCACCAAAGTAGGCTTTCTCCGGGCCATCGGGCATCTCGTTTGGCGCGCGGAACGTTCGGTCATCGAGGAGGAAAAACTGACAGTCGTTCCAGAAAAAAGTGCCCGCACATCCTTCCGGGAAAATGAAATTTGGATTGGCCCAGAAGAGCTTGAACGCTTCGAGGGTAACAGGTTTGAGCCAATACGACCGGTCGGCATCGTTGGGGCCGTAATCGTGGTCGTCCCAGGTGGCGTAGTTGTGGGTGCTGGCTAATAAAGGCTGCATTTCGGGTAAAGAGCGCGTGTGGGTATAGCGTCTGAGAACCCCCGTACGGCTGTTCCAGTCGGTTTCGCGGGTGTAGGTGTTGTCGCCCGTCCAGAGCATAAAATCAGGTTTCTGAGCCGCTAGTGCAGTAAAAATCTCGTATCCCCCTCCGTAAGGTTTGCCGGGTCGGTCGGTATCAGGTTCGTTGACGTACGTGCAGCTTCCGACGCCGAAACGAAAAGTCGGTGGGTCGGTCCGCCACTGCCACAGGGATTGGGTTTGAAACTGGGTCGGGTAGGGCAGGCTCACCTTCTGGCCCCCGATTAACACGTCGTATTCGTACGTTTTTCCGGGTTCCACCTGATCGGCGAGCAGGTGGGCGGTAAAAGCCGCTTGCCGGGTTGTTTGTACTTCGTGGGTCAGGTAAACCGGGGCTGTCTTGCCCACTTCATGGTAGCGAATCTGAACTTTGGCGGGTTCTTTGGTCTGCGCCCAAAGCATCACTTCCCGCATGTCGGAATACCCCACCATAGGGCCCGACTGAAGCTTAGAAGCCGATCTGGACGGCTGATTTGTGCTGGACGCACGACTCTTTCCTTTGGTAACGGTAGGTTGCTGAGCAAAAGCCGAATACGTACCAAGCAGGATAAGTATGAACAGATACCTTTGAATTTTGTACATGGGGGAAAGATGGCGTAATTTTGCGATTCGTTTTAGAAGGTATGCAACTAAATAACCAGGTTTATCAGATTCAGGGTGTCGATGTAGTGGCCATAGCCGATGAGTTCGGTCTGCCATTGTACGTGTACGATGCCGACAAAATTATCGAAAAAATTGGCTTACTCCGGTCTGCTTTTGCCGGAGTTAACCTCAAGATAAAATACGCAGCCAAGGCATTGACAAACGTGTCGATTCTGAAACTGATGCGTCAGCAGGGTGTTGAAATGGATTCGGTGTCGGTCAATGAAGCGCGGATGGGTATGCTAGCCGGATTTGCTCCCAACCAGATCATGTTTACGCCCAGTGGGGTTTCGTTCGGCGAAATCCGCGAAGCCATTGAACTGGGTCTGCAATTGAATGTCGATAGCCTGCCTTTGCTCGAATGGGTTGGCCAAAACTACGGCAGTCAGGTTCCGGTAAGTATCCGTATCAATCCGCACATCAGCGAAGGGGGGAACATCAAGATTTCGACTGGCCATGCGGATTCCAAATTTGGTATTTCAATCCTGCAACGGGCCGAAATGCGGGCGTTGGTGGAAAAATACCGGATTTCGGTAACGGGGCTGCACATTCATACAGGGTCGGATTTCAAAAATGCCAATGCCTTTCTAAAAGGCGCTGATGTCCTGTTCGATCTGGCTTCCGACTATCCTGATCTGACATTTATTGATTTTGGCAGTGGCTTTAAGGTGGCCTATAAAGCAGGCGACCATGTTACGGATGTGGTTGAACTGGGGGATCAGGTATCGGCGGCATTCCAGCAATTCTGCCAGCACTATGGTCGTGAGTTAGAGCTTTGGTTCGAGCCGGGTAAGTTTCTGGTCAGCGAAAGTGGGCATCTGCTGGTACGTACCAATATCGTTAAAGAAAACCCAACCCGGACATTTGTGGCGGTCGATTCTGGCCTTAACCACCTGATTCGGCCCATGATGTACGATGCATACCACGACATCAAAAACATCTCGAATCCAACGGGCGAGCCGAAAATGTATACCGTTGTGGGGTACATTTGCGAAACGGATACCTTCGCTACCGACCGGGTTCTGCCTGAAGTACGTCCGGGTGATGTGCTGTCGTTCGAAAATGCAGGAGCCTATGGTTTCAGCATGTCTTCGAATTACAATGCCCGTTTTCGTCCAGCCGAAGTGCTGGTTTATGAGGGTAAACCCTACCTGATCCGTCAGCGTGAAACCTTCGAGGATCTGATGCGCGGGCAGGAAATTATTGAATTTGAATCAACTGTATATAGTCATTAAATCGTCATTCTGTTGTCAGTAGTTGTCTTCATATATTGCTTTCGCATCGAACAACAGCTGGCCATGAAATGACTATGGAATGACCACTTAATGACCACTAACAACAATGGGAAGAGCGTTTGAATACCGGAAGGCGCGCAAAATGAAGCGGTGGGGTCAAATGGCAAAGACCTTTACTCGCATCGGCAAAGATATCGTTATGGCCGTCAAAAGTGCCGGTCCTGATCCAGATACCAACGGACGGCTGCGGGCTATCATCCAAAATGCCAAAGCGGCTAATATGCCGAAAGAAAACGTCGAACGGGCTATCAAAAAAGCCTCATCGAAAGAGCAGGAGGACTATAAGGAGATTGTATACGAAGCCTACGCTCCGCATGGTATTGCGCTCGTTATCGAAACCGCAACGGATAACCACAACCGGACAGTAGCCAACGTTCGAAGTTATTTGAATAAGCTTGGTGGTAGTTTGGGTACACAGGGTATGCTCGATTTTATGTTTGAGCGTAAGTCGGTTTTCCGCATTCCAGCCGAAGGGATTGACCGGGAGGAACTGGAGTTTGAGTTGATTGATTTCGGCGGGGATGAGATCGAGTACGATGACGACACTGATCAACTGGTCATTTACGGTCAGTTCACCGCGTTTGGTAGTATTCAGAAATTCCTGGAAGAAAAAGGGTACGAAATCAAACAGGCTGAGTTCGAGCGAATTCCGAATGATTATAAAGAGCTAACAGACGAGGAAGCTGCCGACGTTGAAAAACTCATCGAACGTATTGAGGAAGACGACGATGTACAGATGGTGTATCACAACATGAAGTGAGAATAAATCCAAAAAACAGAAGGGTGGAAAAGGAAACCGTAGTTGGTCCTTTTCCACCCTTCTGTTTTTTGTGTTCTGCTTAGTTCATGGACACCCCTTCTCGAAGGATCTGTACCCAGCCCTTGAGCACTTGTGGGGGAGCATTCTTGTCCAATAGAGCGTACCGCACCGTTGCCTGATAGTAGTACAGACCCGTGGGCAGCTCCACCCCATCACTGCTGCGACCGTCCCAGCTCAGACTGGGGCCCACACTCTCATACACCTTGGCTCCCCACCGGTTGTAGACCACAAACACCACCTGCTCCACAAACCTCGGGCACTTCAGCGGCTGGAACACATCATTCTTGCCATCCCCATTGGGGGTGAACACATTCGGCAGCAAAAAGCTGGGACACGCATCCACACACACCTTGTTGGAAGGAGCACTCTCCAGTCCCCGCCGGCTCACCGCCGTCACGTAGTAACACCCCGCCACCGTCGTCAGGCTGCTGTGCTCAAACCGGGTGGTGGGCACCGACACCGCGCTGAGCTGGGTGAGCGAGTCGGTGGGGTAGCGGCCGTAGTAGATCCGGTAACCCACCAGGTTGGCATCACAACTGGGACTGCTGGTGGGCTGCCAGCTGAGCTTGTTGGTGAAGCTGCTCTGGTCACAGAGGGCCTCTGCGCTCAGGGCCCCACAGTCCAGAGCCTCCACGCTCAGGGCCGGTGGGCAGGGCTTGGTGGTGTCGGCGGGGGAGGCACAACTGATCTGGCTGTAGTTGAGTAACACCCCCAGGCGGGCCAGCTGAATGTCGGTGTACTGGCCCCTGGTCATCACCCGGTAGCAGTAGCTGCTGTCGGCCGACAGGCTGCGGCTGGTGTTGCCATCGGCCACAAAGCGGTCGGTGCCGTCGTCGGTGAAGGAGTAGGAGCCGGGGCTGGTGACGGGGAC
The DNA here is from genome assembly GCF_002056795.1 of Spirosoma aerolatum. NCBI lineage: Bacteria > Pseudomonadati > Bacteroidota > Cytophagia > Cytophagales > Cytophagaceae > Spirosoma > Spirosoma aerolatum. The sequence goes on along the minus strand of NZ_CP020104.1, from coordinate 6,558,167 downwards.
CTCGGCGATCTTGTTGAAGGGGCCGTTGGGTCCGGTCCGGGATCGGTAGACATCGTGGGTCTTGTTGTCGTTGGACCAGGGGACGCTGGCCTGCCAGCTCAGGGTGATCTGTCGGTTGACGGGGTTGGCCGTCAGTCGCACCGAGGAGGCCGGTTCGGTCAGATCGAGCCGGGTGAGCTGTCCGTTGAGGGTGTAGTAGAACTCCAGTCGGTAGCGGTAGGCGTTGGCATCGGTGTTGAGGGCGGAGGCTGATGTTCCCTTGTCGATGTAGACCGTATCGGGGGCTGAGGCCAGCAGGCTGGTGTTGATGGCTGCGATGGGGGTGAAGGCGGTGCCATTGAGGCCGGTGGCTCGCTGGAGCCGGTACTGGTAGGGTCCTGGCAGGTCACCGGGCGAGAGTCCCAGGGGTCTGGTCCATCGGACGGTGATCTGTCCGCGGTTGGCGTCGGTGGAGTCGACGGTGACCTGGGTGATGACCGGTGCCAGCAGGGGGAGTTCCATGCAGGCCAGGTTGGAGGCTTTGCTGACTCCCCCGTTGAATCCGCCGTTGATATCGGGGTAGAGGGCGACCATCAGGTAGCCGTAGGAGACGCCCCGTTTGAGGGTGGATGTATCGGTGAAGGTGGTGGCTGAGATGGGCAGTTCGGCGATCTTGGTGTAGCCTGCGGGCACACCTGTCAGGCAGGAGTTACTGGGTGGTGGCGTGCACCCTTCGGTGCGGTAGACGGCGAGTTTGGTGGGGTTACCGGCCTGGGATGGGGAGCAGGTGTAGGGATCCCAGTTGAGCTGGACGGCTCTGCCGTTGGGTCCGGTGACGGCTTTGGCGGTGAGGTTTTTGACCGCTGGTCCGACGAGCTGGATTCGGAAAGTCTGGAATGAGGTGAGAGTGGGGGTTCTGTTGGGTGGCACATCGGTGACCTTGAAGGTGACGTCGTAGGGGGCATCGCGGAGTTGGTTGCAGTTGGTCTGCCAGCGGAAGGTGGCGGTGGCCGGTTGAGCCTGGGCAACGCCACCGTTAATCAGTTGGGCATAAGCGGGTTGAATGAGTTCGCCCGGTGCCAGAGCCGCTCCATCCTGGCCGACGTTAAAGACTCCGCCGAAACCGGTGATAATGACCCGTTGTCCATCGGGATCGGTGGCTGTAACAGGTTGCTGGATGAGGGTACCGGCTTCTGCACACAGGTCAGGGATGGGAGCCAGCAGGGGGCGCTTGTTGGGCGAGTCAACGACGATGATCTGCATATCTCGGGTGATTTCGCCGATGAGTACGCCGTTTCGCCACTCTTCGATGATGAAGGCAAAGTTGAACTGGCCGGCTTCGCCAGGGGCGTCCCAGCACAGCTCCCCGGTGATGGGATTGATCGAAAAGGTCGGCGTCCCTCCACTTTCACTACCCAAACCGCTAAATCGCGTTGGGTCCTGATAGACTGGAATATTTCTTCCCACACAGCCATTATCGGTCAAGGAAGTTTGGGGCACGCTAAGTCGATAGGCGAGGCTATCCCCATCGGCATCGAAAGCGGCCGGGTTATGGCAAAACTTCTGGCCCACTCGTCCTGAATCCAGGGGTGGATTGAGCATGACGGGTGTGGAGTTAGTCAGCAGAGCGGCATTGATCAGAATCGTCGTCGAGACAAAAAAACGAATCTGGTCTGATGATGCGGGTGGTGGTAAGTTTTTAGTATCAGCGTTCCGGTTTGGTACGGTTATCCCGATGGTATAAACGCCTGGACCTGGATAGGTATGGATGGCTGTATACGAGTTGACGGACGAAGTACGGCCATTAATATACCTCCGGCTGGCTCGCTTGACATCCAGGGTTGTACCATCTCCAAAACAGAGGGTGTATGGTTCCGCCTGATCAGCCGCCTGCCGACCTTTTATTTCGTCATAATAGGCAGTAAAGGTAATGATATAAGTGAGTGAAGTTGCTGAAACGCGCTTGGTAGTAATTTCACCTGCCCGCACGTGTGTAGCCTGACTGATCGTAGGACATAATATGGCCCCTAGCAATATGCTCCAAAGTCCAAGACTGTAAACGAACCGCATAAACGTATCCTATTTTCCTCTACAACGATTTGAATTACCAAAAGTGTATTAGAAAATTGGTTCTATCCACTACTTGATTGATTTTAAATTAAAAAATCAGGAGGAAAGAAAGGAACCAATTGCGCATTCCCTTCTTCGCTTCTGATTTTTAACCTTCCTCCTCTATTTCATGGACACCCCTTCTCGAAGGATCTGTACCCAGCCCTTGAGCACTTGTGGGGGAGCATTCTTGTCCAATAGAGCGTACCGCACCGTTGCCTGATAGTAGTACAGACCCGTGGGCAGCTCCACCCCATCACTGCTGCGACCGTCCCAGCTCAGACTGGGGCCCACACTCTCATACACCTTGGCTCCCCACCGGTTGTAGACCACAAACACCACCTGCTCCACAAACCTCGGGCACTTCAGCGGCTGGAACACATCATTCTTGCCATCCCCATTGGGGGTGAACACATTCGGCAGCAAAAAGCTGGGACACGCATCCACACACACCTTGTTGGAAGGAGCACTCTCCAGTCCCCGCCGGCTCACCGCCGTCACGTAGTAACACCCCGCCACCGTCGTCAGGCTGCTGTGCTCAAACCGGGTGGTGGGCACCGACACCGCGCTGAGCTGGGTGAGCGAGTCGGTGGGGTAGCGGCCGTAGTAGATCCGGTAACCCACCAGGTTGGCATCACAACTGGGACTGCTGGTGGGCTGCCAGCTGAGCTTGTTGGTGAAGCTGCTCTGGTCACAGAGGGCCTCTGCGCTCAGGGCCCCACAGTCCAGAGCCTCCACGCTCAGGGCCGGTGGGCAGGGCTTGGTGGTGTCGGCGGGGGAGGCACAACTGATCTGGCTGTAGTTGAGTAACACCCCCAGGCGGGCCAGCTGAATGTCGGTGTACTGGCCCCTGGTCATCACCCGGTAGCAGTAGCTGCTGTCGGCCGACAGGCTGCGGCTGGTGTTGCCATCGGCCACAAAGCGGTCGGTGCCGTCGTCGGTGAAGGAGTAGGAGCCGGGGCTGGTGACGGGGACCTCGGCGATCTTGTTGAAGGGGCCGTTGGGTCCGGTCCGGGATCGGTAGACATCGTGGGTCTTGTTGTCGTTGGACCAGGGGACGCTGGCCTGCCAGCTCAGGGTGATCTGTCGGTTGACGGGGTTGGCCGTCAGTCGCACCGAGGAGGCCGGTTCGGTCAGATCGAGCCGGGTGAGCTGTCCGTTGAGGGTGTAGTAGAACTCCAGTCGGTAGCGGTAGGCGTTGGCATCGGTGTTGAGGGCGGAGGCTGATGTTCCCTTGTCGATGTAGACCGTATCGGGGGCTGAGGCCAGCAGGCTGGTGTTGATGGCTGCGATGGGGGTGAAGGCGGTGCCATTGAGGCCGGTGGCTCGCTGGAGCCGGTACTGGTAGGGTCCTGGCAGGTCACCGGGCGAGAGTCCCAGGGGTCTGGTCCATCGGACGGTGATCTGTCCGCGGTTGGCGTCGGTGGAGTCGACGGTGACCTGGGTGATGACCGGTGCCAGCAGGGGGAGTTCCATGCAGGCCAGGTTGGAGGCTTTGCTGACTCCCCCGTTGAATCCGCCGTTGATATCGGGGTAGAGGGCGACCATCAGGTAGCCGTAGGAGACGCCCCGTTTGAGGGTGGATGTATCGGTGAAGGTGGTGGCTGAGATGGGCAGTTCGGCGATCTTGGTGTAGCCTGCGGGCACACCTGTCAGGCAGGAGTTACTGGGTGGTGGCGTGCACCCTTCGGTGCGGTAGACGGCGAGTTTGGTGGGGTTACCGGCCTGGGATGGGGAGCAGGTGTAGGGATCCCAGTTGAGCTGGACGGCTCTGCCGTTGGGTCCGGTGACGGCTTTGGCGGTGAGGTTTTTGACCGCTGGTCCGACGAGCTGGATTCGGAAAGTCTGGAATGAGGTGAGAGTGGGGGTTCTGTTGGGTGGCACATCGGTGACCTTGAAGGTGACGTCGTAGGGGGCATCGCGGAGTTGGTTGCAGTTGGTCTGCCAGCGGAAGGTGGCGGTGGCTGGTTGAGCCAGCGGAATGTCTCCGTTAATCAGTTGGGCATAGGCAGGTTGAATGAGTTCGCCTGGCGCCAGCGGTTGTCGGTCAGGGCCAATATTGAATACACCGCCAAAGCCCGATATAATAACTTTTTGTCCATCGGGATCGGTGGCTGTAACAGGTTGCTGGATGAGGGTACCGGCTTCTGCACACAGGTCAGGGATGGGAGCCAGCAGGGGGCGCTTGTTGGGCGAGTCAACGATAAAAATTTGCATATCTCGGGTGATTTCGCCGATGAGTACGCCGTTTCGCCACTCTTCGATGATGAAGGCAAAGTTGAACTGGCCGGCTTCGCCAGGGGCGTCCCAGCACAGCTCCCCGGTGATGGGATTGATCGAAAAGGTGGGTGGGCCTCCACTTTCACTTGATGTACTAAATCTGGTTGGGTCTTGGTAACCTGTTATTGCCCTGCCTGTACAGCCATTATCGGTCAAGGAAGTTTGGGGCACGCTAAGTCGATAGGCGAGGCTATCCCCATCGGCATCGAAAGCGGCCGGGTTATGGCAAAACTTCTGGCCCACTCGTCCTGAATCCAGGGGTGGATTGAGCATGACGGGTGTGGAGTTGGTCAGCAGAGCGGCATTGATCAGAATCGTCGTCGAGACAAAAAAACGGATTGCGTCTGAAGGGGCTGGCAGGTTGTTGGTATTTCGGTTCCGAAGGGGTACGGTTATCCCAATAGTATACGTGCCTGGACCTGGATAGGTATGAACAATCGTGTAGGAGTCAATGGAAGATGTGCGCCCATTAATCAGTTGTCGTTGCCATCGTTTTATATCCGATGTGTTCCCATCGCCAAAACAGATTGTATAATTGTCGGCCTGATCGGAAGCTGGTTTACCATTGGCTTCATCAAAATAAGCTGTAAAAGTAATCAGGTAGGTAAGTGACGTTTGCGAAATGCGCTTAGTGGTAATCTCTCCCGCTCGCACGTGGGTAGCCTGACTGATCGTGGGGCATAGCATGGCCCCCAGCAATAGCCCCCAAAGCCCAATACTGTAAACGAATCGCATAGATGTAGATGTTTGCATTCCTCACCTACAACGTTGCAATCGACTAAAAGCGTATTCTTCTGATTCGATTGATTTTGAATGCTATATGCGCTCCAGTTTCTTCGCTCTTCAGATCGTACGAAACGCTGGAAAGGGCGCTGTGAGTAAGCTGTTAGACCTTATAAAAGCCCGGACGGTTAAAGAGCGTTTTCCAGAAGAAACGGAGAAAAATGCCGACATTTTTCGTATACGCCCACTGGCTACTCATTTCGGCCCAGGGCGTACGACGATCCCGGATATTGACAGCCATTTTCCAGATAAAGACAACCGGAATCATCAGGATATAGTGAAGAATAAGGACCAGATAAGCCCCAACGCCATACTGTTTACGAACCCAAAGCAACTGCGACACCTGGACCTGCGGTTTGAATCGGTTGATATGTGTGACCACATGCTGCTGATTGTCTTCACTACTACCATATTCGAGGTGAATGAACTTCTCATTGTGCAGCAAAAGCAACTTCCCCTGCTGGCCAAGCCGATACCCCCATTCGACATCTTCGCCGTACATAAAGAAGCTTTCATCTAATTTGCCAGCCCGTTCAATCACCGACTTTCGCGTCATCAGAAATGCGCCTGATAACCATTCGACCTGATCAGGATCGCTAAATTGTGGATCGGGCATGAGTCGGTAGAGAAATCGTTCAGATGCTACTCCACCCGGCAGGATGTAAAACGCCCGGCGCATCTGGCCGAAAGTGGTGTACAGATTTGGGCGAAACTGTCGGTTCGCCATAAGCTGCATGGCGCTCACCGCAGCTACGTCAGGGCGACTGTCAAGTACCTGAATGCAATGAGCCAGCACGTTGTCGATCAGAAGTGTATCTGAGTTAAGCAGCAGAATGTAGCGGCCGTTCGCTTCGTCAATACCCTTGTTGTTGGCCCGCGAAAAACCTGCGTTATAGCCTGTCTGGAACCAGCGTACATCAGGATAAGCCGACTGGATGATTGCCTGACTGTTATCGTTCGACTGGTTATCGACAATAAGGACTTCAAAACTGACCCCGTTTGTGAACTCATATACTGAGGCTAAACAGTTGAGAATGAGTTGGGGCGTTTTATAATTGACAATGATGATGCTTAAATCAGGCAAAGTGGTTTATGCGCTAGTTGGATCGTAAAGGTAAGAAGTTTACAGTATACTGTTTACGGTTAAAGGTATACGATTTACGGTGGCTAACGCATAAAAATCTAATGCGTCGGCCACCGTAAATCGTAAATAAACGTCTGTAACCAATTAATACAACACCCATGTATCTTTACCCCCACCGCCCTGCGAGGAGTTAACCACCAGCGAACCTTTTCGTAAAGCAACCCGCGTCAGGCCGCCCGGTATCACGTTGACATTGTCGCCGTACAGGATATAGGGGCGCAGGTCGACGTGACGGCCTTCGGCATGATCGCCCACCAGGCAGGGCACGCGTGAAAGCGAAATGGTTGGCTGGGCAATATAATTTCGGGGATTAGCCTTTATTTTCTGCCGAAACAACTCGTGATCTTCAGGAGAGGCTTTGGGACCTATCAGCATACCGTAGCCCCCTGCTTCATTGGCTTCTTTGACAACCAGTTGTTCGATATTGTCCAGCACATACTGACAGTCTTCTTCCTCCCGGCAAATGTAGGTTCGGACGTTTGGAATAATCGGCTCTTCGCCCAGGTAATACTGGATAATCCGGGGTACATAGGCATAAATTACCTTATCGTCGGCTACGCCTGTTCCTGGTGCATTGGCCAGTGCGACCCGGCCCCGTTTATATACCTCGAAAATACCCGGCACCCCAATCATCGATTCAGGATTGAAGGCCAGCGGATCGAGGAAGGTATCATCGATCCGTCGATAAATAACGTCGACAATCTGGAAGCCTTTAGTGGTGCGCATTTTTACATAGCCGCCCGATACGACCAGATCGCGGGCTTCGACCAACTCAACGCCCATTTGCTGAGCCAGATACGAGTGCTCGAAGTAGGCCGAGTTATAAATGCCGGGGGTCAGAACAACAACGGTTGGATTGGGCCGGTCGGCAATGTACTGCAACATCTGGAGCAGCCGGGTCGGGTAATCCGATACGGGCCGAACGCCCGTCTGGGTCAGTACTTCCGGGAAGGTTTGCTTGATAAGTTCCCGATTTTCAAGCATGTATGATACGCCGGATGGGCAGCGGAGGTTATCTTCCAGCACCATAAATTGCCCATCGTCACCCCGGATCAGGTCGGTACCCGTAATATGACACCAGATGCCTTTGGGGGGACGTACACCCAGACAACCCGGCAAAAACGACTTGCTGGACTCGATAAGGTCGCGCGGCACAACACCATCGTTCAGGATACGCTGTTCATTATACACGTCGTCCAGAAACATATTGATGGCCTTAATGCGCTGAATCAGACCGGCTTCGAGCCGATTCCATTCGGCTGATTCAATCACGCGCGGAATAATGTCGATGGGCATAATCCGTTCTGTACCTTCGCCCTGCGAATACACGTTGAAGGTAATACCCATACTCATTAGAGCGCGTTCGGCTGCAAGCTGTCGTCCTATAAAATCTTCGCGGGTCAATTGCTCAACGCGTTGCTGAAAAGGTACATACCCGGCTCGCACCTGCGTTTCGCTGGTGAACATCTCATCAAAAAAATTCTCGGTCTGGTAGTCTGAAAACGAGAAATTGACGCTGGTCTGCCCCTGCGACTGCGTCATTCCATTGAGTGTTTGGGACTGCGATTGGCGGGTATTTTGTTTTTTCATAGAACAATCTATTTATAATCAGGTAGACAGCCAAATAGTATATTGGCAGCTAAAGCATTATGCAAATAAAACGCTTTATACGTAAAAATTAATACGCAAATAGTCACTATTGATAAAGTTCATCGGCTGTTAATGTCCAGGATGTGGCTTCCATCACCTTTTAATCAACCTGAATTAGTGGCCCTGTAAAAAATAATCAAGCACTCCTTTGTGGTCAACTATTTGTAAGCCAATTATTTGTACCAAGGAATTGTATAGTTGCATACTAGCGCTAGGGTTGTGAGCATTAGATTTTTTTATCGGCTTTGCAACGATGAATATACGTTGCACGTACGACAGAATAGTACCGGCAAACGAATCGGGCTGCACCTTATTTTTCAATTTAAATTTTTTAACAAAACCTAATGACTTCCAAGATGAAAACATTGCTTGTATTCAGTTTTGTGGCTGCTTTGGCGGTGGGGATGAGTAGCTGCAACAAGACGTCTGTTGATCCCACCGATACGGACGCATCGGCCCGGACAACCGCAACGACCAGTTCGTCGGCAACGGGACCGCATAGCGTTACGGTGGTCAATGCAGCCAGCTTACCCACTGCCATTACGACCTACATTACGACAAATTATGCCGGAGCAACTATTAAAGAAGCACTAAAGGATTCGAGTGGCAATTATGCCGTAGCCATTGTACAAAATAATATGCTTAAACTGCTGGTATTCCAAGCAGATGGTACGTTCGTGAAAGAAGCTGACGCTCGCAAGCGGGGGCACCGTGACTCAACCCATCACATGCCTGGTGATTCACTGCACCATCCTAAAGGCGATTCGTTGCATCATCCAAAACCAATGGGGCCAATAGCGACTACAGTGGCAGTGTCGAGCCTACCAGCGGCTATTACAACCTACATCAATACTAACTATGCTGGAGCAACGATTGAAAAAGCTGCTCAGGATGCTAAATCCAGCGATTATATCGTAGCCATTCTGACATCAGACAAGAAACATGCATTGCTGTTGTTTGGCTCTGACGGAACGTTTAAGAAAGTCTTGCTAGGCAAACGATAGATAGAATTATAAGTAATGCTGAGGTGTCCTGAACGCTAAAATGGATATCTCGATTAACCACCCTTCTGGTTTTGAGGCTACAGCATTAGCCCAAATCGGAAGGGCGTTTTTTTAGGGCCTATCGCAACCCTCTGAAAATTTTAGTAACACGTTGAACCGATATATCATGATCGGTCTATAAGAACTTTCTAAGATCAGCTTAAGGTCATTCTAAGGGGAAAGGGGCTCCTTTGTCGAAAATCATACCTATATCAACGTTATGAAAAAGACCTCACAATCTATTAGACAGCTGCTTGTGATTTCGTCAATCATCGTTTCCATTGGTTCTATGCAGGGATGTAACACCAATTCCGATCAATCCCGTACAGAAGAAGCGGTAGAGCAAACCAGTGATTCCCTTGATGCTTCTATGCAGGATGGAGCCAGTCAGACGGAGGCTAAGTTTCTTCAGGAACGCGATGAAGTTGTCGCTGATTTGAAAGCTCAACGCGACAAACTGGATCAGGAAATTGATGAGTTACAAAACAAACTGGAGAATAAAAGCGACAAGGCCCAAAAGACGATGAAACAGCAAATAGACAAATTGAAAACCGAACGGGAAGATCTTGACCGGGATATCGATAAAGCACAGAATGCCACTCAGGAAGCCTGGCAGGATATTAAGGCGGGCTTTAAGCAGGCAGGACGCAAAATTGGGAACGCGTTTGACAGAGCTGAAGACCAGCTCGATGACGCTACTAGCAAGCAATAACCTGTTAGAACAGGCTTTTTACCCTAAATCACTGTTTTTGTCATGGATAACACAACAAAAATTAGCTGCAAGGCTTCTCCTAAAGCGGAAGGGTTTGATATCCCTCGGCAAGCTATACAGAACACCGAATGGGTACAGAAACCGGCTGACCCAACGAAACACGGTAGTGGACAGATCAGAAAAGGGGAAATTGCCTGGTTTCAAACCGATTTGTTTGGTAGTGGGCCCGACTGGCAACAGGTTCGCTTGAACGATAATAGCCTGGGGTATGTCAACCCGCATCATTTTTCATCGATTGTTAGTGAATCTGAAACTGGATAGGTGATCAGGCCGTTCAACATTAATCGAGCGGTTCTGGTGGATCCGCCTGAATACGTTATTAGTCGGTTACTGTAGGAGTCGGTCATTACTCAACATCTTGAAAAACAATAGTCTATTATGTTTGATTCTTTATTTGGTGCCCCTCCCATTGCTTTAGACCAACTCTGGCGGCTGGATGAGGGAGCGCCTAATCTAATTTTATGGGCGGTTCCCATTATGGTTGTGCTAACAGCTGCCGAAATGATCATTTCGTATATTCAGGAGAAGCCTTATTACGAAAAATGGGAAACGATCGGGTCAATCTTAGTCGGACTAGGATCGGTAGCTATCGGTGTAGTAATTAAGCTTGCTCTGCTATATGGTGTGGTGTGGCTGTATAATCAATTGCCCTGGCGGATGACACTGCAATGGTGGACGCTCATTCCCTGTTACATTATCTTTGACTTCTTTAGTTACTGGGCGCATCGGGTATCACATGGGCAGCGTTTCTGGTGGGCTACGCACGTCGTTCATCATTCGGGGGAACACTATAATCTGAGTGTTTCATTTCGGCTGAGCTGGATTCAGTATCTGAAAATTATCTTTCTTCTGCCCGTTGCACTGCTCGGTTTTCATCCGATTATTTTTTTTCTGACGAATCAACTAGCTGTCTTGTTTCAGTTCTGGGTGCATACCGAATACATCCGTCGGTTGCCGGCCTGGGTAGAATATATTTTTGCCACGCCATCGAATCACCGGGTGCATCATGGATCGCAGGAAAAATACATCGATAAAAACTTTGGGGCTACGTTCATTATCTGGGATCGTCTGTTGGGTACCTACCAGCCTGAGGAAGAGCCACCTATTTATGGTATTACGACCAATATTGGTCAGAAAGCCAATCCATTGCACATCAATTTTCATGAGGTGCTGGATATTATTCGCGATGTTAAATCGGCTAGAGGTTTTCGACGAAAGTGGTTTTTTATTTTCGGTAGCCCCGTCGATGTTGATCAATACAAAAAACAGGTGGCCCAAAAACAGAACCCCTGACCTGCCGATGTTACTTGCCAGCTGCCTAGTCAGGAAATTTTTTTCAATGAATGGATGGTAACTTATTGATTTGTAGACTATTATGTCTACTGTATAAGCAGAGTTGTTACTAGAACGATACAAATTTGCAACCAAATTGCAGATTAGTTAGTCATGGTATTACAATACAAACGTATATATACCATGAAAGCTTTTTTTATCACACTTACACTGCTGGTTGTTGGCTTATCGAGTGCAATGGCCCAAACCGAACGCGGTGGCCGACTGATGGGCGTTAATGTAGGAAATATTACCATTCCAACATCGGGCGGATCGGGTACGATTATCAGTCTTCAGCCAACCTATGGCTGGTTTGTAGGAGATGGATTGGCGTTAGGAGCTGGTATCCCATTTCTGAACATCAGTTCAAACGGCACACGGGCCACTCAGATCGGGATAGCCCCATTTTTGCGGTATTACATGGGCTCCTCCCAGATTAAACCCTTTTTGGGCGCATCGGTTGGAGTCATTAACTCATCGGCGTCAATAAATGGAGGGACCTCCGATTCAAGTACGGATGCAATCTATAGTTTTACGGGTGGCGTTGCCTTTTTCATCAATCGGTCAGTCAGCTTCGATCTGGGGCTAACGTATACCGGGGGAGCAGGGGGAGCCTTAAATACACTGCTGGTGGGTGCGCCTAACGCCTTGACACCCAACGTTCCAAAAGCCTTAAATATTAGTCTGGGCTTTCAGGTTTATTTCGGGAAATAGTTTTCGTATGGGGTTTACGGCTGGCGAAGGTAGTGTATGCATCGCCAGTCGTAAACCTCAGAATCGGTTATTACCACAGATAATGGACTGGATTTTTGATCCATTCATCGTAAATCCGTTTTACAGCCGCCATCTGTTCAGGTGTTGGAGCTGGGCGATCCAGCGCCTGTAAATTGGACGTTAGATGGGCTGGTTTAGAAGCTCCTGGAATAATGCAGCTTACCGCATCGAAGGTTAAAATCCAACGTAGCGCATCAGGAGCTAGGTTGGCTTCACCCGGAAAAACAGTCTTTAGTTCATCGACGGCGGCTAAACCCGTTTCATAGGCTACTCCAGAGAACGTTTCCCCTTTGTCGAATGCGGCCCCTTCCCGGTTAAATGTACGGTGATCGGTAGGCGAGAAAGCGGTATTGGTGCTGTAGGTGCCCGTCAATAGCCCACTGGCAAGTGGTACCCGAACAATGATGCCTATATTCCGTCGGCTGGCTTCCCGAAAAAACAGTTCGGCCGGACGCTGGCGGAACATATTGAAAATAATCTGGACGGTAGTTACGTTCGGAAACTCAATTGCTTTCAGGGCTTCTTCAACCTTTTCCACACTCACACCCAGGTTCTGAATCTTTCCCTCGTCTTTGAGTCGATCGAACAACTCAAAAATTTCGGGACGGTAGAAAACGTCGGTTGGCGGACAATGCAACTGAATCAGGTCGAGGGTGTCAAGGTCCATATTTTGCAGGCTATCCTCAACAAATTTCCGCAGTGCCTTTGGCTGATAAGCTTCAGTAGTATGGGGTTGGAGTCGTCGGCCACATTTGGTCGCTACATAAATTCGCTCCGACCGTGAACGGACTAGTCGACCAACGGCTTTCTCACTTTCGCCATCGCCATACACATCGGCCGTGTCGATGAAATTGACCCCAGCGTCGACGGCGGCATTCAAAATCTGGTCGGCATTGTCGTGGCTAAACGGATCACCCCATTTGCCCCCTACCTGCCAGGTTCCCAGACTGATTTCAGAAATGCTATAACCGGTTTTTCCTAATTTTCGATAGTTCATAGTAACGCGGACATCCTGCCCGATTTATTAAACACTAACTGTGCGGATGACATGTCGACCTGTAGCATCACCGCCTTACAATTTCACGCCAAATCGGCCGCCGATTTCTTCCAGACTTTTAATGACGGGTTCCAACACAGGAATGCCGTTTGCCAGCCGTTCCGCTTCCATCAACCGTTCGGGGTCGCCGGGAATCAGAACCTGCTGCCCTTCAACAGCTTTGGCCTGCCGGAATCGTTGAATCCAGGTATCCATATGGGCTTTGAACTCATCGGCGGGCCGGAACGCGTCGATCCGCATAGCGCCGAAAAAGTGGCCCGTTCCCATACCTACACCTTCGTTGGCCTGCATAAAGCCAGCCGTAGCAAACGGTGGTACCCAAGGCCCATAATTAGCCCCCGACAGTACGCCCGAAAAAATATCGACAACAGCCCCCAGTCCATACCCTTTGTGTGAACCATGCTCGCGATCGGTACCCAGTGGGAGTAGAGCCCCGCCATTGCGAATAGCATTGGCATCGGTAGTCGGTTGCCCTTCGGCGTTCTGTGCCCAGCCCAGGGGAATATCTTTGCCTTTGCGCTGCAAAATTTCGAGCTTTCCATAGGCAACGGCCGTAGAGGCAAAATCGGCCAGAAATGTCGGTTCGGTAGCCGCCGGAATAGCGACTGCAATTGGGTTGGTTCCCAGGAGTTTGTCCAGCGAAAACGTCGGAGCTACCAGCGGGGCTGCGTGGGTCATGGCTTGTCCAATCATGTCATGTTCAGTAGCTAACAAGGCATGATAACCAGCTATACCGAAGTGGTTGGAATTTCGTACCGCTACCCAGCCCGTTCCGGCGGTGCGGGCCTTTTCGATGGCTACCCGCATAGCCCAGGGCCCAACGACAAGGCCAAGCCCCCGATCTCCATCGACAACAGCAGTTGAGGGCGTTTCGTGGACAACATGGATGTGCGGTTTTGGGTTTATACGCCCATGATCGTACAGGCGCACGTAACCCGGCAAACGAGCCACCCCGTGTGAATCGACACCCCGTAAATCGGCACTGACCAGTACGTCGGCGGCTAATCGGGCATCGGTTTCGGAACAGCCAATGGCAATAAAAACTTGTTCGGTAAATGTTCGGAGTTGAGGGGCAGTAATCATGGCCGCAAAGTTGAGGAAAAGTCAGGAGTAGTCAAGGGAGAGCCGAAATGGTCAGGCAGTTTACGGCGAAATTGCCCCAACCGTTCTTACCACTTTCGACTGGGATTTAAACGGTTGTTCGGTTTCAGGGCTCTATGCCACCAAAGCATCAGAGATGTTTATTGGTTCATCTTAACTATTTTTTAAGAAACAAAACCAGTAGTTTGCGTTTTATTACGTAACCACCTGATTTGTTTCGATACTGCTATGCTGCTCCGTTATTGTCTGCTCCTGGCTTTGGGTCTGTCAACATCGATGGCCTTTGCCCAGCCACAGGATACCCTCACGACTGAACAACTCTTACAGCGAAGAGGGACTTCTTATTCGGCATTGATCCGTCCTTCGCGCTATCTGGCGTTCGATGTCAATCATGCAATCGGTGGCTTCCGGCGCTACCGCTATTTCATTGGTGATGAGCTGCATTTTAAGGCCAGGGGAGAAAAATACCGAGAGGAGCTATACGACGTTACCGACAGTACGTTCAGTATTTTAATGGCCAATGAGGTAATGAATCGGGATGAGCCCGTAACGTTTCGGCTCGATGAAGTGAAGACTATTTTGCTACACCGTCGGATTCCATTCATAACCGCTGCCGGGACCCTGTTTCCGATTGCCGGAGGGGTTTATCTGCTAGCGGATGTTGTCAATAACCGAGGATTCTACAGCAATACCTTGCCCGTTGTGGGCTCGCTGGTATTGAGTGGGATCTTATTTCACCTGATTAGCAATCCGCACATACGTGTCAATAAAAACCATCGGCTAAAAGTATTACGGACATATTAAATAGGCTTGACCTGAAAACAACCCTATACGCGTAACCGAGTACGTACAAAAAGTACTGCTACGTGTCTTTTTGACACAAACAATCGGCATTTGGTTTTCAAAAAAGTGCGTTTACATTTGCCCTATGCCGAACACAATCGCCACTAGTCAAGCTCGCTGGGAACAGCAGTATAGGTTGTATACTGACGCCTATGAGTCTGGGCGTATGTCGTTTATTTCAAGTTTGTTACCACAGACGGCTGTCCAGTTTTCAGTGTATCAGACCCTCGATATACTGCACAAACGATTAGGAAACGACACCCTACGGCGGGCGTTAAATCCGAACGAAACCATTGATAGTCCTGCCAGGGGAAACACGGATGGCTCATGGCTCAAACGGAGCAATATGATTGGCGTCAATGTGCGTACCATTGGCTCGTTCTGGAAGCTGATCAACTACACATTGACGCTATCTGCCAGCCACGACAGTATCCATTTGTTGCCGATCTGGGAACCTGGTGTGGTGGGTAGTTTGTATGGCATGGTGAGTTGGGAAATCAATCCCGAATTTTTCGATATTGAACTGGCTCGGCTGGTTCCTGCCCTCGATTCGGTTGAAAAACAGCTTAAGATTGTCGTCAACCTGCTTCATGCCATGGGCCGTACGGTGGGCATGGATGTGATTCCCCATACCGACCGATTTTCGGAGATGGTGCTTGCCTGTCCAAGCTTGTTTGAATGGGTACAGCGCGACGTAAAAGGAGGCCATCCCGATTCACTTGCCGATCATTCGGGCTTCATTCATCGTTGTGTGGAAGAGTCGATCTGGCAGTACCTGAAATTTCATGGCTCGGCCGACGGCTCTCCGCTGGCGTTTGCCAAAGATGCCTTTTTCTCGACCGATCTGGCAATTCTGATGGACAACCAACGGCTGAGAATGCTATTCGGTTATCCACACGATTACGGCGGACGACTCCGGCGACGACTGGCGCTGATTAAACATCTGGTTGCACAGGGATATGAGACGTTGCCGATGACTATGGCTCCACCTTACCGAGGCATACATATTGATCCCAATGACTACGTGATTGACGATTTCGGACAAACCTGGTATCAGTACGCATTCGATAAACCCGAAGCGATGTCGCGCGTGTTTGGGCCCTTGGCCCGGTATCGGTTTTATGAGTCAAAGGATAACAATCAGCACTGGGAGCTGGACTTCGACCAGCCGAACAAACCGGCCTGGGACTACATCTGTCGGAAAGTGTACGATTGCCAGCGGACGTACAATTTTGATTTCATGCGGGGCGATATGGCTCACGTACAGATGCGCCCTACGGGTGTTCCGGCCGAAGTGGATGCGTATTATGACCCCCTGCGAGCCATCAAAAAATACGTGCAGGCCAATGGAGTACCCTATTACGGGTTCTTTGCCGAAACGTTTCTGGCACCCCCCGATACAATGGGGTATGGTAACGAACTTGATCACCTTGAAGCCATCGAAGCCGACTCGACGCTGGGTGATTTGCAGTCGATGGTTGTTGGGTCAGCGGAGTTCAGGCGCCAATTTTCCGACTACTATACCTACCTGAAAACCCGTCGGTTCGCTCCCAATTTTACCGTTATGACAGCGGATAAGGACGACCCCCGTTTCGATGAGTTTTATCGGACCGGCAATCTGTTTCGCTATTTCACGGCCCTGTTTCTGACCGATATGCCAAGTTATGTCGGCATGGGGTTTGAGGTACGGAATCTGCACGAGCAACGGGGCGAAAACGAAGAGTACAGTAAGTTGTACGTTTTCCAGATTGGTGATGACCGGCAAACCGATAAAGTAACGCACGCGCCATTCAGATGGGGGCAAAACGCCGACCAGTTTGAGGCCATTCTACGCATACGTGAATTTGCCGAAAGCATTTGGGCAGAGATTGTGGGTAGAGAAACAGAATGGCTGATTGCTCCTGGCGAGTCTGACTTTATTGTCTGGAAGCAGACCAGGGTGATTGATGAATCCACCCCATCAGAATACATTTTCGCGGCTTCTATGACTGGCAAGCTACCTGACGAAATACCAGAATTGCCTGAAAGCGAAGTGGTTTTTGACGAAGCGGGGTGCCGGATCTGGCGAGTGGCAAGTGCTTGATCGAAACCGTTGCGGTTGGTATATTGCAGAAGGCAGTGTTGACTAATCCGGTTAGATCAGTGCTAATTGAGTAAGTAGGCAAATTAGTGAAATTGGTCGCTTTGATGGGCTTGATTTATTGTATCTTTCACGCAAGAATATGTCACAAATTATGGAAGCGGTTATAGCAGAACAGGTAGAAGAGGACGTCACCCGCTCAACCTATGAAATCGAGCGCGGAAAGCCTATGCCTAGTAAAAACCATTCAAGACTGCAAATCAGACTTGGCTCAGAGATACTTGTCCATTACGAAGACCAATTTGATGTTCGGAGCGAACAGTCGCTTGCTCCTCCCAATCCGCCATTGGTGCCCGATTTAAGCATTTTTCCGGCCGAAGTCTCCAACTGGCAGGAGGATGAGATAAAGGAAAGTGACGTACCACTGGCCGTAATCGAAATCGTTTCACCATCGCAATCCGATACTGAGTTGACGGCAAAAGCGAAGGAATATTTTGCTGCGGGAACGAAGTCATACTGGCTTGTGCAGCCTTTATTTCGGACAGTAGTTATTCTCCAGCCTAATGCCGACGAACTGGTATTTCATAACGCTATACTCACAGACCCGACCAACGGTATTTCAATTGATCTAAAAAAAGTCTTTCGGTAAACTCTTTCCGTTTTACAGTGAACTATCAACTTTCATCAACCGCCAGTAACGGCAGCTTCGACCTCATCGACAACAAAGAGGTATTGATTACACACTTTCAATACGAAAACTGGTTTTCGAGCAGTGGTACCGCCAGCTTTCAACAGGATCAGATTACAATTAAGTCGCGAAATTTCTGGCATTCGGCCTTCGATGTGCTGATCAATGGGGTCGATAAAGGTGATATTACCTTTAACTGGCAGGGGCATATCCTGATTCGTTTAGAGGAGCAATCAGGGATCACGAAAAATTACCGACTAAAAAGCAAAGGATTCTGGGACTTTCGATTTGTGCTCGAAGACGAACAGCATATGGAGTTGATACAACTGATTCCCAAATTTCGGTGGAACAAACTGGCTTATAATTACGGTGTTGACTTTGCTGAAACCTTTACTCCGGCCATAAATACTGACTTGATTGCACTTCTGTTAGCCTGTGGATACGGTGCCAACTTATACATGACCATGATGGCATCTGCAGCCTGATTGTTGGCAGGGGAGTTGTACCTTTACTACATGAATCGCAACCTGATCGACGGCTTTAATTTTGCCTCCAAGCTCACACCCAAGCGGGTGGCCAATGCGCTTAAGGTATTGTCGAGTTATTATATCGCCCGGAAAACCGGCCGACCACAGCAACAAGGCCTGCCCATGTCGGTGTCCTTTGAACCGACTACATCCTGTAATCTGCGTTGTCCTGAATGCCCTAGCGGCCTACGTTCGTTTACCCGTCCGACAGGGATGCTCGGTGAAGACCTTTACAAACGAACCATCGACGAATTGCACGAAACCCTGCTTTATCTGATCTTTTACTTTCAGGGCGAACCGTATCTGCATCCGCAATTTCTGGATCTGGTGCGGTATGCCACCGAGCGAAACATTTATACGGCTACCAGTACCAATGCCCATTACCTGACGGATGCTAATGCCCGTAAAACCGTCGAATCGGGGCTGGACCGGCTAATTATTTCCATTGATGGCACCACGCAGGAAGTGTATCAGCAGTATCGGGTTGGGGGAAAGCTGGAAAAAGTACTGGAAGGTACAAAGAACATCCTGCGTTGGAAGAAAGAGCTGAAATCACGCACGCCACACGTCGTGTTTCAATTTCTGGTCGTAAAACCCAATGAACATCAGATTGCCGAAGTTAAAAAACTTGCCCGTGAGTTGGGCGTAGACGAAGTTGGCCTGAAAACGGCTCAGATTTATGATTACGAGCAAGGTTCTGATCTTATTCCAACGCTGGATCAATACAGTCGGTATGCACAACAAACCGATGGCTCGTATCGTATCAAAAATGGGTTTGGAGACCATTGCTGGAAAATGTGGCATTCCTGCGTCATAACCTGGGATGGGCTCGTCGTGCCTTGTTGTTTCGACAAAGATGCGCACCACCGACTTGGCGATCTGCAAACGCAATCCTTCGCCGATCTCTGGCAGGGACCAGCCTATCAGGATTTTCGCCAGACACTGCTTCGCTCCCGTTCCGAAATCGATATGTGCCGAAACTGCACCGAAGGCACAAAAGTGTGGGCGTAAATTAATGTTGAATGATTGAATGATTGAATTGTTGAATGGGATTGTGTCAATAATTCAACAATTCAATCATTCAACAATTCAATCATTCAATCATTACTTGGCTAGGTCCTTATAGCTAATGAGCTGGATTCCTTTGGTTTTGATCAGGGCTTTTATGCGTGGGTCAGTCCAGGTATCGGTTACGCCCTGGCGGTCGATGGCTACCTGTTCATAGCCGATGTGGTGAATGGCTCGTACTTCGGGCGTATCGAGTCCGGGGTGGTCGACAAATAAATAGGTTTTACCCCCTTCCAGACTCTCGAGCATTTTGCTAAAGCTGTCGATTTTCTCCTGAGAAGTGGCGTGTGGGCCAATATAGCCTACGTTCTGGACGCCGAAATCCTTGGGAACGATGCTAATCCTATACTCTTTGGCTAGTTTCTGGGTCAATGCACTTACTTCAGCGCTCATATCCGAACAGCCCATATGGCTGGAAAAATGGCTGATACGGGGTATTTTCTTTAGCGCTAATTCGATCTGGGCCCGAAACTCTTTCTCGATGTCGGCCAACTGCCAGTCGTTTTCGACAATCGAACGTTTGGGATAATTTTTATTCGGTCGGACCATCGGATAGAAATACCCGTCGGCATCGCGCAGACTCGGACAATCGGATACAGGCCGCCATTTGACGTTATCCCACTCGCTGGTGATGGCCAGGTGAATGCCTACATCCACCGTTGGGTTTTCGGCCAGCATCTTAACGGCTTCCGGAAACCAGGGCGACGGAACAATAACCTCAATCGACGTCTCTATACCCTCTTTGACGCATTTGATCAGTGCTTCGTTACCCGCATGTGAATAACCCATATCGTCGCCACGAACAATGAGTCGCGGGGGAGCTGTCTGGGCAAAAGCTGACTGTAGTAGTAGCGCGAAAAGGCTGGAATAGAGTAGTTTCATATGTAATTTGGGTGGCCACCCGCGATTTTTAGCCAGGATCGCGGGTTACTCCCGCACTACGGCAAATAGTTCATTAAATCTTTTCAGCAATACGTAATTTGGCGCTACGAGCGCGTGGATTACGGGCAATTTCGTCGGGGGTGGCTTCAACAGGTTTGCGGGTAACAGATTGCAACGGCTTGATCTCATTTCCAAATAAATCCTTCTCCACCTCGCCCTGAAATTTTCCCTTGTTGATGAAATTCTTCACCAGTCGGTCTTCCAGTGAATGATACGACATAACGACCAGCCGACCGCCCGGTTTCAAAATTTCCGGAACCTGCTCCAGAAATTCCTCCAGCACCTGTAGTTCTTCGTTTACTTCGATTCGTAAGGCCTGAAAAACCTGCGCAAAATACTTGTTCTCTTTACCGCGTGGCACCAGTCGCTGCAAGGCTGCTTTCAGATCATTTACCGTTTTCAGAGGTCGGTTTGATCGGGCCGACACAATCGCACTGGCTGCTGTACGGGCGTTGGTAATCTCGCCATACATACCCAGAATGCGGTGAAGGTCAGCTTCTGGATACGTGTTGACCACATCACGGGCCGTTCGGTCGGCATGCTGGTTCATTCGCATATCAAGGTCGGCGTCGAAACGGGTGGAGAAACCGCGTTCGGGCGTGTCGATCTGATGTGATGAGATGCCCAGATCGGCCAGAATCCCATCGACCTGTTCGGCTTTGTAAAGGCGGAGATAACGCTTGATATTACGGAAATTAGCGGCTACAAACGTTAGTCGTGGATCATTAAGCGCCTGGGCATTGGTGCGGGCGTCTGGGTCTTGGTCAAATCCAAACAGACGGCCTCCTTCGAGTTGCTGTAAAATGGCACGGCTGTGTCCACCACCCCCAAAGGTGACGTCGACATAGGTGCCGTTGGGTTGTAAATTCAGCCCGTCGATACAAGCTTGCAATAAAACAGGTTCGTGGTAATTTGTCATTTATAATCCCTGGTTGATCAGGGCTACTAATGGTTCGATTAGTTGGTTCAACGACTAAGCGGAACAACTGCCCTCAAGTTAATCAGCGGAGTTACCTGAAGAAAGCTGTCGTAAATCTTGTTCATTAAAGGGGAGTACCGAATTTCGGCCGAAAGTATTTTCTTATAGCTTATTCCTGCCCCCGTATCGAATAAGCCTAAAACGGTGGATAAACCTGTATAAAGTTTAGCCTGAATCGCTTTTTTGCCAAAATAACGCCCAGCGTAGAGTCCAATTTGGTAAACATTTTCGTCGCCGGTAAACGTCGTCTGGCGGACGTTGCCCAGATCAATTACGGCAAAGACATTATGAAATTGCCTTGGGAAAAGAATTTGAGCGGTTAAGCCATAGCCAATGGTATGTTGATACTTCGTTTGCCAGATTGAGCCAAACCCACCGACGCCGATAATGGGTTTGCTCCATTTTTTTTGTTCCAGGTATATTTTAGAATCTATCCGGCAAAATGTCAGGTACTCTTTAAGAAGCTTAATAATGCTGGACTCTGTGTACTGAACGGCATCTGTACGTAGCGTTGGACATTCATATAAGAGCTCCCGAAGTTGTTTTCGATAGGCCGGATCGTTGTAGGTGTAAAGCGTTGGTCCTTTAATTAATGGGATCGTCATGTTGTGCAACAGTGCCAGCGAGTCATACTTGGCTATCACAAATCGAACGGTAGCATTCGCATCAAAGATTCGGTATAGTTTTATCGACTGACTATCCAGCAGCAGTTCTGACAAATAATAGGTGGAATCGACACGCTCATATATACGTTCGCCCACGCTTATCGGGGTCTTAACATAGTAAGGCATTTTTAAGTACAAGCCTTCATAAACAGGACCATCGTTAATCGTCAGTCTTTGTATGTCTTTGGCCTGAATTCGAGTGTAGGAACTCAGCGAGTCGCGCCCAAACTCAATGTAGCCGGGGCTTTTATCCCAGTCGTAAAAATGGATAAAGCCCGTTGTTGTTTTATCATTTCTATCCGTTAGCGATACGGAACGATTTTGATATTGGCCAAATAACGTTCCAGACAAAATACAGGATAAAAAAGTGAAAAGAAAACGCATTTCAAGGAATTTGGTGTGAACGCAGCCCGATAACAACTATTTTAGAGGATAACACGTTGCGAGGAATGACAACGTACAAAGCTATCAAACAGGAGCTATCTCACAAATTCTATGAATCACAAAGCTGGTAGAATTGGAATCATAGTCTGCTTATTCATCTCGCTTATTACGGTCGGTTTCGGACAGGTATCTTCCGTCAAACCGGGCCAATATCGGGCTGTGCTCAAAACCAAAGGTGGCGATCTGCCATTTGGATTGTCGATTCAGCCTGGTTCTGCTACCAATACATACACCGTGTTCGCTCTAAACGGCAATGAACGATTACCGCTCGATGCGGCTACCGTACAGGGCGATTCGATCCGCATCCCGAATGCCCTGTTTGAGTCGGAACTGGTCGCAAAGATAAATGGTAATACGCTCCGGGGTACATATCGTCGGAAACGAGTCGGACAACCTCTACAAACCTTGCCGTTCGAAGCCGAGTATGGAAAGACGTATCGGTTTGTACCAGACGGCGAGTCAGGAGGTCGGTCGGCATCGACAAACGTTACGGGCAAATGGGCTACGGATTTCGGCAGCGAAACGGGCAACGTCGACACTGTTAACGCGGTCGGTATTTTCGATCAGAAGGGAAATCGGCTGACAGGTACATTCCTGACGCCCACGGGCGATTATCGGTATCTGGAAGGCAATGTAGTGGGCGATAGTCTGTTTTTGTCCTGTTTCGATGGGTCGCACGTGTATTTGTTTAAAGCGAAACATGATCCAGCTACTAAAACCCTCAAGGGCGGCTTATGGGCTGGTATTTCGGGCTATGAAGCCTGGGTAGCTCGTTTCGATCCCAAAGCAGACTTACCCGACCCCGCTAAATTAACCTATTTGAAACCTGGCTCAAAAACACTTAAGGCCTCGTTCCCCGAACCGAATGGAAATGTCGTTTCGCTGACAGATCCACGTTTTAAAGGCAAAGTGACCATCGTACAGATTATGGGTTCGTGGTGCCCCAACTGTATGGACGAGACGAACTTTATGAGCCCCTGGTTTAAAAAGAACAAATCCCGTGGGGTTGAAATTCTGGGATTATCGTTCGAGCGTTCGCCGGATATGGCTGTGTCGGGGCCAAAACTTGAGCGGATGAAGCAACGATTCAAAATTGATTATCCGATTGTATTGGCCGGGACCAACGATAAAGCACAGGCTTCCAAAGCATTACCTGATCTGAATGCCGTTGTGGCCTTTCCTACAACGATCTTCATCGACAAAAAAGGCCAGGTACGCCATATCCATACGGGTTTCTCAGGGCCCGGTACCGGCAAATACTACGATCAGTACGTCGAAGAGTTTAATCGGCTTGTTGATAAGCTGCTGGCAGAGTAGTTGACTGATCCATTCGTGGAATCGTATAGCTAGTTTGAGCGGCTACACGACTCCACGAATGCATTAGCAGGCTGGCATCTATTTTATAAAATCCGTATGCATGCATACTATTTTTGGTAAAAAATGGTAGATTTACGTCCAGAAGGGATAGGACGACATCGACCATGAAGAAGGAGAAAACCGTTGATTTTCATATAAAATGGGGTTGGCATGCCATTTCACGCATGTATAACGCCTATGCAGCCCGCTACGACATCACTATGGCGATAGGGTATGTGCTGCTCAACATCGACCTGGAAGAAGGTACGCCCGCCACTAAAATTGGACCGACACTAGGCATGGAACCCCGTTCGCTGGTACGAATGCTGAAAAGTCTGGAAGAACGGGGCCTGATTCGTCGGGAAGTGGACGAAACCGATAAGCGGTTTGTCCGAATATTTCTGACTGAAGAAGGTAAAGCCAAACGCGAACTCGCCCGCGATGGCGTAATCCTGTTCAATAATATGGTTCGGGAGAAAATCCCATTGGATAAACTGGTCATCTTTTTTGAGGTCATGAAAGACATTATCCAGATGGTGGAAGACGAAAATGCCCGCATCAAAACAACTGAATCCGAAGAACTTTCTCTGGACTAACATACTGTCAATTAAGGCTGAACGCGTTCTGTTAGATGGGTTCAGCCTGTTCTATTTGCGTTAAACTAAACCATGGAAGCTACCTTAGAAAAACCCAAATCGGAGGGCTGGTCTTTTCAGACCAAAAATCGTACGATCCGGCGCGTGGCTGTGCTGGGGTCAGGTATTATGGGCTCACGCATTGCGGCTCATTTTGCCAATATTGGCGTTGATGTACTCCTGTTAGACATCGTGCCGAAAGAACCTAGCGAAGTAGAACAGGCCAAAGGCTTAACTACGGCTAGTCCGGCCGTTCGGAACCGAATCGTGAACGACTCGTTTCAGGCGATGCTGAAAGCCAGCCCCGCTTCGCTGTATAGCCCCAAATTTGCCGACCGGATCAAATTGGGTAATTTTGATGATAACCTGAAAGAAATAGGGGCCTACGACTGGGTGATTGAAGTGGTTGTAGAACGGCTGGATATTAAACGGTCGGTCTACGAACGTGTTGAACAGTTTCGGAAACCAGGTACCCTAATTACATCCAACACATCCGGGATTCCGATGCACCTGCTGGCCGAAGGGCGTAGCGACGATTTTCGTCGGAATTTCTGTGGTACTCACTTCTTTAACCCGCCCCGGTATTTACGGTTACTGGAAATCATCCCCGGTCCTGATACCGACCCCGCAGTGGTTGATTTTCTGATGAACTACGGCGACTTGTATCTGGGCAAGACAACCGTTCTCTGTAAAGATACCCCCGGATTCATTGCCAATCGGCTCGGGATTCAATCATTGATTCAAGCCATTCGGGTCGCTGAAGAACTGGGCCTGTCGGTCGAAGAGGTTGATAAACTGACTGGGCCGGTGGTGGGACGCCCAAAATCGGGAACGTTCCGTCTGTCGGATGTAGTAGGGCTGGATACGACCGTCAACGTAGCCAGTAATCTCGTCAAAATGGAGCACGACGAGTCGAGAGCGTCGTTCGAATTGCCCGCATCGGTGAAGAAACTGATGGAAAATAAGTGGCTTGGCGACAAAACCGGGCAGGGGTATTATAAGAAGACAAAAGACGAAAAAGGGCAGACGTTGATTCTGGCGCTCGATCTGAAAACTTTTGAGTACAAGCCCTCGGAAAAGGTCAAATTTGCGACGCTCGAAAGCACCAAGGCTATCGATAATCTAAAGAATCGGTTTCCGGTTCTGATTGCTGGGAAAGATAAAGCAGGCGAATTTTACCGGCGTACTTTTGCCGATGGATTCCGCTATGCCACCTACCGTATCCCCGAAATTTCGGACGAACTCTACCGCATCGATGCCGCCATTACCGCCGGATTTGGCTGGCAAATGGGCTTGTTTGAAACCTGGGATGCCATTGGCGTGAAGAAGGGCGTCGAACTGATCGAATCGTTTGGTCAGAAGCCTGCCCAATGGGTGTACGACATGCTCGATGCGGGTTTCGATCAATTCTACAAAGTAGAAAACGGCAAACGCAAGTATTACGACATTCCGACGAAAAGCTATAAGGTAATTCCGGGTACCGAAGCGTTTACCATCCTGGAAAACCTCAGTAACAATATCGTCTGGAAAAATGCCGGAGCGAATATTGTTGATCTGGGCGATGGTATTCTGAATGTCGAATTCCGGAGCAAGATGAACACCTTTGGGCAGGAGGTTTCTGAAGCGCTGAACAAAGGTATTTCCTTGGCTGAGAAAGACTTCCGGGGGCTGGTTGTAGGGAACGATTCGACGGAAGCATTCTCGGCAGGAGCCAACCTGGCTACGCTGTTCATGTTTGCCGTCGAGCAGGAGTTCGATGAAGTCAATCTGATGATTGCGCAGTTCCAGAAGCTCATTACCCGGCTTCGGTATTCCTCCATTCCGGTTGTTGTAGCTCCCCATACCTTAACCCTGGGCGGTGGCTGCGAAGCCGTACTGCATGCCGACCGGGTAGTGGCCCATGCCGAAAGTTATATTGGATTGGTTGAAGTGGGTGTTGGTCTGATTCCGGCTGGTGGTGGGACTAAAGAAATGGCCGCCCGCGCGTCGGATTTGTATCAGACCGGTGATCCAGAGTTAAACATTGTGCAAAATGTGTTCATGAACATCGCAACGGCAAAAGTGTCGACTTCGGCACAGGAGGCCCGCGAAATGAATTACCTCCGCTCGACGGATCAGATTGTGCTGAACCGGAGTCGTTTGCTGGCTGAAGCTAAACAGGCCGCTATTGAACTGGCCGAGAATGGATATACGCAGCCCAAGCCTCGAACGGATATTAAGGTACAGGGAAAAACAGGTATTGCCTTGTTTAAAGCAGGAATTACGGCCATGCACATGGGACGCTACATTTCGGACCATGACCGGAAAATTGCCGATAAACTGGCCTATGTTATCTGCGGGGGTGATCTGAGCACACCACAGACGGTTTCGGAGCAATACCTGCTTGACTTGGAGCGGGAGGCTTTCCTGTCGCTAACGGGTGAAAAGAAGACACTGGAACGAATTCAAAGTCTGCTGACGGGCGGCAAGGCGCTACGGAACTAAAGGACACATAGATTTTTATAAAAACGCGGGTAGTGAGAGGCAAGCCAGATAGAAGTCTGCAAGCTGTCTCACTACCCGCGTTTTGCTTTATAGTCCTGATGCAGCCAATTTTTGCTCTCTTTTCTTACCAGTTATTTACCTGTTTCGTTGCTTACCGACTGCTATGGTTAGCCTGTTTCAATGAATCTATAGTATATATTTTTTATTTTATTGTTACTAATAAATAGCCGACAGCTTTTGTTTTGTCTATAATTGCTGGTTACTAAGTATATTTTTAATGTTTTTTTTGGTAACATAATATTGTATTATATAATGGTACGATTAAATATATTTTAGGTCACCTACCTTTTAATATATTTTTTCAAAAGCAAGGGCTTAAGTATGTGCGTTTTAACGTAACTTTTCAATGGCATTACGCCCTAACCCATAGAGATAATTTATTGTATTATGACTGATCTGATCAGCGATGAGGATATGATTCGTCAGTACCTGTCGAGTCAGCCTAACCACTGTTTTGAGATATTGTATAAACGATATGTCAATAAAGTCTATAGACGTTGTCTGTCGATGACAAAGGACCCTCTCAAGGCCGAAGATTTTACCCACGACATATTTTTGAAGGTATTTAATCGTCTGGAGGCTTTTCAGGAGCGGTCGAGTTTCTCAACCTGGCTATACGCTATTTCATTCAACTATTGCTCTGATCAAATCCGATTGGCAAAGCGGATGAGCTTCATTACCATCGAAGAGGAACTCGATCAAAACATACCAGAGCCTGAAGATGCATCGGTGCAAGGTGATGCCACGCAGCTCGTGAACCGAATCTGGAAGACACTCTCGACAAAAGAACGGATGTTGTTGCAACTCAAGTATGAAGACGAATTGAGTGTGCATGATATTGCCAACCTGTATAGCCTGAATCCGAGTACGGTAAAAATGCGGTTAAAGCGAAGCCGGGATAAAATACAACAACTCTACGCAAAAGCCTATTACGACTAGCCTGAAAAGGAGTCGTAGTGCGGTGTTTATAAATCGTTCAGGGTACGGCCATAAGCAAAAGAATTTGACTGTTCATTGTACAAACTCGGTGAACTGATCCAGAGCGGCCGGATTGCGAAGTGTGTCTTTACTGGTTGCCAGCGACGCATCCATGCCTGACAGGATCTTCTTGATAGGTGTTTCCAACTTTTTACCGCTGATGGTATAGGGGATTTCCCGGATTGAATACACCCGATCAGGAACGTGGCGAGGGCTAAACTGGCTTCTGAGTGTCTGTTTGATTCGCCCTACCAGTTCATCTGTAAGATCATACCCTTCACGAAGGACGACAAATAGCGGCATAAAATAGCGCCCACCCGGTTGTTCCAGACCAACGATCAGGCTGTCGGCAATTTCGGGTAAACTTTCTACAGCACTGTAAATCTCGCTGGTGCCAATACGAACTCCGTCCCGGTTGAGCGTAGCGTCGGAACGGCCATAGATAATTACGCCGTTGTGGTTAGTAATCTGAATATAATCGCCGTGCCGCCAGATACCCGGATAATCGGTAAAATAGCTTTTTCGGTATCGGTCATTATCTGGGTCGTTCCAGAAATAAATAGGCATGGAGGGCATGGGCTCCAGAATAACCATTTCGCCCAGCGATTCGCGAACGGGCTTTGCATGCTCATCGAACGCTTCAATATGAGCCCCCAGCATACGGCACTGGATTTCACCTTCGTATACGGGTAAGAGTGGATTGCCGCCGACAAATGCACTACATACATCTGTACCGCCACTGAGCGAGATCAGCCAGATAGTTGGCTTAATAGCTGTGTATATCCAGCGAAAACCCTCAGGAGGCAAGGGAGAGCCCGTTGATCCGATTGTACGCAGTGCTGACAGTTTGGCAAGTTGACCGGGGTGGATATCCGCTCGCAGACAGGCCAGATAATAAGCGGCTCCTCCACCGAAGTGATTGATCTGAGCCGTTTCGGCTAGTCTCCATAAGACATGCAGATTAGGATAACCAGCCGCTCCGTCGTACAGCACCAGCGTAGCGCCTACCAGCATCGCACCCACGGCATAATTCCACATCATCCAGCCCGTCGTCGAATACCAGAAATACCGTTCGCCCATACGAACATCCTGATGCAACGCCAGGGCTTTCATGTGTTCGAGCAGGCAGCCGCCTACACTATGGGTAATGGCTTTGGGTTTTCCGGTAGTTCCTGACGAGTACAATACCCAGATGGGGTGCTCGAATGGTACAGGTTCAAACGTCAATCCATCAGGGGTTGGAGTGGTCAGGACATCCTGCCAGTGGACAAACTTGGCCGTCCGCCCTACTGTGTGGTCGGTTAGTTGAGTCAGCCAGTCTTTTGACGTTGAGGGTCGGTAAGGAACCCAGATCACTTCCTGAAGCGAAGGCAGGTGGGTGCTTAGGTCACATATAGCATCAACTTTATCGACGAATTTGCCATTGTATTGATACGTGTCGATGGCAAAGAGTAGTTTAGGCTGAATTTGCTGGAATCGGTCAACAACGCTGTCGGTTCCAAAATCGGGCGAGCAGCTCGACCAGACGGCTCCAATTGAGTTTGTTGCCAGAAATGCCACCAACGCTTCAGGTATATTAGGCAGAACAGCCACAACCCGATCGCCCTTTTCTACCCCTGCCTGTCGCAGATAAGCCGCTACAGCCGCGACCTGACGTTCCAGTGTGGCCCAGGAGATGGCGGTCAATGGCTGTTGCTCGGAAGCAAACAGAAGCGCGGGGCGATTAGCTGCCTGGTGAGTCGCTTTGTGTCGGAAGATATGTTCGGCATAGTTAAGCGTAGCTCCTCGAAACCATTCCACCCCAATCATATCGGTATCACTCGGTCTGAATAGTACCTGTTGGTAAGGGGTGTGACTTTGCACATCAAAAAATTGCCAGATACTTTCCCAAAACGCTTCCAGATCAGTTACCGACCAATCCCAAAGGTCATCGTAATCACGGAAATACAGGCCTTTTTTAATGAAAAGCCAGTCCATATAGCGTTTCATCAGTGTTTGCTCAATGGTCCGTCGATCGGGCGTGTAAAGAGGTTTTGCGGTAGGAGTGGGCATCGATGGTTGGGAGTCGTTTATCGTATTCGATTATCAGTTGTCAGTTTACAGTGGTAGTAGCAGTCAACCAGCAACTATCGACTAACGACCAAGCACTCCTCTGGATTGTTTTTTCAATAAAATGCGTTTCGGAAAAAGAAGTTTTACAGGGTTATCCTGAAAAAACCTAAATTTGTAACCCAATTTTTACCTGCCTAGAACAGTACGCTGAAAATCAGTGTTGCTTATCTAAACAAACAGGCGATTTACTGTATTTTTCCATGAATCAGGATTCAGAAAAGAACGACCGGAGTAGCCGACAAAACCGTGATGGTAGTCGTTCTATGGGCCGTCGGGATGATGCCCCACGTTTCAACCGTAGCCAGGATGGCGATCGGCCACGCTTTAGCCGAGGTAATGACCGGCAGGATAACAGAGATGACAAACCGCGTTTCAGTCGGGAACGTAGTCAAAAACCAACACCGCGTGATGACGAGCGTGGGA
This sequence comes from Spirosoma aerolatum, assembly GCF_002056795.1. Classification (NCBI taxonomy): domain Bacteria; kingdom Pseudomonadati; phylum Bacteroidota; class Cytophagia; order Cytophagales; family Cytophagaceae; genus Spirosoma; species Spirosoma aerolatum. The sequence goes on along the minus strand of NZ_CP020104.1, from coordinate 6,527,859 downwards.
ATCGGACTCAGGGTCACTTCAAGGATCGACGTCGGGACGAAGGGCCTGCCCGGTTTGATCGCGATGATAAACCTCGCTTTGATCGGGGGCGCCGGGATGATTTTGACGACCGTCGGCCTCGCTTTGACCGTGACGCAACTGATCGGCCAGCCAGAGGCCCTCGTGACGAGAAGCGGTTTAGCCCGAAACGGGCAGGAGATACAGGAAATCGCCGGTTCGATGAGCGCGATGAAAATCGGCGTGGCCCCGCTCGTTTTGACCGCAATAATGATCGATCTGGCAACGAACGTCGGTTTCGTGATGAACAACATGATCGGCCTCGTTTTCGCAGTGAATCGGAGGGTGATCGCCCCCGTTTCGACCGAAATACACGCGGAGACCGGAGCGACGAACGATTCGGTTCACGTAATAACCGATTTGGTAATGATGAGCGCCCGCGTACCAGCCGGTTCTCGAAGGATACCGATCGGTCGGAGCGCCCTGCTCGTTTCGACCGGAACGATAAACCCGGCTTCAAGCGATCAGATGACTTTAACCAGTCAGATAACGACCGATCCAAAAATCGTTTCGACACGGGTGAGCAACGGGGCCGAGGCCGACGGGCTGGCAACGATGAAGCCTGGAATCGGGATGAACCTTCCTCACGTTTTACGGGTCAGCAACGCAAAGAATCAAGCGATCGACGTACCGGAAAATACATCCAGGCCCCAAACTATGATCGGGCACTAAGTCCCGAGAATGCTCCCTTTCATCAGAAATCGTCGGACGATCGGCGCGGAAAGCCGAAAGGAAGTGATGAAAAGCCAAAACGTGGCCGTTCGGAAGAACACCAGGACGGCCCCGGCCTTACCCGGCTGAACCGATACATCGCCAACTCCGGGGTATGCTCACGTCGGGAGGCCGATGAACTCATTGCTCGGGGCGACATTTCGGTGAATGGTAAAGTCGTGACCGAAATGGGCTATAAAGTAAAAGAAGGCGACACGGTAAAATATGGCACCAAAGTTCTGAATCCTGAACGGTTTGTGTACGTGTTGCTCAATAAACCTAAGGACTATATCACGACTACCGAAGATCCTGAAGATCGGCGAACGGTGATGGAACTGGTGGCCGACGCTGGCAATTTCCGTATTTATCCCGTCGGACGGCTAGACCGTAATACAACGGGTTTGCTGTTACTGACCAACGATGGCGAGCTGGCCGATAAACTGACACACCCGTCGAACAACATTCGTAAAATCTATCAGGTTGAAATTGATAAGCCTGTGACCGAGGAGCATTTTGAGGCTATCCGCAACGGTATCGAACTCGAAGATGGCCCTATCAAGCCTGATGCGTTAAGTATCATAACGCCCGATGCCCAGGTGATCGGTATCGAGATCCACTCGGGTCGTAACCGAATCGTCCGTCGGATTTTCGAACACTTTGGCTATCAGGTCACCAAACTCGACCGGACAACCTACGCCGGATTAACCAAGAAAGACCTGCCCCGTGGCAAATGGCGTTTCCTGGAACCCAAAGAGGTTGTGAAGTTGAAATACTTTAACTAAAGAGCGAAAGAGTGAATGGGTGAAAGAGCGAAATGCTGACGCAAACTTTTTTCGCTCTTTCACCCATTCACTCTTTCGCTCTTTTACAATCCTATGAATCACCTTTTTCCGTATATCGAGCGGACGCTGCTGCATCCTGGGGTAACGATCAACGAGCAATATGACGTGCTCGATGAGGTGATTCAGTTGGGGATGGCAGGGATGACGGTTGCGCCTTTTTGGGTCAAAAAGTTCCGTCGGGAACTGGGCGACGATCACCCGGCTATTTTATCGACGGTGATTGGCTATCCGTTTGGGTACCAGCGCACCGAAGCCAAGCAAACCGAAATTGACTGGGCGTTGAAGGACGGGGTCAATGAGATTGAAGTGGTTTTGAATACCTCGGCTTTATTTTCACCCACGTCGGTCTGGCTCAAAATTGAACTGGCCAAGCTTGTGGCTATAGTTCACGCACAGGAGAAATTTTTTACCGCTATTTTGGAATCGACCTTGCTGGATACAGAGCAACGTCGGAACATGATCAAACTCGCGGCCGACTCGGGTGCCGACTTTATTAAAAACGCAACGGGCGCCCTTCAAACCGACTTTTCTCTGGAGTCGGCGTTGCAGTTTCGTCGGGAAATACCCCAGACGGTGGGGGTTAAAGTAGTGGCTGATGGGGCCACAGAAAGTCAATTGGAAGCGCTGACTGCTGCTGGCATTGAACGGCTGTCGATCGGACGTATGTTGTTATAAAGAAACGCAGAAATATTTTTGGTTTAAAGTAGTATTTTTCTACTTTGCGTCTACTTAAACTAGTTTCTTATATGCGTTATCGATACTTATCCTTCACCTCTATTGAACAACTATTCAAACGAAACAACTTCTTCAGCCTTAGTAAAATAATTTGTTTAGGCCGATCCTTGTTGACGGCATCCAATCCTTTCCTGGGCCTGAATTACCTGTTTACTTTCCTAAGTATCATCATGTCTGTTTCTGTACAGGGGCAGACTAACTTTATTGGTGCCCCAAATTCTACATCACTTGGAGCCTATAATGTTCTAATAGGGCTTCGAGTTGGGCAGGCTATGGCCTCAAACGGCTGGTATAATACATTTGTTGGCTACCAAACAGGCCAGAATAATACAGAGGGGTCATCCAATACCATAATTGGCAGCCAGGCTGGGCAATCCAATACGACTGGAGGTTCAAATGTATTTGTGGGAAATGCAGCAGGTATTAACAACACAACGGCATATAGTAACGTATTTGTCGGTACATGGGCTGGCTTTAGCAATCAAACAGGACCTCGCAATACATACCTAGGCTACTATACAGGTTATAGTAATGTACTTGGTTCCGACAACTTGTTTGCCGGTTATGAAGCAGGGAAATATTCGACTGGCGTCAACAATGTATTTTTAGGGTCATATTCAGGCAATAGTAGTACATCTGGTAGCAGTAATAATTTTATAGGTTATAATTCCGGAAAAAGTAATACTACTGGTAGTGATAATATTTTCTTAGGTAGTAGTGCTGGTGCACAAAATACAACAGGATATAATAATATTTTTGTTGGAACAGGGGCAGGGTCTAATAATGTAAAGGGAGATCATAATGTATTCATTGGGTTTATTTCTGGGCCAAACAATAATAGTGGGCAGTTCAATGTTTTTTTAGGCCCTTATACAGGCTCGTCCAACTCATCGGGCAATGGCAATATCTTTTCAGGAGCATACGCTGGTTATTACAACACTACCGGAAGTAATAATATTTTTTCTGGCCATTTAGCTGGTAACGGAAATACAATTGGGTATAGTAATATTCTTATAGGGGTAATGAGTGGTATTCGTAATAAAACTGGTCATAACAATGTGGCAATAGGTGATTCTGCTGGCTACAACATAAACAGCTCAAACAATGTATTTGTAGGAAGCAAAGCTGGATTTTATAACACATCAGGGACAAATAATATCATAATCGGCCCTTCGTCAGGAACAACTATTACAGACGGAAATGACAATGTAATTATTGGCTACAACTCCCAAGCCGATGATGGACTCCAAAATGCCATCGCCATTGGTTCTAACAGCCGGGTAGCTGTCAGCAACGCCATGATCCTGGGCAACGAGGTTAACGTAGGCATCGGTACCTCAGCACCCACGGCCCGGTTAGAAGTTGTCAGCGAATCTGTCGACAAAAGTGGTTTGCGCTTAACGAACCTGACCGATGCGAGTCCGGCCAGTGCCCAGACCGATCAGTTTCTGTCAGTCGATGGTCAGGGTAATGTCGTCAAGGCCCGTTATCAACTCCGCATTCAGGATCCGTCTCAGTGGAGCGACAAGGTGTTTAGTCCGGGCTACTCGCTCCAGCCCCTTTCGGCTGTCGAAGCCTACATCCAGCAGAATGGACACCTGGCCGACGTACCCTCTGCCGAGGAGGCAGCTGCTAAAGGTGTTGATCTGGTGAAGATGAATGCGCTACTGCTTCAGAAGGTCGAAGAGTTGACACTGTATAGTATTCAGCAGGATAAAAAGACTCAGCAATTAGAAAAACTCATCGAGAAACAGCAGGCGCAAATTAATCAGTTGATGAACCTGATTAAAAAATAATCATAACTGAAGTGGAGCACCTGTCGATCGGACGTATGTTGCTGTAATCACATGAAGGAAAGTTTGGTGAAAATGTGCCGATTGTATAGTTTGCACATATCATAACCACATCTTTTTATGCGTTATCTGGCCCTGTTCTTTCTGATTGGTTGTTCTTCGCTGCTGTTTGCCCAGCAAACGCCTTATCAATTATTCGAAGTCGATTCGGTAGCCGAACCTCGGGGTGGGCAGGCTTATTTTAATGTCTTCCTACAGACCAATCTGCGTAAACCCATACAGGCCGAAGCGCTCGGTATTGGTGGCCGGGTTATGCTGACAGGCGTTGTTGAAACTGACGGTAGCGTGTCGGATATAAAAGTCTTAACAAGCCTTCGACCTGATTGTGACCGGGAAGCTATACGGGTACTTAGCCTGTTTAAAGCCTGGAAACCAGCCAGTAAAGGTGGTAAGCCCGTTCGGCAGATCGTTAATATGCCCATCGTATTCAAGGCGAATGAGCCGTTTACATATATTAGCGGTAATCGCATCAGTTATTTCGATAATGCCGATAAGCTTATAACCGATAGCACACAGGCGGCTTTTCGACAGGTTATCCCGCTCGATACAAACGGTTTGCCTTCTGACGATATAGTGCTTTACAGACTAAGGGGAAAGAGCTGGAAAGTAGAACGTCGATTGCCCTTTGTCCGTGAGAAATACGAGTCGGGGAGCAAGTTGAAGCAGCGGACATATCGAATTGGTTATCAGGATGCTGAGCGCTTATGGCAGGGGATGACCTTTAGCCTGACCAGCGATGGGCGACTTCTTGAACAGACGTATTACGAGCACGGGCGACCAAAAGGGCCCCGCATCACGTATTATCCCAATGGCCTGGTGGCTGAAAAGAGTGACGAAGCCGATACCAAACGAATGATAACGGCCTGGTATACAACTGGACAAATTAAACTGGTACGGGAAATTGATAGTTCTGCACCACTGGGTACCAGGAATCCAGAGCGCTTGTCAGCCTATTGGGATAGTACAGGGAATCAACAGGTTAGAGACGGTAACGGATTGGCTGTATTCAGAGAAACCGTTCGTTCTTACGCCGACACGACCAAACAGACATCGTTTATTGAACAGGGGACTTATCAGAACCGACTGAAACAGGGCGTCTGGATAGGGCGTTATGCCGATGGCTCTTATTTCTATGAGGAAATCTATGACAAAGGGATTTGTCAGAAAGGAAAGGCCCGAACGATTGGAAAAGATACGGTACAGTATTCCGTTCCTGAGCAATTGCCTGAATTTAGAGGTGGTATGCCTGCACTTGGGCAATTTTTGAGTCAAAACCTACATTACCCGCCCGCTGCCCAGCGAGCCAAAGTGCAGGGACGGGTATTTATCAGCTTTGTCATCAATAAGGAGGGGGAGGTAGAAGACGTTGAGGTGCTGAAAGGTATTGGCTTCGGAACCGATGAAGAGGCCGTTCGCGTGGTAAAAGCATCGAGTGGTCGTTGGGTACCAGGAGCACAGCGTGGGCAAAACATTAAAGTAAAATACAACCTGCCAATCAATTTTTCGCTTCAGTAAGTCAGGGTATTACCACAAAGGACCTACTCCACTGACTCTGGTAAACTAGTTGGATTTAAAACAAAATACAGGCGCTGGGATTTATAAAAAAAGCGTTGGTATTTACCCAACAGATTACTCAACGTAAACGAAGCAAGTTATGCAACAAGACCAGAGTTTAGATAATGTACGACTGGATATTGAGGCCGTAGGATTTACATTAACCGACGATCTCCGGGTTTCGGTACTGGATGCGCTGTCGAAACTTCAGCGATTCTACAAGGGCGATGTTATTACGGCCGATGTGTATTTAAAAGTGGAACCTAACCAGCGAAGCAACGAGAAGCATGTGGGTATTAAATATGGTGTGCCCGGCAATGATGTATATGCTGACGAATCGGGCGATAACTGGTATGCGTTGATCCACAGCGTAGTTGGGAAATTACAACGTCAACTGGAGAAACGCTTCGGTAACCATACGAATGCCAACCGGGCTAATCTCGACGAAATCGACCCGGCTAGTTTAGTCTGATTTGATGAATTATAAGTTATCGCCCGGTCTTTCAGGTAAAGGTCGGGCGATTCTATGTATAGAGCATACTAGTTAGTTATGCCGAGAAAGGGTAACCTGTAGGCTAGGATCTGATAGAGACACATGAAGGAAAGTTTGGCGGTAAAGTGGTAATTATATACTTTGCGTATACTTATCCTGTTTTTGTTTATGCAATACCGTCTGCTTTTCTTTCTGTTTTTTTATCGATCCGTATTACTAGCTCAACCAATGATCTATCAACCTTTTGAGGTCGATAGTGCGGCACAGCCACGGGGAGGCTTGGGTGCGTTCAATACCTTTCTTATGGCAAATCTGAGAAAGCCTATAACTGCACAGGTATCTGGTGCGGGTGGTATTGTTGTTCTTACCGGGGTTGTTGGGACGAATGGACATATATCGGATGTGCGGATTACGAAAAACTTCCGACCCGATTGTGATCGTGAAGCTATGCGGGTATTCAAGCTCTTTAATGCCTGGAAACCCGCTAAAAAGCGAGGGGAAGTTGTACATCAGCAAGTAAGTATGCCCATTATATTTAAGCCTAATGTGCCCTTGAGGTATATACATGGCGAAGTCATCACCTATCAGGATGCCGACCTTATTGTGCTTCCAGATAGTAATGAGCGAGTGAAATTCAAAGAGGTTAATCCAGTGGATACGAATGGTGTCCCTTCTGGTGATCTTGTTCTGTATAAGTTAGCCAATATGAAATGGGAAGAGTATGCCCGTGATTCACTAGTACATAGATTAAATGAACAGCCTGATTCGTTTGGTAGGCCTACGTATACGATTGGGCATCAGCAGGCATTGTTAAAATTAAATGGCTCCATCTGTACGGTAGATGCTACAGGAAAGCTGCTGAGTGAAGCTAATTATAAGATTGGCAAATTAGCTGGCCCCCAAATTGCGTATCATCCGAATGGGGCTGTTGCTAAAAAGCATGATTACGGCGATGATAAACAGGTAATTTTGTCCTGGTATGCTAATGGGCAGATTCAGCAGGTTCAGGAACTCGTCATGGGGGACGTTCTTGAAACGTCGGAGATTGATAAAGTAACTGCTTTTTGGGATAGTGCAGGGCGGCAGTTAGTCAGAAATGGTACTGGATGGGCACAGTATTATCGGAGCGTAAAATCGTATACCAATAAAAATCGTGAGACATTGCTTGTCGAGCAGGGGCATTATCAGGATTATCTTAAACAAGGTACGTGGACAGGAATTTATGCCGATGGCTCCTATTTTTACGAAGAGAACTATGATAAAGGTGTTTTACTAACTGGAAAATCCTGTGTAGCTGGGCAGGATACTACGTTGTACGAACTAGAGGACCGTCATCCAATATTTTCGGGGGGGATGCCAGCACTTAAGCAATTTCTGGACCGGAATCTGTCGTATCCAATCAGTGCACAAAAAGATCGGGTTAGTGGTCAGGTGGTGGTCAGTTTTGTCGTTTGCACAGATGGTACACTGTGTGACTACGTGGTTACTCAAAGCATTCGAGCCGATCTGGACCGTGAAGCTCTGCGCGTTGTAAAGAAAATGAGTGGTCGCTGGATACCTGGTATACAACGAGGAAAGAAGGTTCAGGTAAAGTATTACTTGCCGATTAATTTCAACCTAGACTGACTTCGCGTAAGAAGTTTCGGTAAAACCCGTGATCTGTTCGTAAATTTGCCGGATAACCTCCGCGCACATGTCGCTCAAGCAAATTCCTCTCCATCATATTCATCAGCAGTTAGGTGCGAAAATCGTACCGTTTGCGGGTTACGAAATGCCCGTTCGCTATTCCTCCGATCTGGAAGAACATAATACCGTACGCAATGGCGTCGGGATCTTCGATGTCTCACACATGGGCGAGTTTGTGCTCAAAGGCGACGGTGCCCTGGATCTGATTCAGCGCGTATCGGCCAATGATGCCAGTATTCTGTATGACGGTAAAGTGCAATATAGCTACCTGCCCAACGGTCGGGGTGGTGTAGTGGATGATTTACTGGTTTATCGGATTAGCGATCAGGAGTATATGCTCGTTGTGAATGCATCCAACATCGAGAAAGACTGGAACTGGATCAGTCAATATGCATCGGATTATGCCGTTACAATGACTAATATCTCCGACGGTACCTGTTTGTTTGCCGTACAAGGGCCAAAAGCCGCTGAAGCCTTACAGTCACTGACAAAAGTTGATCTGGCTTTGATGGAGTATTATACCTTTGAGAAAGCCGATTTTGCCGGATGCGCCAATGTGATTATATCGGCAACGGGCTATACGGGTGCGGGTGGATTCGAAATTTATGTGTCCAGCCATCAGGCTGAATCAGTCTGGAACGCCATTATGCAAGCTGGAGAACCCTTCGGTATCAAGCCAATTGGTCTGGGGGCCCGTGATACGCTCCGGCTCGAAATGGGCTACTGCCTCTACGGTAACGACATTACCGACGAAACATCACCCATTGAAGCGGGACTGGGCTGGGTTACCAAGTTTACACACCCCTTCATTGATGCCGACGTGCTGAAAGAACAGAAAGAACAGGGTGTTCCACGCAGACTCGTCGGATTTGAATTGATTGATCGGGGTGTACCCCGTAGCCATTATGAATTGGCCGATGCTGATGGCAACCCAATCGGCGAAGTAACGTCGGGTACGCAATCGCCTACGCTGAGCAAAGGCATTGGCTTAGGCTACATCAAAACGGCTTTTAGTAAACCCGGCACCCAGATATTCGTAAAAGTCCGCGACCGGCTCCTCAAAGCTCAGGTCGTTAAACTCCCCTTCGTTAAAAAATGACCGCTCCGGCGGTCCGGCGGGATTTTATGATTTAACTGACCGACCTTGATTGTGTAAAAAGCTTTCCAAGAAAGTCAGTCAAGGTCGGTCAGTTAAATCATAAAATCCCGGTTCAGACAATATGAAACAAATTGACGTTTGCTTTACCCCCGATTTACTCCATCTGCACACGGTTGAAAATACCATCGTGGTAGTGGCAGATGTATTTCGGGCTACTTCGTGCATGGTGACAGCCTTTGCGTATGGTGTCAACAGCATTATTCCCGTCGCTACGGTCGAGGAATGTAAGGAATTACAGGAGCGCGGCTATCTGGCCGCTGCCGAACGCAATGCCCGTAAGGTAGACGGCTTTGAGCTGGACAATTCCCCGTTCACCTACATGGACGAACGGATTCGGGGGGCTAATATCGCTATGACGACCACCAATGGTACGCTGGCCATCACTCGATCCCGATCGGCGGTGAAAGTGCTGGTGGGTTCATTTTTGAATCTGGATGCCATTGTACGCTACCTCAAAACCGAGGGCTATGATGTTATGGTGCTTTGTGCAGGCTGGAAGGGTCGGGTGAATCTGGAAGATACGCTCTTTGCCGGTGCTTTGGTCGACCGCTTGAAAGATAGTTACGCTATGGCCGAAGATAGTGCCATTATGGCCTGGCGGCTTTATGCCCAGGGGAAAGACAACCTAGTGGCCTACATGGCAAATGCCTCACACATCCGCCGACTTCAGCGATTGGGTATCCAAAAAGATATTCCTTACTGCCTCCAGCACGATCTGTACGATGTTGTGCCCGTATTGCGAGGTAATGCCCTGGTAAATATGTAGGAGTCGCCGATTATTTTTTGCTGACAAACGGATTCCCTTTTATATAGTATCGATACGGCAAATCGGCCCCGTGGGTTATACCGATACGCGTGGTTGTAACCATGTCGAAGTCGTGAAGCACGGGGCCGCGTATATACAGAGGTCCGTTTGTCAGTGATCTCCCATTATCACGCGTCCGGTCGATTCCCATGGCAGTAGTTAGCTTGCTGGGACCATTCGCCAGATTACGCTGGCCGTGGGCAGTAGTTGGGTCAAGGACGTTGTTGCGATAGCGGGCAAAACCAGTTTTGAATGCTTCGTTTCGCCGAAGTCCCATCAGATCAATGCCTTCAGTAGGCTCCAGTGCCCGAATCAGTACAGCTTCGCCAATACCTTGCGGCCCGGTCACGACGTTGATGCAATTGTAGTGATTGTAAATCTGGTAGACATAGAGTGTACCGGCAGGGCCAAACATGGCGGCATTGCGAACCGTTTGCCGTCGGTACGCATGACAGGCCGGATCTCCAGTCAAATACCCTTCCGTTTCAACAATTACCCCTGCCGTTGTTCCCTCAGTCGATTCATGTACAAGCTCGCAACCCAGTAATAACTGGGCTAACGTAAGCGTATCGTGCGATTGGTAGAACGTATCGTCGAAAGTATCCAAGGGTATCTTTAGTTGATCAAATTACATTCATTGTCTGCTCCTTAATTTTCTCCAGTTCATCTTTCATCTGGACAACCAGCCGCTGAATGGCAGCGTCATTGGCTTTCGACCCGATGGTATTGATTTCACGGCCAATTTCCTGGGAGATAAAATTCAGTTTCTTGCCATTGGCTTCCTCGCCCATCAGAACCTCAAGGAAATAGGCCAGGTGATTTTTGAGCCTGACTTTTTCTTCCGATATGTCGAACTTCTCGACGTAGTAAACTAATTCCTGCTCAAACCGATTCTGATCGAAGGTTTCGCTGTCGAGCAATTCTTTAACCGAATTGCGCATCCGATCACGTACGGCCGGAATCCGTCGGACATCCTGTTCTTCTACATCGGCCAGCCGATCGGTAATAATCTGAATGTACTCCTGAAACTTGCCTTCGAGCATGGCTCCATCCTGTTTCCGAAAAGCATCGCAACGGCGAATAGCTTCCTGAACGGCAGCCTGTACCGTTGCCCAGTCCGAAGCATCGGCGGCTGGATCGGTCGACTCGGTCAGATACGCATTGGGCTGCTGGAGAGCTAGTTGCAGGATGTTGCTGTCGGGAATACTCATAAGCATGGTATTGGCCGTTTCCTTTAAATCGCTGACGTAAGCCTGCACCAGCGGGCGATTGATGGTTACACCTGGCCGTACCACATTCGTGCGGGTAAGATTGATAGAAAGCTCCACCTTACCACGTTCCAGTTGCTGGGTTAGCAGGGCGCGTAGCTCAATTTCCTTATCCGAGAATTGGCGGGGAATTCGGCAGTAAATATCCAGAAATTTGGAATTCAGGGTTTTAACTTCAGCTGTAACAGACAGGCCTCCAGCCTCTACTGTTGCATTGCCGAAGCCAGTCATTGATTTTAACATTCGATGTATAGTTTTCTGTTTACAGTTTTCTGTTTACAATTGGCTGACGCGTCAGCCAATTGTAAACAGAAAACTGTAAACGCCATAACTTATTTAAGTGCGCCTTCCTCCAATTCAATAAACTCTTTCCGGTGTCGGGCTACGTCGATGGCAGTATAAATGGCCTGTAACATAGACGTCTCATCGGCAAGGTTTTTTCCGGCGATATCGTAGGCAGTTCCGTGATCGGGTGAGGTTCTGACGGCGGGCATCCCGGCGGTAAAGTTGACCCCTTCTTCAAAGGCAATTGCCTTAAACGGAATTAGTCCCTGATCGTGATACATGGCCAGTACGGCATCGAAATGCTTGTATGCTCTCGTGCCAAAGAAACCATCGGCAGGGTAGGGGCCAAACACCAGTTCGCCCTTGTCCAGTAAATCGGCAAGCAATGGCTTGATAATCTCCTGTTCCTCATTGCCCAACAGGCCTTCTTCTCCAGCATGTGGATTAAGGCCCAGCACAGCAATTCGGGGTCTTTCAATGCCAAAATCCTGTCGTAATGACTTCATCATCAGGGCAAGTTTTTGCGCGATGCGATCCCGCGTAATATTCTGACGAACTCGCCCCAGCGGAATATGGCCCGTTACAACCCCAACGCGTAAGGCTCCGCTGACCATAAACATCAGATTGTCCTGAACCTCGAATTCCTGAGCCAGGTATTCCGTATGTCCCGGAAATTTAAATTCTTCCGACTGGATATTGTACTTGTTGATGGGGGCCGTTACGAGTGCATCCAGCTTACCCGCTTTCAGGTCATCCACGGCCCGTTGCAGACAGGCAAACGCAGCCTGACCCGCTTCAGGGGTTACGCGGCCCGGTTGAATATCCTGGTTCTGATCGGGCCAGCACGTAATGACGTTGGTTAGTTTATGGCTGATCTGGCCTATCGACTGAGCCCCATTCAGATTCCAGTCTTTGAAGTTGAGCAGATTGCGATATCGGTTCAAAATCCGCATGGAACCGTAAATAACGGGGGTGCAAATTTTCTGTAATCGGTTGTATTGCAACGCCTTCAGAATAACTTCGGGCCCAATGCCGTTGTAATCGCCCAACGAAATGCCAATCACTAATCGTTCTTCACGACTGGTATGTTCGGTCGGTTGGTTTGGCTGGTTGTTCAGATCACGCAGTGTGGCTTCGCCCAGGAGCGATTCCTGTACGCGGGGCAGGGGGGGCGTTTGCTCCCGGCTGGGTCGATTGTCGTCGCGCTGCCGGGCTTCATTAGGCCGCTGATTCGAGTTGGGTTGTCGGTTTTCGTGCCGATTTTCCCGTTGATTTTGCTGGTTTTTTGGGCGCTGATCGTCTGACCGCCCATTCTGTTGCCGATTCTCGCGCTGATTCTGAATAGGCTTTTGAGGTCTTTCGGGCCGGTTAATTGGGTCTGTGTCGGGCGTGTTATTCCCAGGACGATTATCACGGGAAGGAGTGCTCTGACGGTTGTTAGGGTGTTGATGGCCAGGCCGTTGTTCAGTCGATGGCTGTGACTGAGCTTCGTCAGGACGTACATCAGACTTCGACCCGTTTGATGGGTTGGTGCGGGGTTGGTTTGATTCGTTAGGTTGGCGTTGTTCCATGTACTTTTTGTAGTTTCGCCAAGAATTAATGAATAATGTAAAATGACTAATAGATAATGCAAGTCATGCAGGAATTGGATGGGTTGTCCATACAATTATTCAATGTTCATTATCCATTATTCATTGTCAATTACTTAATGCGTGCTGCAAGTTACGAATAACCCCGGATGTTCCAGAGTCAACGATCTATTCTCATTGCCGACGAGATGCACCCGTCGCTTTTTGCCATGCTCACTGAAGCTGGCTTTCAGTATGATTATCAACCAAAAATCAGCCGTGCCGGCTTACTAACAGCTCTTGAGCCTTTTGAGGGCTTGATTATCCGAAGCAAAACTACGGTCGATCAAGAATTGTTGAGCCATGCACCTAATCTACGGTTTATTGGACGGGCCGGAGCCGGTCTGGATTTAATTGATCTGGAGGCTGCCGAAAAGCGAGATATTGCTGTATTTCATGCCGGTGCCGGAAACCGGGATGCTGTAGCCGAACATACGGTAGGTATGCTTCTGGCCTTGTTAGCGAATATTCTTAAAGCTGACCGAGAGGTGCGGCAAGGTATCTGGGATCGCGAAGGAAACCGTGGATACGAACTCGGGAGCCTGACCGTCGGCCTTATTGGGTATGGCAACAATGGCCGTGCCACGGCTAAACGGCTGAGTGGTTTCGGGTGTAGGGTGTTGGCTTACGATAAGTTCCTGGTCAACTACGGTGATGCATTTGCCGAAGAAGCAACAATGGAACAGGTTATGGCTGAAGCGGACATAATCAGTCTACATATTCCCCTGACGGATGAAACCCGTATGTGGGTGAATGATGCGTTTATTGGGCAGGTTAGCAAACCATTTTACCTCAACAATATAGCTCGGGGCGAAATTGTGTCGCTGGCGGCCGTTGTGCGCGGACTCGAAAGTGGTAAGATCCGAGGAGCTACGCTGGATGTTCTGGAAAACGAAAAACTGGCCAAATTGACACCCGATCAACAGGCTACCTTCGATTACCTTCGCCAATCGGACCGAGTCGTGTTGACCCCCCACGTTGCTGGCTGGACCCATGAAAGCTATGTGCGAATCAATGAGGTACTCGTGAAGCAATTGATTGACAGCGTGAATCGGTAGCTATCAGTAGTGGTAGGTACGGCAGATTCTGGTACCTACCACTACGTTTACTTGGTTACTGTAAAATTTGAACTTGTGCAACTTGTACCTGCATCGTTAGTTAGGCAAATTTGACCCGTGGTGGCTCCGGCGGGCACCGTTGCAATAAGCGAACTACCCGACAGACGGAACGTGGCAGGAGCAGAGTTGCCACCACTGAATCGAACGGCGGTAACCGTTGATAGATTTTGACCTGTTATAGTAACTTCGGCTCCGACCGTTGCACTTTTGGGTGTAAAGTCGGTGATGGTAGCCAGGCGAATGGGGGTAAATGAACTGGTTGTTGTGACGTCGCCCGCTATGTTCACAATCCGCAATGGGCCGACCTGAGCATCGGCAGGAACCAGTACCCAACGTTCGGTATCGGTGTTTTTGCCACCATCGGCCGCCGGACTGGCTGAACCTGTAAAATAAATCTGCGCATCCTGGAGGAAATCACCACTTAATACGATCCGTTCGCCCACTCTCGCTTTGGCAGGAAGCAGACTTGTCACTACTGGTTTTTGAACAATAACGAGTGGTACGGATGCCGAACCTGCCCGGCTGGTTACCGTGATGGGGCCGCTAACGGCGTTGTCTGGTATGCCAATTAACAAATCGATGCCTTCATTTCGGCTGGTGATGGGGACTGCGATACCACTCACTTTCACGTCTGTAATCCGATACAGGTTTTTGCCCGAAACAGTTAACGGGCGTCCATTTAATTGTCGGGCTGGGGTTAAAGACAGATTAGATGGAGGTAGATAAAAGAAAAAAGGATCAGTAGCCGTAGCCGTACCACCAACGCTGTTGGCCGATATTGTGACGTTACCTGACGCAGGCAATGCAGGCACAGTGGCCTCAATTTGGGTACTGCTAAGAATTCGGAAAGGGACTACCACACTGCCAAACGACACGCTTGTAACACTTAACAGGTTTAGACCCTGAATGATGAGTTTATCCCCGGCAATGCCGTCACGAGCCAGTAAATTGGTGATAAATGGCTGTGGAATAATCTTTAATGAATCGGTACTATTGGCAATGAGGGTTTCGAATACCCGAACCGATACCAGACCGGATGTGGCTGTAGCTGGGATCGTTGTGCGTATAACTGTATCAGTGACCATTGTGACGGCTTTATCCGTAACGAGCCCATTAATGCTTAGAACGCCGTCGGTTAAATTTTTACCCTGCACAACCAGCGCCGTTCCTGCTTTAGCCTGTGTTGGACTAATCCGGGTAATTTGTGGGGTTCCGGCAACAATAAACCTTGCGGTTAGATTGCCGCCTTTCGTTTCAACAGCGAGGGCCGATGGGCCACGCGGAGCGTTGGGTGGTACAAGGATAGTTAGCTGATTTGACGTACTGTCTTTTACAGTCGCGTCTATATTATCGAAGCGAATGCGGGTAACCTGATTAAGAAAGTTGCCCGTAATGGTCACAACAGTCCCTGGCAACCCGTTGGTCGGTGTTACCGAAGTTAGCATCGGTGGGGGTTGCTTGACGGTAAAGGGGAGGGGGTCCGATATGCCCTGATCCGTTTGAACTCTGACTTGATTTATGTTTGGTGCGGTTGTTGGCACCCGAACAAGAATCGTATTATCGTCATAACTTTGAATAGAAGCCGTCACCACCGATTTGGAGGTACTAAATGTTACAACCGGATTGGAGCCAAACTGATATCCCCTTAATCGAACACTATCGCTGACAAAAGCCTCTTTGGGCGCTATGCTGATAAGTTCAGGAGGGTTGTTTTGTACACGACAGCCCACCAGGCCAATAAGTACAAGAAAGGGAATAAAGCGTGTTCGTGTCGAGTTCATAGATAGCAACGGGATTATGTTCCCGGCGCGTATAATCGGTAAAATTAGTCATTTTAAGCGTCCAAAAACCATTTCTTTCGAAAGCCTGTTAGACTTAATGAACAATGAATAATGTAAAATGAATAATGACCACCCGGCTCCTAACCTTCATTATACATTGTCCATTATACATTATCCATTACAAACAGAATGAACTACCGCAATCTGAAATCATCAAAACTATTGGCCATTACTACACTCGGTGAGCTGAAAGCGGCCGGGTATGAGTCCCGCTCAATCAAGCAGGAGTTGCGGGAAAATTTAATTGAGCGAATCAAGGAAAAGGAAGTTGTTTTTCCGGGTATATGGGGGTATGAAGATACAGTAATTCCTGACGTAGAACGGGCTATTCTATCCATGCACCATATTAACTTGCTGGGATTGCGTGGACAGGCTAAAACCCGGATTGCCCGGCTGATGGTTAATTTGCTGGATGAATATATCCCGGTGGTGGCTGGTTCGGAACTCAACGATGATCCCCTGAACCCAATTTCACGGTATTCAGTCGACCTGATTGCCGAAAAAGGCGATCTGACACCGATTGACTGGCTTCATCGCAATGACCGCTACACCGAGAAACTGGCTACGCCCGATGTGTCGGTGGCCGACCTGATTGGTGATGTGGACCCGATTAAGGCCGCCACGCTCAAATTACCCTATTCCGACGAACGGACGATTCACTTCGGGCTGATACCACGCTCGCACCGCTGTATTTTTGTTATTAACGAATTGCCCGATTTACAGGCTCGTATCCAGGTTTCGTTGTTCAATATTCTGCAGGAGGGCGATATACAGATACGTGGTTTTAAACTCCGCTTACCGCTCGATATTCAATTCGTGTTTACGGCTAATCCCGAAGATTATACCAACCGGGGGAGTATTGTAACGCCGTTGAAAGACCGGATCGACTCGCAGATTGTAACGCACTATCCGAAGTCGATCGAAATCGGGAAGAAGATCACGATGCAGGAGGCTATTGTTAAAACGGAGCAGAAAGGTATGGTGAAAACCAACGACCTGATTGCTGATTTGATTGAGCAGGTGGCTCTGGAAGCCCGTGAGAGTGAATACGTTGACTCGAAAAGTGGAGTTTCTGCCCGGATGACTATCTCGGCTTATGAAAACCTTCTTTCGTCGGCTGAGCGCCGGGCGTTACTCAATGGCGAACGCGATACGTATGTGCGCATAGCCGATCTGTACGGGGTCGTTCCGGCCATTTGTGGTAAGGTCGAACTGGTATATGAAGGGGAAGTAGAGGGACCAGTGATTGTAGCACAAAATCTGATTGGTAAGGCCATTCGAAATCAGTTTTTGCAGTATTTCCCCAATCCAGAGAAAGCTAAAAAAGATAAGCGGGGCAATCCGTACAAGAAAATAACAGACTGGTTTGGCGATGGTAACACGATGGACATTCTGAACGACCTGAGTAACCGCGACTATGAGGCTCGTCTGCGAACCATTGATGGCTTGGACGATGTTGTCGACCAGTTTCATTCTCGACTGAGCAAACCCGAAAAATTGTTCATGATGGAGTTTGCCCTGCATGGTTTGGCAGAACATTCGCTGGTTGGCAAAAAAGCAATGGATACCGGCCAGTCGTTCAAAGATCTACTTGGCTCGATGTTTAATCCGGGCCAAAACTTTGGTGAAGAGGAAGACGAAGAAGATGACGATCGATACTAAGACCGTAATTGGCTGATCGATCACGATGTTTAAAGGGCGCTTACAGGTGATTTTATTCCCTGTAGCGCCCTTTTCCTTTCGTATAGATTATAGACAATTGATTTCTTCCAGGAGGGTTGTGTAAACGGGTAGTTGGCTCAAAAGAAGCGCAACAATCGCATGGCCCCGTGCATTCAGGTGTGCTCCATCGGCTAGAAAATAAGCCGCTTGCCGGGGAATGGCGCTAAACGTGTCGACCAGCCGAAATCCATTCTGCCGGGCACACTTGCAAATAAAAGGAATACTTTCCCGGCGAAGCCATTGATCTACAGCGTGTAAGCTAGGGAAAGGTGTCATAACAATTACTTTAGCTCCGTATGGAGCCAATAAAGCCAAGGTTTGTGTCAACCGTTGGTCGAATTGCTTTAAATATGGAAGCTGGCTATTCTGGGTTTTGTAAAGCGTCAGGAAGGCCGCTTTGAACCAATTCTTTAGCTTTTGCTGATAGGGAATCGGTGCCGTTCCGGTAATGTTCGGCAAGGGTTTGGGCTGATAGGGCTTTGGCGTTGGCGAAAAAAGCTGGTGTTGAAAAAGCTCCCGAAAACATTTGCGCCAGGAAAGCTCATAATGGCCCAGTTGAAGAACAATCTGGTCGGCCTGCATCAGTTCGACCCTGTGTTGCGTAATCAAATCAGCTACCTGACTCAGGCTGACCATGCTATGGCATAGGGTTTGGATGGGTTCGTCTGTCAGATAGGCTAAATGTTCGGTCCATTTTTGGACAAAGCCAAGATGAGGAGCTATAGCGTAGTTGCCAACATGACAACCGCCAATAAGGATTACTTTCATAGCGTAGTGAGCTAAATACATAGGTCACTACCTACAAATTTTGTGCAACGTTGCAAGATGATTTATAAAATATAATTAAATATATATTAAAGAGATCAAATAGCGTATTTAAGAGGTACGATAGATATAGAAGTACTGGGTGTATAGAATTCTGTAAAATCTATATGCACCCAGTACTTTTTAGAATTTACCTATAATCGGCTTGCTTTTAATGTGGTTAAGGGGTGTAATTTTTAACCGGGCCGGGTGGGTTTTTACCCTCGTTACAGACTATTCGACAACCACAGCCGTACCATTGGCACTGACCATAAGCATAGCTCCATTGCTACCAATCGTCTGATAATCCAAATCGACACCAATAATGGCGTTGGCCCCGAGCCGGGATGCCTGATCGATCATTTCTTTGATCGCGATACTTTTGGCTTCGCGTAGGGCTTGTACATAAGCCCCGCTATGACCACCTACTACATCTTTTATAGAGGTGAAAAAGTCTTTTACGAGGTTGGCACCGATGATGGCTTCACCATTAACCAGACCAATGTATTTTGTAATCTGTTTGTGTTCAATATTAGGCGTAGTTGTTATTAGCATTGTTGAGGGGGAAGACAGTTTTGGACTGTAAAGTTATAAAATGTCTTCGGTATACGGTTTTTAGTTTATGGCGGGCTGGTACACAATTGCGTTTACGCCAGCCTACTATAAACGGAACTCGCTATTTACAAATTCAGGCTGGATTTTTCTATTAGGCATTGACCCGTCATTCGGCCGGAAAGCGGTTGATGGCCTGATTGAGCCAGTAGAGAAAGGCATAGGTTCTGTGCCTTCGACCGCTCAATAAGCGCTATTCCCATTCTCGACCGCTTGCTCAACATGATTTTCTGTAGCCTTAAGCCCCTTCTATTTTTGGCCCAAACATTATTGATGAACTATGAAAAATATGAATGCAATTCGGTTAATGGCATGGGCACTGGTACTCGCCCTGCCCATGTGGTTTAGTAGTTGTAAAAACGGTGGTGATACCAATGTGACTCCATCGACATCGGCCGTAGAAGGAAGTTGGCGGATTTCAGGGTATAAAATTGATCCATCCATCGATCTGGGAAATGGTCAGAAGACAAATGATTTACTGAGCCTGTACAAAGCATATCCCGGCGGCAGCGATATTGTCGATTGCCTGACCACTACGGTAGTCACGTTCAATAGCGGTGGTAAAATAACGGGTAAAGCAGGGCCCAAATGCAACACGTCGATGGATGATGTAAATCCAATTGAAGATAATTCAACCTGGAAACTGGACGGGACTAAACTGACGATTACCAGCGGTACCGACGTATCGGTCTATACGGCAACGGTAAGTGGTAACACATTGAAATTGTCGAGCCAGGAAGCTGAAGATCTGGATGGCGACGGCAAAGATGAGACGTATACGTATACGATGGAATTAACGAAGGTATAGGACTGATTTCATTCAGCAATCAGTATATCAAGGATCGGTCGATCGGCTATTCATCGCCGATCGGCTTTTTTATGGATTATTGACAAGGCAATCGTGCAGGGTAGCTATGTATTTCTCCAGATAAAGCGGAGCGTCTTTTGTTCTGTACTGCAAAATATAACGGGGGTGGTCGAGGGTTACGATTCGTTCGAAAAAGCCTTGCTGGTCGTTCAACCGTTTCAGATACGCTTCATTTTTCTTTCCCAGGCATACGGCCACCCGGCGGTCGCACCCAAAGTCGATCTGGGTTCGAACGGTTTCGGTAATGATTGGCCAGAGCGCTTCCGTGGTGATACGGTCGTCGTAAAAGTTATAGTTTTTTCCGCTTTTCGTCAGGGCAAGAGGAAACAGTGAGGTTAGAAAAAACTGTCCATAAAACGCTTCAGCTCCGCCAAATGCGTCTACAACCTGATAGATAAATCGGCTGGATAGTTCGGGAGTGTCGGCGAGGGTATTGGCAATGTGGCAGTAGCGACGCAGGTTTTGTGGGGTGGTAAATGAAATGCCGGTCACGCCCGCACCAAACCGACCCGGATTGATGCCTAAAACAAATACGCGCGGCTGATTATCGTTAAAAAACTTGCCGTAAAATTCCCCAATAATCCGGCGTACATCCGGGGCCTGGTAAGGATTCAGAACCTCCACCCCAGCCGGAAGATTTGTAGGAACAATAAGGGAATTGTAATAGGCAATCGCCTGATCGGCAAAGGTTGGCATAGAGTGTATTGAAGAATAAAAACAAAGTCGGGAGTAGAGGCCCGACTTTGTTTGCTGTCATTCCGACGATAGGAGGAATCTCAAAATTGCCTATTACTCAAGCTTGAGATTCCTCCTATCGTCGGAATGACAGAAAGATTACCAAACAGAATTGAATCAGATAGCCCTTTACTTGATATTCTTCCGGCGGTTGCGCTGAAAATCCTCAAACATCATGTTGCCCAGGCCCTGTAAGCCACTATAATAGGCCCGACCATTATTGACTTTCGTGAATTCCTGCACGAATTGTTTCAGATAGGGGTCGGAGGCAATCATGAATGTAGTAATCGGAATATCCAGTCGACGACATTGGGCAGCCAGCGTCAGGGTTTTGCTCACGACTTTCCGGTCTAGACCGAACGAGTTTTTGTAGTATTTGATGCCTTCTTTCAAACAGGTCGGTTTCCCGTCCGTAATCATGAAAATCTGCTTGTTCTTGTTTTTTCGCCGACGAAGCAGGTCCATCGATAGTTCGAGCCCGGCTACGGTGTTGGTATGATAAGGGCCAACTTCCAGATACGGCAGATCTTTCGCCTGAATCTGCCAGGCATCGTTGCCAAATACCACAATATCGAGCGTGTCTTTCGGATACTTCTGTTTAACCAGTTCGACCAGGGCCAACGCTACTTTTTTGGCGGGTGTAATCCGGTCTTCGCCGTACAGAATCATCGAGTGGCTAATGTCGATCATCAGCACGGTCGATGTCTGGGTTTTCTGTTCTTTTTCCGTAACCTCCAGATCGCGCTCCATCAGCCGAAACTCTTCGACACCGCTGTTGATCTGCGCGTTTTTGATCGATTCGGTCATCGAAATCTGTTCCAGCGTATCACCAAACTGGTAGCTGCGAAGGTCACTGCTTAGCTCGTCGCCAGTGCCGGTATAGGGCGTATTGTGATTGCCGCCCGATTTAGAGCGTTTGAGCTTACCGAAGATTTCTTCCAGCGCACTTCGCCGAATGGTTTGCTCACTCTTTGGCGTCATCACAATGCGGCCTTCCTGGTTTTCTTCCGTGATATACCCCTTTTCTTTGAGGTCGTCGAAGAAGTTACCGATGCCGTACTTATCGTCGGTAAGGCCATACTGCCGGTCGAGCTGACTCATCCACGACATAGCCTGTTCCACATCACCGGAGGTCATGAGCAGCAGCTGCTGAAAAATGTTGAGCAGCTTGTCGAAGTTGCTGCCTCCTTTCTGCTCAGGAGGTATATAGTCGGAAAATTGAAAGCCTTTCATTGTTAAAGAGCGAAAGAGTGAATTGCCAAAGAGTGAATGTGTGAATAGCGCTAATAGGCTGTTCAGAGAACAGTATGGTTTGCGGATTTGTTCGTCTTACTTCTTCACGATAGGTAAACGAATTTGGGATGGATATTGTGCCGAATGGAACACTTGATTGTGAGCTACAACAGCCTTGGTTTCGTCGTAGTTATTGCCACCTGTATTGAGGTTTCGATCAAATCGGGGAAAGTTACTACTCGATATTTCAACCCGAATCCGGTGCCCCGGTGCAAAATAATTACTGGTCGACATCGGGCTTAGGGCGAGTTTGTAAATTTTTCCTTTGTCCATCCAGACTTCTTTGTCGAACCCTTCACGATAACGAGCCCGCAGTATGGTTTCGTCCAGATTGTAGGCTTTGCCGTCGGGGTATACATCAATCAGCTTAACGGTAAAATCGGTGTCTTTTGCATCAGACGAAACATAGAGTGTCGATTCGATAGATCCCGTTACTTCAATGCCATCGGCAAACGGTTCGGTGGTATAGACCAGAATATCCTGGCGGGTTTCCATCTGATGCTGATCGAACGACCCACCCTGTACGGAATTACCCGCGCAGCAGACATTGCCGCCGTAAGATGGCACCGGATACATCGGATCGTAGGTGAAGGCGTCGGGTTTCTCGTCTTTGCCAAGGGGCTTTGTGATTAGCTTGCCATCGCCGTATAAACTGTTTGCCCGTCCGTTGCTGGAAAGGTAATAGGTCGTCAGTTCAGCATTGGCTGGAGGCCAGGTGTCGGCCGTTTGCCACTTGTTCGAGCCCATCGTATAATAGCGGACGTGCGGAGTCTTTTTCAATACATCGTTGTTTTCGCTTTTGAGCCAATAATCGAACCAGCCATAAATCAGACCGTCATAGTCCAGCCGGGCATCGCCAACACTACGTTCGCCTACTACGGTGTTTTCGGTGGCGCGTTTGTAAGCGCAATGCAGGGTCGGAGCAATCACTAAATACTGATTGTCGCGCACCTGTGGATCGGTTGCGTTTTTTCGAACGTGATTGAACAGCGCCAGATTTGGCCCAGTCGAAACATCATACCAGGAAGCAAACCAGAAACTCGGCACGCCAAACGGCATGTTATCATGGTATAGCCCCCCTTTATACCAGTCGGGATCGTTCGGTTTGCGAACGATCATTTTCTCGTAAACGCCCTTCTGACCATTCACATTTTTGATGATGTCCTGGACGGGTAAATGCTTCAGGCCTTGCGCCCAATCGACGCGGGGCATTTCGGGAGCTAAGTCATAAAAGCGCGATACACGGGTTAGGTCGTCACTGGTAGCGGTTTTTGGGAAGAGTGGCCGGGCAAACAAATCAGTTTGTGTACCATATAGCCAGGTTGTAAACAGCATTTGCTGAGCACCGCCCCGGTACCAGTTGCCCTGCTCATAAAACGACCCTACCCGCCCTACGCCAGCGCCAAAGCCCATCGGAACCATGGCGGCATGTGCTGGGTGATCCAGAGCCGCTACCGCCATTTGCCATTCGGCTGTGGATGAGCAGCCGTAGGTGCCAATCTTCCCATTCGACCAGGGTTGTTTGGCCATCCAGCTAAAGGCATCATACCCATCGGTTGTTGGTGGGCCAAGAATATCCCATTCGCCTTCGGAGAAAAACTTACCCCGTTCATTCTGAACAACATACGCGTAGCCTCGTTTTACGGCATCCAGAGCCGCCTGATACGAGTTTTGCCGTTGTTCGCCATCGCCCCAGGCGTTGAAGTTATAAGGCGTTTTGGAGAAAATAATTGGGACTTTTTGATCGGTTTTAGGCCGATAAATGTCGGTAGCGAGCCGGATGCCATCGCGCATGGGCATCATCACTTTCTGCTCGATGATGGCAATTTCCTGAAGTTTTTTGAAAAGGTCTTCCTGCGGGGCCTGAGCCAGACAAATGTGACCGATCAGGAAAGTGAGTAATAGGCTTGTCAAAGAGGAGTACTGTTTCATTCAGCCATTGTTAGTTAAGAAGAGAAGCAATCGAATTGGTTGAATTAGCGCATTTATAGCCATAAAACAAAGCAGCGTAGCCTCAAAAGCCACGCTGCTTACCGAATTTGCATATTGCACGACCAACCATTAACTCCCTACTGTATTGTGGTGATGTTTATGGTGTTTTCTCACAGGATGGTTCTCCGCTGTAGGGGATAATTGCCAGGTTGTCTCATGCTGCGTTTTATAATTTCGGTTGACGAGGCTACTCGTCGATGCATTGGAAGCTAAGCTACCAATGGCCAGATTGGGTTCGGCTATTGAATGTTTGTAATCGGCTATTCTGGTATTGTAATGAGCCCAGGTAGTGCTCGTAATTGCTGACTGATCCTGCCATTTGGAAGAATACACCTGCTTGTAATTACGACTTGAATAGATCGGATTATTGCGAGGCTGGCCTATTCCCGGACTGGCCGAACAAATAGGCGCTATAGTCGCCGATAGGCTCATAAAAAAGAGCGAAGCACAAATCGTTTTCATAGCATTTCTGAGGTTTGTTGTTGACTGAATTATTGGGTAATCCCTTAAACCTCAGAAGGCTTATTTCGTTTTTTCGAAAAGCCCGTCTGCCCGTGAATTAAATCAAAATTTAATGCTGAATGGCTTATGACTTTTGGGCCCAGCTATTCATCTGCGTTTGGCTTTTAATTAGTTCAGAAAGGGAATCATTTAGGTTGATTAGGGAGAAAACTACGTCGACAACTGTATATTTTGGAAACGGATCAACAAAAGTATGGAAACGATAATGGTGGAAATTCTTAACCAGAAGGCCTATAAGCTACTAGAAGATTTGGCTGATCTTAACATAATTCGGTTGCATGAACCAGCAGGTTCTGCCCGAACGTTGGTTGAGCGTAAGTTTGGTTTCGCCAAATATATAATCGGTCGAATTAGTGATGATTTTAACGAACCACTGAACGAGTTTACTGACTATATGCCGTGACTAATCCCATATTGATTGATACGCACATATTACTTAGGTTCGCTGCTACCGAAGCAAGGATTCCAATTCCTGGATATCGAACCGAGTGATTTGCATACACTTTATACATTGCCAATGCACCACGGTGATCCATTTGACCGAATGATTATTGCTCAAGCCATTGCCCGCTCATGGCCTGTTGTTTCAGACGGTGGGAAATTCAATCAGTATCCGGTTAACTTAATAGTTGGTTAAAATCATTTTATACGTAACTGTATAAACCAATTACAACTGCGCCAGCAGGTACAGTACTGCCATCCGAACCGCTACACCGTTTTCGACCTGGTCGAGAATGATGCTGTGCGCCGAATCTGCGGCATCGGAAGTAAGTTCGACGCCCCGGTTGATGGGACCGGGATGCATCAGTACGATAGGTCGGTCGAGGTCGTCGAGCATCTGTTTGGAGATGCCGAAAAACAGCGAGTATTCCCGAAGTGAAGGAAAATATTTGATTTGCTGCCGTTCTAACTGAATGCGTAGTACGTTGGCTACATCGCACCAGGCCAGTGCTGCCCGAACATCATGCCCGACTTTTACGCCTAGTGCTTCAATGTATTTAGGAATCAGTGTTTTGGGGCCGCAAACCATTACCTCGGCGCCCTGTTTTTGCAAACAGAAAATGTTGGACAGTGCTACGCGGGAGTGCGTAATATCGCCAATGATCGCTATGCGTTTTCCGGCTACATCGCCCAGTTTTTCGCGGATCGAAAAGGAGTCGAGCAGGGCTTGCGTAGGGTGCTCGTGGGTGCCATCGCCCGCGTTGACGACATTGGCTTTGATGTGCCGGGTCAGGTAATGAGGAGCACCGGGGCTGCTGTGCCGCATCACCACCATATCGACCTTCATGGCCAGAATGTTATTGACCGTATCTAGTAGAGTTTCGCCTTTTTTGACCGAACTCCCCGACGCCGAAAAATTGACCACATCGGCCGAGAGTCTTTTTTCGGCCAGCTCAAACGAGAGTCGCGTACGGGTCGAATTTTCGAAAAAAACGTTGGCAATCGTCACATCGCGCAGGGACGGGACTTTTTTGATCGGTCGATTGATGACTTCCTTAAACTGACTGGCCGTTTCCAGAATGAGCTGAATATCAGACTCGGTCAGGTCTTTGATGCCCACCAAATGGCGGACGCTGAGCGATTGGGCCATGCGATTGATACGGGTAAAAATCGGGCAAAGATAAGGCTCATGTCCGTAAACCGAATCGTATTAGCCACATTGCCGCCTACTTCTCTGCAAGAAATTCAGTAATCGGTTGATTACCAGATTTATTTGGGCACGGATTTCACTGCTGGGTAATCCTGGCGCGTATGCCCGCTACAGCCTCTTCATAGGAAGCCCCGATAGGAATTTGTTTGCCTGCTATCGTAAGCTCCTGGCGACCGATTTTATCAATTTTATGAATGGCAATCAGATAAGAACGATGAACCCGGACAAATTGATCCGCAGGCAAAAGTTGCTGAAGCTCGGTCATGGTTTGTCGGCTCAGGAGCTTTCGGGTTTTAAGTACAAACGTCAGGTAGTTTCCATCGGCTTCAATGTATAAAATATCCTCCAGCATAACCTTTTCTTCGTCATACCCTGTTTTGATGAACAGAAATGCCGGTTCTATGCCGATGCGTGCGGTTTTATGCTCCAGCGCCTTATTGCAGGCTTTCAAAAACCGTGTCAGTGGAAACGGTTTTAACAGATAGTCGACTGCGTCCAGATTGAAGCCTTCAACGGCATAGCTCGAATAGGCGGTTGTGAAGATAATCATTGGTACTCTAGACAGGCACTTGACCACATCAATACCGGAAATGTCGGGCATTTTAATGTCCAGAAAGAGCAAGTCCACTTTATAGGTCTGTAGCCAGGTAATAGCTTCGAACGCGTCGGTAAACGTGGCTTTCAGGTCCAAAAAACTTATCCGGGCGGCATGTAGCCGGATCACTTCCAGCGCCTGTGGTTCGTCGTCGATAGCGATTGCGGTTAACGTCATAAGGCCAGATTTGCTTTCACGAACAAAGTAACATTCGATTCATGACAGAGCACATACCTGATTTGGTTCCCAAACAGTTTTCTCCTAACGATATTGCCTTTGCTCATGAGTTGCCGAAGGTAGTCCGGACGGTTGCGAAGTATGCATTTTCTAACTAAAGCGGCTAGTTTTTTAGAGGCTATATAAATCAGTTTTTTTGCAATCGGCTTAAAACCAGTCCAATTGTACGTATGGAAGAGGTTGCCTGTTTGGTCGATAAGTATACTCATGTTCTGATTTGTGCTGGGTATACTTACGACACCCTGGTCCGTTTTAGCATAGCTGTAAGTACGACTTGTATACCCGATGTGGGTACGCCCAGGGCCTAAGTAAACGGCTGTCGGGAAAAGTGGTATTAAACGGGTTTCGCCCTCAGGGGATTTTTGCTCAACGGCTGGTGAGGGCGTTTGGCCGATTACGACTTTGGCAACCAGTAACATCAAAAGTAGGGCAACCGCGAGTTGTCGCATGATGATCGGAGATTTAATGGTACCAGAATAAATGATTCATTCTTGGGAAGTTGATGTGAAGAGGCTACCAGAAAACCAGCGTGAGCCCTACAAAATAGTCCTGTTCCGACTGCTGAATGGTAAGCTGGTGCCGACCGGGATAAATCAACTCCAGCCGTTTCCGAACATTGTCGAGTCCCAATCCCGACTGTTCATCTTCGGGATCATTCGCGTGTTTTGGATGCAGGGAGTTATGAACTTTGAAATACAGATGGGTAGCGTCGAGGGTGAGGGTAATGTAAATCCACGACGGATGGCGAAGGCTGATGCCATGTTTAAAGGCATTTTCGACGAACGGAACCAGCATCATAGGCGCCAGATAGATCTCGCGTTCAGGCTCCTGAATCGTCACCCGAATTTCGATGTTGTGCGATTCATCCAGACGCATCCGCTGCAACTGAATATAATCTTGCAGATAGGCAATTTCTTTGCTTAGGGGAATCCGTTCACGATTATTTTCCTGGAGCATAAACCGCATCATATCACCCAGCTTCTGAATACCATCGGCTGTTTTTTCGCTATTTTCTTTCAATGCAGTAGCATACAGACTGTTGAGGGCATTGAACAGAAAATGCGGATTGATCTGGGCCCGAAGGCTGGCCAGTTCGGCAGCTTTCGAGGATACCTGCGTTTGTAGTACGGTTTTTTCAGTCGAAAATGTTTCTCGCAGATAGGCTATGGAAAAAGAACCCACGTAACTGACCAGCAGAAACAGAACAATATTGCCAAAGTAATGGAATGAGGCCGAAGCAAACCAGACGAGTAGTGGCCCTGCCAGACCAAGCAGGACATAAATAAGCAGATGGTAAGGGAAGGCGGGCGAAGGGGTGCGAAGATTGGGAAGAATGTATCTGAAACAATAAATATGCAGGAAATAGACCTGGATAAATAAGGTCAGTAGGGTGAGCGTATTCTGTAGATGGAATTGCCATAATGTAGGAGGGAGGTTACCATCCAATGCGAAACTAAGCAGAAACAGACCAACTCCGCCCAGGAATACGTAACTAAGTGGTCGTAAATAGCGCTGCGTTTCCTGCTCTATTTTCTGGTTCAGGAATGAATAGAACTGAAAAACCAATTCGTAGGCTAGCAGAACAATCCCGAGTCCAATGGTATCGGCCAGAACCGTACGCTTTCGGTATAGAGAATAAACTTTCAGCCCGATGATCTGCTGCAGGGTATCATGTCGAAAACGGACGTACTGCTTAAGATAATGATAGCTGAACGCGCTGGCAAACAGTAGTAAGGCCGTTTGCAAGAGATATATCCATCCCTTTTGATCCTGAAGGGATAAACTTAGTTGAGGATAGGCCCGCTGATGAAAACTATACCAGCCTGCCAGAAAAAAGCATATACCCGAAACCAGTGGGATGTTATTATTTAGAATGTAATTGTAGTCGCTCACGTCATGCCAGATTGTCGAAGCGGGTATACGAAGCTTTTGCACCTGCTCGATCATGCCATCGAGTCGGTGAACCTCCTGGAAAAGTCGTCGGACAACGTAAATAACCGCTATGACAATCAGGAATAGTGGTTCAAAACGGCGAAGGAAAGTAAGGTTCCACATAGAATTAAGTTTGAGCCAAAACTAGGTGGAACCGACAGGCGTGTGGGCGAAATGGGATGAACAATCCAAAAAATGGGACGAATCCGCCTGGCTATATGCGCTATTGTTTCGCAAACGGGAACAGGGGCGATTCGATGTGCGACTGGGTCATCAGACGGGCAAGCTCCTTCGCCTTATCGGGGTATTGAGCAGCCATATTATGCGCTTCGGCGGGATCCTTACTCAGATCGTATAATTCGACTGGCCCATTCGGGTTGTTGATGGCCTGCAATCGAACAGCTTTCCAGTTTCCCTGCCGAACGGCCTGCCGACCGCCATTTTCGTGAAATTCCCAATACAGAAAATCATGCTTTTTCTGAACACCCCGGCCCGTAAGGGTGGGAACAAACGAAAGCCCATCAATAAGTTTTGGAATCCTGGCTCCGGCCAATTGCGCGAACGTAGGCAACAAATCCCAGAACGCTCCGATGTAGTCGCTTTTTGAGCCCGATTGAATGGTGCCCGGCCAGCGTGCAAAAAACGGTTCGCGGATGCCGCCTTCATACAAATCCCGTTTGACACCGCGCAGATTTCCACCACTGTTAAAAAAGGCCGGGTCGGCTCCGCCTTCAGTGTGTGGACCATTGTCGCTCGTAAAAATGACCAGCGTGTTTTGATCGAGCCCTTTTTCTTTAAGCTTAGCCATTACCTGACCAACGTATAGATCCAACCGGGCCACCATAGCCGCAAACGTAGCGCGGGGATACTCCTGCGATGTATAGCCTCCTGTTTTTGCATTGGGGCCGTAATCGGCTCCCTTATACGGTTTTTCAGGAAACTTGCCTTTGTAATAAGCCAGCAGGCTATCGTTGGGCACCAACAATTCAGCATGGGGTAGAATATAAGGCAGAAATAGAAAGAACGGCTGCTTGCCGTCACGATCATCCAGAAAACGTAGCGTCTGTTTCTGAATCAGGTCGGGAGCGTACTGGTTTGCCTGCCGTAGCTGTTCATTTCCTGGTAATGCGATCTTTTGGGCATTGTCCCACAAATGGTCGGGGTAATAGCGGTGCGCCAGCGCCTGACAGTTGTAGCCATAAAATCGGTCAAAGCCCTGCCTGTTAGGGTCCCCTTCTGAACCAACTGGCCCTAAACCCCATTTGCCAAAAGCCGCCGTTGCATAACCAGCCTGTCGCAGAAGTTCGGCTACGGTAGTAACTGAATCAGCAATGGGTTGCTGGCCTTCGGGTTGCACTTCTTTGTTGCCCCGAATGTACGTATGCCCCGTATGCTTTCCGGTTAAAAGGGATGACCGTGAAGGAGCACAGACCGACGTACCCGCATAAAACTGCGTAAACTGCATGCCTTCGCGGGCTAGTCGGTCGATGTTAGGTGTCTTTATCAAGTGCTGCCCGTTAATACCTACATCGCCGTAGCCGAGGTCGTCGGCCAGAATGAAAATGATATTCGGACGAGTTGCCGGACGGTTTTGCGCGTTAGTATAAAACGGAGCAAGAAGAAGGATTGAAAGAATATATTTTGTCATAACGGTGGGGCGGAACGTCCGCCGTTGCGGTGGAAACCCACACAGTTTATAGCTAAATGGCGAGTTATTCCCACCCGCCTTACTTGACAGGGGTAAATGTCATTTTAGGTAGCTGCATGGCATTTTCCAGGAGCCTGATTTCCAGTCGTAGAATGGCTTCTTCAGCGTTTATGTCAATTTTGTCCGAATCGTCGGTGGATTTATGGTAATCGGGGTGACCGCCCGTATGAAAAAACAGTACCGGAATCTGTTTGGCGTAAAAAGCCGCATTGTCGGAACCTCCATTTCCGGCTCGATCCGTAAAGAATTTAATGCTGCTCTCAACGCCTTTAAACACAGTGGGCCAGGCATCGCTGGTGCCATACCCGCCAATACCCACGCCCCGTTCGGGATTGTAGCGACCAATCATGTCCATGCAAATCATACAATTCATCTTTTCGAGCGGTAGCGTCGGATTGTTCAGGAAATAGCGTGATCCCTGCAACCCCAGCTCTTCTGCACCAAAGGCGATAAACAGAAAATTATACGGTTCTTTTACCTGGTTTTGGCTGAAGTAACGGGCCATTTCCAGCAGTCCGGCTACGCCCGATGCATTGTCGTCTGCTCCATTATGAATTTTGCCCTCCGGTATCGAATCCTTCGAGCTGCCCTGTCTGCCCAAACCCAGGTGGTCGTAGTGAGCGCCAATCACAATGGTATACAGTGCGCTGTTGTCCAGAAAACCAAGTACGTTTCGGGCTTCCCGAAGGCTATCCGGCACAATGACTCGCCTGACTTTGGCCGTAAAGGGCTGGTAATATCCGTCGGACCCTAAGGGGGTAAGCTTATATTTTTTGAACAGTTTTTCAACGTAGCGAGCGGCTTTTGCATTTTCGGGACTACCTGTGCCGCGTCCCTGCATCTTGTCGGATGCCAGGTAGCGGATGTGTTGATCAATTTGTGTTGCCGATGGTTCCTGCCCGAACAGCGATGTTGCCAGTAAAAGCAGTGGAAAAAAAAGATAGAATTTCATAAATACTTTTTAAGCGTACCTGACTAGGCTGGCCAGATAAATTAGTAATGGTATTGGTACAACTAGGTTAACAAGAGCAATCATCTTTATTCCAGTACAACGCATCCGTAGGCCGGTATCTGAACCCGATCTTTGCTGAGCTGACTACCCGGTACGGTGTCGAAAACGATCTGATGGCACCAGTACTCATCGGGCGATAGCACAACGTTAATGGGGTCTTTGGTTAGGTTATGAATCACCAGAACACGTGGCCCATTTTCCAGATAGCGGATAAAGGCAACCGTACCTTTCTGGCGAATGCCCGATTGCTTTAACCGGCTCAGGTTGTTATTCAGCACCGAATGACTGTTTCGGTACTGAATCAGTCGTTTGTAATGGGCGAACAACGAGTCTGGGTCGATTCTCTGCTGGGCCAGAGGACGAATGCTTCGGCTGGTGCTGTAGCGCCCGCGTCGCCAGTAGGTGCGCTGCTTATCTCGATCACGCGTATCCCAAAGGAACGGTTCCCGGATATTTTCGTCGGGCTTTACGCCCCGCATGCCAATTTCCTCGCCATAATACAGATAGGGCAGACCCGGCAAGGTTAGCAGCAGACTGGCCGCCACTTTCAGATGGTTCAGGTTACCCTTCAGCAAACTGCCGATCCGGTTCTGATCGTGGTTCGACAAGATGAGGGCATCGATAAACTGTGGGTTTACATGGCCGAAAGCGGCATGAACATAGGCCAGAAACTGAATCATATCCTCAGTATCGTCTTCCTGGCGAACAATTTCTTCAATCATCAGCCGAAGATCGAAATTGAAATTGGCTTTCAGACCCCGATAATACGGGGCAATGCGTTCGGGCCGCGTCCAGACTTCGCCTACAGTGTAAGCACCCGGCTTGGCTGCTTCGACCTTCCGGCCAAACTCCTCCCAGAAATCGTGGTTTTTTGTTTCCTCGTAATCGCGATAGAGGTGTCGGGCTGCATCGAGCCGAAAGCCATCTACACCGATATCATTGAGCCAGTAACGCACAATGTTAAAAACTTCGTTGCGCACGGGTTGGTGATCGAAATTCAGGTCGGGCATTCCCTGCCAGAACATTCCATAGTATTTCTCGGGGTATCTGGCCCCTGCTACCGAATGCCAGGGGTTCCGCTCGTCGGAATCGGCCGTAATATCGCGCGTGGCCAGATTACGCGCTTTAATCTCTTCGGGGCGAAGCCATTTGTAGAAATTCCAGTACGGGTTGTGAGGGCCTTTTGCTGCCTCCCGAAACCACGGATGCTGTATGCTGGTATGATGTAAAACCAGGTCGATAATGATCGCAATACCCCGCTGATGGGCTTCCTGAATCAGTCGTTTGAAATCATCCAGCGTACCATATTCCGGATCGATGCCATAATAGTCCGTAACGTCGTATTTGTGGTAACTGGGCGATGGACTAATGGGCATGAGCCAGATGGCCGAAATGCCCAGATCTTTCAGATAATCAAGGTTGGCCGTAAGGCCATTAAGATCGCCAATGCCGTCGCTGTTAGAGTCAGCAAACGACCGGACGAAAATTTCATAATGAACGCCAGTATGGCCAATAGGGAGATGCATAAAGAGTGAATCGAAGCGGAAGAGTGAAAGAGCGAAATACTGACGCAAGCTACTGTTCGCTCTTTCACTCTTTCGCCCTTTCACTCTTTAAAAATCGTTTCAATGCCTGATAAACGCGGTGCGTAGGCAATCCCATTACGGTATAAAAAGAGCCTTCCAGCCGCTCAATACCAACCAGTCCGATAAAATCCTGAGCGCCGTAAGAACCAGCTTTATCGAAAGGGTGGCAGGTCCGGATGTAATACACGATTTCGTCGTCGGATAAGTTGGCAAACTGCACAATGGTTTCGTCTGTAAATGACGTCAGCCCGTCGGGCGATAGAATCGCAACGCCTGTCCGAACGCGGTGGGTGCGCCCAGCCAGGCTACGTAGCATCCGCTGTGCATCCGCTTCATCCTGGGGTTTGTTCAGAATCTGATCATCCAGAATAACGACCGTATCGGCACACAGAATGATTCGATTGCCTAAATCAGCCTGGAATTGAGTAGCTTTCTCACGGGCCAGATATTCAGCTACCTCATCGACGGGCATAGTTGCCGGAAAAAATTCGTCGGTTGGTCGGGTTTCGATGGTAAATGAGAAACCAGCATCGGTCATGAGTTGCTTCCGTCGGGGTGAACCGGATGCCAGTACAAGGGGATAAACTAATTGCATTTGCAACGGTCAAACAATGAATGATGAACAATAAAGCGAATTTCGGGCTATAATCGCACATCGTATACTATTAATCGTAATTCCTTTGACAATTCGCCCTGCTACGCTGGCCGATGCGGCCCTGCTTACTGATATGTCGGCGGTGACTATGCGTGATACGTTTGGACCGCCATACAACGCTGCCGAACTGGTTGAGGAATATATCCAGTCGGCCTTTTCATTGCCGATTATAGAAGCTGAGTTAGCTGATCCTAAGTCGTTTTTCTTTGTAATGGAAACACCTGATGGACAACCCGTCGGGTACGCTAAACTCCGCCGTGGCCGCCCTCCTCGCCGAATGATGGATCGGAACGCCATCGAAATTCAGCGTATTTATCTGTTACAAACGCAACTTGGGCAAGGCCAGGGACGTATACTCATGCAGCATTGTCTCGACTGGGCGCGTATTCAGGGGTATACATCCGTCTGGCTGGGGGTATGGGAGCGTAACGTACGGGCTATAGCGTTCTACCAGAAAATGGGCTTCGAGCGGCTGGGCTTCCATTATTTTCAGTTTGGCTCCGAGCGTCAGCGGGATTACTGGCTTCAAAAACAGTTGACTACTTAGTTGGTTAATTGGTAGGTTAATGGAACTGATCGTTGATTTAAGTTGACCAACGGGTCAATTGTAGTCCCGATTGATCTGAAACTTGAAATGGCTTGTCTACGTATGTATGTTGTAGTTGAGTTTTAATTGGATTATAATTAGAAAATATAGCCTTAAGCGTTCTTGGTCAGGAGTTATCGGTATTAAACTATTTTGGCTCATCATACTCTAAGTACTAGATCTTTAGTCCATGTATCAGGTATATCCGAACAGATATGTAGTTAGGCTACGCTGTATTGCAGTGTGCCTGATGCTATTTGCCGGATGTATGGTAGAGGTAAAGGCGCAGCAGGATACCAATCGGCAACGGACAGACAGCACCCGGTTCCGATTGAATCCAGACCGGGTTCGGGTAGATACCCTGCAACCTAAATCGATACAATATGGGCCTACCGACTCGCTGATGGCCATTAAGTTAACCGCCGTTACAGACAGCTCACTCCTGCGAGATAGCATTTTTTATAGCCGCCTAAAAGAACGGATGTACCGGCATCGGCTGACTCGCCAGTTATACGATGCTGTTTTTCAGGATGTATACAACAGCCGCCTACAAACGGGAGAAGTTAATCAGATTGAAACCAATCCATTCAAACCTTTTGAAGGACGGATTATCGGGAACATCTATATTCGTCGGTTGAGTGTATTCGGCCAGACGGTGTATGATACACTGCGTCAGCCTGGAAACTGGATAGAACGATTGGGGGGGCGTTTGCATACCAACACACGTGAGCATGTCATTCGGCGATCATACCTGCTTTTTCAACAGGGCGATGTGGTCAACCCCACCGTGTTGCGCGATAACGAGCGGCTCCTGCGAACCACATCAATTTTTCATGATGCCCGTATTTTAATCGTCCCTCGTGCCGGAAGCCGCCAGTTTGTTGATGTCTATGTAATTACGCAGGATGTCTGGTCGCTATTGCCTATTGGCGGTTTTGGTGGTTTTCAGAACTTTAGTATTGGGTTTAACCAGTTGAATTTTAGAGGTTTGGGACATCAGCTTTGGACTCAGGTAGCTTATAACGGAACAGACCCCCGCCAAACGATGGAATATCAGGCACATTATAAGGTGCCGTTCATTGCAAAAACATTCCTGACAGCGCAGGCTGATCTGTTATATCTACGCGACCTTAAACAGATATCTGCCAAAATTTATCGCCCTTTTCTGACACCCGATACCAAATATGCCGGATCGATTGAGCTAAACCACACGCAGGTGAATAATCGGCTGATTACGCGTAACGATACAGTGCTCTTTGTGCCTCTTTCCTACAACTATACCGATGTCTGGATTGGGCGGTCGTTTCGACTGTTTTACCGGGAAAACGATAATGATATTGAAAAGAAAGGTCGTTCACGACTCATCATTGCTCTGCGGAATACGGATTATTCTTATAGCCGACGACCTACGGTAACGGCCGATACCAACCAGATTTACCAGGACAGTCGTACAACTTTATTCAGTGTTGGCTACTCTCGTCGTAAGTATGTTCGCGATGTGTTGATTTATGGATTCGGACGTACTGAGGACGTTCCTACGGGCGAATCGATTGCCCTTATTACTGGATTCGATGATGCTGAACTGGGCCGACGGAAGTACATGGGCCTGAATTTTTCGCAGGGTAATTATGTGCGGCAGATGGGGTATCTTTATGGGTTGGTCAGCCTGGGGGGATACATTCGGTCCAATAGAATCGAGCAGGGGGTTTTTTCGCTTGAATCCAACTACTTCAGTCCCCTGATAAAAAGCCGTTGGGGAAATATGCGTCACTTCTTCAATACACGCTACACAACTGGGATCAGTCGATTCGCTAATGAATATATCTCGTTGGGCAGTACGGGTAGCGGAATAAATACCGACGGCATTGGTGTCAATAGCGATGCGCTCATTGGCACCAAGCGGTGGTTCATTAATTACGAGAATATTCTATTCTCTAAACTTAATCTGATTGGTTTCCGGGTGGCATTCATCACGTTTGTTAACCTTGGGCTGGTCAGTTTTCCTGATCGTCCGTTGTTGAGCGGACCGCTTTACCAAGGATACGGGATTGGCTTTCGGCTCCGTAATGAAAACCTGACGTTCAATAGCTTCCAGATCCGATTAGCCTATTATCCGAACATTCCTAATAATACAATACCCTTTCGTCAGGTATTTGAAGGTGTGCCTACATTACGATTCCGGGACTTTGATTTATCCGCTCCTCAAATCATCCCGTATCAATAATGAATTTATTTGTATTTAATGTTGTTACATTTAATACAAATACTTTATCTTTGTGGCATGTCCATCGAAACTGACATCAAGCAAACAACGCCATTTAAAACCCCATATCATCGGGTTATGGTGAACTTGTTCTATACAAGCAATTGGGTAACAGCGGCTCAGACCAAATTGCTGAAACCATCGGGGCTGACTTTACAGCAATATAATGTGTTGCGCATCTTACGCGGACAGTACCCTTCGCCCGTAAAAGTGAGCGACATTACTGAGCGTATGCTCGATAAAATGTCGAATGCATCCCGGCTGGTCGATAAGCTGGTTGCTAAAAAATTAGTCTTGCGCACGGAGTGCCCCAGTGACCGACGGGCAGTTGATGTCGTCATTACTGAAAAAGGGCTTGAGTTGCTCAAACAATTGGATACACATCAAAATGAGTGGGATCAGCAACAACGCTGTAAACTCACCGAAGATGAGGCCGTACACCTAAGCCAATTGTTGGATAAGCTTCGGGGCTAACGAAATCACTTGTCTACTTTACTTTTTATTTTTCAATTTTCAATTATTCATTTACAACCAATGAAAAAGGCAACTTTTTTTGCAGCTCTCTTATTGTCTTCTGTGAGCGCTTTCGCTCAAAACTGGGGGCTCGACAAAGCTCACTCGAATCTAGGCTTCACCGTAACACACATGATGCTGGCCGAAGTAGACGGTAAATTCACCAACTTCGATGTTAAAATGAATTCATCGAAAGATGATTTTTCAGATGCACAAATCGATCTGACGGCTGATGTAAACAGCGTCAATACGAATCAGGATCGTCGGGATACGCACCTGAAAAGTCCTGATTTCTTCGATGCTGCTAAATATCCGACCCTGTCGTTCAAAAGCAAATCGATTAGCAAAGTATCGGGCAACAAATACAAGCTGGTAGGCGATCTGACCATGCATGGCGTAACCAAGCCTGTAACGCTGGATGCCGTTATCAACGGCCCCGTTACAAACCCACAGAACAAGCAAACCAAAGCTGGCTTTAAAGTAACGGGCGAAGTAAAACGCGCTGATTTCTCGCTGGGTACTGCACCTACGGCTGTTGTTAGTGACGAAATTGCTATCCGGGCAACGGGCGAGTTAGTGAAGCAACAATAATTGTACGCGATAGTGGATTCTACAAATCCCCGTTACTTATCTGGTGACGGGGATTTTTGTTTGGTAACTGGTCAGAGATCGCTAAAGAAATGCAGGGAAGTCATCCATAAAGGCAATCTCGGCAGTAGCGTGGTTGACGGAGCAGCAGTAATGAACTAATCCATTGGAAATGACCAGATAAGGAGCTCGATGGACGTGATTATAACGGGCAATCTGGTCGAAAACGGTTTGCGTCAGTGCAATATGGGGAGCCTTACATTCGACTAGTAAAAATGGATTGCCTTCCCGATCAAAAACAACGATATCGGTTCGTTTCTGAGTCTGGTTTAGGGTTAGCCCACCTTCGGTTCGGATCAGTGCTTTGGGATAGGCATAATGCGCCAAAAGCAGATTGATGACGTGCTGACGAACCCACTCTTCGGGCGACAAACGCACATACTTCCGGCGGATTAAGTCAAAAATATACGGTTTTCCTTCGACTTGCTTAGTTTTGCAATCAAAGGCTGGCAGGTTCAATGGGACCATACCACGAAGTTACGAAAGAGCGAAAGAGTGAATGAGCGAAAGAGTGATTCTTTTTAACATTCCTTTCGCTCGTACGCCAGCCCGACCACTCACTCTTTCGCCCTTTATAAATGAAAACAAAAGAAGAAATCGTTCAGAACTGGCTTCCCCGTTATACAGGAACCCCCATCGAACAGTTCGGAGAATATATTTTGCTGACCAATTTTATCAACTACGTTGACCTGTTTGCTAAAAAATTCGACGTTGAAATTTTTGGTATTGGTCGAGCTATGCAAACCGCAACGGCCAATAATATCACGATTATCAATTTTGGTATGGGTAGCGCAATGGCCGCTACGGTGATGGATTTGCTGTCGGCTGTAAATCCCAAAGCTGTCCTGTTTCTGGGTAAGTGCGGGGGCTTGAAAAAAACGCAGATAGGGGATTTGATTTTACCCATAGCCGCTATTCGGGGAGATGGTACCAGTAACGACTACATGCGACCTGAGATTCCGGCCCTGCCTTCATTCCGACTGCAGCGAGCCGTTTCGTCAACGATCAAGAAGTATGAACTGGATTACTGGACGGGCACGGTATACACTACAAATCGGCGCATCTGGGAACACGATGAGCAGTTTAAGGATTACCTGCGCGAAATCCGAACGATGGCCATTGATATGGAAACGGCAACGATTTTCACGGTCGGCTTTGTTAACTCCATTCCGCACGGAGCCTTATTGCTGGTTTCTGACAATCCGTTGGTTCCCGAAGGTGTAAAAACGGAAGAAAGCGATAAACGCGTGACAAGTCAGTTTGTGAACGTCCATCTGGAAATCGGTATCGACGCGCTGGTCGAACTCGAATCATCTGGCGATTCAGTTAAGCACTTGCGATTCGAATAATTAGAACGGTATACAATGCATAAGGGGCGAAAGAATGTAGTTATTATTCTTTCGCCCCTTATGCATTGTATACCGTTCTAATTACAATAGTCGCTGATGACTTTGTAGGAGGGATTGTAGCCTAATTCACCCGCTTTAGAGAGATCCAGACAACCACCGTTTTCATCGCCCAGGCTATGTTTGATAATTCCCCGGATGTAATACACCTCAGCGTATCGAGGATTCAGCTTAATGGCACTGTTGCAGTCCATAATAGCGGCCCGTTGGTCGCCTTGCGCCGATTTGATCAGCCCCCGGCTAAAATACGCTTCGGCATAAGTAGGACTGAGTTCAATGGCTTTGTTTAGGTCGATAATGGCCGATTTTTGATCCCCCTGTTTATTCTTGCTGATTCCCCGGCTAAAGTAAGCTTCGGATCGTTCGGCTCCCAGCTCATTAATTTTATTCCGCTCCTGAACAACATCCCGGAGCTTATCCAGCGTAGCACGATTGATACGGCCACTATAGACCAGTTTAGCATCCGTAACGTTGACATTGTTCATCTCAATAGCCTGGTTAAAGTCCAAAACGGCACCTTTCTGATCGCCGAGTTTGCTTTTGCAAAAGCCTCGTCCATAATAGGCCCGGTAGTTATCGGCTTTGAGCGCTATCGCTTTGTCATAATCGGGTAGTGCGCCTTTATAATCCTCCAGTTTACCTTTTGCATAACCCCGATAAAAGTAGGATTCCCCATCTTCCGGGCTAAGTTCAATGGCTTTATTCAGATCGGTTACGGCCCCGGTAAAGTCGGCAAGTTCCGTTTTTGAAATACCCCGACCCGCATAGGCTTGTGCCCGTTTTGGCGTCAGGTCAATTACCTTCGTAAAATCAGGTAAGCTACCCGCAAAGTCTTCCAGTTTTTGCTTTGTAATACCTCGCACGTAATAAGCCTGCGCATTACCAGGGTCAAGCTCAATCGTTTTGTTGAAATCGGTCAACGCTCCTCGGTACTGTTCGATCCGGCTACGGCTTAAGCCACGGTTATAATAGGCTTGCGGATCATCGGGGTTCAATTCGATGGATCGGCTAAAATCAAGTAAGGCGCCCCGGTGGTCGTCCTGTCGGCTTTTGCTAACCCCTCGGCTCAGGTAAGCCATGGCGTCTTTCCCATTGAGTTCGATGGCACGGTCGTAGTCCAATATAGCTCCCCGGTGATCTTTCAGGTTCGCTTTAGCAAGGCCCCGGTTGTAGTAGCTGGCCGAGTTTTCGGGATTCATGGTAATCGCCATGCTAAATGCCTGTAGAGCGCCCGTAAAATCGTTGGCCTTGCTTTTGGTAATGCCGCTTTCAAAGTAATCGACAGCGGTTTGCTGGGCAGTGGCAGAAAAGGTTAAGCTGGCGCAAAATGAGAGAGTAACCAGCGGCAGTAAATGTCGCTTCATATAAAGTAGATAAGAAGTTTTAGGTAAGTCAGTTTCGTAATGGGCTTATAAAATTAGCCGATTCTCGCTGTTTAGCCAAGTCTGACCAGTATTAAAAGTAAGGGAACGGTCCTACTTAATTATCTCCTTAACCTGTAGATATACAAAATGGCTTGTGACCTATATAGAAATCCTATTTAATAATGACATTATGGCATAATTGCGGGGCTTATTTGGGGTATTTCGGTCATAATGTCATTGTTAAATTGTTTATAGTGCTTTGGTACGTCGTTTGTCATAAGGTGTATGTGTTTGATCATGAAACTCAAATAAAACCAAATAAGAAAATGGCAACGTTAGTTCGATATAACAACTTCCCTACATTCGTTAACCCATTCTACAGCCGTCCGATCATCAATCGGTTTCAGAATACCACGCCCAATGTACCGGCTGTCAATGTGAAAGAAACCGAAACCGAATTTATTCTGGAACTGGCCGCTCCCGGTCTGAAGAAAGAAGATTTGAAAATAAATGTAGAGGCTAATAAACTGACGATTGGCTACCAATCGGAAGTGAAGAGCGAGGAAAATACTGAAAAATTCACCCGTCAGGAATTCGGATTTACGTCTTTTGAAAGAAGCTTCCGCCTGCCTAAAACGGTAAATGCCGATGCCATTAAGGCCGCCTATACCGATGGAATTCTGACGGTTGAATTGCCCAAAATTGAGGTGAAAGAAGAGAAGCAGGTAAAGGAAATTGCTATTGCCTAAACGAAGGACAGTAGCAAGGTGTACAAATAAGTGATTGTACTGTAATTCAATAGGAAAAGCCCACGCCGGTTGGTGTGGGCTTTTTTGTGTTGAATACGGACGTTAGGGCATGGAGATTTACCACCATACCTGACGTAAAAACGTGTCAAGTTTCTGCTCGTTCAGTTGACCGTTGGTTCGAACACCGCTACAGATATCAAGACCAAATGGCTGGACAGTTTCGAGAGCCTGACGAACATTATCGGCGTGTAGCCCTCCCGCCAGAAAGACAGGTACCCGCGATTGCTCGACAATTTTGCGACTTACCAGCCAGTTATGTACCCGACCAGTTCCGCCAAGTTCCTTGATGGCCAGATTTGGGTTGCCCGAATCGAGTAGCAGGGCATCGGCACCGTTTTCAACAGCTTGTAAAGCCTCCTCCAGGTTGTACTCGTCGATCACATGGATTACCTGTACGACTTTTACCGACGGTAAAGCCGCGTGAAGCTGAGCATAGGTATTGGCCGATACGGCATCGACAAGTTGGATCGTATTGGCCAATACCCGCTGTTGATGAGCAACAATGTCATCGACAGTCGTCTCGCTCGTTAGCATGAATGTGGCTACAGGCGGAGGCACTGTCCGGACAATTTCGGCGGCCAGTTCGTCCTGTACTACACCAGGGCCACTAGGCATTTTACCAACTAATCCCAGCGCATCAGCACCGAACCGAATGGCAAGTTGTGCTTCGTCGAGGCTGCTGATGCAGCAAATTTTTACGCGCGTACGGAACACAGATTCTATTATTTTAGGTTGACAAACTAAAGACCAGGCGACAAACATACGATTCGCCGTCCATAGTATGGTGCAACACTCTCCCAACGACACATTTGCCTCGCTCCGAATTGCCGAATTTCGCTACTTCGTGATGAACAGTTTTCTGATTACGGTCACGTTACTGATTCAGGAAGTGATTCTGGGGTATGAGCTGTACAAGATTACCCACGATCCACTCATGCTTGGGCTGGTCGGATTAGCCGAAGCGATACCGTTCATTATTTTGTCGCTTTTTGGGGGGCACCTGGCCGACCGACGTGATAAGAAAAGGATTCTGCAATGGAGTTTGCTGGTTATTATTCTGGGCTCGGTTATTCTGTACTTTGTTTTTCAGCCATCCGTTGTGGCCAAGCTCTCATCGACGGCGCGGTTAGCCACTATTTATGGCGTACTGATGCTAATCGGGACCGCAAAAGGGTTTTATTCTCCGGCCAGTTCATCGCTAAAACCTTTTCTGGTACCGCGTGAATTATACGCCAACTCTGCCACCTGGTATAGTTCGTTCTGGCAGGCTGGGGCCATTGTAGGGCCGGGCTTGGCTGGTTTTTTCTACAACTGGTTCGGCTTCGATAATACCCTGATCGTAATCATTGTCTTATTTGTTTTCTGCTTTCTGTTGCTTTCCCTGATCAAACGCAAGCCTGTGCCGGTGAGCAACGAGCCGATGTTAGGGCTGCGGGAGAGTTTGAAAGAAGGTTTTCGGTTTGTCTTTAAAACGCAGATTGTGCTGTATGCTATCTCGCTCGACCTGTTTTCGGTTCTGTTTGGTGGCGTTGTCGCTATTCTGCCCGTTTTTGCTGAAGATATTTTGCATGTAGGGGCCGAAGGGCTTGGTTTCTTACGGGCAGCACCTTCAGTTGGAGCCTTGCTGACAATGGCGTTTATGACCCGCTTTCCGCCGACGCAGAATGCCTGGCGAAATATGTTGCTGGCTGTATTAGGCTTTGGTGTGGCCACCATCATATTTGCCTTTTCAACCAATTTTTACCTATCGCTGATTATGTTGGCGCTAACGGGTGCTTTCGATAGTGTGAGCGTTGTAATCCGACAAACGATCCTACAGATTTTTCCGCCCGATCATATGCGCGGACGAGTTGCTGCAGTAAATGGCATCTTTGTTAGTTCGTCGAATGAAATCGGGGCGTTCGAATCGGGCTTGTTGGCCCGGTTGTTGGGTACAGTACCATCAGTAGCACTGGGGGGCGTTGTGACGTTAATTGTAGTGGCTTATGTATACGCCCGATCGAAGGAGTTATTTGCCGTGCGATTAAACTAAGCCCGGAAGAAAACAAACTTCCCAAAACAAAATACCCGTCGAGTCGATACGGATTGGCTAGTTTGTTTTGGGAAGTCTGATGGGTAGTTAATTTTGAGCGATCGGAGTAGAAAGATCACGGAGGAAAGAATTGACGTCTATCTGCTCATTGAGCAGTACACGCGAATTAAAGATTTCCCAGAAGAGTTCATCTGAGAGGTGGTATTCACGTTGCAGCCGAATCATATCGCGGATGCTATCCTTGAGTTGCCCTACCGGCGGTTGCATCGGCGAAGTTAGGGATTGGTTGTGTTTCATTGACCTGTGTTTTTAGTGCGCGTGATGATAAACAGGCCTGATTTTTAGATTGTTTTCTACGTATAGTACCTTAGTCGATGCCACGTTAGAAAAATTATATTATATATTGTACATG
The DNA here is from genome assembly GCF_002056795.1 of Spirosoma aerolatum. Taxonomy (NCBI): domain Bacteria; kingdom Pseudomonadati; phylum Bacteroidota; class Cytophagia; order Cytophagales; family Cytophagaceae; genus Spirosoma; species Spirosoma aerolatum. The sequence continues at coordinate 6,483,867 of NZ_CP020104.1, read as the reverse complement.
TGGTTTGTAGAGTAAATGCTGGCCCAATATGTTACAACAATTTTTTTTTAGTTTTTTTAATCCTGAATCCCCATTGATCTATGAAACAAGCGCTTACGTTAGTCGGAGTCTTTGTCGGTAGTGCTTTGCTACTGGCACTGATGCCCCCATCGGTGGCTCCCAAACCTATGAAACTGGTGAAAGTATGGGAGACTGACACAACATTACGTATTCCTGAATCGGTACTTTATGATGGCAAGAACACAATCTACGTCAGCAATATTGACGGTAAGCCTGATGGGTTGGATGGGAGCGGGTTTATTTCGAAAGTATCGCTCGATGGCAAGATTGAAAACCTGCACTGGACATCGGGACTGAATGCACCAAAGGGTATGGGTATCTATAAAAAGCGGCTTTACGTGACCGATATGTACCGGCTGGTGTGTATCAATACCGATAATGGCCAAGCCGAAAAGACATGGGATGGCGTTGGAAAAGACGCTTTTCTGAACGATGTAACCGTAGCCAGCGACGGAACTGTGTACGTTTCGGACAACCGCAATGACAAAATTTACCGCCTGAAAGATGATAAGCTGGACGTTTGGATGGAAGGTGAGCAATTGAACAAACCGAATGGGTTACTGGCCGTTGGAAAAGACAAGCTTATGATCGGCAGTACGAAAATCGGCGCGCTGCAGGTGGTGGATGTCGAAACAAAAACGATAACGAAAGTAGCGGATGGAATGGCCGCCACCGATGGCATTGTGCCAGAAGGAAAAGGGACCTTTTTTGTATCGGACTGGAACGGTCAGATCTTCCATGTGAATGCCGACGGCACAAAGGAGCAATTGCTGGATACTCGCAGCAATAAGATCAACTCAGCCGATATTGACTATGTGTCGAAGAAAAAACTGTTGATTGTTCCGACGTTTTACAAAAACAGTCTTGTGGCCTACCGAGTGGAATAACTAGAACAATGTAGTGGTGAAAGTAAGTATAGTCGTAGCTGTTCATCGACTGTACTTACTTTCATAACGGAGCTAATAATCGATGCCTTCTTCGTCCAGTAATGTTTTAATATTGAGGATACAGCCTTCCATTACAGGTATATCGTTGCTCCAGTCCGTAAAAATCCAGTCCTGATTGGGTTGAGCGATCATGACCCGGCGGTGTTTGCCCACAAAACGCGTTCAACACCAAGATCGAACAAACGCTGGTTTTTTTCGGCAACATAGTTGAATTCAATGCCATCGAACTCGGTCAAATCAATTTTGACATCGACTTCAACCACAATTTTAGGGGCAACGTCAAAATACTTAGTTGTGAGGGGCAAACGTACCCTTCTCAAAAATGGCTACATCGCAGGATAAATTATCGGTGAGGGCCAGATGAACACCAGCTTCGTTAGTAACGGGAATGTATTTTTTCTTATCCCGATTGAGCATAATATACGAATGAATCAACGATACTAAAATAGACTGTAAAGCACTGCTTCCCCTGATACTTTCAGGATTCAGATGGTTTTCCAGCACCTCTTTATAGCCCCGGTAATACAGGGGTCTTCCATTTAATACCTCGTAAATGAAGTACGATGGAATGGCCGAAGTAGCTGTAGTTTCCTGAGTTGCCAGCATCTTCGTATAGATTGGTTTATAGCAAGATAACGCTTTTTTAAGAAAGTAACCGAGTTATGGCTTCCTGTACGTTGCCAGCGCCAAAGCCATTCAGAGTCTGTTGCATCTGGTTAACAATAAGATCGTTCCCCAGGTTGCCAATGCTGCCTTCGTGGGTATGATGAAGCACGCGGGGTGGAACATAGGTATGCTCGGCTATTTCCTTCCCAACCGTTCGGTAGGCTTCGCGGAAGGGCACGCCCTGTAATACGAGTTCATTTACACGCTCTACACTGAAAAGCAGATCGTATTTCGGGTCGTCAAGCAAATTAGATTTTACTTGTAGGTGTTCGAGCATGAAATCGGTGATGTCGAGGCAGTCCAGAATCTCGTCGAACGCGGGCATCAGAATTTCTTTCAATAGTTGCATATCACGGTGATAGCCCGATGGTAAGTTGCTCATTACCAGTGTTATTTCCATCGGCAAAGCCTTTAGCCGATTGGTTTTGGCCCGTAGCAATTCCGCCACATCAGGGTTTTTCTTGTGTGGCATAATGCTTGAACCCGTCGTAAGCGCATCCGGCAGAACCAGAAACCCGAAATTCTGGCTGTTATACAGGCAAATATCCATCGCCATTCGAGATAGGGTTGCTGCTATAGCTGCCAATGCCGTAAGAGCCGTTTGTTCGGTTTTTCCCCGGCTCATCTGTGCGTACACTACGTTGACGTGCATGCCTTCGAAGCCCAATAACTCAGTGATCAGTGTCCGATTGAGGGGAAATGATGAGCCGTATCCTGCCCCTGAGCCCAGCGGATTCCGATTGGCAAGTCGATAGGCGGTTTGCAGCGTCAGCATATCGTCGGAGAGGGCCTCAGCGTAGGCGCCAAACCAAAGCCCAAACGACGAAGGCATGGCGATCTGAAGATGTGTGTACCCAGGTAATAGGTCGTCTTTGTGCTGTTCGGAACGGCTAATGAGTCGGTCGAATACGCGTTGAACCGCTTGAGCAACCTGCCAGAGTCGGTCGCGGGTAAAGAGCTTCAGATCGACGAGTACCTGATCGTTTCGGGAGCGTCCCGAGTGAATTTTTTTGCCCACATCGCCCAGCACGCGGGTCAGCATTAACTCAACCTGCGAATGGACATCTTCGATACCGTCTTCAATAACGAACTGCCCGGCTTCAATTTGACCGTAAATAGCTTTTAATTCGGTCTTTAGCTGTTTTAGCTCCTCCTGAGTAAGCAGATTGATGGTTTCGAGCATCTGCGCATGGGCGAGGTTGCCCAATACATCGAAAGGGGCCAGATACAGGTCCATTTCACGGTCGCGACCGACGGTGAAGCGTTCTATTTGTTCGGCAGTGGTAACGCCTTCTTTTTGCCAGAGTTTCAAAGTTTAAAGAGCGAAAGAGTGAATGAGTGAAAGAGCGATTGTTCCGGATGTCACTCATTTACTGGTTTGACAGTCCGGTCATTCGCTCTTTCACTCCTTAAATTGGGGCAAAGGTCGTAAAGAAAGTTGGGAGGGCAATTTTAAGAAGATGATTCAGAGCTTTGCTCTATCGAAAGTTCCTGTGCTTCTTTCTGTTTTAACACCTTCCCCAGCCACAAAAAGCCACAGGACGACACCAGAATAAGGCTGGCAGCCACTGGCCAATGGATCGAAAAGCCAGCCTGTGCAACCAGAAAGGAGCCAAAGATTGGGGCCGTTGTTTGGGCAAACGAGGCACCCATGCCATATAGCGCCAGGTATTGGCCGCGCGTAGCCGGATTCGATCGTTCTACAGTGAACGATTGAAGGAATGGGATAGACAGCATTTCGCCCAGCGTGGCAAACAGAATAAAAAGTAAAGCAATATGTATTCCTGACAGCAAGTTACTTGTTGGCAGAGCCAGCGCAAGATAGGCCAGAGCGGTTAAGATACTTCCCATAATAATTAGCGTGGTTTTGGGGCGTTTCTGTTGCTCCAGGCTGTATACCAGCGCCATTTCGAACAGCACAATCAGAATGCCATTCAGGGCCATCAGCCTGCCAATCAATTGTTCGTTCAATCCAAGGACTTCTTTGAAGAACAGAGGCACTATCGAAAACAATTGCATGAATACCATCAGATATAAAGCCGAACAGACCACAAATCCGATGAACAGCGTATCCCGGTAAGGACTTTGGTTCGTGGCTATTGGGTCTGATAAACCGGACATTATTGATTGTACTGCCTTCGCTTTCGGGCGGCTCGGAACGGGTAAATAGATCCATAGTACGATACTGGCTATCAGACAAGTAAACCCATCCACCCAAAACAGCAGGCTATAATCGATACTCGCCAGCCACCCCCCCAACGCACCCCCAACAGCCCAGCCAAGATTGATTGCCAGACGATTCAGCGAAAAAGCTCGTGTTCGGGTTTCTGGATTAGAGTAGTATGCAATGGCAGCCTGATTGGCGGGTCGGAATGAATCGCCGAATAGCGTAAACGTAAAGATACTCCCGCAGAGCAGGTAGAAATTGGTAACGAACTGAAGACCGATGAGCGCAAAGCCTCCAAACATAAGGCTGACTAATTGGATGTAATAAAACCCAAACCGATCGGTCAGCCGCCCTCCAATGAACGTACCAATGAAAGCCCCTGCGCCAAACAAAGCCATAATTATACCCGCGTCGGTAACGGAGTAATGCAAATGCTGGGTCAGGTACAGGGTCATGAAAGGTAGCACCATCGTACCACAGCGGTTGATCAGCATGACTATGGCCAGCAGCCAGACCGATGGCGATAGTCCCTGATAGGCCCGTTGATACAGATGAAGCGTCCGCTGAAGCATGCCTGCAAGTTACGATGAATCGTAAGCAGCGGGTGTTTGTTATTCAGGTAGTGGAAGAATAAGTTTACAAAAAACGAGCTATTCAGGAATGCGGCCGTCGTCGGGCACTGGGCTCTTCGCCTGGGACAACAAATATCTTCGGATCGGTGATTAACGGCCGGTGTTCTTCCAGAAAAGCCTTAAAAAGCCGAATCTCTTCCAGTTGCTTCTCAATCGGATGCGTTAATGCATAGCTTTCCACATGCACCTCCGTCCGGCCATCGGGTTCAAAAGCCGCAATCACATACTCCATCAGTTTAATACCCTTGCCTTTAAGCGCGTGGAGGTATAAATTCTGGTGATTGTGTACATACCGCCCCGGCTGATACGAAGCTGTTGTTTTCAAATCGACTGCTTTGAATTTGCCAATCAGATCAACATAGCCATAAAACAGCACATCTTCGATCTGCCATTGGCAATATACCTGCGTATCGACAATCGGGCGGGGGAGTAGCTTACGAACTTTTTTGAGAAGCTCCGGATCGAATCGGTCTTCGTCAGTGCCCTTTACTACGGCTTCCTCAAACGAAATGCCCCGTTCCTGAGCTGCTGTGGTTGGTGTTGGTACCCGATTGATAGCATCGATCAATTCCTGAGCCGACAGGCTCCCTCCACGCATATAGCGGGAAAACACATTCAGTAACGATGGGTAGAAGCGGTAGTTGATCATGACTTCTCAGGTTTACCGTTTACAAGGTCCGGTGGGCTGGGGCATACTGTAAAACCGTAAACGTTAGACTTAGTTTTTTACAACCAGCAATACCCCACCTACAATCAGGATGATGCCGAGCAGCCGCCAGACATTGGCCGGGTGGTGAGCGAACCCCAGCAGGCCATAGTGGTCGAGAATGATGGCGGCTGTTAACTGACCAGCTACGCTTAAACTAACCATGTTGGCTGTTCCAATTTTTTGTACGCTGACGATAACCGTGATCATGTAGATGGCTCCCATAACACCCCCTGTCCATTTCCACCAGCTAACCTGTCGGATGGTATCGAGGGGAGGAACAACGCCACCCGTTGACAAAAACATCAATACGAGGGCAATCAGCCCCGAACCAAATGAGATGACTGCCGCCAGAATCGGGTTGGCCATCGCCTGTCGTAAGTTTGCATTAACCCCTGCCTGAACGGTGATGGCCAGGCCAACGATGAACGCAAAAACCAGATAGATGTAATTCATGATACAAAGGTAGCCAATGGGCAACCGTCACGTTAGTGGTTACATGTTTTTTCGTTGGAGTGAACGTTTTGAAGTGAATGGTACATTTTGTAGCTTGCTTCACCATTCCCGACCTAAACAGCCTTCACTCAATGTTCATCATTACTCATTACCCATTAGCTGTTGTTGTTTGTTTTGTAACAATGCTTTGCTGGGGGTCCTGGGCTAATACGCAAAAGCTTACTACCCAGTCTGTACCTACCACCATCTTCTACCGCGACTATACCTATGGTATTTTACTGCTAAGTCTGCTGCTGGCGTTTACATTTGGCAGTTTCGGTGAGGCAGGGCGTCCGTTTATTACTGATCTAAAACAGGGTGATACGCAAAACCTGATTTATGCACTGATCGGTGGGTTCGTGTTCAATATTGCCAACATTCTGATTGTGGTTGGTATCGAACTGGCCGGTTTGTCGGTCGCCATGCCGGTTGGTATTGGCCTGGCGCTGATTCTGGGGGTTATCGTCAATTATATTCAGTCGCCGGTAGGCAATGTTGGGCTACTGTCGGGAGGGGTTTTCTCCATATTTCTGGCTATTGTGTTCAGTGCTATGGCCTACCGATCGAAGAGCCGTACCGATGCATCGGTCAGCACACAGGGGTTGATTAGCTCACTGGCAGGTGGGTTTCTGATGAGTTTCTTCTTCTATTTTGTGGTCAAATCCATGACTGCCGATTTCGTCAATCCGTCGCCGGGCTTGCTCACGCCCTACACCGCTTTGGTGCTATTTGCAGTTGGGGTTGTTGTTAGCACGCCCATTTTTCTGCCTGTCCTGCGCCGATTCGCGAGTAAACCGGCTGACGGGGAAATACTATACAGTGATGTAAGTCGTCGGAATCATCAGATCGGTATTCTGGGGGGATGGTCTGGTGTCTGGGCATGGCATCGAGTTTGCTGGCTTCAGGCGCGGCTGGCTATGCGATCAGCTACGGACTAGGGCAGGGTGCTACGATTATTGCCGTGCTCTGGGGCGTATTTATCTGGCACGAATTTCGGGGTGCTCCGTCAACCTCCAATCGATACCTGATGCTGATGGGATTATGCTATGTATTAGGGCTCGTCCTGATCATTTCGGCCAAGTAATCAGGTTCGATTAAATTGAACCGACAGGACGCGAAGTCGCGAAGAATTATAAGATTACTCTTCGCGACTTCGCGCCCTGGCGATGTTTACTGAAGTTCATCCTGCATAATCTGGCCTTCACACCTGTAGGGTGGTGGTTCATCACAAAAGTCATTAGTCTTAGCGGCAAGTACCTAGTTTTGATTGTATTAGGCTGATTGCCTGGTTAAGATTGCAGGCGAAATCGCTTGCTCCACTGACTAAACTAACCTTGCCCGATGAAAACGTTCTATCAGACTGGGTGGCTACGGTATTCGGTAGCCCTGCTGTCGTTTCTATTTATTTTTTCGCCGGTTTACAGCCAGAAACCCCTCGCTACGATTCTTGCCGAAGGGCAAAAAGTGTACATGGCTACCTGCAATAGCTGTCACAAGGCCGACGCGGGCGTAGGGGCTCCAGGCTATCTGGTACTGGCACAAATGCCGCCACGAGCCATCGTCGCGGCTTTGGAAACGGGTAAAATGCGTGTACAGGCTAAAGACCTCACCGACGAACAGCGGAAAGCTGTAGCGCATTGGCTTACGGGTAAGGCTATTAAGGAAACGGCCATGCCGCAGGAAGCCTACACACAGTTTTCAATACCTGCCGATGCGAAAGGGGTAGTGCGTCATTCGGGTTGGGGAGGGAATCTGGAAGGAACCGGATACCGATCGGCCGAACAGGCTGGTATATCGGCAACGAGTGTCGGTCAGTTGAAACTCAAATGGGCATTTGCCTTCCCCGAAGCTAATCAGGTACGCAGCAAACCTGCCATTGTGGGCGATTGGCTGATTATTGGCAGTCAGTTTGGCGAAGTGTATTGCCTGAATAAACAGACAGGTAAAATAGGCTGGCGATTTCTGGCAAAAAGCGCAGTCCGGGGTGCAATTTCGGTCGTACAAACCGGAAAAAGCATACAGGCCTTTTTCTGCGATAACAACACCAATGTGTATGCCCTCGATGTAAAAACCGGCAAACTGATCTGGGAAAGTAAAGCAGGAGAGCATCCACAATCGGGAAATACGGGCTCCGTGGCGGTGTACGACAACCTGGTTTATGTGCCAATCACCTCTATCGAAGTAGCTTCGGTATTAGACCCTACGTATCCCTGTTGTTCATCGTCGGGTGAAATCGTCGCGATGAATACCCGGTCGGGAAAGATTGTCTGGCGGCATCGGGTCATTACCGAACCGGCGAAGGAAGTTGGGAAAAAGAAAAACGGAGCCCCCTTTTATGGCCCATCGGGTGCAATCGTCTGGTGTAGCCCCACTGTTGATGCCCAACGAGGATTGCTTTATTTCGGGACTGGCGAGAACTATACGGCCCCTGCTACTACGACCAGCGACGCCATTCAGGCACTGGATCTGAAAACCGGAAAACTGGCCTGGACATTTCAGGCGACGCAGGGTGATACCTGGAATCTGGCCTGTCCGGGAAATCCGAACTGCCCTGAAAAGATTGGCCCCGACTTCGATTTTGGTATGGCGCCAATTCTGGTCAAACAACCATCGGGCGATGATCTGCTGGTGGTTGGGCAAAAAGCGGGTTTTGTATACGGTCTATCACCCGAAACGGGTAAATTGGTCTGGCAAACCCGCATCGGTCGGGGAGGGGCGCTGGGTGGTATTCACTGGGGCATGGCAACCGACGGCAAGCTGGTTTATGCCGCCAATGCCGATAATAAATACGGGATCAATCCTAAAGTTGATTCGCTTGTAGAACCCGCGCCTGGCATCTTTGCCCTCGATGCTGCGAAGGGTAGTATAGTCTGGAAAGCAGCCGCGCCATCGTGCGAAGGGAAAGCAGGTTGCCTTGAAGCGAACTCGGCTGCCCCAACGGTCATTCCGGGCGTCGTATTTGCTGGTGCATTGGATGGGCATATTCGGGCCTACTCCACCGTCGATGGAAAGATTTTGTGGGATTATGATACAGGTCATAGTTACCAGACTGTTAACGGTGTAGACGGTAAAGGGGGATCGCTTGACGGAGCTGCCCCCGTTGTAGCGGATGGTATGCTGTTTGTTAACTCAGGCTATGGACAGTTTGGGGAAATGCCCGGAAATGTGCTGCTGGCTTTTGGTGTAGAGAACTAATCGAATAGAACCCAGATCAGTATGATTGCTCCCAGATCTTAATCGATCATACGAATCATACGAATCTGTGTTCAGTGGAGCGTGTTTTCGATTATTTTTCGGGAAATTACTATTTCTCTATGAAAACAGGCCACTACCTGATCGGTTGGTTAGCACTCATTGTTCTAAGTGTATCGGCTTGCAAAGAAGATAAGCCCGCTCGCCCGAATATCCTGTTCATTCTGGCCGATGACTGGAGTTACCCTTATGCCGGTATGTATGGCGATCATACGATCAAAACGCCAAATCTCGACAAACTGGCGCAGCATGGAACGGTCTTCACCAATGCGTACTGTGCCTCACCTTCCTGTACGCCATCGCGGGCGGCCATGCTGACAGGTCGTTACCCACACAATCTGGGAGAAGGGGTCAATCTTTGTGGGCGGCTCGACTACAGTGTTCCCACCTATGTGCAACTCCTGAAAAAAGAGGGCTATGCGGTGGCCTTTGATCGGAAAGGATGGGCACCCGGCGATTTTCTGAAGATGGGCTACAAGCAGAATCCAGCGGGTGATTCGGCTAAGCTAGGCTTTGGCCCGTTTCTCGATCAGTTGCCGAAGGATCAGCCGTTCTTTTTCTGGTTCGGCACGAACGATCCTCATCGTCCGTTCGATTTGGGAAATGGGAAAAAAGCCGGTATTGACCCGCTGAAAATTCATTTACCGAAGTTTCTGCCCGACGTGCCGGAGGTCAGAGGTGACGTGGCCGATTATCTGTCGGAAGTGGAGCGGCTCGATCAGGAAATTGGTGATTTGCTCAAGAAACTGGAAGCATCGGGTGAACTGGCTAATACCATTATTGTGGTGGCGTCGGACAATGGGATGCCTTTCCCGCACGCCAAGGCGAATCTGTATGACTATGGTACCCGTGTGCCGCTACTGATCAGCCGGTTTTCGGACAATGAAACACAACCCAAACGAAACGATTCCTTTGTCAATCTGATCGACCTGATGCCTACTTTTCTGGATTGGGTTGGCGTGAAGGAACGGCCTAAAGTTGACGGGAAAAGCCTCGTTCCGGTGCTGACCGGACAAACTACGACTCACCGATCGGAAGTATTTCTGGAGCGTGAACGGCACTGCCTGTGTCGGGCCGAAATGGACGCTGGTGCGGGTTATCCCATGCGGGCCATTCGAACCGCCGATTACCTGTATATCCGAAATTTTCGGCCTAACCGTATGCCAGCCGGCGACGAAAGCATTCCAAATACGCCCTCCGTATTTGGCGATGTGGATGGTGGGCCTACCAAAGTGTACATGATGGATTACCGGAACGATGCAGCCGTAAAATCGCTGTTTGCGTTAGGTTTTGCCAAACGACCTGCCGAAGAGTTATACGTACTCAAAGACGACCCCTATAATCTGAATAACCGGGCCAATGATGCTCAGCTTGCCAGCGTAAAGAAAGATTTACAAGGGCGCCTGGAGCGTTGGATGAAAGATGAACATGACCCACGACTCGATGGGGGCGGTGACCAGATCGATCGGTATGAATCGACAACCCATGCCTGGATCACGCGGACGGGTATCATTTTTTGGGATAAATAGCTGAAACGCTCAGATTAGCATTTTTTAATGTCGGGTTGCAACGCAAAGGCGAATTTGGTTGTATAGATTTGCAACGAATGCCAGCCTAAAGCAAGAATCGATGACTGAAAGGCTGATTGGCAAACGTTGTGACACGTTCGACTTTTATTAAATCAATTTATTATGCGTAAGCTTTTCATACTTGTTCTTCTTCAGATTGCTTATACTGCTCATGCCCAAACAGCAACAGCATTGTTGCCATCCAAACCTGCCCGACCGTTTAAAGTACTTGCTTCAGTAGGCTACGCGTCGCCCGTGGATTTGTCGGGGAATAAGTCACTTGGTAAAGCCGGGTTTGTGTACAGTCTTGAGCCACAGTATGAAATTGCCAAAAACGTGGATTTAGGCGCCCGAATCGAGCAGGCATTTATTCAACGTCCTGAGTACATTGATAAAACCTATTATAAGTCAGCGCTGGCCAAATTTACCTTGTCGCTTGTTGCCACGGCCAACTACACATTCAATGTATCGGGTTCGCTTAAACCGTATATTGGTACGGGTATTGGTCTGTATTATGTTCAATCCAGCAATCCTACGTATACCATAGGTACTACCATCGCTACGTATCCACTGCCTACCACCATCAATCTGGGAGGTATTGCCCGTTTAGGGGTTAAGTTTGGTATTGCCCATCTGGAAGGGGCCTATGATTTTATTGGAGATACCAGTGTTCGAAACACCTCAACAGGCCTTACACTCACAGGTAGTAATTCCTATTATACCATCAAGGCAGGTTTGCGTTTTGGTGGCCGATAAAAAGTAGTACCGCGGGCAATGTCCGCGGTACTAAAACTCTTTCAGCAGTAGAAACATTTCGGCTGCATGCCAGGCGTGTGGAAACGCCAGTTTCTGCTTGACCAGTTCGCGGTCGAGTACGGTTTCACCGGGGTAATGCGCATCAATGTCCCGTTGTTGCCAACTGAGCGGGTAATCAATTGTGCCTACCATCCCACGTTTTGCCGAATTGGAGGTCTGTCCATAAAAATGGTCCTCGGCCCAGCCAAAAAATGGATTATTGGCGAAATTATCATCGGGCTGTTTTTCGTCGGCAGATCTGGCTGGTACGTACTCCTGCTTATAGTCGAGCCAGAAAACAGAGGAATAGCTATCGTACTGCTGGGGAATGCTATACGGATCAGGAAGAGCAAGCGATTTTAGGCCGTATTTGAGCCATTTGGTCTGATAAACAGGATGTTCGACGTTGTCAGTTTTGCCCAGGATGCCGTCCCCTTTCTGAAAACGCCTGGCTGAATCCAGCACGACCGGCACTACTGGATGGCTCTTGTCAGCTACTAACGATACCAAGAACAGCACCTCGCCCAGATTATCAACTTCCCGCTGATTGTTTTGATCAAATGGGTCGCGAATGGCCATGATCCAGTCGCGAATCAGGGGTAGATTGTCGGTTGCTTTCAGTACCATTGCCATCATCGCAGCATCCCGATACCAGGGTTTGATATAGACTAGAAAATTCGGTACGGGTCGCCCATTAACTACATTGATCAGCACTTCCTGATGCAGTACGCGTAAGACGGGTCCATATGGATGCGAGGCAAAAAGGGGTAAATTTATGGGGCTTCGCGTACCGGGAATCAGGCGTGGCCGTTTTCCTGACTGAAGAATCCAAACCCCCGTTTCGTCTTCCCGAATCTGAATAATCTGTCCGTCTGTTAAGGATAGCTGAACCAGATATTCGGACGGAACAATAACCTCCTCCTTCACCCGCCATTGCTCTTCTATGTTGCCCGTTAGCGCGTTCAATAATCGCCCGTTACGATAAATGAGCTTTAGCCGATCGCCCATCCCAAACAAAAAAAACTTCAGATCAGGGAGTTTATGGTAGTTGGTATACGCTTTCCGAAGCCGTGTCAAGTTCTCCCGGTACATCTGTAAAGCTCCAGCCGGATCGGGGTGTAAACCAGGCGGAATGGGCTTCTGAGCAAATGCCGGAATAATCAATAACAGGAGCAGACAAAGCCGGAATGCAGGCATACGGATAGGGTAAAAAATAGGTTTACGGTTTTTCAGTTTACGGTAGACTGGCGCATGATATGATTCGTAAACGCGTCAGCTTACTATAAACTGAACACTGTAAACCATTATTTAGTAGTCAATTTGTCGCTATAAACGAGTAGGTCGCCCATATGGATGAGGTGATCTTTATCTGGATTTAGGACTGTAATCCGCACGGTATGTTTTCCTTTGGGCAATTGGTACTTCCAGAACAATTCATGTCGGCGATGGGTAAAATCGGTAGGTAGTTTCGCCGTTTCTACTTTCTGACCGTCGATGTACAGCTCGGTGTCGAACACAAACGGACTGGTGGACTCCCAAGAGCTTTTAGCTTTGGGTTTAGCCTCCCCTTTAAGGACAAAGCCAATTCCATCAAAATCGAAGCTGTATTCATTACTGATCTCTTTGTTGATGCCTTTTGCCAGCACTGGATAATGGCCTGGAAACGATTGCTCCAGCCGAACCGCTTTAGGAGTTTGGGTGACAATGGTAATCTGATCACCAGCTACGTTGCCGCCGTTTCGCCCGATAACCTGCAAGGCATGTTTCAGGCTCATGGCATACACATCGTTCAGCGACATGGTTGTGTATTTGAAGTCAATATCTTCGGCTTCTTTCAATCCTTGTTTCCAGTAGGCTGGAATCTTATCATAACCGAGTATGGTACCCAGAATACCACCCGCCGAGGCTGGGTTGCAGTCGGAGTCCTGCCCTGCCCGCGTGCTGATTTGCATCGTTTTGGTGAAATCGCCTTTGCCATAGAGTAATCCCAGTACAATGTAGGCAGAGTTGATTTTTGCATCGATGTCGAACGAACGGAACACGCCATCCGGGCAACCTACCTCGTCGGACCATTTCCGCTGAATTTCGAACCAGTTCCGTTTCCAGTCGTTGGGGAACTGCTGATGCCATTTGATTACATCGGAAATGCACTGATGGAATGTACTTTGGACCGGAATCACTTTCAGAGCCTCGTTGACCACATAGTTTACATCACTGGATACAAACGCCAGCGCATACATAGCCCCCACGTAAGCACCACCATACCAGCCATCGCCGTAGTTCATAATATGGCCAATCGGATCGCCGATCTGAACGGCTGTGTTTGGCATTCCCGGAGCCATCAGCCCCGAAAAATCCGCTTCAATCTGAAAATCAATGTCATCGGCATGCGGATTGTTCAGCCAATGCCCCGACTCAGGGGCTTTCATGCCGTTCAGGATATTGTATCGACCCGCCTGGTTAGCGTGCCAGAGCATATAATCGGCATGGGCATAGGCGTTGGCGTGTTCGGCAACGGGGGCCTCGATTCCTTTTTTCTCGAAAACATCGACAAAGGTCAAATCCATGTAGAGGTCGTCGTACAGGCCAGGATTTTCGATCATGGTTTTTTTGATGTACCCATCATACCAGGGAATAGGCTGATAGTCGTTGATCATGGTACCTGTAAACCGGAATTCGGTAGGGCCACCAAACGTGCAACCGATGACCTGTCCGGCCCAACCGCCTTTTATCTTGTTCTGAAGAGCGGTTTTCGTCAGGGTTACCGTCGCTGCCTTTCCAGCTTTGGGTAGAGGAGTTGATGGGGTAAAGGTCGGCAGGAAGGCCAGAAGGGATAATAGAACAGTTTTCATAAAAGGCTCAGCAATACGTATGAATAATGGGTAATAGCTACTGAACTAGGCTTAGATTGGAAAGCCATTATTCAGCATCTATTACCCATTACCCCTGCCGGATAATGCATTATCCGGTGGTCGTTGCTTACGCCAGTTCGGTTCGAACGCGTTCGAGCAGTGTTTTGGTGGCTTTGATACCATCGGCGACTGGCAGATAACCCGCCGTTGGGTTGTACATATTCATCAGCCCACCTTCGTATTCAATGCCTACATAGCCTTTGAACCCGGCATCTTTGATAATTTTGAACATACGCCGGAAATCGGTTTCGGTTTCGTTGCCACTAGCGTCGAACTTATGCGTTTTGGCGCTGATGCCTTTGGCGTAGGGCATCATTTTCTTTACGCCCTCGTATCGATCATATTCCTGGAGGCATTTGGTGGCCATAATGCCCTTAATATCGTTGGTTTCAGGTTTACTGCGTTGGCGGCAGAAGTTACCAAAATCCGGTAGCAAACCGGCGTTGGGCATATTCACTGCTTTCAGAACACCTACCAGCCAGTCGATATCGGTAGAGTTGCCGAAGTGATTTTCGACAATAACGTTCATGTTTTGTTTGGCAGCATATTCGAGTAGTTTGTGATACCCGTCGGCAGCCGATTTGGCCGCTTCTTCGGCTGGATCGTCGGGTACACCCGTAATGGCTTTCGACGAATCGCCCAGGTTGACCCGAATCGCTGTGCATCCCAGGAACTTAGCCGCATCGACCCAGGTATAGTGATCTTCAACAGCTTTTTGCCGCTTGGCCGCATCCAGATCGGCAATGTTCGCCCCGTCTACCATAATCAGATTATTTTTCATGCCGAGGTCATCGCAACGTTGCTTGAGGTCTTTCAAATAAGCCTGATCGGTATGTTTGTTGTTAAAAAACATCGACACATATTCCAGTACGTTAATACCAAAGTCTTTTTTTGCTCGGGCCGGAAAATCGAGATTGGTCATTTTGCCCGACATGATTTCGGGAAAGAAGGAGAACTCGGCCAGCGACATCTCGAAGGAGAACTTTTTAAAGGCCATATTGGCAAACGTTTCGGTTGGTAAAGCCGATGAAAGACTGGCTCCGGCGGCTGCCATGCCAAGTTGACTTAAAAATTGACGACGAGTTTGAGACATGAGGGATACGATCAGATCAGTTGACGACAGAACAGCATGCGAAAAGTGCTACCAACCGATACGCTAACAAACGAAGAAAAGTCGTATCATAGCGGAAGCGTCATTTGAACACAATGATACGTATTTTTGCTTAATGTGTATCAAGTACACATTATATTTACTTGTAGATTTTCTTTATGGAATACAAAAAGGAGCTACAGCGGCTACTGGACGATATCAAAACCCATCATCTACCATCGGTATCTATCGACTGTGTTATCTTTGGCTTTCATCTAGGACAGCTTAAAGTGCTGTTGCTACGCTGGAAAAATACAGATGACTGGTGCTTGCCGGGAGGCCGTATTCGTAAGGATGAAAACATGGATGCAGCAGCTCACCGAAGTTTGCGCGAACGAACCGGACTCCATGAGATTTTTTTACAGCAGTTTTACACCTTTGGCGACATAAACCGATACCGCCATTATAGTCAGAGTGAAACACTGGCAAAGCTAGGCCTGCCCGAAGACGTTGCGAAAGCGGTTGTCAGCCGGGATATTTCGGTCGGCTACTATGCGCTGGTCGAATTTGCGAATGTGGTTCCTACCCCCGATTTATTTACCGACGAATGCCGATGGTGGGACGTTCAGCAGGTTCCGGCGCTCCTGTTCGATCATAACGAGATGATTACCCTGGCGTTGAAAACGCTCCGCCGACAATTAAGCTATCAACCCATCGGCTATAATCTGTTGCCCGATAAGTTTACTATGCCCGACTTGCAGCAGCTCTATGAAACTATTCTGGGTGAATCGATGGATCGGCGGAATTTTCAGAAACGTATGCTTGGCTACGATATTCTGGAGCGGCTGGACGAACGGAAAACGGGCGGAGCGCATAAAGCTCCTTATCTGTATCGGTTCGATAAAGTGAAATACGAAAAAGCCCTGGAAAGTGAGTCGTTGTTCACGACATAGGTCGCAAGCGGGCTAATCGTTACAAACAGCCTCTCAATTCGTCTGAATGTTGTACTTTTGGCCCTCGCAACTGGCGGCCCGATGTTTTTTGCAAACCTTACACCAGTTGCATGGTTAACATAGCCGTAACACTACCGCGCCGTATGAACACGAAAATTCGTTTAGCCCTCGATCGGACGCCCAATACCAACCACACCGGCTTTTATGTGGCCTTTGCGAAAGGAGCTTACGAGCAGGCTGGGCTTGATGTAACGTTTATCTCGCCCGATCAGGAAAATTATCAGATAGCGCCCTCCCGCCGAGTTGCCCAAAACGACGCCCATCTGGCCATTACGCCTTCCGAAAGTGTAATAAGTTACCAGACCAATGGTGTTCCCCTGATTGCGGTAGCCACCATACTGGCGCGCGATGTGAGTGCCATTATGACCCTGAAAGAAAGTGGTATCGAGCATCCGCGTGAACTGGACGGCAAAGTTTATGCGTCGTATGGAGCGCGGTATGAGGAAGATATTATTCGCCAATTAATTCAGAATGACGATGGGCGGGGCCAATTCGTGGCCCATAAATCACCGTGGGCGAATATCTGGCGGGCGCTGGTAACCCGCGAAGTCGATGCGGCCTGGTGCTGGCTGACCTGGGAGGGTGTGAAAGCGGATATTGATGGTATTGACCTGAATCAGTTCCTGTTCGACGAGTACGAGATTCCTTACGGTTATAATCCTGTGTTAACGGCTCATCAGGACTGGGCCGAGCAGAATGCCGACGCATTACATCGATTTCTGGAAGCTACAACGGCTGGCTTCCGGTTTGCCATGAAAAACCCCGATGAGGCCGCTCGTATCCTGATCAAAACGGCGAATCATCCTACTTTGACAAATCGCAATTTTATAGAGCAAAGCCAGCAAATGGTTTCGGGCTATTACCTGGATGGCGAAGGGCACTGGGGTTTTATGCACCGAACTATCTGGTTATCGTTCGTTAACTGGATGATCCGTAACCGTATGCTTACCGACGCTAAAGGCGAACTCATTCAGCGGATGGATGTTGACGCTCTGTTTACGAATAAATTTTTAGAAGGTATTCCGGCGGGGATTCGGCTGTAGACTACTATTTTTTCACGAGTTCACTTAAGGTAGTTGCTAATTCATCGGGCGATAGATCACGTGCAATAATCCGCTTATTCTGGTCGAAAAATACGTTGTCAGGAGTTCGTTTAACTTGAGTAGACACTTTCGATTCGCCTACACCATTATCAATGACTGCCAACCAGGGTAATTTCTCTTTTTGGAGCAGCTCTTTAGGTACTTGCTGGCCATAACCGCTATAAACCGTAAGGATTTCCAGACCCGCAGGCTGATAAGCCTTGTAAATCTTCTTTAGCCTTCCAGGTCTTTGCGGGCATGAAAGCATGTGAGCGTCTGAAAGTCGATCAGTATGAATTTACGGGTTAGCTTATAAAGCGTAACGGGGTTTTCTGATAAGTCTGGCAACGTAAAGTCAGTAGCTATTTTCCCGGATTATCAACCTCCAATCGTAGCCATCGACTCGGTTACGGTCACTCGTTGGTTTTCGGCTTCGAAACCGTTGCGGGGGCGATGCGCAAATGCCTGTAGAAAGGCGGCAGTTAGCTCTTCGTCGGTTGCACCAGTACGAAGCATGGCCCGAACATCCAGCACACCATTGTCGTAGAGGCAGGTTTTCAGTGTACCCTGTGCTGTCAGACGAATTCGGTTGCAGGTGCCACAAAACGTCCTACTGAAGGCAGCAATCACGCCAATCGTGCCCTGATGCCCCGGAATCTGATAATTGGCCGACGTGGAAAATGGCGGGTCCGGCAATTTTTCGATGTCGGGAAAGTGCTCGCGGATTTCATGGATGATTCGCTGATGCGTCCAGTTAAGAACCGGGTAATGACTACCTTCCCCATTGAATGGCATCTCTTCAATAAATCGGACATCAACGGGTAGTCGACGGGTAAGCTCGGTCAGCGGAATGAGGTCTTCAATGTTCTGACCATCCATAACCACTGCATTGATTTTCGTTTGAATGCCTGACTCCAGAAGCGCGTCGAGTGTCTTCAGGACAGCGGGTAATTCGTCGCGACGGGTAATTGTTCGAAAGCGTTCGCGATCGAGGGTATCCAGGCTTAAATTCACTGACCGCACGCCGAGAGCTGCCATGGCTGCAACATGGGGAGCCGTAAGCACACCATTGGTGGTTAGTGAAAGATCGGTTAATCCATCAATAGCGGCCAGCCGATGCAGAAACGGCATCAAACCCGCTCGAACAAAAGGCTCTCCGCCCGTAATTCGCACTTTCTGAACCCCCAACTGGGCCAGTATACGGACCAGCCGCTCCATTTCTTCGTAAGTAAGTACCTGATGCTTGGGCAAGTACTTGATCCCTTCTTCGGGCATGCAGTAAAAACACCGCAGGTTGCAGCGATCGGTTACGGCCAGTCGAAGGTACGTAATGGGGCGATTGTGGTTGTCGTAAATCATGCGTAGAGGACTAACACAAAAATACCGATTTTGATTGCATATCCGAAAGCCATTACCCCCGTGGCATGGCGGCCCGGCCCAAATAGATCTCATCCCCTTTCAGGGTGAGTGTGGTATAAAACCGATACCCATTGTCAACATAACGCACCATCACCTGACTGGTCTGGTCGGGTCGGGCGTAGGCTTTTGTAGCCGCTATCAGAATCTGATTCCCGTTGACAATAGCCCGAACAAAGGGTAAGTTACGGGTTTTGAGTTGGTTGGCATTGTATTTATACCAGGTCCGACCCCCATCGTAGGAACACTCCGTAGCTTCGTTCAGATACGTTTCGCGTCCGTTGAACAGGTCACTATGATGTTTGAACAACCGCCACAGGCCATGCACATAATGTTCATAGCAGGCATAATTACGGTCGTTGCCAAGGCCAGTCTGGGAGGGGTCGCTCGGAGAGGGTTGATCGGGAATCAGGTCGGTATGATCGTCCCAGAATAAGACGCCATAGGCACCCGTAAACCAGTAAAATATTCCCATGCCTTCAGATACAGCAGGCGGAGTAGGGTGTTCGGCTTTGGCACTACCCGGAAATTCAGCATTCTGGGTGTTGAACAGCCAGTGCCAGGCAATCCGTTTTTTGGGCGATAGTTTCATATTTACCTCCTGCTCACCCAGTAAAGCGGCCAGCCAGTGTCGATCACCGTCGCTGTTGTGTTGGGCCGAATAATCCAGTTCAGGGTATAAATAATAGGTGCCGGGCATCAGAAAATCGGCGTAGTCCGAATAAGTTTTACCAATCAGATTGTCGGGTAATCCACGCTGCCGACTGGAAGCTGTGTGCCGAACGGGCATTGTCAGAAATTCATCGACTCCAGCCTGATAGTCGGACGTGCGGGAGTACCCGAAGCTATTGTGCGCTACCGGATCGATGGAGCCTACCAGCGTTTGGGGGCTGGCGTTTTCCTTTATGGTCTTTACCAGATACGTATATAAGTTTACCTGCTCCTGAAGATTTTTGATCCCGTAATTGTTCTCAATATCCAGGAAAATCAACCCATAGGTGCTTTTCCAGCCGGTAGAGGGGCAGTCGCCGAAGCCAACGCAATTGCCATTTAGTTCCAGGGCCGATTGAAAAATCGTTTGGCGATTAACTGGCGCATTGGAACGAGGGGTCGCTACTCGATAAAGCGTCTGGTCGGCTTTCCCATTGTCTTCCGACCAGCCCAGCCCAAACGAATCTCTAAAGTATCCCCGATAGAGAATATTGGCCCGCTGGCTGATCTGTAATGTACTTTTCCAGCCGCCGGGAGGATATGAATCGCCCCCCCAGATTTCCACATTTGGGATCATCCGGCTCCGTTCGACGGCTGTAAAGCCTCGTCGGAAGATCTTGGTTGGGTCCTGTTTGACATGAAGGTTGCGTCCCGCTCCGCAAAAGGTAATGGATTTGGTAGAGGGTATAGTAAAATCGCTGACGACATCCAGGCTATAATAACCTTTCCGCGTGCTGGGATTAAACCGCGAACGAGGTGTAGGCGACAGAGCCGTTTGCGGAGGCAGATTGCCAGTTAGTTGAACGCCCACGACGGGTTCGGGTACACGACTGCGAACGTACCAGACACCTGCTCCGAATAGACTGATTAAAAAGGCTAAGCTGAGAAATTTCATAATCGCTTATAACTGAACAAACGGGTTTTAACGACACTAAAGGTCGTCAATAGTTTTCTAGATTAGAACGGTAATGGACGTACAGTATTCTGTTGATGATTCTGGAATTATGCTTGTGCTAGCTTAGTCGTATTCCCTGTTGCGCCAACTCATATTTACTATCCTATATAGTCTAACAACTACCACTCTTTAATTGGCATACATTTTGGGGTAATAGGTTACGGATGTTCAACCACGTAACTTCATGCGATTTGGCCTACTTCTTTATTTACTGCTAAACAGTTGCCTTTGTTTAGCGCAGGACTGGACTTTCTATGGTTTCTTCCCGGCCATTTCGCAGTCAGGCAATTTGGGCAAGAAGTTTCAATACAATGCCTATATCTCCTCGACTATCGATGCCTTTCATCAGACAATTGCCGAGAAAGGCTATCCAGCAACGGCTTTACAATATTATTTGCAGCCTAGTCTAAACTACAAATTGTTGCCAAATGTCCAGTTGGGAGTGGGCTATGCGTATGTGAAGCATAACCTGTTTGGTCTGCACGTTAATGAGAATCGCTTGTGGGTTCAGGCGGTAGCTACGCATGATGTTCCTGCCCTGGGAAGGCTCAAATTATCGCACCGGCTACGGTACGAAGAGCGTTACCCGCTTAATATGAAGAGTAATCAATGGTCGTATGCGACCCTGTTTCGGTATCAGATTGGGGCGAATTTCCCGCTTTACGATCCGAAAATTAAGAAAACCGGGTTCTATGCATCCGCGTCCAATGAAGCGTTTCTGTGCCTGACCGGAGCCATCAATAGTCCGATCAGTTCGAAAAATGCCTTTTATGGCGAAAACTGGCTTTACGGTGGAATAGGCTACAATACCCAGAAATTTGGCAAGATCGAGATGGGGTATATGTTTCAGAATCTGATTCGGAACCCCCAGCAGGATCACCGTTACCTACATCTATTACAAGTAACGTGGGCGGCTAATTTCGATCTGTCGGAACTTGGCGTGTGGCTATATACGCCTTAAACAACGCCTTAAAAAAAAACCTGCCCTGTGGCATCAATTTTGTTTGAGATTTAGTATTATTTTTGGGAAAAATTTACTGAACGCAGTTGAAGAAAGTAGTTTCTATCGGCCTCTTTGCGCTTCTGGTGTATCACACACTAGCCTATGTGCTTGTGTTTGTAGGTACATGGTGGCAGGCAGAGCACGATTTGTCGGAACAGCTTTCGGTTTATCGTTCAGTTGATAGTATCGTTGAGTTTGAGATTCCGTTGAAAGACAGGCTCGACGCCAGCACCATTACCCGAACTACTTCCGATGGGTTTAGTTACCGTGGGCATTATTATTCGGTGGTGAGCCTGGAAATTCAGGGCGACCGGCTGCATATTGCGGCCCTGGAAACCGAGAACCGATCGATCTGGCAAAGTGATCTGCTTTCGTTTCTGAACAAGCACGTAACTGGTACTACTGAGTCGAACCGGAAGGCTAATCAACTGCTGAAATTTCTGCTGAAAGAATATTCGCCAAGCCCCCGAGCTATTTTTAGTTTTCTTGCTCCTCAATGGCGTGAATCAATTCGTATTCCCGAACATCTGTTCGTGTTAACGGCCCGCGCCCTTCCTATTCATTCGCCCCCGCCCGAAATCTGAGGGAAATTGCCAATCGTGTAGAAAGGGAATTGAGCTTGTTCAAGGTTCAACGTTTTCTGGTATCACTGGTATATAAACCCGTAGGCCGAGTTTCGTTGCACGCAAAAACGTTCTCCTATAGCTTTCATTTGGTTTCGCTGGTTCGTATAATATCCTTAAAAACGATATATGCGTCGTTTGCTGCGTGGTCTTCGCAGTCAGCCAAACCGTCGTTAGCTAATCCTGTCTCAGCACGATTGATTTTTAACTAATCCTGCGAATAGTCACGTTCGTGGCTACGGTTGGCTTATAGACTAGCCTGTACCAGCGTTCCATCCTGTCGTAGGCAGTCTTCATTAGTTTAGTCAATTTTCATTCAGACATTTTCAGGTATGAAAACGATTTCTACCCTCGTTCTGGCGGTAGCCTATATACTACTTTCTAACAGTACAACCCTGGCGCAGGGATGTGTGGCCGTTCGACACATGAGTTGTGCTGCTCCGGCAGGCTCGGCCGATTATTTTAAACAACGCAATGGCCACTGGCAAGTGTCGGCAGGTTATCGTTATTTTCGCTCGTATAAGCATTTTGTTGGCGATGTGGAGCAAACCCAACGCGTTGAACAGGGCACCAACGTCATCAATCTGTCGCACGCTATTGATCTGGGCATTACCTATATGGTCAATAACCGGTTGTCATTTTCGGCCAACCTTCCTATTCAGTACTACGATCGTTCGTCATTGTACGAACATTACGGCAATTCCGTAGCCCAAAATCCTGAGCAGAAGCGATTCCATACCGGCTCTCAGGGGATTGGTGATCTGCGTATTTCGGGCAGTTATTGGCTGGTTAACCCTGTAAAACTGCCCAAGGCAAATATTGCGGCTGGCCTGGGCGTGAAACTACCGACAGGGAACTACAGCGTAACGGATAGTTTTCACAAGCTCACTAAAGAAGGGCAGGACTATACGGTTAGTCTGCCTGTCGATCAGTCGATTCAATTGGGTGATGGTGGCGTGGGTATAAGTGTTGAACTTCAGGGGTATGCGTCCCTCAACAGCACATTAACGGCCTATGCCAATGGGTTCTATCTGTTCAATCCACGCGAAACGAACGGCGTTGTTCGGAACCCAACCGCTACCACCATCGATTTGGTTACGGGGACGTTCTCGGTAGCTGACCAATTTGCTGCCCGTGTTGGTTTAAGCCAGTCGATCAAAGCTGTACCTGGATTGGCGGTTATGCTTGGTGGACGAGTGGAAGGTGTACCAGCCATCGATGCCTTCGGGGGAAGTTCAGGTTTCCGCCGTCCGGGGTATATCGTATCGGTTGAGCCGGGCTTGTCGTATATGCGGCATAAAACATCCATAGCCGCTACCATGCCCTGGGCTGTTTACCGGAACCGGACCAAGAGCTATGCCGACCGCCTGGACCCACTGGGCCAAAAGCACGGCGATGCCGCCTTTGCCGACTATTTGGTGTCGATCAATGTATCCCGCTGGTTTTAAGCTTTCTGCCTAAGCGCTTTTAGAGGGGTCGGTATCCAGGCCGACCTCCTGTCAACTATTTTCTAATCAGTACGGAAGGTAATCCTCCAACATGAAAACAACGCTAAAAAGCTTTGCTTTAGCAGGGCTATTGGTGCCGTTTGTGGCAAAAGCACAAATGCCGCACGATGCCATTTATATGGGTAAAAAACAACTCTGCGTAGCAGGGATGTATGGGTATAGCTCCTGGAATCAATACTGGGAGAATACACTCAAACGTGAGAACTTCAATATTGGTACACATACGACCCAGAGTGTGATGGTTATGCCTGCTTACGGCATTAGTAACCGGGTCAATGTGATTCTGAGTCTACCGTACATCTGGACGAGCACCAGTGCCGGTAATCTGATGGGGCAGCATGGTATTCAGGATTTATCGGCCTGGCTGAAAATGAAGGTAGTGAAAGCCGGAGGATTTTCGCTCAATGCCATTGTTGGTGGGTCGGTTCCTATTGGAAATTATGTGCCGAGTTTTCTTCCGATGTCGATTGGGTTGCAGTGTCGCACCTTTACCGGCCGGTTGCTGGCGAGCTACAAAGAGCCTAAAACGGGGGTATATCTGACCGCACACGGAAGCTATGGCTGGCGGAGTAACATCACAATCGATCAGAACTCGTATCAGGCAGATGACCGGGTCTATAACACCAATCAGGTACAGGTTCCCAATACCTACGATGCTGCGGTTCGGCTGGGGGTTCAGCGGAAAGGCTGGCAAACGGAAGTATGGGCTGAACGTAGTGCCTGCCTGAGTGGTGATAACATTCGTCGGAACGATATGCCGTTTCCAACCAACAACATGCAGGCTACCTCCATTGGATGGTATGGTAAGGTCCAGCCGCGCAACATCGGGGTTAATGCCCGCGTCGGTTATATAGTCGATGGTATGAATGTAGGTCAGAGTACCAGCTATATGGTTGGTCTGCTGTATCAAATCAATTTCAACAAATAAGCCAAGCCGTAGCACACAATGAAAAACGCATATAAACTTATGGCTATCGGTAGTCTTGCTGCTGGGCTATCTGTTTCGATTATCTCCTGTGATAAGAGTATATCCGAACCACAGCGTGTAGGGTATACTCCCGCCAATGCCGATGAAAAAGCGGGAAGTTGGAAAACCTATGTCTTAACTGCGCCAACTGATGTGACCGTAGCGGCTCCTAAAGCTACCTCATCGGCAGCGTATCAGGCTGAACTCACCGATCTGAAATCGAAATCGGCCAGTTTAACTCAGGAGCAGCAGGAGGCTGTCGTGTATTGGGGCGCTGGAGCGGTGTATCGCTGGAACGAAATTGCCCGTGAACTGGCTGCCCGGTATAACATTCCTCCGGCCTCTACAGCAGACGGTAAATACCCCGTTCCTGATGCGGCTAATCCACTGGCCGACCCAAAATTCCCGTTTGCTAATCCACCTTATGCCGCTCGTGCACTGGCCTACCTGAGCGTTGCCCAATATGATGCGCTGGTAGCCGCCTGGAATTATAAATACCAGTTCAAGCGGTCGGCTCCGTCGAAAGTGGATGCTACGGTTCGGGTGGCATTACCTACGTCGACGATTCCTGCCTATCCGTCGGAAGATGCGGTTGTCGCGGCTGCGTCTTATGTCGTGCTGAAAGCCATGTTCCCCGGCGAAGTACCGTTTCTGGATGCCAAACTGGCTGAACATCAGAATAGCCGCTTGTGGGCTGGTATGAACGTACAGAGTGATCTGACGGCGGGTGCTGATCTGGGGAATCAGGTAGCTGCCAAAGTGATGGCGCGTGCGAAGACCGATGGCATGAGTG
Source organism: Spirosoma aerolatum (assembly GCF_002056795.1). Lineage (NCBI taxonomy): Bacteria > Pseudomonadati > Bacteroidota > Cytophagia > Cytophagales > Cytophagaceae > Spirosoma > Spirosoma aerolatum. The sequence goes on along the minus strand of NZ_CP020104.1, from coordinate 6,458,506 downwards.
CATCCAACAACCAGGCACTTACGGCCGGTATGATCGAGGTTGCTAAAGCGCAGGGACTGACCGAAGTATGGGTAAGTCAGGAAAGCCCTATTCGCCCCCCCATGCTGCCAAACTATGGCGCTGTAACGCCCTGGAACTTCGATGCGGCTACGAAAGTTAAGCTTCGTCCTGGCCCACCACCCGCGTTGAATAGTGCTGAGTTTACCAAAGCGTTGGACGAGCTGAAAGCCATCAACAAAAATCAGACGCGCGAACAGGCTCGTATTGCCAATTACTGGGCTGATGGCGCCGGGACCTACACCCCTCCGGGCCACTGGCTGCGTACGGCTGCCAATGCGGCTAGCGAAGCCAAATACAGCGAGGTGCGTATGGCCCGTACGTTGGCTCTGGTTGGCACATCGCTGATGGATGCCGGTATCTGCTGCTGGGATACGAAGTATTACTACTACTATCCACGTCCTCAGCAGTTCGGTGTGAAAACATCGGTTGGTCTGCCAAACTTCCCGTCGTATACCTCCGGCCACTCGACCTTCTCGGCGGCTGCGGCTACTGTGTTGGGCAGCATCTTCCCCGATCGGGCCAGTGAGTTCTGGGCGCAGGCACAGGAAGCGTCAAACTCTCGGATTTATGGACTGATTCACTATCGTTTCGATTGCACGGTAGGGCTCGAATGCGGTAAGAACATCGGTACTTATGCCGTAAATCGTGGTAAAGCGGACGGATCGGGACTCTAATAAAACGAGCGAAAGAGCGAAATAGTGATTTAACATCATTCCGAAATCATTCAGTCATTCACTTACCACTGGCTGAGCAGTTGCCGGGTATTAGTGGGTTGCTCAAGTACCGTCTGGATACCGCCATGCCGGGAGCTTACGCAGATTTTACTGCGAGGATAGTCTACGTTAACGATTGGCAAGCGTGAACTGATTGCGGTTTCGTTCTGTATGTACAACCGCTATGTTGATGGGTTTGCCACATTGACGCCTACCGATCGGGTTGCTTATGAAGCAATGGATGAGCGTATGGGAACGCTTGGTTATCAGGTACCTAAAACAAAATAAAGGCTGACAAAATCGTCAGCCTTCAAAAACATTTAGTATAGGTTGGTTTTAGTCCCCGGTTGTTTTACGGCCGGGGTACTATTTACACTGCTAAACAAACGAAAATTATGCCATATATCCAATTGCCTGAAGGATTACCTGGAATTCGTGGGCCAATGGCGTTTAGTCCGCAAACGGCCGATCCACTCAATGCGCTGGTCAATGTGTTACTACGCGACAACGCCCATCGGCCAGACTCAGGCCTTACGGAAGGCGAACGCGAACTGATTGCTACCTATGTATCGTCGCTGAACGATTGTTTTTTTTGTCAGACCATCCACGGTGCTGTTGCGAGTCATCACCTCGGCGATGAAGACTGGAGTCTGGTTCAATCGGTTAAATGTAATCCCGAACAGGCGGCTATCAGTTCTAAGCTGAAAGCGTTACTGGCTGTAGCAGCCGCCGTGCAGCAGAGTGGCAAGGCTGTAACGCCCGACCTTATTGCAGCCGCACGCGCTGAAGGAGCCACCGACCTCGACATTCACGATACGGTACTGATTGCTGCGGCTTTCTGCATGTTCAATCGGTATGTGGATGGACTGGCTACCGAAGCGCCTAACAAACCGGATCTGTATCGCTACCGAGCTTCCCGGATAGCTGCCGGTGGCTATGCTTCGCAGGATGCCTATATGCCACCTGTCGAATCGACCTTTTCAGGAGCGGAAACGAATTAGTTAGTGAGCATAAGATAGGGTAGTAGATTGACGATCTATATGAAAAACGTTATCTGGTTTATAGTCTGTATACTCGCATTGATTGCGCTCGAAGCGGCCAGTGTTTATTTCATTATGCCATTTCCGGGTAGCCAGCTGGGGTTAGCCGAAGGAGAAACATCGCTTGACCGGGTCGAATTGGCGTACTGGCTGCATCTGCATATGGGCTGGTTGCGAGGTATTGGGCTATTGCTGCTGGCCTACCCCGCTTACCGACTTCTGATTCGCCCGCTTCGGGCATGGCAGCGATATACCGCTTTCGCTTTATTGCTGGTCTATGGCGGAGTACTCTACATAGTTCATCAGCAGATGATGGCCGACCATATGTTTCTACAGCCAACTACCAAGCGGGTTGTACCCATGAGCCAGAACAAAATTCCACTCGATAAACTCGTAATAGGCTTCGAAGCGCTAGGGCAGGCAACGGCGTATCCGATTCAATTGATTGGGTATCATCACCAGGTGCGGGATACGGTTGGAGGGCAGCCTATCATGGTGACCTATTGTACCGTTTGCCGGACAGGCCGTGTATTTAACCCACTGGTGCAGGGGCAGGCCGACGAGTTTCGACTGGTGGGTATGGATCATTTCAACGCGATGTTTGAAGACAACCGTACTGGAACATGGTGGCGGCAGGCAACGGGTGAAGCCGTAGTTGGCCCGTTGCGTGGAAAATCGCTGATGCCTCTTTCGTCTCGTCAGATGACGCTACGCGAATGGGCGCATGAACACCCCAATACGCGTGTTTTGCAAGCCGATTCAACCTTTGCCGAGGAGTTCAAAGGGATGCTTACCTACGACAAGGGCTTAGCGAAAGGTAAACTCACCCGGCGGGATTCGGCATCGTGGCATCCAAAATCGTGGGTAATTGGTGTTGAACATGCGGGTTTTGCAAAAGCCTACGATTGGAATCAACTACAAACGAATCGAGTAGTCAACGACGTAGTAGGAGGTGAACCGGTACTGATAGCGATGTCGCCCGATAGCGCATCGTTTGGTGTATGGAATCGTCGGATGGGTGTTCAGACGCTTACATTTCACTATACGAATCGGCAACTGATCGATCAGGAAACGAAGTCAATCTGGACCTGGCGCGGGCATTGTACGGCTGGTCCGCTGAAAGGCCGTCGGCTATCAGCCATGCCGAAAGCGTACCAGGAGTTCTGGCATAGCTGGCGATCGTTCCATCCCCAGACGCAGCGGTAAAACTCGGTTTTTAAACCATTCAGGTCGCTGAGTGATGCGCAAAGATTATCGGGAAAATGTCTCTCGGAGCCTTGCACTTCGTTCAGCGACCTTTACACATCAATAGAATCTAATTCACGCTGGCAATACGGCGCTCAACCTGACGTTCTTCGGGTGTGAGCAGACGGGATATTGGTAGTTTTGTAAGACCGTTCGCGCAGAATCGGCCAGAAAATGCCCCGGAATTCAGGCCAACGACTACCTTTACCGTACCAAGTAGCCTATGCGATTTTTACCTCTTGCCATTCTATTCCTGACAACGCTGTTCGTTTCCCATCAGGCCAGGGCCCAATGGATCATTGGTGGGTTTATGCAGGGACATCGAAAAGCCAGCCTGGCCATTATTGGTTCTCAGGAAAGTTACAGTACCTATTTCATCAATAAAACCGAGACCAAAAACCCAAATCTGGGAACGGTGACCACGCAGGCATTGACCGCTGTCGGGACATATGGTTTGGGGTACGACCTCGATCTGATCGTGGCCGCGCCTTATATCCGTACCGAAGCCAGTGCGGGCTATTTTCCGAAGCAGGAAGGGTTTCAGGACGCATCCGCTACGCTTCGATGGGAGGCCTACGACTACAAACTGGGTAAAAAACTCAGGCTCTCATGGCTGTTCGCCGTTGGCTACTCCATGCCTATTCAGAATTACGTCAATGACGCGATGGTTGCCATTGGGCGTGGCTCTAAAAACTGGGACGGTCGTACGATGCTGCACCTGAAAGGGAAATCCTTTTTTATAACCGGGCAGTATGGGTATATCCGCCGGGGGCAGGTTACGCTCGATCATGTGGTAAATTATTATGACCCCAGCCAACTCAATCCGAATAGCGGCTCGAAGGTGAACGTACCCGATGTTACCGAAATCATTGTGCGGGGGGGGTATGTGAATACATGGCTCAATCTGGATGTCTGGGGGCAGCAGCAAACGCCATACACAAAGGGAACCGACATTGGGCCAGGAATTCCATTTCCGACCAATGCGGTGGGTTTCACACGGGTAGGCGCCACGGCTTATCTTCGTTTAGCGAAGCAGTTTGGCCTGACGGCTGGCTACAATACCATTATCGATGGGCGTAACGTCGGGAAGAACTCCCAAATCAATGCAGGCCTTGTAATCGGTCACTGGACTGCCAATAATTAGTGTCGTGGCTCTCTAGTCCGCATAAGTATAGTTTTTACGTATAGCTATGCGGACCAGAGAGCTACGGTACAGCAACTACTATGAGACTATTTTTTGTAACCATTAGCTTAGGGGCTTTGCTGGTGTGGATAGTGGGGTGTTCGGAACCTACTATCGATGAAGGCGTTCTGCCTTTTATTGTGCCTACATCCACAGATGCCGATGGAGGTAGCTGGAAAACAGTTGTGCTCAAAGCTGTTACGGATATTAGCGTACCGCAACCGCTCGCAACCACATCGGCTGCCTATCAGCAGGAGTTGGCCGATGTGAAAAACGGCGTTCTGGCGGCAACTCCTGAGCAGAATACGGCCGTTAACTATTGGGCTTACGGGGCTGTTTTGCGCTGGAATCAGATTGCCCGACAGTTAGTAGCCAAGTACAATGTTGCGCCCGGTTATGACTATGCAACGGGACAGACAACACCCGCTGAATCGGCCAATCCATATGCAGGGCCTCCGTATGCCGTTCGGGTATATGCCTTGCTGAGTGCTGCTCAGTACGACGCATTGGTTGTAGCCTGGCGGGCCAAATTTCAGTATAATCGGCCATCGCTGGAGCAGCAGGGTGTGATTTCGCGGGCACCTGTACTCGACGTCCCTTCCTATCCCTCGGAGGATGCGGCCGTGGCCGAAGTTTCCTGTCAGGTACTGGCGTATCTATTTCCGAATGAGGTAGCTTTTTTAAAGGCTAAAGCAACTGAGCATAAGCAGAGCCGCATATGGGCTGGAGCCAGCGTGCCGAGCGACGTGAAAGCGGGCGAAGCGCTGGCGGCTGCATTGGCTACCAAAGTTATTGACCGGGCTAAAGCAGATCGTTTTGGTGCGGCTAATGATCCGACCAATACCTGGCAGACGGCATTGGCGAAAGCACCCTATGATCAAAAATGGACCAGTCTTGAAATACCGGCCCGTTCCCCTATCCTGCCGCTGGCCGGTAAAGTGAAAACCTGGTATGACTCAACGTCTATTGCCAAAATAGTTCCTGCTACTCCGCCAGCCACCACGTCTGCCGATTTCCAGAAGGCATTGAGCGAAGTACACGATATAGCTGCCGCCCGCACGCGTGATCAGTCGCGTATAGCCAGCTACTGGGACAATGGCCCCAATACGTATTCTTTGTCGGGCTTATGGAATCTGTTAACGGAAGAATTTATTCGGGAAAATGGGCAGAACGAGCTACGGGCGGCACGAACCTATTCCCTGCTGAACCGGGCCATGCAGGATGCTACTACGGCTAGTTGGCGTATGCAATACACCTATTTTGTGCCCCGCCCCTCGCAGATCGATCCAACAATTAAAACCGCTACCGTTATTCCGAATACACCGAGTTATATATCGGACAGGGCAGCGGTATCCAGTACAGCCGCAACGCTTTTAAGCTATCTATTCCCGAGCGATGCTACCAAACTGGCGGCTCAGGCTACCGAAGCATCGCTATCAGGCTTGTATGCAGGTACGCAGTATCGGTTCGATAACGACGAAGGGGCTAAGTTGGGTACGGCGATTGGGCAGTTGGCTGTTGCTGCGGCTAAAGTCGACGGGGCAAAATGAATCGGACAGATAAGTCTATTGTATGAGGAATGGCGTATAATTGCTAAATTTCGTTTTCATGAAAAGCCGGGTTTGAGAATCCGGCTTTTTTGTAACATTGCCCTAGTATTTGCGAGTTAGTTACCCATAAAACCTATGATTGCATGAATGTTTCGGAAACTCTTACCGGTCAGTCGCGAGTCGTTATTGAACATGTATCCCCTGAATTGGATGGCGGACTGTACCCTATCAAAGCTGTACCGGGGGATGTCATTGCTGTTGAAGCGGATATCTTCGCGGATGGACACGATTACCTGACGGCTGTCCTGCTCTTTAAACATATTGATGATGCCAACTGGACCGAAACGGCGATGGCCCCGATCATAAATGATCGCTGGGGGGCATCGTTTGTGGTCGAAAAACAGGGTAAGTATCTCTATACCCTGGAATCCTGGGTCGATCATCCGGGTTCCTGGCAGCACGAGGTCCATCTGAAAGTGGCCGATGGGCAGCGGATTACCAGTGAGCTACTGGCCGGAGCGCAGTATCTGGATGGTATGCTGGTTAGAGCAGGCGGTGCAACAGAACAAAAGAAAGGTGGAAAGGGAAAAGGGACGAAAGCAAAAAGTGAACCGATTTCGGAAAGTACTGATGCAAAGGCAATTCGGGAAATGGCAGCCTTGTTTCGGGATGAGAGCCGCTACAACGAAGCCGTATCCGTTGCCGAAAGCGATCAGTTTACGTTTTATGCCAGTCGCTACCCGGAACGGCAGCACGTAACCCGATACGGTCACGAACTGGGTGTTGAGGTCGATAGAGCCCGTGCCGGGTTTAGTAACTGGTATTGCCTGTTTCCCCGCTCGGCTTCGCGGGTCGAGGGCAAGCATGGTACCTTTAAAGACGTAGAGGCTCTATTGCCGCGCATTTCGGGTATGGGCTTCGATGTACTCTATTTACCGCCGATTCATCCCATTGGTACCGCACATCGGAAAGGGAAAAACAACTCGGTTATCTGCCAGCCTGGCGAACCTGGCGTCCCATATGGAATTGGCTCGCCGGAGGGCGGGCACGATGCCATTCACCCTGAACTAGGTACGGTTGAGGAGTTTAAACACCTGATTGCGATTGCGGCCAACTACGGAATGGAAGTGGCGATGGACCTGGCTATCCAATGTTCGCCAGATCATCCCTGGGCTAAAGAGCATCCCGAATGGTTCAAAAAACGCCCTGATGGCTCCATCCAATATGCCGAAAATCCACCCAAAAAGTATCAGGATATTTACCCGGTTTATTTCGAGACCGACGATTGGCAGAATTTATGGGAAGAATTGAAACGGGTGCTGCTCGTCTGGGCATCGTGGGGAGTCCGAATTGTACGGGTCGATAACCCGCATACCAAGCCGTTCGGTTTCTGGGAATGGATCATTGCCGAAGTAAAAAAGGAATTTCCCGATATGTTGTTTCTGGCCGAAGCCTTTACGCGTCCGAAAGTTATGCAGGAGCTAGGCAAACGCGGGTTCGCTCAATCCTATACGTACTATACCTGGCGTAATACAAAATATGAGTTGGAGCAGTATATGATGGAGTTGACTCAGACGGAAATGAAATACTACTACCGTCCGAATTTCTGGCCAACCACGCATGATATTAACCCATATAGCTTGCAGAGTGGCCATGAGCCACAATTCCTGATCCGGTATTTTCTGGCGGCCACGCTGGTCAGTAATTATGGCATTTATGGTCCATCCTTCGAACTGATGGAACACATTCCGTTTCCAAATAAGGAAGAGTACCTCAACTCGGAGAAATACGAAATTCGGTTGTGGGATTGGGATCGGACCAATAAGTTAACCTACCTGATTTCGCTCGTAAACCGAATTCGCCGCGAAAATGTGGCTTTGCAGGTAACCAATAATATCCAGTTCTGCCCGGTAAACGACGATGCAATTATGGCCTATCTAAAAGTAAAAGACGCCAATCGATTGCTGATTGTTGTGAATACAGATGCCTATAACCGACGGGCGGGTGTCGTGCAGGTGCCGATTGGGCTGTTAGGCATTGGGCCTGAACAGTATTATCAGGTGCACGATTTGCTGACAGGCGCTTACTATAACTGGCAGGGGGAGCACAATTATGTTGAACTGGACCCGTATAGCCTGCCCATGCACTTGTTTCGGATTGAAGTATAATTGAGCGAATGAGTGATTGAGTGGTTGTGCGCCAGCTATTCACTCAATCACTCATTCGCTCAATCACTCAGTTTACCAGCACCACACGACTTTGAAGCCCTACTGGCGTTTCAACGGTAATGGTATAGCGCCCGCTAGCCACACCCCGCAGACTGAAGTTTCGACTGTGATTTCCCGCAGACAGATTGACTTCACGGATTGCCTGGACGCGTTGCCCAAGCAAATTAGTTAACGACAACGTAGCTGGGCCAGCCGTTGATTGGGTGAAATCGACAGTAATAGTCTCGGTTGTTGGGTTCGGGTAAATGCGTAGTCCAATGTCGTTGGGTTCGGTAGTACCTGTCACAACCGTTGTCGTTTCAGTAGTTGTGGATAGGGTTTTCAGAATCCAGTTGTTAGGGTCGATCACTACATTGGTGACTTTACCTCGGGCAGGAAGCGTAAACGTCTGATCGGCCTGGTCGTTGAAAACGGTGACGGTCGTGTCGCCTGCTGCCGACTGCACTTTCATCTGGATGGGCATCGTAAACGAACCAGGATTGGAGGCTGTGCCATTCGTTTGCGTAAGCCGAACCGTTGCCGTTGAACCTCCTGTAGTGATGGTCGCTTTATAAGCCGGATAACCCGCTCCATAGATCCATTGACTGAAAAAATAATTCAGATTCTTCTCCGAAACCTGCTGGGCAATGGCCTGAAAATCTTCCGTGACAGCCGTTTTATAGGCGACTAGCGGACTAGCTGCGTAGGTACGTAAAATGCGAAAGAACGTACTATCGCCAACCATTCCCCGAAGCATATGCAGGACCGTAGCTCCTTTGGCATAGCTGCGATTATAATTGAAAACATAGTCAACATTCGTAATACTCTGCACGTAAAGACTCCCCTGCGCATTACGAGCACTGTTCATGAAGGTGTTGATCGATGATAGATAACCCGATTGTCCATTGATCGATTCGGTATAAATGGCTTCCGCGTAGGAGGCAAAACCTTCGTTTAACCAGATGTTCTGCCAGTCTCGGCAGGTAATTTTATCGCCAAACCATTGGTGGGCTAACTCGTGAGCAATCGTAGTAGGCGTGAAGGCACCCAAATACGATGAACTGATGGTTGATGGCCCCATCGAGCTTATTGTCTGATGCTCCATGCCGCTGTTGTCGCCGTATTGCGCATGCCCATATTTTTCGTTGAGAAAAGGATAGGCTCCAAAACGATTACTGAACAACTGCAACATAGCAGGAGTTAGCGCAAGGTTAGTTTGTATGCCAGCTATTGCAAATGTTTCAGGGAAAATATAATGCGTAACGGGCATGATCTGGGTCCCGTAGGTAAATGGGGTATCGTACTGCGTATAATTCGAGACTGCAATCGAAATCAGGTATTGGGCTATCGGATAACTATTTTTCCATAAATACGTTTTTGTGCCATCCTTGTTTGTGGTCGTGCTCATCAACTTACCGTTCGAGACCGATATCAATTGAGCAGGAGCTGTAATGCGTACCGACGATGAATCGGCTTTATCGGCCGGGGTATCGCGGCAGGGGAACCAATCCGATGCGCCATAGGGCTCACTTAATGTCCAGATCACCGGATCGGCTGCCGGGCCGTGTTTATCGAAAGAGAAATTTACATAACCGGGTCCGTTGGACGTATTATTTGGAACGCCCTGATAAAAGACAGTGAACGAAAGAGACTGACCATTTGCCAGAGGTTGTGGTGCTGAAATGGTCAGTTTATTTTGCGTGTGCTGGAATGTGAGTTTCTGAGTTCCTGTCTTGACCGAATCGACTTTAAGGCCGGCACTGGACGTAGTTGCTGAGTTAAGGTCCAGAAAAAAACTTGTCAGGCCGGAAACCGTGCTTTTAAGGGTAATGGTCGTCGCAGCCGTCATATTGGCTGGTGAAGTGCTCAGTCGAAGATCAAGGCCATAATACGTTACGTCGATTGAGGCATCGCCTGGATAGGCCATTCGCGCTTTCGGATTAGTAGCTAGTTGGCCGAAGTAATGTATTTTGCCTGCCCGGCAGAACTGTCCTCCATCGTTATCGATCTGGGCGTAGGTGAGGAGCGGAAAGAGAAGCAGGAAGTACAGATTTTTCATAGAACAAAGGGCGTAAAGACATTACCATCTAAACGGATTATCAGTTGAAATCTGCTTGGTTTCAGCTGCTTTTTATTCGTTGGTACGTCCGGTCAGTAGCTTCGGGGGCTGGCTTGTTGTTTCGGCCTGTGCTTTCAGTGCCTCAAGTTCGCGTTGCTCCGCTTCGGGGAGTTGCAGGTGCCAGCCCATCGAACTGGCCAACTGATATATCATGTACTGAATCTGATTGTTAGCAATTTTGGGCAGATCGCTTTGCATAGCCCGTTCGTTCATGGCCTTCTTAGCCTCTTCCAGAATCTGTGTGTAATCTGCACCGCTGAAGTGGTTCAAAATACCAGCCTGGATATCATAAAATTTATAGTCCGTATCAATCGAAAGTACTTCCGGCTCTGGAAATGAGTCGATAACTAACTTTTTTTCGCCATTGACCGGAGCCCGAAACCGAACTTTCGCAAAGTCGAAGCCAACTAATACCTTTGATTTGGCGATGACCATTGCCTTTTTTGGATCATTGAGCAGATACAAAATCTTTTTCTGATCCTGGTAATTGTAAATCTCAGAAAAGTACCCTTCTGCCATTACCACTTTGAACACTTTCTCGATGCGTTCGAGCAACAGAACGGAGTCGCGCTGGACATTGGTGAGGCCGGTACGTTTTCGAAGGGTATTGGCTAGAGCAACACCTCCACCCGCGCCCAGCAGTACAAGTAAAACGGCAGTTAAGAAATCCATAGTAGGTTAAATGTACAGACTTTATGGTAAGATGCCAGTCGCTCAGCAAGAATTGATAATGTTCTCATCTTACTATGCAGCATAGTCTGGTGTATAGACCTGTATGGTGGCAAAAGTAACGGATTTATGGGCCCCGACCAGTTCTGATGATCAATACATGAATCGCCTTGCTCAATGGATAACTGTCCTTGAACAAGGCGATTGGAATAACTCTTCCAGTAAGTATACGTAGCAACCGGTAATGGCATTTCAGCTAACACGGCTTTAACCGGCATCCTTTTAGCTCTATTGGGATGGCTTATCGGAGGTTGTTTCCATCCGTCTGATCGGTAGTAAAATAGCTTGATGAAGATGGCTCCTGCGTTATCTTTTTCGCAATCAAGGCATTGTATTTACAGATCAATACCATTCGGTTGACCAGTCTGGACACTTCGTTCCGGGGATTTTTTATATAATACTTCAACTCGTCTTTGTAGTGCGACATGAGTTGTGGCCAGCGCTGGCTGTAAAATTCGTTCAGGCCAAGCCATTCGTTACCGCTATGCACCACATACACAAAGGCATTCGTACTTTTCATCAGCTTGCCATCCATATCAAAATTGGCTGCGTTGCCAGGACTGTGGGTAATACGCAAGCTCCGGTATACCATGAGTGTTCCTGAGGCAATTTCTTCGAGAAACTGCGGTCGTCCATGCTGGAGTAAGTAGCAATCGTTGATCGCCACGAATTTGCGAAGGTTGTTGAGCTGGTTGTCGAAATACACAAAGTTGCTTACCTGATCGATTGAGTACGCCTTTACTTTATCCTCCTGACGGTACTGGACGATATCGGCTTTCCAATTGAAATTCAGATCGCCCTGAAGCTCAACGCCGTTGCGTAAGGTAAGTTTACCTGGATTCCAGTTGATGGCGTAAGCAGCCCAGGTATTGCTGATTAAACCTATAAATAGCATGAACAGTACCCCCTTTTTCATTCTCGTGGTTTATCTATTGAGTAAAACTTCTGCCAGATGAATCGGCCAGTTTGCTGATTCGGATTCATCTGATAACCCTTGTCTATCAAAAGGATTTATCGACAGAATTTAACCGAAAAAAAGGGCTCTAGTTTAAAAATAATTGAATTATTATGTTAAAAAATTGAATATATCTGTGTAAAAAGGTTATAGATTATGCTGTTTGGTTACGGATATTCCCATTAAAAGATGGCAAATCATTCAAGTAAGAAGTGATCTATTTTAGGGAATGGCGCTTTTGCCGAATTCTCTTTGCTGGCCCCTACTCTGAAAAAAATTAGTAAATGATCGACTCGCTACGTCAGATTTTATAGCCTCCAGGCGTCATCAGCGTGTGTATGATGGAAAATGGAGAGGAGTAGGTATAAAAAAGCGGATGCCGGATAAGAGAAATATACGCTCATCCGGCATCCGCTTTGAAAAATTACCTTAGTACTATTTTGCGTAAGCAACCGCCCGCATTTCCCGGATGACCGTCACCTTGATCTGACCGGGGTACTGCATTTCTTTTTCGATCTTCTGTGAGATTTCGTACGATAGAACACCAGCCCGCTCGTCGGAAACGTGGTCTGCATCGACCATAATCCGAAGTTCGCGGCCAGCCTGAATGGCGTAGCATTTTGTTACACCGGGGAAATTACCTGCTAGCTCTTCCAGTTCTTTCAGCCGTTTGATATACGACTCCATCATTTCGCGTCGGGCGCCGGGTCGCGAACCCGATACCGCATCGCAGACCTGAACAATGGGCGAAATCATGCTGGTCATCTCGATCTCGTCATGGTGAGCGCCGATCGCATTGATAACTTCAGGGTTCTCCTTGTATTTTTTCGCCAGCTCCATGCCCAGGATAGCGTGGGGCAGTTCGGCTTCTTCGGGCCAAACCTTACCAATATCGTGAAGCAGGCCTGCCCGTTTGGCCAGCTTGGCGTTCAGCCCTAATTCAGCCGCCATCGTGGCACAAAGTTTGGCAACCTCGCGGGAGTGCTGGAGCAGGTTCTGGCCATAACTTGACCGGAAACGCATTCGCCCCACCATTTTGATCAGTTCGGGATGCAGTCCATGAATGCCCAGATCAATAACGGTCCGTTCGCCAATTTCAACGATCTCGTCTTCGATATTCTTGCGGGTTTTGGCAACGATCTCTTCAATACGCGCCGGGTGGATGCGGCCATCCTGAACGAGCCGGTGAAGCGATAGGCGGGCTATTTCCCGACGGACAGGGTCGAACCCAGAGATGATAATCGCTTCAGGGGTATCGTCTACAATGATTTCAACGCCAGTTGCAGCTTCCAGCGCCCGTATATTACGGCCCTCGCGCCCAATTACTTTTCCTTTTACGTCGTCGGATTCGATATTGAACACCGACACACAGTTTTCGATAGCGTGTTCGGTTGCGGTCCGCTGAATAGTTTCGATCACTACCTTTTTAGCCTCTTTGGTAGCGGTCAGCTTAGCTTCTTCAATAATGCTTTTAATATAGGAAGAGGCCCGGCTTTCGGCTTCGGCTTTTAGGGTTTCAATCAGTTGATCGCGAGCCTGATCGGCCGAAAGTCCTGCGATTTTTTCAAGTTGAGCCACTTGGTCGGCCAGCATTCGGTCGGCTTCCTGCTGTCGTCGTTCTACATCTTCTTTCCGTTTATTGAGGGCGTCTATTTGCTGGGAAAGACTATTCTTTTGCTGATTGATTTCGTTCCGCTGTTGATTTAATTCGTTTTCCCGCGTACGTTGCTGGTCGGCTTGCTGGGCTAATTGCTGTTCGCGTTGCTTGAGTTTATTCTCGTTCTGAAGAAGAATATTCCGTTTTTGATTGGTTGTTTCTTCGAACTCCGCTTTCAACTTAAGGTATTTCTCCTTTGCCTCTAGTATGCGATCTTTTTTGATATTTTCGGCTTGTAACTCAGCGTTTTTTAAGATCGTTGCTGCCTGCTCTTCTGCTTCTTTTTCGTGTTTTGCACGAACGCTCGCCATCATCTGGCGGCCAATTAGTATGCCAATGCCACCCCCAACCAGGAGGGCGGCCAGAATCGTTAACCAAGTGTCCATTGGACTATATCGTTAGGGTTGAACAAAAAACCATCAACCTGCTTCGATACGAGTGCCCTGAACGCGAACTCGAAAAATTATATCGGGTGAATAGCCCGTAGGTTATCTATGTCGAAACGACCGGCGTGACAACCTGGTCTAATTGAGTGATTTTGTCAAATACCATCTGTTGTAATCGCTGCATTTTACGTTCTCCTCTGAGCTTAGTTACTAAGCAGTCGAAGGCTATCATTGCCAGGGCTTCCTGTGTTTCCGAAAAGCCCTTGTCCCGGTATTGTTTCAGTTCATCCTGAATCAGCTTGGCGGCTTCGCGCACTACGGCTTCCGCTTCGGGCTCTACAAACAATTTGTAGGTCCGATCCGCAATTTTGACGCGAATTGATAGTTCTTCCATCGCTGCAGTCGGCTCAGTTGGGCTACTCCTCGGAGCCAATTTAGGTTTATGACAAACTACTCAAATGAGCGATACACCGTTCCAATTCCTGGATATACTCGTCGAGTTGTTGTTTTAATTCAGCATTCGTACCTGTTCTTAACAGGTTGTCTTTTACAATTATACCACTATCTTTTGAAATAGCTGTATTATTTTCTGCCTTAGTTGATTTTTTTCGTAATTCCTTTACCTGGTCCTGTTCGGCTTTAAGACTTTCCTGCAAGGCCTCTTTCTCCCGTTCTAACTGCTCAATCTGGCTTTTAGCATCGGCATACAGATTCGTAAGCAACTTGAGCTTATGCTCAAATCGCTCCACCAATGCAATAATTTGATGCTCGCTAACCACAGTGTTGATAGAATTTTAAATGATCGAATTGTTGAATGATTGAATAAACCGGCTTCAACTGTTTTATTCAATCATTCAACAATTCGATCATGCAATCATTTACGAATGACAGCTCCCAACTCTTTTTCGAAGGCAACCATGAGCCGCTGCATGGTTTTATCAATAGCTGCTTCGGTAAGGGTTTGCGTTGAATCCTGTAGCATAAAATTGACAGAATACGCCTTTTTCCCTGCACCCAGGTTATCGCCTTCATACACATCGAAAACGTTAATCGACTGTAGTAACTTACGCTCCGTTTGCCGAGCCAGCCGACTGATTTGCTCAAACGTGACGCCTTTATCGATAACTAGTGACAGATCGCGACGAACTTCCGGGAAGCGGGATACTTCCTGATAGCGCACCTTACCAGTTGCCAACTTCAACAGAGCTTCCCAGTCAAAATCAGCATAAAATACAGGCTGCTTCAGGTCGATCAGTTTAGTTAGTTTTGGCTGAATTAAGCCCAGACTAACGATTGGTTTTTTGTTGACTATGTATGTCAAACCATATTGGAAAATGGCTACGTCGGCAGGCTGAGTCTCAAACGATTTAATACGGAACAGATTGAGAATACGCTGGGTAGCCGTAGCCAGATCGTGGTAGACCACAGATTGACCTTTTTGTAGCCAGCTTTCCGACGACTCATTGCCTGTGATAGCCAGGCTTAACCGCATACGTTCCACGTATTTAGTACCACCGTCTTCGAGTTTTACTTTATAATACACTTTACCGAATTCGAAGGTTTTCAGGTCTTTCTGCCGCCGGTTCAGGTTATAAGCCAGCGTTTCCAGCGATGAAAACAGGAGTGTCTGACGCATAACGGATAGTTCATCACTAAGCGGATTCAGTAAGGTGACGTCCTCATTAGGCAGAGCCGACCGGATGGCATCGTGATAAGCAGGCCGCGTTAGTGATAGGGTCAGAATCTCATAAAATCCATTAGCCGCCATCAACTGACCCACTCGATTCTGCCAGCCGTCGGGGTCTATTTTCGGAAATTCAGATAGCGAATCAGCAGACAGGTTTACCGAGAGCGGAACATTATCCAGACCATAAATACGCAGAATCTCTTCGATCACATCAGCCTCACGCGTTACATCGACTCGGTACGGTGGCACAATCGCGGTAAATCCTTCTTCCGTCCGGTCAGTCGCCTGAATGTCCAGCGCTTCCAGAATGCGGTGGATTTCGGTATGGGCAATTTGTATTCCGATCAGTCGATCAATGTTCCGATAGCGTACTGGTACCCGGAAGGGCTCTATCGGGTTTGGGTAAATATCAGTAATCGCTGAGCTAATCGTACCACCCGCAATTTCCTGAATCAGAAGGGCAGCTCGTTTGAGGGCGAAGACGGGCATGTTTGGGTCCGTCCCACGCTCAAATCGGAACGATGCGTCGGTTTTAAGTCCGTGATATTGCGCGGTTTTTCGAACAGAGGTGGCCGAGAAGTAAGCCGATTCCAGAAAAATGCTGGTGGTCTGCATCGAAACCCCCGAATACTGCCCCCCAAATACACCTGCAATACACATAGGCTTTTCAGCATCGCAGATCATTAGGTCTGTACTACTGAGCTTCCGCTCAACGCCATCAAGAGTAACAAATGGTGTTCCCTCCGGCAAGGTCTTAACAATAACCTGGTTTCCGGCTATCCGATCTGCGTCGAAGGCGTGGAGCGGTTGCCCAAGGTCGTGCAAAACGAAATTTGTAATGTCGACTACGTTGTTGATCGGTTTCTGACCAATAGCAATCAGGCGCTGTTTAAGCCATTCCGGCGACTCGGCTACGGTCAGGCCACTAATGGTCAAGCCGGTATAGCGAGGGCAGGCCGTCGTATCGTCAACGCGTACATCTAGGGTCAGGTTCGTATTATTGACCGCAAACGCATCCACTGACGGTAAACGAAGGGGACGATTCAGCGCAGCTTTTAGGTCACGGGCCGTACCATAGTGCGAAGCCGCATCAATCCGGTTAGGAGTCAGGCCGATTGCAATCTGATAATCAGCTTCCAGGTTGAAGTACCGGGCTGCCGGTGTCCCATTGGGCAGGTCAGTATCCAGCACCATGATCCCTGCGTGCGATGTGCCTAGTCCAATTTCATCTTCGGCACAAATCATTCCTTCAGAAGCGGCCCCACGAATTTTGGCTTTTTTGATCTGAAATGCTTCGCCCGAAGAAGGGTGTAATGTTGCCCCAACGAGGGCAACCACTACTTTCTGCCCAGCGGCCACATTAGGCGCTCCACAAACAATGGGTAACGGTTGTCCGGTACCTACATCTACGGTAGTCAGACTTAGTTTATCGGCATCCGGGTGTTTAGTGCAGGTCAGCACTTCACCAATAACTACTCCTTCCAGTCCACCCGGTATAGCTTCAATTTTCTCAACTCCTTCTACTTCAAGCCCCGTTGCGGTTAGCATTTTGCCAACTTCTTCCGGTAATTCCGGTAATTCAATAAAATCTTGTAACCATTTATAGGAAATTTCCATACACAGGCGAAACAGGTAATTGTTACAAAGGTAAGGAGGAAAGCAGGAAAGCCGGAAGACGAAGAAAGGAAAAAGGAGGAAGTGGTAACGTATTGCCCTTCACTCTTTTTCCTTTCTTCGTCTTCCGGGTGCATTCAATGATACGTTTCTCCAGCCTTTACAGATACACTTAATGTATTTTCGGCTGGGGGTATCGGGCAGGAATAAGTAGGGTTATAGGCACAATACGGATTGTAGGCAGTATTGAAATCGACTATAGCGCCGTTGCTGGTCAATTGGGCCGGGTCTAGTTCAAGGTAGCGCCCTCCACCATATGTCTCCTTACCTGATGTACCATCCCGAAATAAAATAGAGTATGTATTCTCAAGTTTAACCACTAATAATCGACAGGTTTCGCCATTTAATTTAAAAACCACATGAGCAAACTTGTCGTAAACTTCTTCATTACCATCGCTCATGCGAACTACTAATTTTTGCGTTTTATCAGCAAAGGGTTCAAGCCTTGCGACAACCCGATAGGAGGGGTCAGGTGGGAAATAGTGTAGGCCGCGAAAAGTAGTTTTGTCTTTGATAGGAGATTCACTGTCGGTGCGAAAAAACACGTCTTTCTTTTTACGGGCATCTGCCAGTTGCTGACGA
This sequence comes from Spirosoma aerolatum, assembly GCF_002056795.1. NCBI lineage: Bacteria > Pseudomonadati > Bacteroidota > Cytophagia > Cytophagales > Cytophagaceae > Spirosoma > Spirosoma aerolatum. The sequence continues at coordinate 6,440,719 of NZ_CP020104.1, read as the reverse complement.
TAGGTTTCCAGGTTAATCGTTTCGTCAAGACCGCCATTGGATGATGCGTTTCCGCCATCAAAAAATGAGTAATAAAGTACTACCAGCGCGGTCAGAAAAAGGCCTCCCAAAAAAAATTTATTTTTTATCATATGTTAAGTTTAAACTTCAATCCAACGTGTTGCTCAGAGGTTGTAAAAATAAAGAATGGTAATTTAGAATATGCCATTGAAAATTTATTGATAAATGACGAACAGCCGAATTATCTGATAACGAACTAGCAAAAGTTTACAATTAAATTAGTAATATCGCCCTGCCGGGGCCTATTTAATTCTATAAGTTACATAGGTTGATATATTTACAACTTCATCATAATGAATCTTTAGGTTTTAACTGGTTTTTAATACCTTTAGACGCTGAAATTGTAATTCTTCATCACGGTATAAACATACTATTCCGCATATGGCTAAACTTTACGAACTAAAAACGTTCACATCTGGAAACGGAAATCTCACCGTTTTTGAGGAAATTATACCGGGAGTGATTCAGCGTGTTTTTTATATTTATGAAGCTGGGCAAGGAGCAAGGGCTGGGCATCGGCATATTCGTGCCTGGAATGCGCTCATATGTCTAAATGGAAGCTGCCGGGTTTATTCCAATAACGGAAAGGAAGAAACTACCTTTCATTTGACATCGCCCCGTCAGTGTTTAGTGCTAGAGCCAGAAGACTGGCACATCATGGACGAATTCTCAAGCGATGCTATTTTGCTGGTTGTTTCGAACGAAACGTACGACAAAGACGACTACATTTACGAACCTTACCCCAATAGTCGGCTGATCATGGCCGATTCCGAATGATTCCTTTTCTGGATCTTAAGCGTGTTAATGAACCATACGAGTTAGCTATACAGGCTTCCACTGACCGAGTCCTGAAATCAGGATGGTATATACTGGGTCGTGAGGTGGAAGCCTTTGAAGCAGCATTTGCGGCCTATTGCCAGGCAAAGCATTGTATTGGTGTTGCCAATGGGCTGGATGCGTTGACGCTGGTATTGAAGGCCTGGGAGTTTCCGGCTGGTAGCGAAGTTATAGTGGCGTCGAATGCCTATATAGCATCAGTACTTAGTATTACGCTGGCTGGTTTGACTCCTGTACTGGTCGAGCCAGATACTCACACCTATTTACTTGATCCCAGTCGTATTGAAGCAGCAATATCCTCACGTACAAGGGCCATATTACCTGTACACCTGTATGGTCGTTGTTGCGACATGGAGCCTATCGGGAAGCTGGCAGAGCAGTATGGCTTGGCGATTCTTGAGGATGCCGCGCAGGCGCATGGAGCGTTGTATGGTCTGAAACGAGCCGGCAATCTGGGCGATGCTGCCGGATGGAGCTTTTACCCGAGCAAGAACCTTGGAGCAATGGGTGATGCTGGGGCTATCACGACCAATGATGATGCACTGGCTCAGCGCTTGCGTGCCTTGCGAAATTATGGGTCATTAAAAAAGTATGTCAATGATTATCAGGGAAATAATAGTCGGTTGGATGAGTTGCAGGCAGCTATCCTTTCGGCTAAGCTTCCTGGTCTTGATGCCGATAATGAGCGCAGACGAGTACTGGCTCGTCAGTACCTGAACGGCATTCAGCATTCTGAAGTAATACTACCCCCGACCGATCAGATTGAGCAGGATGTCTGGCATTTGTTCGTGATTCGCCATCCACGTCGTCATCAATTGCAGACCTACCTGCGTGAACGTGGTATTACTACCGACGTTCATTATCCGATACCACCGCATAAACAGCGCGCCTATGAGTCGTATGGAAATCGTTCGTTGCCGATTGCGGAGCAACTGCATCAGGAAGTGCTAAGTTTGCCACTCAATCCATCCTTGACGGATCTAGAAGTTGCCTATATTATCGATTCGGTTAACCAATTTAGCGAATGAGTGGGTGTGTAAAGCAGCGTAGTTACTCGAAAGCCTGCTCTCCATCACCCACTGCCTATCGCTTTCGCCTTTATGAATCTTTCTGTCATTATTCCGGTCTACAACAGCGAACGAACCATAGGGCCGTTGGTTGAGCGTTTACAGGAATGCCTGTTGGGGCAGGAGTTTGATGTTGTATTAGTCAATGACGGTAGTCGGGATAATTCAGAAGTCGTATGTCAGCAACTGGAAAATCGCTATGCAAATGTGACGTTTGTATCGTTACGGAAAAATTTTGGGGAATTCAATGCGGTTCTGTGCGGGCTTAACCATGCTTCTGGAAAGTATGCCGTGATCATCGACGATGATTTTCAGAACCCGCCAGAAGCAATTCTAACCCTTGTAGCTACCGCCGAGCAGGGTGATTTTGATGTAGTCTATAGCCGCTATGCCCAAAAAGAGCACCATTGGTTCAGAAACCTGGGCAGTTGGCTCGTCAATACACTGACAACCTATTCTATTGGAAAGCCACGAGATTTATATCTGTCGAGTTTTAAGCTAATCCGACGGGAAGTAATCAACGAAATTATTCGGTACAGAGGGCCTTATCCTTATATCGACGGACTTATTTTCCGGGTGACGCGTAATGTTACCAGTGTGGAAGTGCCTCATCATGTACGCGCTGAAGGGCGTTCCAGTTATACGATTCGGAAACTTATCAGTCTATTTCTGAACGTGTTTATTGGGTACTCACTCTGGCCAATCCGGGTTTTTACAGTGTTCGGTGCAGCTCTGTTTGTCGTGAGTCTTTTCATCGGTTTCTGTTTTATGGTGGGCTGGATTACGAAATCAATCATTATTCCTGATTGGGGTATTATTGTGTGGGCAATCGGAATGGGATTAGGGTTCCAAATACTCTCTTTAGGTGTGTTGGGTGAATACCTGGGTAAATTATTTATGGCGTATAGTGGGCTACCCGCCTATGTCGAAAAAGAGCGAAAGCGTGAACGAGCCAAAGAGTAGACATCAGCGCGTTGCTTTACTTCATTCCCCATTTTGCTTATTCGCGCTTTCTTTATGATCGGTCATTCGGAAGAATATGAGAAGATGGCCCGGCTGGAAGGGCAGTTATGGTGGTATCGTAGCCTGCACAAACGGGTAGAAACAGCTATTCGTCGGCAGTTTGGCGACCGTAAGGCTATAAAAATCCTGGATGCAGGCTGCGGGACCGGTGGGATGCTCGCGTATCTTCGTAAGAAAGGCTATACCGATTTACGAGGTATCGACGGGTCGGCTGATGCCATCGCTTTTTGTCAGCAACGTAATCTGCCGGTTACTTCACTGAATCTAAATGATCTAGCCTATTTCGAACCCTACACCCAGTATGATGCCATTATCTGTAACGATGTATTCTGCTATTTTACCGATGCCGATCTATTACCATTCATACGGGCACTACAGCAACGTTTGAAACCAGCGGGAATCTTAGTGAGCAACAATAATGCCTTCAATGCTTTTGAAGGGCAGCATGATATTGCTGTGGGGGTAATTCGAAGGTTTGTTTTAAGTGATTTCGCCGGAATGATGCCTAAGATGGGTATGCGGATTATCGACTCCACCTATTGGAGTTTCACGCTTTCCATCCCAATTTTGCTGATGCGGCAATGGCAGCGGTTGCAGTTGGCGATGGGCTGGCGTACGGTTGAAGAAGCTCAATCGGATGTTTACTTACCGGCACCCTGGCTAAATGAAACACTGTATTGGATCACAGAAATGGAACAAAAGCTGTTTCGCCGAACCCCATTCGGAAGTTCGCTGTTCATAATAGCTGTAACCGATCCAGCGGCTCGGTGATGACTATCGACTATTGACTTTATGTTTACAGGTATTGTTGAAACGACCGGTACTATATCGGCCATTGAATCGGAAGGGACGAACTTGACGTTTCGAATAGAATCGAATATGGCCTCCGAATTGAAAATTGATCAGAGTGTGAGTCATAACGGCGTTTGCCTGACCGTCACCAGCGTGAGCGATGGCAGTTACACTGTTACGGCTGTCGATGAAACGCTGAGGAAAACAAACCTTGGTCAGTTGAAAGTGGGCGATCGGGTTAACCTGGAACGTTGCATGCCAGCCAACGGTCGATTCGATGGACATATTGTGCAGGGGCATGTTGACCAGACGGGTGTTTGTACCAACGTACAGGATATGAATGGAAGCTGGCTGTACGATTTTCAGTATGAACCCGACGAATCCGGTAATATTACGGTCGAAAAAGGGTCAATTTGTATCAATGGTGTTAGTTTAACCGTTTTCAATTCGCAGCCCGATCGATTTCGGGTTACCATCATTCCGTACACATACGAACATACCACCTTCCGTGACCTTAGAGTAGGAGACAAGGTCAACCTGGAGTTCGATATTGTCGGAAAGTATATCAAAAAAATGCTGGGAAACGCTTATTTTGTAGCTGGCGAAGCCGTAAAATGAGAATTACTCACTTCGTTATCGTTTCCTGTACTTACTTTACTAAATCGACTTATACCTCCTGAATGATCAAGATCAGTACCCGTACCGTCTCTGACCTGCTGATTCAACTTGGCATCATTGTGTCACTACTGGTAGTTTTATTCCTGGGGTTTTTCTTTGTCTACCTGCCTTTCACCACCAATCACGGGCAAACGATTACAGTACCCGATGTAACCAAGCTTAGCTTCGAAGAAATGCAGAACCTGCTCGAAGATCGTGACCTGCGTTATGAGGTCAGTGATTGTACGTTTGTAGCTGGTTGGCAACCATTGACGGTTTTTCAGCAATATCCACGGCCTAACGCCAAAGTAAAAGAGGGCCGAAAAATATACATTACCCTTGTGAAACGCATGGCGCCTATGGTATCCATGCCTAATCTGACAGATTTAACGCTTCGAAGTGCTGAGCTAAATCTGAAATCACTTGGCCTTGAAAAAGGAGAAACAACCTATGTGCCTGATGTAGCGAAAAATTCGGTGCTTCGCCAACTGTATAATGGTAAAGAAATAGCGCCCGGAACTCCCGTACCAAAGGGCGCGATGATCGATCTTGAGGTCGGTGATGGGCTGGGAAGTACGATGTTTGAGGTGCCCAACGTTGTAGGTTTACCGCTCGACGAAGCCAGGCTGACAATTCAGGGGTCGAATCTGAAAGTCGGCACGATTATTTCTGTTGAAGACCCGGAGAAGGAAGTTGGAACAGTGGTTCGGCAACGACCCGAAGCCCGGTCTGGTGAACGCATTCGCGTTGGAGAAGCAATGGATTTGTGGGTCGTGGGTCCAATTGAGCCGGATCAATAAACGCTTTCCGGCACGAATGCCACATGAGAATTTCGTTACGTAGTCTGCTATACAAATCTGTTTCCCGTCAATTTTTGTGCGGCCTGTTACTGGTTGCCATGCATTTTTTTAGCCAGGGGCTTCGGGCTCAGAGTGCCTTGTCACTTCCTTTTTTTGATGATTTTACTTCCGCGTCTGCCCGTTCGGGATCAACTCAGCCTGATCCAGCGCGTTGGGTAGCAGGGAGTGGGGTTTATATCAATAACACGATGGCTATTGGTCATCCGACCATTAACGTGGCCACATTCGATGGTTTACAGGCTAATGGTCGTCCTTATGTGCGGAACGCTGCGCTTGAACAAGGGTATACCGATACGCTGGAATCAAGACCTATCAATCTGGCGGGACTGACGACCAGCAGTGGTGTCTTTCTGAGCTTTTACTGGCAGGCAAAAGGCTTGGGTGAACTGCCTGATCCGGGTGCTCTGCAAATTCAACGACCTGATACTTCGACTACAAAGCGATCTCCTTACGATAAGCCGTATGTCGATGCCAGTGGTGTTTCGCGGTGGATTCATATTGATACACTGATTGTTCAAACTGCCGATTCGCTAACGGTACAGTTTAAGGATGCGGCAGGTACCTGGAAAACCATATGGGCGAAGGCTGGTGGGCAGGCCGATACGGTATTTAGCCAGTCATTTGTTCAGGTTCCGGCCAACTACCTACATGGTTCTTTTGCATTCCGTTTTCGAACGTATGGTCGTCGCTCAGGACCTTTCGATACCTGGAATATCGATTACGTGTATTTGAATAAAGGGCGCAATGCGAACGATAAGGAAATGATCGATATTGCGACGCAACAGGCGCTAACGCCCTTGTTGAAGCGGTATACAGCCATGCCTCTGTCGCAGTTTAAAGTCAAAGGACAGGCTGAGCTAGCCGATACGGTGAGTACCGTGATTAATAACCTGATCAATAACCCAACACCCACACCCCACCGATTTATTGTACGGGATGAGCTAACGGGCAGTGTGTTGCAGAATAGCGTTACAGCGCCAACATTCGTCAATGGTTTTCAACGCCGGACCGTAAAACCAGCCATAGCAATTGATCTGACGCAGCCCAAAGTGTCATTACGCTATGAAATTGATCTGGAAACGGCCGATGCCCAAAACCCAATTTTTAGTGCTAATCCAAAAACATTACTCAGCAACGATACCATTTCATCGGTGGCTGTGCTCGATAATTATTATGCCTATGATGATGGGGCCTGGGAATATGCCTACCAAATCCGGCAGCGGGAGCAGGTAGCTGTTCGGTTTGCGCTCAATAAGCCTGATACGGTTGGGGCAGTCAGAGCCTGTCTGGTCCCTTTTACAACGGATCAGACAGGGCAGTCGTTTGTCATTACCGTTTACGGCAATAATAAAGGGAAACCTGGTATTGCTTTGTACCAGCAGTCATTTACGATGCAGTATCCGTCAACCCGGAATGGATTTGTCGATTATAAGTTTACGAAAAACGTTATTGTTCAGGATACGTTCTATGTAGGGTATCAGCAGATTGCGAGTGCCGATACAAGCTTGTTACGGATAGGATTTGATAAGAATAGCCCGTTTGGTGATAATATTTTCTATAATGGAGGGGCCAACTGGGAGCAAAATCTTCGCAAAGACAATGCTGGAAAACCAATTGGGGCTTTCCAGATAAACGGTGCTTTTATGCTGCGGCCCGTAATGGATAAAAAAGGAGTACTGACTCCGACTACCGAGCCGGCGCCCGTAAACCTGCTTCAGACATACCCCAATCCAACTACCGGTCTGATTCGCTGGGACAACACAAAATTGACTCGCCTGGAGGTAATGAATACAAGTGGACAAACCCTGTTGTCAGTCGAACCAAGTCGGGGGCAACAAATGTTAGACCTTAGTCACCTCCCAGATGGCCTTTACTTGATTCGTCTCTTCGCCGACCAGCGGGCAGTGGTGCAAAAATTAATCATTCAACATTAACCCAGGTCATTAATTAATCATCCTACCTGTTAGGGATAAGGTCTATTGCTGACGATTGATTACTGGCTGCTGACCATCGACTATTATGGATATTACCGTACAGGAATTGAAAGAACGGCTTGAGAAAGGAGAAACACTCCATGTGATTGATGTGCGTGAGCCACATGAGTATGAAGCCGATAATATTGGTGCCCGGCTCATTCCGCTTGGCGATCTGCCCTACAATCTGGACGAGATTGAAGACTTGCAAGATGAAGAGGTAATTGTTCTCTGCCGTTCGGGGAAACGTAGTGGAATGGCTCAGCAAATTCTGGAACAAAATGGGTTCAATAATGTCCGTAATGTAATTGGCGGTATGCTGGCTTATCGGGCACAGTAAATGCTGTATGATGTGAGATGTATACCTCAATATAGCATACATCTCACATCATACAGCTTAGTATTTTTTCCTCATCGTCGGGAGCTACCCAAGTATAGTTCCCTTGATTGCGAAACCAGGTTAGCTGGCGTTTGGCGTAACGTCGGGAGTTGCGTTTGAGCAGACGCACCATTTCATCATAATCATACGTACCATCGAGGTAAGGAAAAACTTCCTGATAACCTACTGTTTGTAAGGCAGGCAGGTCACGATAGGGAGTAAGGGAGCGAACTTCATCAATGAGTCCGGTGGCCAGCATGGCATCCATACGAGCGTCAATGCGAGCATATAACTCGTCGCGTGGCCGATCAAGAGTAATCATAACCGGGTGAAATGGACGTTCAGCCGTCTGCCGACGACGGAATGATGAATATGGTTGCCCCGTCGATAAACAGACTTCGAGTGCTCGGGTCACCCGAATTGGATTTTGCAAATCGGCCGTTTCGGCATAGACCGGATCTAGCAGTCGTAACTCCTCCTGAAGCGTAGATAACCCTTCTTTTTCTAAACGGCTTAGCAGATGCTCACGGAGCATTGGGTCAACTGTAGGCATATCGTCGAGGCCAAAACAAACAGCATTGATATATAAGCCAGTGCCTCCTGATAAAATAACTACATCTTTTCGCTGAAATAAGTCGGCCAATACAGTCAGACACTCCCGTTCATAGCGACCTGCGTTTACGGCATCGGTAATGGAATGAGAGTTGATAAAATGATGCCGAACGCCTTCCATTTCGTCAGGTGTGGGCTTTGCAGTACCTATAGTCAATTCACGATATAACTGGCGTGAATCGGCTGATACTACATCCGTTTGCAATGATTTCGCCAATCGAACGCACAGGGCCGTTTTTCCGACGGCTGTTGGGCCAGCTATAACAAGCAATGTTTTCACAAAATCATTCGTTTGGTTGATCCCTTCTGCTGAGGGAGTATGTAAGGTTTGCTTCGTTAACTACGAAGCCTGTATGCTTATGCAAAGTAAACAGCTATATGGCTTTTCCAGGCATCAATCGGTTGAAGCGTAAGGGACCGGCAGCGAGGCTCATTAGCTGACTGGTTGATCGGAAAAGTATTCCACTAATTATATTCTTATACAATGGAATTATGGACATAGATTTTATAATTTGATTCTCATAGGACCATATACTAGCAATTTTTGGTTTAATTTTCCTGTTGAAAAACAAACAGTTACTGTATATGATTTAAGGTCAGATAATTGGGCAGAATATAGTTTGTGATGTAGATTAAATTAAAATATCTATATTTGCTCATAACGTTGCAAGTGCCTTTTAATCAGTAAGTTAACTTACCAAAAGGTTAGTACTAAGATTCCTCATGAACGAACCAATAAACGCTCCAAAGCCCCAACTTTTTAACCATACAGCCCTGAAGAAAACATTAGATATTATTTGTGGAAAGTGGCGGTTGTACATTATTTATCAAATTGGTACTGAAGCCCGGCGATATGGTGAACTTAGGCGTATGATCCCTGAAGTGAGCGAAAAAGTATTAATACAAGAACTTAAAGCGCTGGTCGAACTAGGCGTTATAGAAAAGAAGTCGTATAACGAAGTGCCGCCACGTGTTGAATACAGCCTGACGGCAAAAGCATTGCATATCTTTCCCCATTTGCTCGAGTTAACCTCTATTGGGGAAGCGTTTCTGAATCCGTAGCCAGAGAATTCAACTATTTTTGGATTCGCGTCGTTATGCATTGAGAACGTAAGCGGATTCAATGAGTATACAGGTTGGTTGTCTGTTTCTGGGTCTATTGGGGCTTATCCAACTGGGGCAAGGCGGGCTACAGCCTGTTGGTGTGAAATGGCCTTCGGCCAATGCGATGACTTATCTGGCCGATCCCTTGGTGATAGCCCCGCAATACAACAAACAACTTCGGTTTAATATCTATACGTTCTCGGTAAGTGCTTCCGATACGGGAAGGGTACGGCAGGCAACTATTAAAGCGTACCGGGGCGAGCTATTGCTTACCAATTTTCAGGTTCGTATCGATGGCGCAGTCGTCGGTGCCGAAGTGGCCGATCTGGATGGTAACCGATTTCCTGAGTTATATGTGTATAGCACCAGCGATGGCAGTGGCTCGTTTGGTCGGGTGTATGCCTGGCAGTTTCTGCCCGAACGCAAAGCGGATATTACGATGCCTAACTGGCAACTGACCACGAGTTCTGGCTATATGGGACATGATAGCCTTTGGGTAGAACGAACTATTTTGTGTCGAAAATACCCAATTTACCAGGATGGCGATGCGAATGCCGAGCCCTCTGGAGGGTATCGCATGATGCGTTATCATCTCCAGTCTGCTGGGTCAAATTACGCGCTTGTTGCTGAGTAATCTATATGGATCAGTTGATAGTGCTTAGAGGAATCCAATCCCTAACTATCAACTGATCCGTACTTGTATTAAAATACCCTGAAGCCAAGAGAAACAGTGGCTATTCCCAGAAATCCTTTGATGCCCGAATCTTTGTACACACCCCCTACGGGTGCTGCATAGCGGACATCAACGTCTAAAAAGGGCAGCGGTGTATAGCCCACACCCAGTTCCAGCGCATACGTAAAATCTTTTACCTCCAGATTCTGCGCTTCGTATTTATTGAGCAGGTTGGTAGTACCTGTGGTCGCCGGAATATCAGTTTGCGGAAAATTGATCGTCGAATTCGCATTGATGGCCCCGCTGGTGGTTCGGTTGGCCTGGGCTTTCTGAACAAAAATAAAGTTTGGTCCGGCATACCCGCGAAGCTTTCCATTCATCCAGCGTTTCCCGATCAGAATCGGTACATCTACCGCTTCCAGAATAGATTCAGAGACTACATTTAACGAAGCATTCAGTAACCCCGGCTGTACACTAACCGGTAGTGCATTGGCCAGCGCTGCATTGGCGTTTACATCGACTGTAATAGCTGCTTTCTGTCTCAGCACAAATCGATTGTAGGTTACTTCGGCCTGGATGAAAAATCTCTCAAAATTTTTACGGGCCCATAAACCTCCTGAATAGCCGTATCCAATTCCATTATTTTTATTTTCCAGATCAGGTACTTTAACACTGCCTACCGTTTGGCCGGGGACAGTTGTAAACCCATGCGTGAAGGTTCCTCCTCCTTTGATACCGAGTTCGATACTACGACCCGACGTTTGCGCCATTACTCCCGATGCTGTCAGGCTGAGTAATAGAGCGAATGAAAGCTGGTAAAATCTCATAAATTTATTGTTGCAGCAACACCCGACGGTAGTTGGCTGGATTAACCTGAGGAATTGTTGAACTGTATTTCGCATTTATGCCTTTTATAATTTCGTTCGCCACCATAGCATAACCGGCAGGGGTCAGGTGAATACCATCGAGGCTAAAAACGCCCCCTTGAATATAGGTTGATGAATAGGTGATGCCGTTTAGGGTGTAGCCGCCAGTTTGTGCCAGTTGCTGAAAGATGGGGTTCACATCCACGTACACTAGCCCTTTAGCATCGGCCTGCGTTTTCATGATGGTATTGAATTCGTTGATGCGGGTGTTCAGGGTAGTTACCTCGCTGGCATCCAGCACATACTGGTCGGGCACCGGATTAGAGGCACTAAGCCCAACGCCTTTGGCAATGAAGCTATTAAGTACTGAGGCAATAGAAAGTAGAAAATAATCGCCCGATCCAGACATACGTACCCCACCCGGTGCCGATTTTGAACTGATTGCCAATCCCGATAGACCCTGTACTTTCAATAGTGCGTTGATCTGGTCGGTGGCGGTTGTAAAATACGGGGTCATCGTGATATTGGGAATACCGATAACAACGCCTTTCCGGCCTCCTTCGGTCAGTTTGTTCATGATGGCGGTGAAGTTTGTAGTGAAGAGCGTCGTGGAGGTCAGGTTATCGGCACTTACTCCACCCGCCAGCGCATACCCTAACGCATCGTTGTTGCCCAGCCAGCAGGTAAAAAAGGTAGCTCCGTTCAAATTATCACTGGCATACTGGAAATAGGTTGTCGAGCTTTGGTCAGGTAACAGACGTTCAAAGTACGCATTTCCCAGGGAAGAACCGTAGCCCGGCGACAGTATGTCGGCCATTCGAATGCCAGGAACACCCAGATTCTGGTTGGCTCCTGTAAATTTAGTGTAGAGTGGCCCGCCACCTCCCGGACTTGTGCCCCGAATAGCTGCCGGAGCCACCTGGCCCAGCGAACTGGCCAGCGAGGTCGGGTCTGAAGGATTTGGTACTTTAATCAGTTTGATATAACCTGACCCCGCGGCCTGCGCTTCTGAGAACAGGGGCTGGATGAAATCACCTCCTCCGACCGTTTTGAACTGGCCCGCTAATATGTTTGGATACGAATTGAGTTGGCTGTCGCGATAAAGTCCATTGTCGGCATAGCCAGAGGTCAACGAATTACCTACAGCTACATACTTCGTAAAATCAGCCGAACCTTTAGTAGGAGCAGCCCCTGTGCTCGACCCGTTCGGATCAATGTCATTATTCGTACAGGCATTTATACTAACCAATACGGTTACTATAAGAGCCCATCGAAATCGGTTAGCAGCATGCATTCGGGTGTATAGTTTATTTGAATAATAAGAAATTGTAAAAAAAGAACGCAAAAGTAACGGCTTTCTGTTACCAGTCGACTCATTCTGCGTCAAATGACAATGATGAACCGGAAGGTAGTAAACAAACCATTATCCACAACTGTTGTTTGTCTGAGATGGGTTCGCGTACTTGCCAACCATTACTGCATGTTTCATTTTAAATCATTCTAAACCAATGGGTCTTTTATCGTTTTTCAAAGGAGTAGGCGAAAAAATTTTTCACAAAGAAGAAGCTGCCCCCGATCCAGTTCAGGCAGAGAAAGTAGAACCTGTTCGGGCACAGGCCTTACTCGACCATGTGAAGAAGCTTGGACTTGCGTACAATAGCCTGACCGTAAAAACCAAAGGGGATACGGTTACCATAACAGGCTCAGTAAAAACGCAGGAGGATGCTGAAAAAATTGCATTGGCCGTAGGTAACGTAGAGGGTGTATCCGCTGTTGATAACCAACTAACGGTAGACACACCAGCTCCTGAAGGAAAATACTACACTGTAAAATCGGGTGACTCCTTATCGAAAATCGCGAAGGAAGTGTATGGCGATCCGATGAAATACGGCATTATCTTCGAAGCTAATAAGCCTATGTTGAGCGATCCTGACAAGATCTACCCTGATCAGGTTCTGCGGATTCCACAACTGTAAAATAGAATTTTAATCTCAGTAACGTTATAGGGCTGAAGTATTATCCTGTTGTTCCATTGTGATCAACAGGATAATACTTCAGCCCTATAACGTTACAAATACATTACAGGAATAACATTTCGGCATATGCGTGGTTTTATTGGTCTCAACCTACTAAAAACTCATGGCCGTTCATTTAATTTCGTACCTGAAAGAACAGTTTACCCCGACTGTAATTGACCAGCTTGGCAGTGAGCTAAACGAATCATCAGCTACGATCCAGAAAGTTATCGATGGAGCCCTGCCAACATTATTGGGTGGACTCACTCGCCGGGTTCAGGATACAGGTGGCCCCACATCCCTTATTCACTTTTTAGATAGCAACGATTACCGGGACACACCGCTAGATCTGAGCCAGGTGGTTGGCAATCAGTCAGAAATAGCCGGGCTTACTGCGTCTGGGCGTGATTTTCTAAGTCATATCTTTGGCGATAATCTTACCAAAGTTACCGAACTGATTGGCCTGTATAGCGGTGCTAAACCGCAGTCTGTGCTAGAAGTGCTGGCGCAGATCGGTTCAATTCTGATGGGTATTTTGGGTCGTCAGGAGCAGGAAAAAGGATTGTCGGCAGAGAACCTGGAAACATTATTACTGGGCCAGGCCACGGAGTTTCATCAGACGCTGCCCAAAGAGCTGAATGGGGTCGGAAGTCTGCTGGGGTTCGATGAGCTAGTAACGCCCACAGGGCCGCAGACTGAGGTGCAGGGTACGGATAATCTGAGTAGTAATGTCATAAATCCAAATATTCCGAAAAGCCCTGAAGGGGAACGTCGTCACGAAAATGTACGCTGGTTACGCTGGGCTATGATTGCGATTGCTGTGTTGATATTGGCGCTGTTGATTCAGAAATGTAGCCAGAATCAGAACGGTATAGACGGGGTTAGTACTGACTCGACCCGAACTGTAGAGTCGAATGCCGTTGAAGATACATCGGCTGCCACTAAACAGAGCATTGAGGAGGCCAACGGTCAAACGACAGACTCAACAGCATCAGGCCCATTAGGTACGCGTGACTCTTCGGCCTCAAATCGCTAATCATCTAGTGCAGGTGCGTACGGCCGCTTTTTCAATCAGGTAACTAATAGTTAGGAATACAACTTTTCCCCAACCCTGTATGATACATCAGGCTAAGAATTGAATTCGGGCCTGGATATGGGCAGCCCTACTGGTTGGCTAAAGTTTAGTAGGCGGGAGTTGTTCGTCAGGTAATAAAGAAACATCGGGCGATACCGCTACGACAGGTAGTGATAGTTCGGTATCTGGCCGACAGGGTGATACGACGACAAACTCCCTGAATGCACCAGAGCAGGCTCCTCCCGATAGTGCCAATGCTGGGGGGGGCGTGGTACCCGCCGAGGTTGAAGCAAAACCTGAAAAATAATCGGGCTGGTCGGTAAGTTGGAGTTTGAGTGCGTTGGTATTGGTTAACTTGCAGCCTTATTTATGCACTTGTACACTGACTTATTATGTTTGTTGACGCCATAGAACGCGTTGATTCTTTTACCCGTCCATTGCATTCGATTGTTCGTCTATACGGGCACGATGGCATTATACCCGGAACGGCAACCTTATTTTTTGTAAACGAAGAAGCGTGCGCCATCACCTGCAAACACGTAGCCGATTTAGTGGCGCAGGCGGATGCCATTTTCCAAAACTATCGCGAATTTCAGGGCGCCCGTCGAGATGTACTCCGGGAGAAAAATGTGACCCACCTGATTAGCCAGCTCGAAACCAAATACAAGCTAAGCCCGGATACCATTATTCGTATACGTAATAATTTTATAGGCTGTGTCGACCAGTTTCAGCGATTAAATATTGACAGTCATCCCACTCAGGATCTGGCACTTCTTCGGTTTGAAGGTTACAAGCGTATACTCTATAATTCCTATGCTACGTTTCTGCGTGATACGTCGCGTATAAAGCCGGGCCGTAGTCTGTGCCGATTAGGCTATCCATTTCCTGAGTTTACAAACTTTCGTTACAATCCATCCATAGACGATATCGAATGGGATACGGTTGGACGAGCATCGTCGCCGTCGTTTCCAATCGATGGTATCGTAACCCGTCTGACGGGCGACAATCGAGGAGTATCGGGCATAGAAATGAGCACACCCGGATTGCGTGGACAAAGTGGCGGGCCGCTTTTCGATACAAATGGGATTATTTTTGGGATGCAGTCGGCTACAAGTCACCTCCACCTGGGCTTCGATATTGAAGATCACGAAGTACTGGTTAATGGTCGCAAAAGGCGGGTTTCCAATTACCCGTTTCTGAACGTAGGCCGCTGTGTACACGTCGATGTGATAAAAGCGTTTCTGCGGGAGAAAGGCGTCAAATATTATGAAGGCTAGCTGACTGACAATGGGTTGACGGCTGTAGGATTTGTGGAGCGCATCTCGACTTGACAACAATCAACTGGTTGCTTCTAACGGTTTCCGGCTGCTTATTGAGCATTGGTCGTATCTTTGAACAGCCAATGCTCTATTCTATGTCTCAGCTAATCGCGAACAACTCAACGCAGGCTACCCTTTCGGCAGAAGCGCTCGCCTTGCTCAAACGACTGATTTCAACCCCTTCGTTCAGCCGGGAAGAGGCCCGGACAGCAGCCCTTATCGAAGCGTTTTTTCAGGAGAAACACATTCCTTATCAACGACTGAACAATAATGTTTGGGCTCAGAATCAGTATTTCGATGCAACGAAGCCAACGCTATTACTCAATTCGCACCACGATACCGTAAAACCCAATAAATCCTGGACACTGGACCCGTTTACGCCCTTGGTGCAGGATGGGAAATTGTTTGGTTTGGGAAGTAATGACGCAGGTGGTTGTCTGGTATCGTTGTTGGCCGCCTTCGTCTATTTCTACAATCGCCCTGAGATGGCCTACAATGTGGTGATGGCTGCTACGGCCGAAGAGGAAATTTCGGGACGGGATGGCCTGGAGCTTGTGTTGCCTCTGCTGCCACCCATTGATTTTGCCATTGTGGGCGAACCGACTGAAATGCAGTTGGCCATTGCCGAAAAAGGATTACTTGTACTCGATTGCACAGCCCACGGTGTAAGTGGACATGCAGCTCGTGACGAAGGTGATAATGCGATTTATAAAGCCATCCAGGATATTAACTGGCTGATCAATTATCAGTTCCCTAAAGTGTCGCCAACACTGGGGCCAATCAAGTTATCGGTAACCATCATCAATGCCGGAACTCAGCACAACGTAGTGCCTGATACCTGCACATACACCATTGATGTTCGGGTGACGGAACAGTACACGCTCGAAGAAGTAATTGAAACCATCCAGGCGAATATCCAGGCAGAAGTAAAGCCGCGCTCGATTCGTCTGAAGCCATCCAGCATTCCGGCCGATCATCCGATAGTGAAGGCTGGCCTGGCGCTGGGACGATTCACCTACGGCTCACCCACTACCTCCGATCAGGCGTTGTTAAGTTGCCCATCGCTCAAGTGTGGCCCAGGCCATTCGGGACGTTCGCACTCGGCGGATGAATTTATTTACCTGCGCGAAATCGAAGAAGGGGTGCAGGGGTATATCCAGATGCTGGAGCAAGTGGTATAACTAGCGTGCCCAGAGCGTTTAGGTTATATTTTTGGGGTACTTTTATTGCTAAAATCTATCACTGGTTACTAGTTCAATTCCTGTATGCGTCATTCTTTTCTTACGGGTTGTGTAATGGTATTAGCCGCAGTCATGGCAAACGCGCAACCTAAGCCCACTCCCCGCCAACTAGCCTGGCAACCCCTCGAAACCACTGCTTTTCTTCACTTTACGGTCAATACCTTTACGGATAAGGAATGGGGCGACGGAACCGAAAGTCCAGCTATTTTTAACCCGACCAAACTCGATGCTCGGCAGTGGATTAAGGCGCTGAAAGAAGCCGGTTTTAAGATGGCGATCATTACTGCCAAGCACCACGATGGATTTTGCTTGTGGCCGTCTAAAATGACCGAACATTCAGTCAAAAACAGCCCCTGGAAGAACGGGAAAGGCGATGTAGTGAAAGAAGTAGCCGATGCCTGTCGTGAATTTGGGCTGAAATTTGGTGTCTATCTCTCGCCCTGGGATCGTCATGAACCGCGCTATGGGACAGCTGCGTACAACGATTATTATAAAAGTCAGCTCCGGGAGCTATTGACCAATTATGGCCCTGTGTCGGAGGTTTGGTTCGATGGTGCCAAAGGCGAAAACGCCAAAGATATGACCTACGATTTTGCCGGGTACTGGGCGCTGGTTCGGGAATTACAGCCGAATGCGGTGATGTTTTCCGATGCAGGTCCTGATGTACGCTGGGTGGGCAACGAAGCGGGTAACGCCGGAGAAACCTGCTGGTCGACCATCAATACCGAAGGGCTGGCACCAGGGGTAGCGGATTCAAAATACCTCAATCGGGGCGATGCGGCTGGTAAGCAATGGGTTCCGGCGGAAACCGACGTATCAATCCGACCGGGCTGGTTTTATCATGCATCCGAAGATACCAAAGTGCGTTCGGGGAAAAACCTGGTGAATTTGTATTACCAGTCCGTTGGCCGGAACAGTTTGTTGTTGCTCAATGTGCCACCCAATCGGGAGGGTTTATTTTCGGAGCCTGATCTGGCCAGTTTGAAAGAGTTTCGAAGTATTCTCGATGAAACCTTCAAGACTAATCTGGTGGCTAAACAGCCCAAACTGACCGATAAAAAACTGGCTACGTTTACAACCCTGTCGGCGAATCAGCCATTGGTTATTGAGTTGGGAAAAGAAGCAGAGTTCGACCGGATTTCAATTCAGGAAAATATCGCCAATGGCCAACGAATAGCCAGTGGCCGGGTCGAATACTGGAATGGCTCCGACTGGCAACTTCTGCAAACCTTTACAACTGTCGGCTACAAACGGCTACTGCGCTTTCCGGCTGTAAAATCAACGAAGCTTCGTTTGTTCATTAATAATGCGAATGGATCAGTAGAGTTAGCCGAAGTAGGTATTTATAAAGCGTCGTCGAGAGAATAAAGTACGCGAGTGCTCCTGGAAGGTTAGCTTTTCGGGCGTATTATAAACCCTTCCTTATTGCCGGTGAAAGCTCCATTTGTCGTTGTGCTGACGATTCTCCTTGCGGGAAATCTGTTAAGCGTATCTGCGCAGTCCTTATCTGACTCAATTCGTCTAAACCAGCTTGGTTTTTACCCAAATGCACCGAAGGTTGCTATTGTCGTTGGGCAAGCATCAGGGCCTTTCGAAATAGCAACTCCCGATGGCAAAAAGATCGTGTTTAAAGGCATGCTCAGCCTACCCCGGACGAACGCTATTTCTGGGAAAAAGACGCATACGGCTGATTTCTCGGGTTTGAAAACAGCCGGTACATTTGTGGTCAGTATTCCCGGACTAGGCCATTCGGCTCCTTTTCGGATTGAACCGGATGTACACCGGGCTGCGGCTATCGGGTCATTGAAAGGGTTTTATTATCAACGGGTATCGACCGATTTACCGGCAACGTATGCCGGTAAATGGAGCCGCCCAGCGGGGCATCCCGATACGCGGGTGTTCATCCATCCGTCGGCGGCTTCGGCCAGTCGGCCCGTTGGGACTACCATTTCGTCACCCCGTGGTTGGTACGATGCGGGTGATTACAATAAGTACATCGTCAATTCCGGTATTACGATGGGTACGCTTCTGTCGCTGTACGAAGATTTTCCAGCCTATTGTAAATCTCTGAAAACGAATATTCCCGAAAGTTCAAACGCCATCCCCGATTTGCTGGATGAATCCTTATGGAATTTGCGCTGGATGCTGACCATGCAGGACCCGGTCGATGGTGGTGTATACCATAAACTAACCAATGCCGGATTTGACGGGATGGTTATGCCCGATAAGGCTACTAAAGATCGCTATGTTGTTCAGAAAAGCATAACGGCCGCCCTCGATTTTGCCGCTGTCATGGCTCAGGCCGCCCGTGTGTACAGACCCTTTGCTCGTGAACTCCCCGGTCTGGCGGATTCCTGCCTGACAGCTGCCGAAACGGCCTGGCAGTGGGCGCAAAAGAATCCCGAACTGTATTACCGGCAGAGCGACATGAACAAACAGTTCGACCCCGACGTAACCACTGGCAGTTACGAAGACCGAAGCGCCAGCGACGAGTGGATTTGGGCGGCTACGGAACTGTTTGTCACGACGAAAAAGGATACATATGCTACAACTGTGAACCTGTTTCCCGACGATAATACGCCTTTGCCCGCCTGGCCTCAGGTTCGGACACTGGCGTATTATACACTCGCTCGCTTTGCTAAAGACAAGACATTACAGAATAGGCCAGAACCCGGTTCGGCCAGAAAGCATATCCAG
Source organism: Spirosoma aerolatum (assembly GCF_002056795.1). Lineage (NCBI taxonomy): Bacteria > Pseudomonadati > Bacteroidota > Cytophagia > Cytophagales > Cytophagaceae > Spirosoma > Spirosoma aerolatum. The sequence continues at coordinate 6,421,469 of NZ_CP020104.1, read as the reverse complement.
AAACTGGCAGACGAATTGATTGTGGGGGCCGACGAACAGGCGTTTGGGACCATTATGGGTAAATCGGCGAAGGATTTTATCTGGGGAAGCAGTTCGGTTGCGGCTAATCAGGGTATTGCGCTTATTCAGGCGTATCGGCTCACAGCGGATAAAAAATACCTGACGTATGCCCTAACCAACCTCGATTATTTATTGGGCCGTAATGCAGTAGGGTACTCGTTTTTAACCGGTTTTGGGCATAAATCAACCCTGAATCCGCACCACCGCCCTTCGGTAGCTGATGGTATCGAAGCGCCTGTGCCCGGTCTATTATCGGGCGGAACCAACGCCAATGCGGCTCGGCAGGATAAGTGTTCGGGCTATACCACAACCATTGCCGACGAAGTGTATCTGGATCAATCCTGCTCGTATGCGTCGAACGAAATTGCCATCAACTGGAACGCCCCAATGGTATATCTGACGGCTGCCATCGACGCCTTACAACGAGAAATGACCACGAAGTAATGAGAAGTGCATGCAAAATCAAGCCCTGAACTGTGGTCCTATAAACAAAGCAAATTCGGCCTTCTGAACAAAGTCGCCGGGTCAACCGTCCCCTAGTTTTGTATCAACAAAATCAATGAAAGCACATGATACAAAACAACAATCAGGGGGCTCTGCAACGTCCTCTCGGTACAGGGTTTAATGCTCAATCGACGACCAATGATGTTATCCGTGGCATCGATCTAAGGGGTAAGATGGCTATCGTAACGGGTGGTAATGCGGGTATTGGTGTCGAAACCGTCCGGGCACTCGCAGCCGCTGGTGCAACCATAATCGTTCCGGCAAGGGATGTCGAAAAGGCGACCAAAAATCTGAAAGGAGTCGGCCCTGTGGAGATCGAAGCTATGGATATGATGAATTCTGCATCCATAGAGGCATTTGCTGCGAAATTTCTGGCATCGGGCAGGCCGCTACACATCCTGATTAACAATGCAGGTATTATGTGGGTACCATTGCAACGCGATGGACGCGGTATTGAATCCCAGCTGGCAACCAACTATATCGGGCAGTTTCACCTTACCGCAGCATTATGGCCTGCCCTGAAGCAGGCAAATGGCGCAAGGGTTGTGAATGTTTCTTCGCTGGGACATCACATGGCATCGTTCAACTTTGAGGACCCCAACTTCGAACAGCGTGAGTATGAAACATTACAAGCCTATGGCCAGTCAAAAACAGCCAGCAACCTGTTCGCTCTGGAACTGGACAACCGCGCGAAAGACTTTAAGGTACGAGCCTATTCAGTACATCCAGGCTCAATAGCCGGGACAGAGCTAGGGCGCAGTGCATCAATAGACCTGTGGAAACAAATGGGCTTTCTGGATGAAGACGGGAACATGCGCCCTGAAATACTGGCAGGGTTAAAAACCATTCCGCAAGGTGCCGCTACATCGGTATGGGCTGCAACCAGTCCATTGCTGAACAACCTGGGTGGTGTTTACTGCGAAGATGGCGATATTGCCGAGCTACTACCTGCCGACCCTTCAGTACCCACTAAGGCTAAGCTGCATCAGTCTGGTGTACAACAATATTCGCTCGATGAGATCAGTGCGAAACGCCTGTGGGAATTGACCGAATCGATGACAGGGATTACATTTCGTGTAAGCTAACAGCGGGACGGCTATCGGGATAGAGGGAAACGAACAATCTACCGAACGAACATGGAACATCAGTCGATCTATTTGACACCGGACATTAAACTTTCATGCTACGAGGACAAGTTCTTTAAGTCCGACATTACGTTCGACCACCACATGCTCATCTGGTTTATCTCGGGACAAACCAAGATCGTGCAGGCCGAAGGAACCTATCTGTTCAACAAGGGCGATATTTTTCTGATTCCAAGGCATCAACTGGCCACGATCATCAATTATCCCAAAGATGGCCTGCCGCACAAAACCGTGGTTATGCACCTGACGAAGGAGTGGTTACAGCGTTACTATGCCAAACTTGATGTGAAGCCCCAGGTTACAAAAGTCCCGAAACTAAGATACTACAACAACCACCCGTTGCTGGAGAGCTGCCTGAGTTCGCTGATTCCGTATTTCGACATGAAAGAACTGCCGGACCATATCGCCGATCTGAAGATTACGGAGGCTGTTACGATTCTGCGGTCGATTGATAAGGATATCGATACTATGCTCGCCAACTTCGAGGAGCCGGGTAAGATTGATCTGGCGGAGTACATGGAGCGCAACTTCATGTACAATATGCCCATCGAGAAATTTGGGTATCTGACCGGGCGTAGCCTGACAACCTTCAAGCGCGATTTTAAAAAAGTATTTAATGCCACACCCCAGAAGTGGCTGACGCAAAAACGGCTGGAACTGGCGCATTACCAGTTTGTCGAAAAGAAGATGAAACCGATTGATGTGTGTTATGAAGTGGGCTTCGAAAACCTTTCACACTTCTCATTTGCGTTTAAAAAGCAGTTCGGTTATGCACCCTCTGAGTTATTAGCGGAGCATAGAAGAGGCTAGTAATGCGGGTGGGAACCCGTGATTGGGTTAACGATCATGGTTCCCACTCGCATTACTGAATTACTGCGCCAGATAACCGCCGTCGACGGGGTAATAGGAACCCGTAACAAACGAAGCCTTATCTGACGAAAGCCAGACAACCAGTTCAGCCACTTCTTCCGACCGTCCCAGCCGCCCAATGGGGTGAAGCGCAATAACCGCCTGACGAGCTTCGTCGGGTAAGATGCGCAGCAAAGGCGTATCGATATAACCCGGACCCACCGAATTAATCCGAATGCCTTTAGGCGCATACTCGATAGCAGCCGTTTGGGTTAAGCCCAGAATGCCATGTTTAGCAGCCACATAACCGGGAGCCGACGCTGTACCGACCTGCCCCAGAATCGACGCCATGTTGATAATGGAACCACCCGTATTCTGGCTAAGCATAGCTTCCAGTTCGTATTTCAGGCAATAGAAAACACTGTTGAGATTAACGTTGATGATGTGGTGCCAGCCTTCAATCGAGTAATCGCCGGTCATATTCATCTCACCGCCAATGCCAGCATTGTTGAAAGCAATATCAAGCTTGCCAAAAGTCTTGACTGTTTCCTGTATCAGTTGCTGGCATTGGGCTGAGTCGCCTACATCGGCTTTTAAAAAGCGGGCTTTGGCACCGCTGGCCAGTATTTCTTCGGCGACCTGTTGGCCCTGTGCCTCATCGACATCTGATAGCATTACATTCGCGCCATGTTGAGCATATAAGATGGCGGTGGCTTTACCAATACCCGAAGCAGCTCCGGTTACTAAGGCTGTTTTTCCTGCTAAGTCCTGATCCATAACCTTGTTTGTTGGGAAGGCATCGTTTTAACACCTTCCATGAATACCTTAAAATGCATTGAACAATGCAAAGGAAAGGCATTGCTCAGGCTGGGGTTATGAGCGGATACAGGTAGAACCCTGATAATTATCAGTGTAGGTGCTGGGCCAGTTTAGGCAAGAATATCGTGAATAACTTTACCATGAACGTCGGTAAGCCGGAAGTTGCGGCCCTGGAAAGGGAAGGTGAATTTCTCGTGGTCGAAGCCTAGTACGTGCAAAATTGTAGCCTGTAGATCGTGGATATGGGTTTTGTTCCGAACGCCATAGTAACCAATTTCGTCGGTTTCGCCGTGGGAATAGCCCGCTTTGATACCACCACCCGCCATCCACATGGTAAACGCGTCGATGTGATGGTCGCGCCCTTTAAACGGTGAATTGTTATCCCCAGCCCGATTTTCCATCATGGGCGTCCGGCCAAATTCGCCACCCCATACAACTAAAGTATCGTCGAGTAAACCACGTTGTTTCAAATCCTGAATCAGTGCCGTAATAGGCTTGTCGATAACCTGAATATTTCGGCGCAGGCCTTCATCAACACCACTGCCCGCGTCGGTGCCGTGCGAATCCCAGCGTCGGTCGAAGAGTTGAACGAACCGAACGCCTTTTTCGAGCAGTTTACGGGCAAGCAGGCAATTGTTGGCAAAGGAGGCTGCGCCCGGTTTGGCACCATACCAGTCCTGTACCCATTGAGGCTCATCGGTAATGTCCATCGTTTCGGGAACTTCCGATTGCATCCGATAGGCCAGTTCGTATTGCGAAATCCGGCTTAGAATTTCGGGGTCGCCGATTTCCTGATGTTCCAGTTCGTTGATCTGGTTGATGACGTCGATGGATTTTTTGCGAAGCGAATCACTGACCTCCGCTGGATTTTTGATGTACAGTACAGGCTCACCCATGGAACGGCATTGTACGCCCTGATATACCGTAGGCAGAAAACCACTTCCCCAAACCGACTTGCCAGCGCTAGGCTCCTGACCGGATACCAGCACTACATAGCCTGGTAGGTTCTGATTTTCGGAGCCTAGCCCATACGTAACCCACGCGCCCAGACTGGGGCGGCCCAACCGTGGACTACCCGTATGCATAAACAACTGAGCGGGTGCATGATTGAACTCATCGGTGTGCATGGCTTTCAGAAAGGTAAGCTCATCGACAATTTTGGGCCAGTGCTGAAAATAGTCCGATAGCCACGCCCCCGATTGCCCATGCTGCTCAAAACAGGACTGCGGCCCCAGCATTTTCGGAATCCCTTTAATGAACGCAAACCGTTTGCCTTCCAGTAATGAGGGCGGGCAGAGTTGTCCGTCAAGTTTGGCTAGTTCGGGTTTATAGTCAAACAGTTCCAGTTGCGACGGTGCCCCTTCCATGTGCATAAACAACACCCGCTTTGCTTTGGGAGACTGAATGGGACTAAGCGGCTTCAGTGGATTTTCGCTGGTGGTTGGCGAACTGCCAAACCCACAGCTATCCAGCAACGACAGCATCGCCAGGGAGCCTAAACCCGATGTACACTGTTTCAGGAAATGGCGTCTGGTGTTGAAGGTTGCCTGATTCAATACGGCCTCGTCGAAGAGCGTAAGTCGTTTCATTTGGTAAGCGTTTCGTCTAAGTTCAACAACACATTCGCCACCATCGATAGCGCACCGAACTCAGGCGATTGTGTTGATGGAACTGTTTTGGATTGCTTTTTTTGCGTGTTCAGGTGAAGAGCATCTGAATAGAATTTTTCCAGCAGGGCCAGCTTTTCGTCGGACGGCTTACGATACATAATTTGCTCATAACCACACGCGAGTTTCTTGGTTAAATCACCTTTCTGCCGGTTCATAAACGATGCCAGACCATGAGCGGCTTCCGTATAAACAGTATCGTTCAGCGTAATAAGTGCCTGCAAGGGGGTATTCGTCCGAACGCGCCTGGATACGCAAAGATTTCGTTGAGGTGTATCGAACGTAACCATCGACGGATACGGGTTGGTCCGTTGCCAGAAGGTGTACAAAGCCCGGCGATGGCGATTATCAGGTTGCTCGTCTTTCCAGGACCCATTCGTCGGGTTAAAGGGCCGAACACTGGGACCGTACAACTTATTATTGAGCAAACCACTGACGGCCAGCGCCTGATCACGGATTTGCTCGGCCGTCAGGCGGACTCTGGGGCCGCGAGCCAGTAAGAGGTTGCGGGGGTCTTTTTTCTGAAGTTCGGGCGAAACCACAGCCGATTGCCGATAAGTAGCTGAAAGAACCAGGTCGCGAAGGAGTTTTTTCACACTCCATTTGTACTCATCCTGAAACTGCACAGCCAGCCAGTCGAGCAATTCCGGGTGGGTCGGTTTAGCACCCATCGTACCAAAATCTTCCAGGGTTTCTACCAAGCCATACCCAAAAAGCTGCTCCCAAAACCGATTGACCATCACCCGCGCCGTAAGTGGGTTATTTCGGCTGACCAGCCAGCGGGCCATAGCCAACCGATTGTCAACCGATTGCCCGGCTTCCCGACGAATCGAGTGGGGAACATCGGGGTTGACCTGCTTCCCTTTGGTAAGCCAGTTCCCCCGGATGAAAACGTTCGTTTTCCGGCTCCGGCTGGTGGGCCGTTCGAGAATAACCGGTGTGGCCGTAGCTGGAATCGCAGCCAGCGAATCGACCAGCTTACGTAGCATCTGATTGTGATTGATAGGCGCGTTTTCGACCTCAAGCTGTAGCCAGTCCATATGGAGTAAGTCGCTCCGAAACTCTTTGTCCTTGTGAAACACAACAAAAAGTGCGTGCCGTCCCGTCGTTTTTTGGACTTGCGCCCGGAACGTGCTAAACGTTTTCCATTTATACCAGGCTCCCGGATCGCCTTCCTGCGTGGCTGGAACATGGGCGCGGCTGATGAGTGGACCATCAGGTCGGTCGAGGTGTAGTTCAACGAAGGACGGGAACGAAGTCGTATAGCGGTAAATTACGTTCGATACGTTTGTTAAATCCACATCATTATATAAGCAGAAAGCCCCTTCGGTGGTCTGCATAATGGTGGTCTGGTTGTCGTATAGCTCAATGTGTCGACTGGTGCTGTCGAAGTCCTCGGCCTCAATTTTTCGGTAACCGAGGTGGCTCAATACATCCTGTCGTTGAAGATTCAGGTTCAACGGACGGTTGGGGGAATTAGCAACCGGATTTCCGGACAGCGTTTTGATCCAGGTCATGAGCCCCTTTACTTTTTGTTCATTTTCGGGTGTAAAGGTGTACAGCTTCGGTTTTTCGTTGTACAGATCGGCATCCTGGCTATTGTTGAAATAGGCAAAAAACTTGTAGAACTCCTCATGGCGGATGGGGTCATAAGGGTGACTGTGACACTGTACACAGGCCATCGTTGTTCCCTGCCAAACCTCCCAGGTTGTGCTCACCCGGTCGATTAGCGCCATGTTTCGGAATTCCTCATCGTTGGTTCCGCCCTCGTCGTTCGACATCGTATTTCGGTGAAAGGCCGTCGCAATCAGGTGGTTATCGGCGGTTGAGGCATCCTTTGCGGGCAACAGATCGCCTGCCAGTTGCTCAACTGTAAATCGGTCGAACGGCATATCCTGATTAAACGCCCGAATGACCCAGTCGCGGTAGAGCCAGATGCTGCGTTCAAGGTCTTTTTCGTAGCCTTTCGAGTCGGCATACCGGGCCAGGTCGAGCCACATCGACGCCCAACGCTCGCCAAAATGGGGCGATTGAATGAGCTTATCGACCAGTTTATCGTAAGCATTCGGCGATTTATCCGCCATAAATTCAGCCGCTTGTTGTGCTGTGGGCGGTAGTCCCGTCAAATCCAGGCTAACTCGACGCAGCAACGTAGCTTTATCAGCTTCGGGCGAGGGGCTAAGTCCTTCCTGTTGTAATCGGTCGTAGACGAAGCGATCAATCCCGTTTTTGGCAAAGGCGTCGCCAACGTTGGGCGGAATAATGCTACGGTCAGGAGGTATATAGGCCCAGTGGTCCTCCCATTCGGCTCCCTGATCAATCCAGTTGCTAATCAGATCGATTTCCTGCTTCGTCAGGGGTTCATGCTCAAGCGGCATCCGTAGTTCAGGGTCATCGATCACCAACCGCTTTATCAGTTCCGATTCATCGGCATGTCCCGGTACTATAGCGTACTTACCTGATTTGGTCTTTCCCAACGCATCTTCCCGAAACAACAGACTAAAGCCACCGCTTTGTTTGATACCACCATGACAGGTTATGCACTTGGCGTTGAAAATCGGACGAATGTGCTGGTTATAGCTAATCTTCTCGGACGAGAAAAGCCCACTTAGGGTAAAGGCTGCTACTACAAGAGCCCCCAGAATACCGACCAGCCAATAGCGTCTCATGGCGTTTTACAATGCAGGCTTCGGGGTATATTCCGAAGCGATTAACCGTTAATGAGTTAACATCCGATGATTCAGATGCTTAGTATCTGTTCCTCTTAAACGAGTCAGAGTGACTTATCTACCTGTTAATAGATAAATTTTTGCCTCATAGATGGGCCAATTGCCCCCGAGCAACAAATGCTGTACCTTGCCTGTTAATTATTCGATGTATCATTTAGCCATTAATCGCTGCTCATGTTGTACCCGTTAACCTTCGAAACGATTTATAAAGACAAGATTTGGGGTGGTCAGAAAATCAAAACTATTCTTGACAAAGACTTTTCGCCACTGCCCAATTGTGGTGAAACCTGGGAAGTGTCGGATGTGGAGGGGAATGAATCGGTTGTGAAGGAAGGCAGCTTACAGGGAAAATCGCTGCACGAACTGGTCGAGCAATACAAGGAAAAACTGGTTGGCGAGCACGTCTACGCGCAATACGGAAATCGCTTTCCACTACTGATTAAATTCATCGATGCCAACGACGATCTGTCGATTCAGGTACACCCGAACGATGCCCTGGCGAAGGAGCGCGGAACGGGCTTCGGCAAAACCGAGATGTGGTACATCATGCAGGCCGATGAAGGGGCTAAACTGAACTCCGGTTTTAATCGGGAGGTAACGAAAGATGAATATGTGAAGGCCGTTGCCGATAACACCATTCAGGAGTTGCTCAATATCGAAACTGCTCAGCCCGGTGATGTATTTTTCCTGCCTGCGGGGCGGGTCCACTATATCGGTAAAGGGTTATTGCTGGCCGAAATTCAGCAGACGTCCGACACAACCTACCGGATTTACGACTTCGACCGAGTGGATGCGACAACGGGCAAAAAGCGTGAACTTCATACCGAACAGGCGGTCGATGCCATTGATTACCACTATTACGGGCAATACAAGACCCAGTACGACAAGAAACTGAACGAAAGCGTCAACGCCGTAAAAAGCGACTATTTTGTAACGAACGTACTGAATTTCAATCAGGAAGTAGCGCACGATTACACGCACATTGACTCGTTCGTTATCCTGATCTGCGTGGCGGGGGGCTTAACCATCGAAACAACCGGCGGCTACAGTGTATCGCTTAAAATGGGCCAGTGCGCCCTGATTCCAGCCTCCATCAACAATGTAACGCTCGTACCCGATGGCGACATGACCGTACTAGAAACGTATGTACCGTAAGTCGGAACCAGGAACCGGGATTTAGCCGATTGATGGATTAAACAGATTTTGTTCATTTCCTTTGTTGAAAACAAAATCGATTTAATCCATCAATCTGTTTAATCCCGGTTCGGATGCGTTACTGCTTTGCCCTTGATCTGAAAGAAGACCCGGCTCTAATTGCCGAATACGAACAATACCATGAGCGACTCCGGCCTGAGATTGAAGCCAGTATTCGCGAGTCGGGCATTACCGACATGGAGATTTACCGGATCGGTAATCGGTTGTTCATGATTATGGAGACTGACGAGACGTTCTCGTTTGAAGCCAAGGCGGCTGCCGATGCCGCCAATCCAAAAGTGCAAGAGTGGGAGGCACTTATGTGGACCTACCAGCAAGCCTTACCCATGGCCAAACCTGGTGAAAAATGGGTACTCATGAACCAACTGTTTAAGCTGTAATTCGTTCATGATCTTCAGGTAGTTCAGTTTGCCTAACTCGTTTGTCCTTCCGACCGTAGGGAGGAACCTTGAGATTCCTCCCTACGGTCGGAAGGACAAAATCCTTCATTTTCATCTTGATTTAGAAATTCTGCGTATTTCATAATTTTTCACTAATATGTAAAGTTTATTTTACAATATGGAAAATCTATTTTACGTTTGCTGTGTAAAACAAACTTTACATAACCATGAAAACAAAGTGGCTTTTTCCGCATTCGTACCGCCTGATTGGCTGGTTAATTTTTGTACCGTGTTTTGTGATTGGGATAGCGTTTTTTTATGCTGATGTCAAAATCCCGTTTCTAACTGTGCCCTTTGCTGGCTGGAAAATTCCTGGCGACGTAATACCACAGAATCTCACTGATGAAATGGCGTGTATAGGTGTAATTATAGGGCTAATGTTCATTGCTTTCTCGCGTGAGAAAACGGAAGATGAGATGATTAGTCAGCTTCGGCTCGAAGCGTTGCAGTGGAGCGTGTACGTGAACTACCTGATTCTGGCCATTGCTATTCTGACGGTTTATGACAACGCTTTCTTCAATGTCATGATTTACAACATGTTCACGGTGTTGCTGGTATTTATCATTCGCTTTCGCTGGCTCATGTCTGGCAGCACGATCTTACGTTATGAAAAACCGACTGAAAGTTGAACGAGCCGAACAAAGCCTGTCGCAGGCTGACCTAGCTGATCGGATTGGGGTGAGCCGTCAAACGATCAACTCCATTGAAGCCGGACGTTACGTACCGTCGACGATATTGGCCCTAAAACTGGCCCAGGTTTTCGGCAAACCGGTTGAGCATATCTTTACGCTCGAAGACACCGATTGATACGATGCCGAATTTGTATATTCTGGCCAGACCTAACGGAGCCGGAAAAACGACAACTGCTTATACGCTGTTACCAGAAATCCTAAATGTCTGGGAATTTGTCAATGCTGATGAAATAGCGAGAGGATTGTCGCCCTTTCGACCCGACTCAGAAGCGTTCGAAGCTGGACGAATTATGCTGTAACAAATCGATTCTCTGCTTGAAAAGGGAGTAGATTTCACCTTCGAAAACCTACTCCCAATACTTACAAAAGTCGCCTGCGGTAAAGTGGGCGTTTTTTGTGCCGTTTTCGAACGGATAGCCACTATCTTTACAACAGTCAACTCCTCTTAGCTTATCATTAACATGAAACAGTGGTTTTACGCTCTACTTCTCCTGCTCGGAACGGTTTCAGTACAGGCGCAATCGACAGCATCGGGCAATTTCGTTAAGGAGAACTACCAGAAATTTGAATACAAGATTCCGATGCGCGACGGGATAAAACTGCATACAGCTGTGTATGTCCCCAAAGATGCCTCGGCAACAACGAAATATCCGTTTCTGATGCAGCGGACCTGCTACAGCGTGGCGCCTTACGGTCCTGATGCCTACCCGGCACAGGTAGGGCCATCCAAAACGCTCATGCGCGAGAAGTATATTTTTGTGTATCAGGATGTTCGTGGGCGCTGGGAGTCGGAGGGAGTTTGGACGAACATGACCCCGACCGTTACAGACCAGCAGCCAACTCCTACTGCCAAAAGTAAGGGTAAAAAGAGCGCGACCAAACCCGTTAGCAGCACATTGGTCGATGAAAGCTCGGATACCTATGATACTATCGAGTGGTTGCTCAAAAATGTACCGAACAACAACGGTCGGGTAGGGCAGTGGGGGATTAGCTACCCCGGTTTCTATACCGTTGCGGGGGCTGTTGGTGCGCATCCGGCGCTAAAAGCTTCTTCGCCACAAGCACCCGTTTCGGACTTCTTTTTTGATGATTTTCACCATAATGGGGCTTTCATTCAGGCCTATATTTTCACCTACCCGGTGTTCGGTATCCAGCATCCTGCTCCTACAACGCAGCCCTGGTTTGCCAGCCAGATGATTAACACCGGAACGAAAGATGGCTTTCAGTGGCAGTATGATTTAGGCCCCCTGAAAAATGCCGACAAGTATTACAAGGACAATTTCTTCTGGCAGGAAACCGTCGACCACCCGAACTACGATGAGTTCTGGCAGAAGCGGAGCATTATTCCACACCTCAAAAATATCAACCATGCCGTAATGACCGTCGGCGGCTGGTTCGACGCTGAAGATTTGTACGGGCCACTGAACATCTACAAGACAATAGAAAAGAATAATGCGGGTACGTATAACACCCTGGTAATGGGACCGTTCGGGCATGGACGCTGGTCGGCCGAAACGGGGCATACCCTGCATAGTAATATCTATTTTGGCGATAGCATTGCCACGTTTTATCAGCGTAATATTGAAGCGAAATTCTTTACCCATTTCCTGAAAGGTGCGGGCGATGGAAAGACCGGATTGCCCGAAGCGTATCTGTTCGATACCGGAAAGAAGGAGTGGAAAACGTTCGATAAGTGGCCAGCTGCCAATGCGCAGCCAACGTCATTCTATTTGTCAAGCAATGGGCAGTTAGCCCAACAGGCCGGAAACGGCTACTCCGAATTTGTCAGTGATCCGATGAAGCCGGTTCCGTATACCGAAGATATTACCACCTTGCAGGGATTTACACCGTTCAATTATATGTCAGAAGATCAGCGGTTTGCCAGTCGTCGGCCTGATGTCTTGACATTCCAGACCGATGTACTGACAGAAGACCTGACACTGGGGGGCGAAATCACTGCGAAACTCAAGGTAAGTACGACAGGTACCGACGCCGACTGGGTCGTTAAGTTGATCGACGTATATCCGCCCAATGAACCGAATCATGCCTACATGCCGAATAAGAATATCACCCTGGGGAATTATCAGCAAATGGTCCGTTCGGAAGCCATCCGTGGACGTTTCCGTAATTCGTTTGAAAAGCCCGAACCGTTCAAACCGGGCGAAAAAACAGACGTTACGTTCCGGTTGCAGGACGTGATGCATACCTTTAAAAAAGGCCATCGGATCATGATCCAGGTGCAAAGTACGTGGTTCCCGCTCATCGACCGAAACCCGCAGAAATACGTGGATAATATCTATAAAGCTGATGCTACCGATTTTCAGAAAGCGACCCATCGAGTGTATGACGATTCCGTGATCGAAGTTCAGGTATTGAAGTAATCTTTGTATCTACGGTTGGCTTTGCAGAATGATTGAAATCCGGAACCTCACCAAACAGTTTGCTTCACATACGGCCGTTTTTGATCTCTCGCTCAACGTTGCAAAGGGTGAAACACTAGTGTTGTTAGGCACGAGCGGGTGCGGTAAAACGACAACCCTGAAAATGATTAATCGGCTGATTGAACCGACCAGTGGTTCAATCAGCTTGGATGGAGTTGATGTGAGGAAACAAGCTACTTTCGAGCTTCGGCGACGGATTGGGTATGTCATTCAGGATGGAGGATTGTTTCCCCATTATACAGTTGCCGAGGCTATTGCAACCGTTCCTAAATTACTTGGCTGGGAGTCAGAGACTATTCAGGAACGTATCAGCGAACTGATTGATAAACTGCGGCTGCCTCAAACGCTGTTGTCTCGGTATCCGGCCGAATTGAGTGGGGGCCAGCGCCAGCGGGTGGGGTTGGCGAGGGCATTGGCGGTCCGGCCACCCGTTGTGCTGATGGATGAGCCGTTTGGTGCCCTTGACCCATTTACACGTCGGCAGGTTCGTCGGGAATTATTCGGTCTGAATGAGTTACGCGAAACAACAGTGGTGCTGGTGACCCATGATGTGAACGAAGCGCTGGAACTGGCCGACCGTATCGCCCTGATGGATGCTGGACAGATTGTGCAGATGGGCACGCCCGATGCATTACTGAAATCACCTGTTTCTGATTTCGTTCGGGATTTTATGGACGATAAACCCCACCGTCTGCATGACTGATTTCGTGACGTTTGTTCGGGAGCATGCCGATAAATTGCTGGAGCAAACGCTGACGCATATCGGCCTAACGGCTGTGTCTTTATTCCTGGCTCTGTTGTTGGGTGTGCCGTTGGGCATTCTGATTTCGCGTCGTTCTCGATTAGCGGGTAGCGTATTAGGTATAGCCGGTGTGTTACAAACAGTTCCTAGCGTGGCCTTACTTGGTTTCCTGATTCCAGTTTTAGGTATCGGGGTTGGCCCGGCGCTGATGGCACTTTTTCTATATGCGCTCCTGCCCATAATCCGAAATACGTATGTAGGCATTAAGGAAGTGGATGCGTCGGTGAAAGAGGCCGCTCGTGGTATTGGCATGACCGATGGGCAGGTGTTAACAAAAGTGGAGTTGCCTCTGGCACTTCCTGTGATTTTCGCAGGAGTTCGTACCGCAACGGTTATTAATGTAGGGGTAGCTACGCTGGCGGCTTATGTGGCTGCCGGTGGACTGGGTGAATTTATTTTTAGTGGTATTGCCCTTAGCAATGTAAATATGATGCTGGCGGGTGCTATTCCAGCAGCCTTATTAGCGGTTGGTTTCGATGCGGCTCTCGCCCGATTGCAACGATTGTCGGTACGCAAGCTTCGCGTTGGCGCATTGGTTTTTGTGCTCCTTATGCCGTTTTTATCCGCTTTTTACTGGCTACCGGGTCAGCAGGACAGGTTGGTGGCCGGGTTTGCGCATGAATTTTACGGCCGGGCTGATGGCTACCCCGGTTTACAGAAAACGTACGGTCTGACCCTTCGCCCGCGCCTGATCGATCAGAACCTGATGTATGAAGCCATTCACCGGGGGCAAGTCGATATCATTAGTGGTTACTCGACCGATGGACGAATTAAAGCATATGATCTGCTGGTACTAACCGATAATCGGCATGCCTTTCCACCCTACGATGCGGCCCCGGTTATTCGGCAGGCAGTATTGAATCGTTTCCCAGCGTTGGGGCAAACCTTGAATCGGCTGGCTGGTCAGTTGACTGATTCGGTTATGACAGCACTGAATTATCAGGTCGATTATCAAAAGCAGTCGCCGGAGGCTGTGGCGCGTAATTTTTTAAACCAGCTTGACTTATACAAACAGCCACAACCGGGCGAACGCGCTGAAACCGTTGTGATGGGTTCGAAAGTATTTACGGAGCAATATATTCTGGCCGAAATTTATCGTCAATTGATCGAAGGACATACACAACTACGGGTCGCTACTAAAACGGGGTTAGGGGGAACCCAAATCTGTTTCGATGCCTTGCGAACTGGAGCGATTGATTTTTATCCAGAATACACAGGTACGGGATTGCTGGTGGTTTTACAGCCTTCAGCGAGCGTGTTGGCGCATCTGCCGATGCAATCGGATACAATTTATCAGTATGTCCGGCAGCAATTTCAGCAGCAGTATCAATTGGATTGGCTGAGGCCGCTAGGCTTTAACAATAGCTATTGCCTGATGATGCGACGCGAGCAAGCTAATCAATTAGGCATTAAGACTATTGAGGATTTGGTTAAGTATCTAACAAATAAATAGAACACGGATTTTTATGATGATTATGATTGACACAGATCTTAATCATCATAAAAATCCGTGTTCTATTTATTTAAGCCCGTTGTAGCAATGTCAGCCAGGCGTCTTTCACATTGTTATCGGCCAGTAGTTGTTTCGCCCGAAGATGTAGCAAGTCGGGTAAGTACTGGCAACCGTACCTGGCTTCTTCGAATAACTCATGTAGAATTCCCGATTCCCGATAGGTACTGATTTCCTCTGGCGTAGGCAGAGCCGCAAAACTTCCCAATTTTCCCAGATCATTCCCGGATAAAATGGCGCTGTTCCGAATTGAAGCCGGAATCTGATCGACGCCAAGCCCTACTTTCGGGCGAGCCACTTCAAATAGTGCATCGCCCTGCGCCCGTGCGTACCAGTCTCCGCCCATACGACCGATCAGATCAATCCGGTGAGGATCAATCAAACCGGCTTCATCGAAAATAGTGTCCTGAAAATGAGCCATGATAATTTCGCAAACGACCAAATGCCCCGCTCCGGGTAAGTCGGCCTGTTGGTTCATTGGAATGATCTGTCGGACCAGGCATTCGTAGGACGCAGGTGATTCAGCCACACGGGGTGGACGGACCCGATCCGAGGGGATGGCTGTGAACCCGCCTTTTTCGAATTCATTGATGCCCCGTTCAAATTCGGCACTCGTCAGCGACATCTGTTCAACCATCGCGTAGTTGACGATATTGATCACCACTTCGCCCACTTCTCCCAGATTGAGTAACGTGTGCTTTTTGTGGCCATGTCGGTTAATGGTTGGTATGAAAATCAACGTCGGAGGGTTGTATCCGGCGATGTTGAAAAAACTGAACGGACTCAGGTTCACATTGCCTTGCGAATCAACGGTACTGGCAAACGCAATGGGCCGGGGCCCTACAGTACCGATCATGTACCGATAAAATTCGTTTGGGGCTAAGTCGGCGGGGTTGACGGTTTTCATGAATAGATTTTGCCTGCTACTTCACCAAGTTCAATGGCCTTATGTTTGTTTCGAGCCGTAGCGCGAAGCGTTACCTGGTCACCATCGACCAGGAAGGTTCGGGTTACAGATTCGGAGATATGCAGCGGATGTTCACCGTTCCAGCTTAGTTCAAGTAGTGAACCGTAGCTACCTGGCAAATGGTCCGACGCTTCGGGCCCCGAAATTGTACCCGTAGCCAGTATATCCCCAACGTTCAGGTTGCAGCCATTAACGGTATGGTGTGTAATCATTTGTGCAAAACTCCAGTAAAGATACCGGGTATTGGTTCGGCTAATACAGATTTCGTCATGATCGGCGGGTTGTAGCCAGACTTCCAGGTCCAGGTCGAAATGAGCTGGATGGTTGCTTTGTAGATAGGGTAGGGGCGTTGGTTGTTGCGTTGGGCCTACTACACGAAACGGTTCCAGATCTGCAAGAGGAACGACCCAGGCTGAGATACTGGAGGCAAAATTTTTACCCAGAAATGGGCCCAGCGGTTGGTACTCCCACCGCTGTATGTCGCGGGCCGACCAGTCGTTAAAGAGCGTAACACCAAAAATGTAATCTTCGGCCTCGGCTATCGAAACAGGTTCGCCCAATGGATTTGATTTTCCAATAACCAATCCCAGTTCCAGCTCAAAATCCAGCTTCTGCGACGGTCCGAAAACGGGTTGTTTATCACCATCCAGGAATTGCCCATTCGGTCGGCGAATGGGCGTGCCGGACACCACAATGGAAGAGGCTCGCCCATGATAGGCTACCGGCATATGTCTGTAGTTGGGTAGTAGTGGGTCCGCATTGGGCCGGAACATACGCCCTACATTCTCGGCATGATGGATACCCGCATAAAAATCAGTATAGTCGCCAATGCGAACTGGCAAGTGCATCTGTACGCGCGATTGGTGAATAAAAACCTGATCATGCACATCGTCAAAGGCGTGGGCTTCATCGGCTAAAAGCTCTTTCAGTCGTTGCCGAACAGCAAGGTGCGTAGGCTTACCCAGGGCGATGAACCCATTCAGTACAGGTTGAGCAAAAACGGCCGGGTCAATGGCCAGATCGTTGAAATAACCTAGCAACCCAACCACTTCCAGATCAAGCGCATAATCGCCGTGTTTGAACCCGACGCGGGGCGAAGCAATGCCGTAACTGAAAATGCCGTACATAGGTAATGTGTAATGCGGGGGAAATCCGCAACTATAGTTGTCAGGCGAGGGTTTCCACCCGCCTTACGTCAATCACTGATATTGCTATAAATCGAATCCATGATTCGGACGAAGTGTTGATAATCTTCGTCGCTCAGATCGCCCCATCCTTTGCGTCGCATGGCGGATACGACAGGTAAAACTTCATGGTATTTGGCCTCACCTCCTTCGGTCAGGTACACCAGAAATTTTCGGCGATCCGTGTCGGTCATGCGTCGTTCGGTCAGCCCTTTCTGCGAAAGCAGGTCGATAATTCGGGTAACGGTTGGCGCATCTTTAGTGGTCATTTCCGAAATTGTATTCTGACTGATGCCAGGGTTTCGATAGAGATGGTCAATCACAACCCACTGATCGACAGTTAGATCGAAGCCTGCATCGTTGAATTGCTTTTGCAGGGCGTTCCGAATCTTCTTGATTGTGGTGTCAATCTTAAAAAAATAAGCACGCGTATCAGATGGATGCGTCACGATTAATGATTAATGAATAATGTACGATGTACAATGGCCTGGTTGTGAGTCTCTATTTAAGTAATAGCTGAATCGGCAGTCCAAAATTATACATTATCCATTACACATTCGGGGTCGCCTGTGCGATTCATGTGCAGGAGTTCTTCCAGGGCCGATTCAATTTGCGGCACAGAATGATAAAGCTGTTCGTAGCTGTTGATCACAAAATACTGCTCCTGGAAATGGTCGATGATATAGGGCGTTTTGAGCAGGACTTCGACATTATAGGGTACTCGTTTAGGTACGGGACTGTACAAACTGTACGTTGTTTCGCCTAACGACGACAGGATTCCTCCGCCATAAATCCGCAGTTCGCTGCCTTCCTGAATTAGCCCAAATTCGACCGTATACCAGTATAGTCGGGAGATCATGGCAATCGCTTCTTCGCTCTCGATGTGATGTAGGGCAATTCGGCTAAGAGCGGCAAGAAAATCACAGAATGCCTGATTCGACAGCATAGGTACATGCCCGAAGGTATCATGAAACATATCGGGTTCGGGGAGGTACTCCAGTTGGTCATGCCGCCGAAGCCAGGTCGTAGCTGGAAAATTCCGGTTGGCCATCAGTTCAAAAAACGTCCGGTTGGGAATCAACCCTTCCACAGCACAAACCCGCCAGCCTGTCAGCAGTTTCAATCGTGGGTTCAAATCCCGTTCAAAATCCGGGATACGGTCGGCCCGAAAGCCCGTTGCAGCAATTCCGTCCAGATACGCCTGACTTGCCTTATCGGGCAACTGGGCCATCTGCCGTTCGAACAATAGCCGCCAAACGGCCTGATCGTCGGGAGTATAGTAAGAATAGGTCTGGTTCATTTTAAAGAGCGAAAGAATGAAAGAGCGAAGGGGCAAAAGAAGGGTATAGAATGGAATCACTCATTCACTCTTTCGCTCTTTCACTTCATTGTTAAAGTGTTCCCCGTAAGGCTTGTTCGCGTTCAATGGCTTCGAAGAGGGCTTTGAAGTTGCCTTTACCGAAAGAACGGGCTCCTTTTCGCTGGATGATTTCGAAGAAAAGCGTAGGACGTGGGCAAATGGGTTTGGTGAAAATCTGAAGCAGGTAGCCTTCGTCGTCGCGGTCGGCCAGGATGCCTAACGGGCGTAGGGTATCAATTTCTTCGTCGATTTTACCAACGCGCTGGGCCAGTTCGTCGTAATACGAACCCGGTACGCTTAGGAACTCAACTCCCCGCTCGCGCAAGGCCAGTACCGTTTCCACTATGTTGTCAGTCGCTACCGCAATGTGTTGCACACCTGGTCCACCGTAAAAATCCAGATACTCTTCAATCTGCGATTTCTTTTTACCTTCGGCGGGCTCGTTGATCGGGAATTTGACGCGACCGTTGCCGTTGCTCATCACCTTGCTCATCAGGGCTGTGTACTCTGTCGAAATATCTTTGTCATCGAACGAAACGAGTTGCTGAAAACCCATCACATCGTGGTAAAAATTCATCCACAGATTCATCTCGTGCCAGCCCACATTCCCAACCATATGGTCTACGTATTTTAAGCCCACATCGCTGGGATGGTAGTTGGGTTGCCAGGGTTCATAGCCTGGTAGAAATACGCCTTTGTAGTCGTTGCGCTCCACAAAAATATGCACCGTATCGCCATAAGTATGAATCCCCGAACGGACAACGTACCCTGTATCATCCTGTTCACGAGTAGGTTGCATAAACGGACGGGCTCCCCGGTTAACCGTTTCGGTAAATGCCTGAGTTGCGTCATCGACCCACAAAG
The DNA here is from genome assembly GCF_002056795.1 of Spirosoma aerolatum. NCBI lineage: Bacteria > Pseudomonadati > Bacteroidota > Cytophagia > Cytophagales > Cytophagaceae > Spirosoma > Spirosoma aerolatum. Next base: position 6,402,221 of record NZ_CP020104.1, on the reverse strand, counting down.
CAACCACCCGGACACCATCGCCATGCTGGTCGATATGGCGGCCTATGTCGCTATTGCCGTGTAGAGGTGAAGTCAGTACGAGTCGGATTTTACCTTGCTGGACCACATACGATTCCCGGTCGCGCAATCCTGTTGACAAGCCTGCATGGGCAACAGGCTGAAAACCAAAAGCGGTCTGGAAATAATGAGCCGACTGCCGGGCGTTGCCTACGTACAGTTCAAGATAATCCGTGCCATTGAGGGGTAAAAAATCCGCCTGATTAGCTGGGGAAGTCGTTTGGGGTTCTACGAGTTCGAGGGTTTCCATAATTGTTTGTTGATGTTTGTAACGCGGGTGGAAACCCGCTACCTTATATCTAAATCGTGGGTTTCCACCCGTGTTACGCCAGCCATGATTTATAGTATTTACCGTCGTCAATACGGAGCGCTTGTTCGGTTACCATAAGGGGCCGGAACGTATCGACCATGACGGCATACTCCTGCGTTTCTGTTTTGCCGATGCTGCGTTCCATAGCACCCGGCGCTGGGCCATGTGGAATACCGCCGGGATGCAGGGTGATGTGTCCCTGAGCAATGTCGTTCCGACTCATGAAATCACCATCGACATAATAAATAACCTCATCAGAGTCGATGTTGGAATGATTGTAAGGAGCCGGAATTGCTAGTGGGTGATAATCGAACAGCCGGGGAACAAACGAGCAGACAACAAACGAATCCGTCTGGAAGGTCTGATGCACTGGCGGGGGTTGGTGAACGCGTCCTGTAATGGGTTCGAAGTTGAAAATGGAGAAGGCATACGGATAATTGTACCCATCCCAACCAACCACATCAAACGGGTGCGAAGCATATACCAGCGAATGAAGCGCGCCCTGCTTTTTGATTTTGATCAGAAAGTCGCCCGTTTCATCATGCGTTTCAAGATCGTGTGGACGTACAATATCTCGTTCGCAGAAGGGCGCATGTTCGAGCAATTGACCAAAATGATTTCGATACCGTTTGGGGGTATAAATTGGTGAATGCGATTCAACATACAACAATCGGTTGTTGTCGCTATCAAACTCGATCTGGTAAATCATCCCCCGTGGAATAATCAGATAGTCGCCATACTGAAACGGGATTGTTCCCAGCAACGTCCGCAATCGGCCAGTACCTTTATGCACAAACAACAACTCATCTGAATCGGCATTTTTGTAGAAATAACTGGTAAGCGATTGACGCGGGGCTGCCAGACCAAAAATCAGATCGTTGTTAACCAGCAGTGGAATCCGGCTTTCCAGGAAATCGTCGGCTGGTTCGATATCGAAGCCAATCAACTTCCGCGACAGCATATTTTTTGCGACGGCCAGTTTTGGCGTTGTATCAACACTATCAAGCACTTCGCGTACCATGGTTGGTCGGTGAACGTGGTACAGCAGCGACGACATACCCTCAAAGCCAATGGTTCCGAACAGTTGCTCATAGTATAAGCCCTGCCCGTCGGGCTTAGCGAACTGCGTATGCCGCTTGGAAGGAATCTGGCCGAGGGTATGGTAAAAAGGCATATTCTTGGTGAAGTGTATTTAATTGTTATGGCAACTATTGTTTAGCATACAATTATAGCGACAACTAAATTAAATAGTATATTGTTTAGAAAAATTTCTATTAAATGGTGTTGTTCGGGATAAAATGCGCTGGAATTCAGTTTAGATAGTGGTACATAGCCCTTTTTTCTAATTTTGGGCTGAACTCAATTCGTGATAAGGTTATACATGTAGATGCACGGAGGAAAAGAAGATGCGCAGCGTTCTTCTTTGAATCGTTTAGGTAAGCATCTTTATGGACTATCCTTCTCTAAAAAGATAACTAACGACTAGAAATGCAACCTACCCTTTTGATTCTGGCGGCTGGTATGGGTAGCCGCTATGGAGGTATTAAACAGCTTGATCAGTTTGGTCCAAACGGCGAAACCATCATAGATTATTCACTTTTCGATGCCATCCGAGCTGGTTTCGGCAAGGTTGTGTTTATCATTCGGGAAGAACTTCGGCAAGATTTTGAAGAGGTTTTTGGCGCGAAGCTGGCCGGTAAAATCGAAATAGATTATGCCATTCAGGCACTTGACTCCTATGTGCCTGCTGAAGTTGGACCTGTTAAACGGACGAAGCCCTGGGGGACTGGGCACGCCATGCTCTGTGCTAAAAATCATACACAAACACCCTTTGCGGTAATTAATGCCGATGATTTTTATGGCCTCGAAGCGTTTCAGCTTATCAGCGACTTCCTGACAACCGATACGGATGACGAGCTTCATGCCATGGTCGGCTATGAAGTCAAGAATACGCTTTCCGAAAATGGGTCAGTATCGCGCGGTGTTTGCGAAGTGGCCGAAAATGGTAACCTGATTTCGGTAATCGAGCGGACGAAAATTTACGAAACCGAGAATGGCGAGAAGAAAATTGTGTTTGAAGAAGCAGATGGGCTAACTCCATTGTCGCCCGAAACCCCGGTTTCAATGAATTTCTGGGGCTTTAAGCCGAGTGTGTTCCCACTTGTGCAACACCAGTTTGAAAGCTACGCCATTGCCAACATCAACTCGCCAAAGGCTGAATTTTACATACCTACGGTGATGACTAATCTGATCGAAACCAATACGGGGCATTGTAAAGTATTTCGCAGTCGGTCGGCCTGGTTTGGGGTAACCTATCCTGACGATAAGCCAACAGTGCAGGCTGCCCTGAAAAAACTGCATGACGAAGGCGCTTATCCGGCCAAACTTTGGTAAGTTGGTTTACAGTTTACGGTGGCTGACCCAAGATTAAGTGATGCGTCAGCCACCGTAAACCGAATTAATTATACGCCCGGAGGATAATTGATAGGGAAATACCTCCCAGGGCTACCAGAAGCCACAGCAGCCAGCGAGCCATACCGGGAGAAGAATCTTCTTCGGTATAAATTGATTCAGACGGCATTGGGCTGGGTAGGGCATCGGCTAACTTATTCAACTTGTTCAGTTCTGGATCACTGACCAGTAGTGAACCAAGGCCAGAGGGAAAGGCCGAAGCCACATACTCTGTTTGATTATTGAGCAAATCCGTTAATCCAGACAGGCCATGATATTCATTGCTCATCTGCTCACTCAACAGGCTGAGCAAAACAGAACCTGCAAGGTTTGTTACCGTGGCAGACGAGAATTGCCTAACACCACTATAAGCAGCTAGTCTGTTGGTCAGCGTCCTGGTTTTTTCTTCGAAAATGCCTTGAAGAAGCCCGGCTCCCATCTGTATAACACGACTGGATTCCTGCTGATCTGCAAGCCAGTTAACCAATTGGCCCATCAAGTTATCAGTCGGTGCAAGCTCTTCCTCTTCCTCCAGCGTTGGCGGCATTAGTTCACCCAGTAAATCCATAATCAGAATAGCCCCACTGGGTTCGGATGATTTCTGAATCAAACCACTCAGGATAGCGGATAACGCTCCCTCAAATGTCTTTTGTGTGTTCTGCCAGCTTTCATCCAATCGGTTACTAACCTGACTAACGATGCGGCTGTCAAGATACCTGTTGGCTGCTTCTAACAGATTTATGGACGACATGTGAACTACAAGTTAAGAGCAATAGCTAGTCATGAATGGGCATCGTATAAAGCGATTATAGGCGACCTAAGGCATTGGAGAGCTAGGTACGCAATTAGACGCTCTGCCTATTTTTAGTCACATGGCAGGCGTTGAATTTATAAGTAAAGGCGCTTATCGATACTTTAACTGATCAGAAACGTGTATAAAAAAACTGCTGTTGACCGGGTGATCCAGCCAACAGCAGTTTATAAAGTAAGTAGATAAGTGGTTAACTAGTCCGTTCTGGGAACTTCTCGACAATACGCTCGGCTTCTTTGGTAAGCTGAGCGGTAATACGCGAGGGGTCAGCTACCGCATTTTGAACCGATCCACGCCAAACTAATTTATGTGTGCGGGCATCAACCATGTCGACAACCAACGTGCCTGCCTTGTATTGCTCCTGCGTATATTGCGTACCTCCCCAGCCCCACCAGCCGGGCCCCCAACCGCGATAGCCCCATCGGCCCCAGCCCAGGTAAGGGCCATAAAAAGGTGAAGTTGGATTCGCTACGGTACGTGTTTTGTCTTCTACGAAGAAATGGTAGCCAATTATCAAATCGGGCTGCGAGTTATTCTCGGTCAGGCCTTTCTGCCGGAGTACATCACTCATCGTATTTTCTACACTTTCAGTAGCCAACTGATTATAGTAGAGCGGATTTTGCCCTGCTTTAACGTCTGAGTCCATCCAGGCAAACGTTTTGTATTTACTAAAATCGACTCGACTACTGCTATCGACCGCAACGCGGGGAGAGCAGCCAAAAGACGCAGCTAATAAGCTTATAATAATCAATAACCGTTTCATAACGCTGTTCATTTAGTATGTCTTCTAAACGAACTGTTTTAGGAAAGGTTTGCTTTTCAGAGGGCTCCCTGTTAGAGGATGGGGTGCTTTTTATGCCACTGGGTAGCGTCCTGATAGGCTTTGGCAACAGCCAGTACTTTACCCTCTTCAAAAAGCTGGCCCATAAAGGTGATGCTGGTCGGCAGGTTCTGTTTGGTAAATCCGTTGGGAAGTACCAGACAGGGGTGACCCGTTAGATTGGTCAGGGTCAGGTTTCCACCAGCGTAGGCTGGCGACACATACACATCCAGCTTGGCCGCTTTTAACTGGGCTGCCATGTCATTGATGAGTTTGGTACGGGCCCGGTTGGCCTGAACATATTCAACGGCAGGAACAAAACGTGACGAACGAAACGAGTTGGGCCAGGCATTTTTGGTCTGTCGGGTCAGTAAATCATCCCGACCTGATCGGGTAAGCTCATCGAAAGCTGCGGCCGCTTCAACGCCCAGCAAAAATGAAATCCGGTTGGCTGGTACGCTCGTTGGCAGGTCGAAGGGGACCAGTTCGGCTCCCAGATCACGCAGGGTTTGCAGCGTAAGTGAATCATTGGTGCGATTGGGATAATTGCTTTCAAATGCTTTCTTGACATAGCCAATCCGCATACCTTTCAGCGTGGCTAGGGGAGCATACCGGAAAGGTGCTGCCATGACCGTTGGGTCGGCTCCATCGGGGCCATAAATCGCGTTGAAAACCAGTGCACAATCCTCGACCGACCGGGTAATTGGTCCGATTTTATCCATGCTCCAGCTTAACGCCATAGCGCCATGACGACTGACTCGCCCGAACGTCGGGCGAAGGCCTGTAGTGCCACAAATGGTTGAAGGCGAGACTATTGACCCTAACGTTTCGGTGCCAATGGCGAACGGTAACAAACCGGCCGAAACACTCGAAGCCGAACCCGCCGATGAACCGCTGGAGCCGGTAGCTGGATTCCAGGGATTTCGCGTCATGCCACCATACCAAACGTCGCCCATAGCTAAAGCGCCCAGCGTCATTTTAGCGCACAGTATGGCACCCGCTTCTTCAAGTTTTTTGATAACGGTAGCGTCCATATCAATTGTCTGGTCCTTATATGGATTCGCTCCCCAGGTTGTTTTGTAGCCTTTTGTAGCTAGCAAATCTTTGGCTCCGTAGGGAATACCGTGTAATGGCCCCCGGTATTTTCCTGCTTTCAATTCCGCATCCGCACGTTTAGCCTGAGCCATGGCCAGATCGTCGGTAGTGGTAATCACACAGTGCAGTTTTGGATCGTAGGTCTTGAGCCGATTCAGAAAAAACTGCGTCAACTCAACCGAGGTGATTTGTTTGGTACGAATCAACTGACCCAACTGCCCCACAGTATAATACGCTAATTCATCGCGATTTTTGGGAAGAGTGACGTTGGCTTGTGTAGATGCCTTAAACGACGAAGGGCCAGTTGGCATCGTAAAACCGGCTGGTAAGGGGTTGAAATAAAGCGCCGGAGCTATATTGTTCGGTAAATCGATCTTGCGAAGGGCTTCGTAATTGAGTCGGGCATTGTTCAGATTATCGAGCATGGAATCACGTTCGGCAGACGTAAATTCCAGATCGAAAATGCGGGAAGCTACTTCGACAACATCGGAGGTAATTGGTTTTTTGGGGTCGTTGCTGGCCACAAAAGCACCCAGCAGAAAACCACTGGCACAGCCAGCGAAGAAGAGGAAACGTTGTTTCATTCGATTGGACTATTGATGAGTGATAGCCCACAAATTACAGCCGAAAGGGTATTAGTTGGCAGCAAGACGCAGAAATTCCTCGTGAAGTCGGATAATCTGTGGAAGCAGCAACTGGCTTTCGTCGTTTTCGAGAATGTAGTCAGCAATTTTCATCCGGTCTTCATCGCTAATCTGCCGGGCAATAATGTTCTGAATTTCGCTTTCAGACCGATGCGGATCACGTTTCCGAATCCGTTCGATGCGTAGCGAAACCGGAGCCTGAACCACCACCACTTTGTCGAGCGAATTATTATCGCCAGCCCCTTTCATCAAAGCCGCTTCTTTAATGACATACGGTTTACCAGTCTGCTGGGTTATCCAGGAAGCTGTATCGGCAAAAACACGGGGGTGAATCACAGCGTTGAGGGCCGTTAATTGTTCGGGGTTTCCAAACACCTGGGAGGCTACCCAGGCCCGATTATAATGCCCCGACACATCATAGGCTTGCGGACCAAGCACGCGCTTAATATCCGCTTTCAGGATTGGGTCATGTTCGGTTAGCCATTTGGCGCGCTCATCGGCTTCATATACGGGAATACCTAATGCCCGAAATACCTGGCAAACAATGGTTTTGCCAGAGCCTATTCCACCTGTGACACCGATCTGAAGAGGAGATTTCATAAAGCGTGAATCGGAATGCCGAATCGGAGTGAAAGAGTAGAAAAACGAAGCTGAGTAAATTACCTATTCGCTCTATCGCTCTTTCACTTTTTCTCCATTGAGTTTAAGTTGTGGAGAGAGCAGTTCGCCAACTTCGAAACTAACCGCCACGCGGTCGGCACTCGTGTGAAGAAGCGGATGGCGAAGTTGATTCAGCGAAATCTCATCGTCGTAATTATCGGAAATGCGTTTCCGGGGAATCTTTACCCACAATGTATCGGGCAAACCACGTACCAGCCTGGCAGGTCCATCGACCTCAATACTTCGGGGAGTTAAGTTGATCACACTGGTCACCACAAAAGGGGGAAGCATATTGATGTGCAAACTATCGGCTTTTAACGGAATGGTTTTCCGCATTCGCCGATCAAAATGAACATCGAGCTTATCCGATACAACGTAATTGATATGAAGCTTTTTAATGTGTTCGGCCAATGCGGCTGTTAGCAAAGACGTATTGATAGCCGTTGCCTGAAGTGGTGCCTTTATTGTGTAGGTTACAGGTTCAACCCGGAATGGTAACCACGTATGCCGCAATAAGCCCCAGCCATCGCTCGACACATTGACTCGTACCGTTTTAGGCAAAGGGGTTGTTGGGATATAGAGCGAATCATTATAGATAAACCGTATCGGATAGTCAACATTGAGCGTGTAGCCCGGTTTATTAAGCGCACTCAAAAACCAGAACAACGTTGCGGCTAACAGGCAGAGTAGCAACTTCGTTGGCTGAAACGATTTGGTATCGGGTGCGTGTGTGTTCACGGGGTCAGTGCAGTAACTATAATAAGGGCAGTACGCTCATTCATTAGACTCGTCTACGTACTGCCCCTCAATATACTGTATTCGGAATTACTTCTTCTCGTCATCTGGCTTAACACTGGCTTCCCGCGAGATGGAGGTGCGTTCGAAAGTCAGTTTGGTACCTTTATCGACTTCGAGTGTAACGGTGGCGGCTTCTACCGAAACAACTTTGCCGTGTAGACCTCCGATGGTGACCACATTATCGCCTTTTTTAAGGTTGTCGATAAATGACTTCTGGTCTTTCTGCTTCTTTTGTTGCGGACGAATCATAAAGAAGTAGAAAATACCAATAATACCCACCCAGAGCAACACATTATAAATCATGGATGTGTTGGAGCCGGCCGGAGCCTCTAATAAAATTGAAAGCATAGTTTTGTTAGGTTAGTTACGATTTTTTAGCGGAGTCAGGTTTTGGATTGACCATTGCTTTAAATTGAAGATCGGTCATTGCAGGCTCCGTGTTGGCAAAGATGGTAATGGTTTTGTTTTGCTGCCCCATTTTCCCCCGACTATTGAATCGAACGCGTACCGATGACTTTTCGCCTGGTGCCACAGGTTGGCGGGGCCATTCGGGCGTAGTACAGCCACAGGACGCCGTGATGTTGTTGATAATCAGCGGGAATTCGCCGGTATTAGTGAATGTAAATACGTGATCGACGGTGTCGCCTTCGATAAGCGTACCGAAGTCATAAATACCTTTCTCGGCAAATGTAATTTTCGGCATTTTTTCGGAAGCCACTTCTTTTGATGCTTCCCCTTGTTTTCGATTGTCGCAGCTAATCTGCCCAAACCCGACGCCAACCGTAATGGCTACCAATAGCCAACTTCTAAGGTGCATTTTTGTATAGTTTACGATGTAGAGCTTTAAGCTCTACATCGATTTCACGCGTTCTGTTGCTTAATTTGAGCCATTAGCCGGTCTACATCTTCGAGTAGCCGTTCCGCTTTTTCGCGGGCATCGTTTACGACGCGCTGGCCCTCATTCTTCGATGAGTTTTCGGGCTGATCGGTTGAGCCACCTAAGTCCTGGAGTAATGCATTGATCTGCTCTCTGTATTTCGATAAGCGGAACGAGAGCCGATCACGGGTGATTTTGCCCTTGTCAGGCGCATACAATAAGCCAAATAGTGAACCAACAGCTATGCCTGTCACTAAAAACGTTAAGTCACGACCAAGTCTATTCATTTCTGTGGAGTTTTCGGGTTTCGATTTCGGTTTTCGGCTCTCAATGGGTTAGTGTATTACTATAGCTCGTCATTGAAACAGAAAATCGTAAACCATAAACGCATAACCATAAACTATTTATTGTCCAATAAGCCTCGTCCACTTTTGCGCAAATGACCGGATGCCTGCAATTTTTCGGATAAATTGTCTAAAATCCCATTGACAAACTTACCGCTTTTAGGCGTACTATAGGCCTTTGCCAGCTCAATATATTCATTAATCGTTACTTTGACTGGAATGTTTGGAAAACTCAGTAATTCACAAACCGCCAGTTTTAGAATGATTTTATCGATCATCGCTACCCGTTCCATATCCCAGTTCTGAAGCTGTTCGGCCAGCAGTTGCTCATACTCAGCGTCGTTTTCCAGCGATTTCTGAAACAGCGTATTCAGGAAAAATTCGTCCTCTTCCCAATCGTCGGTCAGTGGTTCGAGCTGTAAACCTGTTGCACTCTGCACCGATTTTAAGGTACGGATGGCTAATCCCCGGACTACTTCACTATTTTCGGTCCAGCTTAGGTCGATTTCGGCCAGGTGGTCCCGGATTGTATCGTGCTTGAATATCAGCGTCCGCAACACGTATTGTGCCAAAGCCTGATCTTCGTCGGCTGTGTGCGTTTGCTGGCTACAATAGGCTCGGTAGGTTTCATCGGTTTTCAGCGCTTCACGCAGGGCTTTCCGAACAAACGGCTGATCATCGGCCCAGGAAATGTTGTGTCGAAGAACTTCATTTTTCAGAGGCTGATGGTTCGCCAACGCCTGTATAACCGTGTTGTCGGCCAGATCCGACTCGAACGGGAATGGGGTCTCGTCGGGGTCACGGTAGGGGCGTTCGCGGTCAATACGGGCAGCACGGGCCAGTTCGGGCAATAGCAGCATGACGCGCAGGTAATCGTCATAAATACCATTGACCTGTGTGATCATCAGTTGAGCCATATGCTGACGATCTTTCTTGGTCCGACTTTGGTAAAAGACAAAACCGTCGTTAGCGGCTTTCAAAACTTGTCGGGGAGCATCATCGTCCTGGGCAGGTTGACTGGTTTTAATGGCTTCTTCAAAGAGCGCACAGGCCAGTTTTCGGTAGCCTTCGAGTTGCCGCTTGTTTTGCGGCTGCATCGAGTTTAGGTCGGGTTGGAAGAGTTCGTTGATGCCGTCGAGGGCTAGTTGTTGATTGGAAAATTCGGCCTGCCGAAGTGCGTATAACGCCTGCATGACCTTTATTCGGAGTAGTCGCCTGTTGAGCATCCGCCTAAATCTTAAATTCTACCGATATTTTAAAGAACTGAATATGGGTACAAAAGTACGACTTTTTTAGGCAAGGTGCAAGGTGTATGGTGCATGGAGCGTGGTGCAAGGGGCAGGGAGTAGGGACTATTCCTGGGATACCTCTCCCTGCTCCCCGCCCCACGCACCCTACTCTTTGCAACTTTTCCGCAGGCTGAGCCGTTACGAAAAAAATGCTGTTTGGTCTCTGTGAAAGCTCTTTCCTATCTTAATAAATACCTCCTTAAATACAAGTGGTACCTGATTCTGGGGACGGTTTTTACGGCTGTCTCCAATCTGTTTGGCATTTTTCCGGCGCAGCTGGTTCGGTATGCCCTTGATCTAGTCCGCGAAACGCTGGATGTCTACTATCTCTATGATGGTTCCCCATTGCAGTCGGGACTATACCAGATTTTTGGAACGAGTATTTTGCTGTTTGGCGTGCTGACGTTGGTGATGGCCCTCATGAAAGGATTCTTCCTGTTTCTGGTTCGGCAAACGCTTATTGTGATGTCGCGGCACGTGGAGTATGATCTGAAAAATGAGATTTACGACCACTACCAGACCTTGCCGCTTAGTTTTTATCGCCAGCATAACACGGGCGATTTGATGGCTCGTATTTCAGAAGATGTGAGTAAAGTGCGGATGTACATTGGGCCAAGTATCATGTACGGGTTGAACCTGATCGTACTGTTTATACTCGTGATCAGCTACATGGTGAGTATTAACGCCCGGTTGTCGCTCTATGTGCTGCTGCCTCTGCCGGTTTTGTCGGTGGCGATCTACCTGGTCAATAACATAATTATTCAACGGTCCGAGGAAATCCAGAAGAGTCTTTCGCGGTTGTCTACCTATGTACAGGAAGCGTTTTCGGGTATTCGGGTGTTGAAATCGTTTGTGCAGGAAGCCAATTCGGCCGCCAAATTTGAAATTGAAAGCGATGAGTACCGGGCAAAATCGCTGGGACTGACGCGCGTCGATTCGTTGTTTTTTCCGATGGTTGCCATCCTCGTCGGGTTGAGCAACGTGCTAGTCATTTATGTGGGTGGCCAGGAAATTATTGCCGGGCAACTGACACCGGGAAACATCACCGAGTTTATCCTCTACGTAAATATGCTGACCTGGCCGGTAATGGCGTTGGGCTGGACAACCAGCCAGACCCAACGGGCAGCAGCTTCCCAACAGCGCATTAACGAATTCCTGACGATCAAAACCGACATCGTATCGCAGAAGGATATTCAGCACACAATACAGGGTGAAATAGAATTCAAAAATGTCCGGTTCGTTTATCCTGATTCGGGGATAACGGCCATTAAAGATTTCTCCATGCACGTTCGGGCGGGCGAAACGGTGGCTATTCTGGGCACAACCGGATCGGGTAAGAGTACGTTGGCTAACCTGCTGACCCGCATGTACGATGTGACGTTCGGCGAGATCAGGATTGATGGTATTCCAGTCAAAGATTATAACCTGACGTCGTTACGCGGACAGATGGGCTATGTGCCGCAGGACGTGTTCCTGTTTTCCGAAACCATCAGCAACAACGTACGCTTCGGTAAGCCCGATTTGCCACAGGAGCGGGTTGAACAGGCCCTGCGCGACGCCGATCTCTACCAGAATGTAATCGATTTTCCTGAACAGTTCGATACGCGCGTGGGCGAACGGGGCGTTACGCTTTCGGGTGGACAAAAGCAGCGGCTGAGTATTGCTCGTGCTATTGCCCGCGACCCCAAAATTCTGATTCTGGACGATTGCCTGTCGGCCGTAGATACGAACACTGAAAACATCATCCTGAATAATCTCCAGCGCATCATGGCCGACCGTACATCGGTTGTGATTTCGCACCGGGTTTCATCGGCCAAACTAGCCGACCACATCATTATGCTCGACGATGGCGAAATCATTGAACAAGGCACGCATGAGGAGTTGCTGGCAATGAATGGGGCTTATCGTGAACTCTACGAAAAACAGTTACAGACAGAAGAGGTTTAATAAGACAGTTTTTGGTTTCCAGTTGACGGTCGGGCGGAGATAGTTTGGTATCTTCGCCTGATTCGTTTTTAGAGTAGCCCCAGTGCCATAACCTGATTTCGGTGGCGGTCGATGTGGAAGCGCAGGAACTGGAACCGCTGCCGAATGTCTAATGGGCCAGACAGCACATGCGGATGAATAATAGTTTCCAGATCTTCATCAGCCAGTGCGGTTGCCAGATCGGCAAGTGGTTGTTGTAGACTGGCCAGCGCCGATAGCCAGAAGGCTAACGAACCACCCATACGAGGAGCCGCAATGGCTGGCACCTGCTCTTTTTCGCGCCAGGTTCGGGCGACAATTTCGTCGGCTGTTAGGCCCTTGTTGGTCAATTCACCTTCCCAGATGGGTTTTCCCGCTTTTTGGGCGTGATAGGCTCGCCACATGCCCCAGATACCCCCATGTTCGGCCCAGTACAAATGTTCAGTGTTTTCCACGGCATTCCATACATCGGGTGAGGGCTTCCATTGGGCCTGTTCTTCGGTTAGTTTACCGACATCGGTTATGTATTGGGTGCGGGCTGCGGCTACTTCGGCTAAAAGCTGGTCAAGTTGAGGCATACGTACGTGCGTTCGGTTTTGGGCACAATGTACTCATTATCACCTAGGCGGCCCAAGTGGATGAGTACCAATTGAGCAAAAGGTCATGTTGGGTCAGTCGGCCGTTATGCACAACACTTCGACCAGTAGCTTACCGGGCGCTTCGACATAAAAAGACATCGTACCACGGCCACCGTAGTTGCGAGGTTCTTTTCCTACCGTAATACCGTCTGCTTTCATGGCTTGATAAATTGCCATAACCTGTTCGGGTGTCTCCTGTACAAAGCCTACGTGAAAATCAGTAGGGTACTGCGGAATTTCGTTTTTTGAGAAGTTACTAATTGACAGAATAAACCCGTCCTGATCTTCCAGAATAGCGATGATATTATCGCCTTTTAGTTCCTGGCATTGAAAGCCAAAATAGGTTTCAAAAAAGATTTTGGTTTGTACCACATCGGGCACAGCCAGATTCAGATGTTTAAACGACATTGTGTTGGTTGATCGATTTGAGATAATGATGGAACACAGACTTTTATGATCGATATGATTTATTATGATATAAAACAGGTGTCTTGATAATCAGCTTGTTTTGAGGAGGAGATCATAGTTAATCATAGTAATCATAAAAATCTGTGCTCTAGTAGTTAAAACAAAATTAGTCATAATTGTTGACTATTTAGTAATCATTGTTGACTATTTAAATTGAGCCTATATTTGTTCCAGGGATACATACCGAATAGGATGAAGAAAAAGAAACTAGAGAAGGAATTGGTCGATTATATGCAACATAACGATCGCAACTGGGGGCGGCTGATTGCAGTAACCAAGCGTCTGTCGGATTTATGGATGCAACGGACGATGAATGAAAAAGCCGATGCTCCCTTCAAAGCCTCCTTTATGCGGTTTTTGACCAATATTAGCCTGGAGGGCGTTACAAATCAGGAACTGGCAAGACGCGCTATGCAGCCTAAACAGGCGATGAGCCGAACGGTAAAAGAGATGGAAGCGCTGGGGCTAATTACCACCGAGCGCAGTAAACGCGATGGTCGTAGCTCCAAAATTACACTAACCAAAGAAGGCCAGAAGCTATTGCTAACGGCTAAAAAAGAACAGAAGAAATTGACGGATACCTACAAAGCGCTGGTTGGGGAAAACAACTTCGCTATAGCCGTAGACGTACTCTATCAAATCACGGCTTATCACGAATCACTAAACGAATCTGACGAGGATAGCGAGCGGTTTTCCATTATTCAATGACCCACCAACCATAGCTTTCAGGTTCAATCGTAACGGGCAGTTCGACTTCATACTGTCGATTTAAGGTGTAAGGTTGCGCCTTTCCCTCACCTTGTCTAATCTGGGCCGTCTGACGAAGACCCGTATAATACAAGGGTAGTTTTATGGTTCGCGTCATTCTGGTTTTTAGCGGGTTGTATAACATGACCAGCCCTTTCTCTTTACCCGTTGGATTCACATGCAGGATGCCGTCCCAGTCTCGACCGTCGGGTCGGCGCAGGTGAATCAGATCGGCGTTCAGAATCAGGCGGTACTTTTTATACCAGTCGATTACACGTTTGACGGTTTGTTGGGTTGTTTCAGTATCGTACAGCCGAGGTCCCCGGTAGCAAGCCTGAACTCCCGCGCCATAATACTGCATCATCAGTTGTTCGTAGTCGGTCAGATGTTCGCTAAGGGGTTCCAGAACGGCTTCAGGTCCGCCACCCTGGTATTTGGTAAGGGGCACGAATCCCCAGCTCATGGTGGCTGTTTTTTCCCAGGTTCCGTCGAAAATATTCTGTCGGTTTAGGAGTTTTTGCTGTTCACGCGAGAGAGAAAAATTGACTTCCCGATAGCCCAGGGCTATTTTGTTGGTACCATCCATAAAATACCAGTCGGGTGCGTTGATGTAAACACCTCGCTCGTTCAGAAATCGGTAAAAGCCCTTTTGCATCTCCATCTGTACCCATTGCGAATCGTCCAGACCTTTGTGGCCGGGATGTTTAGTCGATGCACAAACATCGCCCGGATAGGGGCCATCGTGTTCGAGCAGATCGAATCCGGTTTCGGTAATGAATTTTTTCAGGCTGTTCAGGTAACGAATGCCCCATTGACTGGCCAGACAGGGTGCATGACCGAAAAATGCCCCTTTATCGGGTAGTCCGGTTTTAGGGTCAATCACGTCGTTTTCATCGTCGATTCGGCGGCTGCTGAAGAGCGAATAGCCGCCTAGTAAAATGCCTTTGCTATGTGCATAATCGGCCAGGGCTTTAAATTTCTGAATGTTGGTCTGGCTCGTATCTTCCATATTGAGGCCACTGCCAAAACTCAGGATGACCAGTTCATATCCCGTTTGCGTACATTGATCGATTGCGTTTTTGACCACGGCCGGTTCGGTATTGACCAGGTGCATGAATATTGGATTCTGGGTTGTCCAGGGCGCAACAGCCTGATAAAACCGCCGACGAGCCAGCCCGTTACGTTCGCGGTCGTAGGAGTCGAGCAGTAATTCGTAGGTACGGATGGATGTATAGGTTTGCGCAGGCGCCAGATCAATACCCACCCCGACAGTTGGGTATACTTCCAGCAGACAGGGGGTTTCGTAGTTGTAATTGACCTGCGATGTATAGAGCGAATCGGTATGCCAATGCGTGGCCTGATCGGATAGATCGTATCGCATGGCGTTGTTGAACGCAAAGTTGTTTTCTATGTAAATCCGCTGCGGTTTTTTCATCTGCTCCGGCTTTCCCACCACAGCCGACTCTTCCTCGGGAGTTGCCAGTACTTCGCTGATGATCTGATTAATGTGGATGGGAGTCCCTGATTTATTATTGAGCGTTACCCATTTGCAGAGACTGGGAATGCCGTCGTAGAGTGCATAATGGACTGTTACGTCAAGACCGTTCAACTCAGGCGAATTAGCGGTAAAAACCAGTTGCAATTCCTGACCAGTTGGCTGCTGTCGATTCATTGTCCAGGTACGTGGCTGCCAGTTTAGGTAGGCCTTTATGGGGGCTACACTAAAGGATTTGAACTGGAAATCAGTTGGATTGGCCGTAAATTGATCGACCCATTCTTCGAGAAGGTACGCATGTTCTTTCTGGCCGTAAAGCCCGCCAACCCGGTGCGTTTTGCCGTTCAGAACTAATATGGCTTCGGGCCGGACTGAGCGGACAAACTGCTCACCTGTCGTCAGGTTTTTGTAATCGACCGTAGCCAGATTAGGGGTGATTCGGAATCGACGTGTAAGTAAGCCGTTCGATAGAACCAGATCTTTTCCATTATTGGCCTGATAGACGCCTGCTTTCTGCGTAACGGGCGAGATAAGCCAGTCGGCTGTAAAGGCTTTGGCTTGATAGACAGGTAGTTTCTGGACCTGGGAGAATCCAGCCGTGACTAGTAGACAGCAATAGAATGTGCAGAAAAGAAATCTCATCCAATGGAAACGTTTGACAGATGCGCACCAACAGGTAAGATAAAGCAGAAGGTGTATGTTTTTCTAATCGCTCAGTATGCAGGATTGGCACGCTCGTCCGTGATTGCAGGGCGGACGAGCCGAGGGGCAAGAAAATTAACCCGCAATGGATTGGTAAACGGACAGGTATTGCTGAGCAGTTTTCTCCCAGTCGAAACGGGCGGCATTTTTTAAGATGGCTTCCTGGTGTTTGGGGCAGGTGGCCGCTTTTAGTCCTTGCAGAAAGGTTTCCTGCATGGCCTCGGCATCAAAGCTGGGAAAGTAAAACGCTGCATCGCCACCTACTTCGGGTAAGGATGTAAGGGGCGATAGAAAAACAGGCTTACCGAATTGCATGGCTTCGATTACGGTGAGACCAAAGCCTTCGGCCAGTGAGGGGTGGACCAGAGCTTTGCAGTGTTGCAGATACCAGATTTTAGCCGCTTCCGACACCATACCCGGCAAACGCAGCCGATCCGCAACGCCTAACTGCTGCGCCTGTTGCCACATGGTAGCTACATAATCAGGGTCGTCGTGACAGCCGATGACGATCAACTCCAGCTCTGGATTGAGCTGTAACAAAGGCAGCAGCACATGGAAGTTCTTCTTTTTATTCAGATAGCCTATTCCCAGCATAAACTCCCGGTTGGGCTTGTACAGACTCTCTTCTGCTTCTATCGAACCCGGTAGTTTATTGACCCCGTTATGAATTACATAAATAGGTTTATCGCCAACGGTGCAATGCGTCAGCACGTCGTTTTTGGTAAATTCCGATATACAAATAATTACATCGCTCTGATCGATCAACGATTGAGTATGAGCCAGACTTTTTTGCTGAACATCGTCCGGTTTTCCTTCGTGGAGTACATTCAGATCGTGGATGGTCAGCACAACCTTCAGGTGTGGAAATCGATTTTTGTCGGGCAAAATTCGTCCAGACTGAAACGGTGCATGCCACACCCGGCACTTGAGTAGAAACGGCTGAATCAGTTTATGCCATTTCTGCTCAATCAGGTGGTATGGTTTCGGATGCAGCGACAGCTTTTTACGAGGAGGTAAATACATCCTCATGAGTGGCTGATCGGTTTCCACCAGCAGTTTATTGATATGATCACTCAAATTCTGGCAGTAATAATACAGGCCAGAATGGGGGAATTTCATCAGGTTGCAGTCAAAAATAATTCGGGACATAAGCCTAAAAAGAGGATTGAAATAGGGCCGCACAATCGCTTTTTTGCGCTTTATGCAACATTTACCCCGCTCAACCCGTACCGTTAATACTAAACCCTTCGTTGCACCACCTACACCTTTTCTCGCAGTTTCTTACTGAATGGCCTCAATAGAAGGCCAGGGTTTGTTCGAACAGGTTGTAAAACCTGCATATTGTTTGTATAACGGTTAGAGTGGGTGGTCAGTTATAAAATGTTTCAATCAGTTTCTCAACGTTAGGAGGGTTTATCGTATGATGCGTGTCGTTTTTGATTGCGAGCGGATGAAATATGTCAACACGGGGCTTTACTATTATTGTCTGAATTTGGGTAAGGCTTTGCGGGATACAATGAGCCGGGAGGAACTGGCCGTTTTTATTCCAGACCACGTTCGGGCCACATTTGAGCCAACAACAGCCTGCATTGCCCAACACTCATTGCAAAAGTTCCTGATGCCATCGGTGAGTCAGTATAACATTTGGCATAGTACCTATCAAAGCTCGCAGTATCTGCCCCAGCGCAACAGAAAAATTAAGGTATTACTGACGATTCATGACCTTAATTTTCTGCATGAAGACAAGCCAACGCATAAAAAAGCGCGTTGCCTGGCTCAGTTACAGCAGAACATTGACCGGAGCGATGCCATCGTTTGCATTTCTGAATTTACCAGAAAGGACGTACTAGCCCATTGCGATACAGGAAATAAGCCGGTTTATGTGATTTATAACGGTACAAACCGCCTGCATCAGCCTATATTGATGCCTCGTTCGTATCGGCCCAGAATCCCGTTTTTATTCAACGTCGGGGTAATTACCCGCAAGAAAAATCAGCACCAGATTCTACCATTGCTGCAAAAAAATCCTTCCCTTGAGTTGATTCTGGCTGGTCGTCATGAGGATAAGGATTATGCGCATTTCCTGCGGCAACATGCCTCGGAGCTACGGGTGGACGATCGGATGCACCTGGTCAATGAAATTACGGAAGAAGAGAAATCGTGGTATTATCACAATTGTCAGGCTGTGGTGATGCCTTCCCTGGCCGAAGGTTTTGGCTTGCCTGTAACAGAAGCTATGTCGGTAGGGAAACCCGTATTTTTATCGAGACACACAGCCCTACCTGAAATTGGGAAAGATCTGGCGTTTTACTTCCAGGACTTCGACAATATGCATCATGATTTTATGATGGGTATGCAGCAGTACAAACGGGCAGGTAACGAGATGAAGGAAGCCCTGAAGGCATACAGTGCCCAGTTTAACTGGGAGGATTCGGCCCGAAAATATATGAATGTGTACCGATCACTGGTATAATCAAAAAGTAAGTAAAACCGCAAAAACGCGAGGACACAATTTTAAATCAAGTTTGTTCAAACGAATGGTTTTTGTCATGCTGAGGAACGAAGCATCTTTAAGCTTGCCTGTGAACTGAAGACCTCAAGATGCTTCGTTCCTCAGCATGACAAAAACGCACCTATTGGGGCTCAATTTGTAAAAGTTTAAACAGCCTCAATATTAAACAGGGTCATCTTGCGCCTTCGCGCTCTTGCGGTTCATGAAGAAAAGAATTAAGCGCACCGAATGAAGATTTATAGGCGGCTGATGGCATACGCCCGGCCTTATGGAAAATTTGTTATCCCTTTTTTTGTATTTACCCTCATCGGGGTGTTTTTCAACGTATTTCAGTTTGCGCTGATCATTCCGTTGCTCAATTTTCTGTTCGATCCGATCAACACGGCCGAGGCCGCCCGGTTTGCTTCAGCTCCTGAGTTTCAACTGTCGCCAGCGTATTTTAAAGATACGTTTTACCATTTCATTTATCAGTTCAAAACGACCAATCCTATACACGCGCTTTATTTTCTGGCGGGAATGATTGTGGTGTCGGTTGTGCTGACCAATCTGTTTCGGTTTCTGGCCCAGCGTTGTTTGCTAAACGCCCGAACGCTGCTTGTCAAGCGGTTGCGGGAGGCTTTGTTCGAAAAGATCAATTCGCTACACCTGGGCTATTTTACCAAAGAGCACAAAGGCGATCTGCTTTCCCGGCTGAACGGCGACGTTTACGCCATCGAAAGTGTAGCTGGTAGTTCTATCGAAGTGGTATTTAAGGAACCATACCTGCTGATTGGCTATTTCGTGGCGTTGTTTGCGATTTCAGTAAAACTCACTCTGTTTACGCTGGTCATTATTCCGATTTCGGCGGTTGGTATCGCGGCTGTGACCAAGAAGCTCAAAAAAGAAGCGCAGGATGTACAGTCATCGATGGGGCGGATGCTGACCCTGATGGATGAGACCCTACTCGGTATGCGGATTATCCGGTCGTTCAACGCAACGGGTTTCGTACTCAAACGCTTTAGTCAGGAGAATGACTTTTATCGGCAGGCAAGTCTGGAGGGGTTTAAACGTCGCGAGCTGGCTCCGGCGTTTTCTGAGGCATCGGGGGTATTTGTCGTCGCCTGTATTCTGGTGTATGGCGGTAGTCTGGTGTTGAGTAGCCAGAGCAATTTACAGGCCAGTTCGTTCATTGCGTTCATCGCTATTTTCTCGCAGGTAATTCGTCCCGCTAAGGCGATTGTGGTGGCTCTGACGAACATTCAACAGGGGCAGGCTGCGGGCGAACGCATCATTGAGCTGCTAGATAAGCCCATAGAAATACAGGATAAACCAACGGCGCAGGAACTGAAAAGCTTCCGGCGAGACATTGTTTTTGACGATGTAAGTTTTCAATACGGCGACAAACCCGTGTTGAAAAACATCAATTTCCGAATTGCCAAGGGGCAGAAAATAGCGCTGGTCGGGCCTTCGGGGGTTGGGAAATCGACCATTGCCGACCTGCTTCCCCGGTTTTATGAAGTAACGCGGGGGAGTGTAAAAATTGATGGCGTTGATGTTCGGGATTATACCATGGAGTCGCTTCGGCAACAGATGAGCTTTGTCACGCAGGAGATCATCCTGTTTCACGACACGATTTTCAACAACATTGCCCTCGGGCGACCGGATGCCAGTCTGGATGAGGTGATCGAAGCGGCCAAAATTGCCAATGCCCATACGTTTATCATGGACACGGAAGATGGCTACAACACCGTCATTGGCGACAGAGGCCTTCGGCTAAGTGGTGGCCAGCGGCAACGGTTAAGTATTGCCCGCGCCGTATTCAAAAAACCTTTGATTCTGATTCTGGACGAAGCTACATCGGCATTGGATATTGAATCCGAGAAATCGGTGCAGGAGGCATTGAACAACCTGATGGAAGGTCGCACAACGCTGGTGATTGCCCACCGGCTCAGTACCATTAAAGAAGCCGACGAAATCCTGATTATGGAAGGGGGGAAAATCATCGAGCGGGGCAATCATTACGAACTCATCAGTAGCCAGGACAGCGTGTATAAACGACTGAATATGATGCAGGAGCTGGTTCAGTAACTATTTTTCTGTCATTCCGACGAAGGAGGAATCTCAAGCTTGACTAATAAGCAACTTTGAGATTCCTCCTTCGTCGGAATGACAGAAAATAGCGTTTATCATTTCCAATCAGTTACATAATTCACCGCTTTATCGAAACGGCTCAGTACCTTGTCCCAGGTGTAATTTTGCTCGATGTATGCCTGCGCTTTTTCACCCATTTCGCCTGAGTCGCTGGTAGAAAGCTGTTGAACGGCTTGTTCAAAACGGTCGTATTCGGCGTATAAAAGACCTCCCTGGCTGAGTTCGATATGATCTTTCAGAATCTCACATTTTTCATTGGCGATTACGGGTATGCCATACGCAAAGCTTTCCAGCGTTACCATGGAGAGGCTTTCATATTGCGAGGGAATCACTAGGGCTTTGGCTCCTTTCAGCAAGGCAACTTTCACCTCTTCGTCCACAAAACCGGCCGTAATAATGTCTGGATGCTCAGGAATGGTCATGAACGCCTGACCGACCAGCACGAGTTTTAAAGACGATGGGTGAGCCTGTTTGTACTGAATAAAATACGCGAACAGCATATCGCACCCCTTGGCTTCGGCAATCCGCCCAATATAAATCAGGTATGGCGCATCGGTTTTTAGGATCGTAGCAGCTGTTTCGGCTGGCGGTATTTTTAAGGTTTCGATACCGACGCCGATCACATCATTGTAAATGGCTTCGTTTTTAAAGAACTGATGAACAAAGCGTTTTTCGCCTTCCGTGAGGAATAAAATGGCCCGGGGTTTATGGAATACTGGCCGGAAAATAGGTAGGTAAATGGGCGTTTCGTCGTGGGCAGTCGGAATGAAAATCGACTTGTGCGGGGCAACATTCAAACCGACAATGGTTGGATAATACAGGTACGTAATGAAGATCAGCGCGTCGTATTGGTGGTGGTTGCGTTGTAGATAAGTGATCAAATCGGGTGCGTAAGGTCCCTGCGCTTTGGCCCATAACCAGCTATACCGCCGAACGGTTTTACCAACAAGCGCCCGGCCCCACATCCGAATCCAGCCGAATCCCTGCCATTCTTCGGGCCGTGACCATTTCTTGATTTTATGCTCAGCTCGGCCACAAGCCTTTTCCTGTCGTTCGTATTCGGTGGCAAATCGATGGACTTTAACCCCATTAATTGGGGTCATTTCGGGCGGATACCAGTTAGCCCAGGTAATGTAGTCCAGTGCGCAACTGGTTAGTACATCCACTTCATAAGTGCCAGCTAACCGTTCGGCCAATATCCGGCAATAATATTCGGCTCCCCCATTCACTTCCAATCCATACCGTTGAACAATAAAGGCTATTTTTTTCATGTATTGAATGCTTTCGAACTCAACCAGGCTGAATTAGTAACGTATACGATTCTGTCTGATTGTAGAAAGCGATTCTTGCCAGAAAGTGTTTTCAGGACTTTGTGGAAGTGGTGCAAAAAGTACATGCCTTGCAATAGCCGTCTTTGTGTAGGAGGGTGCTCAAACCTTCCCTGGACGGTTTCTCAAAACCGAACCCTGTACTCATTCGGTTTTGAGAAACCGCACGAAGTCAGATTCTTAAATCTGACTTCACGGAAACGTGTGACTCCATCGGGGCCATACTCATACGTATTAGTTAGTATTTCCAGAAATGCATTGGCAAAGACTAATCATCCAGCGCCTGATACACCAGCACATCAAACTTTCTGTCGAGTTCACCGCCGTAAGTAGTGCCCCACATCTGTTTCATCAGGACGATGGCAATTTTCTCTTTCGGATCAGCAATGTAGTGTGTGCTGAACGCACCGCCCCAGGCGTAGGTACCAATGCTGTTCAGGTCGTTGTTATGACCTTTTTCGCCGACGACCCGGAAGCCCAGACTGAAATAGTTGCCGGGTTCTGGAAACAGCGTGCCGGTCTGGTCGCTCTGCGTAAACAGGTCGATGCTTTTGCGACTGAGGAATCGCTTCCCGTTGTAAACGCCATTGTTCAGCAGCATTTGCAGAAAAATGGCATAATCATAGGCCGTACTAGATAAGCCGCCACCACCCGAATAGTAGGTTTTGGCACCCATAATTGGGTAATCGGGATCAACGGGGAGGGTTTTTATACTGGAGGTTTTGACCAGCTTTTTGTCTTTGTCTTCCGAATACAGTTTCACCAGTCGGTCTTTCTTGGCATCGGGTAGGTAGAAGAAAGTGTCTTTCATGCCCAGTGGCTCGAAGATACGCTTTTCAAAAAACTGCGCCAGACTTTGCCCCGACACGACTTCGACCAGATAACCAAGCACATCAATACTCAGGCCGTAGGTCCATTTTTCACCGGGCTGGTGATTGAGGGGTTGTTTAGCCAGTTGCTTCACCATTTGTCCGAGGGTGTAATTCTGGGTCACAAACGCATCGGGAATACCGCCCGCTTTGGTATAAATAGCCCGCATGCGGGGATCGCTGGCAATGACGTTGTAGTTGATTCCCGACATATGCGACAGTAAATGCCGGACAGTAATTTCCCGCTTGGCTGGTACGGTAGTGTAGGTACTATCTTTCTCGTTGAATTTGTCGAGCACAACGGGTTTGGCAAATTCAGGGATATATTTGCTGATGGGGTCGTCGAGCATGATTTTTCCCTCTTCGTGCAGCATCATAACAGCCAGCGACGTGATGGCTTTGGTCATCGACGCAATTCGGTAAATGGCGTCTTTGGCTAACGGCTTATTGTCGTCGAGGTCCGATTTGCCGAAGGCTTTGTAATACACAATTTTGCCATCCCGAACCACAATGGCCGATGCGCCCGGAAAAGCTCCTTTGTCGATGTACGACTGAAGGAGCCCGTCGAGCCGGTTGAGCCGTTCTGATGAGAAACCAGCCGATTCGGGAGTCGATGTCGTTAATTGCGGAGAATTTTGCCTGGTGGCAGTTTGGGCCTGCACAGACAGCGCTGTCAGGACGATCAGCGCTAGTGTGCGAAAAGTAGATTGAAGATGCATAAGGTTAAAGGTTAAGTGTAAACGGGCTTGGTCGGTAACGATTTAATTGTCAACGTTTTTTATGGTTGGGCGGTTGTCGTTGATTCGTTTTTCGTAAGTGATTTGAAATTTGCTCAGATCAGGTTTATAAAGTCGTTTTCGGCTTCGTTCATACTGATAGATCGTTTGGCCCAACTGATACAGAAACGGATTGCCAACAGTGTCGTACTCGTACTTGTCGTCGTTCAGAATGCCATCGCTGTTAACATAGATTGTGGCTGTCAGCATGTACTCGACCTTGTTTTTGAAATCTACCACGTAGGATGCATCGGTTAGGAAGCCATAGGCCCAACCCACCTTGTTGAATACCCGGACATCGGTTGGCATCTGATGATGGAGACTGTCCATGAAGAAGAATTTTACGTAGCTGTCGTAATATTGTTTGGCGTCGTATTTCGGATAATTTGTCTCGCCCGGATACTGCGACAGGTACTGATAAACGAGTCGATAGTCGTCATTAGTCAGGTTAAATCGTTGGTTGGGAGTAACCGATTCGGGAAACAGTACCGACTGCAAAATTTGTTGAAAAGCTTCCAGCGGGAATTTATTACGCTCAGTAAAGTTGAACGGCTCATGCACCAGACTATCGCGCACATAATAGCCTTTGCCAAGCCGGGCTTCCCGTCGAAAATCGAATGGGTCGGTATTAAACGCTGCTGGTTGGGTATAGATTAAACGGCCATCTGACCGAATAAACCGGATGGGGTTGGTGTGGCGGTTTTCGTCGGCGGTCATGCGGACAAATCGGTGGGTAATGCGCGTGTCCAGATACCCTTTGGCGTGCAGTGATCGGTTGATTTCGCTTTGCCCGACAAACTCATACATACGGCTGTAGGGATCGTTTTCACTGACCAGAAATGCCTTTTTAATGCAATGGGCAATGGATGGATAGCCGCTCTCCGAAGTCGTATCGATCCACTCTTTCGTTTGTTTGCTATAGGCGCTGTCGAACTGCATGGCGGTGTATTTAGTGACACCGGGTATGCTGAGTCGGTTCAGTTTTTCGAGCGAGAGGAGGGCTAGCGGCAGTTTTACGGTCGAAGCGGGGTTGAAGTATTCGGTGCTGTCGACGCGGAAGTAGTAGTGTTTAAACGACGGCTTATTGGCTTTGTCGCGATCAATCTGGGTGTAGATAATTTGCAGTCGATACGTTTCGGGATGCCGCATCACTTCCTTAAAAACAGCACTTGGGTTCGTTGCCAGTAGCTTCGTCAGAAAAGCATCTGTTCGGGGCTGTGCTAACGTCGTGAGGAGTGGGCAGAGGAAAAGGATCAGGGTAAAGTGCTTCATAGGGATTACACCAATTCGTTTTTTCGACAGGATTGACAAGATTTACAGGATGAATAGGGATCGACTATGTGAATATGTCGGCAAAACCCTGTAAATCTTGTCGAAAAGAAATCATAGCACCAGTTGCTCGAACAGGTTGTCCAGCGTTTCGGCTGCGTTGGTACAAAGGCCCGGATGTACGGGCGAAGTTTGCACAACCGTACTGCGGGTAGCCGTCAGCCAGCGAAACCGTTCGGCAATGGCTAGTTTTCCTATTGGCCCCCCGTCCGCTTTTCCTGCGCAGATTCGTTCAAAAGCCCCAAGTCGTCCGATTAGTTCGTCCAGGTCCAGTTTAGCAGAAAATGCTTTAAGACGGGCTTCGTTGAGCGCGAATCGCGTCTGTAAAAAGCCCTGAGCCCGGCAGTAGACAATAACACCGACATTCAGAAACTCTTGCCGCTCAACGCAGGGCACCACCCGGATAACGGCGTACTCAAACAAGTGTATTTCTGGCATTCTTCGCTTCGTTGACAAATAGTTCGGATGAGGCTAGTCGGTCCTCTAAAAAACGGGCATACACCTGCCGCTGGTCGGAGGGGAAGTCCGTTGAGCCATTGTTCATCAACCAGTCGTCGGGTATGAGCGATACAATGGCTTGGATATGGTCTGGGGTTAGTAACTGCCGGAATTCGGCATCTACGGCATCCAGTTCTGTTGCCTGGGGCAGCAATACGTGGTCTTTGATCTGGGTAAACGGTCGTCGGCTTTGCTCTGGCCAGGTAGGGCCGGTATGATGCACGTAGAGTGAAGCCCCATGATCGATCAGCCACAACTCCTTATGCCACATGAGCATGTTCGTATTACGGGCCGTCCGGTCCACATTCATCACGAATGCATCGAGCCAGACAATCTGCGAAGCCAGCCGGGGCGATAGGTCGTTCAGGATCGGGTCGAAGGTAATGGCGCCCGACAGATAATGAAGGCCCAGATTTAGCCCTTCACTGGCACGTAGCAAATCCTGAATTTCTTCGTCGGGTTCGCTGCGTCCAAAGGCCACATCCAGATTGATAAAGACGATTTCAGGCACACGAAAACCCAGTAATCGTGCGATCTCACCGGCCACTAATTCGGCAATCAATGCTTTGGTGCCCTGACCCGCTCCGCGAAACTTCAGCACATACAAAAAATTGTCATCGGCTTCGACAATGGCCGGTAGCGAACCGCCTTCACGCAGTGGCGTAACATAGCGTGTGACGTTGACCGTTCGGAGTTCAGGTTGAGTAGTGCGCACCATGAGTGTTTGGGCAAGTTGTAGACGTTCCAAAAGGATCACACTTTTTGGAAAGTCAGGCATCGTCTATTGTTCCGAAATTTAGAGCAAAAAACTGAAAAATCGGGATTGGGTAGGCTCGTTGGGATAGTCGCTTTACAGCTTTAACAGGTAGATAACATACGCATAGCATCAGGCAATCTGCTTGTAGCTACCTTTACCGCTGACATTTTCGAGTTGTCGATATGAACAAGAGCTTCTATTGGATTACCTTATGCGCTGTTCTGCTTTCATCACTTACCCAGGCTCAGCATTGGTACAAAGGCAATTTGCACACGCATTCGTTGTGGAGCGATGGCGATGATTATCCCGAGATGATTATGGACTGGTACAAAGCCAATGGGTATCAGTTCGTTGGTTTGTCTGACCATAACGTGATTCAGGACGTCGAGAAGTGGGTGAATGTGCCGCATCAGCAGGACCGACGTCGAACGTTCGACCGTTATCTGCGCCAGTTCGGGCCGGATTGGGTCGTGTATAAGAAAGGAGGAAACGACTCGCTCCGGGTGCGGCTGAAAAAGCTGGACGAATACCGAAATTACTTCGAGGAGCCGGGTAAGTTCATGATTATCAAAAGCGAAGAAGTATCGACGGGGTACCAGGGTAAGCCTATTCACATGAATATTACCAACGTGAAAAACCTCGTTCGTCCGCTTCCCGGCAATAGTGTGGCCGAGGTGATGCAGAATAACATTGATATGGTGGTCGCCCAGCGTCGGCAAACGGGCCAGCCCATGTTTCCACACATCAACCATCCGAACTTTTACTACGCCATTAAGGCCGAAGATTTGATGCAGCTACGCTACGAGCGTTTTTTTGAGGTGTTCAATGGGCACCATCTGGTGAATAACTATGGCGATAGTACCCACGAAGGCACCGAATCGATGTGGGATAAAATCAACCTCCATTTTGTGCAGCAGGGCCGTCCGCTGATGTATGGGCTTGGTACCGACGATAGCCACAATTACTACTTTTTTGGGCCATCGTTCAGCAATTCAGGTCGGGGTTGGGTAATGGTCGATGCGCCAGAATTAACCCCCAAAGCGATTGTTGAAGCGATGGAAGCCGGACGGTTCTACGCCAGTTCGGGCGTTACGTTGAAGCAACTGCCTCAGGTGGGCAGTTCACTGGTTGTACGCGTCAGCCCGGAGAAAGACGTAACTTATCGTATTCAGTTTTTCGGCATCCGAAAAGGAAGCCAGCAAGCTGAACTGCTTAAGGAAGTGACCGATTCGGCGGCAGCATACGCGCTGACGGATGATCTTGTACTGCTCCGGGCCAAGGTCATTTCCAGCAAACCAAAGTATAATCCCTTTATGCCCGGTGATGTCGAAACGGCCTGGACGCAACCCATTGCGTCGAAACTGATTCCACAATCAACGGCGGGTGTTACGCCGTTGCTCAACGCTCACGCACACAACGATTATGAACAATCGCGGCCATTGTGGGATGCGCTCGAAAATGGGTTTACCAGCGTCGAAGCCGATGTTCATTTGATCGATGATACTTTGTATGTAACGCATGATCGGCCATCGTTTAAAAACGCTGCGACAACCCTCGAAAATCTGTATCTGAAACCATTAGCAGAACGAATCCGTCAGCATAACGGGCGGGTGTTTCCAGGCTATAAGGGCCCATTTTACCTGATGATCGACGCGAAAACCGGAGCCGATAGTACGTATCAGGCACTCGCTAAACTCCTTCAACGCTATCGCTCATTAATCGCTTCAGGTGGTAAAAATCCGGCGGGGCCGGTTACCATCGTCTTGTCGGGAAATCGACCTATGTCGGCGGTGGCGAAGACAAAAGATCATCTGATAACGCTCGATGGTCGACCATCCGATTTGGGCAAAGGCTTTTCAAAAACGGTTATGCCGATCATTAGCGATTCGTATCCCAATCAGCTTGGCTGGCGCGGACAAGGCGACATGCCAGCGACTGAGTTTCAGAAACTTCGCCAATTGGTTGACCGAGTGCACCAGGAAGGAAAGAAACTCCGTCTTTGGGCCAGTCCCGAAGATCCGGCGGTCTGGGCTAGGCTGCGTGAAGCGGGAGTTGATTTCCTAAGCACCGATCAGCAGGAACTGGTGCGGGATTTTCTGAATAAAGGTAAGGCTAAATGAGTTTTTGGGATTTAAAAGACTTTCAAGTAAACCGCAAGGACGCGAAGACGCAAAGAATATGGTTAAAATTAGCTAAATGAAAGACATCAGATCATTTTTGTCATCCCGACGCAGGAGGGATCTCAAATATCTTTAACCTTGAAATCCCTCCTGCGTCGGGATGACAAAAAATGAATAACTAAACTAGTGAAGATTGAGTGCCATATTCTTTGCGCCCTCGCGTCCTTGCTGTTTATTTAAATATGCGACGAAGACATCTTGTACAATTGCGTATTTTGGCCCAACTCCGTAAATTGGAAGCAATAACCGAAACTGCTTAATCCTCTTGTTGATCCATCGGTTCCATTTCGTATCCTTCTTGCTGGCTAGCCTATTATCCAATTTCGCTGCCATCGCTCAAATGCGTTCGTCTGCCAAAATCAACGACGAATTAACCAACTTCTTCGCCCAAATCCCTGATTTTAGTGGCGTTGTGCTGGTTGCCGACAAAGGGAAACCCGTGTATGAAAAAGCCTTCGGCTATCGGGATTTTGAGACGAAGTCGCCCATGACGATGGGCGCGATTTTTGAACTGGCTTCCGTCTCAAAGCAGTTTACGGCCATGACGATCCTGATGCTGAAGCAGGAACGTAAACTAGATTATGATGACCTGATCGACAAATACATTCCGGGTTTGCCCTATCAAGGTATTACCATTCGGCATCTGCTCAATCACACATCGGGACTGCCCGATTATCAGGATGTGATGGATAAGCATTGGGATAAGCGTAAAGTGGCCGGTAATGCTGATAACATAGCCTATCTGATCAAATACCACCCAGCTAAGTCGTTTGAGCCGGGAGCGAAATACGAATACAGCAATACGGGCTACATGCTCCTGGCGAGTATTGCCGAGAAAGTATCGGGGCAGGATTTTATTCAGTTTTGTCGGACGCGCATCTTCAAGGCCGTAGGCATGACGCATACGGCTATTCGCACGCGTGACGAGAAACTTAAACTGCCTGAAATGGCCTGGGGACACATGTATGTGCCCGAAAAGAAACGGTATGTTCGGGCCGATTCGTTTCCTGAATTTAATTATGCCATCTGGCTCGGCAATCGCAAAGGGCCGGGTCGTATCAGTTCAACGGCCGAGGATTTACTCAAATGGGATCGGACGTTGTATACCAACAAACTGGTGAGTCAGCAAACGCTTGCTGAGGCTTTTAAACCCGCAAAACTCACTAACGGCACATTATCACAGTATGGATTTGGCTGGGAACTGACGCAGAATGATAAACTGGGAAAGGTAGTACAGCATAGTGGCGATAACCCTGGCTACAAAACGGAAATCATCCGTTTTACCGACGCCGACAAAACCATCATTGTCCTCTGCAACAATGCTCATGAGAAAATGCCGGAGGTGCTCAAAACTCTTGAACAAGTAGTTGCCGGCCAGGCAAAGTGAGCCTTTTTGACGTAGTCAGGATTAAAACAGATAAATAACCTTGATCTGGTTACTCAATCAAATCAGTCAGTTTGCTCCTATTAGTTTAGAGGGGCAGATGGCCCTGGCAAGTGTGTTGGTCAGAAAAGAAGTGCCTAAAGGGTATGTGCTTCTGGAGCATGGACAACTATGCAGGCATCTGTATATTCTGGAGAAAGGGTTTGCCCGAGGCTACTACAGGCAGGAGGGTCGGGATATAAGCCTCTGGTTCGCTTTCGAAGGAGATATGTTGGCCTCACTTTACTCGTTTGTGTCGCACAAGCCCAGCTATACGACAATTGAAATGCTGGAAGACAGTATCATTACCGGCATCAGTTACGATCAGTTAAACGAACTCTACCGAAACTATCCAGAGTTTAATCTGATTGGGCGCCTGATGACCGAAAAGTACTTCATTGAACTGGAAGAACGTACCCTGTCGTTTCAGTTTCAATCCGCTGCGGAACGGTACCATCAATTAATCGAAAAGCATCCCCAACTCCTCCAAAAAGCTTCGCTGGGGCACATTGCTTCTTTTCTGGGTATTTCGCAGGAGACCCTAAGCCGAATTCGGGCAAAAAAATGACGATCACGTTCCGATTTTGACTTTTGTCAAAAAAACTCTGAAGGCCGATGCTGAACTTTGCCTTGTTATCAGCTTCTGTTGAGGCCGAACCAATGTGACGTATACATCCCCTGGTTATCTTGTTTTTAAGGGCGTCGATGAGCTGATCGCCAACTAAGCTGTATCTATTTCGAAACCATGCTTGATTGTTTGACCCTGATTACAGGGCCAAACCATACCTCTTATTATCCAAATGAAACCAGTCAACAACTTCATCTTAACCGGATCAACGGGTGTTTTAGGATCGCACATTGTTTACGAACTGATGGTACGCATCCACCAAAGTGGCTATGTCGGTAAACTAATCCTGCTGATACGCAGTAAACGTACTAAGTCGGTGCAGGAACGGTTTGACGAGTTACTTAACCCCGATCTGATGCCCGAGTATATGAACCAACTGGATATTGATCGGCTAAAAACAGACCATATTGATCTGATCAGCTACGACATCAGTAACGCTACCGATTTAACGCAATACCTGACTACCAAAACGGAAAAATATCACCTGATTCATTGTGCCGCTTCGGTTAATCTGGGCACTACACCCAGTGCGTGTGAAGAGATCAAAAGGACAAATTATTACGGAACCATCCAGCTAATTAATCAGCTACAGCCCTATATTATCAAAGTTAGCTACGTCAGCACCGCTTTTGCGTTCAGACCACAGTTTCTGAAAGAGCAGAACCTGGCCAGCTACCGGAATCACTACGAATCGTTTAAGGCTAAAATCGAGGAGGATATCCCTAACTTATGTGAACAGTATGGGCTGGACTGGCAGATACTTCGGCCGAGTATTATTGCTGGTCGATTGATGGATGCGCCGTACCACGTCATCTATCGGTTTTTGGTCTTCTATCTGTTTGGTGCCTTTTTTTACCGCGCCAAGGAGATGTATGGCCACATGAATATTCGGATTGCGTTGAATCCTAAGGCCGGATTGAATATGGTGCCTGTCGATTATGCGGCCAAGGTAATTGTACGGGCTTTGTCTACAGAAATTAACGATTTGAACATCGTTCACAGTCGGTATGTCCCCAATACCTTTGCCGTGCCGACAATGCTGGAAGCGGCTGGGTGGACCAATTATGCGTTCGTTACCGAAATTCCGACCGATCAGAACGAAATTGAAAAGCTGTATTATCGTACTGCCGGTGCGCAACTCAGCCAGTACCTCCTGGCCGATGATTACACGTTCGATATGCAGATTCTTCGGGAACTGATGCACGATGTGGAAGAACCGAATCTGGAGGAAAATTTCACCGCCCTTTGCCGCTATGCTGCCGACCAAAAGTTTAAGCACATGATGGCCTATTGACCAACTGATTTCAGCCTGAGATACTGGCAGAGACCTTTCTCGCTTTACGTTTGAGTAATGATCAATTATGGCTTGGGGATCGTGATGTTGGGTTGCCAGTTCCATTCGGGCGGCTCTACGCCCAGCAGGTGTTTTACGAAGAAATCACGTCGTTTGTGTTCACCATAGTCACCACCCAGTGAATGGCCCATACCCGGAACCATCAGGAAATCGAAATTTTTGTTGGCTTTGATTAGCGCATTGATGAACTGATAGGTCGAAGAGGGATCGACGTTGTCGTCCAGCTCGCCCAGAATCAATAAAAGCTTACCCTTCAGGTTTTTAGCGTGGGTTGTGTTGGAGGATTCGGTATACTGTTCGCCTATCGGATAGCCCATCCATTGCTCATTCCACCATAGTTTATCCATCCGGTTATCGTGACAGCCCGACGACGAAACGGCCACTTTATAAAAGTCTGGATAGTGGAGCAATGCCGCTGCCGAGCTTTGGCCTCCTGCCGAATTGCCCCAGATACCCACCCGGCTCAGATCCATATACGGGTATTTCTGGGTAGCTGCTTTCATCCAGGCGATCCGGTCAGGGAAGCCGCTGTCTTTCAGGTTTTTCCAGCATACGTCGTGGAAGGCTTTCGAGCGGTTGGCAGTACCCATACCATCACATTGCACCACGATAAAGCCCAGCTCAGCCATTTCGTGCAGGGAGCCCCGCGAATCGGTCACGAAACTTTTGGGTACAAATGAGTCGTGTGGTCCAGCATAAATGTACTCGATAACGGGATAGGTTTTCTTCGGGTCGAAATTGGACGGACGCACAATAATACCCCAAATATCCGTTTTCCCATCCCGACCTTTGGCCGTGAACACTTCCGGGAGTTTCCAACCCGTAGCCAGGAGTGGCTGAATATCGCCCTTTTCCAATTCCATCGCCACTTTGCCCGTTGCCGTTTGTCTAAGGACGGTAGTGGGTGGTTCGTCGACGCGGGAATAGCTATCGACCATATACTGATAATCGTCGGAGAAGATCAGTCGATGATTCCCGTTTTCGTGCGTTAAGGCCGTCAGACCCGTTCCGTCGAAATTGACCCGGTAGAGTTGGATGAAATAAGGGTCCTGGCTGGCTTCCCGACCGCTCCCTTCGAATAAAATAGTTCGTTTGGCTTCGTCAACATGAACCACCCGACGCACGACCCATTCACCTTTGGTAATCTGGGCCTTTACTTTTCCATTACCATCGTACAGATAGAGGTGGTTCCAGCCGTCGCGTTCCGATGCCCAGATGATTTCCTTACCATCCGCCACATCGTAGCGGTAATTTTTTCCGCTGTAATGAATAAAGGTCTTACTCGTTTCGTCGATCAGAGGTCGCACATTACCCGCACTATTCATCTCGAAAACGGTATACCGCTGATGGCCCCGCTGGTTGTATTCGAACGTAAACGCCCGGCTGTCGTTCCGCCAGTGAGGCATCGTGATGGTATATTGGTCTGGAATGACCGAAGCGGGTATGGGTATCTGCCGTTTCGTGTCGATTAGAAACAGGGTAGGAAACCGCTGAGGAAGGGCATCACCCGGTTTCAGATACTGACGCGACTGAAGCTTGGGTTGTAGCTGGTCGGTTGGCGATGACTCGATCAGGTAAATCAGATGCGGAGTATTGGGACGAACCTTATTGACCACCAGCTTTTTAGAGTCGGGCGACCAGGCCATGTAGGTGGAATAAAACTCGCCTTCCGATCCATCATAACTTAACGCAACTTCTTCGGTAGGCCGACGGCTTGGACGAATGTACACATTGTAATTTTTAATAAATGCTTCATAGGTACCATCGGGCGACGGAACGGGTTTTCCTTCCCGTTCATTGACCTGATTACCCCAATACCCATTGGCTGGTGGACTAATCACCCCGTTTAGTCGACATTGGTAAGTATCGAACGGGCAGGTGAACAAGGAGTCTTTAATGCGAAACGAAACCTCAGTTGGTTGCAGCGTAATATCGGAGAAGGGCAATTGATAAGGTAGAACCGGACGCCCTGTCAATTGACTCAGCGACGTAGCCAGCCGTTGCTGGTCGAAAGCAGATTCTTTTGCCGCTCTGTCGGCATCGACCTTGATAAATTCCTTGCCATTGGCTGTCGTTTTGAGGTACCAGAACGAATGCGCTTTGGGCAACCACTGAATTTGGCCAGGGGCATCGTACACCTTGTTTTGAAACGTACCGTTCAGCATTTCGGCCCGTTGGTAGTCGGCTAATGTTCCCTGTGTTCGACCTGCAAAAGGCAGAAGTAAGGCAATTAAGCAAACAAATACGTGTCGATAGGACGAAGCAACCAGAGAAAGAGGCATAGCGTTTGGCAGAGAACGTTCGGTTCCTAAAGATAAGGCATGGGAGTGCAATAAACGAAGGTTGTTGAGCAAGCCTGACCAACGTCTATAGCCTATATCGAAGGCTTTGCCTTATAGCTGGCTTTCAGCCTCCATCGCCTTCAATCCCCAGTCCTGCATGACATAAATCACGGGCATCAGCGACTCGCCGTAGCCGGTCAGTTTGTACTCGACACGGGGTGGAATTTCCGGGTAAATCGTTCGTTCGATAATACCGTCATCTTCCAGTTCGCGCAATTGGTTGACCAGCATTTGTTTGCTGATGGTGGGAATGGCGCGTTGCAACTTACTGAACCGATTACAGTTTTTGCTGATGCCGTACAGAATCAGCACTTTCCACTGACCGCCAATTCGGTTCAGGCAGTGCGTAACCGGGCAGTTGTGCGGATTAAAATCCTTGTTTTTGCGCGAATTAGCCATTAGTCTAGAAAGATGTACTAGCGAGTGTAAAATAGACTACTTGTCTCTTTTACACTAAGATAACAGCTTTGTGGATTCAACTACAGAAACAATGACAATCGAGCAAATTAAAGAAGCGATAGCGAGCGGTGAATGGGTTAGTATTACGCCCGAAGTGCGCCCAAGTCTTTCGCGCAACGAAGATGGAAGTGCCAAACCATTTTACCTGTCCCGACGCTTTACGTACCAGACCGACGATACGTTTACCTTGGAGATCATCAATTTTGCCGATGCCTACGGGAAAGTGCCGTTAGCCAACCTCTTCCTCAAAGGGCATGTGCTTTGGCAGGGTGAACATCCGATAGTTGCCGGTGCCCAGAAAGTAGACTTTGTTGCCGATGAAGCGTATGACGTAACACCATTACATCCGGGTTTTGTGGGTATTCTGAATCAGTTTGCCAGCACAGGGTTCAAGGCATGGGAAGTCAACGGTACGCAAAGCATTTTAGGCAAAGCGTTTGCACCGTTTGGCCTGACTGGAGGACAAATCTTTAAGGAATACGATTTGATGTATGTCCTGAATAACATGCTGTTTTGGGGAGCGAGGCACGTTGATGGGCGCGGCTTCGACACCCAAGAAAACCGGCCCACTAATTTGCAGATTCCGATGGTACGGCCACAGTGATTGGTGGGGATGGTTTCGGGTAATAAGCTGGGTTTGCATATTGATAACCCGCGATTTTGGCGATGGGTAACGCTAAGAATTTAAGCGTCTTCACGACAATTGGTGGTGGCCCTTCTTTAAGATACGAATCGAAATCGTTGCCCCACACGGCTAGTTGTAGCAAAAAACGGAGTGAGGAAAAGATAGAAGGATCGGTGTTCATTAGGCCATATAGTTGCGTTAGTACAAATACAAACTCGGCTGGTGCATCGCCCGTGGCGGTTGCTATTGAATCGGTTTCATTGAAGAATTTATGATACGTCCCGTGTGGCACCGTAAACGACTCACCTGCCCGAAGTCGTTTGATTTTACCATCGACCAATAGGGATAATGTCCCGCTGGAAACGGAAAATGGCTCGTCGAAGCCTGTGTGTACGTGTTCAGCAGGGCCTGCTGCGTGAGGTTTCACGTTGCCCTGGATCTGAACCCGCCCATTTGCGTACCCCAAAATAATCTCCTCGTTGCCTTGTATGGCATTGCCAAATCGGCTGTTGGGTATAAATACCTGAGCAAAATCAGGCCGATTGGTTGGAAGAAACTGACAGATAATCGCCACAACCAGATAACCGACTAGTGTATAGCCTAAAAAATGTAGAGACGTTTTCATTCACTCAGCATGGTTGATTTCGGAGCGAACTAAACCAATATCCGTCGGGTGCTGGCTGTAAAAAAACGACATTCCTAAAAGCGGTTGCCCCAGTCGGGCGAAGCCATGTCCTGGGCCAGAAGCATTGAAGGAGGCACTTCGGCAAATTGCCGGAAATCGCGCATCAGGTGTGAGTAGTCGAAATAACCACAGGCATAAGCCACGTCGTGCCAGTCGAGTTGGGGTTGTTGTTGTTTCAACTTAAAGGTACGATCAAACCGGGCAATACGGGCGTAAAACTTCGGGCTCATGCCCATCCGTTCCTGGAATTTCCGTTCCAACTGCCTCGGACTCAAACAAGCCTGATCGGCCAACCAATCGAGCGAAAGCGGCAGATGCGTGTCTTTTAGTGCCAGAATAACCTTGTCGATGGGTAAAACTTCGGGGCGAAGTTGAGCCAGTTTCTTCAGCAGATACGCTTCGATGAGGCCGATCATTCGGCCATAATCCGTTTCTTCCCGCAATTGCTCGTTGAGGTCTTTCATACCTGCATCGGTCAGGTATTCGGCGTTCATTTCCTCATTTTGAAATGAACTGATGGGTATTTTACCTAACAACTGATACAGAAAACCGGGCTGAAAACAGACCTGAATAATCAGATGATCGTCGCCAAACTGGATATTGATGCGAGAGGTCTGCTGGCCTACAAAAATGCTGGCGGCTGATGTACGACTTTCGGCGGTGCTATTGGTGATTGCTTTGACCGAACTGCGCGGATAAAAAAAGAGTGACTGGTCGGCGTCGGGCGGAATGGGCTTGATGCGTTGGTGTACAGGAACCTCATGCATTTGTACATGAAGCAACAAATAATGCCGCACATACGGGCGCAAGGCAGGGTGAGGTGGTATGCGCGGCATGAAAACCATAACCAAATCAGCAAGTAGCTTTTGTAAAGGTAAGTAATCTATAGTGAGTTTGTTAAGAGGTATTAACGTGTGGTTTACAACTGAACTCCTTCCTGAAACTTATTCGACTTGCGCTCTGTAGGGTTATTTACCCAAAACAAACCTGCCACAATTGCTCAACGAGTGGCTGCCCAGCCAGAAACAGACCCATTAGCGGCAGAAACAGACCCAGAAAGACACCCAACGACATTAAATACGGCTTGTATACTTTCCGGTGAAAGCGTTCATACAGCAATAAGCCGCCAATTATGAGCAGGTGCGGTACTCCTGGCGGAAATGGGATTTGTGGGAGTCGACCCAATGCCGGACCAATAAACGGCAGAATGGTCATGACCATAAATCGGGCATGGTAGGCTGGATTGTGTCGGTACGCAATAGCCAGCGCGTAAAACGCAATAAACTGGCTCACATCGAGAATATTGACCAGAAAAATGCCCAGGTGTTTCTGGTGTAACTGCCCCGACCGGGCTACCATTATCAGTAGAATAACCATCACGGGCACAAAACCATAGGTAGCCTTCCCCAATAAACGGTGCAGAGCTACCTGCTTCCGAACAATTAAAATCGGCTGGATAATCAATAATGAAAGCCAGATGAGTACCGTGACGGCATGAATATGAATAAGACCATGAATGCCCACAAACTGCGGAAACAACCCGAAATAGGTTTTGTAAAAAGCAATAAACACAAGGAGCAAAACGGCCCCAAACAGGTAACTGACGTTTCGGTAGGCTTTTTCCATGATGATCGAAAAAATTAGGTTCGACCGAAACTACAGACACGCCCTACTCCATTTCCACCTTTTCAATGCCAGCAGCCGAAACCAGCCTGCCAATGGCGGTTCTTTTTAGCGTAATGCTTCCCTCAAAAATCCGGTCGTTCAGCCGCTTCTGTCTACCATTCGCAAAGAAGCTCAAGGATTTACGTCGCTTTCTGTGGATATTCGAACAAGAATAATCAAACACGATGCGGTGGATTCTCTGCCTTTTTCTGGCCTTGGCTCGCCTGGCTCTATTGGCCCAAACGGTGCCGCCGGTTGAGGTAGGTAAGTTACCACCACCCCGAAACATTGGGCCGTTTACGGAATTTTTTGAAGATACTTCTGGCGATACGTTACCCCTTTCGGTTATTCAGCAGCAACGGTTTCGGCCCTTTGCCCAAAAACGCAACGAACGCACTACCAACGCCGAACAACCTTTGCTGGTAACCTGGCTCCGCTTTCGGATTCAGAACACCCACCCGACCGATACCGTCCGACTCTTTTACGACTGCTGGCAGGGACTTTACATCAATGCGTATGAAAACAACCGCCAACTGGCGCGTGTGGGCGTAGGTGTTGTTCGGCCTAAAGGCTCGCCCAATACGTCGGCAGTCCTGCTCCGAATTCCGCCGGGGCAGACCTATACCTATTACGTGCAATCCATTAGCCGGGTAATGAGTGTGCTCCCCATTGTATCGCTGCTGTATACACCCGAAGCTATTTACAGGACGACCCTCGAAAACGCCTATCTCGAATCGCCTTTGCTGGTTTATCTGTCGTTGTTAGCGGGTAGTTTGCTGTTTATGAGCCTGTTTGCGTTTTATTCGTACTGGCTAAACCGCGATAGGGCGTTTCTGTACTATGGTCTTTATACGTTAATGGGGTTCTATCTGACGGTTCAGCATGTCGATGACCGATTTGGGCTGGATATGCTCCAGTTACCCCGCTTTTCACTGGCATTACTCTTTGTCTTCTACGCCTTTTTTATGAATCAATTGTTGGCCATCCGGTCGCAGCAGCCGCGTATTTGGCCGTGGGTGAAAGCGTTTTGGGGACTGGTTATTGTTGAGATTGTCTGGACAGGGCTTGAAGAATTTACGGGAAGCTTATTTCTTAGCAACAACTTCTTATACCGATTTAAACTGCTGCCAGCATGGTTGCTGCTACTGGTACTTACCCTGGCCTTAGTTCGCAGTCAGGTTCCGATAAAAAAGTATTTGTTGGTTGGTGTAGCTACGTTGGCTGTATTGGCTTTCTTACCGCAGTTTCTGAACCCGTTTGTGCCGAACCTACCCCCACGAATCGAAATTTTTGTGAACAACCCCGGCTTTTGGAGCCTGACCGGGCTGGCTATCGAATCGCTCTGTTTTGCAATGGCGCTGGCTTATCGGAGTCGATTGGTCGAGCTGGAAAACACCTCGCTACACACGCATTATACGCA
Source organism: Spirosoma aerolatum (assembly GCF_002056795.1). Lineage (NCBI taxonomy): Bacteria > Pseudomonadati > Bacteroidota > Cytophagia > Cytophagales > Cytophagaceae > Spirosoma > Spirosoma aerolatum. The sequence continues at coordinate 6,363,070 of NZ_CP020104.1, read as the reverse complement.
GGAACTTGAAAAACAACTGACTGAACGAACGTCCGAAATGCAGATGCAGAGTCAACGGCTGGAAGAGCAGCGCATCCGGCAACTCGAACTGAGTTTTGAACAGAAACTGGGCGAAACTGAAATGACGGCACTTCGGGCGCAGATGAACCCGCATTTTATATTCAACTGCCTGAATTCGATCAAGCTCTACGCCACCGAAAACAATGCCGCCAAAGCTTCCGACTACCTGACTAAATTCAGTCGGTTGATTCGGCTTGTACTCGAAAACTCCCGCTCCGAACGGGTAACGCTCCGCAACGAACTCGATGCGTTACAGCTTTATCTGGAGATGGAAGCCATGCGGTTTAAAACCAAACTTCGCTTCGCGATTGAAGTAGCCGAATCGATTGATACCGAGTTTGTCGACATACCGCCCCTACTACTTCAGCCGTTTGTCGAAAACGCCATCTGGCATGGATTGATGCACAAACTGGAAGGCGGCAGTGTACAGGTTCGGGTAGAACAACCGACCGACAATCGGTTGCGGGTAACAATCACGGACGATGGCATTGGCCGGGCAAAGGCCGCCGAGCTAAAAAGTAAATCGGCCATGCCCCAAAAGTCGTTTGGTATGAACGTAACCAGCGAGCGAATTGCCCTGATCAACCAGCTTTATAAAACCCAAACTCATATTCAGCTCACCGACCTTGTCGACTCCGAAGGCCACCCTGCCGGAACCGAAGTGGTCGTGGAGATCCCTATTTAATTTTGAATGATTGAATAGCTGATTTAGACCTTATTCAATCATTCTACCAGTCAATCATTGATTATGTTGAAAGCGATTCTTATTGACGATGAACCTGATTGTGTGCGGCTGCTGGCGCACGAACTGGGAGCGTATTGTCCACATATTCAAGTGATTGGTCAAACGACGAGCAGCGAAGATGGTCTACGGTTGATTCAGATTCTACAACCCGACGTGGTATTCCTGGATATTGAAATGCCCCGAATGAATGGGTTTCAGTTGCTGGAGAAGCTTGGCTCCATTTCGTTCAGCCTGATTTTTGTAACAGCTTATAACGAGTTTGCGGTCAAAGCGTTCCGGTTTTCGGCGCTCGACTATTTATTGAAACCCATCGATTCGCAGGATTTGCAGGAGGCTGTTCGGAAAGCCGAACGCCAGCAACGGGTTGATGTTCGCCAAATCGACCAGCTTCGACACCAGTTACAGTCGCACCGGGTCAGCGATAAAATTGCCGTTCCTTACCAACAGGGCGTTATTTTTTTGCCTGTTGGTGAGGTTCTCTACTGCGAGTCTGATAGTAATTACACCAAAGTTATTGCTACCCAGAACCGATCTTATCTGCTTACACGAACGCTTCGTGAGGTACAGGAGGTGCTGGAAGAACGCAACTTTTTGCGTGTACATCGGCAATACGTCGTCAACCTCGATCACATTAAACTATTTATGAAGGGCGAAGGCGCCTATCTGGTTATGACCAACGATGTAAGTATCCCCGTCGCCCGTAACCAGAAAGACAAATTGATACAGCGGTTTGGCTGGTTGTAGCACTAGTTAACGGTCAGTAAGCCTGCATCGTATACAACAACGCCATTCACCAGTGTCAGTATACTCTCCGTCTGAAATAGCTTAGGAACGGGGACTTTGAAAATATTCTGGGATAGTACCGCCAAATCAGCCACTTTACCAACGGTCAACGGCTCTTTTTGCGGCTCGGCAAACTCGGCATAGGCGGCTGTGCGCGTATAGGCGATAACGGCCTGCGTCATGCCTTTAAATTCAGCGACCATAATGTTCTCGTCGCGCAATGGGGCCATTTTTGCATAACTGGTGTGAGGCCAAGTAGGCGTTCTTTTCGCAGCCTTTGCCCGTTAGCGTTTTACCATTAGTCACTCGTTCGTAAAAACCACCTTTGGGATCAGGCTGGTCTTCGGCAATACCCATTTCGCGGAGCCCTAACGAATTATACAGCCCGACATGCCCCCACCACGAAAGCAGCCGAACCGGATGGTTGGGCGCAATTTTATCCAGCACAAATCGGGTGGCCTCCGGCGAATTGGCGATGGAGGGGCCAATAGTAGCCTCAATCCATTGGCTTTCGGGAGTGCGCCCTTCGACTTTTCTTAGTGAATCCTGCACGGTCTCCCACGAGGGGTCCATACCTGCCAACGAGATTCTTACCGACTTTAGTCCGCTGGGTAAATGATTGTGGGCTTTGTTGAATCCCGGTACGACGAGCATTCCGCCTAAATTGAGTCGTTTGGTTTGTCGGTTCGCCAGTTTCTCAATATCGACGGTACCCCCAGGCCAAGATACCTGAATACCTCATTTACGAAATCATGGACGGTAAGCCTATTCACTATAAGGGCTACCGGGATGTATTGGCAGGTACAAAAAAGGTCTCAGAACTTATGGGGTCGAGTACATTACAGGCGTTGGTGAGGAGCGTATTCTTTAAAGAAAAACATAGCAGCCGCTATCTTTTCTTTAAAGAACTAACTTGCAGGTTGGTAAATAGAATATTTCGCTCTGATTATGTATCTGATAATCATTTTTTTATTTATCGGTTTGTTAGATTGTTACTATGGATCATACCTGCCACCGGTTCTGCGTATAAGCATCGTTCCAGAAGTACCATTCCAGTTGGCTCGACATTCGGAAAGCGTCGCGCATTCGCATTTGTTCGGTCTCTCCAGCCTGTTCAGCTAAACGATCAGTTACCGCCAGCATTTGGTTGACGGATTCATCAAACGCTTCTCCAGCATAGGTATTGATCCAGGCTCGGTACGGATTTTCCTGAATGGCTTGTTGATAAATATGCGTTCCGACCTGCCGGTAAATCCAGAAACAGGGCAAAACAGCCGCTGCTCCGACGGCAACCGATTGAAGTGACGTAGTGGCTAGCACGTAATTCGTATAGGCAAAACAGGCTGGCATTTTTGACGAAGTCGGCTCGATACCATAGAGCGAAAAATAGGTTTCGTGCAACGCTCGCTCGACCAGGATGGCATTTTGTGCAAACTGAGTAAACTGCAATCCATCGTCCGTACTGACCGACCGAGCAGCCAGCAGATTGAGCGCACGGCTGAAATCGGCCAGATACAGGGCATCCTGCTGAATGTAGTACTGAAATAGAGCCGTGGGCAGACTGCCCGTCATCAGTTCATCCACAAAACCGTGTTTCAGAATCGATTCGTAAATAGGAGCAATGTCCTGCCAGAGTTGTTCGGTGAATTTCATGCTGAATGGAACGCGGATTCGTATGATCGGTTATGATTTACACAGATCTTAAAGATCATAAGAATCATAAAGATCTGTGTTCTATACCTTATTGCCAGAGGTTATAAAAATGATGAACAGGCCCATGTCCATGCCCTAACCGATAATCGGCCCCGGCTTGTAATGCTCCTGTCAGGTAGGCTTTAGCCATTGCAACGGCATCGGCAACCGATAGCCCTTTAGCCAAACCAGCCGCAATAGCCGACGAAAGCGTACAGCCCGTTCCGTGCGAGTTATTCGTTTGGATACGTGCTGTTGGAAACCAATGCTGTTCACTGGCCGAAACATAGAGTAAATCGGTGCTTTCGGCATCAACTAAATGACCACCTTTCACCAGAATAGCACCCGGGCAGAGCGTTGCCAGATCGACAGCCGCAGGCAACATGTCGGCTTTCGTCTCTACAGATCGGCCCAGTAATACGCTGGCTTCGGGTAGGTTTGGCGTAATGACCGATGCCATCGGTAACAGATACGTTCTTAATGCATCGACGGCTTCGTCCTGCAAGAGCTTATCGCCACTCTTGGCGACCATAACCGGGTCGAGCACAATGGTCGATACCCCAAACTCTCGAAGAGTAGTTGCCACCTGTTCGATAACATCGGGCGAATGCAACATTCCGATCTTTACCGCATCGGCGCCAATGTCGCTCAGTACAGCTTTCAACTGCTCAACAATAAAAGAAGGCTCTACCGGAAAAATGCCCGTAACGGCTTTGGTATTCTGAGCCGTCAGAGCGGTCAGGACCGACATGCCATAGCAGCCCAGCGCCGAAAACGTTTTCAGATCGGCCTGAATACCAGCCCCGCCACCACTATCGGAGCCTGCAATGGTCAATGTTCGAGTGTATGTGTTCATAAGTATAAAGAGTGAATGAGTGAAAGAGCGAAGTGGTTTGCGTCAGCATTACACTCTTTCACTCATTCACTCTTTCGCTCTTTACTAGTAATTCTCTGCTAGCTTCATACGGTGACGGCTGACCGCAAATGGCTGAAACGACGGCGGCACCCGTTACACCGGTTTGCATTATCTGCTGAATGTTTTGGGCGTTAATACCGCCAATTGCAACCGTTGGAATGCTCGTTTGACTGCATATGTTCTGAAGGCCCTCCAACCCTAATAAACTCGACGTATCCTGTTTGGTGCCCGTTGGAAAAACGGTAGCGATGCCCAGATAGTCCAGTTCGTCACTGTCAATGCCTTGTAATTCGGCCAAATTGTTAATCGACAACCCAATGATTTTTTCCGGCCCAATCAGCGACCGAACCATCGGATAGGGCATATCGTCCTGGCCTACATGAACGCCATCGGCATCGAGAGCCAGGGCTATATCGACCCGGTCGTTGATGATCAGGTGAGCACCGTAGGCCTGCGTGATTGCCTTAATTTCGGTACCAAGCGCTAGAAAAGCCCGTGTAGACAATTCCTTTTCTCGAAGCTGTACCCATCGAACGCCCGCCCGGCAAGCTGCTTCAACTACGAACGGAAGAGTATGACCTGCCCTTCGGGCTACGGTACTGTCCGTCACCAGATATAAGCGGTTCATGACAGAGTCAGGTTGAGGGTATCGGTAATGTTGGCTTCGGTCAGTTGATACAGTGTATCCAGGAAGTTGACCTGCAAGCTACCGGGGGCAGAATTCCGGGCTACGGCCAGCTCTCCGGCAATACCCATTACCGCCATGGCATGCGTAGCTGCCTGAACATAGTTGGTGTTCACAGCGGCAAACGCGCCAATTAAGGCTGTAGCTGTGCACCCCATGCCGGTCACTTTGGTCATCAACGGATGCCCGTTGGCCACTTTAGCGATTTGGTCGCCGTGAATGATGTAGTCGGTTTCGCCACTGATTACTACTACCGATCCCCACACCGAACTCAATCGTTTAGCCGCATCGACAGCTGCTTCCGAACCATACAAACTATCGACGCCTTTGGTTTGAGCGTTTAAACCAGCCAGTGCCATAATTTCGGAGGCATTGCCGCGAATGATATCTGGAGCCGCCAGCGTCAGTAACTCTTCACTAACCTGATTGCGAAACGAAGTAGCCCCAACGCCGACTGGATCAAAAACAATGGGCTTCCCCAGGGCTTTGGCCTGTTTCATGGCCCGTTTCATCCCAGCCACAAACGTGGCATCGAGTGTGCCAATATTAATGACCAGGGCACTTGAAATGGAAACGAATTCTTCGACTTCTTCGGGTGCATGAACCATCGCGGGCGAAGCCCCAAGCGCCAGCAGCGCGTTGGCCGTGTTGTTCATAACCACAAAGTTAGTAATGCTGTGAACCAGGGGAGCCTGTGCGCGAATGCGTTCGACATCGGTCCAGATTAGCGTTGCGAGTTGAGTCATGTTGCTGTTTATGAAATACGGATACAGCAACTTTAGAGGAGAGCAAACGAAGCTTCGTTAACTTTTCCCTACGGCAGTACGAACTGCATCAGGTAGTGAGGGTATTCTCTCAGTCCGAACCGATCCGGTCAGACACCCCTAAAGTTGTAGGACAAAGATAGTAGATAGTAACGTACCCGCTAATAAAAAACGAGCGACTTTCTCGGGTTTGGAAAGTTTGCAATAGATTTACTAAATCCTATTCCTATTTTCTGAAACCGATGAAATTAACCACTATTCGTTACCTGTTTTTCCTGTTCCTATCATTGACAACGGTGTCGCAGGTTATCGCCCAAACATCCAGCGATACGTTTGTCAATGGCGATCTGTTGCCCAATGCGCCAGAACTGGCGGCTCGTGGAAGCTATCCGGTTGGCGTACGAACGATAAAATTAATGCACAAGGATCAGGTCGATGTGTTGCATACAAAGGATGGAAAGCATCCGCTGTATGATCGGCCACTTACGCTCGAAATCTGGTATCCGGCCCGAACTCCTGACAACAAATCGGCTATTGTACAGTACGAATCGGTGCTGGGCCGATCGAATGACCCCAAACGACCCATCGTTCCGTTTACGTTTCCGGGTCGTGCCAGCCGTGATGCCGAACCCGACCGAAATGGAGGAGCGTACCCACTGGTTATTGTTTCACATGGCTATCCGGGGTCACGGTTGTTGCTGACCTATCTGACCGAAAATCTGGCCTCGAAAGGGTATGTTGTCGTTGCCATCGATCATACCGAATCTACCTACAGCGATTTGGCCGCTTTCCCGAGTACGCTGGTGAATCGCCCGCTCGACGATTTGTTTGTCCTGAACGAAATGGCGCGACTGAGCGCAAAAACCAGTAACAACTTTCTGGCGGGGTTGCTAAATGCTGACAATACGGCGCTGATTGGGTATTCGATGGGCGGTTATGGCGTGCTTAACACGACAGGGGCTGGTTTTAGTGCCGAAGCATTGAAGCTGTTTGGGCAAATGACCAATGGAAGCACCGCACTAGAGTCTCGCACCATGAACTCACCCGCTTATAAGCCTACGCTCGACTCGCGGATCAAGGCCGTAGTTGCGTTTGCTCCCTGGGGTATGGAGCGGGGTGTATGGGATGCAGCCGGATTAGCCGGGTTGACGTTACCAACACTGTTTATAGCGGGAAGCAAGGATGATATTTCCGGCTACGAAAAGGGCATCAAAGCTATTTACGATGGGGCCGTCAATGCTGACCGCTACTTGCTCACGTACGTGAATGCCCGACATAATGTAGCACCGAACCCGCCCCCAGCGGCAACGCTTCAGCCCGGTGTATCGCCTGAAGAATATGGTCATTATGCCGAGCCTGTCTGGAATGAGCATCGCATCAACAACATCAATCAGCATTTTGTAACCGCCTTTCTCGGTATTCACCTGAAGAAACAAGACTACGCCAATTACCTGAATCTTCCAGAAACAGATGCTATTGGGCCCTGGGCTGGCTTCAAACCACGTACTTCCATCGGCCTGGAAATGCGTCATACCAAACCGTAAATAGTGCCTCACCGCTTTGTCGGTGAGGCACTGTTCATCAACCACAATCGAATGGTTCAACTACATACCCAACGCCTTCTGCTTCGTCCCTGGCAATCTGCGGATGCGGAGCTGTTTGCGGCTATGAATGCCGACTCGGCCGTAATGGAACACTTTCCGGCTTGTCTGACCCGCGCTGAAAGTGATGCAATGATCGAACGCATAAGCAATCACATGACCACGAAAGGCTGGGGACTGTGGGCCCTTGAAGCGCCAACTCTTGCGCCGTTCATTGGTTTCTGTGGCTTATGGACCGTTTCGTTCGACGCTCCGTTTACACCTGCGGTTGAGATCGGTTGGCGACTGGCTCGTCCCTTTTGGGATAATGGATATGCGTTTGAGGCTGCACAGGCAGCTCTAGCGTTTGGCCTCGATACGCTTGGTTTACCCGAAATTGTATCATTCACCATTCCGGCCAATGTTCGTTCCTGGCGATTGATGGAACGTCTCGGCATGACACATAACCCCATCGACGATTTTGACCACCCACGACTGCCCGAGGGCCATCCTATGCGTCGGCATGTGTTGTATCGTAAACAACGTGCTAATCTGTGATCTCTCCAACCTGATTTACAGTAGGAACACCTGCGCCGATTGCAGATAACCCATAACGCCCCCTTGGCAGGAAATGGTGAAAAAGACCTGAGCGCCTTTGGTACCATTCCAGATTGCGGTTGCCACTCCAGTCGAAGAAGTGGTGGCAGAATAGGCCGTATTGATACCCCAGGGGCCGGAAAGTTGCATCGTTGTTTGATAGCCGGTAAAGTTGATCACAATAAGATATGAGCCAGCTTTAGGGGCTTTAAACCGCAAATAGCCGACCGTACCTTCCCACTGCCCCGGCGACGGGCCCGTTTGCCGGATTCCTTCCATAAATACCAGATTACTTTCGCAATCCCAGCGACCAGGTCGGTAAAAGTCCATAAAGCCTGCATCCTGATACGGATGTCGGGCCGTCAATTCCATGAGGGGTGGGTTGGTCTCCAGGCTAACTCGGCCTTTGGCTGTCAGATCGATAATCTGTCTGGCTAATTGCGCCCGGTTCAGACGCTTGAGCTTAGGGGTTTCAATGCTTTGATGCGCCTGTAATTGGTCAGACGTCACTGAAAACTGAGAGGGCTCTTCCATGTTTTGAAACGATTAAAGCGTTTTTTATTAACCTGTTCCTTAATGATTCTCATAGAAGCTTCTCAAATTCGTACCATCAAGATACAATCGACTGATCAGTTAGTATGCGAACTTGTTCGCGTACGGTAAGCGATACATCCGGGCTGGCCGGATTTGGGTTCTTCGTATGTGGCTGCGAATAGGGTAAAATAGCTGGCTTGCGGCTTTTTGGAAAGAGATTGCCATTCCTTTATCTATGAAAAAAATTAGTATTGCGCTGGCTGTTGGCCTACTTGGCTTGCCGACCACGTTCGTACAGGCGCAACAGAAAACGTCAGCTGGTAGTCGTTCTGCCCTGGCTTCGGCCCATTATCAGGATCTGCCAGTGGGCGCTATCCGCCCTGAAGGCTGGTTGCAGCAGCAACTGGTAATCATGAAAAATGGAGCCACTGGGCATCTGGACGAATATTATCCGAAAGTAAAAAACGACAACGGCTGGCTGGGGGGCAAAGGCGATGGCTGGGAAGAAACACCCTACTGGCTGGATGGTGCGTTGCCACTGGCCTATTTGCTCGACGATAAAGACTTGAAAGATAAAGTAGTAAAATACGTTAACTGGACACTCGATCATCAGCGCTCAAGCGGTTTTTTCGGGCCATTGACGAAGAAAGAACTGGAAGGTAAACCGATGGAGTCCTGCGCTGATGGGGCCGACTGGTGGCCACGGATGATTATGCTCAAGGTGCTGCAGCAGTATTACACCGCTACGAATGATGCGCGGGTGATTCCGTTCATGACCAGGTACTTTCGCTACCAGTTTGAAAACTTGAAAACCTGCCCGTTGAACAAATGGACAGAGTGGTCGGAGTCGCGGGGTGGCGATAACATCATGAGCGTCTACTGGCTATACGAGCGAACAGGCGACCGTTTTTTGCTTGACCTGGCCGACATTCTTTATAAACAAACCACTGACTGGACCAGTCTGCTGGGCGGACGAAACTGGGCCATCGGGGCAGCCGTAAACCAGACAGGCGAAAAATGGATGGATCGTCATGCCGTTAATGTCGGCATGGGACTGAAAATGCCCGCTGAATATTATCGCGGTAAAAAAGATGTTAACTACCTCAACGCCGTACGGACCGGGTTTCATGACTTGATGACCCTGCATGGGCTTCCACATGGTATGTTTTCGGGCGATGAAGACCTGCATGGCAACGAGCCTACCCAGGGCGTTGAACTCTGTGCGATTGTTGAAGCCATGTTCTCTCTCGAAGAAATCATCGGCATCACAGGAGAGCCTGCCTATATGGATGCGCTGGAGCGAATGACCTTCAACGCGCTGCCCACCCAAACGACCGACGATTATCGCTCACGGCAGTATTTTCAGATTGCCAATCAGGTACAGGTGTCGCGGGGGGTATTCGATTTTTCGTTGCCCTTCGGTCGGGGTATGAACAATGTATTTGGGCCCTACGCAGGCTATACGTGCTGTACCGCCAACATGCACCAGGGGTGGACAAAATTTGCGTCTCATCTCTGGTATGCCACACCCACCAAAGGCGTTGCTGCGCTGGAATATGCGCCCAATACATTGAAAACGAAAGTAGCAGGCGGCACTGACGTCACCATTCAGGAAGCAACCAATTACCCGTTCGATGACCAGATAACGTTTACGATCAGCTTACCCAAAACGACTACATTTCCTCTCGACTTACGCATTCCTGGCTGGTGTACCGAAGCGACGATTTCGTTGAATGGCCAACTGTTGCGTACGGATAAAGGCGGTCAGGTCGTTAGTCTGAATCGTGCCTGGAACAATGGAGATAAGTTGACGCTGAAACTGCCCATGTTGGTTCGGACCAGCAACTGGGCCAAAAACTCCCGTGCTATCGAACGTGGTCCTCTAGTCTATGCGCTGAAAGTAGAATCGACGGTAGCAGAAAAGACAGAGAAAACGGAGGGGACGTATTATGAGTACCAGCCGAAAAGTACCTGGAACTACGGGCTTCCGAAGGCGATACTTGACGATCCCGAAAAAAACACAACGGTGACCATCAAGCCAATGCCTGCTACTTTTGTCTGGAATGAAGCCAGTGCGCCTATCGAAATCAAAACCACGGGGCGTCAAATTCCGAACTGGAAACTGGTGGACGGAGTGGCCCGACAACCCGTTACCACCCGTGAGGGCATTTATCAGGGCGAGGTTGCCAATGAAGTAGAAACCCTGACGTTGATTCCTTATGGTTGTACCAAACTACGGGTAGTTGCGTTCCCAGTGGTGAAATAATGTTTGCTTACTTACCTGTATTAACCGAAACAATAACCAATGCTAATTCCCAAGATGACACGTACAACTTTGTTTTTGATTGCCCTGCTGGCTGGTTCATTCATCAGTCAGGCGCAACCTTTCGGTAAACTGGTTCCGAAAACACCCGGTATCGTTTCCTATACGTTACGAGAAAAACTTGGCAAGGATGTTCCCGGCACGCTGGACCTGATCAAGTCATGGGGAATTACCGACATTGAGTTTTCGGGCCTGTTTGGCAAAACCGCTCCTGAACTTCGTAAGTTGCTGGACGAGCGTGGGTTGCATTGCAGCAGCTACGGCGTGAGCTATGACGCTATCGATCATAAGCCAGACTCTATTCTGGCCAATGCCAAGGCGCTTGGTGTGAAATACATTCGTATCGGCTCCATCCCGCACAAAGGTCCGGCAACGCTCGAAATTATGGATAAAGCCATTGAAGTCTTCAACCGCTTTGGCAAACAGGCGCACGATAAAGGCTTTATGTTTTGCTACCATAACCATGGCTTTGAATTTCAGCCGTATGAGAACGGTACGCTGTTCGATTATTTGGTAACCAAAACCAATCCTGATCATGTAGGGTACGAAATGGATGTTACCTGGACATTTTTACCCGGTCAAGACCCGGCTAAGTTACTGGAAAAATACCCCAAACGGTTTCGGCTCATGCACCTGAAAGATGTGAAAAAAGGGGTCCCGCATAGCGATAAAGGTGGCATGACGGCCGAAGAGTGTGTAGTTATGGGAACTGGGCAAATTGACTGGCCAGCCGTATTGAAAGCCGCTCGCAAATCATCCGTCGATCACTTCTACATCGAAGATGAAAGCCGAATTCCTGAGCAGCAGGTGCCACAAAGTATGGCTTATCTGAAAAGCTTGTAAGCTTAACTACAATAAACGAGGAGCGGAATATGATCTGTTTTAACAATGGGCAGAACAGATCATATTCCGCTCCTCGTTTATTGTTGGCCGCTAAAGGGATTTTATAACGCCCATTTAATATATACTGTGCATGATTTTACGGGTCTTTTCGTTAGCTAAGAGCAAAGGGACTTCAGCCTATAAAGAATGTATAGTCTATGAAAGCAACTGTTACAACCGGACTATTACTCGTATTCGTTATCGGTATCGCCGTTCTGGCTTGTGATACAAAAGATACGGATACCTCATTTGATCCAGAAAATACCGGAAAACTTCGGATTACGTTTGACAATGTAGTAAGTTCGTCCGACTTAAAACTGGGGTCAACTACGTATCAAAACGCTTCGGGTGAATCGTTCACCATTACGAAATTCAACTACTTTGTCAGTAACATCAAGCTCCGTAAAGCCGACGGTAGCGAATACACTGTGCCCCAGGATAGTAGCTACTTTCTGATTCAGGAAGAGAAACCGGCCTCTCAAACCATTACGCTTTCTAAAATCCCCACGGGCAATTATACTGGTATGTCGTTTATGATTGGGGTGGATAGCGCCCGAAGCCTGGCCAATATCAGTCTCCGAACTGGCGCGCTCGATCCTGCCCTCAACGACGGTATGTACTGGGACTGGAATTCGGGCTATATATTTATGAAGATCGAAGGCACCTCACCCGTTGCACCCGCAGCGCAGAATAATGCCTTCTTTTATCATATCGGCGGATTTGGTGGTGGGTATAATGGTAAAAAGACGCTCAATAATCTACGCACCGTTAGCCTTGCTTTTACGGATAGTGGCGCCAATGTTCAAACCAGTTCTGTACCATCGGTTCGAATTGTAACCGACGCCATGAAGATTTTTAATGGGTCAACCAAGCTCAGTATTGCCCAGCATCCGTCGGTTATGTTCGACGATTACTCGCCCAACATTGCCAATAATTACGCGCAAATGTTTAGTTACGACCGGATTCTGGCTACCCCATGATTCGGCCCATTTCTATATCGCCTATACGGATCGGACTCCTGAGTAGTCTGCTGGTATTTCTATTGGCTATCAGTTGCCAGAAAGCCGACAGCCCTGATCCAGACCCCGGTCCTGGCCCAACCGATCCAGGTGGTGGTGGGGTAGTCTATAAACCAACTCCGGTTACGCTTCGCCAGCCCGCTAATTTCCCGGCACTAGTATATGATCTGAGCCAGAATCCGCTCACTGTAGAAGGAGTTGCATTAGGCAAAACGTTATTTTATGACGCACAACTCTCGCGGGATACCACCGTTAGCTGTGGATTTTGTCATCAGCAATTTGCCGGATTTGGGCATTCCGATCACGCGTTAAGCCATGGCATTGGAAGTCAGTTTGGTACACGCAATGTGCCCGGTTTGCAAAATCTGGGCTGGGATCGTGAGTTTTTTTGGGATGGGGGTGTTACGAGCCTTGATGAACTCCCCATTGCGCCCATTCAAAACCCCGTGGAGATGGATTTGAAATTCTCGGAAGCCCTTAGCCGCGTTCAGAAAAATCCCAAATACCCGCCCCTATTTCAGGCTGCTTTCGGCTCCGATACCGTCACAACGGCTCGATTCCTGAAAGCCATTTCACAGTTTTTACTAACGCTGGTTTCGGCTGATTCGCGCTATGATAAGTATGTCCGAAAGGAGGCCGGTGGCGATTTGACCAGCGATGAATTGGCTGGCCTGACACTGTTTCAACAGAAATGTGCTACCTGCCATGCAACAGATTTATTTACCGATAAAAGCTATCGAAACAACGGTTTGCAGGTTAGTTCAATCAACGATCAGGGGCGCTATCGAATTACACTCAATGAAGCCGATCGTTTGAAATTCAAAGTCCCTAGCCTTCGTAATGTGGAAAAAACCTTTCCATACATGCACGATGGGCGATTTGCAACGCTGGATCAGGTCATTGAGCATTACCGAACGGGTGTTCAGGATAGCCCCACCCTCGACCCAGCGTTGAAGGCTAATGGCCAATTAGGTGTTTCCCTGACCGACGCACAGAAAAATCAGCTCGTCGCCTTCCTGAAAACTCTGACCGACAATACATTTATCAGTAACAGAGCATTCAGTCCAAATTAGAACCGGGATTTGTAGAATTGAACTGATGGATTCTGATTTTATAAAAGCCTTCAAAGAAAGCCAATCAAGGTCGGTCAGTTTAAGCCTATAAATCCCGGTTTAGATTAATGCACGTGGCTTAGCCTGTGCTGGCGAATATTCAGGAAGTGGGTGATGACCAGTCCGGCAGAGGCCAGATAGGCAATGTATTCGAAAACAGGAGCGGTTTCTTCCAGCAGGAGGGCAATGCTGAAGAGGCTCAGGAATCCCCAAAGGCTCCGTTTTATGACGGGTGGAGCATAATGCCGGGTAGCAAAGTAAACGGCTACGATATTCACTCCGATAAACACATAATCCAGACTGAGATAACTGACTCGAAGCGTTGAATTCTGCATTAGCGACGTAGTTAAGAGCATAACTGGCGTAATCATGCAGTGAATAATGCATAATATAGAGCCGGTAATACCTATATAGTCAGCTTTGCGGGAAAGAATACCTGTTTTCATAAGCGGATACAAAAGTACGATACGATTGGGAATCGTACTTCTCCTTAACCCACTTTTTTGCAACTAAGTTGCGTAAAGTTCGACAAATTGTGAGGGAAATAATCCAGCAGCCAATGGGTAAGCGCCTATCAATTGGCTTTGGTAAGCACAGATGAACCGAGCAATTTGCCGTTTTTGTTGTACGTTTCTGATTTTATGTCAAAAATCTTGTTGTCGGTCCGATAGCTCACTACGCGCATTGAACTGCGAATGGGAATGCCCATAGCTCGGTTCTCAAAACTAACATCCGATGAGATTTTGTACGTGTCGAAAGTTCCGGCTGGCGTCGTAATGGATTCTTTCCCATCGACTTGCCGGTTTGTCATGGTCATGTTCATGGTCATCATGGTGGTTCCATTGTTTAGCATGTCGGCTTCCATTTGTCCATCATCCAGTTTCTGCCCCACGCTAAGCTTGGCTGGATACACCAATTTATTGGACTTCAACCGCATTTCCATGTCTTTCATAGTTGACTGCATCGACTGGAGCATGCCCGACATGTCGGCTACCAGTTCATTGCCTGAGCAGGTATACCGAATCGTATAGGGAGGGCGTTGTTTGCCTTTGTCATCTTCAAACAGCGCCGTTATATCTACCACGGTCGATCCGCCTTCCTTGCGAACATCTTTTACCTGATAATTCACCTTACCCGTCAGTTTTTCTTTTGCATTGAAGTGGCTAAGTTCGAAACTCATACCACTTTTAAACGGGATCCCCAGACATTCCTGAGCCTGAGCGTTTATCAGTATTGAAAAAATCAGAAGCAACGATAACGTGAGCGTTTTCATGCAGATAGAGTCTGTTAAGTGTTAAGTCTCAAAGCTACTAGAAGACCGCACCGAATAGTCAAATGCTTTAGGGAACGGCGTAGGAGTTTATGTAGGATGTATAATGTATGATCAGCAGCGTCCATACATTATACATCCTACATAAACTCCTACGCCCATCCCATGCTAATGATACCCAGCAGCATAATAATCTTGCAGAGGTTACTGAGGTAACCGAAATCGCGTCGCGTATCGGCCAGTATGAGCCGATAAACCAACCAGCCCATTGGCAGGAGCAAAAGCAGGAAAAGCAAAGTAAGTCGCGGGTTATGGAGAGAGCCAGCGATGATGAAAAGGGAACAGGTAAATAAACCAATCAGCATATACAACACATATTTGGTTTGGCGTAATCCCAGCACAATGGGCAGAGTACGGCAACCAAATCGGGCGTCGCCCCGAATATCCTGCATGTCTTTGATGATCTCACGAATAATCGAGATACCAAACGAAAAGAGGGCATACATCAGTATCAGCTCGGTATTATGCCGATAATAGATGGCCATAACCAGCAGCGAAAGAGCTGACAGGAAGGAAATGACGATATTGCCGATCAGCATCTGGCGTTTGAACAGAGCCGAATAAAACCACAGTAGTGTAACGGCAACTACATCGATTAGAAATACCCATTTACTCAGGTAAAGGCCTATCAGGCAGCCAATCACATTCAAAACCTGGTGTACACCCATAGCCACCCGGCGTTTCAGATACCGCCCGATAATGACTCGATCAGGCTTGTTGACCAGGTCTATTTTAACATCGAAATAATCATTGATGATATAACCTGCCGCAGCAATACAAACGGTCGACAGGCAGAGCAGCCAAATACCGGGATCGATCAGAAGCTGTAGCCCTTCCTGACGGGGGCCTACTAAAAACAGACGCGCCATTACCTGCATCAGCACAACAATCAGCAGATTCTGCAGCCGAATGAGCCGCAAAAAACCGAACGTAAAAGCGGAAAAGGTAGCCTGTTGACGCGCAAGCATGACGAGTTATTTGAATCAAAATTAAGGCTTTTAGATGAAAGAGTGATACACTTTTCCAATGAACACGAGCTAACGAGCCTGTTTCGTTATAAAGACCCGGTTGTTGCCAAACCGCTGCACTTTGGATTGATAAAAACACATACCTGGAGTTATTCGTTAATCCTATTGTATCGTTTGTTGATTTTCTTTTATATATCCTTCATCACTAATGGGATTCTTTTTGCATCCATTTGTTGTTGAGAGACAAACTCGTTCTCTTGCGCATGAAAATTGGCATTGTGTGCTACCCGACTTTTGGGGGCAGTGGCGTGGTGGCTACCGAACTTGGTAAAGCGTTAGCCAAAAATGGTCACCAGATTCACTTCATTACCTATCAGCAACCACCTCGACTTGACTTTTTCAACGAAAATGTTTTTTATCATGAAGTAAATATACCCTCGTACCCGCTCTTCCAGTATGCTCCGTATGAATCGGCGCTGGCGAGTGAAATGGTCAATGTGGTTCAGAACGAGAACGTTGATTTACTGCATGTTCACTACGCCATTCCTCATGCATCAGCGGCTTATATGGCCAAAATGATTCTTCGTTCGCAGGGGCGAATTGTACCTGTTGTAACGACGCTTCATGGAACCGACATCACGCTGGTCGGTAAAGATGCTTCCTACGAACCCGTCGTTACATTCAGTATCAACGAGTCGGATGGTGTTACGTCAGTGTCGGAAGATTTGCGGCAGGATACCTACAAACATTTCAAAGTTCACCGGGAAATTGAAGTTATTCCAAACTTTATTGATCTGGATCGGTTCAAACGGCAGCAGAAAGAGCATTTCAAAAAAGCAATTTGCCCCAACGGCGAAAAGTTGATTGTGCATACTTCCAACTTCCGTCGTGTGAAACGTATCGACGATGCCGTGATGGCGTTTTATCATATTCAACAGGGCATTCCTGCCAAGCTGTTGCTGGTGGGCGATGGACCGGAGCGAGCCCGTATTGAGCGGCTAGTGCGTGATCTGGGTATTTACGATCAGGTACGCTTTCTGGGTAAGCTCGATCAGGTTGAAGAGGTTCTGTCGGTTGCCGATCTGTTTATTATGCCTTCCGAAAACGAAAGTTTTGGATTGGCTGCTCTGGAAGCCATGGCTTGCGAGGTGCCCTTGATTACGTCGAATGCGGGTGGGTTGCCTGAGTTGAACATACATGGTGTAACGGGGTTTCTAAGCCCGGTTGGCGATGTAGACGACATGGTCAGAAATGCCTTGTATATACTTGACGATAATCATCTACCAACGTTCAAACAAAATGCCCTGGCAAGAGCTAAAGAGTTTGAGTTATCGCGTATCTTGCCCCGGTATGAAGCGTATTATGAGCGCGTTTTGCAGGAAGCGAAACCGCTTGTTAGTTAATGGGTTTACCGGTTTCGGTTTTGTGGGCTGATGTGAGAATGAGTAACGCATCAACTGCCGAAAGCCGGAAACGCTAAACCGTAAACAGATACCCATGAATCCAAACATACCCCAAACGGATCGCAAACGTGTCGTTATTGTCGGTGCGGGCTTTGGTGGGCTTAAATTAGCCCGGAAATTATCGCATCGGAAAGAGTTTCAGGTAGTTCTTATCAATAAACAGAACTACCACGAATTTCAGCCCCTTTATTATCAGGTAGCAACGGCTGGTCTGGAAGCCAACTCCATATTATTTCCGTTACGGGCCGTATTTGGCGGTTGTAAAAACGTTCATATCCGGGTAACGACGGTAACGGGAATTCGTACGGCCGATAAAACTGTTGATACAGAGCTTGGTCCCGTTACGTACGATTATCTGGTAATAGCCACCGGGGCCGACACTAACTTTTTCAATCAGCAGAATATCATTGAAAAAGCGTTACCTATGAAGTCGGTATCGGAAGCGATTGCGCTGCGGAACCGAATGCTTCAGAATTTTGAGGATGCCCTCAGCGTTGAAACGCAGGATGAGCGAGAGGGGTTGATGGATGTGGTCGTAGTAGGCGGAGGACCAACTGGGGTGGAACTCTGTGGCACATTGGCCGAAATGCGGAAAACAGTGTTACCTGTCGACTATCCAGAACTGGATTTCAAGATGATGGATATTTTCCTCATCGAATCGGGTGCAGAGTTGCTGGGTCCTATGTCGGTACAATCGCAGGAGCATTCACTGAATTACTTACGGGAGTTAGGCGTGATTGTGAAGCTCAATACGCGGGTAAAAGACTTTGATGGACGTATTGTGACAATGAATGACGGCTCAACGCTCCGTACTAATAACCTAATCTGGGCTGCCGGGGTAAAAGCCAACCCATTAGCAGGCCTACCACCTGATGTACTGGGGCGGGGAGGGCGTGTGTTAGTGAATCGATACAGTCAGGTACAGGGCTTTACCGACATTTTTGCCATCGGTGATGTGGCTCTAATGACGGAAGAAAAATGGCCGAACGGGCACCCTCAGGTAGCTCAGCCTGCTATTCAGCAAGGGCGGCATTTGGCAAAAAATCTGCTCCACTGGGTACGTAACGAACAACCTGAAGCGTTTACGTATAACGATCTGGGAACAATGGCTACTATTGGACGCGGATTAGCTGTGGTTGACCTGCCGTATTTAAAATTTCAAGGATTTTTTGCCTGGTTAACCTGGCTCTTTGTTCACTTAATGTCGATTGTTGGCGTTAAAAATCGTTTATTTATTTTCCTGAACTGGATGGTCAACTATCTGACTTACAGTAATTCATTGCGTCTGATCATAAAGCCTAAACTACCCAAAGGCGATGTAAAGGCTATGCAGGAAAAACTTTCTGATCAGGTGGAAGTTAGGACATAACCAAGATGGTAAACTTATTTTACTATTGAATCGGGGCTAATGAACGGGTTTTCCTATTATTTTTGTGGTGTTAACTGAGTACGACTCTATGGAATCTGAAAAAGAGAAGTTACAGACAATAGCAGGGCATGGAAAAACCCGGCCCAAGAATAGTGGCACGAAACAGCTATTCGACAATCCAATTTTAGAAGCTTTGTCGAGAACGCATATTATGGTGCCTATTTCAATGTGGCTGATTTTATCAGCCTTTCTGGTTTGGTATGCGTTTACGTATACGGATATGGGCAACTGGACAATCGGTGGCCTTTTTGTAGTTGGATTGTTCTCATTTACCCTATTCGAGTACATTTTGCATCGGTATCTGTATCATCTGGCTCCCACAACACCTAGTCGCGCCAAAATACAGTATACATTTCATGGTGTTCACCACGAATATCCGAAAGATAAGACCCGACTGGCTATGCCACCTGCACTAGCCGTTTTTGTTGCAGCCTTCTTTTTTGGTATGTTTTTCCTGTTGATGGGCGAGGCCGCTTATGCATTCTTTCCTGGTTTTTTGGTGGGATATTCGGGGTATCTGGCTACGCACTTCATCGTACATGCCTATGCGCCACCGAAGAATTTCTTTAAGCAGTTATGGGTTAACCATAGTGTTCATCACTACAAGAATCCAGAAAGTAACTACGGCGTATCGTCACCAATTTGGGATTATGTATTTGGATCTTTCCAGAAGTAATTAACTGGCTACGGCTTATTCGTAATGAGGCCCGTTCGATATATCGAACGGGCCTCGCTGTTTTTAATAAGTGTGAAAAACGCCCTGGAATTGCTTAAGCCTTACCTATAATTCATCAGTTTACATAAAAAAGTGATCTGGCGTCAACGTCAATAGGTACGTAATTGTACCTGCCGGAAGAAAATGGTTAATTAGTTTAGAAAGCAGAAAAAGCTGAATTTTGGGGTGCTTAAGCCAACCACTCGGGCGCCCCCAAAACCAGCTTTCTCTTATGAATTCGAAGGTTCTTTCAAAGGTGAAAAAGTTGACCTCGTTACCAATCTGGCTTGTAAAAAATGCTTTGTGGTTGCTGTAACGAGCTCATCCAGCTAAAAACGTCCAACGGGCACAAATCGCAAAGGCTTTAATCCAGGCCAATCTAATCAGGCCAATGAACAAAAACTACGGGCTTTCTAACCGAGTACTCGGTTGACTTTGAAAGTTAAAAAGTTTAAACAGGTTCATCATAACAGTCTGCGGACTATTTTAAAGGTTCATCCGCTTCAACTCCCGAACGGCATAATCGGCTGCGCGGGCCGTTAGAGCCATGTAGGTGAGTGATGGATTTACACAGGATGAGGATACCATAGCGGCTCCATCGGTAACGAACACATTCTTAGCGCCCCAAACCTGGTTCCAGGCATTGAGTACCGATGTTTTGGGGTCGCGGCCCATGCGTGCCGAACCCATCTCGTGAATGCCAATACCCTGATTTTTGTCCTGATCGTTACGGGTTTTAATGTTCTTTAGTCCGGCAGCTTCGAGCATTTCGGCGGCATCATTCATCATCGCTTTGCGCATCCCGACGGTGTTTTCGCCCCAGCCTGCATCGAACTCGACAATGGGTAGTCCCCATTTGTCTTTCTTACCGGACAGGCGCATACGGTTATTGGGGTCGGGCAGGGTTTCGCCGAACCCGCCAATATTGAACTCCCAGCGACCGGGTTTGGTCAGATTATCTTTGAATTCGGGTCCAAAGCCTTCTTTGCTTGCCCCCGCTACCCAGTCCTGCCGAGCCCCTCGGCCCTGATAGCCAAAACCACGTACAAAATCTTTCCGTTTATCGTCGCCCCAGTTGGCAAAACGGGGAATGTAAATACCATTGCCCCGGCGACCATAATAGTACCACTCCTGCAATCCTTCGAACTCGCCCGATGCGCCCGCGCCCAGGTGATGGTCCATCAGGTTGCGGCCCAACTGGTCGGAGTCGTTGCCCAACCCGTTCGGAAACCGTTTCGACGTGGACTGCATCATGATCCAGGCGGTATTGATCGTGGATGCGTTTAGGAAGATGATTTTGGCGTAGTATTCCTGCTGTTGTTTGGTGTTCTGGTCAATGACGCGCACTCCCGTCGCCTTACCTTTCTGATCGTCGTAAATAACCTGATAGGCAATTTTATCCGTAATAATTGTCAGGTTACCCGTTTTCATCGCTGCCGGTAAGGTTGACGACTGGGTGCTGAAATAAGCCCCGAACGGGCAGCCCCGCACGCACAGATTTCGGAATTGGCACGAAGCCCTGCCCAGATCGGTATGGACTTTTTGGGCAACCGAGATGATTGCCGGACGACCAATTACCAGATGGCGACCCTTGAAATTCTTTTCGATTCCTTCTTTGGCTTTCAGCTCGATGCTGTTCATCTGCATGGGTGGCACAAAGTCGCCATCGGGTAAAACCGCCAGCCCATCTTTATTCCCCGAAATACCGGCAAATCGCTCTACATACGAATACCAGGGAGCCAGATCCTTATACCGAATGGGCCAGTCGACACCGTGTCCGTCTTCCAGATTGGCTGTGAAGTCCCGTTCGTTGAGCCGATAGCTTTGGCGTCCCCACATTAATGAACGCCCGCCAAGGTGATAACCCCGAATCCAGTCGTAGGGACGCTTTTCAATGTAAGGGAAGTCGACATCTTTAGTAAACATATGCCGCTGGTCTTCGCCAGGTTTGCCACCCGAGCGCGCATTGGCCCAGTATTCTTCGGCTGCCCACAATTCGATTTTCCCCCGGTGCGGAAACTCCCAGGGGTCTTTCATGGCCGTTGGGTAATCCGTAACGTGTTTCAGATCGGGGCCGCGCTCCAGCATCAGCACTTTGAGTCCTTTCTGGGTCAGTTCCTTGGCCGCCCAGCCACCCGATATGCCCGAACCGACGACGATGGCATCGTAGGTCATTCCTTTTTTAGCGTCAAGATTAAGGTTCATAGTTTTAAGGAGTGCGGGGTTAGGAGCGGGGAATGAGCATGCTAGTGCTTCAAGAAAAATTCGCGTCAGCATGCTCACTCCCCGCTCCTAACTCCTGAATACTATAGTTTACGTTGCCCACGCTTTCTGGCCTTCTTTGAGTTTGACAACGCCTTCGTAACGGCCGGGGATTTTTACATACGAGAGCGCCTGTGTACAGCCGATTTCTGAGCTGAAATAGCCCAGAATGGTCAATTCTTTGACGAGTGTGAAAAACGGAGTGAGCGGAGCATTTTTCGCGGCATCTTTCACCACCACCCCTGTTTCGGCATCTACCAGTTTGGCCTGCGTCTGTTCGCTGCCTGAGGCTGCAACAGCGCTTAGGGTAGTTTCGGGGTCTTTCGCCAGTTTCTCCTGCTTCTTCGGATTTTGCTTCGCTTCGATTTTAGCCCGTTGTTCAAATTCTTTCAGAATGGCTGTTTTATGCTCTATGCTCAGATCGACGAACGATTTGCTGTAGGTTTTCTGGCTTTCGGCTTCAACGGCGTTCAGGCCGTTCAGAAAATGTTCCTGCTGAGTAGGCTTATAACAGTCTTTCAGGATGAGCTGGATGGTTTCACCGACCTTCGCGGCTTTGGCCCCTGGGGTCGAGGTCGTTGGCATAATGACCTCCGTAATTTCATCGAGCAAGGCCGCCTGATTCCCCTGCAACGCAAAGGTTGAGGGTGCCCGTTTTATGGATCGATGAGGTTGGTAACCTTCGAGGATCGACGCCATCGTTGGGGCCGATAGGGCACTGCCCATCGTAAGGGCTACCTGAAGGATTGCTTCTCTGCGTTTCATGATTGTTCATTAAAAACGTCCTGACCGTACTTGATCTTCGTAAAGTTAACCGCTTCGTAGTAAAGCAGAAACCAGTATGGGAAGATACTTTATAGGAGAGAAGCGAGCGTCGAAATCCTACTTATCGCCAAGGCGTTTAACCCACAAAATTGAATCAGTTGTCAGCTTAGCAAATCTCGGTTTCACAATCGTCGGATGCTATCGTTTCGGTTTCGAGCGTAGCGTGACTAATCTTCTGGTGTTCGAGACGATGGCGGGCTTCGTGTTTGAGGGTAGCTATTTGTTCGTCGGTGAGGCCCGGTTTCAGCACCAGGTGCGCGGTGAGCGCATTTTCAGTGGTACTCATAGCCCACACATGCACATGATGGACATCCTGCACACCCGTCACAGCCCGTAATTCGGCCAGTACATCGGTCAGGTCAACATCCACCGGAACACCATCCATCGATAGGCGAAGGCTGTCGGTCAGTAAACGCCAGGTGGACCCCATGATCACGATGGCCACCAGAATGCCAATGACAGGGTCGAGCCATGACCAGCCGGTATAGGTGATGAGAATCCCTGCAATAACCACGCCCAGCGATACCAGGGCGTCGGTGGCCAGGTGTAAGTAAGCGCCCTGGGCATTCAGATCGTGCTCTTTATTCCGAAAGAAAAGCAAGGCCGAACCTGCATTGACCAGGATGCCAAATCCAGCTACCCAGGCCACAGCGCCCCCTGCTACCGGCTCCGGTTGACGAAATCGGTGAATACTTTCCCATAAAATAGCCCCAATCGTGATCAGCAATACAACGGCGTTGGTGAGCGAAGCCAATACGGTACTTTTCCGATAGCCATATGTGAACCCAGGCGTTTGCCGGACGCGAGCCAGTCGAAAGGCTAGCAGCGATAATAATAAACTAGCTACATCGCTTAGGTTATGTCCTGCATCGGCGGTAAGCGCCAGGGAATTATAATAGAAACCAAGACCAAACTCCACCACCACATATACTGTATTCAGGACAGCCCCGATAATGAGCGCCCGGTTGATAGAGGTTAGTACCGTAGGACCGTGATGGTGCCCGGAATGATCGTGGTGATCGTGTTCGTTTGCCATAGATAGCGCGGACCCCTGGCCCACGTAGCTGTTCATTTAATTTTTTGTCTATAACCTGTCAACTAGATGCCTAGGTTACAGATTTAGTTTAAATCCCGCATTAATTACCCGACCGTCAGTAGGGGCATAAATGTCGGTGACAAAAACAGGCTGGGTAATGGAGCCAGTAACCAGTGCTTCAAAACGGGACTGCCGGACATCAAGGAGGTTTTCGAAGTTAATAAAAATGCTGCCTTTTGTGTTTTGGCCGAACGTCCATTTTTTCTCGATCATATACCCTAAAGTCCAGTAATCGGGCGATTTTGATCCATCTGATCGCTGTTGTGGCCCTGAGTAGAAAGCTTCAAAACCCGTTTTAAGGTTTTCGGTTTCGTACAGTGTCGTAAAGTAAAGCCGATGTTTGGCCGTAAGCGGGAGCGGACCTGTCAGTTGATCGTACCGACGCCGGGTATCAATGAATGAATAGCCCAGGAACGTATGTAGGTCATGATAAACCAACCGCACATTCGTCTCAAATCCTCGCGTCGACAGGTGGCCATCGGCGGTACGAAAAGCGTAACGGGTTCCCGTAGGCGTTAACACCGTTAGTCGGTTCAGCTGCGTGTAGAAAAACAACTGATTGACGGATAAGGTTGTTTCCTCAGAAAGTTCGGTTCGGTAATTGACATCCCAATTCAAGCCCATTGACGATTCAGTCTGGTCTTGCCGGATCGATTGCAGATCGACTCCCCGAAAGGATAATCGCTCGGCATCTTCGGTAAATAGAGTGGGTGCTTTGTAGCCCAAACCGCCCCCCACTCGACTTGTCCAGTGTTCCGAAGCCCGATACAGAAGCGAAAACCGGGGTAGTAAAAACAGGTGTGGCTTCGTTGCTTCATTAGTTGCCCGAACCGTAGTCATAACCAGATCGGTACGCAAACCGGTTTCCAGGCTCAGCTTTTCGGTAATTGTCAATGTATTCTGCACAAAGGCTCCGGCAATGGCTTGTTCATAAATAGGAGTAGGGCCGAGGGCATAGGCCGGGCTTTCGTCGCGAAATTGATCGGTCCATAGATTCGTGCCTGCGATCCAGTCTGATTTTGGATGGTGTTTGTAATAGCTGATTTCCGAAAAGGATGATTGCTGGAAACCGCCGAGCTGATAGTCGGGCAGGTTGATGGCGCGCCTGAAACGGCTATAGCTATTTTTGACTGTCAGCACCGCTTCGTTGGAAAACCGCTTTTCCAGCCGAAACTGAGTGGCCAGTCGTCGCGAGTCATTGGCTTCGGTATACCCTGCTGATTCGTTTCGGATGGTAGGTAAATAGCCACCTGTTCGCTGTTCGTCGAACCAGATAAGACCGGCCGAGACCGTTACCGTTGCAGTTGGATACCAGAACAATTTGGGTTGCAGGGTTGTCCGGGCAATTTGAGGCAGATCCGAAAACTGATCGTGATTAGGGTCGTAAGCTCGTTGCAGGTTACGGGTCGCGTAGAATGCGAAGCCTATTTTGTCGTTTCGCTGGGCGAAATACCCATTCAGGTCAAGCCCAAGCGCCGACGTGCCATTGAGTAGAAACGCCAGGTCGCGTTTGCGGGTGGGCTCCTTAGTGACCAGATTGACCAGCCCTGCAATGGCTCCACTCCCATACAGTGTCGATTGGCAGCCTTTAATTGCTTCGACCTGCTTCAGATTCAACGGAGGGACCTGCATCAGACTCAGCCCACTCGAAAAACCACTGTAAAGCGGTAAGCCATCCTGTAAAAGCTGCGTGTAGCGGCCATCCAGGCCCTGAATGCGAAAGGTGGCATTGGCCGACATCACCGACGTTTGCTGCACCTGAATCCCCGGACTTTCGCGCAGAATAACCGCAATGTTGGCCGGTTGCATATTGGCTTTTTCGTCCAGTTCTTCGGCGTCCACCACCTCCACGCGGGTGGGTTCGTCGGCTACGCTCCGCCCGGTTCGGGTGGATGAAACGGTGATTTCCGCCAACTCTTCTTCTGATGGTTCAAGTGCGATTCGGAGCGTGTCGGTGTGAGGTAAATTGATCGATTGCGTTATCGACAGAAAACCAACGGCCGAAATTCGAATTGGTTGAGGGCCTGTTGCCGACGTGCGGAGTAAAGCTATACCGTTGGGGTCGGTATTAGTACCATTGGAGGTACCGATGAGTACTACAGTTGCACCCGGTATGGGTCGATTGGTCCGTGAATGACGGACGGAGACGCGTAGGGTATCCTGACCAGCAGCTGTATGAATAAAAACAAGGAATGAGACTAGAAAGCAAATGAGGTTTTTCATCCAATTTGTAAGAATACAAGGAAACATTCCGGCTGGTGATGGCCAGCCGATAAAAAATCCATGAAAACGCTTACAGCTTGGGTGGTTGCCAGATGCCTATCAGAACATCGGTCTGGCTGGGCGATTGATAGGTGAATAGCTGTTGAGTTCGGGCGGGCTCGTTAACATGTTCGGGAAGAAGATACCCGAATGGTTGAGGAGCCGAAAAACCCAGACAGGTAGCACAGTGGCAGAATGGACTACAGGGGGCTTTATGGTCATTCGCATGCCCATTTGCCCGGTCTGAGTGGGAAGTGGCGGCTGTTGTTTCATGAGCATGGCAGTCTGTATCGGGGCAGGGAAGCCCTGCCAGTAAGAGTAACCAGGCCGACAAAAGAAAAAGTACCGCTTTCACGATTCAAAAATAGCCTATAGGTTCATGCAACAGGTAGTCAAAAAAGAAGAAAATAGGCTACGCGTAGCTGTCTGCCTAATTTGATGAATTACTTGCCGAATAATAACAAATTAGAATCCATTCATCCTCTAAATTAGTTTATGAGTTGTTACGCAAAATCAGGAAGTGTAGTGAACACGCTAAACGTGGCATGACTCTTTACCCTGTACGATTTTAATTGAGCTTCGACAAGGACGTTGTACTTTTGTAGCAATGGATTTTTGTGGACCATACGATAAGCAACTTGCCGACCAGCATCGGCCTACGCTAAAAACACCTTTGCTGGCGGGATGGGAGTTCTGGGATAGGTCTTCGCCCTTGCAGGGAAAAGCAGGGTGGCAGACACTAGCCAAAGTGAACGACTGGGTGCTGACAAAGTTTCTTCGCGAGGAGTTACTGTCTGGTAACCAGGCTGTCGTGATTACCGACGTGAATCAGTTAATCCAGTACGTAAATGAGTCTTTTGAGAAAATGACCGGATATGTATCTGAAGAGGCTGTTGGCCGTCGGCCCAGTTTTTTGCAGGGGCAAGCCACCTCGCTAGCGGCTCGTCAGCGTATGCGCGAAGCAATTGGCAAACGGAAGCCGATCAATGGTCGATTGATCAACTACCGAAAAGACCAGACACCTTATGTTTGTCACGTAAAAATTCGCCCCATTCTGAACAGCCAGAGGGAGGTAGTCAATTTTATTGCTTTTGAGCAGGAATTACCAGCCCGTGAACGAAAACGCAAAGTATGAGCATACGGCCTGTCCCCGTTGTGGTCGTCTATTTGAATGTCGGGTAGGGAGTATAAATCTCTGCCAGTGCCAGGCTGTTCCGCTGACCGATGCCCAGCGGCAGTATGTTAATTCTCTATATCAGGCGTGTTTATGTGCCGATTGCCTCCTGCTGCTTCGTTCAGAGTATGAGACGATGAAGTGGGTAGTTGAATGATAAATTTGTTCCTGTTGTCCTGCTCACTTTTCACCTCCAGCGAGATCCTTCATACCCTTTAGTGATAATGGCATGGCTTAGGCCGATTCTTGTTCCCTCGCCAGTAGGTTTAGTGGTGAAAAAGGGCCGGAATATTTTCTCACGAATAGTTTGCGGTATACCTGTGCCGTTATCGTTGACAATCAATTCGGTGTAGCCATTTCGATAGGTTATGCTCATTCTTTACGAATGGATTATCGCTATTTGGTTAGTCGGGTTTGTAGATACAAGGCACCCTTGTATCTACAGAGAGGATCGATGATTTTTGTCCGTTGAGCGGCATATACGGCAAAAGGATTCTATCTTTGCTGCGACATGAAAACTACGCTTCTGTACATCCTCGTTCTTGCAACGCTACTGCCAACGGTCAGTCAGTGGGGGACTATCGCGTATTATCAGGTCAATAAAGACTACATTGCCCGCGTTCTGTGCGAAAATCGTGATAAGCCCGAACTCCATTGTGATGGGCAATGCTACCTGGCGAAAAGACTGAAAACCCAGCAGGAAAAACAGGATAAAGAAACGACCGAACGGGTACAGAATACGCCCATTATGCAGTTGTTCTGCGATTGTAATCCAGCTTTCCTGTTTCAGCCATTCTGGACGGCGCTGCTTTCTTCTGCCCATCTGGTATACGAAGTACCTGTTTACGCGGCTCCTGCTACCTCATTTTTTCACCCACCCTGCGTCTAACGAAGCTTACCTAGGCTTATCACCCGATAAGCTGTCTGACAGATCCTGTTCAACAAGGTGTGTAGTATTTGCCATTCCTTAGCGTCAGGTAACTCGTTTATTTCAGTATTAAACTAAGCTTTCGTGAATACATATAAACTCCTCGTAGCTTGTGGGCTATGGGCTATTACCGCGTTTTGTGCTTACGCACAGAACACCAGTCAAGGGCTTGTTTTCGATGCCCAAACCAAAGAACCCATACCGGGCGTAACGCTGTCTTGGCAGGACGGTAAGTCCGGTGTGGTTACCGATGCCAACGGTCATTTTACACTGGCTCAACTCCCGTCAAAAGTACGTGTATCGGCCGTAGGGTATCGTCACCAGGAAGTGTCAATCAGTCCGGGTCAGCCTGTTCGGATTGCGTTGGAACCGGCTGTGGAAGATTTACAAACCGTGGTGGTTACGGGCAATCGGGAAGCGGCTCTGCGCACCGAAACCCCCATTGCGATCTCCAAACTGTCGCCCAAACTTATTGACGATACCAGGCCAACGAGCATTTATGAGGTTATCAACAAAACGCCTGGTGTGCTGATGGTCAACCTCAACAATGAGCAGCATATGATGGCCATCCGGCAGCCGATGACCACCAATGCGTATTTCCTGTACATGGAAGATGGCGTGCCGATTCGACCGATGGGCGTGTTTAATCACAATGCGCTGCTGGAGTTGAATCAGTTTACGGTTAGCTCGATTGAGGTCGTAAAAGGGCCTGTTTCGTCGATTTACGGGCCGGAAGCGGTAGGCGGAGCCGTCAATTTTATCACCCAGCGCCCTACGGCTGTGCCAACGGCCCGAGTCGGTATTCAATTCGATCAGTGGGGGTATAAACGGATTCAGTTTGGCGCGGGGGCCCGGCAGGGTAAATTTGGCATCTATGTAGGTGGCCTGGTAGCCCGTCAGCGGAATTCGTGGTTAGCCAGTTCCAACTATGACAAGGCATCGTACTTCGCCCGGCTCGAATATGCCTTTACTCCGCAAACCCGCCTGACCGGCACCGTATCGTACAACGATTACAATTCACAGACCAGCGGTAGTGTAGACAGCACGGCCTTTTTTGCCCGGCAATATGTCAGCACAACGGATTTTACGTATCGAAAAACGGTTTCCTTTCGTAGCCGCCTTACCCTCGAACACGACTGGAAGAACGGATCTCAGTCATTCATAACGGCGTTTGTGCGAAACAATAGCGTAGGGCAGAATCCGGCCTATTCGATTCGCTGGACAACAGGTTCGGCAACGGCTACCGGGCAGATCAACAGTAACGATTTCAGTAGTTCGGGATTCATTGCCCAGCATACGCAGCGATTGAATTTCCTGAATAGCAAACTGATTGCCGGGGCTACGCTTGATCTGTCGCCGAATACATACTATGCCTATCAGACGGACTTGACGACCGAACTAAGGGCCGATAAAAAATCGGTGCTGAAGTATACGCAGGTAGCCGAACGGCCTGATCTTCAGTTGGCAAACTATAAGGCTGATATTCATAATCTGGCGGCTTATGTGCAATATGATCTGGAGCCTTTGCCCAAACTCCGCCTGTCGGCTGGCTTGCGCTACGACCGTATGGCGTTCGATTACACCAACGCGCTGGATAAAACTACGGGTAGCAAAGAGTACAGCCAGATAACCCCGAAAATTGGAGCTACCTATGATCTGGGTAGTGGAAAGGGATTGTACGCCAACTATGCCAAAGGTTTTTCGCCCCCGGCGCTCACGTCGATTTTCCTGAAACGAACAACACCGACACCCAGTGGAGATTTGTTCTACTACAACCTCCAGCCTGCCAAATTCGACAATATGGAAATCGGAGGTTGGGCATCGTTGCTGAACAACAAAGTGTATGTCGATGTGGCGTTGTATCAGATGAATGGCACCAACGAACTACTCAGCATTCGCCAGCCCGACAACTCGACGGATTACCAGAGCGCGGGCCGAACACTACACCGAGGGGTCGAACTTGGGCTTACGTATCGCCCCTCGAAACAGCTATTCGTCCGGTTTGGCGGAACACATGCCCTGCATCGGTTCGACGAGTTTACCCTTAGTCAGCGCGTATCGGATGTGATTCAGAATGTAAACGGGAAAGAGATGCCTTCGGCCCCACGTACGCTTTGGAACACCGAAGTGACTTACTACCCGGCCTGGGCTAAAAACCTGCGGGCATCGCTGGAATGGCAGCACGTATCAGGCTGGTATCAGAACCAGATCAACACCGTTCGCTACGACGGCTACGACTTTGCCAATGCCCGACTCGGCTATCAATGGAAAGGTATCGAGGTATATACCAATGTAATGAACGTGACGAATGTGCTTTACGCTACCAACGCCACGCGTGGCAACAACTCGACCGACCGAACAACCTTTACGCCATCGGCCCCACGCACTTTTGTAATTGGGGTTCAGTATAGTTTTTCGGGTAAGTAAGACTTTCTACGGAGATACGCCGTGGGGAAATCGACAAAGCCGCTGCGTATCTCCGTGCTAACTCCGTGAATCTCTGTGTAACAAAGAAAAATGTATGAAAAGCCTGTTGAGCCTACTTCTTGTGATCGGTCTTATTGCCGAAAAACCGGGGAAAGAAACCGCTATCTCGAACCCACAGTTTGCCGGAGCCGTACCACGCCTGACGACCGACGTAGCTGGTAATCCGGTACTGAGCTGGGTTGAAAAATTGACCGAAAAGGAGTCTGCTTTCTACTTCGCTCTCTCAACCGATGGTGGACAAACGTTTGGCGAAAAAATCCGGGTAAAAGCACCCGCCGAACTGTCGGTCCATGCCGAAGGTATGCCCAAAATAGCCGTAAAGGCTGACGGTACCATGCTTGCAGTTTTTGAAGTCCCCCGACCCACCGCAGCCTCTCGTTTTGCGGGCGACCTATTGTACACGCTTTCGACCGACGGCGGCAAAACCTGGACGGATGCCCGACCTGTGCATCAGGATGCCACCCCCGGCAAGAGCCACTCCTTTGCCGATATTACCCGCTTGCCAAACGGTGAAATCGGGGCGGTCTGGCTCGATGAAAAATTGACTGGACAGGAAGGCCGTCCGGTCGTATTTGCGCAGACGACTAAGGGCAAAGGGTTTGGCACGGCAATACTGGTCGATGAAAATGCCTGCCAATGCTGCCGGACCAACGTGTTTGTCGATAACCAAAAACGGATTCACCTAACCTATCGGGACATGATACCGACTCAGAAAGGTACTCCCGCTGCCCGTGATATGAGTACGGCAGTGTCGGCCGATGGTGGTAAAACATTCAGTAAACCACAGGTTGTTTTTGCTGATAACTGGCAGGTAGCAGCCTGCCCACACGCGGGGCCGGTGGTGGCACAAGTGGGCAATGATCTGTTGGTAACCTGGTTTTCGGGCAAAGAAGAATCGGCTGGCTTGCGATTGGCTAGATTAGGTTCCGAAAAACTGGTGTCGAGTGTGTTGACAAACCGGGCCAAACATCCGCAGGTTTCGGCTGCCAACGGACGGTTAGTATGGGTTTGGGATGAGTCGGTTTCCAAAGATGGCTCCGGCGAAATGGGGTCGTTTGTGCAGCGTATTGGAATGCGCACCATGACTGGCCAACAGGTCAGTGCCACAACCTACCTGACACCCGAAACCGTCGATGGGACGTATCCCGCCGTTTTATCGACGGACAAAGGAACGCTGGTCGCTTATGAACAGAGCAAAGACAAGCAACATGCGGTCATTGTGGTTCGATTGCTGGATACCTTGTAATGGTTTTGGCTACTATGTCGCCTACAGTACGACCCCGTTGTGGTCGAATGTTTATTGCGTTGCTATTTTTGAGCCTGTTTAAACGTCTACTTTTTAGGGAAATGTAAGGACTCTTTTTCTGTCATTCCGACGCAGAAGGAATCTTCGGGTGAGGGAGAAGAAACTGTACTTACCCGAAGATTCCTCCTGCGTCGGAATGACAAAAAATACCAAAAAACTTAGTTTACAGTGTACTAAGTTATCGACGATGCTGGCTACTATCCGTTTTGCTGCCCGTTCGGGGAAGGATTCGGTTGCCTCTCTTTTTATCAAACTGGGTTTCGTTGTCCCGCCGGGGATTGTGACTACCAACCGACATTTTACCGGCGTTCTGTAGGTTTCTATCGGATTCCGTACTGACGGATGATTCGGGAATGGGACGATTCGATTTTTTGGTAGCGGATTTGCCCGTCTGCTGCGCTTCCTTGTTGTAAGGAACCCCTTTTCCTGTCAATTGTCCATTGTTGGCATTTTTAGCATTGCTGGTTGTGGCTGAGCCTTGCTTCCCAGCATTGGTCTCGGTGTTGGACGATTGCGCTCGGGCACTCACCAGGCCAACACACAAAAATAAGGTCGTAATAATCAGTAGGTTTTTCATACGTTGAATACATCTGGATAATCAAAGACATACAAATCCGAAACTGTTTGTATCAGGAATTGTCTTCCGATGATGCGGTAAATAAGGAAATGGACCCGCCTGCATGGTCTGGATAGTCACGTAAAGAGTTGATTATTGGGCTGTTGCTAATTTTAGAGCTGATTGGGCGTATTTTGTCAAACTGTTGCTGCCAGAAGTCGTTCTACCCCAAAAGAATCTGTTTGCTATGAAACTGGGAGAACGGCTGCGTAAGCGTCTTGATAAAAAATACGAACCATCGAAGCTGGTAGCGTTTCGGTTTGGCCGGTACGATGTAGCCATAAAGACTGACCTTGAAGGAAATCCAATTTTGGCCTTTGTCGGTAAAGCTAATGAACACGGTATGATCAAAGGAGACCAATTCAACCGACACCTTGTGAAAAATGCGCAGGGTGTTGTTATCAAAGATCACTGGGATTACAAGGGGAACGTGTAGATGGGCGAGGTCTAAGCAAAAACGCGTAATTTCGCTGCGACCGGGTGAGTCGCTATCGGAGGGTATTATGCGAATTTTGATCGTAGAAGATGAATGGGAGGTTGCGTCGCTAATCAAGAATGGGCTGGAAGAGTACGACTTCACTGCTGATATTGCGGGCAATGCGATGGAGGCCAACCAGCAACTTGCCGAACATGAATACGATACCGTCATCCTGGATGTGAACCTGCCCGTCATCAGCGGATATGACCTCTGCCGCATGATTCGGAACAAGTTCGACACCCTGCCCATCCTGATGCTGACCGCCTTTGGCAGTACCGAAAACAAACTGACCGGTTTTGATGCTGGGGCCGACGATTATCTGGTGAAACCCTTTGAATTTCGTGAGCTTGTGGCCCGCTTACGGGCGTTGAATCGGCGAAACGGCGTGGCTGTTCATGAGCCTACGGTGCTCAAAATAGCTGACCTTGAATTCAATTTACAGAGCAAAGCGGTAAAGCGGAGTACGCAGAAAATTCTTCTGACCGCCCGTGAACTGGCTCTGCTTGAGTTCTTTATGAAAAATCAGAATCGGGCGCTTACCCGGCAGGACATTATGGAGCACGTATGGGACCTTTCGTTCGATACAGGTACCAATGTGGTCGATGTGTACGTCAATTACCTGCGTAAAAAGATCGATAAGGATTTTCCGCTCAAGCTGATTCATACCATTAGCGGTATCGGCTATATTATGCAGGCTTCTGACGAGTAAACCATGAAAATACGCACGCGCCTTTCGTTCACGTTTGTGGGGGTCGTTGCGGCCATACTGCTCCTGTTTTCGTTTGTAGTCTATGCCACCGCCGAATATTTCCGGCAGCGGGATTTTTACCTCCGGTTGAGCGATAAAGCCAAAACAACCGCCCGGTTGTTGCTGGACGAAGAAGAAATCAATACGCGCTTACTTCGGATTATTGAGCGGAATAATCTGACAGCCTTGCCTCAGGAGCAGATCAATGTGTACGATCAGCAGGGGCGACTGGTGTATGCAACCCAGTCACGCGCTATTGTCGGAACTGGTATAGTAGCGCGTATCCGGCAAAAAAAAGAGATTTTCTTACGGCAAAATAAAGTCGAGATTGTCGGGTTTACGTACCTGCACAATCGACAGGAGTATGTGCTGGTTGCATCGGCCTACGATCAGTATGGCATCGAAGAAATGGGGCATCTGAGCACCATTATGGCGGTTGGGCTGGTCTGTAGTCTGGCGTTGGTTGGTATGGTGGGCTGGGCGTATGCCGGGCGATCCTTGCGGCCCATTTCCAGGGTTATTCAGGAAGTAGACCAGATTACGGCATCGAACCTAAACCGTCGGCTAACGGCGGGTAACGATCAGGACGAACTTGCCCAATTGGCGCGTACCTTCAATCTGATGCTCGACCGGGTGCAGGAAGCGTTTGAAGTACAGCGCAACTTTGTCGCCAATGCATCGCACGAGTTGCGTACACCACTGACCATCATTACCGGCCAGATCGAAGTGACGCTTATGAAAAGGCGTACCGTTGAGGAACACGAAGCCAAATGGCGGGCGGCTCTGGATGTGATTCAGCGGATGAACAAACTCACCAATAACCTGCTCAACTTAACGCTGGTTAGTCTGGGTGCTACGCCCTTGAAATTCAGTGAAGTAGCTGTCGATGAGGTTATTTACCAGGCCGCTCAGATGCTCATGAACCATCAGGAAGAATATTCGGTCGTGTTCTCGTTTGATGGCGAAGTGGAAGCGATTCAACCTTCGTTGACTATTGCCGGTAATAAGTCGCTGCTGTATTCGGCCTTTTTCAACCTGATGGAGAATGGCTGTAAGTTTTCGGAGAAAAAGCAGGTAAAGGTTACGTTAGGGGCCAACAATCGCTGGGTAACGATCCGGTTTGAGGACGAGGGCATTGGTATTTCGGAGGTCGATCTGAAACAGATTTACGAACCCTTCTTCCGGGCGCAGAACGTCAAACGGATTCACGGCCACGGGGTAGGGCTGCCCCTGACGTACCGGATCATTCAACTCCACTACGGCCAGATCGATGTGGTTTCTCAACCCGAGCAGGGAACCACCTTTACCGTTCGGCTACCCAAGTCGCTCTAATCGATTTCTAATCAACTTCTAACAGCCCTCTCATGAACTTCTAACTGACCCTTAATGAACGGTTAGGTTAGTTAAGAGACCTTTGTTATCAGAAACGTTTCGTACGATTTATGAACGGTTTTCAAACTATGGACAACAAAAACGTCAAAGGGAGAACTTCCGGTAAATACATCAACTGGATAACCGTCTGGGGATTCATCATAGCCTGCATCGCCTACAATATGTATGTCGATAATCGGCAGAAGCAATTGATTACCAACGAGTATCGTTCGCAGTATGAAATCGAAAGCCAGCGAGCCGACTCTCTTTATAAAGAAACCATCCGGCTGGAGCAACGCCTTCAGCAGATAGAATCCTCAACAGAACAAAAACTGTCGACCCGGCAGTCTGTCGGTTCTCCAACTGTATCGACTGCCCGCGAGTTGTAAGCGGTCGGTACGCCGAAGTCCTGCCTTAAACGGTTGCTCTGAAATGCCTCGTACGGAGCCAACTGTTTAGGGCAGGCACTATTTTTTCGCATACAACCAACTATACACATCGTATTTATATGCTCAACGTTAATCAATTAATAGAACCTAAAAGCCGACTGGGCGATATTCGGGGCGGGGCCATTTCGTTTCTGGTAGCCGTGCCGTTATGCCTGGGGATCGCGCTGGCCTCCGGCGCTCCTCTTTTTGCCGGAATCATTGCCGGCATCGTGGGCGGATTAATTGTGGGGATTTTCAGCCGGTCGGCGCTGAGTATTTCGGGGCCCGAAGCTGGCCTGATCGTTGTGACATTAAGTACCATAGAGGCATTAGGTTCATTTCCGGCGTTTCTGCTGGCGTTGTGCATTGCCGGACTGTTTCAGATCGGATTTGGATTTGCCAAGGCTGGTAACGTCAGTAACTTTTTTCCTTCGTCGGTTATCAAAGGCATGCTGGCCGGTATCGGTATCATGCTGATCATCAAGCAACTGCCACACCTGGTCGGGTATGATGCCGACGCGGCTGAAGGGCTGGTGCTCTTTCAGCCCAACGGATTTGACCTGAACGAGCAGCTTCGTATGGCCATGAGCCAGTTTAGCCTGACCGCTATTCTGATTACGGTTGTTTCGCTCACGGTATTTTACTTGTGGGAACGCCCAGCGTTTAAAAAGCAGGCGTTTGCTAAAAATGTGCCCGCAGCGTTGATTGTCGTCGTATTGGGGATTCTGACAAACGAACTCATGAAACTTATGGCTCCGCATTGGGCATTGTCGGGCAATCATCTGGTGCAGTTACCCGTCCCCGACAGTGTGGACGCCTTTTTTAAGCTCTTCACCTTTCCCGATTTTTCGCAGTGGAGTAACCCACTGGTGTATTCATCAGCCATCGCTATTGCATTGGTAGCCAGTCTGGAAGCGTTGCTGTCGGTTGAGGCCAGCGATGAACTTGACCCACTGAAACGGAAAACTCCCGCCAATCACGAACTGAAAGCACAGGGCATCGGGAATGTAATTAGTGGCCTGATTGGCGGTATTCCACTGACATCGGTTATTGTTCGGAGTTCGGTGAGTATCAACGCAGGTGCCCGAACCAAACTGGCGGCTTTACTACATGGATCGTTGCTGTTGATCTGTGTCGTTACGCTGCCATCGGTGCTCAACAAAATCCCCTGGGCTAGCCTGGCGTCAATTCTACTGGTAACGGGTTATAAGCTGGCGCGGGTCGATATTTTCAAAGCTACCTTCGCCGAGGGGCCTGCCAAGTTTATCCCCTTCTGCGTTACGGTATTGGCCGTTGTTCTGACCGACCTGCTGACAGGGATTGGCATTGGTATGGTGACGGGGATATTCTTTATTCTACGCGACCATTACCGGAATACACACCGGGTTCGGACGGAGTGGGATAGCGACATCAAACGGATTCACGTAAGTCTGGGCGATTATGTGTCGTTTCTGAGTAAAGCCAGGTTAATGAAATTGCTGAAAAGTGTACCTGACAACGCGATTATCGAGATAGACGGGAGCCTGTCATCCTATATTGACAGCGATGTGGTTACCGCTATTCAGAATTTCGGTATCGGGGCTAAACAACGGAATATCCGGCTCATTTTTCGGCCTAATCCGGCGGTTGATATACCCTCGATTTATAGCCCGTCGGAGCATCCTCCGCGCAAAAATTCGCTTCAGGAATCACAGTTTCACCTGCACGGTCAGATAAACACTGCGACCGTCGGAAGGTAGAATACCTGGGCCTGGATAACCGGTAGCCCGTCGGGTAAAGTAGACGGTATTGGCGAGGTTATTCAGGCTACCTTCCACCCGAAATTTGCTGAACTGATACGACAGACTGGCATCCATAATGGTATAGGCCGGAATCAGACCGATTACGGCTGATACGCCCCCTTCGCGGGCGTTGGTGGCATCCGAGAATTGGTCGGAGAGGTGGGTGTACTGGAGGGAGGCTTTCAGGTTTTTGTAACCTAGTCGAACCCCACTTTTGAGGTTCACATTGGGCACAAATTCAACCTGATTGCCTACCACTCCGGCCACTTCACTGGCTTTGTATTCCGAATGAATTAAGGCCACATTGGCAAACAGAACCCCACTCAGATCGGCATTGGCCGGGTTCGCCAGACGCAGAAAGTCTGCTTCGGCATAGGACTCTAATCCCATGATGACGGCCTGCCCGATGTTGCCCCGCCGACGTAGCACCCGCTGATTTTCGTCGTAGAACTGCACTTCGCCGATGCGGTTGTTGTAATTCAGGTAAAACGTGCTGATGTCGAAATTGTACAGCGTCGTTTGGGTACTACGGATACCCAGGTCGAGCGAATAGCCTTTCTCATCCTGCAAGTTCGGGTCGATCACCTGCGATGGGTTCGCAATCCGCATATCACTGAATGTGATGGAGCGGTAGTTCTGCGACAGGTTGCCATAAATGTCTAACTGACTCGTTGGCTTATAACTAATGCCGAGTCCTCCCAATATAAACTGTCGGCCATTGGTTCGGTACTCGCTGGTTCGGGCCGAGCTGATAATGTTGCCCGCCAGATCGCGAATCGTAGTACCGTAAAAGCCATCGGCCGTAGTATAGATGTATTCGTAGCGGAGGCCGGGCGTAATCGAGAGCTTTTCCCCCAGATAGATAATGTTTTCGGCAAATGCCGATACGTTTCGGTTCGGGAATCGGTAGTCGTACGTAATGGCCTGGGCATCGCTGATAAAGGTAAAGTCGGCATCTTTGCCCGTACTGCCAAGCCCTTGTACGCTATGATTGAACCCATGATAATAGCGGCTTCCGACTAGTAGAACGGCCTGTTGTTTCCCCAGATAATAGCGTTTTAAATACCGGGCTTCGGCACCCCAGTTCTGGAAATCGCCTTTGATCAGGTCGCGCTCGCTGTTGTCATCGACACTGGCGACCCGGTTGGGACGGAACCCCAGCGAGTACCGATACGCATTCAGACCAAACACCCGCAAATTGACCTCATTGTTGGTGTTGAACTTATGGTCGATATGCAGCGCGGGCATCGTCCAGTTGACTTTGAACCAGTTGCGTTCGCGGTTGCTCTGGCGGGCATCGTCGGCAAACATGGCATCGGTCAGGCCACCCGGTTGCTGGGCCAGGTAACTCATCTGCGTAAGGTCGAAGCCAAGCGTTGTGTTCTCCGAAATAGGATAATCGAGGTCAGCGTAGGCCGTGTAGTTGGTGAAGTGTGAATTGGGTCGCCAGCCGTCACCTTTTTTGTATTGGAAAAAGGTATAGTAACTCAACTTGCCTACGGTTCCGCTGGCACTGGTAAACGCATTGTAAAACCCAAATGAGCCTACAGTTTGGCGGGCAGTCAGTTCCAGTTTGCGGTTGGTTACGGGTTTTTTCATAACAAAGTTGAGCAACCCGCCAAACTGCGTCCCATACTGAAGCGAAGCTGCTCCGCGAACGATCTGAATGCGGCCAACGGCTTCAATGGGTGGGGTATAATAACTTTCGGGATAGCCCAGGGCATCGGCGCTGATGTCGTAGCCATTCTGGCGAACGTTGAAGTTAGAACTGCGGTTGGGGTCGAGACCGCGCCCGCCGATGCTGAGCTGTAAGCCAGCACCTTCGTTTTCCCAGATGTTCAGTCCGGCCACACGGGCGTAAATCTGACGGGCATTGTTCGTCGCCAGATTAGCTACCAGTTGTTCGGGCAAAATCACTTCCGATTTCTTTCCTTCGTAAATACCCATGCTTTCGACTCCGCGCATCCGCGTGAAGCCAAAATCCGACTGCTTATCGGTAACCGTCACCTCCGTCAGATTCTCCTGCCGACTGATAAGTACGATTGTTACGTGCTGATCCTGATTCTGAATGGCTACCGTTTGCCGGGAAGTTTTGAAGTCAGGACTGGTCGTTTGCAACAGGTGGTCGCCAGTCGGTAGATTGGTAAAAACAAACCGCCCCAGACTATCGGTGATCGCACTACGTTTGCCGTCGTTCAGGTAGATCGTACAGCCTTTTACCGCAGTGCTATCCTGCCGTGCGCGTACCGTACCCAGGAGACGGTATTGGGCAAAAACGGTGGAGGTAAGAACGAAGCTTGCTAAAAAACTAAAAACCGTAAATCGTATCATGAAATGGTGTAATCCATGGTTTAGGCTTGAATGAGTCCTGCTCATTGGCCAGATTAGTGTTGGGGGCGATGAGTGGTTGGCCAAGCCGACCGTTCAGAGCTACGTATGAATCTACATACACTTCCGGATGCTGGAAACCATGCTGGGCGTAATAGTCCCGCAGGATGTGCGCGTATTGCAGGAGCATATCGGGCTGAGTCGACATCATTTTTTCCTGCAAGGGGGTAAGGAAATGGCTGTTGTTGACGATGGTTTGGTGGCCTAGCCGATCTTTAATCGTGAACTGGGCATACCCCGCTTTCTCCATTAGCATTACCCGCCACGAAAATCGGTAACCCTGCTCCGTCCAGAACAATTCGCCTGGATACAGCAGGTAACGGAGTGGGAACAGCAGTTGGAAGATGAAAAAGATGGTGAGAGTACCCAATGTTGCCGTCTTTACAGCAGGCGAGTACGCAAAGGTTCGGCGGGGCCGAAGAAACTGGGAGGATGCCGAAAACCAGTTGCCGATCTGATAAATGATCCGTTGATGAAAGACGGGCGAGAAAAAAATCAATCCCGTCACAATCATGATATAAGGGAACATCCCGATAGGAAAGAGCAGGGCCGTAAGTCCGTGAAAAACAACGACAGCGACATAGGCAAACGGCCGGGTTGCATGGTTCCACAGCAGAAACGGGATACTCAGATCATAAATGCAGCCGAACACGCTAAAAATATAGGGTATCCAGGGGTAGTTGAACAGAAAGCCGATGAGGGGCAGGTCGTTGTGAGCTGGTAACCAGATTCGTAACGGTTGCGCATGCAAAATCCAGTCACTGTTCAGCTTTGCTAAACCGGCAAACACATATAATAAGGCAACAAAGAGTTTTACCGAATCGATACACCAGGCCGGAATCTGATCGGCCAGTAAAGTCCGGTACCGATAGGCATCGACCGAAAAGTAAGCGTGTGCAGGTAGGAATATGAGCAGCAGACAAACCATACTCACGAAGTAGTAATGATTCAGATACGTGCTCTTGTCGATCAGTTCGATGTAGGTGAAACTCAGAAACAGCGAGATTATCGCAACCCGATAAAATAACCCAATGGCCACCAGCAGTGCCGATAATCCACAGATTGCAAACAAAACGCAGGTATACTCGCCTAGTGGCCTTACAAATTCAAACCCGTAGAATGGAAAGAAGTAGTGCGGTTTTTCATACAGTTCCGCAATCCAGCCATTTGCCCAGAAACGAACGATGCTCCCGAAGAGCATCAACCCGAACAGGAGCCTGAATAGGGCCAGCGGAGCCGCTGGTGTTGTTTTATAAAAGTAAGCAGGCATGCCAATAGGGGGCGGTTATGGGACTCGGTCTACACGTACTACGAGTCCCATAACCGTACACATTAATTAATCTCCATCATTATCCGTGTAGGTGATCGTAATGCTCATGGCCGAAGTCATATCTACTTTGAGCATCCGAACGGCTTTCTGCATCTCCGTGTATACCTGCGTAACCGCCGTATTGTTGGTCTTTACTTCGTCGGACAGATTGGCTTTAAGGGCGCTGAGTTTTTGATTGACCAGATCGAATTGAGCATTCAGGATGTCGACCAGTGATTTGCCGGTTTGGCTATCTTTAGCCCCCAGACTATTCAGGTAGCTTTTCAAACCTGGGCCTTCCTGGCCGGTTTTTACGCTCTTGCCATTGAAGAAATCGACCGATGCCTGATGCGCAGTTTTAGCTAGAGTCAGAGCGAGGTCTTTCTTGTAATAAGCCTCTACTTTATCGGGCGATACGGTTCCGTTGGTCATGGCACCCGATGGAATGCCAATCTTGCCCGATCGGATGTAGCGTTCGTAGTTCAGTACATAGCCGTTGACCAGTTTTCCGGTGGAGCAACCGGCGTTCAGGGCTGTGCAGTTGATGAAGGTATCCCGATAGCCACCCGTTGTCCACTGCGTGTATACAGTCGAGAACACCGAGTTCATCTGCGTGGTCAGGCGTTTCAGGTAGGCGATTCGCTTGGCGGCATCGGTGGCTGTGGTGTATCGTACCACAATCGCATCGTCGGTACTGCCGAGGCCGTTG
Source organism: Spirosoma aerolatum (assembly GCF_002056795.1). Lineage (NCBI taxonomy): Bacteria > Pseudomonadati > Bacteroidota > Cytophagia > Cytophagales > Cytophagaceae > Spirosoma > Spirosoma aerolatum. Next base: position 6,321,305 of record NZ_CP020104.1, on the reverse strand, counting down.
ATGAGGTAATCTAAAGCCGGAAAACCCTGTTTAGGATAGGAAAGAGGCACATCGAAAGAGCCCGAACCAGCGGCAATGTAGTCTTCGATACCCGTTGTATTGGCAGGATAAATATTGAAAAAATTGCGAAGGGTATACTGCTCGGCTGGTCCCACATCGAAGAGCTCGACTTTCTGCCATTCGGTGTAGGCATCCACCCAGGCCTGCCGAAAATCGGCCAGAGATGCCTTGTCGGGTTTAGCGGCAAACGCGTCCGATTTGGTGGTCATGGCGTCCAGCTTCGTTTTGAAATTTGCGTAAGCCGGTACAATAATGTTGTCAGCGATATTGGTAAGCATGGCCTTCCGGTCGCTGTCGGCTTGATTGGTAGGGTTTGTGGGCGTCGGTGTATCGGTGCCGCCACCTGAGCAGGCCCAGAGCATACCGAACAGGAGACATGCAGAGCCGATCTGTTTCCACCTAACTTGTTTCATAGGTTTTAAAAAGTGACAGAGCGGTATTAAAAACACCGCTCTGTAGCGTCTGGAATTAGAGTGGGTGTTTGCAATTAGGGAATGTTAAACTTGGTTTTGATAGCGGTTGAAGCCGCATCAATTTTGGCATTCGTTAAACCCCAGAAGCCATTGGGGGCTGAGTAAACCAGATTCGTCAGAAGGCCGTCGGAGAAAGCAGCGTCGGCATTGTTCAGCTTCGCATAGCGAAGGCTATAGATGAAACCTAATCCTTCGCCCATCGCGTGCGCTGCTGCCGATGTGTTGGTACCAGCCGTTTTCCATTTGCCCAGATAGCCTAGAGCGGCAGCCGCAATCGCTTTTTCCATAGCCGACCGGATGAAAGTCGCCTGTGTTTTGAGGGTAGTCAGGTCGTTGTTGACAATAGCGGCCCGGCCAGTCAGGAGGGCTTTGTGAATTTTTGGGAAATCGTCCTTATTGTATTCCCACATGTAGGAGCCAATGAAGCTTTCGCCCGACGAGGTCGAAGTTGCTTTCGAGCCATAAACGGGGTTGGCTGTAATGATGCCGAAAATCTGATCCCAGTTCTGCTCCAGTTGCGTATAGTTTTTACCGGCTACCAGCGTCGTATTATCGGCTGCCAGATTTTTATCGCTAAGCAGAACATTGGCAATGTAATCGACCTGAAACGCACCAATGAGCGATTTCTGAATAATCTGCGCCCATTCGATGCCTTTTTCATCGACCAGATAGGTTCCCAGCTTGCCTGCCGTTCCTTCAGAGGCTGTTGCAGTAGCCGATTTGCTGGCCGTAGCCATAGCGGTGAAAGCGGCTTCGATGGTCTGGCGCTCTTTTTCAGCGTCTGCCGACGACAGCGAAGAAGCCGTTAAAGCCCGAAGCTGAACACCAGACGTGTTTAATGCGGCATTAGCCGTTCCCGAAAACGGGTTGCCAGTATTCGAAAACATATTTTTCAGCGTTGTCGCATCAAGTGTAGCACCCGTACTGGCGGCTGTACCGTTGTAGGTATTGATTGCCCGAAACATCGACAATAACGTGCTACCCGTTGTCAGATCGACCGTTTTGGCTCCCTTATCATCGACAAAGAAGTTGGCGTAGGTAGTGGTATCAGTCAGCTTAGCGTAATCAACTGTTTTTCGGAGCTGAGGACGGACGGTAATTGGATTTTCGTCATTGTCTTTACAGGAGGCCAGAATGGTCGTTAACGCGAGTACAGGAAGAAGTTGTGAAAGGCGAAAAAGCTTTAGCATGAATCAATCGGTTGTCTGATTTCGGAGCAAAGTTATTCACTATTTAGACTAAGTATAAATTTATTTAGATTTTTTTTAAATAAGGACTGCCTTTCGGTTAGACTTGACTAGTTAGTCAAGTAGACGTAGTGTACTGAAATGAAGTTCAAACAGGTACGTTTCTGGCCTGAGCAGGAAAGTTTAAACGGCTTCAATGTATTGAGTTAAATAACTGTTAAATAGTTAGGTAATTCGTAGTTTATTAATCGGTAGTTCGGTATATTTGATTCCGCTCATATCCAGTACACCAATAACCTGAATGCAACTCCTGAGATAGTCGTACGGCACGATTAGTAAGAAATCGGCACTCTATCCATGATTCGCTTCGTCTTTCAAGGCCTTCGTCGCACCGTAATCAGTCGGTGAATTGTTAAGTACTCACAACTAATCAGCGTCTTCTGTTTTAACGCGAATCAAGTCATGGCTTTTCACTTGTCAGCGAGTTATATTCCGGTTAATTCGCCCTCCGTTTGGGTGGTTGACGACGATGAGGACGACCGTCTGTTTATCCGCTCTGCTTTTGAGGATCTGAAAACGCCCGTTAGTGTACTCATGCTTACGGATGGGGATCAGGTACTACCTAGCTTAACAGTTGCGGAGACCATACCTCAGTTGATTTTGATGGATATAAACATGACGCGCCAGAACGGGTTTGAGACCTTGACCCAACTGCGGAGTACGCCGACCTACGCCGAATTGCCCGTTGTAATGCTGACCACATCGTCCGATAAATCCGATCGGCAGCGGAGTCTGGCTCTCGGCGCCAATCAATGCCTGACCAAGCCCGCCAGCTATAACGAACTGGTAACGATGGTCACTTCCCTCAGCGAACGCTGGGCATTAGCCTAATCGATCTCTTTCCCGAAAAGTAGGCCGTTGCCAGCTCTTTTCAAGCCGTTTTTGAACCAACTTTTCAGGTATCCGATTCTGTACGTATGTCGTTACGTTTAGAGTTGCATACGCCTGTTCACGATGATCGCCCGGTATTTGTGTCGGGTAGTTTTTGTGATTGGTACCCTGATGTTGACCGCTTTCAAATGCAGTGTGTGGGGCCGGGGCATTACCTGTATGAATTCCCGAACACGCTACCGCTTCCCCAGCAAGTCGACTACAAATACACCCGTGGCGGCTGGGAACATGTAGAACTGGATGCGTCGGGTGAGCCGGTTGCTAACCGGGTAGTTTCGGCAGATGCCGGGCTGAAACAGGATTTTGTGCCCCATTGGCGCTGGTATGGCATGCCTTTCAACCCAGTGTGGCTACCTAAGATAGAACTGCTTGGCAGTACTTTTGACGCTCCTAAAATCCATCAGATGCGTCGGGTGCATATACTGCTTCCACACGATTACGCGCAGAGCGACAAACGCTATCCGGTTCTTTATCTGCATGATGGGCAGAATCTATTTGGGGGAGGTGCGGGGTATGGAAGCTGGGAGATTGATCAGAAAATGGCCTTGCTCGCGGCCCGGCATCACCACGAAGTAATTCTGGTTTCGATCGACCATGCCGAAGAAGGCCGGATTCGCGAGTTTACTTTTCAGACGACCCGAGCCGGAAAGGGCAGGGGCCAGTATTACCTCGATTTTATTCGGCATGCTATCAAACCGATCGTCGACAGCCGATACCGCACCTTGCCTGATGCGGAACATACGGGCATTGGAGGAAGCTCACTGGGTGGGCTAATCAGTATTTATGCCGGACTGATGCATCCGAACGTGTTTGGCCGCCTAATGGTATTTTCGCCTTCGCTCTGGATTTCGCCCAAGATCTATTTCGATGCGATTCGCTTTAAAGCACCCGTGCCTATGAAAATTTATGTCTATGGAGGGGAGCAGGAGTCACGTTATATGATCCCTAATATTGAACGGTTTCGGGATGCGCTGGCACGTCAGCAGTATGGCGGCAACCCAATCGATATTCATCTATCGGTCGATCCAATGGGTATGCACCAGGAAGCCCACTGGAGCCGGGAATTTCCGAAAGCCGTGGAATGGCTGTTTTATTAATAATTTTGACGTCGAACGGTAGACAACGAACTGCCAAACTATTACCCATGAACATTACCCTACAAACGCAAACCCCGCCAACAGGCGATTTGATCATTCCGGTTGTACAAACCGATTTGACCAGTCAGTTAACCGATCTTTCTCAGAAGCTAACCCTCCCGTTGCCCACTCTCCAACGTGATTTTAAAGCGGATGCGAAAGAGGTCGTTACGGTCTATAAGGCTGATGGTTTTAAAACATATCTGCTTGGAGTAGGACCCAATCCGAAAGCGATGGATTGGTTACGCACTTTCCGGAAGTTTTTCTTCGACCAAAAGGGAAAACTGTCGGCACAGGTCACAATTGACCTAAGTCAGGTTGAGGGCGATGTGGTCGAAAGTGTGGTGCTAGGCGTTCGCTGGGGCGGATATGATTTGAAGTTATACCAGACCGATAAGCCTGATACCCCGGTTTTCTTCTCCGATGCAGGGCAACTTAGCCTGCTGGTTTCGCCCAGAACTGAAGCCGTTGCGCAGGAAGCGTTCATTCGTGCCGAAGCCATTGCCCAAACGCAACGGCAAATGCTGGACCTGATGAACGCACCAGCCAACTATAAACAACCACAAACACTGGCCGACTGGGCCATGAATTCGGGCAAACAGCATGGCTATAGTGTAACGGTGCTCGACAAAACCGAACTGGAGCGGCAAAAGCTGGGTGCCTTGTTGAGTGTGAGCCAGGGTAGTGATGTGCCGCCAGTGCTGATCATAACGGACTATAAACCAGCCGACGCCACTAATGTACTGACCGTTGGCCTGGTTGGGAAAGGGGTTACGTTCGATACGGGTGGGGTATCCATCAAGACCTCGTCGAACATGCACCTGATGAAAAGCGACATGGGTGGCGCTGCGGCTGTGCTGGGAACGGTAGAAATAGCCGCTAAGTTGAAACTGCCCATTCACGTAGTCGGGATTGTGCCCGCAACGGAAAACGCCATCGACGGACGCTCGACCAAACCGGGGGATGTAATTACTTCGTACCTTGGCAAAACCATCGAAATCATCGATACAGATGCGGAAGGACGCGTGATTCTGGCCGATGGGTTAGGCTATATGGTGCGTCATTACAGCCCGGATATTCTGATTGATCTGGCTACGCTGACAGGCAGTGTCATTGCGGCTTTAGGCTATCATGCCGCCGGGTTATTTACGGCCAATGATGCACTGGCCAATAAACTGACCGAAGCAGCTAACCAGACGGGCGAGCACCTGTGGCGGCTGCCCATCTGGGATGCGTATACAGAAGATATCAAATCGGATGTGGCTGATGTGAAAAATTTCAGTGGTAAGCCAGTGGCCGGGGCCATCAGTGCCGCAAAGTTCCTGGAAGTATTTACGGAAAACCATCCCGCCTGGGCGCACCTCGATATTGCCGGAATGGCCTTTACCGATACCGAATTTGGTTCGCAAAAGAATGCCACGGGCTTTGGAATCCGACTATTAACGTCCTACTTGCAGGCGCTGATTGCAGAAAGTCGCTAAGAAAAATTCGTGATTTAATCTTTTGGCCGTATCTTTTTCGGAGAAAATACGAACAGCTTTTACGGTGTTCGGTTTTCAGGTTACGGTAAGGTAACGCGAGAATGATGCGTCAGCTTATCATAAACCGTAAACTGAAACCGTGAGATAAACGATAGTCCTCTATGAGCCAGTTGTCATTTCTGTGCATTGCCACTTTTTTCAAAGGACACGAATTTATGCGGGCCTGTAAGGAGTTGGGCAACACCGTGTATCTGTTAACCGATCAGAAACTAGCTAATGAAGCCTGGCCGCGCGAAGCAATCGACGAATTTTTCTACCTGCCATCGCCCAGCAATGAACCGAATGATCTGGAGCAAATGATCGTTGGCCTGGCCCATGCCATGCGCTTGCGTCGGATCGACCGGGTTGTGGCGCTGGATGATTTTGATGTGGAAAAGGGAGCGCTCATCCGCGAAACATTTCGGATCGATGGGATGGGGCAAACCACCGCCCGTTATTTCCGTGATAAGCTGGCTATGCGAATGCGGGCTGCATCGGCAGGGATTCGGGTTCCGGCGTTCAGCCCCCTTTTTAATGACGAAGCCATTACTGCTTTTTTGCAAACAACCGAATCGCCCTGGCTCCTGAAACCCCGGTCCGAAGCATCGACAACGGGCATTCGAAAAGTCCATTCGCTGGAAGAGGCCTGGTCGGCTATACACCTGCTGGAAGATAAACGACATCATTACCTGATCGAAGAATTTAAACCAGGGAAAGTCTACCACGTCGATTCGCTGTCGGTGGATGGGAAAGCGGTTTTTACACGCGTGAGCCAGTACCTGGCAACCCCAATGGAAGTAGCCCATGGCGGGGGCGTTTTTCGAACAGCTACCTTACCCCTCGGAACCCCTGAAAACACGGCATTGAGTCAGATGAACGACCAGGTGCTGGCGGCTTTTGGCATGCGGTACAGTGCCTCGCACTCGGAATACATTCGGGGCGATCACGATGGCGAACTCTATTTTCTGGAAACGTCCTCACGCGTGGGGGGCGCCAATATTGCCGAGATGGTGGAAGCGGCATCGGGCGTGAATCTTTGGCGCGAATGGGCGAAACTGGAAATTGCTATGGCCCGCAAAGAGCACTATATTCCACCTGCTGATAGCGCCCGCTATGCCGGGCTAATCATCTCCCTAGCCCGCCAGCAATGGCCTGACCTGTCGGTATTTACTGAGCCGGAAATCTGGTGGCGCATGAAAAAAGAATACCACGTTGGCGTCATTGTTCGCTCCGATGATCGGTCGGAGATTTTAAGCTTGCTGGACAACTACATGCATCGGATTTATCAGGAATTCCACGCATCAGCCCCCCTGCCCGATAAGCCGACCAATTAATGGCAACCTAGTAGTAACGCGGGTGGAAACCCGCGCCATTGGGATACAATGGCGGGTTTTCACCGCGTTACTACTAATTCCTGAGGGTATCTTTCCGGCTCTTGTCCTTTTCAATAGGTATGCCTACCCCAAACGCCCTTGGGTCGCTAGGGGGCTGGGTTCTCCGTTTTTTACGTCCATTTTGAGGGGGAGGTGTATTCAGAGGCACCTGTGCTGTAAGGCCCGGACCCGATACAGGTGTATCGACACCCGGAATCGCCACCTGCCGATCTGCAGGCTGCTGAATAACTTTCGAGGAATCGGCCTGGGCAAAGCAAAGGGAGCCCGCCAGACATAACGTGGAACAAATCAGGACCGTACGCATAAGAAAAGTCAGTTGTTGAGTAAAGCATCGTCAGGCAGTTGACGGCTGCTATATCAACTCACTTTCATGCGTAAAGTTTCGGTCTGAGTCACAATGCATCGATACGAACAAACTGGTAGCCTTTCTGTTGAAATTCGGTCAGCAGCGTATCCAGGTGCGTATATAGTTTATCGGTTCGGCTAGGAGCAGTGCCGATGTGCATCAACAGGATAAAGCCATTCAGGCCGCTTATGTGGCTGGTTTCGTAAGTACGGATGGACTGTAAAATCGTATCGCTACTGCGGTAGTTTCGATCGTCGGGCGTTGTGTAGTCAGCGTGGCTGAGCGTACCGGGCGTATAGTTAATGAAGTGGATACCTTCGGCCGTTGTCCAGGCAGCAATGCTATCGTTATACCATTCGTAAGGCGGTAGGAAAATTCGTTTTGTAACGGGTGTCTGTCGAAAACGAGCTAGTGCAGCGTAATTGGCCCGAAGGTCAGCAATAAACTGTTCATGGCTGACCAATAAACTATCCCGTTTGCGCCAGTCGCAGTAGAGCAGATGCTGATCGGAATGCGGGCCTAGGTAATGTCCTTCGCGAGCCAGCTGGTCGATGGCTGGCCTAAAAGCCGGATTGCGCAGAAAGCGCCCGGTCAAAAAAAACGAAGCCCGAACGTCATGGGCTTGCAACGTTCGGGCAATTAGGGAACTCCCATCGGCAAATTCATCGCCAGTAAAAACCAGCGCCAGCCGTCGGGCGGTTGTATCGCCCCGAATTCGGGCCCCTTTAAAATAAGTCGATTTTGGGTCAGATTTCGTTGGCTGAAGGCGTTTGAGAGCAGGTCGAGTCTCTTGTTTCGGCTTCGTCCCTTTGACAGGCGGGGTTAGTCGCTCGGCCTGTTTGGCGGCCAGTAGGTAAATAAGCGAGGCTGTACCGTCCATGGTTGGTTCGTTGGTACTGTAGTCGCCATAATCGTCATGATAAACCGCTACATCGCTTTGAAAAGCCGCGTACTCATCGGGCTGATAGAGCGTAATGCCGATCAGATTTTTGTAGATACTTCCCTTCACCGGACCGTCGACCAATCCGCCATCAATCGGATACTGTTTGAGGTGGGTAAATGCCGAATGAGGATCACTTGGCGTATCGGCGTTAGCAGGCAGGCCATACACAAAGCTGGTGCCCCAGGGGTTGCAGCCGAATAACCAGTCGAAATTGGCCTGTTCAAGGGCCGCAAACTGGTTATCGCCGGTGAGTTGTCGATACCAGAAACATTGGGTAGCAAACGAGGCCGTGTAATTGTTGCTGCACCAGGTAAACTGTACACCCCGGTAAAATGCATTCTGCCGGGCTCGATTCCAGACGGTTTCGATTCCTTTTTTATAAAAGTCAGTGACCGTTTTGCGCTGATTGGCAGGAAGCTTTTTCGCCAGTTCGGCATGCCCTACATTCACAAACGGATACCATTGATAATGCCGGGCTGTGTCGTTCAGAATCCAGGGTGTAACAGGTTCGTGCCGGGCAAAATCCAAAGCTGTTTTCTGAAGTTGTTTTGCTTGCTGGTCTGCCGCTTTGAGAAGGTTAAGCTGCTCAACGGCTGCCAGTTCCATATCATCTACGTAATTATCTTCTTCGTAAAAATAAGGAGCGCGGCCAGGGGCTGTCTGGCAGTTACCGGGCTTTTGTAAGCCGAGCTGATAAGCCGACTGCGACCGTTGCCGGAGCTTTTGGGCATAGTCGGGCTGGCGGTTGCGAAGAAGTTGATAGCCAAGAGATAATGCACTGCTCACTTTACCCGCTGTAGAGGCAACACCCGTAGCCCGGTTTTTGTATTTAAACATACCCTGCGGTTGGCCCGTCGCAAAATAGACTGGTCGTTCCAGCCCTTTACCGTAAAAATTATCTTCTTTCGGAATCCGCATGCCCGCGTGGTCGCGGTCGTCGCCAAGTTGATTAAAGAGCCAGTTCTCGGTTGGATGCATTTTCAGTAACCAGTCCAGCCCCCAATGAGCTTCGTCCAGTGCATCGGGGAGCCCGTTGGAACCCGTCAGTCCATTGGCCTGATAGGCATCCGTAAAGGCATTCGGAAAATCCCGGACAGCCGCCAGCAGGTGATACGTGGCGTTGGCTGAGGTAGTTACGTATTGCAGGTAATCGGATGCATCGTGCCAGCCACCCACTACATCAATGTGGGTACTGTCGGGCATGGGGCCGTATAGGGTATAGCCGTCATGAGTGTGACAGGAGTCTTTCAGAAACGGATTGAAACCACTGCGTTGCTGGCGCATGTAGCGCAGGCAGAAATCAGCCGCCCCTTTATACACATCCTCATCGATCCGAAAGCTGGGTGAGCGCGTGCCGTCGTCGGCCTGAAGATAATACCGACCGGGTTTCTGAAAATCCGAAAAATCGAGCCGATACGTTTGTTGGAAAGGCCCGTATGCACCAAACGCTTTGCCCGACGGCCATTCTTTAACAGGCTGCTGTGTTTGTTCATTGAAAAGCTGAAACGTGCTGATTGTTTGCTTACTGAGGTTCCCCCAAACGGCTATTTTAGGGCTGTTCGGTCGATACCCCATCAGGTTGATCCGAATAACCGCTGATTCGTCGGTATGGTGGACGAACGCAGCTATGCTGATGACGAACGCAGTGATTACTAGTAAGCGAATTGGCATAATTTGGTTTTGGTATCGTTGTTATGATGGTTATGCAATTAGATTTTTTTTAGTAATCCCATCATCATTTCCTCGAAATAGGCGCCATTGTACGGACCGAACCAATTCATGTCACGGGTTTCGTAGGTGGGGCGGTTGTAGTACGCATCGGGTGTGACATAGCCAATATACCCCCCGTCGAAGCTGGTAATCATCAGGTTAACGCCTTTGTGCTGAGCTAGTGGTTTAAAGTCGGCAACGAATTCGCCAGAGTAATCGCAGGGCGTGCCGAGCAGAACGGTGTGGCCAATGCGCAACGCTTTCAGGTCGGACGGGTAGTCGCCGTAGATCGCGTAGAATAACCAGGGACGTACACGCCAGTTGCCAATTACGCGCGGGTGTGGCTCTCGCAGGCTCAAAGGTAAAGTCAGCATGGCCAGAGTGCTGTCTGGTTTAAGCTGGATCGTTGGCAAGGTTCGTTCGATCCGCGCGGCCAAATCACCGGCATAGTTTCGTATTTCCTGAAAATCGGTCTTGCCTTTGGCTTCAGGGCCTGTGCTGCCAACGGCGCCCGCCAGAAAGACCGCAAAATCAGCCGATTTCTTCTCTAACCGATCCACGAGGGAACCCGGATAGTCGCGGCTGAGGTAGTTCCACATACTGTCTTCAAACAAGGTAGCATGGCCCGAAAAGGAACAAAGAAGCGCCGATTCGCCTGAATTTTTCTTTAGCCTTAGCAGGTGAATTTTTCCATCAAGCGGTTTGGTTGGTCCCGACCAGCCGATGCGGTTATAGATATGGTCTGTAGCGTCAGCTTCGCCGTAGCCGATTTGTACAGGTGCCATGCTCGCTTGAGCAGCGCGAATGGCGTGTAGCACACCCTCCGTAATGCGGGTTACGATTTTCTCGTCATAGCCACCGGCAATCAACTGACCGACCAGACCTGGTGCCCAGCCGCCCATGCTATTGTGCGAGTGAATCGCCCCTGTGTACACGTTCTCCCAGCGAAGCCCCACTTCGGGTAATCGTTTTTTTAGCGCTTCGGTAACCGTTGGTGGGGTGATGAGCAAATCCAGCCCAACGAGCGCTACTTTGGTAGTGCCATTGTCGAGTACAATGGCTCGTGCAAAAATGGAGTCGCTGATAATGTGCCAGTGTTTCCCCCTGCGAGCACCGTAGCCACCTGTGGGTGTGGAGTAGGGGGGGGTGATGCTTGCTTTCGCCCAGCCAGCGCGCAGTAGTCCTTTGGCTGGAGGAGGAGTGGGAAGGGCTTCCAGCCGTTGTTTGGTTTGGGTATAGTAAGGCATTTGCCGGTAAGGCGTTTCATCGACGGGGGCCAGACTAACGGCCAGAAACAGCAGGATGACAACAACCAGACCGAGCAGGACTTTTAAAAAAATACGGACAAATTTCATGTACTATCGCTTAGACCAGCGAATTTCGGTAAAAGGAATGAAGAAGTGGTAAGGATAGCAGTAACTAAGGTTATGTAAATGAACTTACTGTAGAAAGCTGCTTTGGGGCTCTCGCTATGTACTCCTGAACAGGTCGGCTTCCGGGAAGGGCCTTGTCAGAAAGGGTGTTTTTACAGCGTTCCGAGTTGGGTTTGCTGGAGGCTGGCAAGGCCGACTGATAATCGCATTGGTAACAAAGACTTGACGATTGAATAACCAGGGCAACCGGAATGAGGGAAGCAGGTCGGATAAAGTTTCGTAAAAGAAGAATCAAGCCGAGTAAAATGGCGGGTATACTTAAGAGTTGCCCCATATTAAAGCTCATGCTGTCTTCAAAAGCGACCTGATTTTCTTTGAAAAATTCCCAGACGAAGCGCAGGCTAAATACCCAAATCAAAAAGATACCTGCCATAGTGCCCGGTACGGCCTGGTTGCGATATGTTCGCCAAAACCAGTAAAGCCCAATGGCTAAAATCAGACAGGATAACGATTCGTAGAGTTGAGTGGGATGACGAGGTACCTGACTAAACTCATGATCTCTTACAAAAACAAAAGCCCAGGGGACCGTAGTTGGCTTACCGAAAATTTCGGAATTCATGAGATTGCCGAACCGAATAAAGGCCCCACCCAGCGCGGCTACAATGCTAATACGGTCGATGACCCAGAGAAAACTTTGCCCGGTTGCCTGACTGGCTGCTCGACGGGAGTAGATCCATAAGCCCAGGAGGATACCGATAATGGCTCCATGACTAGCTAAGCCACCATAAGGAGGGGTAATAATGCCTAGTGGGTCATTAATAAACATAGCTGGCTCGTAAAATAGAAAATGACCGATCCGAGCGCCCAGCACGGTGCCCAGTACCATTGTCATCAGAAGTGAATCCGTGTCGGCTAAGGGCTTTTGTTCAGTTCTGAAGATGTGGGTCATAAGCTGCATACCCAACAGAAACCCAGTGGCGAATAACAAACCGTACCATCGCACCGGCCAGGAGCCAATGCGGAAGATTTCGGGATCAACATTCCAGATGATGTAATGGAGCATATCGTATTGGTTTAGAAGGGAGTAAATGTGAGAAATTTTAAAGTGTGGTAATTAATTGCACCAAATCAGCCAGGCGAACTAGTATGCATCAAGGGCATTTCTCGAGTACCTGATAAGGGGAATCCAACACGAATTCATTGGCTGTGATGGCTATAATTCGGCGACGAATGTCAGGTATAGGGACTAAGCCGTTCGTTATGCCTTCATACCGCATCACTAAATTGTCTTCTTCTAGCCGGTATCTATAATAAGATAAATTGGAAACGGACTGACACTTTTTCAATGTATCATCGACAAAGTACACGTAATCTGATTCAAAAGTCCATCGTGTGTACGGTTTTTCACTGCCAGAAATTGACCGACTAGTCCAATTGCCAATCAACTGAGCAGGATTGATGGATAAAACGGGTTCTTTTGGGTGGCACCCCAGGGTGATAAGCACGGCCAGCCAGGCAGGAAGAGTTCTCATACGCTATTGCACGGGACGATGCCTTTTCCCGTACACTAGGGATTCGTTTTTTGCCAGAAACGTTGGATTCAGGAGGATGTAAAACCCGTCTGAGGCTTTACCGCACAGCTGACGTGCCCGGTTTTGACGGATTCAATCAAAAAGGCACCGGAGAAACTCCCCGATGCCTTCCGTCACCCATTGCCGGTTTCCCGGCCTCCCTATGTCGTTTAGCCAAGAAATGGCGCTGCAATAGCCAGTACCTGTGCTTTCGTTAGCGGTTCGTCAAACGCTCCCCGAAGGTTATCGTCCGAAATGCCGGATACGTTCGGAAGCGTTTTCAGATTAACACCGCCTTGTGTAAATGTCGTTTGGGTTGTGTCGGATACCCAGCTTTTAAGCCCCAGAATTCGCCGGATTTCGGCGGCATGGCGGGCTTCGACCGAGTGAATCTGTAAGGCTACTTTCAGAATGGCCTTGTCGTTGACCAGGGCGGCTGCCTGACCTTTATAGGCCTGTACGCCCGTATCTTCCAGCGCCCGGGCGGTTGCCAGAAAGGTTGGATAGCTCGTAAACGTCCCGGTTGGGTATTTGAATGTGGGTTTGGCTATAGCCAATGTACCCAAAGCCGCTTTCAGCAGATTAACGTGAGCTGTCTCATGTTTGCTTATCTGGGAGATTACCCGTTGATCTTCTGTTGGAACCAGCCCCTGTGCTGCCAGGCCCATCCGGTAAAACTCGTCTTCCAGATATTCCAGTGTCAGCGCGTAATTGGCTATGTCGATAGCGGTCTGTGAGGGTGTCGTCGATTGAGCTAGTGCTTTATTAAGGGTACCTGCTACGATAGCTGGAATACCCGCAGCAATCAGCTTTGAACTGAATTTGAGTAAGTTTCTGCGCGAATGGAAGCTATAGCGGTCGCCGAATTCGGGATCAGCCTGTTCGATGTCAGCGATTAATTTTAAGAAGTTCATAGTATTGAGTCCGATTTACTTGGGAAGATTGTTAGCGGTGATTTGCGTTTTAACGTACTTCTGCGCTATAGGCAGAACAACCGTTGGTGCATTGGCTGCATCCAGCCCCATAGTAGGATCTACGACATCATCGCCCGCAAAATCGGCTGATTTTGGATTGAGCAAGTCCCGGATAGCCGCAGCATGGCGGGCTTCGACCGATACAATCTTTCCAGCAATCGTTATATAATCAGGGTTCGTAATCAGGGTTCCGGCTCCGTTGTAGGCCGATACGCCTAAATCTTCAAACGCTTTGGCGGTTCCCAGAACACTGGCTCGATCCGAGAAATTGACCGATGTGAAGTTGGGTGTTAAAGCCCCTATCGCATTAGCCCCCAACGCTGCTTTGAAAAATTCGCGGTGTACAATCTCGTGATCGCGGATGTCGGTCAGTAAGGTTTTTTCAGCATCAGTCATGCCACTAAAAGGTGAAGCAACGACCTGCGTATAAAAAGCGGCTTCCAACTGCTCAAGTGCGTAGGCATAATTTAAAATTCCTGTATCGCCCGAACCCAGATCGACAGGCGCTGTAACTGTAGTTGGGTTTTCTTCATCTCCACAGGCTGCCAAAAGCATTCCGCCAGCCGTTAAGGCACCAGCATAGCGTAAAAATAAACGGCGCCCTACCCATACCGGTTCTAACTGGCCAGGCAACATCGACAAGCCTGGTTTAAGCTGTTGTTTTTTCATATTGTTGAAATTGATACGATCTCAGCAGGTATAACCGCTATTCCATCACTTGGTTTGAACTATATACGTGTGCGGTTGAAATTTAGATTTCCGGTAACAACCAGACAGGCTGGCCAATCGCTACATAGTTATCCCAATAGCTGGCTGGGAAGGGTGGACGTTTAACTGGAAAAACCGTCTTTACATACTATTTTTGCAGGCCGTTTTTGTTGCTAATGTTACTTGTCTTACTCAGCAGATTATATGAATATCAACCAGGTTCGCGAACAACTCCATCGACTCATCGACGAGGTCGATGACATCTACGTACTCAATGGTCTCTACCGCAACCTGATTTCCGATAAGCGGCAACGGGAGGCCTATGAAAAGGAACAGGCCGAAAAAGCAAAACGACAGTCGGCCAACCGTCGGTCGAACGGGGACTAAAGAACTCTGGCAGACGGTATCTGTCGTATGTTAGGGATCGTTCAAGTGCAAACTATGTTCAGGCTTATATTGATTGAGCTACTCTGGTTGACGCTCTCATTCGCCATCAGCTTTCTGATTTGCCTGGCCATTTTCGGCTGGAATTTGATAGGGGGCAGTGTCGATATCCAATTGTATGATACCTACTTTGTTCTTTCATCAGTCTGGGTCGTCTTCCCGCTTTTTCTGATTGTCTCTTTTCTGCTTTTCCTGATAAAAGAAGGCCGGACACGATTTAACAGGACGCTTCCAAATCTGATTATCCTTATTCTTGGGATGCTGCTGCTGATCCTGTTTTCCAGAATGTCTATCGCAATAACGAAATTGTGGACAGGCATGCTCAATACAGGTCAGTCTACCACACAGGAAGATCCCTTTATGGTGATCATGATCAACTCCTTGATGGGCCTTCAACTGGCCGTCACCCTGACACTCGTTCTGCTAGGGTTCTACTGGGGAAAATGGCGCAGTTAGTTATCTATCCGATCAACTAAAAGCCCAACGGTTATTTAGAAATACCGCTGATAGTCAGGGCAATGATAATGGCGTTGAAGCCAAACGACAGTACACCATGCGCCAGGGCCGTGCGACGCATGATTTTAGAACTGATCGCCACGTCGGACACCTGACTGGTCATACCAATCACAAACGAGAAGTACGCAAAATCCAGGTAATCAGGTTCTGATTCATTGGGAAACTCCAGGCCTTTCGGTCGTTTGCCTTTCTCCAGGCCATTGCCGTAATACAGATGGGCATATCGAAATACAAACACGGTATGCACCAGGCACCACGAACTGGCAACTGCTACCAGAACCAGCGACATATAATACGGTTTAAGGCTGGCTGGCAGATTTTCATCGGCCGAGTTTAGAAGGGCTACGATGGCAACTAAACTGGCTATGGCCGCTACAATTACCAGGATTAGAAAAAAGGTCCGGTTAGAGTCTTCGCTGCGCGAGATTTTAGGCAGTTCACGCGGGTGTACGTTTAGGATGATTATCCACATGATCAGCAGGTGTGTCAGAGCGTAGGCTACCCAGGCAACCGTACAGCGGGCAGGAAAATTAAATGTATCGGGTACGATAAAACTAGCCAGCACAGCAGCCGATAATCCAGCCAGGAACCGCTGATGGGGCTTAAAATGAATAATGTAATTCAGTAACCGCTCAAGCATAATACGAAGTGGTGGGTTCAGTTTTGTCGTTCTGTTTCCGCTGCTGACTCTATCCGAAACGGCAAAAATGATTACGGAACGAGCTTGGCAAGTTACGGATTATGCCACGGTGCCCAAACGTGCGAGAAAATTAATCGTACCGGGTTATCAGTTCAACGAAAGCTACTAGCTACAGGATGAATCGCGTCAACAACGGTTTTATGTGGAGCTATACTTACGAGTCGATGAAAAGTTTTCAGTGCTTTAGAATGACACCTCTTATATAAACAATACCCTCGGACTGATTGCTTATTTTTTATATGTTAAAGTGAATATTAGCTAATAAGATTTGATATCTTTACCCACCCATAAATGTGTAATTCTATGATTTATAAACGTTTACTTTCCTCTTTTTGCTTTATCCTAATTAGCCTGTTTGTAAATGCTCAGAGCCCTGCCGTAACGACGAAGCTACCTCCAGATAAACTCCTTGAGAAAAAAATAGCGGGGCTTACCCAGCAAAATACCCTCCTGAAAACACGGCTGCAACAATCAACTCTCGACAATCAACGATTGCAGACACAAATCTTGAGTCTGCAGCAGACAATTCAACGGCGCAACGACAGTATTGCTCAACAACAGGCAACGATTGACGGTTTACGGGCGAAAATGAGCCAACTGACCGCGCAAAATAATCAGTTACAGAACGATCTCTCCCAGCGAACAACCGAACTAGCGACTGCTCGTAACCGGATCACTCAGCTAGAGTACGATCGGAAAGTCCTGACTGACAATCGCATTATTCGGATTTACAATTTTTCGGCGGATGATGTCCGTAAACAGTTCATCCGCAATCTGTCGGCCCCTGAATCAGGCTTTCAGTACGACGATGATCTGATTGATGACGAAATTCAGATAACCCGCAATTTCGGCGATCAGGCCGAAGCCTGGTGGGTGTTCGATAAAACGCTGGATACCATTCTGGAACTCAAAATCCGTATTAAGCCCCATCTCTACGACCCGCAGAAAGCGTTGGTTTTTGGCGAAACTAAACTGCTGCAAAAGACACGCTACAGCAACAAGCCTTTCGATGAGCAACACGACCGGGAAAAAATCAACCTGTACCGTGAAAAGACACTCCGTATGCTCGAAGGCAAACTAAGCGGCACGTCTGAAAAATAATATATGATGTAGGGTATGCAATATATGATGTATCCTACATCATCTACATCCTTGTCCCTTCTTTTTCCTAACTCATGAGAAATTATTTACTACGCCAAACTGGCCGTTGTAGGGCCATTGTCTGTTTTATAATAATGAGCTGGTGCTTTCTGGCTACCTACTGCGTTTATGCACAAACGTCAACAGTTGTATCGGGCCGGGTGGTACGAGCTTCGAACGGAGAGCCCCTGGTTGGAGCTTCCATCTTTGTCAAGGGAACTACCCGAGGCACCATTACCAA
This sequence comes from Spirosoma aerolatum, assembly GCF_002056795.1. Classification (NCBI taxonomy): domain Bacteria; kingdom Pseudomonadati; phylum Bacteroidota; class Cytophagia; order Cytophagales; family Cytophagaceae; genus Spirosoma; species Spirosoma aerolatum. Next base: position 6,303,918 of record NZ_CP020104.1, on the reverse strand, counting down.
TGAATTTGGCTATTTCCAGATTAACATTAGCCGCCCGGTTGAGCTGGTTGGGCGGTTTATTGGCTTCCAGGATTTTACACAGGTCGTGATTCCGAACGAAGGTCGTCAGGCTACCGTCAATTTTCGATTGGTGAGTAACGATATGCAACTGCGCGACGCTGTTGTAAGCGCCAATCGAGTAGAGGAATATTTGCAGAAAGTGCCCGTTGCCGCTTCGGTGGTTTCGCAGCGCGACATCGAACGGCGGAGTATGTACAACACGCTGGAAACACTCAACAATGTTCCCAATCTGATTACCGATTCCTGGCTTAGTTCGCAGGTGTCATTTTCGATTCGGGGGCTATCGACTGTTTTTGATAACGTAGGCTTTGAATCGACGGTAGCGTTGTACATTGATGATGCCTATTTCTCGCGGAGCTTTGCCTTCAACTCCACCCTGATGGATATTGAGCGGGTCGAGGTACTACGCGGGCCACAAGGAACGCTGTTCGGGAAAAATACCGTCGGCGGAGTGATTCATATTGTATCGGAGAAGCCCGAATTTGCCAACAATGGGCAGGTAGAGTTGACCTACGGTAATTACAATTTCTTTCAGGCGCGGGCAAAAATTAATCGGGAACTTATCAAAAATAAACTGGCTCTTCGACTGACCGGGGCCTACACCCGTCGCGATGGGTATATTTTGGATCAAGTGCCGGCTATTCAGAATGTTAACAAAACCAACTTTTACGGATTACGGGGTTCATTACTCTATACACCTAACCCAAATACAACCATCACGCTGAGAGGGTATTATGGAAAAGATGGCGACGCCGAAAATACGTTCGTCTATGCCAGCAAACCCGACTATAATCCCGTTGGTATTTCGGCGGATGAAGGCATGACAACTCAACAAAGTGTTCCGAATACCTTTGAGCGTCAGCAATACGGAACTGTGGCAAAAGGAGAGTTTAAGGTTGGCCGCAATACAATCACCTCTATCACTGCATTCAATAAATCGGCGGATACGTACTTTGGTGACAACGATGTATCGGCGGCCAATGTATCGCTTTGGGGGCGCACCCAAAAACTACAAAACGTTAGTCAGGAAGTGCGGATTCATTCGCCCCGCGATGAGCGATTTTCTTATATCGGCGGCCTGTATTTTCTGAATGAACAGATCAGTGCCCTTGATACGTTTTCGCTTCAGAAAGACTTTGTGCCCGTTGCGGAGGCTATTCTAGGTACACCCGTTCCGAATGGTGATTTGTTTACAAACGAAGGCTATACAACCAACAGTACAATTCATTCGCGTAGCCTGGCCGCTTTTGCTTCGGGAAGCTACGAACTATCCAAATCACTGCGACTGAACATTGGTCTGCGGTATACATCAGAACGACGTCGGTTATCATACTGGCAACAGGTTCATAATCAGTATGAAAATGGCCAGCCCTTTGATTTAATTGGTTTATATGCTGTCAATGTTGGCAGTTCTTCTACTCCCGTCGAGCGAAACGCCGATAATAACGTACTCTCGTATGATTTGGGGCTTGATTATCGGTTTACACCCTTTATGATGGGGTACGCCAAGTTTGTTCGGGGGTTTAAAGGGGCTGGTTTTAATACATCGGTCACGACGGATCCAGGCGGAACGGGGCTTGTCTTCAAACCCGAATTTGTCAATAACTACGAGCTAGGCTTTAAATCGAAGTTCAGCGACCGTACTCGTTTTAACGCGGCTTTGTTTTATACCGATTACATCAACAAGCAGGAATTGCTCGATCAGGGTACGCGTGTTCGGGTAGCCAACGCGCCGAAAACGCAGGGTTGGGGTGTGGAAACAGAGTTTTCGGGGATGCTGAAAAACTTCCGGTTCGATATATCGACTGGGTATCTGCATTTCCGGTACATCGATTTCCCGTTCGGAACAGATGAAAACGGTAATGCGGTGAACTACGCCGGTAATCACCTGCTGAAAGCGCCAGACTTTACCGTCTCCGTTGCCCCAGAATATACCCTGCCCATCACCGATCAGCTGCGGGTATTTCTGGGAATGAACATTAACTACACAGGCAAAGCGTTCAATGACATTTCGAATGCTACTATTATCGCCCGTCAGGCGGCTACGATTGTCAACGGGCGATTATCGCTGGCACCCCGTAATGGAAAATGGAGCATTGCGCTTTGGGGCAAGAACCTGACTAACAAAACGTTTATTCAGCACGGTTGGGAGTACGACTGGGGTAACCAGATAGCCTGGAGCCGTCCGCGTTATTTCGGTATTGAGTTGTATCTGAATTTTTTGTGATCCAGCTAGTAATCGGCTGATTCCTATCTCAATAGAACAAAAAGCCCATGTTGACCCAGGAGCCTGTTTTGTTCTATTGACCATCTGCATCAAAAATGATGGTATTCATGGGTTCTGTAATATTCTTAGAAAGTTATGGCTTCTCCAAAGATTGTACGGGACAGGAGGGCTTTTTCGAAATTTTCAACCATCTTGCCATGTTTTTTGACAGGCTTATAGCCAAAAGCCGCTTTCATTAAGATTCCATGAAAGAATACATCCGACCGATTAAACGTCTGCTTGTCGCCAACCGGGGCGAAATTGCTATCCGCATCATGCGGGCTGCTACCGAACTCGGCATTACAACGGTTGCCGTTTACACGTATGAAGACCGTTATTCGCTACACCGCTATAAAGCCGATGAGGCTTATCAGATCGGCCGCGATGAAGATCCGCTTAAACCGTATCTGGATGTTGAAGGAATTATTCTGCTGGCCAAACGGCACAAAGTCGATGCCATTCACCCCGGATATGGATTCCTGTCGGAAAATGTAAAGCTGGCCCGACGCTGTCGGGAGGAAGGAATTATATTCGTTGGGCCTTCGCCAGAGGCTATGGATGCCCTTGGCGATAAGGTTCGGGCGAAAAATCTGGCAACGACAGCTGGTGTTCCGCTAATCCCTGATTCGCGGGAAGAAAACATGTCGCCGGAGTTTGCGCTTACCGAAGCCGAACGCATTGGCTTTCCGGTAATGGTGAAAGCGGCTGCCGGTGGCGGTGGGCGCGGTATGCGCGTCGTTCGAAACGCTGAGGATTTTCCTAAAGCCTTTACCGAAGCGAAAAACGAAGCTCGTAATGCCTTTGGTGACGACACGATCTTCCTCGAAAAGTTCATTGAAGACCCCAAGCATATCGAGGTACAGTTGCTGGGCGATCAGCACGGAAACATTGTTCACCTCTATGAACGCGATTGTTCGGTACAACGGCGGTTTCAGAAAGTGGTCGAGGTGGCTCCGTCGTTTGGGCTAAGGCAGGAAACGAAAAATAAGCTCTATGAATATGCCCTGCAATTAGGCCGGGCCGTTGAGTACTCCAATGCCGGTACGGTTGAATTTCTGGTCGACAAAAATGAGAATATTTACTTCATTGAGGTTAACCCCCGTATTCAGGTCGAGCATACGATTACGGAAGAGGTAACTGGTATCGACATCGTCAGAACACAGATTCTGATTGCGATGGGCTATCGGCTTTCCGACAATGGCATCTACATCAATCATCAGGATGAAATTCCGCTGAACGGATACGCTATTCAGTGCCGAATTACGACTGAAGACCCCGCCAACGGTTTTAAGCCTGACTTTGGCACGATTACGGCCTATCGGAATGCGGCTGGTTTCGGTATCCGGCTCGATGAGGGAAGCAGCTACGCGGGCATGAAAATCTCGCCCTACTTCGACTCGATGATCGTAAAAGTCTCGGCGCGGGGACGGACGCTCAAAGGGGCCTGTCAGCGTCTGATGCGGGCATTGGTCGAGTTCCGAATTCGGGGCGTTAAAACGAATATCGGCTTTCTTGAAAACGTAATCCGTAACCCGATTTTCCAGCGGGGCGAAGCACGGGTATCGTTTATCGAGACGCACCCTGAACTGTTCAACTTCCGTAAGCCACAGGACCGTTCGTCGCGTGTATTGAACTACCTGGCCGAAGTAATTGTGAACGGCAATCCGGAAGTTAAAAAGAAAGATGACAGCAAGATTTTCCGAACGCCGATAGTCCCAACGTTCGATACGTATAGCCCATACCCGAAAGGGAACCGTGATCGGCTGAAAGAGTTGGGCCGTGAGAAGTTTAGTGAATGGGTACGGGATCAGAAATGTGTCTTATATACCGATACCACCTTCCGCGATGGTCACCAGTCACTACTGGCAACCCGGGTGCGGACGCAGGACTTACTGAAGGCAGCCGAAGGATTTGCCAAAAAACATCCCGAACTGTTTTCCATGGAAGTATGGGGGGGCGCTACCTTCGATGTGGCGATGCGTTTTCTGTACGAAAGCCCCTGGAAACGGCTGGCGGCCCTGCGCGAAGCCATGCCGAACATGCTCCTGCAAATGCTGTTCCGTGGCTCCAACGCCGTTGGTTACTCGGCCTACCCGGATAATCTGATCGAAAAGTTTGTCGAGAAGTCGTGGGAAACCGGCATCGATGTATTCCGCATTTTCGATTCGTTGAACTGGGTCGAAGCCATGAAAGTGAGTATCCGCGCCGTTCGTGAACGGACCGATGCGTTGTGTGAAGCGGCCATTTGCTACACTGGTGATGTGCTGTCTCCGAATCAACACAAATACACGCTTCAGTATTACCTCGACATGGCTCGTCAGCTTGAAGATGAGGGAGCACATTTGCTGGCTATCAAAGACATGGCTGGTTTGCTAAAACCCTTATCGGCTGAAGTGTTGGTTCGTGAACTGAAAAAAGCTGTAAGCATCCCGATTCATCTGCATACGCACGATACAGCGGGTATTCAGGCGGCTACATATTTGAAAGCCATCGATTCGGGAGTCGATATTGTTGACTGTGCATTGGGTGCTTTATCGGGATTAACGTCGCAGCCCAACTTCAACTCGGTGGTGGCTATGATGCAGGGCCACGAGCGTGAATGCCCCATGGACCTGTCGTCGCTGAACGATTACTCCAACTATTGGGAAGATGTTCGGGAGTACTACTACCCATTCGAGTCGGGCATGAAAGCGAGCAGCGCCGAAGTGTACGAGAACGAAATTCCGGGTGGCCAGTATTCGAACCTGAAACCGCAGGCCATTGCGACTGGTCTGGGCGATAAGTTCGAAACGCTGAAGAAAAACTATTCGGTAGCCAACCAGCTCTTCGGCGATATTGTGAAAGTGACCCCATCGTCGAAAGTAGTGGGTGACATGGCCATTTTTATGACGGCTAATAACCTGACAGCTAAGGATGTGATTGATCGGGGAGAATCGCTGTCGTTCCCCGAGTCGGTAAAAGAATTAATGAAAGGGATTCTGGGGCAACCGGTAGGTGGTTTCCCGGAAGATATTCAACGGGTAGTGCTCAAAGGTGAAACGCCCATCACCGACCGCCCGAACAGCCACCTGAAACCCATCGACTTCGATGCTGATTTCAAAGCCTTTCAGGCGAAGTACCCGCTCAATGATGGCTTCGTAGATTATCTGTCGTACCAGATGTATCCGAAGGTTTATGATGAATACTACAAGGCCAACGAGCAATACGGCAACGTTAGCATCATTCCAACGCCCGCTTTCTTCTATGGCCTGAAGGAGAATGAAGAGATCCTGATCAATATTGAAGAAGGTAAAAACATTCTGGTTCGACTACTTTTCAAATCGGAACCCGATGAATTTGGTATGCGGACGATCACCTTCGAACTGAACGGACAGAGCCGTCAGGTGAAGGTACGGGATAAAGCCTCGAAAGTCGAAAAACAGCAACACGCTAAAGTCGCTAACGCAGGTGATGTAGGGGCTCCGTTACAGGGTCGCCTGACAAGGATTCTGGTTAAACCGGGTGATGTGGTGAAGAAAAACCAACCTCTGTTTGTCATTGAAGCCATGAAGATGGAAAGTATTGTAGCAGCTTCGAAAGAAGGAACAATTGCAACGATCAAACTTAAAGAAGGCGCGGTTGTTGAACAGGACGACTGTATATTGGAAATGGCTTAACCATGAAAAGGGGAATCGGAAGGTTCCCCTTTTTTGTGCGCGACGGACGTCCTGAAAGCGACGTATATCACTCAGATGTTGTTCTTTTTCACTGTCGAATCCACACTACGTTCGGTTATTATTATTCAGTTAGTCTAATTCGTTTTACTTATTATTGCCCCTAAAAAACTGGTAGATGCTGTACATTTGCCACAAAACTATATCAGGAACCTGCCAATTGTAGAGAGTAGAGCCTTCTGATGAAAGCGTTCAACATTTATATAAACAGCAAAACAGACAGCAATTATGGTTGCTAATTAAGTTAGTGATTCGTATTTGCCACCGATAAATAGCATGGCTACACAGCAGCAAAACCCAAATTCAGAAGGTGCAATAGACGTTGAATTGAGTGAAGAAATTGCCGAAGGCGTCTATGCCAATCTGGCAATGATTGCGCATTCGAACAGTGAGTTTATTCTTGATTTTATTCGCCTGATGCCGGGTGTACCCAAAGCAAAAGTCAAAGCCCGCATCATCCTGACCCCCGAGCACGCCAAACGATTATTGGATGCGTTGCGTGAAAACATTAGTCGGTACGAAGAGGCCTATGGCGGCATCAATCAGCCTACCGACTCGTTTCGGTTTCCTTCCGGTGGTTTTGGTGGCCCTGTAGGCCAGGCATAACGGTTTTCCGCTTTCAATGTACACTGGATCGAGCAGAATTGATGGCTCGTCAGTCTTATTATACATTGTGAACTGTAAGTCGAAAACATTTGTCAATCAATAGTTTTTCCGTATCTTTGCACCTCAAAATTCGGGAAGACTGTTTTTCGTAACCAAAATCAATAATGCCTACTATACAACAATTAGTGCGTAAAGGGCGTGAAAAGCTGATCGACAAGTCGAAATCGCCAGCTTTAGATGCCTGCCCGCAACGTCGGGGTGTGTGCACACGTGTGTACACGACGACGCCGAAGAAGCCAAACTCGGCTCTTCGTAAAGTTGCCCGGGTTCGTTTAACAAACGGCCGGGAAGTGAACGCTTACATCCCAGGTGAAGGCCACAACCTGCAGGAGCACTCAATCGTGCTGATCCGGGGTGGCCGGGTAAAAGACCTGCCAGGTGTTCGTTACCACATCGTTCGGGGTGCCCTCGATACGGCTGGTGTAAACGGTCGTCTGCAAAGCCGTTCGAAATACGGTGCCAAACGGCCAAAACCAGGTCAGGCTCCAGCGAAAGGTGGCAAAGGCGCTCCTCCAGCAAAAGGTAAGAAGAAGTAAGTATGATGTATGATATATGATATAATGGTAAGAACATATATCATACGTCCTACACCATATATTAAAAAATTGACTGCCCGTTGAAAAACACGGCAGAGTAAGACCAAAAATCTGAAGAACACATGAGAAAGGCGAAACCGCCCAAGCGTTACGTGTTACCTGATCCAAAATATAAGGAGGTCCTCGTAACCAAATTTGTTAACAATCTGATGTACGAAGGCAAGAAGAGCCTGGCGTACGGAATTTTCTACGATGCCCTCGATGTAGTGGCTAAGCGCACGAATGAAAATGGGCTCGATACGTGGAGAAAGGCATTGAACAACGTAATGCCATCAGTCGAAGTAAAAAGCCGTCGCGTCGGTGGAGCTACCTTTCAGGTGCCAACCGAAGTACGGGCAGACCGGAAGGTCGCGGTAGGCATGAAATGGCTTATCCGGTACGCTCGTTCGCGGGGTGAAAAAACCATGGTAGATCGGTTAGCAGCCGAAATCATCGCAGCTGCAAAAGGCGAAGGTGCTGCTGTTAAAAAGAAGGACGATACGCACCGCATGGCTGAAGCCAACAAGGCGTTCTCGCACTTCCGGTTCTAAACCAACTCAACAGACTCAGTTCCCGAAGGCTGTTGAATCTGACAAAAGCCGCCCACTATTGGGTGGCTTTTGTTATTTTTGGCCCCATGACAACCCTAGAAAACGAATCCATTCGCGTTTCAATTCGCCCGAAAGGGGCCGAACTGACATCCATTTTGCATAAGCCAAGTGGTATTGAACACCTTTGGCAGGCCGATCCGATGGTCTGGAACTGGCATGCGCCCAATCTGTTTCCCGTGGTAGGTGGTTGCCTGAACAACCAGTTGCTGGTTGACGGTAAAACGTACCCAATTGAGCGCCATGGCTTTACCCGGCAGTCTGTTTTTGAAACCATCGAATCATCGACTACTCATGCGGTGTTTCAGTTACGATCAAGCAGTAGTACCCGTGTCCATTATCCGTACGTCTTTGAATTTCAGATAATTTATGAAATTGAAGGGCCTCGGCTAACGGTGACGTATCGGATTGTAAATGAAGACACTAAAACGGTTTTCTTTTCGGTGGGGGCACACCCGGCGTTCAATGTTCCGTTTTATGTGAACGAGGAATACGAAGATTATTTTATTGAGTTTGAGAAGGAAGAACCGCTGGAAACGCATATGCTTTCGGCTGCGGGGTACTTTACAGGTGAGACCAAGCTCATACCTACTGAAGGCAATCAATTGCCGTTGACCAGGCATTTATTCGATCAGGATGCGTTGGTTTTCAAAAATCTGACTTCTCGCCGGGTTGCCATTCGGAGTGATCGGCACAATCATTCGGTGACCGTCAGTTTTCCCGATTTTCCGTATTTAGGACTTTGGGCTAAGCCGGGTGCATCATTCGTCTGTATCGAACCCTGGTTAGGCTGTGCCGATAGCGAAGGTGCGCTCAAACCCATCCAACAGAAAGAAGCTATTCAGCAGGTTGCCGAAGGCGATGTGTTTGAGGCTGCCTTTACGGTGGAAATTGCTTAATAGTTTACAATTTTCTGTTTGTCGTCTCCAGCTCGCTAAGGCATCAGTCGAGCTGGAGACGACAAATGATTACTGGGTTTCTTCGAGAGGGGTGAAGTCTTTGAAAGTCCTCTTGATGGCTTTGTCAGAGGAGTCTTTTTTGCTTTGCCAGTTCGCATCTAACTCAAGTGCTACCAGGCCACTTAAACTCATTGAGTTGCGGAAGTCATCCAGCTTTTTGATGAATTCGTTATTACGACGGGATGATTTCAGGGCAAACTCCCGTGCAAAGACGTCCCCTTTATTCTGTAATTCACTTTTTTTGCCTAGCACATAGTTGTAGCGGTCGAGCAGATCTTTCATCGATTTCCCGATTACTTCGGTGGCTTCGAGGGTACCCATCGTGAGAACAGCCGTACCACCAATGGCTGAAATAATCTTTTGTGAATTGGGGTCGTTAGCCGTAATGGCGGGCGATACACCTGTTACAGCACCCAATGATGCATTGGCTACCGATCGATTGCGTTTCCCCCCTTTAGCTTTCCGATAATCGCGTTTGAGTTGTTCTTCCTTTTCACTCAATTGTTCCACCAGGCCCCAGGCTTGCACCAGCGCCTGCCTATATTGGGCATAGTAATAGCGATCTTTCTCGGCTTCGTTTACTGTATTCAGAATGGTAAACGTGATGCGTTTTTCTTCCCGGTTCTGGGCTTTATCCAGTACGTAAAACGTGATCTGAACATTCAGTGAATCGTAGGGATCTTTAACGAATTCATAACCGGGTTGCCAGATAAACTCATACTGGTTATTGGTATTTTTGACCAGTGCAGATTTAGGGATATTCTGATTATCGGACAGAAAGCCAAAGGTCGAAACGTCGTCTTCTCCATTTAAATCAGATAGATAAAACTTCAGGTTGACGGTGGCATTCTCCCGAAGTTTGTAGTGCGATTCTTTGGGAATAACGGCAATGTCGGGGGGCAGGTCCATCTGCGTCACTTCTACTTTGAGCCGACCTTTGGTGCGGACTTTTGAGGGCTGGTCTTCTACCCAGAACTCAATATACTGCGGGCTTTGCTTTAACCGATTGAACTGATTCAACGATAGAGTCCAGGTTAGTTCACCCTGCGACGAGAGCTTACTGCCTTCGGGCATCTGATCCGTAATGGGAATGAACACGATCGGGTCGCCATCATCGTCATGCACCATCTGTGAATCCATTTTATAGGTATTCTGCGTTCGGTAGCTGACGTAGAATGGGCGCAATTCTCCAATGACTGGTGGCCGATTGACATGCTGAACTTTGAAATCGACCGTGTGCGAAGCCGTTTGGCCGTGACTATTTCGTACCTCAAAGGTTACCGGGTAGGTTTTGGTGGTTTGAATCCGGTCGGCCAGTTCGAAGCCGGGTGTCCAGGAAAAATGGCCCAGCGAATCCAGGTGCATACCTTCTACCGGATCACTACCGAATGCAAATAATAATGTATCCGTTGTAGAGCCAATAGCTCTGAGATCAAACCGGACAGGCGTTCCTTCCGAAACAATATTCCAGTTGTTCTGAGTTGGGAAAACGAGTTGTAATGGTTTCGACTCTTGTGCATAGCTGCTACCGAAAGATACAATTGCTAACAGCCATGATACTAAACCGACAGTTCGGGTCATAAGGACGTTCGAGGGTAGTCTGTCTTAAAAAACGCAAAAATACGACCAAGATTTCGTCTAATGACTGATAATCGTCAGTTTTAAGATTTTTCTTATGTATAACTTGGTTTTACCTTGAAATAATTGACTTTTTTGAAGGATTTTATTGCCCGTGTACTGCAGTCTGTTAGTAGTATTTTACTAATAGACATTCTGAGTTTTACTCATTGGTTAATAATAGCCCATAAAAAAAGCGCTTTATCTGGTTGATAAAGCGCTTTTCTGGGTAAAGAAAATTTAGTTTTTCTTAGGAGCGGTACCAGCTGCTGGTGTAGCAGGCTTGGGTGCCGGAGCCGTGCTACCCCCCGTCGCAGCAGGTTTAGCGGCTGCAGCCGCTTTAGCTGGATCGATTCCTAATTTTTTCAGAACTAGTTCGGTGATGTTGTTCTCTTCGGGAGCTACCAACAGAATGGGAATGGTGTTGGCGCCAGCGTCCAGGTTAAATACATACTGGAAGCCGCTTTCTTTGGCAACAGCATCAATAGCTTTTTGAATTTTCTGAACAACCGGATTCACCAATTGCTGGTACTTGCTCTGCAACGACTGCTGCGAGGTCTGACCGAACTCCTGGATACGGGCCTGTAGGCTTTGTAATTCCGTTTCGCGGTCTTTCCGAATCACATCCGACATTTGCGCAGCGCCTTTTTCATAGGCGCTGTATTTGTCTTCCAACTCTTTCTGCATGCGCTTCAGTTCGTTTTCTGTTTGCGTACGCTGAATGGTCAGTTGGTTTTGAATATCTTTTGCTTCGGGAGTTTGCGACAGAACGTAATCGATGTTCGTATAGCCTAACTTCAGCGGACCCGCTGCGGAGGTCGTAGTGGGCGTTGTCGTTGGGGCTTGTGCCTGTGCGTTTAAACCGCCCATCAGTAGAGCAGCAGCAAACGCCATGACGAGGTTTTTCTTCATTTCGAATTTTTAGTTGTTTTAGCTTACTTCGGTTTTACTATGGTTGTTTTGTTGGTTGGATTAGTTGGGGTAGCTATTGGTTTAGTATCCAGCCCCAGTTCTTCCATCACATAATCGGAGTAATCGTGTCGGGGGTTCGTATAAAGCATAACAAAATCAGAGGCTTTGTCGAACATAAAATCTAATTTTTTTTGCAGGCATATTTTTTCAACAGCCCGGTTTATCAACTCCATTGGAGCCTTCATCAACTCCTTCTTCTTTTCATACAGAAGCCCCTGATAACCAAAGACTTTATTGTTATACTCACGAGCCTCGCGCTCTTTGTCGCTGATGATACGCTGGCGATCACGCTTCATATCTTCAGTCAGCAGAATTTCTTCGGCTTGATACGCCTTTTGCAGCTTTTCAATGTCGATGTACTTGTCCTGAATATCCTTTGACCATTTATCAGCAAACTTATCGATTTCGCTGAGCGCTTTTTGATATTCAGGCATTTTACTGAAGATGTATTCCGAATCAATGTACCCAAACTTCTGGGCCTGAGCGGGAATACTCAACGCAATAGCATACAAAAATACAAAAAACAGGACTTTTTTCATCAGGAGCCAGGTAATTTTTGCGGGAAGGTGTTGATTGTCAAATGGATTTATGAGCAATTGGCGAACAAACCGTTACAAAAACCGTACCGCTCCGGTAACCAGACTCGTAAATCCATTTAACGTCAATTCTTCTAAAATCTTATCTGATTTGCTGCCCAATCGTAAAGTGGAACTGCCCCGATGCCTTGTCTTTAACGCCCGGTATCTTATCGAAACCGTAGCCGTAGTCAATACCAATCAGACCGAAAGCAGGCATGAAAATACGAGCACCGAAGCCCATTGACCGCTTCAGATCGAACGGATTATATTGTTTGTAGCTAGCCCAGTTATTTCCGGCTTCCAGGAAGGTCAGTACAAAAATGGTTGCCGACGGGTTCAGCGATACGGGGTAGCGAAGTTCAGCAACGAATTTGTTATACACAACACCGCCCTGACTGCGGGAGGTCTGATCAACTGCACGGTCATAATCAGCTGTATATACACTACGATCATCATACCCACGAAGACCGATAATGTCCTGCGCCAGTGCAAACTGGCCCTGGCCAGCCAGACCTGAACCACCTAATACAAATCGTTCGAAAGGACCGATAGAGGTGCGTTTGTTATAGCTTCCCAGGAAGCCCAGGTGAGCACGTGTATTCAGGACCAGTTTGCCGAACACAGTTTGGAACCAGCTCGCATCAAACATCCATTTGTGGTATTCGACAAACTTATATTTATCTCTTGGTGCTTCTGCCGCAGTTGTTGTGCGCCATGCTGAATATGGGGGAGTAAACGAACCGCTCAGCGTGAACGAAGAACCGTTTCTTGGGAACTGTGGATTGTCGATGCTATTGCGCGACAATGTTGTGTTGAATGTAATGTTATTTGAAATACCATCCTTATAACCAATATAGAACAGGTCAAGGTTATTCAGGTCATATCGTTGATAAGACAGGGAGTTTGTCAGGGAGAAATAATCATCGGGTATCTTCAACTGACGTCCTAGCCCAATCGTAATAGCTGTGTTTGTATATGAACCTGTTGGCGTACGGCCTTGTAAACTCTGATAGATACTGTATGGGTTGAGTGGGTCGTAGAATGTACGGTACACCGTATGACTGGCACTTACTGAAAAAGCGTTTGGTTTGCGTCCACCTAACCAGGGTTCGGTAAACGACAACGAATACACCTGATACTGGCTACCATTGGCCTGGAAGCGCAACTGAACTCGTTGACCATCGCCAGCTGGTAGAGGTTTCCAGGCACTGAAGTTCGGGATATTGCGGGCCGAGAAGTTGTTGAAGGTCAGGCCGAGGGTTCCGACGAAACCAACGTAACCACCCCAACCACCCGACAATTCAATCTGATCAGAAGGCTTTTCTTCAACGGAGTATTCAATATCGACCGTTCCGTCGCTCTGGGGCACGGGGTTGATACCAATTTTTTCGGGGTCAAAATATCCGAGTGTAGCTAATTCACGTTGTGTACGAATCAGGGCTGTTTTCGAGAATTTCTGACCAGGTAGCGTTCGAATGGTACGCATGACCACATGGTCGCTGGTTTTGGTATTTCCATTCAGAATTACCTTATTGATAGTAGCTTGTTTTCCTTCGAAAATTCGGATTTCAAGGTCAATAGAATCACCTTCAATGGCTCGTTCGATAGGCTGGGCGTTGTAATACAGATAGCCCAAATCCATGTACTGCGAACTCAAATCCTGCCCTGGATTTCCGTTCAGGCGCTTCTCCAGATCTTCCGGATTATAGATATCTCCTTTGGTGATACCGAGTACCTGACGGAGCTGATCGGCCGTGTAGAGGTAATTACCCGAAAAATCGATTTTGCGATAGTAATACTGGTGACCTTCATTCAGCTTCATGTTGATGCTAATGGTGCGTCCTCCGTTATTGATTACGGTATCGTGTTCGATGGCGGCATCCCGGTAGCCGAGCTTGTTATAGTATTCCAGCAGCTTTTGCTTATCCTCTTCGTACTTTTTGGGGATAAATTTCGAGGGAGAGAATAGTCGGCCGAAGCGCATTTCTTTGGTACTCTTCATCTTCATCCGCACAGCATCTTCGTCAACCTCGTCCAGTCCTTCGAAATTAATTTTGGCAATTTTTATTTTCTGACCTTTGTCGACGGATACCCGCATGGTTGCATTGTTCCGCGTGCTATCAGGGATAGTCGTGATTTTAACTTTTGTATTCAGATACCCCTTGTCGACGAAGTACTTACGGACGGCTAATTGGGTATTCTTCGTAATTGTATTTGTTACAATTTTACCCAGATTAAGCTTGATTTTATCTTTCAGGTTGTCCTGCTCCCCTTTTTTGACACCAATGAAATTGACCCGGTAAAGACGGGGGCGTTCCTGAACGCGGAACATGAGTGAGATCTTTTCACCATTAACATTGGTTGCGAACAACTCCACATTGTCGAGCAGTCCCGATTCCATCAGCTTACGTACCGATGAACCAACTGCTTCGCCTGGAATTCGGATTTTGTCACCCATTTTCAGGCCCGCCAGCGATACCAAAGAGTTGGGGTCGAGGTAGCGGGTGCCTGTTACGGTCAAACCAACAATTTCATACTCTTTAGGGTTAGCGTAATTGAGCAGATCATTACTTTCAGCGGGTGCAGACGGAGTGTCGCGACCTACACCTACGCGTACCTGAGCCTGAAGCTGAGCGGGTAGCAGGCTCATGAGCAGACAAACGGCTCCCAATATGACTTTTATACGGTGTTCCAAGTTGGTATTCACGTTAAGTGAATGGATAATGTAAAATAAATAATGAGAACTCATCAGGGGATGGTATTCATTTTACATTATTCATTCATTATATTGATTAGATTCCAATTAGCCCTACAGGGTTGGAGCTCAGGTAGTTTATTTTACCAATTGCTCACTGATTTTACCAAACCGGCGCTCGCGTTGCTGATAGTTCACAATCGCTTCGTGCAGGTGAATTTTCCGGAAATCGGGCCAGAGTACGTCAGGCATATATAGTTCCGCATACGCCAGTTGCCAAAGCATAAAGTTGCTGATACGCATCTCGCCACTGGTTCGGATCATCAGTTCCGGGTCGGGGATGTCACCCGTTGTCAGACGGTGGCTAAATGCCGTCTCGTCAATCTGCTCAGGGGTCAATTTGCCATCCCGAACATCTTCAGCCAGTTTTTTAGCGGCCTCCACTATATCCCAACGACCGCTGTAGCTTAGGGCCAGAATAAGTGTTAATCCCGTATTCTGACTGGTTTCGCGGATTGCTTCGGCCAGTTCACGTCGGCAGTCGGTTGGCAGGCTGTCGGTATTACCGATGGTTGCCAGCCGAACATTATTGTTCATCAGTGTTTTTATTTCATCCCGAATGGTATGGACCAGGAGCGTCATGAGTGCGTCTACTTCGAACTTCGGACGATTCCAGTTTTCGGTGGAAAACGCATAGAGGGTAAGGTATTTTACGCCCAGTTCGGCGCATCCTTCCGTAACTTCACGCACAGCCTTGATGGCACTGCGATGACCAAATACCCGGGCTGCTCCCTGCCGTTTTGCCCAGCGTCCATTTCCATCCATGATAACGGCTATGTGCTGGGGCAGATTGCTCGGGTTAATATGTTCCTTCATCCCAAGTGGGGCGTTTTAACAAGAATTAAGATATATGCCTTTAGATCGCCAATGTTCGACTGCCTAGTCTGCAAAGTTACTAAATTCTATCAGATCAAAAGAATAGAGATGAATCAGGCATCAGCGTCTTAACTTATTTTAATACATCAGACCAGAAAATCTTTGGGCATTACCGATCCTGGGTGGTTCTAGTCTAATAATAATTCGTTTACATTCTGATTAATTTACATACCTTTAGAGAAAAATAGTTGTTTATCGACTACTTCTCCTTCTACTCCCTTTGAGTTGAGGTCTAGCACGTCCTTTAGCCATCAACTCATGGAGTTTTTTATCCCGTTTGCGGCTAGCGAAGCCCAAACTCAGCGTATCCTAAAACGAATAAGCGACAATTTACGAGGCTACGGTTATCAATTGAACCAGGGCTTTTTCTATCAGGTCAGTTATGCCTTTGAGGGAGCTTTGGTGTCAGATACGGTTGGAGAAGCGTCCAGTCAGAATAAAGAAATCGTACTGGCGATCTTCAGACAGCCTGAAGAATACCTGATTTGTACCTATAGCCGGGGAGTGACCTGGGGTAAACCAATGGTTGCCCATAGTAACGATATCCAGCTTGTTACAGCCTTCAATAGTGAATGACTCACATAAGTTTCCGGCGTGTCAACCTGGAGCCCGAAGTAATGAATTAATTTATTTGCCTGGTAACCAGATACTTATCTATTTATTTGAACTGGCTGGTTTTCCATTTAAATGTACAGAGAAATTGATTCATTTTTCGAAATCATTCTACAGACTGGTTCGCCTTCGGCGAAGTTTAACGTTAATATTCAGTACTATAAATCCCCTATATGAGCACATCCAAAGAAACATTTAATAAACGAGAGAAAGAAAAAGCAAGACAAAAGAAGAAACTGCAAAAGCAAGAAAAGCGGGAAGACAGGAAATCTAACCTCAGTAAAGGCAAGAGTTTAGATCAAATGCTAGCGTATGTCGATGAAAATGGTAATTTATCATCGACGCCCCCCATCTACAAGCCATCTCAATCAAAGGGGGATGGGGCCACTGATGGTCAACAAAATCAGGTAGCAAAGGAAAGTATTCGGGAGGGAGTTTTGACTCGTTTTGATCCTGTAAAAGGGTACGGGTTTATTCGGGATAAACAAAGCCGGCAAAGTGTGTTTGTTCATCAGAATGAATTGATCGAGCCAATCAGCGAAAATGATCGCGTTATTTTCGAAATAAAGACTACGCCTAAAGGGGCGAGTGCTATTCAGGTAAAAAAACAGATATAGGCCAAGGCTTATAGCAATAGGGAGCGAATAGCCTTCTTTTTGTGAATTCAGTGTTAACGAATGTCTGACTTATCATGAGAGAACAGTCAAAATTAACGGCCAGAGAACGGCAGGAAGTGGCACGCCAGCAGGCTGAAGCCGCTAAAAAACCCTATTTGGTGAGAGGTATGCCCAAAACAGTGCTGTATCTGAGCGACGAACAGGCAACGAAACGATTCGATCTGATTCCTCAATTTGGTCGGTAAATCGGTGCCGTGTCAGCTTGCTAGCTTAAGCGAAGAGAGGGTGTCGTTGATTTAAGAGCGTTATAGAGCGACTATTTTAGTCTGTGGTTTCAGGTAGAGCCGCTGATTCGCTGTAAAATACGAAAAGCACACCCGCAAGGTGTGCTTTTCGTATGACTCACTACGTAACGTATATCGTACAATTAAGCTCGTTCGACATCGACAGCATTCAAGCCTTTCTTTCCCTGCTCGACGCTGAATTTTACTTTGTCGTTTTCACGGATAAGATCAATGACACCCGAAGCGTGTACAAAAATATCAGCGCTACCGTCATCAGGTTTAATGAAGCCAAACCCTTTGGTCTCATTGAAGAATTTTACAGTTCCTGTTTGCATTTTGTTATAATTTGACACGAAGTACGCAATTATTAATGGAAATTCCAAGCAGCTGTTCTTAGCGCTGTACGATTATTTTATTGATTTTCAGATATTATCCTATCTGTATCGGTTTGTATTGTTCTATTGAAAGATACGGATGGTATGTAGTTGACAGCGATCAGATTACAAAATGATAGAAGCCTGAACCTAGTCGACATCTGCTATTCACTGGGTTACTCGTTCATTCTTTCGCAGTTTGTTGGGTATCTTTGTGCCCGCAGAAAACATAAAGTAGGGCGGTACGTTGTTTGGGTACGAACCTATTTTTTTCCATCCATTATAATGAACACTTCGTTTTCGATGTCGCTACGTCGTCTTTCGGTGTTTGTCCTCCTGCTGGCCACATTTGGCTGTCAGAAACGTGACGACGCCGTTGCAGAACCGCAAACCATAACCGACCGACTTCTGGAAGATAGTCAGTTTGGATTATTACGGGCGGCTGTTGCGTATGCGGGAGTTAGTGATGCCCTCAAAGACGGGAATATGACCTTGTTTGCACCGACCGATGCTGCTTTCCAGGCGTCGGGGATTACAGCCGAATCGATTCGGGCTATGACCCCGGCTCAGGTGCGGGCACTTGTCTTATATCATGTATTATATGGTCAGGTTGCTATCAGTGCTATTCCTTCCGGCGCTAATTCGGTAGAAATGGCCAGTAAAGGCATTGCGTTCGTGAACAAATCGACCGATGGGTCCGTATCGATCAACAACGCTAAACTGACTCAGACCACGATCACAGTAGCTAATGGGTATATACATACCATTGATCGGGTGTTGGTTCCGGCTACGGGTACTATGCTGGCCGCTATCCAGAATAATCCGAATCTGACCTACCTGGCAACAGCCCTTAAGCGAGTTAGTACGAGTAGCCCAGCGCTGGTCGATATGCTAACGAGCACAACGGCCACCAATGGAGTGACCGTATTCGCGCCAACCGATGCCGCTTTTATGATGGACAAAGTATATAATACAAAAACTGCGATTGAATCGGCCAATGTGCAGACCCTGACCAATACGTTATTGTATCATGTTATACCGGGAGCGGTATTTTCTAATCAGCTTCAGTCGGGGACGTATAATACCCTGCTAAGCGGCAGTAAGCTGATCGTAACAGTAGGAGCAGGGCAGATTACGGTGAAAGGTGCCAAGAATGCCACCCTGTCGAGTGTAAAGCAGGCTGATGTTCTCACCAATAACGGTATCATTCATTTGATCGATCAGGTATTGTTGCCGTAGTCGGCTTACTGTAAACAGTTAATCGAAAACTTTTAATCCATTTCCCAACGTTTTGCCACGTTTGTGGGTCAATTAACGTAGTTCTTATATTGTATCGTGTTGATGCCTAACGTTCAGTTACTTATTTTGAGCCTATTAGCAATCGTAGGGTTGGCTTCCTGCTCAGACAGTTCCGTAGATCCTACAGATACGTCGAATCTGGAAGTTATCCGAAGTTATCTGGATACACAGCCACTGTCGTTCTCGGCAACGGGGAGTGGATTGTATTTCGTGACTACCAAAGCAAGTTCATCCACGGTGGTTCCGGCTTTTGGTGAAGAGCTTGAGTTAAACTATACCTTATCGGTCCTGACGCGTAGTACCAGTAACACCAATGTTATAGTAGCCGAAGTTGTCGATGCGGCCTATGATACAACATCGACCTTTTTTCCCTTTTTCGATGGTTCGCTAAAGGCCGGTTTGCAGGAGGGCATTCTGAAAATGCACGAAGGAGAAAGTGCTGCCATGCTGATGCCCGCCAGCCTGGCGTTCAAGAGTGTAGGGTCGACCGATGGGAAAGTGGCGGCAAATTCGCCCGTTCGGTACGATGTAACGCTCGTTCGGGCGCGAACGGAAGATCAGCAGATTGCGGAATACATTGCCGCCAATAACCTGACGGTGACCACCACGACGACAAACGGGGTGCGCGTGATTCGAACGACTGCCAATCCTACCGGCGACGCAGTGAGTGGTAAAACCGTAATAACCACAACGGCTATAGTGAAGCAGCTTCGGGCAAAAACGGCGGTTGACTTCGATACGACAGGGGCTAATGTAAAGAACCTGAGTGGGTTTACCGAGGGACTGAGCCAGTTGCGCGTGGGCGAATCGGCTATACTTATTTTTCCATCGGCCAGGGGGTATGCAGCAACTGGTAATAAAGCAACCACACCTACTGATGGAACGTATCTATATCGGGTGGCTCCTTATACACCATTAGTATATACGGTTACGGTGGTTTCGGCCAAGTAAACTAAGATCAACAACGATTATCAATTCAATTTTTCATGCGTACATTACCTTTCTTCTTTTTTGGCCTTCTAGTTAGCTTCGGACTAACTTCCTGCTCGAATAGCGTGGTCGATCCAGGCCAGGACCCTAGCACGATTTACCAGGCTAACATGGCTGATATTAAGACGTATACATCTCTTAAAGGCCTAACCGGTACTACCAGCAATACTGGTCTTTTCTTTGCTCCGCTGAAAGTAAATGCAACAGGACTGACGGCGACTTATGGGACAGAAATAGAGTTTAATTATCGGCTTTACGCCTTGTATGGGCCTAGTAATTCGAGTGGGGCTGTTACGGTTACAGATCGCCTGCTGGATTCAACCTACATTAGCACACCTATGTATCGGTATTTATATCAGGGGGTACTGCTACCGGGCCTGGAAGAGGGGCTGTTGAAAATGCATGAAGGCGATCAGGCTGTGATGATTATGCCGTCGGTTTTGGCATTTGGGAATGGGTCGACCTCCGATCTCCCGGCCAACTCGCCTGTTCGGTTTGATGTAAGACTCAGTCGGGTGCGCACTGAAGATCAGCAGATGGACGAATACCTGACAACCCAGAAAATGACGCCAACCGAGGTGACATCAACGGGCTTACGTTTTATCAAAACACAGTCGAACCCTACCGGCCTAACGCCAGGACCTACGCAAACGCTGATTATAAAGTATAGGGGCCAATTGCTTCGAGCTACGTCGAACCTGAAACTGGGGACCGCCTTTGATAGTACCGGTACCGGTACCCTCGCATCGACCGCTACCCAATTTATACCTGGTTTTTCGGAAGGATTATCAAAACTGAAGGTTGGCGAAAAAGCAACGATTGTATTTGCCTCGAAGTTGGGGTATGCCGATAAGGGCGTAACAAATTCGAGTACGGCAAGTTATATAATACCGCCTTATGCCCCATTGCGGTTTGATATAGAACTGGTTTCTGTGCAATAAACAATGCAGTATGCTATTTCTTAGAGCGACTTGCGGATTCCGTGAGTCGCTTTTTATAAAAGCGCAGGGAGTTTTGTTGCATTCCTGAGTAGGGTGTCGCTCATTGTGGCCTTCTGAAAATACGATCAACCTGGAAATCTTTTCGACATGGTAAAAACGGCTTCTTTTTATACGCTGTTGCTTACGCTGCTTGGCATTGCCTGCGTAAGTGTAGCTCAGCCCGATACGCTGGTGAGGGCTCAAGAGTGCAGACCGCGTAGTGGCCTGCCTTATTTCTTTCAAAAAGTCAGAACCGGGCAACCTGTCAAAATAGCCTATCTGGGAGGGAGTATTACTGAAGCAGGAGGAGGCTGGCGGGAACAATCACTGAAGTGGTTTCAACAGCAATATCCGAAATCCGGCATCGAACAGATTGCGGCCGGCATTGGCGGTACAGGATCTGATCTAGGTGTTTTCCGGCTAAAAGATCAGGTTCTGGCCTATAAACCTGACCTGGTTTTTGTGGAATTTGCCGTGAATGACAATGGCAAAAAGCCTATGCCAATTGCCGTAGCGATGGAAGGTATTGTTCGGCAAATCTGGCGAGCCAATCCGCAAACGGATATCTGTTTTGTGTACACGTTATCGGCAACTATGGCTCCTACGTTGGCAAAAGGCTATTTCCCGTTATCGGCTTCGGTAATGGAAACGATTGCCGGTCACTACGAAATTCCGTCCATTCATATGGGGCTGGAAGTTGTGCAATTGGCCGAAAAGGGCGAACTGGTTTTCAGTGGGAAGCCCGACGAGTATCCTGGTAAACTGGTTTTTTCGGCCGATAATGTGCATCCGTATCCGCAAACGGGGCATCGACTCTATACCGAAGCGTTGATCCGGTCGTTTGGTGTATTGGATAAAACCGCCACAAAACCGCGAGGGCAACTTAAAGGGCCTCTCTATCCAAACAACTGGGAGAACGCACAAATGGTGAGTGCAGAACGGGCTACGCGGTCGCCGGGATGGCAGGTAATTACGCCAGCTACTGATTCGGTAGCCCGAAAGCTCTCAAACCGCTTTACGTTTTTGTTGAAGGCGGCTAATCCTGGTGAACAACTGAAAGTCCGTTTCCGGGGTACTCATTTCGGTATTTATGACGTGATGGGGCCGGGTTGCGGTCAGTACCGGGTGGTAGTTGATGGGCAGGAACCCATATTGTTCCCTCGGTTCGACAGTTTTTGCACGTATTACCGATCCAACTACATTCTGCTGCCACCGCTTCCTGATAGTGTGCACACCATCGAACTTACTGTTGATTCGCAAACGCTGGACAAAGCCGCTATTTTAAAACAACGAAATCAAGTGATTTCAGATCCAGCACAATATGCCCCTAAAAATTGCTACGTCGGGCAGTTACTCATCATTGGAGAGGTGTTGTAAAACGATGAATCGTTATTTGGGTGCCATTCGTATAGCACCGTCCAGTCGGATCACTTCACCATTGAGCATCGGATTTTCGATAATGCTCTTGGCCAGCATGGCATATTCTCCAGGCCGACCCAGCCGGGATGGGAACGGCACCTGCTGACCTAAAGATAGACGTGCTTCTTCGGGTAGGCCGGCGAGCAAAGGTGTTTCGAATAAACCAGGAGCAATGGTCATGACCCGAATGCCGGAACGAGCCAGATCGCGGGCAATGGGTAAGGTCATTCCGACAATGCCACCTTTTGAGGCCGAATAAGCGGCCTGGCCGATCTGCCCGTCATAAGCCGCTACTGAAGCCGTATTGATAATGATGCCACGCTCGCCTTCTTCGTTGGGGGCATTTGACTCCATAGCCAGGGCCACCAGCCGAATAACATTGAAGGTGCCAATCAGATTGACGGAAATAACTTTTTGAAAAGCCGCCAGCGAGTGCGCACCATACACGCCATCGACTTTGCCAACCGTTTTGCGGGCTTCGGCTACACCAGCGCAGTTGACATTGATATGCAAACCACCAAACGTTGCAATGGCCAGATTGACTGCTGCCTGTACATCAGCCTCATCGGTAACATTGGTTCGATGAAAACGCACCTGCGCCCCCAGTTCGTCAGTCAGCGCTTGCCCTCGAGTATCGTTCAGGTCGAGAACAACCACATTGGCTCCGTTGGCAACCAGCATGCGCGTAGTGGCTTCGCCTAAACCGGAAGCTCCTCCCGAAACGATAGCTGTTTTATTTTTTAGGTTCATTGATAGGTTGGAGTATAGGGTTAACCATAAACATATTATAGAATAGCCCTGAGTTCATTCCAGTGGCGAATCTCGTAGGTCGGTTTATCGGCAACAGACATGCCTTCCGGGTTATAGAATAGCGTGTCGATACCCACACTTTTAGCTCCCAGAATATCGGCCTCGTAGTTATCGCCAATCATCAGACTCTCGGCGGCTGTTGTGCCACTGATCGCCATCGCGTACTCAAATACCCTTGGATCAGGCTTTTTGGCGTTGGCTTTCTCACTCGTAATTACGTTCACGAAATAGTGAGCAATATCGGAACTGTTCATCTTGATTGCCTGAATTTCGGCGAACCCGTTGGTGATAATGTGCATCACATACCGGCCATGCAGGTAGTCCAGAATATCGCGGGCCGATTCCAATAGATGTGGTTTGTAAGGAAGCAATTTCAGGTATTCGGCATTCAGATCGACCTGGATAGCCGACTCGTCAATACCCAATGCGCGAAATACCATCGGAAATCGGTGCTGCCGGATATAACTGTGCTCGATCAGGTTTTTGTCGTAGTCGGCCCATAGCTTTCGGTTCACGGCAATAAAGTGCCGACTAAATTCCGATGCCGATTCAATACCCAGATCGGCCAGTCGGAAGGTTTCAAAAAGCTCAATGATACACTCGGCTGAGTTCCGGTCGAAATCCCACAAGGTATGATCGAGGTCGAAAAACAGGTGTTTGTACATAGGGCGTGGTTTTCTGTTTACGGCTTTTGGTATACAGTTTTCGATGAGCTGACGCACGTAAACCTGATGGGTTAGGAACAGCGAATCGTACACCAAAAGCCGCAAACGTTAAAAGTCCAGCTTCAATCGTTCGACGGGCTGATTGTTTACCAGATGGCTGTCAACAATTTCATCGACATCAGAAAGTTGTACATTACCATAATACGTACCTTCGGGGTATACGACCAGACTGGGGCCGAAGGCGCAGGCATCAAGGCAGCCGGTTCGCTGGGCCCGCATCTCTTTCAGTAATCCGCGTTCGGCCAGAGCGGCTTTGAACGCATCGACTAATTCATTCCCATGTGCTTCGCCACACGACTTCTTGGGGGCAGGCTTCTGGTTATTACAAATGAAAACGTGCTTCTTGTATTTCATAAAGTCAGATTGAATGCAGGTTCAAAGGTACAAACGAACCGCATGGCAATCCTACTCCCGTTCTGGGAAAGGGCAGAAAAGAGTGGTGGATAACCACAAAGAAAAATAATTAAACTTAATTCTGAACAAAATGTTAGTTGCCCATAGTATTCCAGGGATAAAGCTTCCGACGAACTGCCAACGCTGCCGTAATGCCCCAAGGACTATTTAATTAATATGAACAACTTTTCTCTACATCCATATGAAAATCCCTATTGCGCTCCCGCGGAAACAGGGATTATTGGGCCAGTCGGAAACCGATAATCAACTAACGTTTTCAATGATCTATGACCGATACGCAGCTGCATTACTGGGTGTAATCCATAAAATTATTCCAGAAAAAGCAGAAGCCGTTTCGTTGCTGGAGACAACGTTTAGCAGAGTCCGTTCGGAGCTACCTCAATTTAAGCCGACGAAACAACCCTTATTTATATGGCTCCTGCAAATAGCCCGCTGTACAGCTCTGGAGGCCCTTAAGGAACGGTCTACCGCGCCCAGACCAACACTTCAATTAACTGAAACCGGGCAGGTAGTTCGTCCGATGTGGGGCGAAAGTAAGGCAGCGGTCCTGGACGAATATCCAGCAATTGTTTTTGCTGAAACACAGCAAAAACAATTGCTGGATATGGTTTTATTTAAAAACTGCACGCCCGAAGAAGCCGCTCGTTCGCTGGGTATACCTGTCGAAACGGTTCGGCAACAGTTACGGCTGGCTATGCAACAGGTACGGAATACAGCGAAGGCATCATAGCGTTCAGTTACGAATCTATGATGCCTTCAAAATATTGGCCAAAATCCAATTGACCCGGTGGGGCTACTCAGAAAGTTAGTTACGCATAAGTCATTACGATTTCTTCGCTGCCGTTTTTGACGAAGCCGTTACAGACGGTTTCTTTTTTCCTGATGCGGGGGCCGATGGATTCTTCTGCGTCATCGTAACCGGGTCCCAATACACCACTTTTTGTTCGAAATAGCTTTCGTTACAGGCCAGTACAGGAGCCGCTGCCCGGAAGCCGAATACTGGATCTTCGACTGTACCCTGACTACCTTTACGAACGTTTTCGAAGAAGTTGCCGAAGTGTTTGGCGTGAGCGTCATCGTCTTTCGGAGCGGTAAACTTCACTTCTTTTACCGGCTCAGCGGTGCGCGTATCGGGCGGATATTTGGCGTCGTACTGTTTGACAAATTCCTGCTGAACGGGTTCCGTAAAGGTAAAGAAGCTATCGTAGTTGCCGTAGCCGGGTGCAATGGGCAACTTCTTCTTGGTCATAATGAGATTATCTTCCGAAAACTCGATCTGACCTTCGTTGCCGATGATGCGTGTAACATTACTGATTTTACCCGCGTTGGCGAAGTTTACCCGGAGTACCATCTGAAATGCCTCGTGCTGGTCGGTTTTGGGGTAATCCATGATGCAAGACATCACGTCGGGTACGTCGCGACCATCTTTCCAGTAGGCCAGGTTGCCCGACGAGAAAATCCGGGTTGGCCCCAGCGTGTTGGTCACGAAGTGAACCCCGGTAATGAGGTGGATGAACAGATCGCCCGCAACGCCCGTACCGTAATCCTTATAGTTTCGCCAGCGGAAGAACCGGGTGGCATCGAACGGACGCTTGGGTGCGTCGCCCAGGAATCGGTCCCAGTCGACGGTTTGGGGCGAGGCATCGGGTGGAATCGAGTAGTTCCAGGCACCTATGGCGTTGAAACGGTCGCTGTTCGATTCAATGTAATTGATGGCCCCAATTTCACCCGCTTCGACCAGTCGTTTGGCTTCCTGAAAGGCGGCACTGCTGATGCGCTGGCTACCGACCTGCATGGTCTTACCCGATTTTTTCCAGGCATCAATCACGGCTTTGCCTTCATTCAGGTGCTGGACCATCGGCTTCTCGCAGTACACATGTTTACCGGCTTTCAAGGCGGCTATGGTAATATGGTCGTGCCAGTGGTCGGGGGTTACAACCAGCACCGCATCAACATCGGGACGGGCCAGAATTTCGCGGTAATCGCGGGTTGTAAACAGCGTATTATCCTTGCCGTATTCGGTTTTAGCGTGCTCAAGCCGACCCGTATATAGATCAGCAACCCCAACCAGTTCAATGTCTGGGTTACGTAGGGCCGCTCGTGTGTCGAAATTACCCTGAATACCCATTCCGATGGTTGCAATCCGAATTTTATCGTTCGGACTAACTTTCATCAGATTGGGGATGTATGCAGGAGCGCCGAATGGCTTGGCAAGCCCCTCCGTTGCGACAATTGCCGAAGCCGCTGACAGGGTCCTGATAAACGTGCGTCTGTTGGATTGCATAGAGTTGAGAGGTTTCTATACAAAGCCGCCGGGCGTTTCGATTTACCCGACCCATAGGAGGCAGACCCAGCAGACTGACTAATTTTTTAATGGATTGTTAAAGTCGTTTTTAGGTCATCCTAATCTAACCGACTCAAGTTTGCAGGGCAGGCGGAAATCTGTTTACAACCGCCATCGAATCGATTGATGATATAGAGCTACCAAACCGTGTAAGCAGGTTGCCACTTCCTAGTGGGTTGATTCTTTTGTTTCATTTTAATCGTCAATGAGTATGAAAACGATTGCTTTTGCAGTGCTTGCCGCATTGCCATTTTCTGTTCTGGGTCAACAAAATGCCCAACGAATGCCCTTCCCTGACAATGGAATTTATCGGTCGGCTTCCGATTTTGCCGCACGTACCTTAACCGATGGCTTCGACACCGGCCAGCCGGGCTATCGGCTCAAGAATGAAGTATTTGAGCCAGTTGTGAAAGTCGATGAGCCTAACCATCAGGAGTTTAAACTGTCGATGGCTAATTTATGGGGAGAACGTAAACTTGGCGTCGATTACCGGATTGTGGACGGCCAGCTTTATCGGATTGAGCATGCCGATCGGGTAATTATCTACAGTTTGCCCGCCAATACCATTACCGGGGCAGGTTGGAATACCTACTATTTTAGTCGGGAACTCAACTCGCCGATTTATTTGATCACAGCACATCATCTCAGCGATGTGTATTACGACCAGCCTGCCAAACTGGCTGCATTTGATGGTATCGATTGGCAGAATGATCATCCATCGGTTCGGGCCCGGCAATTGGTCGAAGCATTTTATAAGCCAGGGGTAACATCGCAGGTTGCGGACTAAGTTTGCCCTACGCCTGATCTGAGAAACAAGTAGCGGGCGACCTGTTCAACTGGTCGCCCGCTGCGTTAAAAAGTTTTCTAAAAAAATAGTTTGAAGTTTCGAGTACGGGATTTGATCCGAACAAGCCTATACAGGTGGTACTACGCTACGCACTGCCCTCTTCAAACTATTTATCGAACTGCATAGCCACCCATTGACGGTCGGTTGGGACTTTATGGGTAGCATTCCAAACAAACAAAGCCTGTTCAAGCGCAACGTTTAGTTGTTTCTTGATTTGTAGGCGACGAATATTCAACTTTCGGCTGATGGTTTCCTGATAAATCAGACGTTGGTCGTTGGTATAAAAGCGAACAATTGAGACACTACTTTTGGGAGTTGTTTCGACTACCCAGAATCCATCCTGTGGTGTAGTAAATGTGTTCAATGACTGGGCTTGTGTCCCGAATGAGGTAGCCAGGAAGAAAAGGCCAATAATGCTTAGGCAGAGGTGTTTACGTGTATTCATTGTTTTGTGCTTGTGTGTTTTCGATTTGTTGTTAACTGGATCAAACCTAGTGGATCAATCAATTGGATGCCCGAAAATTCGCTGGTTTACCATCGTTTATCGCTATACGTCAGCCATCCGTCTATGAATGTTGTTTCAGGCGAAACAGAGCCGTTCAGCGACGTAAGCCTGTCGTCTGTCGACTAACGAATCGTTCGGTAGGTGAAGCGGCTCTGTTTATCTATCTTCGGGTATGTAATCGGATGAGCTATGCAACGCCTGAACAAAGAATTTGTCTTCTCCAATCAACCCCGGCAGCGATTGATCCGGCATGGATTGTTCTGGACTGTCTGGATGATCTTTTTTACGCTGACCTACGGATTTCTGCCAGCAAATTACCTGTTGCATGAAGGGGTTGCCTGGCCAATGGCTTTTCTGAAAGGGTTTACGGTGGCGGGTATCGATTCGATTCTGTTCATGCCAGCGCATATGTTTTTGTCGTACAGCCTGATGTATTGGGTAATACCGCGTTATCTGATGCGGGGATGGTATTTGATGGCTGTTTTAAGTACCATATTGCTCGTGATCGCGACAGCCGCTCTGTCGGCGGTCCTGGCTGAGTTTGTGGTGTATCCGATCCGTATGTCGGTTTTCCATCGATACTCCGGCAACAGCTTCTTTTTTGCTATGATGGCGGGGATGCGTGGAGCCACGACCATTGCGGGGTTTGCGGTAGCTATCAAGCTGGTGAAAATCTGGTATCAGAAACAGGAAGCGTATCAGCAGGTCGAGCACGAAAAGTTACAGGCCGAATTGCAGTTGCTGAAATCGCAGGTACATCCGCACTTTCTGTTCAACACGCTAAATAATCTGTATGGACTCACGCTGCACAAATCGGAGCATTCGCCCGAAGTGGTTTTAAAATTGTCAGAATTGCTGAGTTACATGCTCTACGACTGCAATGCGCCTGAAGTGCCGCTTCAGAAAGAAATTGCTTTCATGCGTAATTACATCGGACTGGAACAGCTCCGGTACGGCGATCGGCTCGATTTGTCGCTTAGCCTTACCGGCGACTATCAGACCAAACTGATAGCCCCGCTTTTACTCGTCCCTTTTCTGGAAAATGCGTTTAAGCATGGGGCTAGTGAACAGCTGGAGCAAGCCTGGATGCATATTGAGTTGTCGGTGCAGGGTAATCAGTTGAAATTTAAAGTAATCAACAGCCGCGAAATACCGGAGCAAACGGATGGATATGTGGGAGGAATTGGGCTTCAGAATGTAAAAAAACGGCTGAAACTGCTCTACGAAGGTCGCCATGATTTACGAATTGTGGCTGAAGAAGAAACCTTTATGGTTTTATTAACCTTAGATCTGCAATCCGTGAAAACGATGCCTGCAACACCTGTTGCCCAGTTGGTAGAAACCGCCTGATTTGTTACCTTGGCTATTTTGTTTCGCACTACGTAGTTGTCCATGCCTCCGATACGCTGCTTATTGGTCGATGATGAACCCCCGGCACTGGCTGTGATTGAATCGCACATTGCGATGATTGATGGTCTGACTATTGTGGGTAAGTGCCATAATGCCATTCAGGCATTCGGGCTGTTACAGTCGACACCGGTCGATCTGCTGTTTTTAGACATTAAAATGCCCAAACTGCTCGGCACCGATTTTGTGCGCAGTATGCGGCAGCCGCCCAAAGTTATTTTTACAACGGCCTATCGCGATTATGCTCTGGATGGGTTCGAGCTGGATGCCGTTGATTACCTGCTGAAACCAATTTCGTTTGAGCGATTTTTGCGGGCGGTGTCGAAAGTTATGCGGATTGAGCCCAGTGCGATAGGAGCAGAAGTGCTGGACAATGAGCCGGAATCGATGAGTGAAAAGCCGGTCACCACGGCGACCGAATACTCGTTTCTCTATTTCCGGGCCGACCGTAAAATGGTGAAAGTGTTTATCCGCGATATTCTGTATGTGGAGAGCCTGAAAGATTACGTCAAAATTGTAACAACGTCTGCCAAACCCTTAGTAGTCAAACAAAGCATCAGTTCGCTGGAGGAGATGCTACCCGACGCTGGCTTTCTGCGCATTCACCGATCTTACATTGTTGCCATCGACAAGATCAATGCTTACACGCCCAGTTACGTCGATATAGCTGGTCAGGAGCTACCCATTGGCCGATTATATCATAAAGAAGTGGGCCGCGTGCTCAAAATGGAGTAGAAACCGCCAATTAAGGTATTCAGATACCAGGAATGCATTAATTGATTTCATGATCTATTTTCAGAGACAACTTGCGTATAGCCTGACACTATGCCTGTTCTGGCTGATAACTGGATTACAGGCCCAGCAAAATCCCAAATTCCGGGTTGTTGCGTTTTATACGGCCCAAAACGACCGCGCCCACATCAGCTTTGTGCACGAAGCCAATCGATGGTTTCCGAAGATGGGTGAGCAATATGGATTTTCGTATGATTCGACCAGCAACTGGGATAATCTGAACCCGGCCTTTCTGGCTACCTATCAGGTGGTGCTGTTTCTGGACACCCGACCCGATGAACCAGCCCAGCGGGAAGCCTTTCAGAAATACATGGAAAATGGCGGAAGCTGGTTAGGGTTTCATTTTGCCGCTTTCGCCCTCACGCCCTCCAAATACCCGCAAAACTGGGACTGGTACCACAACGAATTTATTGGGGCCGGATCGTACAAAAGCAACACCTGGCGACCTACATCGGCTATTTTACGGGTCGAAGATCGAAAACACCCGACTACGAAGCGGTTGCCCGCAACCTTCAAAGCGGCTCCCAATGAGTGGTATCGCTGGACGAATGATCTGAAAGCCAATCCTGATATCGACATCCTCATGTCGATCGATTCCACTAGCTTTCCGTTAGGTACGGGGCCGAAACCCCACGAAATCTGGCATAGTGGGTACTATCCGGTAGTCTGGACGAACAAAAAGTATAAAATGGTTTACGTAAACATGGGTCATAACGACATCGATTACGAAGGGAAAACTAACCGGGAGCTTTCATCGTCGTTCAGTAGCGAAGCCCAGAACCGCTTCCTGATCGACGCATTACTATGGCTGGGGAAAGGTAAAAAACGTTGATTGGTAAACTTATGGTTTCTCTTTCGCGTCGTAAATTTCTGCAATCGTCGTCCGTGCTGGCGGGTAGTATTTTGCTACCTTCGCTAGTTGACCGTCAACCGACGAAACAAAACCCGCTACGGTTAGGCGGGCCTATTTTTCTGAAAAGCGATGATCCCGCCGAGTTGGCCCGCGAACATCGCCGGTTACGCTACAGCGCGGCCTACGTTCCGAAGGTAGAACTCACAGATACGACCCGGATTGATGCCATTCGGAAAGCCTTTGCTAGTCAGAATGTACTTATCGCTGAGGTGGGGGCGTGGGTAAATATGCTGGAGGCCGATGCGGTAAAACGGAAGAAAAACCTGGATTACGTGACAGAACGACTGGCACTGGCCGAAGCGGTTGGTGCCCTTACCTGCGTGAACATTGCCGGGTCGTTCAACCGTACCCAATGGGATGGTCCCGATGCCCGAAACCTGACTCAGGAATACATCGACGCAACGGTTGAAAACTGCCGGAAAGTGATCGATGCCGTGAAGCCCAGGCGAGCCCGATTTGCCCTCGAAATGATGGGCTGGAGCTTACCCGATGGGCCGGATTCGTACCTCCAGTTTATCAACGCCATCGATCGGCCTGCCTTTGCTGCTCATGTCGACATTGCCAATATCATCAACAGTCCAGCACGCTATTATAACAACACAGCCCTTATCAACGAAACGTTTCAGAAGCTAGGCCGCTGGATCGTATCTGTTCATGCCAAGGACATTTATGGAAAAGACGGCCATTTTGCCGAAACCATGCCGGGGCGGGGGCAGATGGATTATCAAACGTACATCCGTAATGTAACGGCTCTACCGCGCGAAGTGCCTATGATGTTGGAGCACCTCCGCACGGCAGAAGAGTATGACGAAGCCCGTCAGTTCGTCATCAGTCAGGCTGATAAAGCGAGTATTCCACTGGCCTAACCTATTGCCAGAATACATGTAGGAAGGAGACTAAAAACATAAGTCTAAGGGCTGACTTTATATGCACCTGGAATCAGGATTCTATGACCTACAGCTGCTTGGAGAAGATAGGATTGACGTTCGTATCCTATTTCTGGCATGAAGCTTAATTGGGCGATCTCCCTGGCGCCGACGGGAAATGAGCAACTGGGTCTGATCCCGCATAACCAGGTAACCGGGTAGCGTTAATCGGGCAGCTCACTTTACTCGAAACGCATGCTGGGAATTGATCAGGGCGTGTTTGTGGACTCGTACGAACGAGGGCCAGCGTTTTTCAAACCCTTTTAAGGTGCGCGACATCAAAATCACGTCGCCATTGATGAGGTGGATGTGCCTATAGTTTTCTTCGCCGGTGAGATAGAGGGTTTTTTATTGATTGATCTCAGGACATAATGGCTGACCGATGCCGTTTAGCATAAACGATTTTGTGCAGTGGACTTAATTGCTCAACTACATCCGATAAACGCCGACGGGAGATCAGAAGCTGAGTCTGATCGCGCATGATCAAGTAGCTGGGCGAGGTGAGCCGAGCGGCTCTGTTTACCTGAAATGCATGCTGTGGATTGACGAGCGCATGTTTATGGACCCGCAGAAAGGAGGGCCACTGCTTTTCGAACCACTTCAGCGTACGACTGGTCAAAACCATGTCGCCGTTGAGCATGTGCACATAGCAGTAATTGGCATCGCCAGTTAGGTAAAGAACAGCATTGGTATCGAATCGGTAATGGCCTTTTGCAATAGTCAGTCTTTTTTTCATAATAAAAACGGCGGGCCGAACACCACCTACTGGTGTTCATAGGCAATAGTCAATGGCTTATACAAGCGTCCTTCAAAGACCCAGTAACAACAAAAATAAATTTTGAGTAAGTGGAATGGAAGTCTGTTTTTAATGAGTTTATCAACACGGCTGAAGAGTACATGAACAGGCTGAATTCATACACGAACTTTTGCTTTCATGATTAAAATCAGCACCAGTAGGTTATTTGATGAGTAAGTAGTTCTTCCTAAGTAGTGTTTTTGTTGGAATTGCTATTTACTGTATAGTCCGATTAGGCCAATACCGAACCACAGAATACAGGTAGTTTGGAGCGCCAATTTGCTTATTAACCAGCTAGTCGATTCGGCTCAAAAAGAGATAAGATCTGTGACCGATTCGAAGGCCCAACCTACCTTTTTTATGATTACGTTAACGAACTCTCCTAAGCCTATACTTCGCTGGCTGGCTACTCTAGGTGCTGCGGCTGGCTTGTATGCCTGTGCCAGTAATCCAAAAACGGTTACCACAACCACAGTCACGAAAACAACCTCGACTTCTACGGTTGCAACTGCGCCAACGCCACCCGTGCCTGTTGCGCCCAAACGCGTGTTGGTCTTTTCGAAAACGAAAGGGTGGAAACATACCTCTATCCCGTCTGGGATTGCCGCCATTCAGAAATTGGGGCGGGAAAATAACTTTCGGGTCGATACCACCAAAAATGCTGACTATTTCAACGATGATAGTCTGAAACATTATCAGGCCGTTATCTGGCTCAGTACTACTGGTAATGTGCTGAATCAGGTACAACAGGCCGCTTTTGAGCGATACATTCAGGCAGGTGGCGGTTATTTGGGCATCCACGCGGCTGCCGATACCGAATACGACTGGCCCTGGTACAACAAACTGGTAGGGGGCTATTTTGCCAGCCATCCCAGCAACTCCAACGTGCGGAAAGCAACCGTCGATGTACTGGATAAGAGTCATAGGTCGACCAATATGCTTCCCGACCA
The DNA here is from genome assembly GCF_002056795.1 of Spirosoma aerolatum. NCBI lineage: Bacteria > Pseudomonadati > Bacteroidota > Cytophagia > Cytophagales > Cytophagaceae > Spirosoma > Spirosoma aerolatum. The sequence continues at coordinate 6,270,269 of NZ_CP020104.1, read as the reverse complement.
TTGGGAGCGTACCGACGAGTGGTATAATTATCGATCACTCTACACGGATCTGCACGTACTGGCTAACCTGGATGAAAACACCTACGACGGTGGAATCAATGGCGCTAATCACCCAATTGCGTGGTATCATGAGTTCGATGGCGGCCGGGCGTATTATACGGGTGGAGGCCATACCGACGAAAGCTTCAGCGAACCGTTGTTCGTACAGCACCTGCTGGGAGCACTCAACTGGGTAATGGGGAGTGGTAAGCCGCTGGATTATAGTAAGTCATATTCAGTGGTGATGCCCGAGGATAATCGGTTCGTGAAAACGGTTCTGGTCAACGATTTAAACGAGCCGATGGAAGTGGCAGTTGCCAACGATGGTCGGGTTTTCTTTACCGAGCGTAGTGGCAATCTGTCGGTCTATGACACGAAGACCAACAAGCACCAGCTAGTCCATAAGTTCGACGCACCCACCAAATTCGGGCATGGTTTACAGGGCATTACCCTCGATCCGAACTTTGCTGCCAATCACTGGTTCTATGTCTATTATTCGCCCCCGTTCGACAAGGATCCGTCGTATAACCTGTCGCGGTTTACCCTGAAAGACGACAATACGATTGATCTGTCATCCGAAAAAGTGCTGCTTAAAGTGCCCAGTATCGCTGAGTCGGGTGCTCACCATGGCGGTTCGCTGGCCTTCGATAAAGAAGGCAATCTTTATCTCTCGACAGGTGATCACACCAACCCTTTCCCGTCGATCGGTTACGCACCGATCGATGCCCGACCCGATCATTTAGCCGCTGATGCGCGGGGAACAGCCGCTAATACGAACGATTTACGGGGTAAAATCCTGCGCATCCGGCCCCAGACCGATGGCACGTATACCATTCCCGAAGGCAATCTTTTTCCGAAAGGTACGGCACAAACCCGCCCTGAAATTTATACGATGGGCCTGCGAAATCCCTATCGTATTGCACTGAACCCTAAATCGTCGGTACTGTATTGGGGCGAAATCGGGCCAGATGCCGGGAAAGACAGTACGCTGGGACCACGGGGCTACGACGAATTTAATCAGGCTAAAAAAGCGGGCAATTTTGGCTGGCCGTTGTTCATTGGTAACAGTCAGCCGTATGCAGCCAATGATTTTGCTACCAATGCCATTGGCTCTCGTTTTGATCCAAATGACCCGGTAAACGATTCGCCCAAAAGCACGGGGCTGAAGCACCTGCCGCCCGTAAATCCGGCGATGATCTGGTATCCGTATGCGGCCTCGAAGGAGTTTCCGGAGTTGGGGCAGGGTGGACGAAGTGCAATGGCAGGGGAGTTTTATACGTACGATCCCAATTCGGCCTCTAAAAACAAATTCCCGGAATACTACGATGGGGCGCTGTTCATTTTCGACTGGATGCGCAACTGGGTAATGGCTCTCCGCATCGACAAGAACGATAATTACGTCCGTACCGAACCCTTCATGGCTGGTAACGGCGATTTTCGGCGGCCCATCGATCTGGCTTTTGGCAAAGACGGGGTAATGTATATGCTTGAATATGGCTCAGTATATGGCGCTGACAACGACGATGCGCGGTTAGTTAAAATAGAGTACAATACCGGGAACCGGGCACCGACCGTACGCGCTAATGTGGTCGATTCATTGGCGATGGCGCAGTTGAATGCTCGTTCGTACCTGACTTCTGATGGGCGCAATGCACCGGTGATTCGGGAAGCAGTTGGACCGGCTCCGTTGCGGGTTAAATTTAGTGGACGTGGGACTGACCTGGACGAAGACGACAAACTGACCTATCAGTGGTTGTTCGATGGCAAAACGGTTGGCGCTACCCAGCCCATGGCGACATACACCTATACTCAACCGGGTGTTTATAACGCCATTCTGCGGGTGGCCGATCAAACAGGTCTGGTTGGAGCCGATACGATTGTCGTGAAAGTGGGCAATGCTAAACCTGATGTGATGATTGCAACCCCGGATAACAAGTCGTTCTTCTGGGAGGGCAAACCGTTCACCTACGCTGTCAAAGTAACCGATAAGGAAGACGGCAAAATTGATCCGAAACGTATTAAAGTCGTTTACGAATACAATGCTCAGCCGCGAGGGACACCTGTTCTGGGACCCCAGCAGGGCCACCAGGATTTGGCGATGGTCGGGAATGGCTCACTTGGAAAAACCCTGGTTGCAGGGAGTGATTGTAAAGCCTGTCATACCATCGATAAGCCTTCCGTTGGGCCGACGTTTCTGGCGGTTGCAGATCGGTATAAAGGACAGGCAGGGAGTGTGGAACGGCTAGCGAAGAAAATCATTGAAGGCGGTGGCGGCAACTGGAGCAAAGATCACCTGATGAGCGCCCATCCCCAAATTCCGGTGCAGGATGCGCAGGAAATGGTCAAGTATATTTTCTCGCTGACCGATGCCCGTAAGCAAAAGACGCTTCCCTTGCAGGGAAGTCTGGCGCTGAACGAGCACAAACCCGAAGAGACCCGTGGGCAATACACCATCCTGGCATCCTATACCGATAAGGGCGAATCCACACCGGGCGGCAAGGCAGTTGGGCCACTGACCGGCTCGGAAGTTATTACGCTGCGTAGTGCTAATGTGAAAACGATCAATGCGGACGCGTATGTAGGGTTTCCCCGTTTCGGTAACAACCTGAGCGCAGGGAACCACAAATCGTATGTATTGCTGAAAGGCGTCGATATGACGACCATCAAGTCGCTGACCTACGACTATTCATCGCAGGATAAGGATGGTGAAATTGAAGTGCGGCTGGACTCGTATGCAGGCCCTGTGGTAAGCCGGGTGCCGTATAAAGCGACGGGGGCCTGGAATAAGACTGCGCAGGTAACCAGTACGTTCGACACACCCTTTACGGGTCGTCACGATGTGTATGTGATAGTCGTGAAGCGCGACAAACCCAACGATGGTATTATTCAGTTGAAAAGCATTCAGTTCAATCAGTAATGCCTTCAGCCCAACCTCTCTCAAAACGGAAGAGAGGTTGGGCTGAGAAAAACTATTCGTAGCTAAACGGATTGCCCGACGGAATGTAGCTGACCTTTACGCCGGGTACTTTGGGTTGCAGCCACGAAACGAGCCATTCCATCCCGGCGGCTTCGCTCATGATATGACCCAGTACTACCAGTGAAATGGTCTGCCCCTGCCGACGGGCATCGCGGATGTACTCGGGCGTTTCCCACTCACTGGCTTCTCCGCACAGTACCACATCGGGTTTGGCTTTTTCGATAGCCATGATCTGATTTCGACCACCCGCAGCACCCGGCAACAGCAACACGCGCTGGCATTTCTGAGCTGTATCACCAACGACCCGCACCTGCTGTATACCCAGTTTCTGCTTGGCATGGGTAATAATCTGACCTACCGTGGTTGATGGCAGCAGAAGAACCTGCGGGTTTTCGGGGTCTACGTATTTTTCCCAGCCCAACGCCGACAGCATGCCAGCCCGAATGCCATCAGGTTTATGTGAATGCCAATAATCGTGGAATCGCCAGACAGCAATGTTATTTTTCGTCAGCAGGTCATGTTTGTGTTTGAATACCGGATCGTTGCTGAGCCAGTCGGTTTCGTCGAGGTGATTGTAGAAAGTTGGTTCGTGGGCGATGATGAAGTTGGCTCCGGCAGCAATGGTTTTTTCAATAACCTCAATGGTCGTAAACATAGTCGATATAATTCCCGTGATGGTCTGGGATGGGCTACCCGATTTCAGGGTATCGACGGTTTTGGGAAATGGGGCGCCGGGTATCGTTTTCAGAATCAGATCCATCACTTGCCCAACGGTAAACGTGGCTGTGGTCGACGAACCTGCTTTCGTCAGAAAAGGCGTATTGATCAGGAGTGACGTGCCAACAGCTTTTGTGACAGTTGTCAGAAATTGACGGCGTCCGGGTAGCGTATTCATGCCTGGTTTTGGTTTAGACGAAACGATATTACGCAATTTTGATGAAAGAGAATCGGGGCCAATAGAACGCGGATTATTATGATCTTTATGATCAGCACTGATGAAATCATAAAGATCATAATAATCTGTGTTCTATTGGCAATAGCTTTTAAGAACGGCGTTTGAGTGAATCATTTCAGCTAATCAGTGGTTTCCAGATAGATTAGCTCACGTATTTATGCTGGAAAGACCCCTTACCGATTGGTTGCCGCTCACAAAACAGGAAGTTGACAAGAGAGGCTGGGACGAAGTGGATATTGTGCTGGTGTCGGGGGACGCCTATGTTGACCATCCGGCTTTCGGAACCGCCGTTATTGGTCGGATTATGGAAAGCGAAGGGTTTCGCGTAGCCATTATTGCCCAACCCAACTGGAAAGACGATCTACGCGATTTCAAGAAATTTGGTCGCCCTAAATATTTCTTTGGCGTAACGGCAGGCTGTATGGATTCGATGGTGAACCATTACACGGCCAATAAGCGTCTGCGTTCCAATGATTCCTATACCCCCGGTGGCGAAGCGGGTTTCCGCCCCGACTACGCCACCATTGTGTATTCCAACATTCTGAAAACATTGTATCCAGATGTGCCCGTTCTGCTGGGAGGTATTGAAGCGTCCCTGCGTCGGGTAACCCACTACGATTATTGGCAGGATAAACTGATGCCGTCGATTCTGGTCGATTCAGGGGCTGATATGCTGGTATATGGTATGGGAGAGCAGCCTCTGCGTGAAATCCTGAAACTGGTTCGGAAAAATGTACCGTTTTCGTCCATGCGGAATATCAATCAGGTGGCATTCATGCATGATGCACAGACCGAACTGCGGGATTACAACAACTGGAATACAGTAGAGTTGTCGAGTCATGAGGAGTGTCTGGACGATAAGATCAAGTACGCGGCCAATTTCAAGATTGTCGAGGTTGAGTCCAACAAGTGGCAGGCGAACCGGATCACCCAAAAGGTTGGCGATCAGGTTCTGGTGATTAATCCGCCGTTCAAAACGATGGACGAGACCGAAATCGATAAGTCGTTCGATCTGCCGTATACCCGTCTGCCGCATCCGAAATACAAAAAACGTGGGCCGATTCCAGCTTACGAGATGATCAAATTCTCGGTCAATATGCACCGGGGTTGTTTCGGTGGCTGTAGCTTTTGTACTATTTCGGCGCACCAGGGTAAGTTTATTGCATCGCGGAGCGAGAAATCAGTAATGCGTGAAGTCGAAGAGATTACGAAACACCCTGAGTTTAAGGGATACATCTCGGACCTGGGCGGCCCTTCGGCCAATATGTATAAGATGAAGGGGAAAGACGAGTCGATCTGTGCCCGTTGCCAGAGTCCAAGCTGTATTCACCCGGTTATCTGCTCGAACCTCGATACCTCACATAAGCCTCTAACGCAGTTATACCGTCAGGTCGACGCGCATCCGAAAATCAAGAAAGCGTTTGTCGGGTCGGGTGTTCGGTACGATCTACTGGTCGATGATTTCAACAAAAACAACGAAGACGGTAACCACGACGAATACATGGAGCAACTGACTACGCGCCATGTATCGGGCCGATTAAAAGTGGCTCCTGAACATACCGCCGACGATACGCTGCGGATTATGCGGAAACCATCGTTCAAGTATTTTAAGCTGTTCAAGAAAAAATACGACCAGATTCAGGAGAAGCACAACCTCAAGCAGCCGCTGATTCCCTACTTCATTTCGTCGCACCCCGGCTGTGAAGAACAAGACATGGCCAACCTGGCAGCTGAAACCAAAGACATGGGTTTTCAGCTCGAACAGGTGCAGGATTTCACGCCCACACCCATGACTGTGGCTGAGGTGATCTACTACTCAGGTGTGCATCCGTACACGCTGAAACCCGTTAAAACGGCCAAAACGCGGGATGAGAAACAGGCGCAAAACCGCTATTTCTTCTGGTACAAACCTGAATACAAAGACTGGATTCGGAACCGCCTGAACAAACTCAACCGCCCCGATCTGGCTGATAAACTGCTGGGTGGGCCGAAAAAAGAAAAATCGGGTAAACCGACATTCAATCGAAACTTTTCGGCTAGAAAAAAACGGTAGATACAATCGCCAACGGGCAATAATGGAATTATCTCCAACAAACGCGAAGTCTTCTGGCTTCGCGTTTGTTGTTTAAGAATGCTATGGTGTATGTCATTTTGCTCCGATCTGTAAGAAATGAAAGCCTGATGCGTACTAATTAGCGTAAACCAAGGAAGTCATGACGGAATCTGAGCAGAACAATATTTTCGGCAAGTGGCTTCAGCAACATAAAGGGCAGATTTTTAAGGTGGTTCGGGCTTATGCAGCAACGACAATGGATCAGGATGACCTGTTTCAGGAGATAATGATTCAGGTATGGCACTCTATTCCCGCCTTCCGAAAAGAGTCGTTGGTCAATACCTGGGTCTATCGCATTGCGCTCAACACCGCTATTAAGTGGGTTGGCAAAGAGCAAAAGTATGCGAAAAGCCGCGAATCGCTCGACACGGTTCAGGCTGTTTTGCAGGAAGCCAAAGTACCACTCGACGAGCGCCTGAGCTGGCTCTACGAAGAGATTCACAAATTCGATGAAATCGATCGATCCATTACCCTGTTGCTGCTGGATGGCTTCAGCTATAAAGAGATGGCGGCCATGCTGGGTATCACGGAGTCGAATGTGGGAGTGAAGATTAATCGAATCAAGAAACAACTGATTGCCCGATCAAAACAACTGAATCCATATGGAATTTGACGAACTGCAAAAAATCTGGGACTCTCAAAATCAACGCCCTATGTACATGATTAACGAAGATGCGCTGCACAATCGCATTCATACGAAAAAGGCGAAGGCCAGCCATATTACCAATGCCAGCGAATGGCTCCTGATTGGCGTTAATGCCGGAGCAGGCGGTTTGTTACTTGGTCTGACGGTGTCAAAGGTGGGCAGTACTGTGTTTATGTATCTGCTGGCAGGCTGGATGCTGATTACTGCACTAGCCGTTTTGGTGAGCCGAATCCGCAGATTACAGCGAGAGAATCGGTTTGATCGTTCGCTAGTTGGCGAACTGGATCATGCCATCGCCATGACAACCTATCAGGTACGACTCTCCCAACTCATGCGCTGGAATAATTTGCCCATTGCTTTACTGGTCATAGCTGGTTTGCTGGAAGGAGGGAAGCCGCTATGGTTCGCATTCGCCCTGGTCCTTTTCTTCATACTGGTCAATTTTGCCAGCGGCTGGGAGCATCGCTTTTATCAGTCCAGAAAGCTGGAACTGGAAACGTTGCAGCGAAAATTACAGCAAGGGTAGTTTTTCCTTGCTTCAGCTCGTTCGCGGTTATATAGTGGATGGCCGAGACTCGCATCTGCGACGGGCAAAACAATTTCATCATGAGTTGTTCGTCATGATTTTTGTCTTTAGCGTCACAGACGCGAACCTCAGTCAGCCAGGATGCAATCGCGGACGAGCATTAGCTTACTTCATATAGAACCTCATGAGCTTCCCAGACAGCCGGAATCTCTAGCTTCTCCAGCATACGGCTAACGGCTGGTTCGGGTACGGGATGTTTACGGTTCGCGTTCTGTTCGACCCGGCGGGCGTTGGGTACTTCCAGATAGACTAGTTTAACCCAGGCACCGTAGGTCACGAATAAATCAATCAACTGTGACCGTAAGTTCCGGGTTATGTTGGTAGCATTCCAGACAAACGACTCCTGGCTTCGCAAATAAGCCCGCGCCTGTTCTTTTGCCATTTGGACAACCCGGCCTGTTCCCTTCCGATCTAACGGGTCGATGCCGAACTGCCGTCGAATACCATCCAGACTGACCACTGGCCAATCCCGATAGTGCGACAGCAGGTAATGGTCCTTCCCCACGCCCGGTAAGCCACTCAATAGTACAACCGTTGTTTTGGTATCGTCGTAAAGTGGGAAATCGGGAGCCAAATCGTCGCGTCGGAAATACTGGAACCGGGTCAGATTTGACGCAAACGGATACGATTTACCCCAGCAATCCTGCTCGCGGCAGAACTCCTCAAACAGATCAATCCGGTACAACAACTCGTCCTGATCGGCGCAGACTCGCCCCAGCACATCGGCGCGGGCCAACAGCGCCAGCCAGGCCGTATTGACTTCCAGACTGGCCTGCAAAAGCGCTTGACGTGGGCTTTCTTTCTCAAATATCCAGAGCGGCAAACCATGATAACGGACAAGCCTGGCGACGGCTTCACGCTGAATGAAAGGCGTCGGATACGCGTCATATAGGAGTAGTCGAGCGGTTCGTTCGCCTTTTCGGGCATGGCCTTTGGAGGTAATTCGTCCATCACCTTCCTGCATGGTTGTCGAGCGCTTTTCAACATCATGCAGTAGCGCGGCTGCCCAAAGGATCGCCTGTTCGTTGGCGGGAAGTGCCCGATAAGCCGGTAACAATTCAAGGGCCTCCAGCACCATGCGGGTATGCACGGCTACATCACCTTCGGCATGATGGGCCGGGTCTTGCGGAACGCCTACCATATCGCGGACAAAATCGAACTGGCGCAGCAAATCGGGCCAGCTTTTCCGGTCAGTTAATTGCCAGTTCATACGTTCCTCCTTTCCCACGCTAAAGGCGCGCGTTTCCAGCTACGTGTCCAGTGTTCATTTGTCTGAACGTGCCCTTTACGAACATATTTGAATACCCGATGCGGAAACGCTGTTATGGCATACGACTCTGAATCCCGCGAAACAATACCCTCCATTGTGCATAATTCGCCCGTCTGGGCATCGACGGAGCCAAACCGACCCCCCAGACTGGCCAGCGAACGTACACCTGCTTCGATATCGTTGGCCTGTAACGGAGCGCTGATTCTACCTAATACGGGTACAGTCGGAAAGTCGAGCAAATGGGCGTAAAATTGCGTTTCTTCCCACGATAACCAGACATCATACTCTCGTACGGCAAAGACGAAGAAATGATCTTCCAGCCGTTCGTACCGGATGGAGTGGATCGCAAACAGGTTCTCCCCAAAGATTTCCAGATTGCCCAGGTCATATCGAATCAATTCCCACCGTTGGCGGATGGCGCTGGTCCAGGGCGATGTAGTGGGGGCTGCATGAGAGCGGGCAAAAACGCCGTAGCGACTCAGGCAGTTGTTTTCGCCGTCCAGTTTTTCAGTATGAATAAGCGTTTGAATTTGAGCCAGATCCGATGCGTAATCGTAGTTGATACGGTCGTCGCTGGTAGTGCCGGGCGAAAAGGGATAATGGTACGTTCGCCCGTACTTGGTTGATAAAGCCATGTTTCAAATAATTTAGGTAATACAATAACACACGGCCTTCGGAGTGAAGGCTTTTTAGCAAGGTGCGGTGTCGATTCGTATTACATGGCTTTGCCGGTGCATTGGTGCGCGGTTTCAGAATTGCGCGGCACAAAAGTAAAAAAATAAAAAACAGGCTAAAATTCTCCTTGAAAAGCTGAAATGTATTTTGTTGAGAATTTTAGCCTGTTTTGAATTGAAGGAAAATAGCCTGATAGTTACCTTCAGAGGTCGTTTCATTTGAACCATAAGCCAATCTAAGAAATGCTCAATCGTAGCCAATTGAATAGCCCCTGCAAAAGATCGACTCGCGGGCCAAAAAGACGCCCAATTCTTTCTTTTGAGGACGAATACGGCTGAACTGGCGGGAGCCTTCGGCTACACAAATCATATATAGTATCGCGCCGGCGGCCCGGCACAACAATGGCGACTAATAAGCGGATTTTAGCGGACGGCTGAAAGCCCAGCGCTTCTAGATTGAATCCATTGAATTTTAAGTGTTTAAATAAACATGGCTCTGGTCACCCGGTCGGTCTGCCAGTGAATCCGGTAGCGATCAGCAAGCTGACGTTTGCTCCAAGCTCTATTACTTAATAAAAGCACCAGCGGATCGCTACTTTGAGCCCCTTCCTGATGATAAAGGGCAACAAATTGGTAACGGCATTGGCCAATGACAACAGATTGATCAACCAAACGCCCCTTCAATGCTCTTCGCAACAGGCTACCATAGCTCCGTTGGCCTTGACTAATCTCGGCTTAATAGTCTTGCTGGGAAAGGCGAATAATAAACTTAAGGCACTATCAGCCAGAAAGTGCACGGGCGCCCCCGTTAAACCAATCACGGCCAACATATTCTCGGTCAGCAAGCAAAAACCGGAGAGAATGTCTTCAGGTACAGCGAATGAAATTTTTTTAAGTCCTTGTAAGTGAAATCTTAATTCTACTTGTCTTGCAAGGTATACGACACAACGGCTTACTTCCTAAGAACATGATTCAGTTGAACAGTCAATCTGGCGGTGATGCGTCTCACAAACGCATGATCGAACGAGTCGGCGAAAAAGAGAAAGGTGAGCTGCCAACACCAATACTGAATGATGAGCTATTTATTAAAAAAGCACTGGAGGCCGATTATCGAAAAGGAGTTGAATTATTATACCGCCGGTATTTTCAGCCACTCTGTAGTCACGCCATTAAGTTCGTTGGGGGACGAGCCATAGCCGAAGACCTTGTTTCGGATGTATTTTACACAGTTTATAAGGACCGGGTTTTTACGGAAATCACCACCTCGTATCGTTTTTATCTCTTTCGCGCCGTTCGAAATAGAGCTTATAATTTCCTCAAATGGGAATTAAGTCGGCAGGAGCCACTCGGGGTGTGGCATGATGTTGCTATGGCCGAAAGCCAGCAGCCTGATGCTATGAGCCAGTTTGATGAACTGTATCAGGATGTACAGCAGGCAATAAATTCGTTGCCGGTTGATCGACGCCGAATTTATTTAATGAATCGCTTCGAGGGGAAACGGTATCAGGAAATTGCTGAAGAGTTGACATTATCCGTAAAAACAGTTGAAGTTCAACTGTACCGAGCCAACAAAGCTATCCGATCCGTACTGAAGGCAAAGTGGCTTCTGGTATTTGTCTGTATGCTAATCGACTAACTATCCATACCTATTTTTCCATTCCGTAATCTATCCTTAAAGAGGAAGGTATCAATTCGGTTAACGCCATGAAGTCAACCATAACAAAAGAACTCATCGTTGATTATTTGTCTGGTAATGCCTCTGCCTTACAAAAACAACTGATTGACGAATGGGTGCTTGCTGAAGAAAACGAAGAACTTTTTTATAAATGGCTGGAGGAATATGAACTGGCTCATCCCGAATACAATGCCAATGTAGAGGGGGCCATTGCTAACTATCATCGATTTGCTGAAAAGATTGATTCCAGTGAAGTTGTACAGCCTGCCTTAGTTACCCCCAAAACCGTTCATCTGGTCAGGGGCGATTCCAACTGGTTTCGATTGTCCATAGCTGCTTCAGTCCTTCTAGTCCTGCTAACGGTTGGCTACTTGAAAAAAGATGCCTGGTATTATCAAACCTATAGCACTGACTTTGGAGAAACTAAATCAGTTACGCTACCCGATGGCAGTCAGGTTACCTTGAATGCAAATTCATCACTTCGGTTGCCACGCTGGGGTTTTGCCAAGAACACTAGACATGTCTTTCTGTTAGGAGAAGCTTCATTTTCCGTAAAACATACGGCTACCCATCAACCTTTTGTCGTTCAGACCGACCGGAAGTTTGACGTAGTTGTACTCGGGACAGAATTCTCCGTGTTTGCCCGTGAGCGCAAGGCAAAAATCGTGTTAAGCAAAGGCAAAGTTCAATTGAATGTACAAGTGGGTCCTGTCGTCCAGAAAATGATTATGAAGCCGGGTGATTTAATAACGCTCGATAGTCAGAATCACGCCCAGCTTACAACAACTTCCCAACCCGAAATGCATTCGGCCTGGCGGGGGCATCGCTACGTTTTCGACGGAACCACCCTACAGGAAATTATTTACCTGCTGGCAGAAAATTATGGTATAACGGCGCAGGTGGCTGATAAATCCTTATTGTCGCTAACGCTGTCCGGCTCGTTTACGGCCGATAATGCCGACCAGTTAGTAGAGGTAGTTGACGGAGTTTTAGGCCTGCAAAGTACCCGTCAGGATAATCACATGATGATTAGTCAAGGTAAACCATAGTCATTCATTTCAATCTTCTTTTTTATGAAAAAACAACTTTACTCAAGTTGGCGAGTGTTTGCTGTGCTTTTGCTATGCTCGTCGGGGACCTGTATTGGCTTCGCGCAACCTTCCTTTGCCTTCGCCAAACAGCGGCCGAGTACCGACAAAGTAACCACGGGCTCGCAACTGGTTCGGCTGAAAGATGCCTTAAAAGCACTGAAGGAACATTACAAGGTTGATATCATCTACGGTGATCAGTCCATTGAGCTGCTTTCGGTATCCGCCGATGAGGTGAAATTCCAGCAGTCGCTCGAAAAAAACCTGTCGAACGTGTTGCGCTCAAGTGGCCTTAAATACAAAAAGCTAAAAGATGGAACCTATTTAATTCTCGGAAAGAGCCAGAAGGGGGGGATCTCCGACGCACGATTTCCAGAAACCCCTGGTTCAATCAACCCTCAACCCATTGAAAAAATAATAGAGGATAGTAGAACTCGGACGGAAGTACCCGTGACCAATACACCGCAGGACATTGCCGTTCGTGGCCGGGTTACAGATGGCGATAAAGGCGACATACTACCAGGCGTAAGCGTGGTGCTGAAAAACTCTCAGAAGGGTACTACTACGGACGGCGATGGTACTTATTCGATTGCTATTCCTGATGCAGCCGCTGTATTAGTGTTTAGTTTTGTGGGATACGTGCCCCAGGAAGTGACGGTTGGCAATCGGACTACCCTCAACGTGAGTCTGAAACCCGACACAAAGTCGTTGAGCGAAGTGCTGGTCATTGGGTATGGCTCTCAGTCACGAAAAACAATTTCGACGGCCATTACCAAAGTAGAGGGCAAATCCATTGCGAATCAACCGGTAGGAACGCCAGGTGAAGCCTTGGCGGGTTTGTCTTCAGGGGTACAAGTGCAATCGGGTAGGGGTGGTTTTCCGGGCGAGGCTCCCACCATTCGGATTCGGGGTATCGGCTCACTCGGCACAAACAGCAACCCACTCTACGTCGTAGATGGCTATCCCTTGCAGGAGCCGAGCCAGTTCAACCTCATCAATCCATCGGATATTGAGTCTATCGAGATTTTGAAGGATGCTGCTTCGGCAGCTATTTATGGCTCCCGCGCTGGCAATGGGGTCGTTATTGTAACAACGAAACGGGGGAAAGCAGGCAAAACGGCTTTTTCATTCTCCGCTTACACGGGGATGCAGCAGATTGCCAAAAAAGTAGATGTCCTTCAGCGGGATGAGTACATTGAGTACATCAAATACGTGGCCCGCGTAACCAATCAGGCATATCCATCGGTGTTCGACACCAACCCTAAAAGCCTGCCCGATACCGACTGGCAGGATGCTATTTTTAGGCAGGCTCCTATTTCTGAATATCAATTGTCGGCAACAGGTGGTTCCGAGAAAGTCCGCTACGCTGTCTCGGGGGCTTATTTTACGCAGCAGGGAACCATGAAGGGAACCTCCTACGACCGTTATAACCTACGCTTCAATCTGGATGCCGACCTTAGTTCCAAACTTAGAATCGGGGTGTCATTAGCACCGTCCTATTCACAGCAATACCGGCAACCAGCGGGTGGGCCTTACAACAATGCCACCAGTAGTGAACTTTCGGGCGGTCGATCCTTACCCAATCCCGTTACGTCGGCCACGCTAATGCCGCCCATTGTTCCACTCTATACCGCCAATGGAGACTTTGGTCAAAACTTTGATGCCGTTATGAATGATGATGGCTCTTCGTTTGTGGCCGACAATTTGTTTAGTCCGCTAGCTATCGTTGAGCTCAACAAAAACCGGGTGCGCAATTACCGGCTCTTTGGGAGTGGCTTTCTGGAATACGAACCCATCAAGGACCTACGTATCAAGTCCTCATTAGGATCGACATTAAATCTGGAAGATCAGTACGCCTACGTGCCGTCCACCCTGGCGAACCAACTGGCACCACGCGCCAATGCGACGAACCCGGTTCTGGGGCAGATTTTTGCCCGCGAAAGCCAGCAGCTTGGTCTCGACTGGCTATGGGAAAATACCGCTACCTACAGTAAAGCCCTGGGAAGAGATCATCATTTCTCCGTGCTGGCCTTATATTCATTACAAAAATTCCAGTCGAAGTTTACCGCTACGAGCGGCCGAACCGGCACGTTTACAACAGACTTACTGACGAATCCGCTGGCTTCACCTGACCGTATCGGAGAGTTGCAATACGATCAGAATGCGTTTTTGTCTTACGGTGGCCGGGTAACTTACGATTATAAAAGTAAATATATTCTGTCGGCAGCGTTGCGCCGGGATGCTTCGTCGCGCTTTGGCCCAAATAACCGCTTTGCTACCTTCCCTTCCTTTTCGGCTGCCTGGCGATTGTCGGAAGAACCGTTTATGCAGGCGGTCAAGGCTACGGTGAATGAACTCAAGATCAGGGCGAGTTTTGGGGAAACTGGCAATGCAAATATCGGTAGTTTCAACTGGGTCAATTCGATTGTTGGCCGCAACTATAGTTTTGGTGGTCAGCGAACGTTTGGGGCTGCCCAATCGGGTTTCGCCAATTATGACCTCACCTGGGAACGTAACCAGCAAACAGATCTGGGCCTTGAGGTTGGCTTTTTAAACGACAAATTTTCGCTGTCAATTGATGTATACGACCGAATAACGAAAGGAATGCTTTTCCAGAAAGATCTACCCGGTATCGTTGGCTACGCCAGTACGTTCCGAACCAATCTGGGAAAACTTCAGAACCGGGGTGTTGAGATTTCCGGGAAAGCCAATCTGAAACTAGGTCCGGTTGGCTGGACAATCGATGCCAATATTTCGGCCAACCGCACCAATGTGCTTGATTTGGGTGGTCCGCAATCACTACCTCCGCAGGCTTCTGTTTTTGGCTGGAATAATGTCTTTCAGATAAAAGTAGGTGACCCACTGGGCTACATGTATGGCTATCAGGTTCAGGGGATTTTTAAAACCGTGGATGATCTGACCAAATATCCACAGTGGGTATCGGGCAACAAAGTGGGCGACTGGATCATCAAAGACCAGAATGGCGATGGTAAAGTGGATGAAGCCGATAAGGTCGTTATCGGGAAAGGCTTTCCCAATTTTATCTATGGGCTCACCAATACGTTCCGGTATCAGGGATTCGATCTGAGTGTGCTTGTTCAGGGTGTGCAGGGAAATAATCTGATCAATGGAAATATTCGACACCCGGCGGGCAATGTGGACTATGGGAGTCTGCAACTTTTCTATAAGAACATGTTTGACCCGGCAAATCCCAGTCAGGATACTCAATTTCACATGGCAGGTGCTGGTGGGGTGACCATGGGGAATAATTTAACCGACAGAGTTGTATTCAGCGGTTCATTCTTGCGGGTTCGGAATGTAACGCTGGGTTATACGATCCCGTCAGCCGTCTTAAAACGGATAAAACTTCAGACAGCACGGGTATTTGCCACGGGCCAGAATCTGTTCACCTTCACAAAATACCCCTGGTATAACCCGGAAGCCAGCCTGAATGGCGATTCGGCTTATCAACCGGGCGTCGATCAGGGCACCTATCCTGCCAACCGAACAGTCACGATTGGTTTAAACATTGGTTTCTAGTCCTATTTATACCGCTTTCAACAGCGATTACCCGTATGAAAACACGATACACGATCTATCCATATGCCCTGCTCACCGGATTACTATCTCTGGCAAGCGGCTGTGGCGAAAAATTTGTTGACCTTACCCCGCAGGATGTGATTCCGGTTCAGCAGTATTACAAAACAGAAGCCGATATCCGCTCGGCTCTCACCGGTACGTATGGCAATCTTCGGGGCATCTATAACAGTTTCTGGCAGTTTACCGAACTGCCTTCCGACAATACCCAGTCGTTTCCCGAAAGTGAATCCAGTTCTGGCGAATATGATAAACTAACCTGGCGGTCAACGTCGGCCGGGGTCTCAACCGCCTGGAACGACGCCTACCGAACCATTGCGGGCTCCAACGTGATTCTGGCCCGGATTGAATCGGTGACGATGGACGCAACCCTTAAAAACCAATACATTGGTGAAGCCAAATTTTTGCGGGCGCTGATGTACTTTAACCTGGTTCGCTTATTCGATGGAGTGCCACTAATCCTGAAAGAAATTACGTCGGAGGCTGAAGCTTATACCTATACCCGAAACACGGCGCCTGACGTATACGCCCAGATTGAAAAAGATTTGCTGGACGCTGAAAAGATATTACCCGCTAAATATACAGGGGCTAATATTGGTCGGGCTACATCTGGAGCGGCTAAATCATTGCTGGGTAAGGTATATGTACAGGAAAAAAAATACGCAGAAGCGGTAACCAAACTGGCCGAAGTTGTTAGCAGTGGAACCTATCGTATTTTGCCCAATCTGGCCGACGTATTTGGCGTGGGGAAAGACAACAACGACGAAATCGTTTTTGCGGTCCAGTATGTCAGCAGTGGGTTTGGCGAAGGGAATTCGTTTGCCTACGTATTTGCACCAGGCAACTCGGGTACCCAGTTTGTGGGGGTCACGGCGGGTGGAACGAATATTGGAACACAGGATTTGTACGACGCTTTTGAGGCTGGTGATCTACGCCGGGACGCGTTCCTGGGTGTGTATAAATTTGGCGGGAATGCCCTGATTTACTACTGGTCGAAAAAGTTTGTCTACAAAATTACCCAGCTCAATGAAGGCGAAAACGACTGGCCGGTGTTACGTTATGCCGATGTCGTTCTGCTCTATGCCGAAGCCTTGAACCAAACGGGTAAAACAACGGAGGCCCTCACGCAGATCAATGTCATTCGCAAGCGGGCGGGCCTGTCAAACCTAAGCGGCCTTTCAGCAGCCGATATCCAACTGGCTGTCGAAAAAGAACGTCGTCTGGAGCTGTGCTTTGAAGGCCACCGCTGGCACGACCTCATTCGCTGGGGCAAAGAGGTGGCCACGATGCAGGCCTTTAAAGCCAAATACAGTACGCTTGATGTGGCCCTAAAAAACATGAGTGTCGCCCCCGAACGAAAACTTTTTCCGATCCCTTTCCGGGAAATCAGCCTGAATGCTACGTTTACTCAGAATCCAGGGTATTGAGTGGATGGGTGATGCGACCGGAATGCCTAGTCTAAACATTTTAACCAGATATGAAAATAGTTGTTCTTACCCTGTCTCTACTAACCTTCGCATTGGTCCTTCGGGCACAACCGAAAAAGATATACCTGGCCAACGACGACCACACGGACTTTATGTGGACAGGCGATGAAGAAGCCTATAAAAAGGCGTTTTCCGAAATGCTGGATTATTATATTAAACTCAATGACTCAACCGCTCATTTACCATATAATCTGCAAAGTAAATGGAATTGCGATGGGTCCTATTGGGTGTATAATTATCGGGAGACACGTAGCCCGGAACAGTTCAATAAACTCATCCGGCAGATTAAAGACGGAAAGATTACGGTGCCCCTAAATTCAATGATTGTTTTGTTGGGGGCTGCCCCCGCCGAAGCCACTTTGCGGGATATGTATTATGCGGGCTCGCTGAAACGGAAATACGGCCTGGACTTGTCTTTGGTCCTGAACATGGAAGATCAGGTGCTGCCCATGGGCTTATCATCGTTGTGGGCAGGGTCAGGGGCTCACTACTCCTGGAAAGGGGTCTGTGCCTGTGCCACAAAAGTAACGGGACTCGACCGGCATAAACATCAAATGTACTGGTACAAAGGATTGGACGATCAAAAGGTATTGATGAAGTGGTATTCGGTAAATCCCTCCATGATCACCAACCGGAAAGAGTACCGCTATAATTTGGGGACATACCTGGAAGCCTCGCACCAGGCCAATGCGATTATTGACTGTAAGGCATTGATGAATGATCCCGGTTACCCGTATGCGATCGCCGGAGCTTTTGGCAAAGGGGGGGATGACCTGAAAACACTCACCAGTAATTTCCCCAAAATCGCCAGGGAGAAGTCGGATTCGGCTTATCAGGTCATAGTCTCAAACGAAATCGACTTCTTTAAAGATTTTGAAAAGCAATATGGCGCTTCGTTACCGACCGAAACCATCTCGTATGGCAGCACCGAATGGGGGAACAGTTTTGCTTCGCTGGCCGAAGTATCGGCGTCCGTAAAACGCGCCGTTGAAAAACTACGAACGGCCGAAGCGCTCTATACCATGATCGCCTTGAAAGATAAAACCTTCGCGACCGATCTAATCGCCCAAAAAGAGAAGGCCTGGTTAGCCTGTGGGATGTATTTCGAACACGACTGGACGGCTGACAGCCCACATATTACCCGCAAACAACGAGCCGATTGGCAAAAGAAAACGGCTGCCACTTTTATAAGCTATGTGGATACCCTCTATAATCGATCACTGAACCGACTGGGTCAATTAATTGCAAAACCTCAAAGCGCTACGGAGTCATTTTATGTGTTTAATCCCTTAAACTGGACTCGAACTGATTACAGCGATTATCCTTACCCTGGCTCAACAGCTATTCGGGTTATTGATAAAGCAGCTAATAAAGAAGTTCCTTTTCAAGTGATTATGAAAAAAGGGAAATCGTATCTTCGGATTTTAGCGTCCAACATTCCGTCACTAGGCTATAAAGTTTTTGACATTCATAAAGCCACCAACTCTTCTGGGTTTTCAACTCATCTTGTCGTAACCGATAGTACAATTGAAAATAAGTTTTACAAACTGAAGTTCACCGTACAGGGTGTGATCACCAGTTTGATCGATAAATCGACGAATCGGGAATGCATCAAGGCTATTGATAACTTGTATGCTAACGATTTAGGGGCTGGGTTAGGCAATGAGGGCGACAAAATCAGAATTGAAAACAAGGGTTCAGTATCGGCCACGCTCGTGGCATCAGCTTATAAGCCAATTAAACACACGACTAAATTGACCCTGTTTGACAGCAGTGATCGCATTGAAATTGAAAACTACATTACCCAAAATCTGGATGCCAAGCCTGTAACCTATTCGTTCTCAATGAATCTTGACAAACCCGATACGTGGCATGAAGAAGCGGGGGCTATTCTGCACGTTAAATCCATCACTAAAGGAGGGAATTATGCCGATACGGCGAGTCGGTTTGACTGGTTGGCAATGAATCATTTTGCGGATATGTCGGATGAGGGCAATGGGATGATTATATCCAACCGGGATGCGTATTTTATGAAAGTAGGTAAGAGTACCAATACGAAGTTAGATGATCATACGCCCCAGTTGAACGTACTGGCGGCTGGTCAAATTGATAAAGCGTTGGGCATGGTCAATCAGGATGGAGACTCTTATTTCGAGCATTTCTTCGCCTTGAAACCACACACCGGAGGCTTTACCCCGCACGAAGCCATGCGGTTTTCTCTGGAACACCAAAATCCGCTAATTGCTCATGCCGTACAAGGTGGGTCAGGCTATGATGGAAAGCAGTTTTCTCTCTTCTCGTTTTCAGACCCTAATACTGTGATCTGGGCATTAAAACCGGCTGAAGAAGGGATTGAGAAAGGGGTTGTGATGCGCGTTTGGAATGTGGCAGATGTGAACAAGCCGGTTACGATTTCGGCTGCTAGACCAATCGAAAAAGGGTTTAGCACAACGCATATCGAAACCGACGACCAAACACTACCCCTCGAAAAAGGCAAACTCAAGACGGTTTTAGGCCATAATCGGCTGCATACGTTTAGGCTGTTTTTTTAAAGGGGAAGCTCATACTACCCCAAGGCTTCAGGTCTCCTACATTCAGTGAGGCTTAACGTTGTCATGCACGGTCCTGCTTCAATTCTTCATGTGGAAACTCTATGCAAGATTAATTAGGTAAACCGGGAAACTAAGCAACTGCTCTGTTTAACTAAATAGATTAGCTTCAACCTGTACTTGAAAACGCTCGCAATTGGCATTGATATTGGTGGAACACGAACCAAAATAGGTTTAGTGAATCTGGATACTGGCCAGGTGGAGGCTATGATTATTACCCCAACCGAAACCCAGGACGGAGACAGGTTTCTGGCGTTACTGGGCGAAGCCATCAGTCAATTTAAAGCCAAAGCCGCTGCTGAACAGGCCTTTCTGTCAGGTGTGGGTATGGGTGTGCCGGGCTTTGTGTTTGCTGATGGCACCGTCGATTCGACCTATGGCTTTCTGGAATTCATGGAAGATTATCCACTTCGTGATAAAATCCAGCAACAGCACGATTTACCCTGTTTACTCGACAACGATGCCCGCGTTGTAGCCCTTGGCGAAGCCATTTATGGGCAAGGTAAGGGGCGGTCGGTAGGGCGCATCCCCGGCGTTCCGGTCAGCCGCGTTCTGGTACTCACCTTGGGTACCGGTCTGGGGATTGGATTTACCATTGATGGCAAGCTCGATGGATCGTTGCCCTTTGCGCACATGAGCGGCCACATGACCATAACCACCAACGATTTTGTGTGTTATTGCGGTAAAACGGGGTGTCTCGAATCGTTGGTTTCAGGGGCTGGCCTTGGCCGGATAGCTACTCGACAGGGCTGGTTGCAGAAGTATCCAACATTGCCCTTAACCGCCCAAACTATTTTTACCCAGAACCAAGCCGGAAATCCTGATGCTGAAATGATTGTGCAGGAATATATCGGCTACTTGAAAATCGGTATCGATAATTACATTAACCTCTATGCGCCAGATGTGATTGTATTGGGCGGAGGCATTGCCAAAGGATTCGGCAAAAACGAGATCGATAAGATGCATAATCCCAACTTACTCAACCCCTATAAAGCCTACAAAACCAGAATCACTATCTCCGAGCTGGAAGAACAGGCAGGTATTCTGGGCAGTGCGGCCTTGTTCGCTGTGCCTAGTTAGTAAAATCATAGTATAGTCAGCAGACCTGATGAAAAACAAACCTGATGCTTGGATTCTGTATTCAATTGCAGCCGCTTTTTTTTGGGGGACCTGGGGCGTAGTGGCCAAACTGATTTCTGACGACGTGAGCCCATTTACCAATCACCTCCTGTTTAGTGTAGGGATGCTATTGACACTGCCGCTGGTAATCAAAAAAGTCAGCACCGTAAAGCCCGACCGCAGAGGTATTTTGTGGGGTTTGGTGGCGGGTGTGCTGGCCATAACAGGTAATGTAGCCGTCTATCAGGCCTTTACATCAGGCGGGCTGGCGGCCATCGTGATTCCAGTGACGAATCTGTATCCACTGGTGACCATTGGCATTGCCCTGTTAGTTTTCAAAGAAAAACTGAACTGGATCAACGGGATCGGTATATTGCTGGCCATACCCGCTGTGGTGATGCTCTCCGGCGAATCGTTGCTATTTGACAATCCGGCTGCTTTTTTCAAAACCATCGGCCTGCGCCCCTGGCTATTATATTCGCTGGTAGCCTTGTTTTTCTGGGGTGTGTTTAGTGCGGCTCAAAAACAGACAACCAACTATGTTTCAGCCGAATGGTCGTATGTGAGCTTTATCGTCTCGTCGGTACTGATTGCCTTCTTATTTGTAGTATTGGGCTGGGCCAACTTCGCCATGTCTACTAAAACAGTGGTACTCGGCTCGTTGGCGGGCATGCTAAACGGATTAGGGGTATTGGCTAGTTTTGCAGCTTATAGTGCCGAAGGCAAAGCCTCCAAAGTAACCACAATTGCGGGTGCTTTGCAGCCTGTTTTTACAATAATACTGGCGATGATTTTCCTGAACGAAAGTCTTTCCATAATTGAATCGCTGGGCATTGTACTGGCCATCATCGGGGCATTGACTCTGTCTTATGAGAAACCCAAAACAGAACCGAAGTCTGTCATTATATAAACTTCCATGAACCCGATTCTGAACGAAATTTTAGAAATTCCTGCCCGAGCCAGAGATGTGTTGAACAGCCCGATCCAAGCCTTACCGTTGCAGGTACCGTATCTGGGCATGGGGTCTTCGTATTTTGCACCACTGGCGTTTAAATACATGGGCTTGCCCATTTATCCAGAACTAGCATCGGAATATGTATACTACGGCGATAAAGGCCAAAAAGCACCAATGGCCGTTTTGCTGTCTCAGTCGGGCCGGAGTAGCGAAGTACTCTGGTGTCGGGAATTAGTTGATCAATATGTGGCGGTATCGAACTACCCAACCAGCGATCTGTGTACCGCGCCGAATGTGGCCCACGTACTGCCGATCATGGCGGGGGAAGAACACTACTCATCTTCTAAAACCTACGTCAACACGCTGATTGCCCTGTTCAAAGGGTTTGGACTTTCGCCCGATGCAGCTGTAAATCTGATCGCTGAAAATTTTGAGCAGTACCGCGAGCAGGGGCATAAGCTAGCCGAACAAGTACTGACAGTGCGCAGCCAATTTCCCATTCACGGCATGTACGTGACAGGGAGCGGTCCCAATATTGGAACCGCTTACGAAGCCGCCCTGATTCTGAGCGAAAGCACAAAACTGAATTTTCACGGCCTTCCAATGGCGCAGTACGACCACGGCCCGAAAGAAACCGCTAAAGACAGCATCGTCATTCAGATCCTGGCGAAGGGACCAGCCTACGAACGGACACAGCGGCTATCGGATATGGTCACAAAAGCAGGGGCGCATGTTTTTATCGTTGAAGTCCCCGCTCAGTCTGCCCTTACGGCTGATGAAAACTTATCTATTCTTCACAACATTATCCCGTTCAATTTCATGGCCTATTACATGGCCGAGAAATTGAACATCGGCGAGACCTTTGTGGTGGGGGGTAAGGTTACCGAAGCGGATTGATAGCGGTAAAGGGTGTCAGAACCGCCCTTGCAGCAAAAACTGGTCGGTACGGGCGAACAGGAGCGAATAAAAGCTAAAATCACTTTTGTTCGTATCGATCCGTTTTTCCAATCGAAGCACCGGACTTCCCGGCTCGATTTGTAGTTGACCAGCAATGGATTGATCGGCAGCCAACGCCTGAATTTTTTGCTCCCCCCCCGTGACCACCAGGCCATATTTTGTTCGCAGTAGATCAAAAAATGAGCGGTTCGTCAGCCGTTGACGTGATAAATTGGGTAGATACCGATTTGGTAAAATCAACTTTTCGAAAAACACGGGATTACCGTTCACCGACCGAAGTCGCTCCAGACAATAATATTGGGTATCTGGCGTCTCATCAGTGGGGTAAAACAACAGTTCGTTAGGAAAAGGGCATAGAATGGGTTTGGCCAGGATGATCGTGGTAATCACTTCAGCGGAAGGCCCTTCCGAAACTGCCGCGTTCTCGTCAACATGCGCAACATGCGTTTGCAGCGACATGACCCCCAACCCAATCGGAATCGCCTGCACGATGCTGCCTTTTCCCTGATGTTTCTTGATATAGCCCTCCTGGACTAGTAGCGATAGCGCTTGCCGAATTGTAGGTTGCGTTAGCCGGTACTGCTGTTGTAGTACACTTTCGGAAGGCAATAAATCCCCCGCTTTGAATACCCCCCGGATAATGTCCTGCCGGAGCGTTTCATATAAATACTGGTACTGTGGAATGCGGTTGGGCTGGTCAGTCATATCACCTATAAAGATAATACATCAAGGATAAATGTTGCTCCAAGTCTTGAGCTACTTATAATAATATATACTGTAATATATATATAAAAATACTGATAATCAGTAATATATAATATTTATCGATAACTTATTATAATAAGTTATTTGATTTGACTGGTAATGTTTCTACCTTCGTCATAGAAAAAAGGAAAGCAACGAATTCGATGACATGGGTCAGTGGTTAGCGCAGAAACGTATTGTAATTATCGGCGGAACGACCGGTCTGGGTTTCTCGGCGGCTAAAGCGTTTGTCGAAGAAGGGGCATCAGTCATCGTAGTCGGGCGTGATGCCGAGAATGGTCGGCTAGCCGAAGTCCAGTTGCAAGGTAGGGGCATTGCCATCAGTGGTGACGCTACAGAGCCAGCCACAGCTCAAACGGCTATAGAACGTTGTCAGGAAGCTTTCGGTGGATTCGATGGACTTTACCACGTAGCCGGGGGCAGCGGCCGTCGCCAGGGAGATGGACCACTACATGAACTGAGTCTCGACGGTTGGAATTACACGTTTTCTCTGAATCTGACATCGCTCATGCTGTCTAACCAGGCGGCTGTACAGGCGTTTCTGGAACAGGGAACCGGCGGCACGATTCTGAACATGGGCTCGGTATTAGGCTATTCGCCCTCGCCAGCTTATTTCGCTACCCATGCGTATGCCGCTACTAAATCGGCAGTTATTGGCTTCACCAGATCGATTGCAGCTTATTATGCACCGCAAAATATCCGCATTAACGTACTGGCCCCGGCTTTGGTCGAAACACCCATGGCCCAGCGGGCCGCTCAGGATGATACTATTTTGTCGTTTATCCAAACCAAACAGCCACTCAATGGAGGGCGAATTGGCCAACCCGGCGACCTCGACGGGGCTGCGGTTTATTTCCTCTCCGACGCATCCCAATTCACAACTGGGCAAGTATTATCGGTCGATGGTGGCTGGAGCATTAGCGAAGGACAGATTTAGTGATTAGTGGCTGATCACCAAAACCTCAATAATCAATAATTCAGTAACCAAATTGAGTCAGGCAATAGGCATTGATTTAGGCGGAACACGCATCAAAGGCGTGCTGATCGACACGATCACAGGAACGGTTCTCCATCAGTTGATTACGCCAACCGGCGACGGGCCAACCGGCGACGGCGAAAACGGGAATTGGCAACGAGCGGTTGCGGATACTGTTCAGGCGTTGAGCCAGCAGACCACCGAATCGATTCTGAGCATTGGATTGTCGGCACCGGGTTTGCCTACGCCCAATAACACGGCCATTGCCTGTATGCCTGGCCGGTTGCAAGGGCTCGAAGGATTCGACTGGTCGGCCTATCTGGATAAGCCCGTTCGGGTGCTGAACGATGCTCATGCCGCCCTGATGGCCGAAGCCCGCTTCGGTGCGCTCAAAGGGGCGCAGCATGGTCTCATGCTCACGCTGGGTACGGGCGTGGGAGGTGGCCTGTTGTTGAACGGACAACTCTACCAGGGTTTCTTTCAAATGGCCGGTCACCTGGGGCATGTTACGGTAAATGCCGATAGTGTGCATAACGACATTACCAACATGCCCGGCAGTCTGGAAGATGCCATTGGGAATGTAACTGTTAGCAAACGCTCGTTTGGACGCTACCAGACCACCCACGAACTGGTCGATGGCTACCGGCAGGGTGAGCCGCTGGCCACGCAGGTCTGGCTTACCTCAATCCGGCAGCTGGCCGTTGCGCTGGCCTCGTTTGCCAATGCGTTCTCGCCCGAAATCATTGTGCTGGGTGGCGGTATCATGCAGGCTGATCGGGCCTTGCTCGACCCGCTCCAGACCTTTTTTGACCTGTTCGAGTGGCGACCGGCGGGAAAAAAGACTAGCCTGCGTAAAGCGTATTTTGAGGAGTGGGCCGGAGCTATTGGCGCAGCGGCCTTTCTAAACCAATAATCTCTTTTCTTATGAATCCTACCGCTGCGTATATCCAACGCTCCCGCGATATTTTAACCACCATCGAAGCACAGGCGCAGGCCATTCAGCAAGCCGCCGAGTGGTTTAGCCAGACCATCCTGACCGGCCGCATGGTTCACCTCTTTGGCAGTGGCCACAGCCGGATCATGGTCGAGGAGATGTGGCCACGCTACGGGTCATTTCCGGGTTTTAACCCCATTGTTGAGCTGTCGCTATCGTTTCACAACCTCGTGGTTGGGGCCAATGGGCAACGGCAGGCCATGTTTCTCGAAAACGTACCGGGTCTGGCCGGGCGTATCCTGCGCAATTATGACCTGTCAAAGCTAGATTCAGCCCTGGTCATATCGTCCAGCGGGTGCAACGTGGTCCCCATCGAAATGGCCGAATTATTTCAGCAGCAGGGCATTAAAGTGGTTGCGCTGGTTACGAAACAACATGCCGAAAAAAGCACTAGTAAACGGCCCGACGGTAAAAAGCTTAGCGATTTCGCCGATCTGATTCTGGATACGGGTGCTCCCGTAGGCGACGCCATGATCACCGTTCCGGGACTGGATACACCCGTTGCCCCCGGCTCAACGGTGGGTGGCGCTGTGCTGGTCAACTGTATCAAGGCCGAAACGGCCCGACTGCTCACCGAAGCCGGACATCCGCCCAGGGTTTTGTCGGCAACAAACGTGGTCGGTTCCGAACGGGCGGTTTCCCTGTTTGAAAGTGCCTACGACGAACACGCCCACCGGCTTGCCAAACTGTATCAAAACGTCGGCATACCGTCCTACGTGAGCGAACAGGCAGAAACCCCAACACCCCAGCAGCCATGATGAACCGACGCACTTTTTTAGGAACAGCGGCCGGGTCGCTGGTGCTTGCTCAACAGGCATCGCTTGCCGGTATACCTATTCAAAAACCACTTGTGAGTGCTCACGTATGGGTTTTCTCGTCCGACATGCCCAAATACGACTGTTTCCCGGTGCTCGACAAGGTATTTGCCGATGTGAAATACGCCGGATTTGACGGCATCGAATTGATGGATGTTGCCTTGCGCCATGATGATTCCGTCTCGAAAATTGGCGATCTGATTCAGCAGACGGGCGTGTTACTGATCGGGGCATCGCATGGGCAGAGCCTGTGGGACAAAAACAAGCAAACCGAAAACGTAGACAATGCCGGGAAAGTCATCGAACGCATTGCCAAACTAAACGGGCGAGTATTGGGCCTGTCGGTCGGGGATGCCAAACGCAAAAAGACGCCCGAAGACTTTGACGTACAGGCCGATACACTGAAACAGATTCAGGCCATCGGCAGGCAATACAAGGTCATTCCGAATCTGCACAACCATACGTACGAAGTCGAAAACGGGCTGTACGACCTGACAAATAGCCTTCAGCGGGTGCCCGACATCGCCCTCGGTCCCGACCTCGATTGGCTGTTTCAGGCGAAGGTGGATGTACCTACGTTCCTGAAAACCTACGCCGACAAAATCGTGTATATGCACCTGCGAGACCACCTCTGGACGGGTGTGTGGTCGGAAGCACTGGGCGAAGGCATAATGGACTTCGGCGCGATTGCCCGTCAGTTGAAGCAGCTTCATTTCTCAGGCGATATCACCGTTGAACTGGCCTTCCCATATGGGTACAAACCTACTCGCCCCATCCGTGAGAGTCTGAAAATGAGTCGACAGGTGATAAAAAAACAGTTTGGCGTGTAAGTATGGCAACCGTTTTCAATCATCTTCATATTCCGCTACTGGCCGAAACCGATATTCTGGTGATTGGTGCGGGTTCGGCGGGTTGCGTGGCGGCCCTGTCGGCTGCGTCCCAGGATCAAACCCTATCCGTCATGCTGGTCGAGCGGTACGGGTTTCCGGGAGGCTCGTCTACCCAGATGCTCGATACATTCTACGGCTTTTTTACGCCAGGGGCTACGTCCCGCAACGGCGGACCGCGCAAAATCGTGGGCGGCTGGCCCGACCGGGTTGTTAATGAACTGGATAAAGTGGGTGCGGTGTTTCTGCGGCCCAATACCTACGGGGCCGGAACCGGCGTGAACTACAACCCCGAACGGCTGAAACTCGTCTGGGATCAACTGATTCAGCAACAGGGTATTCGGTATCTGTTACATACCACACTGATCGACGTGGCCACGGAAGGGGAGCGATATGCCTGTATTTTCTGGAATAAAGGCGGTTTTCAGAAAGTGCTGGCTCGCCGGGTCATCGACGCATCGGGCGACGCCGATTTCTGCCATCTGGCGGGCTTTGCTTATGAAACGGCCGGGCAACATGAACCTGCCCAAAGCCTGACGACGACCTTTCGCATGAGTAATGTGGAACTGGACGAGTACGAGCGGGCGGGTGGGAAGAAAATGCTAGCCCTGAAAATGGCGGAAGCCGTTACCAGCGGACGGCACCCGCTGCCCCGCAAAGAAGGCTCGGCCCACGAGATGAACGCCCAAAAGTGCATCTCAACCGTGGCCGTCAAAGTGGCCGGACTGTCGGCGCTGAATGCCGACGAACTCACCCAGGCGGAGGTGGAAGGACGACGGCAGGCATTTGTTTACGAGGATTTTTTTCGGGACGATGTGCCCGGTTATCAAAACGCGAATATCATCGGGTTGTCGCACCAGATTGGTGTTCGCGAGACCCGGCGCGTGTACGGCGAACACCGCCTGACTAAAGAGGAATGCCTGGCCGGGCTCATGCCCGACGACCGTATTTTCCTCTGCGGAGCCCCCATCGAAGACCACCGACACGATGCCAGCGGAGCCGACGAAACTTACTGGGAATACATTCCCGGTTCGGGGGTGTATGGCGTTCCCTACGGTACGATTGTGCCCAAAGGGAGCCAGTCGGTCTGGGTCGTTGGGCGTTGTTTTTCGGCCACCCATGATGCCCATGCCTCGTGCCGGTCGATGGCGCAAACCATGTCGATGGGGCAGGCGGCCGGACTGGCGGCTGTGCAATCCATACAAAACGACGAAGCAGCTAGCGCATTGAACGTAAGTCGACTTCAGCAGAACCTACGCAGGCTGGGGGCCATACTGGCCATACCGGATGCCGTGGCTGATACATCGCGAAACGGCTGGCGAAACAATAGGGTGCCGCAGACAGAAGTCAATGTTCAGTACTAACCTGATTTACCTTAAGTACTCAAGTCTAAAAAGCTTAGGTTATTTTTTGTCATGCTGAGGCACGAAGCATCTTCGGTACTTGGATTGGTGCTGCTACCGAAGATGCTTCGTACCTCAGCATGACAAAAAAATCTCAATTGAAAATACGCTACTGTAAATTAGATGTAGTACTTATGTCCTTTATCCGAACCGTTTTGGGCGATATTCCGGCCGTGCAGGCGGGTATCACCTACGCCCATGAGCACCTCATTATTGAGGAAAGTTTTCCAACGCTGGCCAACCCGGATTTTTTGCTGAACGATGTTGACAAGGTATCGGCCGAACTGACCGAAGTGTATGCAGCTGGTGGCCGAACAATGATCGACACTATGCCCGCCAACTGCGGCCGGAACGTGTTGAAATTGGCAGAAGTATCGCGCCGAACGGGTATTCAGATTGTAGTGCCAACGGGTATTCACCTCGAACAATATTACCCGAAATCCCACTGGCGGTATCAGTATTCCGAGGATCTGTTGACGCGCTTGTTCATCGCTGATGTGGTCGACGGGATTGACCAGTACGATTACAATGGGCCTGTCGTCGAGCGAACGACACACAAAGCCGGGATGATTAAACTGGCCACTGGCGACGAACCTATCACGCCCCATCAGGAAACCATTTTTCGGGCCGTCGTCAATACCCATCTCGAAACGGGCGTACCGATTCTGACCCATACCAACGCGGGTCGTCATGCGCTAGCACAAGCCGAATTGTTTGATAAACTCGGGGCCGACCTACGTCACGTTGTTGTCTCCCACGTAGATCGCTGTCAGGACGTAGCCTATCATCGTGCGCTGCTAAAAACGGGGGTTCGGGTTGAGTTCGACAGTGCCTTTCGGTGGAAGAAGAGTGAAGAAAACGGGACATTTCGACTGTTGGAGCTGCTGCTACCCGATTTTTCGGACCAGATCATGGCTGGGATGGATGCCGCCCGAAACACGTACTGGCGTTCGTATGGCGGCTCACCGGGCTTAACGTACCTGCTGACAACCTTTCACGACGAACTTGACCGACGAGGGTTGAGCGAGTACTGGAATCGGCTGATGATCGATAATCCAACGGCGTTGTACAGCTTTAGTAAAGTCTTATAAATCAATAATATCCTTATCCGAAGACGCATGAATTCAAGACGTAAATTTCTCCGCCAACTGGGTGGCACCACCGCCTTACTGGCGGGTGGGGCACCCCTGGTGAATGCCGAAACACGGGGCATACGAGCTGGTTCCGTCCACCTCATGACCCCGCTACAACCGCGTTCAACGGCCGATACGATCAACATCGGGCTGATTGGTGCGGGCATCATTGGTCATTACGACCTCGATTGTGCGCTCAAAGTACCCGGTACAAAAGTGGTTGCCGTGGCCGACCTCTACGACCCACGACTCGTTCGGGCCAAAGAGGTCTGGGGCAACGACCTCTTTACAACCCGCGACTACCGCGAAGTACTGGTCCGCAAAGACGTCGACGCGGTGCTGATTTGTGTGCCCGACCACTGGCACGACCGCATCTCGATTGCGGCCCTTCAGGCGGGCAAGCACGTCTATTGCGAAAAGCCGATGGTTCACCACATCGACGAAGGCAAAGCGGTGATCGACGCCCACAAAAAATCGGGCAAAGTATTTCAGGTAGGCAGTCAGCGGGCGAGTAGTGCGGCTGTGCTGGAAGCCAAAAAACGGTACGAAGCCGGTGATATTGGCGAACTGACATCCGTAGAAACGTTTCTGGACCGGACCGATGCGCTGGGGGCCTGGCAGTACACCATGCCGCCCAACCTCGACCCGAAAGACGTAGACTGGGATCGCTTTCTGGGCGATGCTCCTAAGCGACCCTTTCAGGCCGAACGCTTTTTCCGCTGGCGCAACTACAAAGAATACGGAACGGGTGTCGCCGGGGATTTATTCGTTCACCTGCTCACGGGCGTCCACACCATTACGGGTTCGCAGGGGCCAACGCGGATTTTCGCGCTGGGCGACCTAAACTATTGGAAAGATGGCCGCGATGCCTACGACCTGGTCACGGCAATTATGGATTACCCCAAGACCGATAAAAACCCATCGTTTCAGTTTACGACGCGGGTCAATCTGGCAACGGGGGCTGGTGGCGACATTCACACGCGCCTGGTCGGAACGGAAGGGGTGGTTGATATTGGCTGGAATTCGTTTATGCTGAATCGGCTCAAACGGCCCAACGCACCCATGTACAGCACCGGCTACGATGCCTTGTTTACCTATCCGAAGGCCATGCAGGAGGAGTTCATTCGTCAGTATGACCAGAAATACCCGGCGGGGCAGTTTACCCGGCAAATCCAGAACGAACCTGCCGTAGCGTTCAATACACCGGCTGGCTACGACGACCGGCTGGATCACATGATCGTGTTCTTCAATGCCATTCGGGCGAATGACCCGTCGCTCGTGAAAGAAGACGCCGAGTTTGGTCTGCGGGCGGCTGCGCCCTCGCTGGCGGCCAACCTGAGCGCCGAGCAGAAAAAGGTGATCAACTGGGACCCTGTGGGCATGAAACTGATTAAAACCACCTGATTATGCAACGAATTGCCATGCTGGGGGGCGGCTTCATTGGCCGCTTCTACGCCGAATCGCTCCACGGCCAACGAAGCCGCGACCGCGTCATTGCCATCTATGCCCGTCGGGAAGAAACGGCCCAGAAATTTGCGGCTGACTACGGCTGCGGCATCTGGTCGACGGATATGGAGGAGGTCATCGCCCACCCCGACGTAACAATGGTGTGCGTGGCCCTGCCCAACAACCTCCACGCGGCAGCCGTGTTGCTGTGCGCGAAACACAAAAAGAACGTCGTCTGTACCAAACCGCTGGGCCGTAATGCCGACGAAGCCTTGCAGATGATGCAGGCCGTGGAAGAAGCCGGTATTTTCGGCGGGTATCTGGAAGATCTGTGTTATTCGCCCAAGTTCCTGAAAGCGCTGGAAAGCGTTAAAAGCGGGGCGCTGGGCCGGATTCTGTGGGCCAAGTCCCGCGAAGCGCACCCTGGCCCGCACTCGAACTGGTTCTGGGACAAAGAGCAGGCTGGTGGCGGTTGTATGCTCGATCTGGGTTGCCATTGTGTAGAAATTGCCCGGAGTTTTATTGGCAAAGACGTCCGACCCGTCGAGGTGATGTGCTGGGCCGCCACGCAGGTGAAGCCCATCGATGCCGAAGACCACGCCATTGCCCTGGTGAAATACGAGAATGGGGCCATTGGTCAGTTTGAAGTGAGTTGGGTATTCCGGGGTGGTATGGACCTGCGCGATGAGGTCATGGGCACTGAAGGCACCATCTGGATCAACAATTTTCTGCGGACAGGTTTCGAGATGTACAGTTCCGGCAAGGGGGCCAATTACGTAGCCGAAAAGGCTGAATCGAACACGGGGTGGCTCTTTCCGGTTGGTGATGAAGTGAACGACCTGGGCTATAATCACATGTTTACCGATATGTTCCAATCATGCGAGGAAGGGCGACAACCCGCCGAAACTTTCTACGATGGCTATGTGGTAAACGCCGTGCTGGATGCCGCCTATCGCTCGGCTGAGTCGAAGCAATGGGAGCCGGTCAACTTACCCGTCTGGCGTGGGCAGGAAGGCTTGTCCCTGGAGAAAACCCTGACCGACTACGACGCTGATCACTACCTGATCAAAGAAGAAATCACTCACGACGGGCGTCATAAGCTGATACTGAAAGATAAGGTAAGTGGGAAAATCGTTGAAAAAGATTTGCCTGTAACTAAACCTGAAACCACATGAACTTCATCGGAAAAGCAACTCAGCAAAACAGCTACGACGCCATTGTCATTGGCTCGGGCATTAGTGGCGGATGGGCCGCTAAAGAATTAACCCAGAAAGGACTGCGAACGCTCGTGCTGGAACGCGGCCGACCGGTGGAGCACGTGAAGGATTACCCTACTACCATGTCGAGCCCCTGGGAGATGGCCCACCGGGGGCGTTACCCGCTCGATGTACTCGAAAAAAGCCCCACACAGGCCAAAGTAGCCTATGCTTTTAACGAATATTCCGGGCAGTTTTTCATCCGGGATACCGACCATCCGTACCAGCAAACCAAGCCCTTCGACTGGATTCGCGGGTATCAGGTGGGTGGCAAATCGCTGTCGTGGGCGCGGTGGACGCAACGCTGGGCACCGTTCAATTTTGAGGACAATCTGAAAGATGGCCACGGTGTTGACTGGCCCATTCGGTATCCGGATTTGGCCCCCTGGTACAGCTACGTGGAGAAGTTTGCGGGGATCAGCGGGAATAAAGATGGCCTGTCAACCCTGCCCGATGGGGAGTTCCTGCCGCCTTTCGACATGAACTGCATCGAAAAAAGCGTGCGCGATGCCTGGAAAAAACAGTACGCCGACCGCCACCTGATCATCAGCCGGACGGCCAATCTGAGCAAAGCCCAACCTGTTCATCTAGCGCTGGGTCGGGCCGATTGCCAGTCGCGCAACTGGTGCGGCAGGGGGTGTTTATACGGCGCGTATTTCAGCAGCAACTCAGCTACCTTGCCCGCTGCCGCCCAAACTGGCAAGCTGACCGTCCGCCCGTTTTCGGTGGTTCATTCCATCATTTACGATGAGCAAAAGGGTAAAGCCACTGGCGTTCGGGTGATCGACACCAACACCAAAGAAATGACCGAGTATTACGCCCGCATTATTTTCGTAAATGCCGCTACGCTCAACTCCACGCTGGTGCTCCTCAATTCGACCTCAAATCGATTCCCCAACGGACTTGGCAACGACAGCGGGGCGCTGGGTCATTACCTGATGGACCACAATTACCGGGGCCGGGTGGCCGGTATTTATGAAGGCAAAAGTCTGAATGATCGCTATTACTACGGTCGCCGACCGACGGGTACCTATGTGCCCCGGTTCCGCAACGTGCTGAATGATCGTCAAGCCGATTTTGTTCGGGGCTATGCCTACGCCTGTGGGGGCGGCCGGGCCGGTTGGGAGCGGGGCCATTCAATAACTGGTTTTGGTGCAGATTACAAAGAGGCCCTGACGCATCCGGGCCAATGGTCGTTCAGCATGACCGCTATGGGCGAAATGCTGCCGCGCTACGAAAACTACGTTAAACTGAATCCCGACAAAAAAGACCAGTGGGGAATGCCCACCCTCGACATTGACTGTGCCTGGGGCGACAACGAAGACAAAATGACCCAGGATGCCATCGAACAGGCCAAAGCGATGATGGAAGCTGCCGGTATCCGGGTTACGGCTGCGGTGGATAATCATCAGGCGCCGGGTCTGGCCATTCATGAAATGGGAACAGCGCGTATGGGGCGCGACCCCAAAACGTCGGTACTGAACAAATGGAATCAGGTTCATGCTGTCAAAAATGTGTTTGTCACGGACGGTGCCAGCATGGCTTCCTCAGCTTGTCAGAACCCGTCGCTAACGTACATGGCCCTGACAGCCCGCGCAGCCAACTATGCTGTTCGGCAACTCAAAGTGGGGATGTTGTGAGAACCGGTAGGCCACTAGCCTCCGATATAGGCAAATTTCCGGGTACTTACTGAAGATTTACCCGTCGGAAAAACGGGAAAAAGTGGGAAGGGAACTGTTTAACAAATACGCTATGATCACCATAGACGTTTTTGGCCTGAAACTCAATGAAATTCCTGTTCTTTTTGGCTGGCCTGGCTAGTTTGGGGCAACTCGTTGCTAATAATATAAACTGGGTTGCTGTTGGTCAGCGTGTTCTTCCACAAACGCTCGCTGATGCTGCTCCATTTCCCATCGGATTTGCCGTTAATCCCGCTAAACTTCTGAACAACGCACCTTACCAACAAACGGTTACGCAGGAAGCCAGTAGTGTTACGGCTGATGTAGCGATGAAACCCAGCCGGATTAGTCCGCAAAAAGGAGCGTATAATTTTGAGCTGGCCGACCAGTTGGTCGAGTTTGCGCGCGCTCAGAAAAAACGACTGCATGGCCATACGCTGGTGTGGTACATCGATACCAGCCCAAACTGGCTCAAGCAAATCCGCGATTCGACCGAACTGGAAACGACATTACAAGCCTATATCCAAACCGTTGGTGCCCATTTTAAAGGCAAGGTAGCCTCCTGGGATGTGGTCAATGAAGCGGTTGATAACCAAGGTGTTATTCGAAAAGATTCGCTCAATACGTTGGGTAAAACGCTGTTCAATGTTGGAAAAATACTGGGCAATGACTACGTGGCCCGAATGTTTCAGTATGCGCATCAGGCCGATCCAACCGCCAAACTATTTTATAACGATTACGGACAGGAAACTCGCCCTGCCAAGCTGGATGCTATTGTGAAGATGGCAACTAATTACAAACGGCGGGGTATTCCGATTCACGGGCTGGGTCTTCAAATGCACATGAGTATCGATACGCCCGAAGCCGGTATTGAGAACGCCATCCGGAAACTGGCTGAAACCGGCTTGTTGATTCATATTTCGGAACTGGACATTGCCCTGAATCCTGGGAAAAAGAAGGATTTCGTCGTAACCTCCGAACTGCTGGAAAAGCAATATCAGAAGTACAAATTCGTAGTGAGCACCTATAAAAAATGGGTTCCAATTGGGCAGCAGTTTGGCATTACACTTTGGGGCGTCGACGACGGTACATCCTGGATTCCCGGCTTTTGCCAGTGCGCTGATGCCGCGCTGCCGTTCGATGCCAGTTTCGCAAAAAAACGGGCGTATCAGGGGTTTCTGGAAGGCTTGAAATAAGGGAAGCAACGTTGTGAATCCTTATCTGGCGTAAGCAAACACCCGTAAAAGGTGTCGTGCGACCAAAAGCCGGTTCGGTCGATTGCGGTGCTTACGAAGTACAGTCATTGATCAGTGCCTTCACCCTGTACCATCGTGCTTGTTTTTATGAAAAATCATAACGTATTGACCCTGGTTATTGCCTTCCTGTTGAGTTGTCAGACGTTCGCCCAGACGTACAATATCTGTGAGTTTGGCGCAAAGACCGACAGTACGTTTCTACATACGAAAGCCATACAATCGGCTATTGATCAATGTGCTGGCAAAGGTGGGGGCGCGGTGCTGGTGCCTGCCGGTACGTATTATACCGGCACAATCTTCCTGAAAGCAAATGTCTATCTGCATCTGTCGGCGGGCGCGGTTCTACAGGGGAGTTACAACCCCGCCGATTATCCTGAGCATACCATTCTGGCTGCTAAAAAATTCGGGACCATCACTCACAACGGCCTGTATCGGGACTATATGAAAACCCTGGTTATTGCCGATAGGGCAAATAATGGACCGGCGCAGACCCGCTATCCCTGGGGTAATACCTTCGATTCGACGGTTGTCAATACGGGGCAATGGGCAGGCGCAACGGCCGTCAACTGCTTCGACAAAGGCCGAACCAAACAGGGATTGTACGATATGAGCGGCAACGTCTGGCAACTGACCGAAAGGGAGCGCAGCGACGGCTACAACCGCTTCTGCATGTTGCGCGGGGGAGCCTGGTACGTCAATCGGGCTTCGGAGTGGTACGCCGATCAGGGGGCGCAGGATACCTGTTTTGGTGCCAAATACCTGCTGACCGGGCCTGGATCGCTGTGCCACGGTGGAGTTCCAGTGCTAGTGGATGAGCAGGTAGTAAACCAGTAACCAATGTATCGATGTCTAAATTATTGCTAATCGGACTCCTGCTAACGGCTGCTTTGTGCCACGGTCAGGCGAAAAAGACAGTTGAGGAATTAATTTTTCAGACTGGTTTTGAAGGCAGTAGCCGCGTGGTGAAGGCTATTGGCAGCAATGACCACGGCGCTATGATGGAATACCTCGACGGGGTGGATACCAGCTTTCCCACCAAGAGCGATTGGCGTACCGATTGGCGACCTGTCGTAAAAAATGGCCGTATGCAGGTGCAGTATACGGGTGGCGATTCGACCAAACGGTTTGCGCGCGTCATTGCCGAACCGGGTAACCCCACCAATAAAGTGCTTCAATATTGGTTAAATGACTCATGGGTTGCTTCCGAAAACCAACAAAAAGCCCGCATTCAAACCAATCTGTATGGCATACAGGGCGGATACACCGAGTTTTATCAGTCGGTGAGGGTGTTTTTAACGGACGATTTCAACGCGCTGAAAACCTATCCCCGCCCGATAAACTGGTGTACGATTTCGGAGTTCTGGAACAACGAATGGTGGGTTGAAAGCGAACCGTATGGATTTCGGATCACGCTCGGCATTGGCAAATCGAGTGCCGGAAAAAGCAAGCTGAACTTCATCCTGAACGCCGAAAATGCGGGCCAGAAAGAAGTATGGCGGGCAGACCCCACCACATCGAACGTAGCTGTGCCCATCGGAAAATGGTTTACGATGGAGTATTATGTTAAAGAAGGGGATCAGAAAACAGGACGGTTTTACCTGGCCATCACGCCCGAGGGTCAAGCCCGGCAAGTGGTATATGACATCACCAATTTTACACACAACACCTCCGATCCGGCCCCCAATGGGTTGACAGGCTATAATCCAATGAAACTGTACACCTCAAAGGAACTGATTAACCACGTGAAGTCGCAGGGTAAAACACTTCAGGTGTACTGGGATGATTTTAAACTTTGGAAAAACAAACGGCCCAACGATGTGAAAAACTAGCGATACAGGCAAGTCTGAACACCCGTCTGTGCTGGATTACCCCTAAAAATAGCCATCATACCCAAATACACGACCTTAGTATGAACCGCCAATATACCTGCTTTTTATGGCTTTTACTCCTAAGTCTGCCATCCTTCGCCCAAACCGTAACGCCACATCCGGTACCCGACGAGTTTAGATCAACGTATTATGAGGTCAAAGTCAATGGACAGGTTATTCCCGTTTTTCATGCCGGTCTAAATGTCTATTTCGCAAGTTTTGACTTTACTGGAAAGGCTGACGTCGTGGTTGCGGCAACGTATAAACTGGCCGGTTATTCCGGTCAAACAGCGAACAAAGAAGCCATACCAATTGATGACAAAGGTTATTGGCGGGGAGAGGTTTTCGTGCGGCCGTTGTCGGCAAACAGTCGCCCCATCCT
This sequence comes from Spirosoma aerolatum, assembly GCF_002056795.1. Classification (NCBI taxonomy): domain Bacteria; kingdom Pseudomonadati; phylum Bacteroidota; class Cytophagia; order Cytophagales; family Cytophagaceae; genus Spirosoma; species Spirosoma aerolatum. The sequence continues at coordinate 6,232,662 of NZ_CP020104.1, read as the reverse complement.
GAATGGAAACGAAGTTCGCTTTGCTGTTTCAGAAGCGGGGCAATATTCGGTAGAGCGGGCAGGAACGAGTCAGTATAAAGATGATGCGCTGTTGCTATTTGCCAATCGCCCCGACGCAAACGCCCCGGATCTGTCTTCGAAAAACGTGATTCACCTAAAGCCGGGCATTCATTATCGGAATGTTGATTTGACAAGCGAGCAGACGCTGTATCTGGATGCCGGAGCCGTATTATTCGGTAGTATCAACGTCTGGGATGCGAAAAATGTCAGCATTTTAGGCCGTGGAGTTGTCCTGTATTACGGACCTCAGTCTGAAACGCACGACGACGGCTGGAAAAATCAGAAAAACTGGCACCCCCTCACGACGCATAACGTGCAGGGGCTGACCGTTCGGGGCGTTACGTTCGTTGGCCGTAGCCGAACATGGTCACTGCAAACGCATACGACGTTCGACGCTGTTTTCGATAATATCAAAGTTCTCGCGGTCAACCCCCAGAATATCAACGGCGACGGCATCGACTGGTACGGCGGTGGACGTACTAAAGTGCTCAACAGCTTCATTCGGTCGATGGACGATTGCTTTGCTTTTTTCACGCCAGAGAGCAGCCAGGATATGTGGGCGACCACTAAAAACACAACCGGTGAAGTCAGTGATATTACCATCGAAAACTGCGTGCTGTGGACCACGCTGGCCAATGTATTTCGAATTGGCTTCAATGGTCAGGCGCTGACCACCCGAAACATCACCATGCGCAATACAGACGTGATCCACATCTCGAAAGGCGATTGGTTTGCGCCGAACGCCCTTTTCTGCATGGTCAGCCCGAACAGCAAAGGTCAGGCGAGGCACAGCAGCTACGTATTCGAAAACATTCGCTTCGAAGAGCCGACGGCCCTGTTCGGCCTCCAAAATCCGGAATCCCAATTCAGTGAATTGACCCTGAAGGACATTACGATGAGTGGCGAACCTGTGCCTTCGCTCATCAAAAACAAAACGCGTGCTGTCACCTTCGAGAACGTACTCTTGAATGGAAAGCGAGTGGGATCTGAGTCCGATATTCCCCTTCGAGCGGGGAGCCTGCCTATCGAACAACCGACCTGGCAACCCGCTTCATCACTACGTTGATACAACAGAAAAGTAGAACCAATATGAATCACCTACGTATCTATTTCTGGCTCAGTGCGGCTTTGGCGGTGCTATCCGTAAACAATCAGGTTGTAGCCCGGCATTATTTTGTCAATAGCGTTTCGGGCAACGATGCTGCTGCCGGTACTGAGCCGGGCAGCGCCTGGAAATCCCTGGCCCCTGTTCACGCAAAAGACTTTATGTCCGGCGATACCATCAACTTCATGGCGGGGTCAAGTTGGGATACGGGGCTGGATATTAACGACAGCGGAACTCCGCAAAAACCCATCATATTTCGGGCCGTTGGTGAAGGGCCAAAACCGATGTTTAGTCATCCGGGTAACCTGGCAAAAGCTATTAACATCACCGGAAAATGGGTTGTTGTCGACGGGTTGTTTGCTAAAGATGCTCACCTGGCCGGAGTTTACCTGGAAAAAGGTGCCGACCATAACATTATCCGAAACTGTGAAATACAAAACTGTGGGGGTGGGGTTATGGTCCATAGTCGATACAACTTGATTTGCCAGAACTACGCCCACGACCTGATTATGGTCAAAAACACGCAGGGCGGTGATGATGACTATGGGGCTGTAGCCTATTGGGTCTTTGCGCCTAACAATGAGATCGCTTACAACCGGGCGGTGCGTTGCCGGGCGCAAAGTTATGACTATGGGGCCGACGGTGGATTTTTTGAAGTCTACACCAATGGCGACAGTACGTATGTGCATCACAACTATGCCGAGGACTGCAACGGCTTTCTGGAAATAGGCGGAGGATCGGCGCGCGACATTCGTGTATCAGATAATGTCTCCCTAGAAAATGGGGAATGGACCTTTCACCTCACTGGAAAGTTCCGGGCTGATATTCACAACTTCAGGATGGAACATAACACCATCATCTCCAGAAAAGGCACCAAATGGAATAACCTATTGGGGGTCGGGAAAGGAGACGTTCCGGCCAATGAGCTGATTTTTAGCGAAAATCTGGTCGTTTTAGGTGGAGAAGCCGCCGAAAAAGTAGCGCGCCACGGCAATTTTATCCACCACGACAATACGTACTTCCTGCTCGATGGGGCCAAGCTCGGATTTCCGGCAGCTGGTGGGGAGCAAATCAGTATATCACGCTAACGAAAACTTATGAAATTCGTCTATCTGTTAACCGTTGTCTTCGGGCTTTTTCATAGACTAAGTTCTAATCTACTACTTCCTTCATGGCTTAGCAACCAAAAATCTGTATCGATTAACCGGGCTAGTTTCACGGATGCGGCCGATTTTGGCTTTTTACCCACCGAAACGGGCGTTAAGAATGCGAAGGCGCTACAGGCGGCTGTCAATACAGGCGGGACCATTCTTATCAGTAAAATGGGTACGTACAAATTAGCGGGCACCGTCTACATCGGCGACAATACGTCCCTTGTGTTTGGGAATGGCGTAGTCGTCGAAAAATCGAACGAAACAGGCCGGTTTACGCACGTTTTTCTGAATAAAGGAGCACTGGAGCGGGTCTACAACCACAACATTACCATTACCGGGCTAGATATTCGGGTCAACAACGTGGATTTGCCGATGAGTACCATATACGGCCTGCGGGGGCATGTCGCCTTTTTTTACGTCAAAGACCTGAAAATTGAACGCTTCCGCTGTTCCGGTTTGGTCAACGGGCAATTTGCCCTGCACATCTGTACCTTCGAGGATTTGCTGATCAACGACGTCATCATCACCGGTAAAAAAGATGGCATTCATTTGGGGCCGGGCAAGCGATTCAGGATTAGCAATGGCGTTTTTCAGACTGGCGATGATGCCATTGCGCTGGTGCCGGGCGACTGGGTGAGTGCCAATCCCGAATTCGGAAATCTCGAAGATGGCATCATCGAAAATTGCTCCGACATACCCGACGATTACCTGGAAGGGGCTTTTTCTAAAATTGTAGCCTCGGCCTGGGTCGACTGGAAGCCGGGTATCAAAGTCAAACATGGCGACGCGGTCGTATCGAACGGGCGGATTTACCGAGTAGTGGCTGCGCTCGATAACCGGGTTTATAAATCGGGGACCCAACCCAACTTTGAGAAAGGCATGATGGTACTGGACAGCATCAACTGGCTGATGTTTCAGAAAGACACCATTCATACGGCCGTCGTGAAAAACGTGGTGTTTCGCGATATTTTTCTGTACAGCCAGCGGGTTCCGTTTCAGTTGATGAGCTACAGCAACAAGTGGTCGCACTCCTATTATCCGGGGGCACCGTTGCCCATTCAGGGGCCGCTATCATTCGAAAACGTAACCATGTTCAGCGAGAATAAAAAGGCCCTCGTCAGTATCACCACGCCGATCAATGTGCTGAACGTTCGCAACGCATCCCTGAAAAATAACTGGATCGACTTTGGCCATGCCGCCGACTATGCTGTGTACCCGAAAACCTACGTCAGCTTTGCCAATTGCCAGTTCCATTCGTCGGGGCTTTACACCCTGATTACCAACCGGAGTAAGGGGAAACAGATAGTCGTAAAAACCACGGGCAGCATCGAAACCGGCGACAATTTTTCAGCTAATGTAGTGCCGGGGCAGGGTAACATTCAGGTTGAATCTGACCTGACAGGTCTGAAAAAACAGGCAAAATAAGATTTCCACGAACCTATTACTTATGCGTACAACTAACCATTGTTTATGAAAAAGGTCTTTCTCAGCTGCTTCCTGATTGTCTCCATCAGCCACCTTGTTTCTGCTGCTACCTGGCACGTGTCGGGAACGGGCAGTGATGCCAACGATGGCAAAACAACCGCAACGGCCTTCCGCAGTTTGCAAAAAGCCGCCGAGCAGGTGCAACCCGGCGATGTGGTATTGGTAGGCAACGGCACCTACACCAACGCCGAAAAAGGCAACGGCAGTGCCGTACTGAATATCACACGCTCCGGTAAACCCGAGGCATGGATCACCTGGAAAGCCCGGCCCGGCCATCACCCCGAAGTGCATCCGGTGGGCTGGTGCGGCATTCAGATTTCTGGCTCATACAACGTGCTCGACGGACTGAACGTCATCGGTAATAATGATTCGATTGTGCTGCTGAAAGCGCAGGAAGATGCCAAAAAGCCGAAGCCTGATCCCTACTTCAACACCAACGGTATTTTCTTCAACGGCCGGAACAACCCACCCGATGCCAAACCCCACCACCTGATTGTTCGGAACTGCACGGTGGCCAAGTGTGCGGGCGGTGGCATCGTTGGTATCGAGATAGATTACCTCACGGTTGAGGATTGCAAGGTCTACGACAATGCCTGGTTCATGCGCTACGGCGGCTCCGGCATTACCACGCTGAACAACTGGGCTTTCGACGATGCACCGGGCTATCACATTATCATTCAGCGGAATTTTGTCTGGAACAATAAAACGATGGTGCCCTGGGAGAAAATCGGCAAACTGAGCGATGGTAACGGCATTCTGCTCGACGTGACCGACCAGGAAAATCAGGGGGCGACCAATCCCAACGCCGACGCCGTGATTTCGCCAGCGGGTAGTCAGACCGCCACGCCAGCAGCCGCACCAGCAAAGCCCAAACGGCCAGAGTGGACAGGGAGAGCGTTAATTGCCAACAACGTCAGCGCTTACAACGGCGGTTCGGGTATTCACACCTTCCGCACCAAACACGTCGACATTATTAACAATACGACCTACTGGAACGGCGGGATTGTGGGGTATCAGGAGCTATTTCCGAATCGTTCCGAAGATGTGGTAATCATGAACAACATCATCATGCCGCGCCCCGGTGGAGCCGTAACCTCCAACAACCGGAACACCAATATTCGCTGGGATTACAATCTGTACCCAACCCCGCAGGAGGTGTTTAAAGGTCCCAACGACATTGTAGCCGAGCCGGGTTTTATCGATGCGCAGTTCGACCCAATGAAAGGGAATTTCCGACTGGTTAAGAATAGCCGTGCCCTGAATTCCGGCTCAGGCGATGTACCGCTACCAAACGATATTCTTGGAAAAGCCCGTCCGAGAAGTACAGGTCGCGACCGGGGTGCTTTTGAACAGTAAATCAGGCTAGTTTTTTTGTCATGCTGACGAAGGAAGCCTCTTCGGTGACTGGTTTAGTGTTCCTGCCGAAGATGCTTCCTTCGTCAGCATGACAAAAAATAATCTAATTTGTTTTGACTAACCAATCATGAAAAAAAAACTTCTCGCTTTCGTTATCCTGCTGAGCTTTGGTGTGGCCCAGGCGCAGAAAAAAGTGTTCCCGCAAACGCCCGGCATGGTGTCGTATACGTACCGCGACAGCTTTGCTAAAAACGTACCGGCCACCCTCGATACCATTAAGGCGCTGGGCATTACCGATATGGAGTTTTCCAACCTCTTCGGCAAAACAGCCGCCGAATTGCGTACACTCCTTGATGAACGCAGCATGAAATGCTCGTCGTTTGGGGTTAGCTATGCCGATGCGCAGAACAAAACCAGCGAAGTGGGTAAAAATGCCAAAACCCTGGGAGCGAGTTATGTTCGGGTGGCCTGGATTATGGCAAAGCCCCCATTTACGCTGACGGATGCGCAGAAAGCCGTTGAAACCTTCAACCGAATTGGTAAGCAGTTGAAAGATGAGTTTGGCCTGACGTTCTGCTACCATAACCACGGCTATGAGTTCGAAAAATACGAGGACGGCACCCTGTTCGATTACATCGTTCAGCATACCGATCCGCAGTATGTTAGTTTCGAACTGGATATTCTTTGGACCTTTTTCCCCGGTGCCGACCCTGCTGCGCTGATCAAAAAATACCCGAAGCGCTTTAAACTGATGCACCTGAAAGACCTGCGTAAAGGGGTAGCTGGCAATTTGTCGGGCGGCACGGCGGTGGAGAACGATGTAGCGCTGGGCACTGGTCAGCTCGATTTGCCCGCCATTCTGAAAGCTGCTCAGAAGTCGTCCATTGAACACTACTACATTGAAGATGAAAGTCCCAGTTATGCCACGCAGGTGCCGCAAACAATAGCCTATCTGAACCAACTGAAGTGACGAAAAACGCTTGTCATTTATGAAACATTGGCTTTTTGTACTCGTCTGTCTGCTGATGACAGTTGGTTGGGTAACCGCTCAGGACGTATTGATCGTTGCCGACGAAATTCCGGCTATGGAAATGCTGGCCAAGGGCATTCAACAGCAGGAAGGACTGACTTCTAAAATCGTGACCCAGACTGCCATGCCTGCAACTCTGGCTAATTTTCGGGCGGTTGTTGTCTATATCCACAAAGATCTGGACTCGATACCCGAACGAGCCTTTATTCAGTATGCTCAAAACGGGGGCAAATTGATTTGCCTGCATCATTCCATTAGTTCGGCCAAGCGGAAAAATAAAGAGTGGTTTTCGTTTCTGGGTATCGACCTGCCCAAAAAAGACGTAACGGAAGGTGGCTACAAATACGTGGGCGATATAGACATGGCCGTGGTGAACCTGGCTCCGAAACACTTCATTACGTCGCACAAGATTACGTATGCCTCCACGATTGCCTATACGCAGGAAGGCGGCCAAAAAGAGAAACACGTGCCGGGCTTTGTTTTGCAAAAAACAGAGGGCTTTCTGAACCATCAACTGCTGGGAAGCCGCACTATTTTGCTGGGGTATAAATTCACGGATGCCACCGGAAAGATATGGATGCAGGATCGGGCGGCCTGGTGTAAACCCGTTGGAAAAGGCTGGCTATTTTACAGTCAGCCGGGCCACGCGGTCAGTGATTTCGAAAATTCTATATACACGCAAATCATAGCCAATGCAATCCTGTATACCCCATAACAGGTATAGCCTACACCAATGATAACTACTGAAACAACTTTTAAGCCAATCAAATTTTACGCGCCCGAATGGGGAAATACGTTGCCTTTTGCCCTCTTTTGCCAGAACGTAAAAGCCGCGGGCTACGATGGCGTTGAAATGGCATTGCCGCTCGGTGCCAATGAGAGTCGGGAAATCGTCGCTACGTTAAAAGACTACGACCTCGAACTGATCGGTCAGTATTGGCAATCGTTCGAGAGCGATCTGAACGAACACAGTCGGAACTACGAAAAATACCTCCGTAACCTGATTGCGGCCCGGCCCGTTTTTGTCAATTGCCAGACGGGTAAGGATTTCTTCACTTTCGAGCAGAACAAACACCTTTTCGAACTGGCCGCCCAGATTTCGGAAGAAACGGGCGTTCGGATCATCCACGAAACGCACCGGGGGAAATCGCTCTTTGCCGCCCATATCGCTCAGGATTATTTGACCCGCCTGCCCGACCTGCGCATTTGCCTCGATATTTCGCACTGGTGTAACGTCCATGAATCGCTGCTCGAAAACCAGGCCGAAGCCGTGAATCTGGCTATTTCCCGCACCGACCATATTCACAGTCGGGTGGGGCACCCGGAGGGGCCGCAGGTGGCTGATCCGCGTGCGCCGGAGTGGGAGGATACGCTCAACACGCATCTGGCGTGGTGGGATAAAATTGTGGAAACGCACCGGATAAACGGCACCAACCGCATCGGCGGCCCGGTAACCGTCACCACGGAGTTCGGCCCGGCGACGTATATGCCCACAATGCCCTACACCCAATTGCCAATAGGCAATCAATGGGAGATCAATGTGTTCATGATGAATCTATTAAAACAACGATATGCCTAAACAGCTTGCCAGAAGGAACTGGATCGAAAAGAACATTCTATTAGAAGAATTACTACCCCCTACGATGAATACCTTCACTCTTCCGGTACTCTGCGGGCGAAACGCCCATTTGTTTTTTGAAGAGCCTCGAAAAATAGAACGGATCATCGATCCCTAGTTGAGACGCCACTTCATTGATGCGCAGATCACTGAAATGGAGTAATTGACAGGCTTTCTGAATGCGGAGGTGGTTAAAGTACTCGATAGGTGCATAGCCGGTATCCTGTTTGAATTTACGCGAGCAAAAGGAGGTCGATAAGTTAGCTGCCTGAGCAATATTGTCTAGTGTGATCGACTTCGATAGATTGTTCTGCATGAACAGAATAGCTTTGTTCGTCGGATTAATGCCGACCGAGACGATTTCTTTCTGGAAGTTTTCAGGTACAACAAATGAGGCCAGAAAAAAGGGAAGCGCCAGATTGGCATACAGCAGATTCGAAGTGCTATAGCCTTTCAGGAACGTATCGAAAATACGGTCAAACAACTCGATCCGTTGTTCCGAAAAAGGAACACGAACGGCTTGTGGTTTGCCAGCCCGATCGTCCATGATGGCATTTACCGCTTCGTTGCACTGATGTCCGCTGAAATGAAACCAGTGAATCGACCAGGGATTCTCTGTATCAGCACCATAGGAATGAGGTATTCCGGTAGGTATTGCCAATACGTCGCCAGCCTGAAGGATAATCCGGCCAGTGGGCAACTGTATCCAGCCCAGCCCGTCTGTGCAATACAGCAGGATGACCTGTGAAATGCCTGTTGGACGTTGGTAATAGTGATACAGCGCTTTAGGATAAAAACCCATACGGGTAATGAATAGGCTACTGATCAACGGCATCGACAAACATTTATCGATGGTTTCTTTGGGGATCTCAATAATCCGCTCCCCGGCAAATCCGCGACTTTTACGGTTTAGTGGGCTCATCCAATTGTACTTGATCGCTAAAACAACATAAAGATAGAATAATCCATGTTTAGGCTAAAATACTTCATTTAGGTCTTCTTGGAAAAACTGAATTTTGTTACCGTTAAATGCAATTAGTTGGCTCGCTTTGTTGATTTCTGTCAGGCATTTAACGCAATCGTTTATGAAGAACTTTCTTTACCCATTTTGGCAAAATTACCGGATGCTGGCTATTGCATTAGCGGTGTCTATATCCAGTGCCAGGGGGCAGGTGCAAAATTCGCCCTTTGCCAGATGGAACACGTCGGAGCTTATCCTGAACAACAGTATCGTTCAGCGAACCATCAAACTGCCTGCTTCGGATGGTCATTTGCTGACGACCGAATACAAACCCGTTGCTGGCGAATTCAGGTATTTTCAAAAAACGAATCCAGATTTCCAGTTTGAGATAAACGATAAAGTATATAGCGGCTCCGGCGATTGGAAGCTGGTAAAAACGGAGAGACTTACCGACGCCAAGCAGGGCGACGGAGCAGCCGTAACACTGCAAAGCAACGACGGGAAACTAGAACTCACCCTGAATTTTTTACTTTATCCCAATCTGCCCGTTATCCGCAAAAGCTTAATTGTTAAAAACCTGACCAACGAGCCGGTTCGGCTGGAATCGGTTGATGTCGAAAAGTTTGTGGTAACCAATTACAACGCCACTACGTTTAGCTGGATTTGTCACGACTATGGCCGACGGCGGTCCATTGGTCCCTACGACGGTAACTTTCAGGATGCTCTGCTCACGGTGCATAACAGCGATTGGCAACAGGGTATTGTGATTGGTAACGAGGCTGCTGGTGTCGTTAAACACACGTCGGTTTTCTGGGATGAGCCCGCCATTCTCAGCGGATTGACGCACAAGGATGCCCGCTTCCCCTTTCGGAAATACATCGCGGCAGGTGAGTCGTTCACGACTCCGCAGGTATTCACGATGGTGTATAACAACCACAAAGATCCAGACGAAATCCTGAATACGGCTGTCCCCGATTTTTTGCGTAAACATATGGGTATCCGCCTTTCCGAATTGGAGAAGAAACCCACCTTTGTCTATAACACCTGGGTGCCTTTTCGTAAGAATATCAATGAGAAGCTAGTCATGGAATTGGCTAAAGCAGCCGCCGATGCGGGCATGAAAGAGTTTATCATCGACGATGGCTGGGCCGATAATTATGGCGACTGGATTATCGACAAAAAGAAATTTCCCAATGGCCTGAAACCCGTTTTCGACTATATCAAATCCTTGGGAATGAAGCCCGGCCTTTGGGTCAGCGTGGGCAGTGCCTCTCCGGATAGTAAAGTTTACAAAGCTCACCCGGACTGGTTCGTACTGGACGCTAATCAGCAACCGGCCAACCTGCACGAAGATGACCTGAACATGCGCACCGCCTGCTTTGGTACTCCCTGGCGGGACTACATCAAAGATGTGCTATTAAAGTTGGCGCTGGAGTACGGTCTGGAATACCTGAAACTGGATTTTACGGTGGTCACCAGTACGTACCGATTTGGGAACAAGGTGACGGGTTGCTATGCCGCCAACCATCAGGGGCACAAAGACCATCACGAATCGTTGTACACCAATTATGAAGCCGTCTGGAAACTCTTCGACGAGTTGCATGCCGCTAAGCCTAATCTGTTTATTGACTGCACATTTGAAACGATGGGTGGTCTGCAACTGATTGATTACGCCATGCTGAAACATGCTGAAGGTGACTGGCTGTCAAATTTCTACGGCCCACCTGATGCCAACGTCGATCTGCGCGTCCGGAATATGGCCTGGTGGCGTTCACCTGCCATCCCTGCTACGGCCCTGGTCATCGGAAATCCCGAAATGCAGGATGCCGGTTGGGAGATGCACATCAAATCATTAGCCGGGGCCTTACCCATCATGCTGGGAGACCCCCGAAAATTATCGGCACCTGATCTGAAAAAATACAGGGCCTATGCCAATTGGCTGCAAGGGATGGAAAACAAACACCAGATCATGAGTTACCGCCAGGATCTGGCCGGGTTCGGCGAACCGAAGGAGGGTATGTGGGACGGTTTCCAACGCATCAATACCGACACAAAAGCGGGCGGCATTGTGGGCATATTCCGGCATGGTGCGCCAGAAACAAAGCGAATGGTGACCGTGCGGCAGCTCGACCCCACCAAACGCTACCAAGTTAAATCAATGGATGGGAAACTCGTGGCTTCCCTGAGTGGACAGGACCTGCAAACGATGGGCTTTCAGGTAACTCTGACGGCTATGTATACCGGCGAACTCTTTGAAATTAGCGCGATTTGAGCACTCTACGGCATTAGGACAGACCAGGATCAGAAAACAGATTGAACACAACTTTTAAACTCAATCAACATGACAAACGAATCATTGACACCCGAACAGATTAAGCAATATCATCAGGATGGCTATCTGATTGTCAGGGGCTTTCTGAATGCCGCCGAAGTTGAAAAACTCTACCATGTCGCTATTGAGGACAGCGCCATAAGCAAACACGCCATTAATGTCAACGACAGCACGGGTAAGCGGAGCAAACTGTCGCTCTGGTACAAACCCGGCGACGATGTGTATGGACTCCTCACCCGAAGTCAGCAACTTGTGGAGTCGGTAGATGCCCTGTTGGATAATCCAGCCTCCTCAGTGTGTCATTTTCACTCCAAACTGATGCAAAAAGAGCCGCGCGTTGGCGGGGCCTGGGAGTGGCATCAGGATTACGGCTACTGGTATAAAAACGAATTTCTGCTGCCCGATCAGATGATGTCGGTCATGGTCGCCATTACGGATGCGAATCAGGAAAACGGTTGTTTGCAGGTGATCAAAGGCTCGCACAAAATGGGGCGGGTCGAGCACGGTTTTGCGGGTGAGCAGGTAGGTGCTTCGCAACGCTACGTCGACCTGGCACTGAAAACGATGGAACACGTTTTTGTGGAGTTAACAGCGGGTGATGTTCTGTTTTTTCACAGCAACATCCTCCATCGTTCCGAAGCCAATTTGTCGGATAAGCCGCGCTGGTCGATGATTTCGTGCTACAACCGGCAGTCGAACATTGGTTACAACGAATCATCGTCTTCATCGGCCAGTATCACGGCCATAGATGTGGTCCCTAATGACGCGCTGCTCAACTGGGATGCCGCTGGACTGGTTGAAGAGGGCGCCGAATTTTTGAGTAAAGAGGCTGATGTGGCATTGAAGTAAGAAGAGTTGTGACACAGAGATGCACGGAGGGAAAGGAGATTCACAGAGTTTTCTTTTTCTCTGTGAATCTCTGTGTTGGCTCTGCGAATCTCTGTGTAACAGTTTTTAAAATGAACACTTATGGCCGTTATTATTCAGACTCAACCCAACATCAGCGGGATCGACGTTGCCGTCAACCGACGTTACGTTTACCTTATTAGTGCCATTGCAGCCTTAGGGGGCGTTTTATTCGGTTTCGATCTGGTCATCATTTCTGGCACCGTTCCATTTTTTACGAAGTACTTTCAACTGGATGAGATTCGAACGGGCTGGGCTGTGGGCTGTATCAACCTGGGTGCGGCTTTTGGCGCTTTGATAGGGGGGAAGCTGAGCGATACACTAGGCCGAAAAAAGCTCTTGATGGGCTGTGCGGTACTGTTTGCCCTGACCGGTGTAGGTACGGGCTGGGCCGGTAGCTTTCCGCTGTTCGTTACCTTTCGGATGCTCAGTGGCGGGGCCGTTGGCGCTGCGGCTTTAGTGTGTCCGATGTATGTAGCCGAGATTTCGCCCGCGCCTATACGTGGACAGATGGTGTCGTTTTACCAACTCTCTATTGTCATTGGCATCCTGTTGGCTTACCTCTCCAATTACCTGCTCCTGAATGCCGGGGTCAATAACTGGCGGTGGATGTTTTCTACGCAGTCGGTGCCGTCATTGCTGTTTTTTGTTGGCCTGTTCTTCGTTGCCGAAAGTCCGCGCTGGCTGATCCGTAAAAAGCGTTTACCCGAAGCCATTGCCGTTCTGACGCGAATCGGTGGGCAGACCTACGCTACTGCCGAAGCGTACCAGATCAGAGCCAGCTTCACCCAGGAAACCCAAGAATCGGTCGGCGATCTGTTTCGGAAAGATCTGTGGCCCATTGTCTTCATCGGTATTGTCGTTGCGGTTTTCTCCCAGGCCGTTGGGCAGAATTCCCTGTTTTCCTACGCTCCGGACTTGTTCCGACAGGCGGGTATGGCGCAGGATTTCGCCTTTTTGCAATCGATTATCATTGGCGTAATCAACTTCATTTTTACCTTCATTGCCATTGGTACGATTGACCGAATTGGCCGGAAGAAATTACTGCAATACGGGTCGATGTTGCTTTGTCTGGATGCACTGGCGTTATCGGCGGCTTTTTACTGGCAGTTGCCGGGGAACTGGGTGCTTGTGTTTGTATTGGGGTTCATCGCTATTTATTCCGCTACGTTAGGACCTGTTACCTGGGTGGCTCTCTCCGAAATTTTTCCCAATCGTATCCGGGGTAATGCCATGGCACTGGCAACGCTGGCCCTGTGGATCACCAACTTTTTCACGACGGCCTCCTTCCCCGTCATGAAGCAATACTGGGGTTTACCGGTAACCTTTGGGTTTCACGCCATAGTATGTCTCGCCTATTTTTTGTTCATTTGGGTACGCATGCCGGAAACGAAAGGAAAATCCCTGGAAGAAATAGAAGCCGAGCTAACCCGATCCTAACCTGCCCGTATGACTCCTCAACTTACCCCTGCCGAACATATTCGCCTGTGGAACGACTTTCGAGATGGAAGTCAGGCGGCTTTCTCGCAGCTCTACGAGTACTTCTCGGCTGACCTGTACCGATATGGTTATAATCTGATCCGTAACCGGCAACTGGTGGAAGACTGCCTGCATGAACTGTTCCTGCACATCCACGAAAACCGGTCGAGGCTAGGGGCTACCGATAACATCCGGTTTTACCTCTACCGGGCCTTACGTCGTCGGCTGCTGGATACGGTGGGTCGATTAAATAAGCTGGATTCAGAGGAATATCTGTTCGATAACGCCGAATTTTTAATTCAGCCGTATGAGCAGAGCCTGGTGGAGGAACAACTCATCGAACAGCAAAAACTGCTGGTAATTGCCCAGTTGAACAAGTTGCCCAAGCGACAGAAAGAGATTCTGTACCTGGTGTATATGAAAGGCTTAAGCTACCAGCAGGCGGCAGAGGTAATGGACATTACGATGAAGAGCGTTTATAACACCGTGAACGTAGCCCTAACGACCCTTCGGACTTATGTACGTAGCTCCTTTGAGCAAGGGGGCGCGTTGTGGGTAAGCCTGCCGGGGAGTATACTGATCTATTTCGTAAAGATTTTATTGAGATAAAGCCGGGAAAAAATAAATTGTGGGCTGTTTAACGAGTACGACCATGATGCCTAACTGATGCCAACGCCCGATTTTACTGTAGAAGACTTTTGCAAAGACCCTACATTTATACACTGGGTACTCAGCCCCAATGACGAATCGAATCGGTTCTGGCAATCCTTTATGGCTGATTATCCGCATAAAGTAGCCGATATCCGTTTGGCGATCGACTACGTTAAAACGATTCGTTTTCAGGAAATCGAACCTTCACCACAGGAGCTTGCCCGTTTAAAACAACGTATCTGGAACGATATTGAAAAACCAGACCGCCAGACGCCTGTTGTACCGCTGGTATACGAGTATCGGCGGCTTTATTGGGCAGCGGCCGCCGTTGTGCTACTTGTTGCCTCAATTGGTTTTGCCTGGTCGATCTATCAGGCTAATTCATCCCTGACGTATCAGACGGCTTACGGTAAAATTCAGGAAATCAAGCTGGTGGATGGGTCGGTGGTAACGCTCAATGCTAATTCCAGGCTTAAAGTAGCGGATAACCTGGCCGATCGTCCCATTCGGGAAGTATGGCTTGAAGGTGAGGCTTATTTTGACATCGCCAAACGGAAGGGGGCCAAATTCATTGTTCACACGTCGGAAGCGCAGATCGACGTATTGGGTACCGAATTCAACGTAAACACCCGACGCGACCAAACCCATGTGGTTTTAGAGGAAGGGAGGGTTCAGCTAAGTACAGATAACCAGTCGATGGTCGTCATGAAGCCGGGTGATATGGCTACGGTATCACCGAAAAACCGGCAGATTCAGTTGAAACGCGTGCAGCCTGAACTGTATGATGCCTGGCGAGAATCCTATATCATATTGGACGGCAAAAGTTTACCCGAAATTATCAATAGTCTGGAAGATACCTTTGGCGTGGAAATCAACCTGAACGACAGCCTGTTGCTGAACCAGAAACTCACGGGGAAACTCCGTACCGATGTGGCCGACGACTGCATCGAGAATCTGGGCATTATCCTGGATGCCAA
Source organism: Spirosoma aerolatum (assembly GCF_002056795.1). NCBI lineage: Bacteria > Pseudomonadati > Bacteroidota > Cytophagia > Cytophagales > Cytophagaceae > Spirosoma > Spirosoma aerolatum. The sequence continues at coordinate 6,217,548 of NZ_CP020104.1, read as the reverse complement.
TATTAAAAAAACAGGGGATACCTATCAGATTCGGTAAATAGTAGAAACAAGGCATGCCTTGTCTCTACGTGGTATAAAATTTATCGACATCCCAGCGTACAGGATTCTGTTCAATGTAATCGTTAATACGTTGGTATTCTGCATCGTTCCGAATGATGTGATCATGGAAACGGGCCTGCCAGCCAAAATCAAAACCCAATCGATGCGCGTGTTTGGTAACCACCGATTTGTATCCCCCAATAATCGACGAAACCGTGTTTTTGCCCTGGTTTTGAAATCGTTGCGCTGATGGCGTTGATACGTGGCCGTCGTTATTGCCGTCGTCATTATTCAATATCAAAATTCCGTGAATATGGTTCGGCATGACCACAAACGAACCTAATTCAACCTGTTGGGCATGATGGCGTACTTCGTGCCAGAATACATCCGCCAGAATACCAACCGACGACAATTGCATCCGGCCCTGGTTGATGTTGCCAAAATAATGATGCCGTTGCGCTGTGCAAATCGTAATAAAATAAGCCCCGGCCCACCCATATCCCACCAGGCCGCCCGCGCCGAAGCAATCCGGTATTTGTTCTGAAATCGTTCCATATGGCTTTGGACATACAATCATACAATACGTAACGAGTTAGAAGACCTATGAATCGATGGCATCGGGTTGGTCGTATTTAAGCCGAAAATTCAAAAATTAACAGAAAATAATCATAGAAAAACGGGAAAAGCGATACCCTCGCCTGTTTGACTACCAACACAGCCAGTCAATCACACGATCCGGTTTAATCTATGAAAAGACGTATCCTCTTTTATACAGCCTTGTGGTTATCCTGCCTTATTGGGATTCCGGAAGGAAAGGCCCAACTGACATTTGCCTCCGTACATAAGCTACAGCAGGGCAATTGGGCACAGGACAATAGCAACAGCATCATTGCCCTGCTCAAGAAGTTAGAACTGACTCACCGAACGAGTTTCGTCTATCAGAAAGAACTGCTGGAAAACAAAACTTTCACGGGAACTGTCAATGAAAACGACAGGCTGGAACAGGTTCTCGACCGGGTACTAACGCCCGCCAATCTACGCTTTCGTAAACTCAAAGGGGGAGGCTATACTATACTACCCCGTAAATCGGCCAAAAACGTACCACCCGAAACCGAGTTGTTAAAGACATCGGCAAACCAGTCAACTGAACCAGAAGCGGATAAGGTGCTGGTAACGAATACGCTGGCCGCACGGATGGATCTGCAATCGCTGTCGACCACCAAACCCGCCGACATTGTGATCAGGGGAAAAGTGACGGACACCGAGAAAGGGGAGCCGGTTCCGGGAGCCAGTATTGTGATCAAAGGGGCTGCCAAGGGGACCAATACCGATGCCAGTGGCCTGTATACCATTGCTGTACCCGACCAGAATGCGGTTCTGGTATTCAGCTTCGTTGGCTTTGATAAGCAGGAAGTTCTCGTTGGCAACCAGACTCAGATCAACATCGCGCTAAAGCCCGATATGAAGGAACTCAACGAAGTCGTGGTGGTGGGATTTGGTACGCAGAAGAAAGCAACCGTTACCGGCGCAATTGCCGCTATAGGCACCAAAGATTTACTACAGTCGCCGGTAGCCAACATCAGTAATTCGCTGGTGGGTCGAATGCCGGGGCTTTTTGCCGTCCAAACCAGTGGCGAACCGGGTAACAATGCATCCACCCTCCGCATCCGGGGGGTGAGTACGTTTTCGGGCGCGTCTGATCCGCTTATTCTGGTGAATGGGGTTGAGGTAAGCAACTATAACAACATCGACCCCAACGAAATTGAAAACCTGACCATCTTAAAGGATGCATCGGCCACCGCGATTTATGGGATACGGGGGGCTAATGGCGTTTTGCTGATTACCACCAAGCGGGGGAAAGTAGGGAAACCCCAGTTGAGCTACACGGGCAATGTGGCTGTAACCAGCTTTACCAGTTTGCGGAAAGGCATGAATAGTTACGATTATGCCCGCTTGTACAACGAGTCCCTCAAAAACGACACCTATGTATCGGGGGCAGTGTATGTTCCCAAGTTTACAGATGCCGACCTGGCCCTGTATAAATCGGGTGAAGACCCAATTTTTCATCCCAACACCGACTGGTACTCCCTGGTGCTTAAGCCGCAGGCCCTGCAAACTCAGCATAATCTGAGTATCAATGGCGGTACCGAGAAGGTACGTTATTTCGTGTCGGCGGGATTCTTCAGCCAGGGCGGACAGTTCAACCACAGCGATTTAGTGAAAGATTTCGATGCCAACCGGAAGTACAAACGCTATAACTTCCGGTCGAGCTTCGATTTTGACGTGACAAAACGACTAAAAGCCTCCATTGACCTATCGTCGCAAACCGAGAACCTGAGTGGGAATAACTGGCCGACAGTTCGGGTAATTGAAGGCATTGCCAGAGCAAATCCGTTAACATCACCGGGCCTGATTGGTGATAAACTGGTTAACCTGGTTGGGGTAGGTACCGCCAATAACCCCCTGGCCGATATGTTCGGTCAGGGATATAACCGGCAATTCAAAAATTTCCTGCAAGGCTCCATTCGCCTGGATTACACCCTTGATTTCATCACGCAGGGGTTGATGGCTACCGGTATTGTCAACTACCAGAACAACAACACCGAGACCCTGGTCAACAACCGTACGCTGATTACGTATAATGCTATCCGTTTGCCCGATAACAGCGTGAATTTGGTGCCTCAGTCGGCTGATAGTCCCTTTTCATTTGGCCAGACGATTGGTAAAACCCGGCGGACATATGCCCAGTTTGGCTTCGATTACAAGCGGGCGTTCGGCGATCATTACGTAACGGCTTTAGTGAACTACAACCAGACCAAGTACTTCGATCCCACGCTGGCGTTCCTGGTTCCTAATGGCTATCAGGGCGTCGTTGGCCGGGCCACCTACGGCTACAAAGGCCGTTACCTGGCCGAATTTACGTTTGGCTACAACGGAACAGAAAACTTTGCTCCTGGTAATCGGTTTGGCTTCTTTCCGGCCTATTCGCTGGGTTGGGTAGCCTCCGATGAATCCTTCTTTCCCAAAAACGATGTAGTTACCTACCTCAAAATCAGAGGATCGTACGGAGAGGTGGGAAATGATAAGATTGGTAGCGATCGGTTTTTATACCGTCCTTCGGCCTATGTCATTACAACGGCTTCAGGAACAGGCGGCTATTATTTTGGTGAAGTGGGCAGCACATCAACCCGATACAATTATTCGTCAGAAGGTAAATTAGGGAATCCGAATGTTACCTGGGAGCGGGCTGTCAAACAAAATCTAGGTGTAGAAATGTCGTTCTGGAAGGGCAAAATCGGTCTTACTGCCGATGTATTTTCGGAACAGCGAAACAACATTTTAGCTAACCTGGGTACTGTACCCGTAACGGTAGGGGCCACCTTGCCCGCTTACAATCTGGGGCGCATGAAGAACCATGGTTTTGATGCAGATATTACCTACAATGACCACATTGGGAACGTTAATTTCTGGATAAAAGGAAACTTTACATTTGCGAGGAATACCGTTGAGTTTCAGGATGAAATCAAACGGCCCTTCTCCTACCAGTATCGCACCGGGCAGCGGTATGGCCAGTTTTTTGGCTTAGTAGCCGAGGGGCTCTACAATACGTGGGCTGAAGTAAATGACGCCAACCGACCCGTTTCGTCCTGGAATAACAACCGCCTGCAACCCGGTGATATAAAGTATAAGGACACCAACGGCGATGGTATCATCAACGACGATGATCAGGTGCCCATTGGCTACTCCAACTTCCCCGAAAAGATTTTCGGTATTTCGTTCGGGGGTAATTACAAAGGCTTTGACATTTCCGTTCTGTTCCAAGGCGCCGGGAATGTTTCGCTGGCCTATAACCGGCGACAAATCCGGGGGTTCTTTGAAAACTCAGGTGCGCCTGAATACCTGGTCAATAGCTGGTCGGCTGATCGCTATGAGAAGGGCTTACCCATCCAGTTTCCCCGCCTGACGCAGGGTGACGAGAACAACCACAACAACCGGTTCTCTACCTATTGGGTACGCGATGCCAGTTATGTTCGCCTAAAAAACGTAGAAATTGGGTATAATATCCCAAAAACGTTTCTGGCTAAACTAGGCCTGAGTGGAACCCGCGTGTATGCCAACGCCAACAACCTGATTACCTGGAGTTCCGTGCTTCCCGGTGTCGACCCCGAACTGAGTGGCACTGCGCCGGGCAGTACCACTCAGGGCGTAACCAACGAAGAACCTTACCCACTGACCCGCACTATCAACTTCGGGCTTAACCTTAAATTCTAACTCACCATGAAAACATTTTTCAGGGCTATACTTTGTGGTGTCATGTGCCTGGCCGTATCGGCCTGCGATAAATCACTTAATGAATTTTTAGATAAAGCACCGGGTGTCGATGTTACGGAAAATACCATTTTTTCCTCTAAGGTTCAATTGGAGACCTTCATTGCGGGAACTTACCGAATTGGCCTGCACTCGATCTTTACCTATAACGATGCGAACCTGATCCCGACATCCCGAACGTATTGCATCAATGCCCCCATTACGGATGAGGCTGAGTGCGAAGTTACCTTTATGCACCCGGAGCAGTGGAATGCAGGCAATGTTACGTCGGCTACAACTCTGGTGGCCAATGAAGATTACCGGTATTACATTCGCTGGACGGCCATCCGAAATTGTAACATCATTCTGGAACGACTGAATGACGTGCCGGGCCTGGATGAAACCTACAAAAATCAGGTCGCTGGCGAAGTGAGATTCATACGGGCGCTCAATTATTCTGAAATGCTCAAACGCTACGGTGGGGTACCCATTATCGATAAGCGGTTTCAGCTGACCGACAATTTTCAGGTCAAGCGCAATACGATCGAAGAAGTTGTGAATTTCATCGTAAAAGACTGCGATGAAGCTGTAGCCAAATTACCTGCGACCTATACCTCCAACTTCCGGGGGCGGATCACCAAAACGGCGGCCCAGATGCTGAAAGCGCGTACGTTGCTCTATGCCGCCAGTCCGTTATTTAACACAGCTACCCCCTACCTGAGCTTAGGGGAAGACAACAAGCTCATCTGCTATGGCAACCAGGATAATAACCGCTGGCAACTGGCAGCCGATGCGGCCAAAGCGGCTCTCGATCTGGCACCTGCCGGTAATTTCGCCCTCATTACGGACAAAGGTGTTGACAAGAATTATAAATATGCCTGGGAGCAAAATGACAATGCCGAAATCGTACTGGCCGAAAAAACCTATGCCAGCCGGGCGCGGACGCAGTTTCCCTGGTATGGGCAACAGCCAGTAACGATTATCAATGCCTGGGGTGGGGTATCGGTCATTCATAATTTTGTCCGGAAATACGAAAAGAAAGACGGAACGCCCCAAACCTGGCCGGGCGGCTCTGATCTTATGAAAAAATACGCGGAACTGGACCCTCGTTTTGCGCAGACGGTAGGCTACAATGGCTCCTACTATGATAAGGACGTACCCTTGCTGGAAACCTTTCAGGGCGGTCGCCATGCTACAGATTGTGATGGCGGAGCCTGGCTGAAAAAGTTGCTACCCGATGCGCTGTCGGCTAGTTCGGGTGCCGTGCCGAATGGGATCGTTTTCCGACTTGCCGAAGCTTACCTGAACTATGCCGAAGCCCTCAACGAAGCGCAGGGGCCAGTGCCAGCTGCCTATGAGGCCGTCAATACGATTCGGGCACGATCGGGTATGCCCAAACTGCCGACGGGTCTGACCAAAGAGCAGTTTAGAGACCGGGTACGCAACGAACGTGACATCGAACTGGCTTTTGAAGATCATCGCCTGTACGACATCAGGCGCTGGAAAATCGCTGAAAATGATGGCGTAATGCAGGGAGCCTTCTATGGGCTGAAAATTACGAAAATTACGGGCAGCACCGAGTTTAAATACGAGCCTTACGTATTCGAAACCCGCACCTTCCTGACCCGAATGTACTTGCATCCTTTCCTGAATACCGAAGTCTATAAAGGTTATCTCGTCCAGAATCCGGGCTACTAACGTATCGGTCATGACACTTATGAATCTTAAAAACTACTATACAATCGGGCTGCTCGTTGTGCTGGCTGTGGTCTTTAATCAGTCCGCCTGGGCACAGAAAGCCGTTACAGACTCAACAACGGACGTTACTGCTTTAAGTCGGCAATCGTCTGTCAACCGAAACGTCGAACGGCCTATCGCCTATGGTCGGCAACCGGCCTGGAAAATTACCGGTGCCCTGTCGACTGTTTCGGGAAGCGATCTGCAAAAAAACTTTACGACTAACCTGGCCAATACATTTTATGGCCGCCTACCGGGCCTTACGGTTCTGCAGGGCGGGGGTGAGCCGGGCAATGATTCCCCGTCGCTCATTGGACGGGGTATTAATACGTTTGGCAATGGGGGGCGTAACCTGCTGATTATGGTCGACGGTTTCGAGAGTTCGTATGAGCAGCTCGTGCCGGACGAAATCGAATCGGTGTCGCTCCTGAAAGATGCCTCGGCAACGGCGATCTATGGGCTAAGGGGTGCCAATGGGGTGTTGCTGGTAACGACCAAACGGGGAAGCGATAGCCCACTTGTGGTGAATTTTAGTACTCAGCAGGGCTTTCACACCGCGTCGAACCTACCTCAGTTTCTGGGTTCGTACGACTATGCCCGCTTATATAACGAAGGACTCGTCAACGATGGCAAAGCACCCCGCTACACCGATGCCGATCTGGAAGCGTATCGATCCGGTAGCGATCCGTATTTTCATCCGAACGTAAACTGGTATGATGTGGTGCTGAAGAAAACGGCGCCTATCGCCAATTACAATCTGAACTTCCGGGGCGGCAATAGCACCGTTCGGTACTTCGTGTTGCTGAACGCCATTAAGAGTAATGGCCTCTATCAGAACGTTGGGAACATGGAGCCCGAAAGTGTCAACTCGAAATATTCTCGGTTCAATTTCCGGTCGAATGTCGATATGAATCTGACCAAACGGCTGTCGGCTTCGCTAACGCTGGGTGGGTCAGTAGAAGATAAAGCGAATCCGGCGGCTACCACAACCGGATCGGTCTTTACATCACTGGCAACGCTGCCGCCCAATGCCTTCCCGGTCTATAATCCCGATGGTAGTTTCGGTGGCACCAGTGCCCTATCGAATCCATTCGCCAACCTGCTGCAAACGGGGTCTTATGCCTCCAATGGCCGCACCCTCCAGTCGACCCTGAAGCTGACCGAGCAACTGGATATGGTTACGCCGGGCCTGACTATATCGGCGGCTGCGTCGTTCAACAACTTTTTCAGAAGCTACTCGAACAAAACCAAAACGTATGAGCGGGCATTGGTCAGCAAGACAGCCACCGGCGATACGCTCTACAGCCGATTTGGGCAGAAGACCTCCCTACTCGGTAATGAGGACAATTCCGACCAGTGGCGAAATGTAGTTTTTCAGGCTTTCCTGAATTACGACCGCTCCTTCGGTAAGCACGATGTGTCGGCGTTGTTGATGTATAATTCGGATAGCTACACCAATACCAACAACACTACAACGGCTGTGTTGAGCCTGCCTTATAAGCACGTGGGCGTGGGCGGGCGGGTTACGTATACCTACGCGAAGACCTATGTTGGGGAGCTTTCCTTTGGCTATATGGGGTCCGAAAATTTCCCGAAAGACCGACGCTACGGGTTCTTTCCGGCAGCCTCAGTTGGCTGGATTGCGTCTAATGAGGCATTTCTTAAAAATAATTCAACCCTTACTTACCTGAAACTGCGCGGTTCGTATGGTCTGGCGGGTAACGACCAGATTGGCGGCAACCGGTTCATGTTTCAGCAACTATTTCCCTATACGGCTGCCTATTACCTGGGTACGGCCAATACGCAGGTTTTCGGTTTAGCTGAAGGCGCAGCGGCCAACACACAATTAAGCTGGGAAAAACAGAAAACGTTGAATATTGGCCTGGAGCTGACGCTGGCAAAACGCCTGGATGTGGGGATTGATCTCTTTCAGAATGATCGATATGATATCCTGGTAGCCCCCAACCGTACGGTACCCCAATACACCGGTGTTACGCTGCCCCTGCTGAACCAGGGTAAAGCTACCAATAAAGGCTTCGAAGCCACTATACGCTATAGCAGTAAATCGACAGGGCAATTCCAGTATTTTGTGGAAACCAGCGCCTGGTATGCTAAAAACAAGATCGTCTATAATGCTGAGGCTATCCGGCTGTTCGATTACCAATACACTACAGGTCAGGCCATTGGACAACCGTTTGGTCTGGAAGCACTGGGGCTTTTTAAAGACCAGGCTGATATTGCCGCCAGTCCCCGCCAGATATTTGCGCCTGTACAACCCGGCGATATTAAATACAAAGATCAGAATAACGACGGCATTATCGACCAGAACGATACGCGCCCAATTGGCAAAACATCGATACCAACGCTTACGGTGAACCTGCATTCAAAATTCCAGTATCGGGGATTTGATCTGGAGTTTCTGTTTCAGGGCGTAACGGGCAGGACTGCGTATTTTGGCGGAACCCAGTTCCAGGCCTTTCAGAACAATGGCCAGGTTGGTCCCATTGCCCTCGACCGCTGGACACCCGCAACGGCAGAGACGGCTACTTACCCACGCCTGTCGGCGTCCAATAACCTGAATAACTACCAGTACTCCAGTTTCTGGCAGCGCGACGGCAGCTTTATCAAGTTGCGCAGCCTCGAACTGGGCTACACCCTGCCGGGTCAGCTCGTCGATAAAGTCAAACTCATCAATGCCCGGATATTCATAAACGGAACCAACCTGTTTTCGCTCGATCACCTGAAAGGCTACATGGACCCTGAAGTGAGTGGGATAGGGTACCCACCCCTGCGAACGGTCAGTGCGGGTGCCAGACTTCAGTTTTAAGGGAGGTATTTAACAAGATAAACACTATGAAATCTATATTTTCTCTCCTCTTTGTGGCTTCGGTTGTCTGGCTGACTAGCTGCGAGAATCTGGATCGGGAACTCATCACCGATATAACGCAGCAACAACTTATCCGGTCCTATGATTATACCCTGTACCGGGTCAACTCACTCTATACCAATGTGCCTGCGGGGTACCTCCAGATTGATGGGGCTATGACCGCGTCGGCAACCGATGAAGCCGAACATACACTCGAAACTTCGAATGTCCAGAAATTTAATAATGGCTCGTGGAATGCTATTGACAACCCCGACAATCTTTGGGCTAATTTCTACCAGGGTATTCGGAAAGTAAACCAGTTCCTGATTGCGACGGATAGCGTCAATCTGGACCAGTATCGGCTTGATCCGGCACCTTCTGCCCAGACCATTTATCAGAACCGGCTAAATGACATTAAACGGTGGAAATACGAAGCCCGGTTTTTGAGAGCCTATTTTTACTTCGAGCTGGTCAAACGCTATGGTGGGGTACCGATTGTCACCCAGATTTTTTCCGTAGACGATAATTTTCAGGCGACAAAGCGAAATACTCTGGCTGAGTGTATGCAGTACATTACGGCGGAGTGCGATTCGGCGGCCAAGAACTTGCCCATTACCTACGCGGCTACCGATTTGGGACGGGCTACAAAGGGCGCTGCTCTGGCCCTGAAAAGCCGGGTGCTGCTCTATGCCGCCAGCGATTTGTTTAACACACCTACCTGGGCAAGTGGCTACGGCAATCTGGAACTCATCGCGCTCACCGGCGACCGTCAGGCGCGTTGGAAAGCGGCCGCCGATGCCGCCAAAGCCGTCATTGACCTGGCCGGTACGGGCTATGCCCTGAATACCAACTACCGGAATCTGTTCATTACGAATAGCTATACCTTACCGGAAATTATTTACTCCCGCCGAAATTCAGCCTCTAACGAGTTCGAGAAAGCGAACTACCCCATTGGGTACGATCTGGGCAACAGTGGTACAACACCGTCCCAGAATCTGGTCGATGCCTATGAGATGACCGACGGCACGAAATTCAACTGGAACAATCCCGTTCAGGCCGCCAATCCCTATGCCAACCGCGACCCGCGTCTGGGGCTCAATATTATTCTGAACAATACGTCCTATAAAGGCCGGAATGTGGAAGCCTGGTCCGGTGGCCGGGATGGGAAGGGTATTGTCAACGCCACAAAAACGGGGTATTACCTGAAGAAGTACGTTAACGAAAACCTGAATCTATTGCTTAACAACACGAGCGTGTATTCCTGGAATATATTCCGGCTTGCTGAAGTCTACCTGAATTACGCCGAAGCGCTAAACGAAGTCTCGCCCGGCCATGCCGACATTAAAACCTATGTCGATAAAGTACGTACCCGAACAGGGGTTGGTCTGCCTGGTCTGCCTACCGGATTATCGCAGGCCGAAATGCGGGAGCGGATTCGGAATGAACGTCGGGTTGAACTGGCTTTTGAAGATCACCGGGGCTGGGACGTTCGGCGGTGGCTACAGGGGCCCCAATACCTGGGTGCTCCCCTGATGGGTGTCGACATTACCAAAAACGGCGACGGGACGTTCACCTATAAGCCGATTGTGGTCGAAAACCGGGTATTTGAACCGAAGATGTATCTGTATCCAATTCCACAGGGCGAACTGAATGCCTCAAAAGGGCTGGTTCAGAACCCCGGCTGGTAAACACCCGGCGCAAACAGGCTCCGGCTGTTTGCCTAAGACATACATCAACAGACAGCCGGAGCCTGTTTGCGCCTAACGTACAACCTCATGATCACTTCCTATACCACTCGACTGGCGCTCGTCTTCTTTGGGTTCAGCCTGTTACTGAGCTCGTGTACCTACGAGGAACTCGCCAAAGCCAGCTATCCCCAACAGATCATTTATATGCCAACGGCTAAAAACGGCCTGTTTACCATCAACAGTATTTCAACCTCGGGTACGTACCGGTTCACGGTCGACCTGACGGCTAAAAAAATAATTGTGCCCCTCGGCGTGTTTCGGGGTGGCGTTTCGGCCGATGGCGATGTGCCCGTAACGATTGCTGCCAATGCCGATACCGTCAGTAAGCTTATCAGCACTAGTGCATTAATAGGAACGATGGCCTTACCCACCGATAAATTTGAGCTGCCGAATTCGATTATTATTCCGAACGGACAAGAGTCGGCTGTGTTCAACCTGACCATCGACCTGGACTATCTGCGCGCGAATCCAACGCAGAAACTGGCCGTTGCGGTTGGTATTGCGAGTGCACAGACCCCTGTCAATCCATTGCTCAAAACGACGGTCATTTCCTTCGATCCCACCATTCTAAAACCTACCCCCAATTTTACAACCAAAGCCGATGCCACGGTACCTCAGAAGATTACATTTACCAACACCTCGGTGAATGCCGTTAGTTATTCCTGGGATTTTGGCGACGGCTCGGCGGCTGTGGCTGACCCAGCTCCAATTTACACCTACACCAAAGCCGGTACGTATACGGTTACCCTGACCGCTACGGGTATTACAGGTAGTGCCGATGCTGCCCAAAAAATAACGTCGGTGACCATACCGTAGGAGCCTGTATTAATTACTATTCGCTGCCCCAAGTATGCTCTTATTTGTTTCCATTGATAGGTTGGTTTCGTAAACGCTTCCCCACAGGTTTGGGGAAGCATTTTCTTTCGATGAATGGCTCTATTGTTGAAACTGGCTCAGTATTCCTGCGAACGGGGTGATTTGACCGTTTTAGAACATATCCTTCCTGGATCGATCAAACGCATCTTTTATATCGCTAATGCGGATGGCGCTACGCGTGGTGGGCATCGGCATTACAGAGCCTGGCAGGCATTGGTCTGCCTTCAGGGTAGTGTCGATGTACTGGTTGAAACAGGCAGGTATACCAGATGTTATTCGTTGGTCAGCTCGGATCAATGCCTGGTTCTCCAACCCAACGACTGGCATCTGTTAGAAAACTTTCGGGATTCGGCTATTGTGCTGGTCATATCCAATGAGTATTACAACGAGAAAGATTACATCTATGAACGCCCATCCGATGAGACGATCAACATAGTTCGTAAAGAGTCGATAAATACCATCACTATTTAACGTAGCGGTTAATTTTTATACCGTCGTTTATTTCTTTTTGACTTTATGTCAATACCTATCTGAACCCTCTGGCTTCGGTCGGGAACGTGTTGAATTCTCTATCCCACTTAGCTGAACATACGTCACTCAATCTTTCCTTACCAGTAAAAAAACTCAATGATGAAAGTTTACCAAAACAAATGGTTGGTTTTAAGCCGACAAACAGTCAGGACGCCAGGAAGTAAAGCAGGCTCGTTTGCTCCGTATCGAGCATCCTTGTTCGCTCTAGTAATTTTATGGGCCGTATCAGCGGCTGTTCAGGCGCAGACCCTCTCGGCGGGTATGACCTTTCCACAGTTCAATTCCTCCTACATATCGGGCGCAGAAATTACTATTCAGGCCACAGCAACGACCCCGGCCGGTACAACTATTACCAAAGTAGAGTTTTTTTACGATGCGGCCTTCTCGGGAACGTACACCAAAATTGGAGAAGACCTGACGGCTCCCTACTCGATTGTCTGGACAGCCCCCGCAGTGCCCGCCAATGGACGAAGTTATCAGCTTCGGGCGGTGGTTACCAACTCGGCCTCTGCTACGGCTATTCAGGCTGGCACGGGCTACAATGGTATCACCGTCTATCCGGCTACCTACACCAGCACCCGAAACTGGTACGTAAGCGCATCGGCCCCGGCAGCCAACACGGCAGGAACGGAAGCCTTACCCGTTAACACCATCCAGAAAGCGGCTGATCGGATGGCACCCGGCGATACCGTTTTTGTAATGGCAGGTACCTACACCGGGACGAGCACCAACATTGTCAGTATTCAACGTACTGGCTTGGCCGGTAAATGGATTGTGTTTATGCCCTACAAAGCCGACAAGCCCGTTTTGCAGTTGGGTAACAACAACTGGCAGGCTTTCAATGTATTACCGGCAGCCGCCTACATCCGGATTCAGGGATTTGAAATCATCGGCAATAACGCGAACATAACCCTGGCGCAGGCTCAGGCGCAACCCGGTGCCTGCGAGGGGCCGAGTCCGGCAGCAACGCCAATTGCCCGATTCAACGGGAATGGCATTTCGGTCACAGGCCGCACGGGGGGAAATCTTCGTCCCCACCACATTGTCATTGCCAACAATAACGTCCACGATTGTGCGGGGGCTGGTGTATCAGCCATTGAAGCCGACTACATCACGATTGAAGACAACATGTTGGCCAATACTTCCTGGTACACCGTGTATGGAACCAGCGGCATAAGCATCTTCAATTCCTGGAATTATGATAATTCTACCGATACCAGAATGATTGTTCGCCGGAACCGCAGCTTTGGTAATATCCTCAAAGTCGCCTGGAACATCGGCGGCACGGGTACGAACTGTAAGTTTTACGATGGAAACGGTATCATTCTCGACAATAACCGGGGCGCCGATCCCAATAATGCCGCTGCTATTAAAAATCCCCTGGGCGACTATACCGGTAAATTCCTTGTCGAGAATAACCTGTGCTACAAGAACGGCGGCCGCGGTATCAATATCAATTACTCCGATAATGCGATTATCCGCAATAACACTACGTATCAGAATGGGCAAAGCGATGGCGGGTTTGGCGTTGGCATCGACAATGAACTTATTATGCAGGGTTCAATTGGTGCCCGCATTTTTAACAACATTTTCTATGGAAAACCGGGAGAAAGCCCAAGTTCGGTTTCGGGCAGCTCTGATATTCAACAGAATAACAACCTGACATTCAGTACAGTTGGTAATGGTTATTTTGCTAATAATCAGAACATTGTCGGGCAGGACCCTCAGTTTGTCGATGCCGCCAATGGCGATTTCCGGCTGGCCAGCTCCAGCCCGGCTATCAACGCCGGAAGTAACACGGCAGAGCAGTATGCCGCCAAAGATATTCTGGGTGTAGATCGCCCGCAGGGACTTGGTGTCGACATCGGCGCTTATGAATTCCAGGGTACGCCCATTTCATTTAGCCAGCAACCCGCCAGTGGCTCGGCCGTTTGTGTGGGGGCTACCGCAGGGGTTTCAGTAATGGTCGATGGTGCGGTACAGGCTTATCAGTGGTATAAGGATGGAAACGCGCTAACCGGCGTTACGTCAGCCACCACCGCTACGTTGTCGCTTTCGGCTGTGACGGCCGCCAATCAGGGCAGTTACTACGTCGTTGTTACTGGGTTTAACAGTCTGACATCCACAGCTTTCAACCTGACTATCAATGCATCGCCCTTGGCTGGGTTGACGGCCAGCGGCACTATTGGCTGCACCAGCCCAACGGTTACCCTAACCGCTACGTCTGGTTCGAACCTAACGTATAGCTTCAGTAGCGGTGCTACCCAGATTGGCACGGGCAATACAGCAACGGTTAGTCAGGCAGGCACGTATTCGGTGCTCGTCACCTCCGCTGAGGGGTGCTCCGCTTCGGCCTCTATCAACGTAATGGGGAGTTTGGCTACGCCTGATGCGCCCAACGTCAGTAGTGTATCGGCCACGCAGGGAACGGGTAATGTGACCTTAACCGTTCCGAACTGCTCAGGAACAGTCAATTGGAATGGCCCTGATGGTAGTAGCTCACTGGTGGTCTCGACCTCGGCGGTTGGTGAATTCATCTACGCCGTAACCTGCCAGGTGGGTGTTTGTATCAGCCCAATTACCAGCGTCACGGTTAGCGTAAAAGCACCTCCCGCTACGTTGAGCGTGTCGTACCGGGACGGCGATAATAACCTACCCAGCAACAATGTCATCCGACCATATCTGAAACTCAACAATGAAGGTAATACGGCTGTCTCCTATAGCGACATCACGATTCGTTATTGGCTGACGGTGGAAGACTTTTCGCCCCTGACCAACCTGTCAGTATACTGGGCGCAACTGGGCACCAGCAAAGTCCGGATGCGCTACGTAGCGTTGACACAGCCACGGCAGGGCGCTTTGGGCTACGTTGAATACAGCTTCGATGCCTCGTCAGGAACACTGGCGGCAGGTAGTAATTCGGGTGAAATCCAGACCGGAGTTGGCAAGCAGAACTGGACGAACGTTTCCGAATCGGACGATTATTCGTTTGCGCCAACGGCGGTCTACACCAAAACCGACCGGATCACGATCTATAAAAACGGAGTGCTGGTCGGGGGTGTCGAGCCCGCAGCTATTGCCCCCATAACGGCGTTGAACGTGTATTCCCAGAACAAAAACAGCACCTCGACTACAAACCAGATTAGCACGTATCTGAAACTGGCCAACGCTGGCAATGTACCGGTCGATTATAGCCAGGTAACGGTTCGCTACTGGTTCAGTGCCGAAGGAGCTAACCCGTTGGTTTACAATCTGGACTTTGCTGAACTGGGTAATGGCAACATTAAAAGTAAATTTGTTAAGGAGAATCGGGCGGGCACGGATACGTATCTGGAACTGAGTTTTGTGCCGACACTGGGCGAACTGAACCCACTCAGCTCGACGGGTATTATTCAGCAACGTATCAATAAATCAGACTGGTCGAACTTCAACGAAGCCAACGATTATTCGTATAAACCAGCCGGAGCATTGTCGGAAAATACCCACATCACCGCCTATATAAATGGTACGTTGGTTTACGGGCAGGAGCCAGACCCGGTTGGTGCGCGGGTAGGGGTAGAGCCATCAGGATTACGGGTGATCGTGCTCGGCAATCCGATTCAGGGCGATGCCATTCAACTGGACGTAACAGGCGCTGAAGGTCAACTTCTGCGCGCCGAACTAATTGATAGCCGGGGGCAACTGGTAACGAAACATCAGGTCGAGCAGGCGGCTACGTCGGAGCACATTCGGCTGCCGGTTGGCCGGTCGTCGGCTGGCGTGTTGCTGTTGCGGGTCAGTACGTTGGCAGAAAGCCAGACGCTGAAGCTGATAAAGCCGTAGGAATAAATTACCTGAGCCTGAGCCGTTCGCTGTTTATTGAAAAAGATGGCGAACGGCACAGGCTTGAGTCAGTAGTGTGGGCCTAAAAAAGCCTTGTTTTCGTTGTTAGGCGTTCATCAGGTTCAGGGCATAAACGCTGAACAGACATGCTGAATTAAGGTGAATGCGTTTTGTGTTGATTACTAACAGATTACCGATAAAGAAATGAATGACACATCGAACATAAACCGGAGAAACTTTCTGCGTCAGACCAGTCTGTTGAGTGCGTCGTTGCTGGCTAGCCGGATCGTGCTGGCAACGGGTAAGTCAGATCCCGTTATTCTGTTTACCTCGGGCTGGCAGGATGTCAATATTGGCGATATTGCCCACACGCCGGGCCTGATTGCGCTCCTGAAAAAACGGCTGCCACAAGCCAAACTGATTCTCTGGAAACGTAGTCGCAGTGCCAAAGTGGAAACCATGTTGAACCACTATTACCCGGATGTGCGCATCATTCACAGCCAGGTGAAAGATAACGTACCGCAGGCCGAGGAGGTGAAGCAGGCATTTCAGCAGGCTGATTTTTTTCTGCATGGCTCCGGTCCGCTGGTGGTAGCTGCCGATTATCTGGAAGCCTGGCATGCTCAGACTCATAAGCCTTTCGGACTGTTTGGCGTTACGATTCAGGATGTTTACCCCGCTCTGAAAACGCTGCTGGCCAATGCGTCGTTGATTTTTACCCGCGAAACGGCTTCTATCGAGGTATTACGAAAAGCCGGGCTGTCGGGTGGTCATATCGCCTTTGCGCCAGATGCTACGTTTGCGCTGACCATCCGCGACGATGAAAAAGCAAAGGCATTTTTAGCGGCCAATGACCTCAAACCCCGTCAGTTTATCTGCGCCATTCCCCGCCTTCGGATGACGCCCTATTACAGGATCAATGCGAATTCCGGCTGGAGCGATGCCAAAATAAAGGAAGTCGATACCCTGAACGATGCGTGGAAAGAAGCCGATCATGCCAAACTCCGCGAGGCCATGATTGCCTGGGTACGGCAAACGGGTAACAAGGTGCTGGTGTGTCCTGAAATGACGTATCAGGTAGACATCATGGACGAGCTACTGATTGATCCGCTACCCGCCGACGTAAAAGCGAAGGTCGTCCGGCATCTGTACTGGCTCCCCGACGAAGCTGCGGCTGTGTATGCCCAGGCGCATACGGTACTCAGTTTTGAGTGCCATTCGCCCATTATGGCGGCCGTGAATGGTACGCCCTGCTTTTACCTTCGGCAACCGCAGGATACGATCAAAGGGCAGATGTACTATGATTTAGGGCTGGGCGACTGGACGTTCGAGATCGAGCAGACAACGGGACAGCAGATTACGAATCGACTGATGCAGGTTACGAAAAATTACAAAGCCGCCCAGCAGAATGTCCAGAAAGCTCTATCCAACGTTAATGACCGATATGATAAAACGTTTCAGCTTTTACGAAAAACCTGGTTATAAGGCAGTGAAAGTTACAACCTAAGTTTTTAGAATCAATTGTGCCAATCGTCATCCCATGTACATCAACCGCCAACTGTACTTAACTTTTAGCCTGCTACTCCTGATTGGTTGCACCAGCGTTTTTGCGCAGAAGCAAAAAGTATGGCTCGACGCCGACACTGGCAACGAAACCGATGATGTGTATGCCATTATACGGTTGCTGGCCGAACCTTCCATTGACGTAGTAGGACTAAGTTCCGCTCATTTCAACAATGCCGATCTGGTTGCTTTTGATAAGTGGAACCAATACCCAACGAAGAACATCAAAACTGTAGCGATTAGCCAGCAACTCAATGAAGAAATTCTGCGGGCAATGGGCAAACTATCCATTCCGCATCCGCTCGGTGCCGACCGCCAGATTGGCCGGGCCTGGGGCGGTAATGAACCCCGTCCATCGGCTGCTACCGAGCAACTCATTCGAACAGTTAAAACGTTACGGCAAGGCGAGAAGTTGGACGTAATCTGCCTGGGCGCCCTGACAAATATTGCTTCTGCTATACTGATAGACTCTACAATTCTTCCCCGCGTCAGGTGGTTCGCACTGGGTGCTAAATACAATCCGCAGACCAACGCCTGGAGCAAAAACGAATTTAATATCAGAAATGATCTGAACGCTTTCGATTATCTGCTGAATAACCAGAAGGTCGATCTTACCTTAATGCCAATAGATGCCGCCCTCCCATTTCGTTTTATGCGGGATACGATCTATCATAAAATTGATGATACAGTTCTAGCCCAACGACTTCTTAAACAGCGCTGGCAGGAAACCAATCCGCAGGATAAAATCCGTACGCTCTGGGATCTGGCTTTGGTGGAGGCTTATTTGCTGCCACAAAACGCAACAATCCAGGATGTATCGACGCCCCCGGAAAACACAAAGCGGCTTATAAAAGCGTATCGTAAACTCGATGAAAAAGCCTTGACGGATGATTTTTGGCGCGTCATCAGGCAATTGAAAAACTGACCACTACATCTAAATCTAATGATAAAGCAAGTGATATTCAGTATGTTATCCCTATTGGTGTGTTTTGTGAACCTGGCAACGGCCCAGCATTCACCCAATACACTAACCGATGCGGAAAAACAAAACGGCTGGAAACTACTGTTCGATGGAGCGAGTTCGTCGGGCTGGAAAAGTGCCTACAAAGATGGTTTTCCTGAGAAAGGATGGACAGTAAAAGACGGGACAATTGGCGTGGCCGAAAGGGGTGGACATGAACACATTGTAGGGGGCGACATCGTGACAATCCAACAATTCAGCGCGTTTGATTTGAGCTTTGAGTTCAGGTTAGCCCCCGGCGGTAACAGTGGGTTGAAGTATTTCGTGACGCGATCCGAAGGCGAAAAAGGGGCCGTCATTGGGTTGGAATATCAGATTCTGGACGATAAGCTACACCCCGATGCCAAGCAGGGCAGAGATGGTAATCGCACACAGGCATCGCTGTATGATCTGATCAAAGCCAATAAGCAGGAGCAATTTGTGAACCCACCTGATCAGTGGAATACGGGTCGGATTGTGGTATATCCCAACAACCATGTCGAGCATTATTTAAATGGCATAAAAATACTTGAATATGAACGGGGGTCGCCCGCCTTTCGTGAATTAGTCGCCAAGAGTAAATACAAGGACTTTGACCATTTCGGCGAAGCACCAAAAGGGCGTATCCTGCTACAGGATCACGGCAATGCGGTGAGCTTCCGTAGCATTAAAATCAAAGAACTTAACTAACCTTACCCAGTAAACCTTATTTCTATGGATCGTCGGACATTTGTTAAAAATACTACACTGGCTACGGCCAGCACCACGATTTTGAACTTCCCTATTTACGGTAAAAACGCACCCAGCAACAAGGTTGTCGTGGCCGTAATGGGCGTCAACAGCCGGGGGGCTTATCATGCGAAATCGTTTTCCAAACTGCCGAACGTGGAGGTGGCTTATCTGTGCGATGTAGAAGAAAAAGCTATCAAAAACGGCCTGGACGCGGTTAAAGATGCCAGCCGTCAACCCACCATCATCAAGGACATTCGCGAATTGGTGACCAAAAAAGACTTCGATGCGCTACTCATTGCCGCCCCCGACCACTGGCACGCACCAGCGGCTCTGATGGGTGTTGCCAACGGCAAGCATGTGTACGTAGAAAAGCCCTGCGGTCAGAACCCCCACGAAAGCGAGATGCTGATTCAGGCACGCAACAAGTACGGTAAACTGATTCAGGTTGGTAGTCAGCGCCGGTCGTTCCCAACCCTCATCACCGCAGCGAAGGAAGTTCGGGACGGGGCTATCGGTAACCCGTATTTTGCCAAAGCTTGGTACACCAATTCCCGCAAATCCATTGGGATCGGTAAGAAGGTAGCCGTGCCCTCGACGCTGGATTTTAACCTCTGGCAGGGGCCAGCGCCACGCCAGGACTACCGCGACAATCTGGTGCATTACAACTGGCACTGGTTCTGGAATTGGGGGACGGGCGAAGCCTGTAACAATGGTAACCACGAAATTGACTGTTGCCGCTGGTTTATGGGCGTCGATTTCCCGTCGAAAGTAACGTCGTCAGGCGGGCGGTATGCCTTTAAAGATGACTGGCAAACACCCGATACGCAAGTCGCTACGTTTGAGTTCGACAACGGGAAAGCCATCACCTGGGAGGGTCGGAGTTGCAGTTCATACCCCATTGACGGCAGCGGACGGGGCTTTATCATTTACGGCGACAAAGGTACGCTGGTCAACAAAGGTGGCGGTGATTACCAGATCTTTGATGACAAAAATAAACTGGTGAAGGAGATCAAGCCGGGTACCAAACTCGACCCCAATAACACGGTCAGTGCAACCGGGGATCTGGAACTGACGCACTTCACCAACTTCGTGGAAACCATCCGGGAGAATACGAAACTAACCGCACCGATTGACGAAGGACACAAAAGCGTACTGCTCTGCCACCTGGCTAACATCGCCCAACGTACCGGCACAACCCTGCACTGTGACACGACGAACGGGCATATCAAAGACAATAAAGCCGCTACGCAACTCTGGAAGCGGGAGTACGAAAAAGGCTGGGAAATGAAGGTGTAACGATTCTAAACAAATGGTAACTACAGAGTCACGGAGAACACAGAGCTTTTTTAGCCATTCCACTCTGTGATCTCCGGGCCTCGGTGGTTATTTTATTTTTGTAATCCATTAATACCGTCCCAGATACCTCCTATGACTAAAATTCGTTTATTAATCCTGGTTTTTGCCTTATATGCCATTGGGCAGGAAAGTCTGTTTGCTTACACCAAACCTGATTCGGTGCGGGTTTTATTTATTGGTAACAGCTATACCTATGGCAACGACCTCCCCGAATTACTCGCCCAGTTGATGGCAGGGAAGGGCATAAAGTTTGGCTACGCATCGGTCACGGTAGGAGGGGCCACCCTCCAAAAACAATGGGAGGATGGTAAGGCCAAAGCGGCTATTTATAGCAAACCCTGGGATTTTGTTGTGCTTCAGGAGCAGAGTGTCCGACCGTTCACAAACCGGGACGCTTTTTTTCAATATGCCCGATTACTCGACGCTGAAATTAAAAAAACGAAAGCAAAAACGCTGTTCTATGTTACCTGGGCGGCTAAAGCCACACCCGATGAACAACCCAAACTCACCGAAGCCTACCAGACAATCGGTAAGGAGTTAGGGGCTCTGGTAGCCCCCGTGGGTGAAGCCTGGAAACTAGCCTTGCGCGACAGTATAGCTCTGCACGGTCCCGATGGACGCCATCCGAACCTGGCGGGTAGTTATCTGGCAGGTTGTATCCTGTACCGAACCATCACCAGCAAACAGGCAATGGGACTGCCCCGTCAGATCGTCCATGACGGTAAACCTGCTGCCGGATTATCAGAAGCTGAGGCTGAACGCTTGCAGAAAATTGCGGATAAAACGCCCATCGGCCAGTAAGACGCTTAAAAGCAAACAAGCCTTTAAATGGTTTGATAGGTTTTGCGACTTGTCTGTTTTTATATAAAGTGAATAAAAATTCATCTGAAATTTGTAAATGAATAAATATTCACTTTCCTTTGCATCGTCAATACGCCAATTGGTATGCGCACTAAAGACGAAGCAAAGGAAAAGATCATACTCGATACGGCCCTGCGGCTCATTATGCAGACCGGGCTATCGGGGCTCAAAATGTCGGACCTGGCCAGGGAGGCCGGTGTGGCTACGGGTACGGTGTACGTCTATTTCGATGATAAGCCTGCCCTGATCCAGCGGCTCTATGCCTATCTGCTTCGCAAAAGCCTCAGCGACCTCAATGCAGGGATTGCAGCTACTGATCCGCTACGGGTTAAAATTCAGAAAATAACCCGTAACTATCTGGATGACAATTTAAAATATCCCGAGTATGCCGCTTTTTTTGAACAGTATTTCCGCTCTCCTTACTTTGCAGAAACGGAGGTCATACGCGCCGAAGAAGCCAGCGTTATGCAACCCATTTATGATCTGGTGGTAGAAGGTCAGCAGCAAATGATCATTAAAGAAGCCAACCCGGATTTGCTGGTCACGCTGGTTTGTGGTATGCTTAATGAACTGGCCAAACAGGCTCTTTTTTCGCAGCAACCCATTAGCAAAAGCGACTGGGAGTTGACATTCTCAGTTATCTGGGACGGTGTTAAACGATAACTAGTTGTAGAGACGGCGTAGCATGTCGTCTTAATTTTTAGTCTTTAATTGAATATTTTTTCATTATAAAATCATTTCTCAGGCCATCATGAATAAGGCAACCAAAACCGTTTTTATTACCGGCAGTTCGTCGGGCATTGGCAAAGCTACCGCGCTTTATTTTGCTCAGCAGGGCTGGAACGTAGCCGCTACCATGCGGACACCTGCCAAAGAAACCGAGCTTGGTAAACTCCCAAATGTTAAGCTATTTCGGCTGGATGTGCTGGAGATGGACAGCATTCGGCAGGCAATCGCCGATGCCCGAACGGCTTTCGGAGGCATCGACGTACTGGTTAATAATGCGGGTTATGGGGCTGTGGGCGTATTTGAAGCGGCCAGCCCGGAACAGGTACAACGCCAGTTTGACACCAACGTATTTGGCGTGATGAACGTGATCCGCGAAATACTGCCCTACTTCCGGGAGAAACGTAACGGAACGATCATCAACGTAACGTCGATGGGCGGGCTCATTACGTTTCCAATCTACAGTATTTATCACGGAACCAAGTGGGCGGTTGAAGGCTTCACCGAAGCGTTGTCGTTTGAGTTACGGCCGTTCAACATCCGCGTGAAAAACATCGAGCCCGGCGCTATTAAAACCGATTTCTACGACCGCTCGCAGGATTTGCTCCAAAAAGATGGGTTGACGGCCTACGATGAGTATGTGCGTGTTACGCTCGCCAACTCCCAAAAAGCGGGTGCCGATGCACCGGGGCCGGAGGTAGTGGCCAGGAAAATTTTCGTAGCCGCCAACGACCGCTCATTCCGGCTTCGCTATCCCGTAGGTGGTCAGTCGCCCTTGCTACTGGCTTTACGGCGGATAATACCCCTAAACTGGTTCCACGGGATCGTCAGGAGTGTAGTCGAAAAGGGTTTCAAACCAACGGTTGTTTAACGTGAATTATGGTTAGATTTTTCTGTAAAGGATTAGCTTTCAGTTAGTTAATTTTGTCATCCCGACGTCAGGAGGGATCTTCGCATGAGACGAAGTACGCCAACTTACCGAAGATCCCTCCTGACGTCGGGATGACAAAACGTCTATGATTTACTTTTCTAATGATTCATAATTCACGATTGTTTAATGATCACATACGCCAAATCGGGGAGATATAGCGTATGTGGTAACCGGCGAGACTAGTCAGGCAATGAAACGCTCCCGGATTATTTTGCCGTCCTGCCAATCCTGAATGGCTACCTCCGTCACGTTAACCCGCCCATTGTCAGCGTGGTCGAAATCCAGTTCCCAAACCACAAAACTCCGGTTCCCAACCACAAGGGTACCCCTATGAGCAAACGTCCGAACCGCGGTGATTTTGCGTAGCAGCTCCTCGCCAACGCGGTAATTTTCGGCCAGGCCCGTTACGGTTACACCGTCGAGGTCGGTTTTTTCCAGATTGGGATGGTAATAGGTATCGAAAGCGTCCATCGGTTTACCTTGATTTACTAAGTCGACAAGCCCATTGAGGGCTTGTTCAATGGTTGCAGTTGCCATGAACTTTAGGTTGTTTTGACTTGAAAAAATTGGTTGAAATTAGACTAACCGTGCTCCGCCATCCACGTGAAGCACCTCACCCGTGACGGATTCGTTCTGCATGAGAAAAAGTACCGCCTTGGCCACTTCGTCGGGCCGAGCAATGCGTTTAACGGGGAGGGTTTGCGCTACAGTAGCCAGCACCTGTTCCCGATTATCGCCCAGCACGTTATTCCACATCGGGGTGTCGGTATACCCGGGCGAAATGGCATTGAAGCGGATGGGCGCCAAATCCAGCGCCAGTACGCGGGCCATCTGCTCGGCTATGGCTGTGGCGATACCCGACACCCAGGCTCCCGACACAGGGCGGTCGGTCGAAAGGCCACCGGTGAACGTAAAGGAACCGCCAGGGCGTAATTTGGAGGCAGCCGCCCGAACAACGTGGATATTACCAAGTAGTCGCAATTGGATGGGTGTGGTGTGGTCGGCCACGCTGCCCTCGAAAAGGCTGCCTAACTTAGTACCACCCGCCGACACAAATACATGATCGATGGCAGTGAGTTGGTTAAAGAACCGATTAACGGCCTGTTCGTCGGTAATGTCGAGTGGGTAAGCGGCTACGTTACCGATGCGTTGGGCCGCCTGTTGAGCAGTGGCCGTAGAGGTGCCAGTGATAGTGACGGTAGCCCCCTGTTGGTAGGCGAGTTGAGCCGTTGCGAAACCGATGCCTGAACTTCCTCCGATGATGACGATGTTCTTGTTGCTGAATGCCATTGGTTTATTGTTGAATTGACGGTGCAAAATTCAATCCCTCGCAAAAGGCATTCAAGTAGTCACGGATTAGTGAGTCTGTAACAAAAAAGTGAGATGCGAAAAGCTACGTCTACCAATACCCAAAACGCGAAGCAGTTAACAGCCAACTGCCCCATTCTGAGTACCTTTCACCTGCTGGGAGGTCGGTGGAAAATTGCCCTGATCTGGAACATTGCCCAGGACATAAACCGCTTTAGCTTGTTGCGGAACCAACTGCCGGGGCTATCGCAGAAAATGCTGGGTCAGCAACTGAAGGAATTGGAGCAGGATGGCTTCATCGGAAAAACGATCTTCGCCGAAGTGCCTCCCCGCACCGAGTATTATCTGGCGGAACTGGGTCAGTCGCTCCTTCCGCTGCTGGCGCAGGTGTACGATTGGGGGCTGGCTCACAACTTGACCCAACGCGTACAGGAGCGCTACGAGGCCGAAGCGGCTAGTCAGTCTGCACGCTAAACCTAGCCTTGTGCTGCTTTCACCTGTTATAACCAACGTCTGCAAGGAGATACTTGCAGACGAATGGCTGCTTGTCCTCTTTACTTCTCCGATTCTGCTTTGAGCAGTTCCAGCCAATGCTGCATATCTTTTGCCAGATTCTTGTTGAACGACGATTTAAATAGCCCGGCCAGAAACCCTTCCATTGATTCATCGACTGCTACCTGCGTACCGCCGGGTACTTCGGTCAGTGTCCAGTTATGAACGGCGTACATGCCAAATGTTTTACCCGTCCAACCAAGGCTTTTGTTGGGTTCAACGGTATGCAGCGTCGAGTGAATACCTGCCCCGCCCGTTTTCCAGTCGAACGTAGTGCCGGGTTGCACGGGCCCGTTGAGTGATGGTTTCGTAATGTCGGTTTGCCAGCTCGCCCAGTTGTTGATGTTGGCCAGCAGGTTCCAGACTTTATCGGGGCTGGCGTTAATGATAATACGTTTACTGCACGTTACGGGTGCTTTGGGGTTTGTTAGTACGTTCATGGTTTTGCTGGCTGATCGGTCATTTGATTTGTTGGGGGCTACTGCCAGGGTAGCCTTGTTTGAGGTAATGGCGGCAAAGCCCGATACGCTCATCAGGGCAGCCAGCATGGTTGATTTAGCGATTGTGTTCATCTTGCGTTATGGTTAACTTGATGATACAAAATTGCACCTGCCCGCTCGCCCGGAACGTTAACAAAAGATAAGGAATCACCTGAGCCTTATTTTTTCTGTATCCGGTTTCGTATTCGGCTCATGCTCACGGGTGTAATGCCTAGGTAATTGGCGATGTAGTGCTGAGGTACCCGTTCCAGAATTTTCTTTTTGCTGCCTTCCAGCAAATCAAGGTAGCGTTCTTCGGGGCTGAGCAGGAGCAGGCTAGCCATTCGTTCTTCCAGGCCAATGGTCAGGTATTCGGCAATGAGCCGCCCGAACTTCTGCCAGGCCATGCGTTGGTCGAACAGGTTTTTGAGTAAGGCGTACGGAAAGCCAATATACGTACTGTCACTGAGGGCTTCGATGGTAATGAGAGAGGGTTTGCCGGTTAGGCAACTGATATAGGCCGAGAGAAAGTGATTTTCAAAGAAAAAGTAGGTCGTTCGTTCCTCGCCATCTTTCGTGTAGAACTGTCGGAACATCCCCTCGATCACAAAGCCCACCTCGACCGAAACGCGCCCTTCCTCAGCAAATAAGGCGTGTTTTTTAAGGGTTGAAATCGTTAGATGCGGAGCCAGCAAACCCCAGTCATCGTCGGTTAAGGGTACAAACTGCTCAATCTGATGCCGCAAACGCTGGTCGGGGGTAAGTCGCTGATTGTTCATAGAACAAACTACAAAAAAGCCCGATCACCAGGAAAATGTTCGGGCAAAGAAGGTGAAAATTGGGCCGCAGTCGACAAGTTGACGTCAACATAAGACCGTCAATGCATTCAGGGGTTTGTCGGGTTAGCCAACCACAACAAAATCTTAAACGTGGTCGTTACCGGCATCCAGATAATCAAGGGTAGCAAATAGTAAAAGGCTCGTTTTGAATAACGCAAAAACAGCCAGCCCAGGAGCACTGCTGTCAGCACGCCATTGATGTCCATAAAGGTCATGATGGCTGGATTACCCTTAGACACATTGGCAATGGGCAGAAACAGAACGTTCGTCAACAAGATGGATACGTAGTAGATCATGGCTCCCCGGATGTCAAACGTATTTCGTTGAAGCCAGACATACCCGGCCGCTAAACCCATAGTGGGGTAGAGCACAAGCCAAACCACCCAAAACACCCATTGGGGTGGATAAATAACTGGTAACCTGTAGGTATTATCGAATGGGAATAGCGAAAAGCTGAGATAGGCCGTCAGCATGCCTAGCCCTAACGTACCGATTGAAAAGAAAACCAGCACATAGATGGGCCTGCTTCCCGTGCCTGACCCATTCGCTGAATCGCCGTGTACCTGAACAAATGATGTCGATTTCATGACTAAAGGTGCCGCTCTTGTTTCAACGCGACAGCACAAAAGTAGCGGCCCTATTCAGCACAGGACTAGGACAAATCGGGGCAATTGACGCACAATTTATGCCTGCTGACGGTATTGGGTCGGATTGAGGCCGGTATGTTTTTTGAAGAAACGGGCAAAATACGATAGGTCGTCAAAACTGAGTCGGTAAGCAATCTCCGAGATGGACAAACTCGGTTGACCAAGCAGTACCTTCGCTTCCAGGAGAAGCATCTCGGCAATCCATACGCTGGCAGGCTTACCGGTGGCTTCTTTTATGCATTTGTTGAGGTGGTTCGGGGTTACGGCCAGTAAATCTGCGTATTCATTTACGGTGCGTTTGCTCAGGATATGACGGGTCAGCAACTGCCGGAAGTTGGCCGTAAGCAACGCCGACGAAGTTAGCTGACGACTCTGCTTACGATGACCATATTGCTGCTGCACATCCAGTAAGAATGCATAGAACAACGAGCTGATATACGCCTGGCTATCCGTACGCTGGCTTAGAAGTGCCCGTTCAATTCGGCCTAATTGCGCCAGCAAGTCCGATAAAATTACCGGGCCAAGCGACAATACCGGGCTGGCATCAGGCTGTAAAAAGCTCAGTTCGGCTAACGCATGAGGATTTTTAAGCGTAGCTAATACGTACTCAGCATCGAACAGACCATAAAATCCGGTGGCATCGGCCATGCAGCTATCCGTTGAGACAATATCACCTGCCCGGTACACTGAAAACATGCCTGGACCAATCGTGTAAGACTCTAAACCATACGTCCGCTGAATGGAGCCACGGGTCAGGAGCATAAAATCATAATGAAAACTCCGGCTGGTTGGGATCGGAAATGCAATCCGGCGAGCAAAATCCTCAATCCGCATCAGAGTAAAAAAACGGTTGGTCGGAAAGTGGCTATCGGACCATGAATGGGGATGCCGTGCCTGCTGGCGGGCATCCTCGTCGACGAATTGATCGACAAACGTATCCGGGTCAATGATCGGGATAGGGGGCTGGTTCATGGATTGGTGCTTGATGCTGCTGTATGGCAGTATGTAGTGAACATAGGCCTTATTCAAGCTGCGTAATACAGGCCTTGAGTTCATCCAGGTACTGACCATACAACCGCTGAATGTACCACCTAAGCATAAAATAAGTGCCAATTACCGAAAGAACGGATAATACCAGCGAGGTAATTAGAAAACCAACACCGGGATGCTCAGGCAACGCTGAAAAGGCAGGGTCGCTTGTATCACCAGTAACACCGACGTAGGCCCCAAGTATGCCACCTATTACCATTCCCACTGGAATCGAACGCATACAATAGCGATAATAAAGTAGCACAAACCGACTAATTATGGCTTCCATTCCTACTAAATACTGTTTTACGGACCCTAAAGACCAATTCAACTGGTTGCGAAGCTGAAGGTACTGCCGGATAAACGTAACCATCTGGATGATACCAAGTATAACCAGGCTGCCACCCACCCACCGAAAAACCGTTGATGACCAGGTAATCATTACGAAGGCCAATACGAGCATGAATACCAGTGCCGTACCGACTTCCAGTAACAGGTTTCGTAAAATACGCTCGATAGCCGTATGCGATCTAGTTTGAAGCATTTCCTCCAGATCAGGTCCCGACTTGTCAGGAACTAACTCGAAATGAGCTTGGTAAAAGGCTTTAAACTCATCTAGTTCCATCCGTTAGTTTTGTTGTACAGTTTGTTTGAGTTGTTGCTTGATCCGATTCATTTTTACCGCTACATAATTAGGCGTAATCCCCAACACCTGACCGATAGCCGTATAATCATACTCATCGAGATAGAGCATGACCACCGCTTTGTCAATTTTATCTAACTGGCCAATGGCCTGGTAAAGCGCACTAAATTGCTGTTCTGTAGGGTCGTCCGTCAAATCAGGAAGTTGAAGAACATCCTCAAGGCCCTCCTGCGTTGGGTTTCGTTTTGTTTTTCGCAAGTAGGCGATAGCCGTATTCAGCCCTATTTGATAGAGCCAGGTCGTAAACTTAGCCTCTTGTCGGTACGTGCGGTTGGCTTTCCAGGCATTTAGCAGGATTTCCTGAAATAGATCTTCGCGATCTTCTGGTTTGTCCGCATAGAGGTGACAAACTTTATGAATAATTTTCTGATGTTGGCGAATCTGTCGGATAAATTCCTGCTCTGACAACATGAGGAGCAATTGCGAGGGACAATTAAGTCGCTAAAGCGAGATCGTTTGTTTAGTCAAACTGTTTATAACTCAAGCTGACCCTAGCTGCGGGTTAGTTCTAGCAATACCTGAATAAAGCCTGTCGTCTCAGTATCCGTCAACTACTACCAAAACGAATCAAGGCAACGGCTAGCCAATAGGGTGGGGAGAGCCTGTTTTTTTAGAATCGATTTAAGCGCCGACCGTTTTCCAATAAACTAAACCAATGCCTGCCAGGACCATCAGGTGAATAATCAGCCAGGCGCGTTGCCAGCGTGGGCGATTATCCCAGCGAACTGTCTGATCGAAGGGATCAAAAATCAAGGCAATTCCCAGGTTGCTCATCGCATCCTGATACGAGCCGGTCAGATAGAAGTAGAGGCTCATGAGCACAAATGCCCCATACATAAAACGGTTAACCTTAACTGATAGCGATTTCGTGGATTGATTATTAGCCTGCATAGTTTTTAAGCTTTAGCTTATTAGTCGCTGAATCCTACAAAATATTACAGAGCGGTCCCGTTTTTTTGAGAGCAAACGGAATTTGGTACTAAAGAGTAAGCTAAATAACTCGGGGTAATTTGTTAATTGTTCATAGGACAAACTACGAACCTGTTTAAACTTTCCAGATTTCGTTAAAAATAAATAGTTTTTTGTCATTTCGACCGGTCCGTCGGTACGGCAGGAGAAATGACAAAACAGCCTACTATTTTCTATAAAAGGGAAAGGTTAAACAGGGTCAACAAAAAAGCCCGATAACCAGGGATGAGATCGGGCTTAGAAAGTAAACAGATGCGAATTATCCCGTTAGCCGCTTATCTCTGGCAACGTAACGAGCATAGAGCAACAGGCCACCAACCACCATTGTATTGCGGAATATGTTCAGTAGGTCGTTTTCGTTGCTGGCTGCTCGCGGAATGTGAACCAGAAGAATCATCAGGAATACATACAACGCCATGAGTAGCGTGGCCAGCTTATCGAATTTGCCGATCAGACAGCTAACCATGAAGGCCAGAATACAGACACCCGTAAAGTAATCCCAGAAGAGCGGGAACGGAATCCACTTTGGCACGAAGGCTGCTCCAATCTGCGCTTTGCCAAAGTGCAGTAGCACATACATCGTGAAGGGCAGAATGAAGAGCCATTTGCCCAGGGCGGTTACTTTTTCCATGGCTGTCGACTTAAATTTCAAACGGCATAATGGACCTAATTTCGACGCTGCCCTGCGGATACTTCAGAATCGGGCAGGCGCCGGCATAATCAGTAATTTCTTCGAGCGTAGTGGCCTGACAAATGAGATAACCGGCCACCAGAAAATTCTCGGTTTTGTAAGGCGACTCACGTACACCGGTATTGCTGACAACCCGACCGGCGTACTCAATCGGGCGTGTATCGATCAGTTGCCCCCGGCTGGCTAATCCGCCGATCCATGCCTGCCAGTTGGGTAGGTCTTCCTGCATATCCTGAGGTGTTGAAACGTACTGGCCATCTCCGCTGACGTTGCGGAACAAAAGCATAAACTCCTTCATGTCGAAAAATGGTTTGATGAATTGACCGTCACAAAGGTCGGGGGAGGAGCAAACCCAACGCTTGACATTTGTCAACGTTTTCAGAGCTTTGATTTTAAGCGGCTGAGGGTTTCTGGAGAAAGGCCTAAGTAGGATGCCAGCGCTTTGCTGGAAAGCCGGGTAGCTAAGCGGGGCTGATGAGCAATTAGCCATTGCAGCCGTTCGAGGCCGTCCATTGCAATAAAGGTGTTCAGTCGAAAAACCGTGTTGGCGTACGATAATTCCATAATCTGGCGGTAAATGTGCTCAAATTGCGGTACCTGTTCCATCAGGCGCCGGAAGTTGAACCGGTTAATGGCAAGTACCTGTGTTGGTTCAGTGGCCCGGTGGTTTTCGATGGCTGGCACATTGTTTGTAAAACTGTTGAGTTCCATTAGCCAGCTTTCTTCGATGACAAAATCGCGCGTCATTTCGTTGCCCTCTTTGTCATAGACAAACACCTGAATACAGCCTTTCACCACAAAAAAGCAATAATGAGCCATGTCCCCTTCGCGCAGGATCAGTTCATTCCGTTGATAGCTGATGGGTTTGAAATTTGCCAGAACCTGTTCCAGATTAGGATCATCCTGGCCAACGCGTGTCCTTATATAATTCCGTAGTTTTTCCTGCATCATGTAAACAAAGTTGTGTAAGAAACGGGTGTTACCAGGGCATTCCAAAAACTACGTTCGGCAACTTACGCATCCAGCCGTTCATTAATAACCTGTGCTGCCTGCTGAAGGGCCAGCACAATTTCTTTCTGTCGGGAGGCCGAACAGCGAATTTCGGGTAAAAAAACGCTCAGACTGGCTACAACGAGCCCACTCTTCCGAATGGGTACCGCCAGGCCAATAATATGGGCTTTAGAGTGTGTAATGGCCAGCGAATGGGTACGGATTTTAGCCAGGGCCGTATCCAGGTCAGCAGCTGTTGTGGCATCGGGCCAGGTTTCCTCAGACGGTAAACCATTACTTTGCAGAAAGCTATCCCGTTCTTTATCCGACATAAAGGCCAGCAGCAAACGGCCCGTAGCGGTTTCATACACGTTACGCTCCGAACGACTGCGCACCTGTAAATCCTGGTCGCTGTTGACCAGGTGAACGATGAATCGTTTCTGATTTCGGATAATCCCTAAAATCGACGTTTCATTTAGCTCGGCCGTCAGTTTCTCCATCTCCTCTTTAGCCGCCAGCACCAGATTCTGGCTGTAGGAGAGGTTATTGGTCAAGTTGTAGGCCATTGGCCCCAGCCGATACCCTTTTTTTCGACCTAAATGTTCGAGATAATTCTTAGCGACCAGTGTCTGTAAAATATTGACGCAGGTAGCCTGGTTCATCTGCAAGGCTTCAGCAATTTCCGTAAGTGAATAGGCTCTTCCGGGATCGCGGGCCACCCATTCCAAAATATCAAACGCTTTAACAATGACTAAGACCATAGTAAAGAATGTAAAATGAATAATGGATAATGAGTAATGGCTGGGTAGATGTATTATTCATTGTACCGCACGGATTTCCATGGTTTATGCAAGCGCTGGCGTATAATTTTTGTCATATTTCTGTTCTCGATGAACCACCGAGCAAACCCGGTGGATTAGCTTATTGCGAACCGCGTTGAGAACGAGCATCTTATTTTTGCCGTCAGCTACCTTGCGCTGGTAGTAGGTCTGTAGCTCACCTTTCATCCGGATCGCTGACATGGCCCCTAAATGAAACAGAGATTTTAGACGTAAACGAGCATGTTGGCTCACCCGCGTTTTGCCACGCACACTGCTACCCGATCGGTATTCAAAGGGTGCCACACCCGCGTGACAGGCCAGTTTTTTAGGATCGTTGATAGCCTTGAATTCGTTGGTAGCCACCAACACTTCAGTCGCTATGGCATCACCCACACCGGGAACGGAGGTAATCCAGGCAAAAAGCTCCTTCAAGCGATCATCACTTTGGATGAGCGTATCGATCTGTTTTTCGGCATTTGCCAAATCGGCAGTGATGGCTTTTAACGAGGCCTGGCAGTTTTGGGCCAGTTGCTTTTGGAGTGACTTTTCCGCGAAGCCCTGCTGTTCGTCAATAGGTTGTTGAAGTTGCTGGCGAACGCGAAGAAGCCGTTGACGAAGGGCACTTAACGTGGCTAGTTTTTGCAGAATAGGCCTTGGTGGCTGCCAAAGGCACATTTTGTCTCGAAAACGGAAGGCGTACTCGGCAATGCGGATTGCGTCAATGGTGTCGCTCTTACCGCGCTGAAGGCCCCCGGCCTTCTTAATTTGAAGACTACTTTCCAACCAAATAGGTAGCTTCAATTTGTAAAGGGAAGATAAAAGATGCGCACAATAAATGCCTGTATGTTCGAGACAGCAGACCGATTCCATTACCGTAAATCCAGGCAACGCCTTCACCAATTTGACGGTGGCCCTAATCGCTGCTGGTGAGTTAACCGATTGAGCTTGCAATACTATGGTTTTGCCATCAAAGACGGCCCAGTCAAGGGTAGCTTTCGAAACGTCAACACCGATGAAGTAGCGAATGTCCATGAGAGATAGTAATTTAGGGTGTTCAATAAGTTCTTGCTTTGGTGCTCAAACCCTTGCTAATGGGCCTAGTTGCCCTCATTTCCATTCGAGCCTTCAAGCAAGTAAAACAGGGTGGGTCCTGAATCCGCGCCTAGAGCTGGAACTCTGCGGCCCCATAGGGTAGCCCACCCTGTTCACTAGTTGACAAGCTACCAAATCTTGAAATCTTACCACAAGACAAACCTAAAGGGCGGCCCCGATTATCCATTATTCATTAAAGTTACCGTCCCATCCAGCCACCATCTACGGTCAGGATGGTGCCGTGGACGTAGCGGGAGGCTTCAGATGCCAAAAATAAGGTTGGACCTTTGAAATCCTCAGGCTCACCCCAGCGCCCGGCCGGAATTCGGGACAAGATGCTTTTGCTACGTTCAGCATCTTCCCGAAGTGCTTCCGTATTATCAGTGGCAATATAACCCGGCGCAATCGCATTTACGTTAACGCCCTTTGCGGCCCATTCATTAGCAAATGCTTTGACCATACTTCCGATAGCACCTTTGCTGGCGGCATACCCCGGTACGGTTATCCCCCCTGAAAAGTAAGCAATGAAGCCGTAAAAATGATTTTCCCTGATCCACGCGCCACCATGTCGCGGCCAATTTCCCGGGTCAGGATAAAGGGGGCATTCAGGTTGGTGTCGATGACCTCATCCCAGTATTCATCGGGGTGATCGGCGGCAGGTTTACGGAGAATTGTACCAGCATTATTTACCAGAATATCAATAACGGGGGCGTCTCGCTTCAGGCTTTCCAAGAACGAATACAAAGCTGCCCGGTCGCTTAAATTACATTGATAGCCCCGGAACGAACGGCCTACAGCCATCACCGCTTCCCCAACTGCACTTCCATCTATTTCCAGCGAAGCCGACACCCCAATAATGTTGGCACCTGCTTCGGCCAAAGCCACAGCCATTGCCCGGCCAATCCCACGTTTGCACCCGGTTACGAGCGCGGTTTTACCCGACAGATCAAATTGTTGTAAAAAGCTCATAATTTATCATTGTGATAGTAAGTGCAAGTTTAATTTATATATGTCAAAATATAAAACTCATTTTAATGAGAAAGTAGTAATTTTTGTACTTTTTTGAGGAGATACACGCTTCTGATCGCAGGATTATTAGCTCGTTTATAATTTTTCAAACGATTGATTTGCTAAAAATAATCCTACAAAAAATAAATATCTGAAAAAATTTGGCGGATGATTAATTTGATAATAGTATTGTAATGATAAATTAATATTTATCAATGATAAATAAAATTAAAGCCCTTATGCATAACCTCTCTCTTTACCACTACCGGGCCGGGCTATTGGGGTTAGCCTTGCTTTTAACCCTGAGTCAGCTACTGGCTCAAACGTCGTCGTCGGTTTCGGGTCGTGTGACCGATGAAGGCGGGCAACCGCTCCCCGGTGTAACCGTGCTCGTGAAAAACACAAACAACGGCACAACCACAAATGCCGAAGGTGTTTATAAGCTGTCGTTGCCTACGGGGAATACTACGTTAGTGGTTTCCTATGTGGGGTATTTAAGTCAGGAAGTTGCTGTAAATGGGCGATCTACAATAGATGTCCAATTGGCTCCTGGCGATAAAACCCTGAATGAAGTGGTCGTAGTTGGGTACGGTACGCAGCAAAAGAAGGATTTGACCGGAGCAATAGCTACGATTGGTTCGAGAGACATTCAGAAGGTACCTGTTTCGGGTTTCGATCAGGCATTGAAAGGCCAGGTGGCTGGCTTGCAGATTACCAATACATCGGGGGCGCCGGGCGGTAACACCAGCGTCCTAATTCGGGGGATTAGCTCCATTACGGGTGGTAATGAGCCACTCTATGTAATTGATGGCTTCCCGGTCAATAATGCTGGGTTCGGTAATCCGTTGAACACCATTAATCCGGGCGATATCGAGTCGATTGATGTTTTGAAAGATGCGTCGGCTACCGCTATTTATGGGTCACGTGGCTCCAACGGGGTCATTATTATTACCACCAAACAAGGAAAATCGGGTAAGGCTAAGATTGAAGTGAACGCCTACACAGGTTTCCAGCAGGTGACCAGAAAAATCGAGATGATGAACGCCCAGGAATATGCGGCCTGGGTGACTGAAGCCCGCAATGCGTCTTATCTCGATAATGTAGCAGGAGCCAATATCAATGACCCTAATAGCAAACGCGCCAGCTCGTACCAGATTCCTGCCATTTTTCAGGATCCCTCTAAGTTAACCACCACCGACTGGCAGGATGCTATTTTCCGAACAGCACCCATCCAGAACTACCAGATTTCAGCTTCGGGTGGAACGGATAATTTCCGGTATGCCCTGTCGGGGAGTTACTTCAATCAGCAGGGGATCATTATCAGTTCGGGACTGCAACGGTATACGTTCCGGGCAAATCTGGAAGGCAAGCTCTCCGATAAAGTGAGCATAGGGGTAAACCTCACGCCCAGCTATACCGATCAGAACGATGTGAATGCCGAAGGACACTATGGAGCACTGGGGATTTTGAGTGCTGCTCAATCCATGCCGCCCTTTGTGCCGGTGTACAATGCCGATGGTTCCTACAGTTCCTATATTGTCGTAACAGAAGGCCAGCCATCGATTGCAAATCCGGTTCAGATTGCCAATGAGTACAAAATTCACCCCTCTCAATTCCGGATTCTGGGCAACGCGTTTGCTACCTATTCCATCCTGAAGGACCTTAAGCTTCGCGTGACATTTGGTACCGATATCAATCAGTTCAAGCGACGGACCTGGACGCCTAACACGATCAATCCAAGTAACCCATCGACCGCAGAAGCGCGGAATGGCGAAGACAATAGCTGGTTGAATGAGAACACGCTCAATTACAAACGGCAGTTTAACGATCATACCGTCGATGCCATCATTGGCTACACAGCCCAACGTTCCTACAGTGATCTAGTCATCGCTACCGCCGGCAACTTCCCCGACAATCTGATCCCTAATATTAACGGGGGAACGGTAACCAGTGGCAGCGAGAGTACTCAGATTTATACCTTACAATCGTTTCTGGCCCGTGTTAACTATGGGTATAAGGACAAATACCTCATTACGGCTACACTGCGTCGGGATGGTTCGTCGCGCTTCGGAGCCAATAACCGCTGGGGAACATTCCCGTCGGCGTCGGTAGGCTGGCGCGTTTCGGAAGAAGGGTTCATGAAAGGTCAGAGTCTTGTGAGTGATCTGAAACTGCGGGCCAGCTACGGCCTGACGGGAAACAACGCCATTGGCAACTACCGGGCTATTGGGCAACTGAGCGGTGCCAATTACGTCATTGGCGATGTACTGACACCCGGTCTGGGCCGTTCGTCGTTCACCAATCCCGAACTGGGTTGGGAGTCGACCACGCAGGTTGATGTTGGGCTTGATTTATCAGTGTTGAACAGCCGGCTTTCCTTCACCGCCGATTATTACCGCAAGGTGAACTCCAATATGTTGTTCACTATTCAGACACCCGCCGTAACGGGTTTGACGAGTGCCGTGGTCAATCTGGGTAAGGTAGAAAATAAAGGGGTTGAACTGAGTATGAGTTCCCGAAATCTGGTGGGTGCGTTCAAATGGAATACCAATTTTAACATCACCTTCAACCGCAACAAAGTACTGCAAATGAGTACCGATGCCGAGCGGATTCTAAGTGCGTCCGGTGGTCGGCCTGCTTATGCGGTTACGCAGGCGGGTTATCCCATCGGCAGTTTCTTCGGTCGTCGGTTCCTGGGTATTTTCCGAACTGAGGAAGAAGCGAAAGCCTACACGGTTCAGCCAAACGCCCACGCTGGCGACGTCAAATGGAAAGATATCGATGGGAATGGGGTCATCAACGATAATGATAAGGAAGTGATTGGCAGCCCCTATCCCAAATACTACTTCGGATTTAATAACACCTTTACATACAAGGGTTTTTCGCTGGATATTATGACCAGTGGTCAGGTGGGTCAGCAGGTCTACAATAACTCCTTCTACCTCAACAACTCCGGAGTGCAGAATAACGCCCAGTACGTGTACGACAACCGCTGGGTTTCGCCCGATCAGCCCGGTAATGGGTTGTTTGGCCGGGCTATTCGCGGGGGCAAAAACGATAACACCCAGTACAGCTCCGTATATCTGTTCGATGCGTCGTTCTGGCGTATCCGGAACGTAACACTGGCCTATGCGTTGCCCAACACGCTTGTCAATCGGCTGGGACTGGGGGGCGTACGGGTCTATGCCACGGCTACCAACCTGTACACCTTCACCAGCTACTTCGGCTACGACCCCGAAACCAATATCAGCGGGGATAGCTTCACCTCGTTCGGGCTTGACTTCGGGGCCTATCCACAAGCGCGAACTGTAA
Source organism: Spirosoma aerolatum (assembly GCF_002056795.1). Taxonomy (NCBI): domain Bacteria; kingdom Pseudomonadati; phylum Bacteroidota; class Cytophagia; order Cytophagales; family Cytophagaceae; genus Spirosoma; species Spirosoma aerolatum. Next base: position 6,180,012 of record NZ_CP020104.1, on the reverse strand, counting down.
CGTTTGGTGTCAATTTATCATTCTGATCTGCCGACTTATAACGTCTTATTTATATGAAAATCAGTCTTTTTCTTATCATTCTGTCGGCTTGTCTGCTGGGAGCCTGCCAGGATGTTTCGCTTGACCAGGTTCCACAGACGGAGCGTAGCGAAGCCAATTTTTACCAAACCAACGCCGACTTTTACAATGCCATTGTCGGTGTTTATGGGGCGCTTAAACTACCGGGTATTATTGAAAAAGGAAGTGGCTCATACCTCTATATGACCGAACTCTCGACCGACAATACCGATACGGGACAGGCCCGGGGTGGTACTGCTACAGAACTGTATTATTTTGAGGATTTCAACTTCGCCCTCTCCAGCACGACCATTTCCAACGCCTGGACCAGTCACTATGCCGGTATTGCCCGGACGAACTCCATCCTCGACCGCTTACCGGCCGTGAACATTCCACAGGCTTCGAAAGACCGGTTCGAAGGGGAGGCTAAATTCATGCGGGCTTTGTTTTACTTTAACCTGGTTCGCTTCTTTGGCGATGTTCAGTTAGCAACGCACGAGATCACATCGCCTTATGGGGCCAACAGCCTGCCCCGGTCACCCGCTGCTGATGTCTATGCGTTGATCATTAGTGATTTAAAAACCGCCGAGACGAAGCTGCCAGCCACCATTCCTGCTTCAGAGGCTGGCCGGGCTTCGGTCTGGGCGGCTAAGTCCCTCCTGGGGAAAGTCTATCTGACACTGAAACAGTACGACAATGCGGCTGCGAAGCTGAAAGAAGTAATTGATGGAAATGCCTTCAGCCTGATGCCTAAATACGCGGATATTTTCCCGGCTACTACATCGTTCGTCAATAACAAGGAATACATCTTCGCGGTACAGTATAAATCGGGTCAGGTTGGTCAGGGTAGCGATCTGTGGTCGAACTGGGCTGCGGTGAATGCAAGTGTTGCGTTGCTGGGCGCAGGGGGTGGCACGGGGGGCGGCTTCAACCGACCCACCGCCGACATGGACGCTGCCTACGAGCCCGGCGATTTGCGGAAGGATGCATCCATGCTTAATTCCTACAAAGCAGCCAATGGAAGTACGGTAAATGAACGGTATGTGGTTAAATTCCGCCAGCAGGGGGCGCTGAATGCCGATTCTGACGTGGACTTTCCCTTGCTTCGGTACGCCGATGTGTTGCTGATGTATGGCGAAACGCTGAACGAACTGGGCCGCACGGCAGAAGGGCTTACCTACCTCAATCAGATTCGGAAACGGGCGGGGCTAGCCGATAAAACCGGACTATCGCAGGCCGATTTTCGGCTGGCAATGGAGCAGGAACGCCGGGTCGAACTGGCGTTTGAAGGGCACCGCTGGTTCGATCTCGTTCGAACGGGCCGGTTCATACCCGTTATGACTGCTAAGGGCTACAAGGTGAAAGATTTTAATCAGCTCTACCTGATCCCACAACGGGAAATCGACCTGAATAAATCAATCACCCAGAATACAGGGTATTAATCAACAACTAACCCGCTAAGGTCGCCATCACCTTAGCGGGTAAAACTTCCTCCCTGATTTTTATATGAAACCAGCATCGTATCTACTGTTTTCGGCTCTTCTATTTCTTGGCTTGACGCTATCAGCGCAACCGGTCAAACGGCTGTATCTGGCTAATGATGACCATACCGACTACATGTGGACGGGTAACGAAGCCCAGTACGATACGGTTTTTGTCAGAATGATCGACTATTACCTGGCTCAAATCGACTCGACGCAGAACAACCCGGCCGATTTTCAGGCCCGATTCAATCTGGATGGGAGTTATTGGATCAAAACGTATCAGAAATTCCGCAGCCCGGCTCAGGTTGAACGACTAATTAGTCGTATCCGCACAGGCCACATCAGCAGCCCTCTTACGGGCCTGGTTAGTACGTATGGCGGACAACCCACCGAGGCCGTGTTGCGCGGCATGTACTACGCGGGCCAGCTGGAACGACAATGGAATTTACGGTTTCGGCTGGCCGTCTGTATGGAAAACCAGACCCTGCCGCTGGGTCTGAGTTCGTTATGGGCGGGGTCGGGAGCAAAATATAGCTGGCGGGGCGTTTGTGGCTGTGCCAGCCGGATACCCAATGCCAGTCTGGCCCATCGCCGGAATCAGTTGTATAGGTACATGGGGCAGGATGGTCGTTCGGTGACGATGAAATGGTACAGCCGGCCCATCTATAACGGGCGCACCCTGGGTGGCTATGCCGAAGCCCGACGCGAAAAAGACCCCAAAGACATTGTGGGCGACATGGGTAAAGTGGTGGAGGATATGACGGTGATGTGTGATACCGTTACAACAACATCGGCTTATCCGTTCAACGTAGCAGGTGCCTTTGGCTATGGCTGGGATGACCTCAGTACATACGTATCGCCCCCGTTTATCCAGGCAGCACAACGCTATTCGACTCCGTTGCGTAAAGTGCGGGTGTCGAACGAAGAGGATTTTTTTGCCGATGTAGACCGCAGCTACCCCAAACTGCCCACCGAATCGGTGAGCTATGGCAACGAATGGGATGTTTACCCGGTGTCGATGAACGAAACCACGGCCCACATCCGGCGAGCCACGGAGAAGCTGCGGTCGGCAGAAGCACTCTCGGCATTGGTATCCCTCAAAGACAGCACCTTTGCCCGTGATCTGGCAGAAGCCCGGGACCTGGCCTGGGAAGCGTATGGCCTTTACTGGGAACATGACTGGACAGCCGACGGACCCGTATCCAAACGGGATCGGGCCAACTGGCAAACGAAACTGCATCACCGGATCGTTGGGTACGTCGATACCCTGTTCAACAGGGCGTCGCTGGCTATGGGGCAACAACTCAAAATGGCCCCATCCCGCGCAGCTGCCTCACGCTTCTATGTATTTAATCCGTTGAATTGGTCGCGCAATGATGCGGCCGACCTCGACTACCCGGGAGCGGAAGCCGTTCGGGTAATCGATTTGCAAACAAAACGCGAGGTAGTGAGCCAGCGGATTCAGAAAGGCGGCAAGTCGTTCGTACGAATCTGGGCTGAAAACGTACCGTCGGTGGGCTATAAGGTGTATGAAATTCAGAAAGGAACGCCAGCCAGCCAGCCCGATGCGGCCCAGGTAAACGGAGAGGTTATCCAGAATGAACACTACCGGGTCCGGCTAAAAAAATCGGGCGTTATCAGTGAACTCTACGACCGGAAAGCCAATCGGCAACTAGTGAAGACGCCAAACGTCGGGTCTCCGGGCGAACGGTGGTTTAACGACATTGGCACAACAAACCCAGACGCCGGGAACGCGCTCGTCGTGGAAAACAAAGGCCCCGTTTCGGTAACGCTTAAAGCCGTTTCCAATGATCCCATTGCCCACACTGTTCGGGTAACGCTATTCCGCAACAGCCGCCAAGGCGGATCGCCCCGCATTGACATTGAAGACAGCCTGCAAGCCAACTTCGGCGACGTAAAGACTTGGGCGTTTTCGCTGAATCTGACAAACCCGACGACCAATCACGAAGAGTTGGGGGCCGTTCTGACGGCTAAAAAGGAAACGCGCGGTGGGCATTACGCTAGCCAGAATGCCCGCTACGACTGGCAGACATTCAACCATTTTGCCGACATCGGTGAGCCAGCGTTTGGACTTACCATCTCGAATCAGGATTGTAGTTTTTTCAAGCTGGGGAAAAGTACTCCTGATTCGCTTTGGGAAACGTCGGCACAGTTTAACGCGCTGGCCGGTGGACAGGTCGATACCTATGGATCGGGTAAAAAAGATACGCTACGGCTCGGCATTTATAACCAGAACGGAGTGACGAAGTTTCGCTACCATTTTGCCCTGACAACCCGCACAGCAGCTTTCGATGCTCTGACGGCCATGAGATTCGCGCTCGAAGATCAGAATCCACTGGTGGCTGGAGCCGTAACCGGCACGCAGGCAACCTATCCTGAAACGAACTTTTCACTGCTCAAAGCCGATACGCCGGGCCTGCTGATCTGGACGTTGAAACCCAGTGAAGAAGGCATCGGAAACGGCTTGATCGCCCGGTTCTGGAATTTGAATAAAACCCATTCCACCCCCACACTGAATTGGGCATTGCCGATTCACCGGGCCTGGCAAACAACGCATATCGAAACGAATGAACAAAGCCTGAAACCAGCTAAAACCAGCTTGAAAACGAATTTCAACGCCCGGCAGATCAATACGTATCGGCTGCAATTTTGAGCAGGTATTGCAACACCCAACCCCCTGAAGGGGGCTTAGTTAGAGTGTGAGCAAAGCCCCCTTCAGGGGTTGGGGTTTGCTAAGACAGTTCCTGGAGGTTCGGAAACTAACCTAGGTTGGTTTCGAAAGGCCACCGGAGCGGTGAGCATCGTGCGGGTCTTCTTGTAAAGCCATTAAAACAGACAAATCATGCGTATTGGATTACTCATTGTCGCCGGTTTTCTTTTCATCCAGACAGGGTTCGCCCAGCCGAACGTAGCTCTATCTCAACCCGATTGGAAAGTGGTTGGGCAGTTGAAAACTCGCGACGCGAAATCCATCAAATCCAGCGCCTGGAGTATTGGCGGGGAAACCCTCGACCGGGATTACACCGACTACCAATCGTACAAGACATACCTGGGGCCGCTGGGTGCCAAACGAATTCGGCTACAGGGCGGCTGGAGCAAGTGCGAAAAGGTAAAAGGGACGTATGAATGGCAATGGCTCGATGCCGTCATTCCCGATGCGGCTTCGCGCGGGGTGGCTCCCTGGGTGGAATTGTCATACGGTAATCCAATTTACGAGGGTGGGGGCGAGGCCAAACTGGCGGGCCATATCCCAACCTCACCCGAAGCGCTGACGGCCTGGGACAATTGGGTTCGGGCCATCGTGACGCGCTACAAAAGTCAGGTGCCTGAATGGGAAATCTGGAACGAACCCGATCTCAACCCAACGCATACGGGTACGGAAATTGGCCAGTTTTACGTCCGCACGGCCCGGCTGGTGAAGTCGATTCAGCCCAATGCCCGGCTCATTGCGCTGGGTATGGCGAGCGTAACAAAGCTGGACTTTGTGAAGGACTTCTACGAGGAACTGAAAAAGGAAAACGCGCTGGATCTGGTCGATATTATGACGTATCATGGCTACGCTCACAACCCTGATTCATCCTATCCGAACATCGAAAAAATGCGGCAACTGGTATGGAGCTACAAGGCAAACGTCGTGTTTATGCAGGGCGAAAATGGAGCCCCTTCTACACCGAAAGCCGTAACGATTGGTGCCTTGCGTGATCAGGACTGGAGCGAATTGACCCAGGCCAAATGGGACCTTCGCCGGATGCTGGGCGACCACGGACGCGGTATTGCTACGAATCTGTTCACGATCAGCGATATACACTACACCGCTGGCGACCATATGGTGGGGGTGAATACAAAAGGATTGCTACAAACCAATCCCGATAAAACCATTAAGCGACCCAAACTGGCTTACAAAGCAGCCCAGCATGTTTTCTCACTCTTCGATGATCAGGTCGAACGGCTGCCATCGACTAAACCAGCGGTCAGCCAGGAAACCGTAACGGCCTTTGTCTACCGGCAAACGAAAGGGAATGGCAGTCTGGTTACACTCTGGAATGGCGAAGCCCGACCCGCCGAGCAATACATGCCTAAACCAACAACGGTAACCGTTAAAGGGCAGTTTAACCAGCCGGTTTTTGTGGATTTGATTACCGGTAATGTCTATGAAATACCCAAAAAGCAATGTCTGAAATCTGGTGATCAATGGACATTTTCTGAAATCCCCGTCCCCGATTACCCCGTGCTGATAGCGGATAAATTGGCCGTCCAATACGTAGGGGGAAAATAGACTTATGAAACGAATCCTATTTACCTGCCTCTTTCTTTGCTCGGTCAGCGCTGCTGCTCAGTTCATCGACACCGCTGCCGAGCGGGTGAAAACGCCGTTGGCCGTTAGCCTGAAACGAATTGGAACGCTGAAGCCCCGGTCTACGAATCAGATCGAATCGTCGAGGATTACGGTCGGCTGTGAGACATTGGATCGCGATTATACCGACTTCGATGCCTACAAGGCGTACCTGCCTCCGCTGGGAGCCAAAAAAATCAGGTTGCAGGCAGGCTGGGCCAAGTGTGAGCCGAAGAAGGGCGTGTACGACTGGAAATGGCTCGATGAGGTGATTGATTTTGCCGTGGCTAACAAGATTGAACCCTGGCTGGAAACATCGTATGGCAACCCCATTTATGAAGGTGGGGGCGGTACGAATCTGCTCAACAGTATGCCGACTTCGCCCGAAGGCTATGCGGCCTACGACCGCTGGGTCGAAGCACTGGTAACCCGCTACAAGGACCGGGTACATGAATGGGAAATCTGGAATGAACCCGACCATCCCCTACAGAAAATCACCCCGGAAACAACGGCTGAACTCAATATCCGTACCGCCGACATCATTAAACGTATTCAGCCGAATGCCAAAATTGCCGGACTGGCCTTTGCGTCGCATTCCGATACCGCGTACCTGGATCGGTTTCTGAAGGTCATTAGCGACAAGGGTAAGCTCCCTCTGTTCGAGTGGATTTCGTACCATAGCTACGACTTCCGACCCGAAGATTCGTACAAAGGGGTGATGGCGCTGAAAGCCGTAATCGGCAAGTATTCAAAAACGCTGTTGCTGCGGCAGGGCGAAAACGGGGCGCCATCGGGCTACATACCCAGCTTTGCCCTTGACAAATATTACTGGACGGAATACAGCCAGGCTAAATACGACATGCGCCGACTGCTGGGCGATCTGGGCCGCGACATCGAAACGTCGGTCTTCACCATCATCGACATTCGGTACGCATTTAATCCGCCCGTGCTGAATACGAAGGGGTTAATTCAGTCAGATCTGGACAAAACGGCCATTCGCCCCAAAGTGGCGTATTACGCAGTGCAGAACCTTACATCTGTTTTCGACAGCCGCCTTGAGCTAGCCCCGGCCGCAACCGTCACCACCACCGCGATAGAGCCGATTTCGACGTTTGTTTATCACCGGAAAGCGGGAAAAAAGCAGCTTGTATCCCTTTGGTTTGATAGTAAGACGCCCAACAATGTGTTCAGGACAACCCCCATCGACATAACCATCTCATCCGGGAATTTTACCACACCGGTCTGGGTGGATCTACTGACGGGGCACGTCTACGAAATTCCGAAAGGAAACTGGACGAAAACGGGCACTACCTACACCTTCAGAAACCTACCGGTCTACGATTCGCCGGTTCTGATTGCCGATCAATCAACACTGATTTTTTAGCCGCTATACCCTTATGAGTCAACTCAAAGCACTCGATTACACAGCCATCATTCTCTACATGATTATGATGTCGGGGATTGGTATTTTTTTAGGCCGATTTGTCAAAAATATTAATGACTATTTCAAGGGGGGGAGTGGCGTTTCGTGGATTGCCGGGGGTATTAGCAACTTCATGACTAAATTCAGTACCTTTATTTTCGTGGCCTACGCGGGCATCGCTTACTCCGATGGGCTGGTGGCGATCACGGTGCTGTGGAGCACCATTTTTCCGTCGCTGATTGCCGTTTTCTTTTTCGCCAAACGCTGGAAACGGGCGGGTATCCTGAGTCCCGTCGAATTTCTGGAAACCCGCTACAACGCGCCCATTCGGCAGATTTTCTCGTGGAGTGGTGTCGCCTTCAAACTTCTCGACGATATGATCAAGCTCTACTCGATTGGCCTGTTCGTAACGGCCGCGTCGGGTATTCCATTCGAGACAGCGGTTATTGGCTGCGGCATTGTCGTGACGCTCTACACGGTGGTGGGCGGTTTCTGGGCGGTGATCGTGACAGATGTGGTGCAGTTCGTTATTCTCTTTTTTGCTACGTTGATCCTGGTGCCGCTGGCCTATAATGCCGCCGGTGGTTTCGAGCATATGCAGGCGGTTATGCCGCAGAATATGACCTGGTTCAACGGCAAAAAAGGGATGCCGCTTTTCCTGATCGCCTATTACGTGCTGATCATCATCCGGTACAGCGGCAACTGGACGTTTATTCAGCGTTTTTACAGTGCTAAAAACGAAACCGACGGACAGAAACTAGCGATTCTTTCGTCTGTCTTATTTTTCATCTTCCCCGTCATCTTCCTGTTTCCGCCCCTGGCCGCCAGGGTCATCTTACCGAAGCTGGACAACCCCGAAATGGCCTATGTAAGCTTGTGCCTCAAGCTGCTGCCCGAAGGCATTATGGGCCTGATGATTGCGGCCATGTTTGCAGCTACCATGTCGGTGCTGAGTGCCGAATACAACGTAACGGCCAGCGTACTGACCCGCGATATTTACCAGCGGGTGTTTCGCCCCAATGCGAGTGGAAAAGAGTCGCTGCTGGTGGGTCGGTTGATGACGCTGCTGGTTGGGTTCACCGTGACGGTCGGGGCGCTTTTCGTGGGTGGATTTGGGGGGGCTTTTGAAGCCAACAAACTACTGGCGGGGGTCTTCGCTGTACCCATGATTGTACCGGTTATCTTCGGGATTCTCCTCCGAAAACCACAGCCCTGGGGCGCCCTGGCTACGCTGTTTCTGGGCACTGCGCTAGGTTTTGTCCTGAACATGAACAAAGCCATCAGCTGGGAAGCCGCCACCCTGATCGAGATTGCCTTCTGTACTGTACTCTTTATCGTATCGGGCTTTTTCCCGTCGAAGGATGCAGCTTACAATGCGAAGGTAAACGCCTTTTTTCATAAGCTGGCCGTGCCATTTGTTGCCGAAGCCGATTCAAACGATCAGGACGTTTTCAAAGACGCGATCAAGCTTATGTACGGCATTGCGTTCGGGTTGACGGGCCTGATGTTTGTGATTATGGGATTTCCATCACGGAACATGCTAAGCGGGCAACTGGCCCTCGGCGCTGGTACGCTATGCCTCATTCTCGCTTACGGTTTATGGTCAAAAGCGCGAAAGGTAACGGCTATTATCAAGGAAGAAACTACAGGGACCCCACCCCAACCCCTCCCCTTAAAAAAAGGGGAGGGGCTTACAAGCCGTTGAAATTAGCCCCTCCTTTTAAATATTGAGAGGAACTTACAAACTGCCGAAGTTAGCCCCTCCCCTGGTTTAAGGGGAGGGGTTGGGGTGGGGTAAAATTGTCCACTCTGCAAAAACCTAAGATTATTCGAATTACAACCTTAAAATTATGAGTTACCTCGACAATAAAGTGTGCTTTATCACCGGTGCGTCGGGTGGTATTGGCAGAGCCACGGCCCTTCAATTGCTCGAACAAGGGGCGAATGTCTTTGATTTCAGCCGAACCCGGCAGCTTGCCGATGAAGTGCAGCACGAAAACCTGCGCTCCTTTAAAGGTGATGTGAGCCTGGAAGCGGATGTACAGGCCGGATTTGCCGCTTGCCTGGACGCCTTCGGTACCATCGACGTGCTCCTGAACAACGCGGGCATGGGCATGCTGACAACCGACCTCTCCATAACCGAGCTGGATGCCTACGAGCAAATGATGAACGTGAATATGCGGGGCGTATTTCTCTGCAACCGCGAAGCCCTGAAGGTGATGAAGCCGAAGAAAAAGGGGCATATTCTAACCGTTATTTCGATGGCTGGTCAGCGCACCAATCCCAACGCGCCGGTCTATGCAGCCTCGAAGTTTGGTGCACGGGGACTGAGCAGCGGCCTGGCCGATCAGGTTATTAAAGAGGGTATCAAAGTGACCGACGTAAACCCAGGCCCTACCGATAGCGATTACTGGGGTGACCGTAAGGTGCCCCGCGAAAAGTTTTTAAAGGTGGAAGATGTGGCCAGCGTGATCACGTTTGTGCTCAACCAACCGGATTACGTCGTGATCCGTGAAATCAATTTCGACAACATGAATTTTCTGGCAGGATGATAACGAACACACTCCATACCCATACGAACGGCAACGGCCAGGCTGTTGCTCCATCGCCTTTCCCCATCCCCGTTTCCGAGATGCGGGAGCGATACCTGCGACTCTACACCGGCGCGGTCAACGATGTGCTGCGGTTTAATTACAACATGCACGCCACCAGTTTGCCGCCGGAGTTTGCCCCCCTCCGGGAAGCCATGAAAATGGCGGGCCTGGCTTTCACCGTGAAAGGTGGTCCCGATATTACCACCGACGGTGAGTTTGAAATGCGCGCGCAAATGCTCGAAGACCTACATCAGGATTCCGTGGTTGTCTGGGACTGCACCGGCGATACCGTCACCTCGCAGTGGGGCGAAGTGATGACCATGGCCGCCATGCGAATTGGTTGCCGGGGCGCCGTTGTCAATGGCATCCGCGATACGCAGGCTATTCTGGAACTGGGTTTCTCGGTCTTTCATAAGTACAAAGCCAATACGGGTATGCTGGGTCGTTTCCGGATGCACCACTACCAGAAACCCGTGCTCATGGGCGAAGTGACTGTGAAGCCCGGCGATTGGGTATTCGGCGACATCGACGGGGTGATCTCGATTCCGCAACATATCGCCTACGAGGTGCTGATTGCCGCTGAGAAGATTATGCACAAGGAAGACGAAATCCGGGAAATGGTCGAAAGCGGCATGAAACCAACCGACGTCGTAAAGAATGGAGGCTATTTCTGATACAGCTATGCAAATTGAGTCACCTATACGGGAGCTGGATGCTTGTTTTCTGTCCGAGTCTGACCGCTCCCGGATTCTGGATGGGCTACGAACGGGTGACTCGGTGCTGCGTCGTTTTAAGTCGGCTTTGCACCAGCGTGTTTATGAGCGGGTAGCCACCAAAGGCTTACTCGGTCCCGACGCCACAGTGGCTTGGTATTACCCGGCGGCCGAGTACCTGTCCGACGCGGCTATGTTGTACGCACTTTTCCCTGAAGAACGGCTGGCCAAATGGCTCCGTACCGTTACCCTCGACATTACCCGGACGCCCACTTACGATTGGGTCGGGCCTGCCTTCCGCGACCATTCAGAATCGCTGACGGGTCACCTCGAAACGGCGCATCTGTGCTGGGCACTGAGTGCCGTCTATGACCTGGCCCGCGATGCGTTTTCTGAGTCGGAGCAAGTCGAAATCCGGGAAGCATTGACCGGAAAAGGGATTGCCCTGTGTCGGCGGTGGATCGACAAAAATATGCACCTGGCCAATTGGCGGGGTATCCTGACATCGGGTATACTAGTAGCGGCAGCGGTTCTTGACGAACAGGAGTTGATTGATCAATACGTATCGGAATGGCAACAGTGTGCGCTGGCCTTTCAACCCGACGGCTCCTATGGGGAGTCGTTGCAATACGGAAATTACCTGGCTTTTGCGCTTATGCTTTCCTACGAATCACTTTGCCGAAAATACCCCGAAAAAGCGGCATTACTCAACGTAGGAGCCTACGGAAAAGGCATTCGGTGGGTAGCCAGCTGTATGTTCTATACCAAACCCCTTACCGACAATGGTAGTGCTTTCTGGGGAACCGAACCCCGCGCCCGTGCAGCCAATTTCAACGACAGTGCGGCCCTCTTCCGACCATCGGGCGATCTGCTGTTGCACTTGGCTGCACGCAGCGATTCAGCTGAAGAAAAAGGACTGGCCCGTGGGTTGTTCGCCACCTATTATGAGCCCATTTTCACGCAGGGGCCGCACGAGTTGGCTACCTTCGGGATGCACAACGACTGGGGTTTTTTAACCCTGCCACTGCTGACTCACGAAACAAAAGCTACCAGTCCCCAGGAAGTGGGACTACCCCTGACGACCGCATTCAGCAACGGCCACACGTTTATACGGGATGCCTGGGTGGGCAAGACCATCGTGGCTATAAACGGCGGTGGCGACGGACTCTACGGACCCGGTCATCTGCACGGCGATCTGAACAGTTTTATCCTGGTTCACAACCGCGAACGGCTGCTGGTCGATCCCGGCCATAGCTGCTACCGGAACCTGATTCACGGACTGGAAAGTAGCACCCAAACGCACAATACCTGCACCTTCCTCTTGGAATCGGAAACACTGGGGCTACAGGAAGACAAGGCCAAAGCCATCATGCTGGAACAGAAAAGCGTACTGCCTAGACGGCTGCTGGTCAACGGCGTACCTGGCCCAACCGTCGACCGGGGCAACCGGCGATTGCTCGTTGAGCGGGATGATGCGGTTTCCGTGGTGGGGTCAGAAGTTGGGACGACGTATGGGGCGCAAATTCAGAACTTTTCACGGTTCTGGCTCATGGGAGGTAGCCACGTTCTGTTCGTCATTGACCGGATCGAAGCGTCGCAACCCGTGACAACAGTCTGGAACTGGCTCGTCAATAACCGCGACGGACAGGCGCAGGCCGATGCGCACCACAAGTGCCTAACCGTTCGGCGAAACGAAGCGGGGATGAAGTTATTCCACACCGGTAACGGTACCATCGGTCATCCGGTCTATGGTTATGTGCATGATGCCTACCACGTTGAACCTAACCAGTACGGTGAAGGGAAGCCCGGTAGTGGCCTGCTTTATCGCTGGACAGAATCGGCCCCAGCAACCACTCGTACGGTCGTTCATGCAATTGCTCTTGATGAGGCTATTGTGCTGGATAAATGGCAGTTAAAGCAGGAAGCGAACGCTTTTACCCTATCGAATGACCAGAAGCAATGGACGCTGATCGTCCAGGACGAAGCCACCTGTCACCTGTCCCTGATCTCGGGACATGGTCGGCGGTGGGATGTCGTACCGCAAGACACTACGTATTCCCTGATTCGCATCTAAGCCAATGAGTCAACTGAAAATTACGGGCATCGACCACCCCGGCGTAGCGGCCAACGATGTGGAGGCCCTCGCCGACTGGTACTGCGATGTCTTCGGCTACGAAAAGTGGTTTCGCCACGAGAAGCCGGTCTGGATGTTGAAAGCGCCCGATGGTACACTGCTCGAAGTAATGCCCAAAGACGACACCGCTCGTCCCGAACGTACCACCTGGACACCCGGCTGGTCGCACCTGGCCCTGCGCGTCGAAAACATCGACGAAGCCATCGCTTTTCTCGACACAAAAGGGGTTCGTTGGGGCGGTTCGGTCATCAATGCCATCGGTGGCGGCAAAGTCCGCAACCTGTTTGACCCCGATGGGAACATGTTACAAATTTTAGAAAGAGCGAAAGAGTGAATGAGCGAATATGTGGTTGGCGTGTTCCACATTCTTTCATTCTCTCTCATGCACTCATACACTCTTTCGCTCTTTCATTCCGCTTCGGCGGTCCGATTTCGCTCTTTATCATATGAAAGCACTCAATTATATCGGCAATAAAACCTTTGATTTACAGGACGTAGATCTGCTGCCGCCATTACCTGGCGAGGTCCGTCTGAAAGTGGCATACTGTGGCGTATGCGGCACCGACGTTCACATTTATCACGGGGCAATGGCACAACGGCTCACGTTGCCGCAGGTGATTGGTCACGAAGTGTCGGGCGAAATAGACGCGGTAGGCGAGGGGGTTACGGGCTGGCAGCCCGGCGACCGGGTAACCGTTCGGCCACTCAAGCCAGGGCAGGAAATGGCGGTCGACAACGGTGTTCAGCACATAGGACAGAACTTGAAATTCATCGGCATCGATACCCCCGGCGGTATGCAGCAGTACTGGAACGTACCTGCGTACACCCTCCACCGGCTACCCGACGACCTGCCCCTTACGATTGGCGCAATGGTAGAGCCACTGGCTGTCGCCTGTCACGATGTGCGGCTTGGCGAAGTGAAAGCTGGCGAAAACGTTGTAATCATTGGTGGGGGGCCTATCGGCATGTTGATTGCGCTGGTTGCTAAACAGAAAGGTGCTAAAGTACTCATTTCAGAAGTCAATGAAGCCCGGTTAAAATTGGCCGAGTCGATGGGATTGGTGACCGTCAATCCCAAAGAAACGGATCTGGTTGCCTGGGTGGAGGAGTTTACCGATAGAGCAATGGCTGATGTTGTCTTTGAAGTATCGGGCGTGCAGGCTGGCGTTACGGCTATGACGCAACTGGCGCGGGTGCGGGGGCGAATCGTCATGGTCGCCATCCATGCTGAACCCAAAGCCGTTGACCTGTTCCGTTTTTTCTGGCGCGAGTTAAAATTGATTGGGGCACGGGTTTATGAACCCGAAGACTTCGATGAAGCTATTGCGCTGGCTGCTTCGGATACGCTGCCGCTCAACACGCTGATTACCCAGATTTCGCCTTTAGCCGACGCACAGGCGGTTTTTGAAACCATTGACAACAATCCTGCCGGGATGAAATACCTGCTCCAATGCGACTTCTAAACCGTTTGTGGGGAGTCTGGCTGCTACACTGGCTGAGTACGTTTGCCAACGCGCAGGTACAGCTTCAGCACCTACCCGACCACCCACGTTTGTTTGCCAATGCCACCCGGTTTGTCAAGGTGAAAAACCAGACCGACTCGGTCTCCCGACAACTGCGGGCTTACATTCGGAAAACCGCCGAACAAACACTGACGGCCGAGCAGATCGTGTACCCGTCGAAAGGTTTTAAATTCGGGCCAATGCGTGAGGTACAGGGACGAATAATCGTACTTGCCATGAGCTACCGGCTGACGGGCGACGAACGGTTTCTGAACAGGGCTCGGCAGGAGCTCCTTCAATTGGCTGCCCTGCCCGACTGGGCTCCGAACCATTTTCTGGACGTAGGCGAAGGAGCACTGGCGGCTGGCATCGGTCTCGACTGGCTGTATGCAGAGCTGACACCAGATGAACGCGATCAAATTTCCCGATCCATTGTCCAAAACGCCCTGTTGCCCTCATTGGACGTTACGGAGGGAAACGGGAGTTGGGTAGATGGTGATTTTAACTGGACGCAGGTGTGCCACAGCGGACTAACAGTGGGCGCTCTGGCCATTGCCGAACGGGAACCCGAACTGGCCAGACAAATTATTAACCGGGCCATTAAAAACCTGCCCCATGCCGGAGCCGTTTATGCACCCGACGGAGCCTATCCCGAAGGGCCTAGTTACTGGTCGTACGGCACTACGTTTCATGTGCTGCTTATCGAAGCACTGCGGTCGACACTGGGCACCAGCTTTGGGCTGGAACAGTTTCCCGGCTTCCTCAAAACCGCTGATTATAACCTGCAAATGGTGGGGCCGAGCGGCTTGGATTTCAACTATTCCGACTATCACCTCGAAACACAGAACGAGCCTATTATGATCTGGTTTGCGCGCGAAACCCGTCGCCCGGATCTCGTCCGGCAGGAGCTTGTCGCTGTCAATACATTGTACAGGGCGGCTGTTTCGAATACCAAATCCAGCGTTCATCCCAACCGGCATACGCCCCTCGAACTGCTGTGGTGGGAGCCCACGCTGGCCGCACCCTCCACGACGGCATCACCCCGCCACTGGACCTCGCAGGGCGTATTGCCTATGGTCGTGATGCGCTCGGCCTGGAATGACCCGCTGGCAACTTTTGTGGCCCTGAAAGGGGGGACGCCCAATCACTCCCACGCGCACATGGATGTAGGCAGTTTTGTACTCGAAGCCGATGGCGTTCGCTGGGCACTGGACCTGGGAACGGAAAGCTACGATAAGATGCGGGCGGCAAAACTCGATCTCTGGAGCTATGCCCAAAACAGTACCCGCTGGTCTACATTCCGGGTTGGTCCGGAAGGGCACAACATCCTCCGGTTTGATGGAGCCTATCAGGACATCACCGGCAAAGGCGAAGTCAATCCGTTACCGACAAAAAAGGGTAGCCTGGGAAACTCGGTCGATCTGACATCCCTTTACCGGAACCAGGTCGTTCGTGTACAACGCGACCTGACGCTCAATGCCGACCGGTCGGTGACCATTGAAGACCAGTGGTCTACCGGTAACAAACCCGTTGAAGCGTCGTGGCAGTGGCTCACCAAAGCAGCCATAACCCGGACCCCGAACGGCTTGCTGTTGCGTCAGGATGGTAAGTCACTAGCCTTAATCGTTGAATCGTCGGTTGGTAGAACCATCGACATTGAGGATGTTTCGGAAGCAAAAAATCCGCAGGATTCCCCCAATCCGGGTTTGAGCCGGATTGTCGTTCGGTTGGCGTCGCCAGCCAATTGCACCACTAAACTAGTAGTTCAGATCATTCCGGGAAGTCTATACGAACCAGCGCAACAGAAGTAATCCCGGACTGTCTGTTAAACTCATCTCCTACATGGCAACCAATTTCGTTAACATCACATTTACTGCCCTTTGTTTGCTCGCAATCCAAATGGATGCGGTTTTTTCTCAGTCCATTGATACATCGAAAGACCGGGTGAAAACAGATTTTTCAATTTCTCTGCCCCGATTGGGTAGCGTGAAGCCCCGCTCGACCAGAGAAATTGAATCTTCTAACTGGCTAATCGGCTGCGAGACGATGGACCGCGACTTTACCGATTATGACCAGTATAAGGAATATCTCGTTCCGCTGGGAATCAAGCGGTTGAGGATGCAGGCTGGCTGGGACAAAACCGAAAAAATAAAGGGTCAATATGACTGGGTATGGCTTGACCACATCATTGATGACGCTCATAAACGGGGGCTGAAACCCTGGCTGCAAACCTCATACGGCAACCATAATTATCCTAATGGGGGTGGGTCGAATTTGGGTGCCGGAGTGCCTACCTCTAACGAAGCACTGGAAGCCTGGGACCGCTGGGTGGAAGCGATGGTGAAACGGTATAAAGACAAAGTGGTAGACTGGGAAATCTGGAATGAACCCAACTTTGGCGACAATCAGGAGAACACCCCCGAAAAAGCGGCTGCCCTGAATATCCGAACCATCGACATTATCAAGCGCATCCAACCCGAAGCAAAGGTGTCGGGGCTGGCACTGGGACATATCGGATTGGATTATGCAGACCGGTTTTTCAAGGTGCTAGCCGAGAAAAAGAAGATCAACCTCTTCGATAATTTTACCTACCACGACTATACCTACAACCCCGATTCGCACTATCCGAAAGTAATGCAGTTACGGGCTGTCCTGGATAAATACGCGCCCACTATTCCACTGCGACAGGGCGAAAATGGTGCGCCATCGAGTCCCGGTTTTGGTCGGGGGGCCCTGGGTGATTACGAGTGGTCGGAGTTGACGCAGGCCAAATGGGACACCCGCCGGATGCTGGGCGATCTGGGGCACGACATTGAATCGAGTGTGTTCGGTATCATTGAAATGGCGTATACCAGCGGGCCCATTCATCGGCTCAACTACAAAGGGATTATCAAGTCTGATTCGACGAAACGGGCGATCCGGCCCAAAATCGCCTACTATGCCATTCAGAACGTGACGGCCATCTTCGACCATTCGCTTCAACGCATCAAAAAGCTGGAGCAAAGCTTCAATCGGACGTTTGTTCCTGAAAACAAGGCCGAAATGACCTTTTCGCCGGGTACCGACCGGAGCCTGGCCGTGTATGGCTACCAGCATAAAGACACAAAGAAACAGCTATTTACAATCTGGGCGAACGATTACATTCCCGTCGAGTCGAACGCAACCCGCAACCTGTCGTTCACGTTTTCCAACGCCAACCTCGACACGCCGGTTTACGTAGACATCATTACGGGTGGCGTGTACGAAATTCCGGCCAGTCAATGGAAAAAAACGGGCAGCCTCTACACCTTTACGGACATCCCGATCTACGACGCGCCCATCCTGATTGCCGATAAAAGCCTGGTGACATTTCAGTAACTCTTTACCGTCCATCCATGAATAACCGACTGACTACCAGCGAACACGTCCAGTTGTGGAATGCCTGTCGTGCCGGAAGCCGCGACGCTTTCTCGCAGCTCTATGATTTGTTTGCGGCAGATTTGTATCGGTATGGGTATAACCTGGTTCGGAACAAGCCTCTCGTTGAAGATTGCCTGCACGGCTTGTTTCTGCATATATACGAAAACCGGGATCGGCTGGGTGCTACCGATAACATCCGGTTCTATCTCTACCGGGCTTTGCGCCGTCGGTTGCTGGATGCAGTAAGTCGGCTGAAGCGGTTGTCTTCGGAGGAGTACCATTTTGATCAGGCCGATCTTTTCAGTCAGTCCTATGAGCAGGCCATGGTTGAACGGGAATTGGCCGACCAGCAAAACTGGGTAGTCAGGGCAGAACTGAACAAACTGCCCAAGCGCCAGAAAGAGATACTTTATCTGGTGTACATGAAAGGGCTGACGTATCAGCAAGCCGCTGAGGTGATGGATATATCCATAAAAACGGTCTACAACACTCTCAACGTAGCCCTGAAGAGTCTACGGGTTTATGTGCAGAAATCATTAGAGAAACTGGGTGCTTTATAACAATGGTCACAGGCCAATACGCAACCGCATGCTACTGATTGAGTTGGACAGATAGTAAACCCACTAAGGTAGCGACGAGTTAACTTTTCGGCCGCTTGGCCGGTCCGCCGGTGCGGACCGGCTTTTTTATGATAGGGTTATGAAATTGTTCTTCCGCGATTTGAATAACGGTTTGGTAGGCTTCCGTTTGTAGGCGTAAAAACTGGTTCTCCTTACGCTCTGGCGCCCCGGTTATAGCCTAATAAATCATTAAGATAGGTATTCATACTGGTTTAGCGACTACTAATTCCAGTAGCATACGATCAGGCAATTATGACATCACCTTGACTCTTCAGGGGAAAAGCGTTGGAGAGCCGGTTTTACAGGTTTCGGCGGGCGACGTATCGGTAGAGAAAGCGATTGATGGTCTTACCTCTGATAAGTGGATACCGAAGTCCGTAGGCTGGCTCCCATTGAAGGCTGGGCCGACAACACTTACCATCCGCGTCCGTAAACCCCCCGAAAAAATGGAATTAAAACATGTAAAACTTTTTTTTCTCACCCGATTAGCCAGTTGATTGTCAGTGATTTCCAAGCCTGTTAATGCTGTCTAAAAATAGCTTCCTATGACTTATCGATTTCCACTGTTTGCCATTCTGGTAGGTCTGGCTACCCAGCTATCGGGTTGGGCCTCTTTTTCGATTCGCGAGCCAGCGGCTCAGGTACCTGAACGTCCGAATATTCTCTGGATTACCTGCGAGGATATGTCCTATCATCTGGCCTGTTTTGGCGACAAGCAGGTGAAAACACCTAATCTTGATCGACTGGCTGCTGAAGGCGTCCGGTATTCGCATGTGTATTCAACGGCTGGGGTTTGCGCACCCAGTCGGTCGTCCATTATTACGGGTATGTATCAGATGTCGATCGGAACTCAGCACATGCGTACACTACAGGGCGATCCGTATCCGCATAAATTTTCGCCCGTGAAAACGTATTCGGCTGTGATTCCAGATTATGTCCATTGCTTTCCGGAATACCTACGTAAAGCGGGCTATTACTGTACCAATAATGTAAAACAGGATTACCAGTTTCTGCCTCCCGTTACGGTATGGGACGAAAGCAGCCCAAAAGCCCACTGGCGAAACCGGCCTACTGGTAAGCCCTTCTTTGCCATCTTTAACTCCGTTATAACCCATGAGTCGCAAATCTGGTCAAGGGAAAAGGAGCCGCTGCTGGTTCGGCCCGAAGAGGTGATCGTCCCAGCCTATTATCCTGATACCAAAACCGTACGACATGACATTGCCCGAAATCTGACCAACGTAATGCGGATGGACTCGATCATGGGCGGCATCATTCAGCAACTCAAAGACGACGGCCTCTACGATAACACGATTATCTTTTTCTATTCCGATCACGGCGATGGACTCCCCTTCGTGAAGCGGGAAGTGTATGACCGGGGGCTACGTGTACCCATGATTGTTCGGATTCCTGAGCAGTTCCGCATCAAAGGCGCTGGCCGTGTGGGATCAATAGATGACCAACTCATTAGCTTTGTCGATCTGGCGCCTACGGTGCTGTCATTGGCCAACATTCCGATTCCTGAGTATATTCAGGGGCAGGCTTTCTTAGGAGCGCAGGAGGCTAAATCACCACGTAACTACATTTTTGCCGGGCGAGATCGGATGGATATGCCGGTAGATCGGGTACGGGCCGTGGGCGATGGGCGGTTTAAGTACTACCGGAATTTCATGCCCGAAAAACCGTACTACCAGAACATTGAATTCCGACTGAATATGCCGATGATGAAGGAACTGCTGCAACTCCGCGACGAAGGCAAACTGAACGCAACCCAGATGATGTGGTTCCGCCCGACCAAACCCGCCGAAGAACTATGCGATACCCAAACTGATCCCGATGAGTTTACCAATCTGGTCGACAATCCGAAATACAAGGCCAAGCTTGAGGAATTACGTGGCCAGATGGATGCCTGGCTGAAAAAGGTGGGGGATAAGAGCGCTGTTTCTGAGGCAGCCATGCTAAAACAGATGTGGAATGGGGGAAATGAGCCCCCAAAAACCGCTTCGCCAGAACTGGTAAAAACCGGGCATACCATTCGTATTCGATGCGCTACACCGGGGGCTTCAGTAGGGTATATTCTCAAACATGGCACGGATCAAGCCAATGTCTGGCAGGTATATAGTGGCCAGATATTGATGCTCCAGCCGGGCGATTCATTACGGGTCGTTGCGCAGCGAATTGGCTATTTGCCCAGTAAAGAGCTGAAAATGAAAGAATAAACTGCAATAGACAGTAAGCTGTTATGAAGCAACTCCTTTTCCTGCTACTACTACCTATGGGGATAATGGCTCAGTCACCCCGACCGAATATCGTCCTGATTGTAGCCGACGATCTGGGTTATACCGATCTGAGCTGCTATGGTCATAAACGCCACCAAACGCCGTTTATTGACTCGCTGGCGCGGAAAGGCATTCGGTTCACACAAGCCTATGCCGCTAGTCCGGTTTGTTCACCCAGTCGGGCTGCTATACTGACAGGCAAGCACCCGGCCCGCCTTCAATTGACCAATTTTCTGGGTGGTCTACGAACCGATTCCCTTTCGCCTGTCGATCCGGCTCCCTGGCGGCAATACCTGCCCAGTTCAGAAGTAACGCTCGCTGAGCGCTTACGCACACTGGGGTATCAGACGGGAATGGTCGGGAAGTGGCATCTGGGGGGCGCTGATTCACTGGCCCCCTGGTCGCAGGGATTTGGCTATACCCGGGTTATTGGTCGTAATGGGCTGGATTATTACAAGTATGGTATTTATGAGGATAGCTATAAAACCGAATTCCGTGACAACGGTCAGGCGTATCTGACCGATAAACTGACCGACTACGCCGTTGACTTTATTCAGCAGGCCGACCGCCAGAAGCCCTTTTTCCTGTATGTGCCCTATTCGGCTCCCCATGTTATGATTATACCCCGTGCCGACAAGCTGAATAAATACCTGATGAATTACAATAAGTGGGGCGAAGACTACAATCCGTACTACGCAGCCATGCTCGAAAGTCTCGACGACGGCGTAGGGCGGATCGTGGCGAAATTGAACGAGTTGGGACTAACTAAAAACACCCTCGTCATTTTTACATCCGATAATGGGGGCGTAGGATTGCCCGAACTGGGTCCAACGCCAACCAATCTGGCTCCGCTTCGGAAATGGAAAGGCCATGTCTACGAAGGTGGAATTCGGGTGCCGCTGGTGGTGAGCTGGCCGGGTACGATTCCGCAGAACCAGACAGCAACCAGTTACGTTATCAATACCGATTTTACTCCCACACTGCTGGACCTGATTGGCCACCCCATACCGACTCAGGAAACACCCGACGGCCGAAGTTTTCGGACGTTATTGACAAACCCAACCGACTCACTTAATCGGGGCGCTATTTTCTGGCATTATCCGCATTTCAGCAATCAGTTGGGACGACCGGCCGGAGCCGTTCGTCTGGGCGACTGGAAACTGGTGGAGAGCTACGAAACGGGTCAGCGCGAGCTGTTCAACCTACGTAACGACCTTAGTGAATCGCATGACCTAAGCCAGAATAATACGGCTAAAACCGCTGAATTAGCCAAATTGCTCCGTAACTGGCGGCAGGAAGTCGGCGCATCCATGCCGGTGCGAAAAGCTAAATAAAGCGTTATGGGCGCATTCCCCTGGGTAGCAGATCTTAGCAGTTGTCCAACCACGCAATCGGGTATCAAACCGAATACCGACCTGACCAAAACAGGAATTCAGCCAGGTATGGTTTACCTGGAAGGTTATCTAAAAATACCCAAGGATGGCATGTACCAGTTCAGTATGTATGGAAACGGTAGCTATGTTTTGCGGCTACACGAAGCGCTGGTTTTAGACCGCAGCTCTATCCCGATCAGCCTAAATTGATGCTTCCCATTTCGGCAGTGGTCAACTTAAAAGCAGGTTACCATCCCTTCCGAATTTATTATCATTATACGGGCGAGGGAAAGCCCATTCTTGAGTGGAAGTGGCAGACAGAAGGCATCGCCGAGCACCAGCTTCAGCATTATTTCATGTGCCTGAAAATTAACCGCCGATATTGCCTGGAGATAATACGAGGGGTGTTATGCCCTGATTTTATTCGGGCGTTTTCGCGGACAATTTGAATGATACAGAGATGTAATAATTGCCTTATTATCAATGCATTATCGGCGAATATTGCACACTCCCATACCTGTTCTTGAACGATTTTAATATTGGCTCGTCCTGGCAAGCACAGTGGTGCTTGCACCAATGAAGTCATTAACGAACACAGCACGTTGTACCGAGCCGACGTAGTTAAAACTAAATAAGGACACTGGGTATATACTGTTAGCTGAACAATCAGTTAAGGCGTTCATGACTTCTTTGTAGGACCAAACATCTGAACGGATTGGAATCGCATAATCGTAGGGGCTTTACTTATTTGGCGAATAGGGTCTTAACCCGTATTTGTAAACGCCTATCCTCTTGACTATTCATGAATTCCTGCGTTCGTCTCAGGTTACTAGTCGTGACTATTAATTGCCAGTTGCAGGCACAGACGCTTCTCCGCCAGGTAACCATGAAACTGGATGGATCATGGGTGAGAAATCAACTGGTAGTTAGCAGTATTCGGCAATTGCTGGATATTGATTTCAATACCCTTGGTTTGGCCCAGTAAGCAAGAAAAACTAGTTGGCCGAACGGCTGATAAATTCATTCACATTTTTTTTCGTGATACGTAGTAATCCCGTATTCACTGCGGTAGGGATATTGGTGATGCCAGCTTGCTCATCATGAGCCGAAAGCCGGTTGGTTTGATGAACCATATCATACAGGAACTGAGCCCCATACCAGGTAAACAATTCTCGTTTTTGACCCGCCAGCATTTGGATAACCCCTTCCTGAACGAGTTGAAGGTGCTCCGGCTCCCAGTCGACCGTAGTGATTTTCACCTTTCCGACGCGTCCGGCTTCTTTCACGGCCAACCCCATGCCTGGTCCTGAGTTGGAGTCGAAGCCACACAACCCGGCCAGGTCGGGGTGGGCTGCCAGCAGATCGGAAGTGATCCGGGCAGCATCTTCCACGTTGGCCTTATCGTCAAATTTTCCGACGATTTCGATGCCGGGGTAGTTCTTTACCACATCCAGTAGCCCCCGAAAGCCCGCTTCCATGTTGGTGAGGCCCAGAATACCCATGTAGGCGATTTTGCCTTTCCCGCCCAATAACCGCACCATCTCGTTGCCCTGCATCTTACCGATCTCATACCAGTCGGTGCCCAGGAAGGCATGGCGTTTTGAGTTCGGTATATCCGAATCGTACACCACCGTGGGTATGCCTGCCGCCACTGCCTTGTTAAGAACCGGCCCAATGGCCGGATCGGTGCCGTTGATAAGTAAACCCGCCGGACGGGTGCCAATCACCTCCTCAATCGTGTTAATCTGTGCCGGAACGTCCCAATCGGCAGGCCCCAGAATGGATACCTTCACCTTGTGCGCACGGCCCCAACGGAGGAACGTAGCCTGATCATGGTTAACGTACATGGGCATCGACACGGCAGTTGTCACCATGACGTACTCTTCCGTAGCGCCTGGCGGGGTTGTTTCGGTAAAGGTGTTTGCTACTCCGGCAGTCGAACCCTGACGGGGAGGCAGCTCACAGGAAGCCACGCCCAGGAGGCTGAATAACAGTAGTTTTTTCATGATAGAGTCACCCGTTTTTGTAGGGCTTTATCGGTCCAGACGGCGGTAATTAAAATCAGACCGAGAATGATTTCCTGCCAGTAGCCCGACACCCGGGCGAGTACCATTACATTGCTGACCAGCCCCATGAATACCGCACCAAGCAACGCGCCGGGAATTTTGCCGTGCCCACCCGACAAACTGGCCCCCCCCAGAATGACGGCCGTAATCACCCTGAGTTCCAGGCCGCGGCCTGCGGTGGGCAAGGCGGTGCCGAGTCGGGAGGCTAGCAAAATACCAGCTGCTCCAGCCAGTAAAGAGGTCATGACAAAGCCCCAGAGCTTCATCTTTTTAACGCGGATTCCCGACAGTTCTGCTGCTCGTTCGTTGCCGCCAATGTAGTAGTAGCGCCGAAAAAATATCGTTTTATTCATCAGGAAAGCAAACGTACCCACCAGCATCAACATGTACCATACGGGCATCTGTACCCCCAGCAGGCGGGATTGACTGATGGCATTAAACCAGTAGGGTAGATTCTGAATACCGGAGCCACCCATTAGGAGCGCTCCACCCCGAACGATACCCATGGTGGCCAGCGTCTGAATCATGGGATTTATGCCTTGATAAGCAATCAGATAACCATTCGCAAGCCCGATAACCCCGGCGCAGGCCAGTGCTGTGAGCAGTGCCAGGGGTATGGGCAGGTTCAATGCCATCATACCATACGCGGCCACTCCACCCGAAAACGCAACGACCGAGCCAACTGATAAATCAAAAGCCCCGGATACTAACAGCAGCATCATCCCGATGGCCACAATGGTATCGTTACTCAGATTCAGCAGGAGCTGACTCCAGTTTCCCATGGTTGGAAACGTCTGCGGAAAAGCTATTGTCGCGCCAACGCCCACCAGCAAAATCGTTAATGTCAGCGAATAGATTCGTTCCTGAAGAAGTATGCGCATCCTGTTAGCTATAAATGTTGGTTAGTAAACGCTCGACTTAGTTAAAGAGCAGCGTGATTTTTGGCGGCATCGTCCAGCACCAGTACCCAATCCTGTCCGTAACCCTGCGTGGGCGGCTTGAATTGAAATGGCTTCTGATTATCGAACGTACCTGCCGACTGCGTTTTCCCCGTTCGGGGATCAAACCAGGTGGCGGTAATGCTTTTGCCGGAAATCTTGGCGGGGTTCACCGTGAATGGCTTACCAACGGCTGTATACACAAAGGCGTAGTCGGCACCTCGAGTGGCCTGAATACGTTCTGCCGGACTCAGGTTGTTTTCGACAATGAGCGACTGGTCGGGCACACGGTCAAGAAGTGGCCGGGACGTCATCAATTTTCGAACATGTTTCATCTGATTGGCACCGGGCAGGTCCATAGCTTCCTGCCAGTAGATGTGTGGGCCATTGACCGCCGGTCGTTTGGCGCTATACATTTGCCAGATGTCGTGGCAGCCGTAGGTATGTCCATGTGCCCCTGCGAACAGATCCAGATAAGCGTACAAACGCACATCATAGGCATTGGACGTACCGAGGTCTTTAACATTAAAACAAACCGGATGATCTTCGTAGATCGGTTCGGCATCCATCGTTGGCTTGGTTGGCTGGAGGTTGTAGGATATGGTGATGTTATCGTACATAGCTGTATTGCGGCAGTGGCCGTTCTGGTGCATATTAAAACTGAACCAGTCATCTTTATGAAACCATTTCGATGCTCCTCCAGCCAGGCCGTTGGGCTGTGGATGATAGGTCATAAGCGGCTTTGCCGTACCGCCAACGCCCTGCTGAATCCCGGCGGCCATGGCCCGCCAGATTTCTACATCCGATGAACCATCGCGGGGTTGCCGGTCGCCACCCAGCACCCAGACGATATTTTCGCGGTTTTTGTAGCGATTTCCCAGGTATTGGCCATACGTTCTGGCATTCGTGGGGTTGAAAATCTCCGGTCCGTTGCCCCATTTGTCCTTGAAAACTTTATCGCCCCAAGTGGGTAGAAATGCGATCACCAGACCATACTCGGCCGCTTTGTCGATGATGTAATCGACGTGTTTGAAATAGGCTTCGTTGGGTTTGGTGGGGTCATTATCCTGAAGGGGTACTTCACCGTAGGGGTTTTGTTCTTTGAGCCCATCGAACTCGGCCAGCGCCACCGCCTGAATTACTGTAAATCCCTGTTCGGCGCGGTGCCTGAGATACTGATCCGCTTCTTCGCGGTTTAGTCGATGAAAGAGCTCCCAGGCCGTATCGCCCATCCAGAAAAAAGGAGTGCCGTTCTGGTGGACCAGATAACGTTTGTTGTCAGACACCTTCAGCCGCCCACCAGTGAAGGGCTTCTGGGCCATAACCAGACCCTGTATTACAACAAACAAGAGTAGAAAAATAGACTGTTTCATGGTTTAGTAACGAAAGAGAATAGGGTCGTTAAACGCCGATAAACCGACTTCATACTAGCGGGCTGTAATATCCTTGACCTGTTCGCGGATGTCGTTCATGTCAAAAATGCGTTCCCAGCCTTCACGAAACAGAATGGGTTTGGCACGTTTCGAGATCTTATACGCTGCATCGGAAAACGTCCCATTGACCTCCCTGAACAGCACCGCAATCTGAATGCGCAGATGACCCAGCACAAAGTCGCGGGCGGCAGCTTCAGGAACGCCGAGGGTTACAATTCGGTCGAAGCCTTCTTTCACGACTTCCATGCAGGTCTGGGCGAGCGTTTCCACCATAGCCGGTTCCAGAATGGCCATTTGTTCCAGCGTAATTCGATGGGTATCCTTAATCGGTCCATACATGTCCTGCGCCACCTGTTCGCCCAGCGTATAATGCGCTTCTGTGCCATGCATAAGTGCCACCACGATGGATTGCTTTGCGGAGATGCCGCCGTAAAAATCCCGGAAAGCTGCTTCGGTTGGCTCCCAGTTGAACACCGACGGGTGACAGGGATGCGCGATCACATAACCCAGATCGTCGCGGTGGGCAATTACCCCATCCAGCGGGGCTGCCGGGTCCAGTGTCAGCACGAGTGCGCCGGACTTCATTTGCGGAATAATCTGCTCTGAAAGCTTGCCAATGGCCACATCGGGCAAGGCCAGAATAACAACATCAGCATCGGCAATGGCGGCACTGTGTTCACTAACGGATACGCCCCGCTGCCGAAGGTTTTCAATACCCTGTGGTGCTATTTCCAGGTAGGAAACCGCATACGTAGCCAGTTTCAAAAAGTTGTCAGTTAGTCGGCAGCCCATCTTGCCGCCCGCGCCCACTAAAGCAATTTTGGTCATTTTATTTAGATACGTTGAAAAAATGAACGGGTACTTTATCTAGTAAATAAGTTGCTGTTTATGAGGTAATTTATGCTATCGGTTACCCAGTTTTCCTCTTTATCGATACTGGCTGGCAGCGTTGACTCAGGCACTACCCACTGCTCTAAAATGGCGGTCTGGCAGCGGCTGCGAGTGGCTACCTGCTCTACCAGCCATGGTATGTTCAATAGACCCTGCCCGGCGGGTCGTCCATCAATCTGAAAACCCATCAAATGGGATAATCGCCGGATACCAAAATCCTTCAGGTGCAGATTGACCGTGTACGGCGCTAATGTTTGTACGACCTCAGCCAGTCCTTCTCCCGCGCCCATTGAGTTGACAGAATCCAGACAGATACCGAGGTGTTCACTCCCAACCTGTTCAACAATATGAGCAAACTCGCGGGCCAATAATCGATCATGATTTTCCAGACCCAGTGTAATTTTTGCCTTCTTCAGGCTGGGCACCGCGTTTTTCAGAATGCCAATGACCGTATCGAGGGTTGGCTCGTAAGCAGATGAATCAATCACGAAGCGGAGCAACCGGCTTTTCAGGCCTGCAGCCAAGTTGATATACTGATCAAGATTGGTTTCTGTTAGCCCGCGTGCGCCAACTTCCAGCCGGATGCCCTGTTGTTGGGCTTGTTGCTCAAAGGCACATAATTGTTCAGTAGACAGCGTATGCAGGGGTAAATTGTCGCCAATTTGAACCAGGCTGAACCCCAACGCGGTTGCGCGGTTCAACAGGCCCAGTTCGTCGAGCGGGTGATCTGGGCGATTGCCGGGTGTTCCTACCGCCCAGCCAAACGTATATGTCCCGATTCCAAGTTGCATGACCTACAGGGAGTTTCGCCGGATTAATCCGCCGGGGTTGGCAATTTTCTCGCGCTGGCGGCTGGTCAGCAATCGACCCGCTGTTTGACCCATCTGGGCAAAATCGGTTGAGATAACGCTTATTCCTCCAGCCAGAATTTCTTTCATCGGCGTATCGTCGTACGATAATAGTCCCACTTCCTGACCCAGCCTGAGGCCCAGGCGGTCAACCTGTTTCAGGAAGGAAACCAGATCCCGGTCGGCAAAGAAGAGAAAAGCCTCTCCTGCCCGTACTAACGCATCCGAATAGGAGTCGACAATATGGCAGGGGAAGTTATGATCCTGACCAAATTGCTGGAAACCCGCCAGCGTAGCCGCCGGAATATATTGAAACCGGTCTTTCGACTGCACCAGGGTCAGGCTGCTGTATAGTTTCAGTTGTTCAAACGCAGCAGTCAGCGCCTGATAAATATCCTGTTCGAAATCCTGATAAACTGCGGAATAATCGCCTGGCAGATTGGGCAATAGCTGATCCAGCAGTAGCAGTTTATCGGCCGGAATCAGCGCTACAGTATCCGTTACATCGTTATCGAAATGGGGCATGACTACGTAGGCGTTGTATCGGCCGAGGTTGTTCCGGATCAGTGATTCAAACACGCTGGGGTTGTAGTGATGAAAGAATACACTCAGGCTGGCATCGGCTGGTAAAGCCGCCTTCAATTCATCGTACAGGGTTTCCTTATAGGCATTGAGTGTATCGAAAATCATCAGCACATTCAGCGATGTTCGTACGTTGGTGCTGGCTACGTAAAATCCTTTACCATGCTGCGACCGTACAACGCCCCGTTGCCGAAGGTCTTCATAAGCTTTCGCTACAGTCACTTTCGCTACCCCCTGATTACTGGCCCACTCATTGATGGAGGGTAGTTGCTGACCCAGTTCCAGTGTTCCCTGTTCAATACCCACCAGGATAGTTTCAATTAACTGCTGATATTTTGGTTGAGCCGCATCAGGCTGGGCCGCATTAGGCTGGGCTGTTGGCAGATCGACAAGGCTATCTGGCATATGATGTGCTACTTTTTTAGATTTTCTTGTGAATAAGGCAAAAGAAACTACATTTGCTCCACAGTTTAAGCAGTACAGTAGAGTAGAGTACAGTGAGACAAATGTACTGCCTTTTTGAAATAGTCAAACAAAATCGTTTAAAAAGTAAAAATAGTTGCCGTAGAGCAGTCCGCTATTAGCAGTTACTACGGCTCGCAGCTCTACAAATTATACGTCGTAGAAAAACGTTACACGGAATGAAGTCGTTAAAATTTGCTGTAATTGGAACAGGATTTTGGGCTAACTATCAGATTCCTGCCTGGTTTACCGTTGGCGGAGTTGAACTGATTGCACTCTATAACCGTACCAGAGCCAGAGCCGATGCGTTTGCCCGGCAGTTCAACGTCCCAAATGTGTACGATTCGATTGATGAACTGCTGGACCATCATGCACACGAACTCGACTTCGTAGATATCATCACGGATGTGGATACACATCTGCATTTCACCAGGAAAGCAGCCGAACGGGGACTGGATGTGATTTGTCAGAAACCCATGGGACCAAGCCTCCATGAGGCCAGACAGATGCTGGAAATCTGCCAAAAAGCGGGAACCCGACTATATATTCACGAAAATTTTCGCTGGCAAACGCCTATTCGAGCCGTTAAAACAGTACTGGAGTCAGGCGTGATTGGTAGGGCGTTTAAAGCAAGGGTCAGTTTCTGCTCGGCCTTCCCGGTTTTCGATAATCAACCTTTTCTGGCCGAGCTGGAGCAGTTTATTCTAACCGATATTGGGTCACACATTCTGGATATTACCCGATTTCTGTTCGGCGAAGCACAGTCGATTTATTGCCAGACGGCACGCATAAATCCCCACATTAAAGGAGAAGATGTAGCCAACGTGTTGCTCCGTATGAAGAGTGGCCTGAGCTGCTACGTGGAGATGTCATATGCTTCTATTCTGGAAAAAGAAGCCTTTCCGCAAACGCTCGTCAGCATTGAAGGATCAGCCGGTTCGCTGGTGCTGACCAACGACTATGTGCTCAAAACGACAACCGCTGCCGGAACGACAACCACCACGGTGCCACCCTCCAACTATGCGTGGGCCGATCCGGCGTATGCGCTCGTTCATTCATCTATCGTTGCCTGTAATCAAAACTTACTTGCTGATTTACAGCTGCAAAATCGGTCCCTTACTGGCCCTGCCGAAACCACAGGTTCCGATAATTTCGAGACGATCCGGCTGGTCTATGCCGCCTATGATTCGGCCCGGCGGAATGAAGTTGTTAACCTGACAAATTGATCCAACCGCGTATGCTTCAGCTACTCAACATAACCAAACAATTCCCCGGCGTAATGGCGCTTGATAACGTATCACTATCCGTTGATTCGGGCGAAATTCATGCCCTCTGTGGTGAAAATGGGGCTGGTAAAAGCACGTTAATGAATATACTGACAGGGAACCTGCATCCCGATTCAGGTCAGATTCTGCTGAACGGACAGGCGGTTGAGATCGAGAACCCGGCCCATGCAACTGCATTGGGCATTGCTATCGTTTACCAGCAACTGAGTCTGGTCGATAGTCTGACCGTCGCGGAAAATATATATGCAAATCGCCAGCCCAAAAACCGCTTTGGTTTAATCCAGTATAAAACCTTACACGCCCATACGCAGGCTTTACTGAATGAACTTGCCTTACCCGATATCCGGCCGCAGGAGTTGGTGAGTGAACTGTCGCCGGGGCAGAAGCAGATGGTTGAAATTGCCAAGGCCTTGTCGCAAAATCCGGCAATCTTACTACTGGATGAACCAACGGCCTCCCTTACACACCGAGAAACGGCCACCTTATTTGCGTTACTACGGCAGTTACGAACAGAGGGTAAAGCCATCGTCTATATCTCGCATCGACTCCCCGAACTATTCGAACTGGCCGACCGGGTTTCGGTGCTGAAAGATGGACGCTACCAGGGAACAGACCAAATGACCAGCACCACGCCCGATGCGCTTATTAGCCGAATGGTTGGTCGGCGTTTAATGGCGGAGAAAAGTTCGTCATCCGCCACGGATGAGGTGTTGCTTCAGATTCAAAACCTGTCGGGTGAGCGGTTTGAACAGATCAGTTTTCAGCTCCATAAGGGTGAAATTCTGGGTATGGCAGGCCTGGTAGGGGCCGGGCGAACGGAAATTGCGCGGGCTATTTTTGGGATCGACAAACACGATTCAGGTACCGTCCAGCTTCATGGGGAGGTAGTGACTATTGCGCACCCGGCTGATGCCGTCCGGTATGGGATTGGCTACCTGCCCGAAGAACGTAAACGACTGGGCTTATTCATAGAACAGTCTGTTGCTCAGAATATAGTTGCGGCCCAGTCGCCAGCATCAGGGCCCTGGTATAATCGGAATCGGGTAAGGTCTTTAGCCGAATCATTTCGTCAGCAACTAGGCATCCGAACGCCTTCTGTCCGGGAGATAGCGGGTAATCTGAGTGGCGGGAACCAACAAAAAACAATGCTGGCTCGCTGGTTGCTGGTCAACCCCGACGTACTGATTGTTGATGAACCAACGCATGGCATCGACGTAGGGGGCAAAGCAGAAATTTACGCTATTCTCCGGGGCCTGGCGGCTCAGGGCAAGGGCATGCTGCTTATTTCGAGTGAACTTCCTGAACTACTGGCCCTCGCCGACCGTATTCTGGTGATTCGTGACGGCCAGCTTACGGGCGAACTGAGCCGTGAAGAAGCGACTGAAGAACAAATCATGATGTTGGCCACACAATGACGATTGATGGCTTCTTAAATAAGGATAATCGTTATAAGCCGATAAACAAGCGTTTTGTACATTTCATGAAAATAGCTGTACAAGATAACCGATTCATCTGGCGTTAACGAATTCATCATTGAAAAGCGCTTTATTGAATAGTAAACGGTCTTAGCATAACATGTCCGATCCTGAAAATAAGTTGTCAGTTTTTGGGTCAAAAAATAGTGATTAATCTTAAGACCGCTCCATGGTCCATTGCATCTCGGTGGCGTCCGTATTCCCTATCGGATTTCCTTTGATGATCCAGCGAATTAGATTGTCGGTGGAAATGTCGAGGGATCCCTCCAGTTCTTTTCCGTAGACGGTCTGAGTATCTGGGTTGTCGACATAGACCGTGAGCGTGCCGGTACCCGCCCCCTGGCTTTGCAGCAAAAACGACCAGCGGCCCATGGTCTTACAGGTTCCAAACGAGCAGGTTTCCAACTTTCCGTCGGCGTAAAATTTCAGGCCCAGCGCGCCTTTTTTCATTTGCAGCGTAACCTTGTCGCTCGGAGTAACAGTGTAGGTTCTGGTGATTTCCCAGAGGCCACCCACCAGCAGTTTTACGTCCTGCGGCTGTGGATCGTCGCTTTTGGTACTGCTGCAACCCGCGCCCGAATTGCCCAGTAAGACGGCCAGTAAGAGGCTAAAAGTCAGTAGTTTTTTCATGGTTTGATGCGCGAAAAATGAATCGTTACTTTTTTGTCGTAGCGCGGGTCAGCGCTGCTCCAGTGGCTCGCCCCCGTTTGGGTGATGTAGGTAAATCCAATCGTGAGCGTTAACTCGTCACCCTGCCACGTTCCGCCGTCGCTGGCAGATTGCAGGTTGAAATTGCTGCGGATTGGGCCGATACCGTCTTCGGTTGAAAACCGAACCGATCCGAGCTGATGCCCGTCGTCGGTGCGTACGTGGCCGCTGAGGCTGTACTCCTCCTTACCCCGGACGCTGGTTATATTGGCTTCTCCGCCGAACCATTTCTTGTCGGTTCGGGAAAAACTACTCCGTTTGCGGGTTCGGCGGGCCGCTTTCCGGGACCGTTCCTCCTCCGAGACGGGCGGCTCAATCGTGAGCCGGATCGTTTTGGCTACGTTGTCGGGATCGCGAAATTCGCCCTGCCACGTCCCCACCAGCAAGGGGGCGTTTTCGTCGCGGTTGTAGGCCCACGGGCGGGCGGTCAGATCGGTGTAATAGCTGTAGTAATACTTGCATTCGTAAACCGCCCAGCTTAGGGCGATCAGGGCAATAACAACCAGTAGAAGACGGATCCCTCTTGACATGGCGAAAAAGTTTTTTACGCAATCAAGCCATATTTGTCGATAATCGGTTGGCGTTTTTCGGGAAATCCAACCATGCCGAACTGCTGGTGCAGGGCTTTGTATTTTGCCTGAATTTCGGGCGCGTCCATCGACAGGCCGTGGGTTCGGGCATACTCAGGAATCGTGTGGCTGGAAGCTTCCAGATACTCCTCGAAGGGTTGCTGAAAATAGCAGTCGATCCCAACGGCAGGCTTGTCGGTGGCGTTCCAGAACGTGTGGACAATGCCCCGTGGCCGCAGGTGCCAGCCACCCGCCTGTATATGGTATTCCGTTTCGCCGACCAGCACCGTGATAGTTCCGTCCACGACGTACATCAGTTCATCGAGCTCCTTGTGGAGGTGCGGAGCCGGTCCCATCTTTCTGGCGGCTATGGCAAATTCCACGCAGGAAAATTGCCCATTTGTCTGGTTCTGCCGAACGCGGGTTCGGATGTTTAGTCCACGCGGACCGGGTTCCAACTGCGGTAACGGCGGCAGGTAAAAGGGCTTCAACGGATCAGAGTTGGTGGCTTCGGCCTGGATTGGGTTCATAGTCGATAGTAAGCCCGTCAGGGCGGATGTTAGTAGAAAATCACGGCGTTCCATAGTTTCTGGTTGTTGTGTTTATACGTTATTTCCCCGCCTGATAAATGGCGTATAAAAAGGCTTTGCTAATACGCTGGCTGGCCTTTTTGCCCAGATGGCCCTGTCCGTCGCTGTCGACGCCGTTCACTTCCGATGGGTCGGTGATGCTGGCCCGGTTGTCGGGACAAATGCGCGGTACGTTGGCTTGCTGACAGGCTCCGTCGTTGGTTTCGATGGCTTGCAGATCGAAGATCACATCGGTGCTTTTGAACGTATCGCGCATCCACTGGCCCACGTTGGCTTTGGCTGCATTGCCTTCGTCGGCGGTGGTGGCGTAGACGAGTGGGGGCGTTACGTGGACAAACCGAAGGCCCGGAATCTGCTGGCGTAGCTCCTCCACGAACGTTTTGTAAGCCGTCTTGACCGATTCGCGGTTGGTATCCAGAATATCGGCGTAACCAAATTTGAAAATGGCGATTTTGAGGGTGGCTTTGCTCTGTAGCGCGGCCTCCTTGAAGACCCGCATTTTTTCGGAAGGATTGCCATTCGAAATTCTGCCCACATCGACAAAAATCCCACCCCGTAATCCTTTGCCCTCGGCGCCTTTATCCACTACGTCTTTCGGGCCAAAATACTCGAACAGCACGCCATTGGCTTTAGCGCCTTCCTCCAGATCCTGCCCGACCGACTGGTGCAGAAACAGCGTATTCCAGTTTTTAATCCGTGCCTTTTCGGTACCCGCCAGTTTGTCCCAGGCGTCAACACCCGCCAGCCCCACCACCCCCGGCTGACCGTTTCCGAGCGTAGATGTGGACGGATTAGTGAGTGTTGTCGGGTCGGGTTGTGGGCTACCGGGCGAATCCACGCCGGGCGAATCCACGCCGGGCGCACAACCCGCCAGCAGGAGCAAAAACAGAAGTTTTTTCATGATGCAGTGTCAGCGTTGATAAGTCAAAAGTGCGCGGGCGGATGGGCTTACACAATCCCAAATCGACTAACGACGGTTTGACTCGACCAACGACCCGTTGCTTTGAGCGAGTAGTTGACTTGTTGCTACAAAAGCTCCTACATTTGGGTCAACTGACCGTCTGGACATGCTGCAACCCCCGTTTCCCTGTATAATTGTCGATGACAACGAGATTGATCGGCTGACGGCGCTGGCCCATGCCCGGCAGTATCCGACCCTCGACGTCGTGGGGGTGTTCGAATCCGCCACCGACGCGTTGGTTTGTTTGCAGGATCGGCCCGTTGTTGTGTTGCTGCTCGACGTGGATATGCCGGGCCTGAGTGGGCTGGAACTGCGGGCGCAACTGATGCAGGTGCCGATCTGTGTCTTTATCACCGCCTATCCCGATTATGCCGCCGATAGTTTTGCGGTCGATGCGTTCGACTACCTGCTGAAACCCATCCGGGCCGACCGGTTCAGCCACACCATGAGCCGAATTGAGCAATTTTTCGAGCTGAAACGAAAGGCCCAGCTGTTTGACCTGAGTTTGGGAGCCGACACGATTTTTATCAAGGATGGGCATCGGCAGATCAAACTCAATCTGCACGAGGTAATTTATCTGGAAGGGTTGAAGGATTATACGCGGATTGTGACGACGACCCAGCCTTATACGGTGCTGTCGTCCATCGGAAATCTATTACAGAGCCAGCCGTTTCAATCGTTTCTGCGAATCCATCGCAGCTATGCCGTACAGCGGCACTACATCGACCGGATCGACGCCCAACAGGTTCACGTTCGCCAGTTTACGTTGCCGGTCGGCCGGAGTTACCGGACTGTATTTCGACAGGGTTTACATGATTAACAAGTTTTTTTTATCCGATTACATCCGCCCGGCGACTCGGCTGTTAATCCTGTAAATTCTGTCGAAAAAAAATGAACCGTGTTTTAGTCATTCTCCTCCTGTTTTCGCTACCGGCCCAGGCCCAGAAGCAAGGTCGCGCGCTCATCGATTCGCTGGTAGCCGAACTACCTAGAGCAGCTAACGACACGGTGAAAGGCCGGCTGTATCGGGTGATTGCCGATGAATCGTTTTTTATCAGCGTCGATCAGGCGTTGAAGTACAGCCGGTTGGGGTTGCAGCATACCACCAGCATGAACTGGCCCCGAGGGATCGGTGTGTTCAATACATACATAGGGCGGGCCTATAGCGAAAAAGGCAACTACGACTCCTGCCGGTATTACCTGCTGAAAGCCATCGCGATTTACAAACAACTAAACGACACTTGGAATCTGTCGGGCACGACCAACAACCTGGGAGTAGCCGAACAGAACATTCGGTCGAATTACCCGGCTGCTACGCGCTACTATTTCGAGGGACTGACTTACGCCGAAGCCACCGATGACCCTTATTTGATCAGCCTTTGTCTGGATAATATTTCGGAAATCTATCGTATTCAGAAAAATTTCCCCAAAGCGCTTCAGTTTGGGCAACGGGCGCTGGCCCTCCGGCAACGCCAGCGTAACCCCGACATCAACGCCCGGCGCGAACTGGCCGCTTCCCTGACCAGCATGGCCGCCCTCTACACCCAGATGAAAAATTGGCCCCAGGCTCGCCAATACGGGTTTCGGGCGCTGGCTATGCATCAACAGGTCGATAATACTGACGGATTGGCGAAAACCTACGGGAATCTCTCGGTAGCGATGGAGCAGGATTATCGCCAGAAAATTGCGTACGCACGCAAAGCCAAACAGTTGTGGGACGACATGAATCCGCATCATCTGGATGCCGTCCGCAATCTGGCCAACCTCGGGATCGCCTATCTGGATCTGGTCCGTAGTGATACGCTGCAAAAAAGCCCAGTCCAGCCGACCAGCCGGTCTGCCCGCCTGCGATTGGCCGAACAGTACCTGACCGAAGCCATCCGGCTCAGCGCCGACAAAGGCGAAGTTGGTGATCAAGCACATTTTCGGGGGAACCTGGCCGAATTGCAGGCGATGACGGGGAATTACGAAGGGGCTTACAAAAACTTCCGGGCGTATCAGGCGGTACAGGATTCGCTGTATTCGCAGGAGGCCAAAAACAAAATTGCCGGGCTGGAAGGGAAGCGGGAAGTTGAATTGCGGGACAAACAGCTTCAGATCAATCAGTTGACGATTGACGGGCAGAAACGGCAGCAACTGGCCCTACTGGCCTGCGTGGGCTTACTGCTGATCATCGGGGGGTTATTATATTGGCAGAGCCGGACCCGGAAACGGACCAACACCACCTTGCTGCATCTGAATCAGGAACTTGACGAAGCCAACCAGGTGAAGACCCGTTTTTTTGCGATCCTGAGCCACGATCTGCGGAGCCCCATTGCCAACCTGATTAACTTTCTGCACCTGCAACGCACCAGCCCCGACCTGCTCACCCCCGAGCTGGCCACCCGTCACGAGCAAAAAATTACCGAAGCCGCCGAGGGATTACTCGACACGATGGAGTCGATGTTATTGTGGAGCAAAAGCCAGATGCAGCAGTTCAAACCCACCGTCAGAATGGTGCCGGTCGAGACGCTGTTCGATTACCTGCAACGGTTCTTCGCGGGCGTAACGCAGGTGCCGCTCAGTTTCGAGACGTCTGACGGTTTGCAGGTAGCTACCGACGAAGATTACCTGCGTACCATCCTGCAAAATCTGACCAGCAACGCCATCAAGGCACTACAAAACCAGCCTGACGCCCGGATTCAGTGGCAGGCCCGGCGCGAGGAGGGACGGGTGGTACTGATTATCCGCGACAATGGTCCTGGTCTGTCGGAAACCGAGCTACAGGCGCTGTATAGCAGCGACGTGGCCATCAGCGGCAAAACCGGACTGGGCCTCCATCTCATCCGCGACCTGGCCCGGTCAATCAACTGTAAGATCAGTGTTGAGTCGGAACAGGGAGTCGGTAGCGGTACCGAATTTCGGCTGGTATTTGCGTAAAAAAGTGCTCGCTGCTCTAACGATGTCTTAGCCTGATATTTAAGGATGCCCCATAAATTCTCACCCCAAAACTGACAACTTATTTTCAGGATCAGACAAACGGTCAACACTTCCCAGGACGGGTTATTTAACTGGTCCAATCTGATGTTGACCGATACAGAAGCTCAGCGTAGTGCTGATGAACAAATGGCTTTTACTGTTGGGAGTCGTCATGGCAAGCCCATTATTCTCCCTGTAAAAGCGGGTGAAGCTGACAGATATTGTCCCCACGACCTACATTATTGTCGAAAATGGGTAGAACTCTTTAAGGCCTTGTCGGTAAATCGTATAGTCAAAAATGAAGCACTATCGTTATAACTAGCCGAATAGTCGCTTTTAGGTGCTACCGAGAGGTAGTAGTACCCAGTTTTTAATCATAGGTTAACGTAAGACTCCCTCTTGTCGGTTGGCAGGAGGGATGTTTTAGATCGGTTTCTTATGCGAATCCTTTACATCATCTTAATTGCCTGCCTGTCTCCTCTACTTACGCTGGCTATCGACACCAGGGTGTATGTGACTAATCAGAACGGAGTAGGCCATTTTACATTGGTGGCCAACGGAAAAGCAACGCCACTCATGACCAGTACGGGCGAGTATCCTGGTGTTGTGCGGGCGCTGAAAAACCTACAGGCCGATGTAAACCAGGTAACCCAAAGCCTGCCCGTTCTGAAGACGGATAAAGATCTGTATACTAAAGAAATTGTTCTGGTTGGCACAATA
This sequence comes from Spirosoma aerolatum, assembly GCF_002056795.1. Classification (NCBI taxonomy): domain Bacteria; kingdom Pseudomonadati; phylum Bacteroidota; class Cytophagia; order Cytophagales; family Cytophagaceae; genus Spirosoma; species Spirosoma aerolatum. The sequence goes on along the minus strand of NZ_CP020104.1, from coordinate 6,141,596 downwards.
GGAAAAAGCACCCTGATTGACCGACTGGTTCAGGCAAAGAAACTGGATGTGACTGGTATCGTCGGCAAATGGGAGACGTTTCTGACGCAGATCGTAGAAAATCCCATACCGGGTGTCGATCGGGCACTGGTCATTGCCGGAAGCGATAAGCGCGGAACCATTTATGGTATTTACGACCTGTCGGCACAGATCGGCGTATCGCCCTGGAACTGGTGGGCCGATGTTCCGGTGAGTCCGCAGTCGTCACTGTATGTACTGCCGGGTCGTCATACCCAGGGAACCCCCGCCGTTAAGTACCGGGGTATCTTTATCAACGACGAAGCCCCTGCGCTATCGGGTTGGGCAAAGGAAAAATTTGGTGGCTTCAACCATCGGTTCTACGAGAAAGTGTTTGAACTGATTCTTCGCCTGAAAGGTAATTACCTCTGGCCTGCCATGTGGGGGAGTGCTTTTTACGACGATGATAACCTGAATCCATACCTGGCCAACGAATATGGGGTTGTGATTGGTACGACCCACCACGAACCCCTTATGCGTGCCCACGACGAATGGCGACGCTATGGTAAAGGCCCCTGGAACTACCAGAAAAACGAAGCAGCATTACGTGAATTCTGGAAAGAGGGTATCCGGCGGATGGGAACGAATGAAAGCATTGTCTCTGTCGGAATGCGGGGTGATGGGGATGAACCCATGAGTCGGGAAAGTAACATCGCGTTGCTGGAGCGAATCGTTTCCGATCAGCGTAAAATAATTGGCGATGTTACGCGTAAAGAGCCTTCTGAAACCCCACAGCTGTGGGCCCTGTACAAAGAAGTGCAGGAGTACTACGACAAAGGCATGCGGGTGCCCGACGATGTGACGCTGCTCCTTTGTGACGATAACTGGGGAAACATTCGCAAACTGCCCGCTGTCGGTTCGCCCAACCGGCAGGGCGGCTATGGCATCTATTATCACTTCGATTATGTGGGTGGTCCCCGGAACTATAAATGGCTCAATACCAGTCCTATTGCCCGTACCTGGGAACAGATGCATCTGGCGTATGAGCATGGAGTCGATCGTATCTGGATTGTAAACGTCGGCGATATCAAGCCAATGGAATTTCCAATTGAGTTTTTTCTGGACTACGCCTGGGCACCCGATCAATGGCCTGCCGAACGGCTGGATACGTATGCGTCGTTATGGGCTGAGTGTCAGTTCGGGCCGAAACACGCCCGGGCTATTGGGCGCATCCTTCAGAAATATACCAGCTATAATAGTCGCCGAAAGCCTGAATTACTCTCGCCCGATACGTATAGCCTCACCCATTACCGCGAAGCCGAAACCGTTGTGAATGAGTATAACGCGTTGCTTCGGGAAGCCGAGCAGATTTACAACGACTTGCCAGCGGCCTATCATGCTGCGTATTATCAGCTTGTGCTGCATCCGGTACGAGCCTGTGCCAATCTGAATGAGCTATATGTAACCGTCGCCAAAAATCGCCAGTATGCCACGCAGCGGAGAATACTAACGAACCAACTGGCATTACGCGCTAAAGAGTTATTTGAGCGCGACGCCCAAATTACGCGCTACTACAACGATACTTTGGCCAACGGCAAATGGCACCACCTGATGGATCAAACGCACATTGGTTATACCTACTGGCAGCAGCCCGATAAAAACACCATGCCCGCTGTAAAAACAATGGATGATCCAACGACAGACGAAATGGGCGTGGCTGTTGAAGGGTCGGACGAGTGGTGGCCTTCAGCAACGACAAAGCCGGTGTTGCCCGTTATCAATTCATTCCAGAATCAATCCGTTTATTTCGACGTGTTCAATCGGGGAAAAACACCGTTCACCTGTACCATTGAGACTCCCGTTTCCTGGTTGAAAGTTCTTTCAGGAAGTCGAATAACGGACCAGGAACGGATAGCCGTCAGTATTCTCGACTGGAAAAAAGTGCCCATTGGTACCCACCGGATTCCGATTACCGTTAGTGGGTTCAATGGTAGTCAGGTTATTGTAATCGAGGCTGTTGTAGAGAACCTTGTCTGGCCGAAGCGTACCGAAATGAATGGCTTCCTGGCGAGCGATGGGTACGTATCGATGGAAGCGGCTCATTATACGAAGGCGATTCATGCCGATTCGATTCATTGGGAGTCGGTGCCGGATATTGGTCGTACTGGGGCAGGCATGATGATTGAGCCAGTTACATCGCCCAGTCAGGAAGAACTTAGCGCTCAAACCCCTCATCTGGAATACCGTATCTATGCCGCCGATACAGGCCAGGTTCGCGTATATACCTACCTGTCGCCAACGCTTAATGTCAACGAGAACAAAGGATTACGGTTCGGTATCTCATTCGATGAGAAAAAACCACAGGTGATGGATATGCATGCGGGCGAAACGAATAAAGTTTGGGAGCAATCCGTCGCGAATAATATCCGTATCCTGATGTCGTCGCATACACTTGCCAAACGCGGTGAACACATTCTGAAATTCTGGATGGTAGACCCGGCCGTAGTGCTTCAAAAGGTAGTGGTAGATGTTGGTGGTTTAAAATCCACTTATCTCGGTCCCCCCGAAAGCTTTTATCGAACGCAGGAAACCTCTGTTGAGATCGGTAAAGAGTATAAACGTAAACGACAGGTAGATTAATCTGCATGCTATTTCTTTTAAAGAAAGCCGCCAAATTTCCGTAGTTTGCAGGTTTAAAACCTTCCGACCCGAATCGAACAACATTGTTGATGGTAGAGCAATACAAAGAGCAGCGCCCTTATTTACTGGCATTAGACTCTATTATTTTTGGCTTCGATGGGGAAGGTCTCCGGGTATTGCTGGTAAAGCGGGGCATCGAAGGGAGTACCTGGTCGCTGATGGGGGGCTGGCTTCAACCCGAAGAGAGCCTGGAACAGGCGGCTGCCCGTATTCTGTTCGAACTGACGGGCCTGACCAACGTGTATCTCGAACAGCTACATGCCTTTGGCGATCCGTACCGCGATCCCATCGTCCGTACCATTTCCGTTGCCTATTTCTCGTTGGTCAAAGTAGCCGACTACGAATCGAACCTGTCCGAAGCGTTTCAGGCACGCTGGTTTTCGATTTACGATCTGCCTACACTGCTGTTCGATCATGCTGATATGGTCGACCTGGCTCTCAAGCGGCTACGCTATAAAGCAGCCCAGCATCCAATCGGGTTTGAACTCCTGCCCGAAAAATTTACCATCCCTCAGCTTAAGAAACTCTACGACGCTATTTACAATACGGACTTCGATAAACGGAACTTCAGCCGGAAAATCCTCTCAACGGGACTGCTCATTAAATTGGATGAGAAGCAGAAGGGCTTTTCCAAAAAGGGAGCGTATTATTATCAGGTCGATGCGGTTAAATACGGTCAATTGACCAATTCGTTCCTGAATTTCATTCCGAATACGGATACCATTTTGTAATGGTCAGCATTTTTCATTCGGGCGTATAGAGTAAAATCAACGGGTCTTCTGCCTCTTTCTAGCGAGCTTGTATGTTTCAACCATATACAGGATAAGTCAGAAACACTTATTTTTTAATTGTCATTTTGACAATTAAAAAATAAGTGTCAATTTTACACTATAGAAATTGCTGGAAAATTAACGCTTAACCAATTTCCAAATCATGTCGAACATCACGCTTGGCGACCAGGAGTTTTTCAAAGGTATTGGCGCTATTGCCTACGAAGGCCCCAAATCCAAAAATCCCTTAGCTTTTAAATGGTATAATCCCGAACTGATCATAAACGGCAAATCATTACGGGAGCAATTGCGCTTTGCAATCAGCTACTGGCATACCTTCTGCGGAACGGGTGGCGATCCCTTTGGCCCCGGTACGCGCGTATTTCCCTGGGATCAGGATAGCGACGCCAATGTACGGGCCAAGCTCAAAATGGACGCGGCTTTTGAATTCTTTACCAAAATCGACGCTCCTTACTATTGCTTCCACGACATTGATCTGGTTGATGAAGGTTCGTCGGCGGCAGAATACGAAAAACGCCTGCAAACTATTGTTGACTATGGCAAGCAGAAACAGGCCGCCAGTGGGGTGAAATTGCTTTGGGGAACAGCCAACGTATTCTCGAATCCCCGTTATATGAACGGTGCATCAACGAATCCTGATTTTTCCGTATTGGCCTATGCAGGTACACAAGTGAAGAATGCCATTGATGCAACTATTGCGCTGGGTGGTGAGAACTACGTATTCTGGGGTGGTCGCGAAGGCTATATGTCGTTGTTGAACACCAACATGAAACGGGAAGTAGAGCACCTGGCTCGCTTTCTGACCATTGCCCGGGACTATGCCCGTAAGCAAGGCTTTACAGGTACCTTCTTCATCGAGCCAAAGCCAATGGAGCCCACCAAGCATCAGTACGATTACGATGCTGCTACGGTTATTGGTTTCCTGCGCCAATACGGACTTGATAAAGACTTCCAACTGAATATTGAAGTGAACCACGCAACCCTGGCGGGCCATACCTTCGACCACGAGTTGCAGGTAGCTGCCGATGCGGGTATGCTGGGAAGCATCGACGCCAACCGGGGTGACTACCAGAATGGCTGGGATACCGACCAGTTCCCAATCAACATTTACGAACTCGTTGAAGCCGCTTTGGTGATTCAGCAGGCCGGTGGGATCAAGCCCGGTGGTATCAACTTCGATGCGAAAGTACGCCGGAATTCAACCGATGTAGAGGATCTGTTCATTGCGCACATTAGCGGTATGGATGCCTTTGCCCGTGCGTTTATCGCTGCCGATGCCATTCTGAAAGAGTCTGATTACCTCAAATTCCGGGCAGAACGGTATGCATCATTCGATAGTGGTCAGGGTAAAGCCTTTGAAGAAGGAACGCTGACACTGGAAGACTTACGCGCTTATACGCTGGAAAATGGCGAACCACAGATGCGTAGCGGCAAGCAGGAGTGGCTCGAAAGCATTATCAATCAGTATATCTAATTTTTCTCTAAGATAGGGTATTCAAAACAGCCTGAGAGCTCACTGCTTTTGGGCTGTTTTGTTAAGAAACGGTATAACCCTCCAGTACGCGATGGACGCAAAGACTAAAACTCCTTGCGTCCATCGCGTACCGCGGTTTAATGAACGTATTTGGCCTGTTCCAGTGTGAGTTTAAGACCCAGCAGAATAAAGACGCTGCCAGTGGCTTTGGTAAACCATTGCTGAACCGTCGGATTCTGTTTCAGACGATGGCTTAGGCTTGCCGAAAACAGGGCCAGCAGGAGGCACCAGAGGGTTCCCGTGAGCGTAAAGGTTAAGCCCAGCACCAGGAAAGGAAGCGGCTCATGGCTGTATTCCTTTTGAACAAACTGCGGTAGAAAAGCTAGAAAGAATAACGCAGCTTTCGGGTTCAGAATATTGGTTAAAGCACCCGATACAAACAGTTTACCAGGGCTATGAGCTTTATCGGTAGCCTGAATAGCCAGGGTAGCTTTTTCATGAAGCAACATTTTCAGGCCCAGGTAGACCAGGTAGGCAGCACCTGTATATTTGATCACATCGAAGGCCAATTGTGACTCTGCGATGATGGCCGACAGCCCAAAAGCCGCCAGACAACTGTGAAAAAAACAGCCTGCCGAAATCCCTAGCGCCGAATAGATACCCGCCTGCTTTCCCTGCGACAGACTTCGCCCCAGAATATACAGCGTATCTGAACCGGGCGTGATGTTCAGTAAAATGCCCGCTAGCAGGAAGGCCAGATAATTGTCGATGCCGAACATAGGCAGTACGTTTTCGACAGGATTTATTTAATTTGTCAAACCTTGTTTTATCCGGTATATCCTATCGAAGCAACCTATTGGTCTTCGTAGTAATAGCCGAAGATGATGCCCATTTCGTCGTCACTCGTCAGGCCGAAACTAACATCTTTGGCTGTGGTATTCGTATAGGTTATCTCTGAAGTTAGTCCTTCGCCTTTCTTGAGTGCAATCGGTGTTGTAAATGTAACGATGTCGGGATGGGCCCAGTCGGTTGAGGTGAATATTACTTCGCCATCGCGGGTACCGCCTTTGATTTTTATCACAAACTTCGTTCCCAACTGGTGCATGTGCGAAGTCAGTGTCAGAATTTTGCGGGGCTTGTCGAACGTAAATGATTTGGTCAATGTAACCGTTTTTCCGGCCGGGATATTCAGATTTGTATTGCTCAGATTTAATGTCTGCACCACATTGACCACTTTCGATTTATCAACCGTGTAGAAATTAATCTGTGCTTCCCCCTTCATAACCGACGTCGTTTTATTGACGAAGTGCGAGTTTAGGTCGAGCGACGCATTGGCCGGAATGAGTAGAGCCGCACCTTCCGGGAAAACGTAATTCTGGTATTGCGCCTGAGAACCAGCCAGATAAACATGGTTCGACATGCTCAAGGCCGTTACAACATTGAGTGAGTTATCAGCGTTTCGGAGATCACGAATATCGTTCAGGTTGGGAAGCAGACTTTTGTTCGAGAAATCGTAAGCGACAAAATGATGGCTACCACTCCTCATTTTGGTTTCGTACCGGTTTACGTAAATATCGGTTGTATTGCCCACCAGCCGACGGGTAAACAGTTCCCGTTCAAAATTTGGCTGAATGTCGAACGATGGTACCGCCATCTGATAGCCAGTTCCAGTAGCGGGTACCGATAACGATTCGTAGGGTGTTATGGTAACTGTGTTGTCGGTTAGTAAGGTTGCGTCGACTACAGTGCCTGTTTTGGGTGCGCCTGCTTCAATCCACCGCCGGACAAATTCGATCTGGCCATCGGGCAATGTGTTCCCCCCCAAAGGCATCTGGTTGCCATACGATTTCCCGGAGTGGTGGCTGGCCGCAATGTTCAGTTTATGGTAGAGCAGACTTTCCAGCGACGCATAGGCTTTCACCCGTTTCAGGCCATCAGCTTTAGCATTCGAATTTTTCGGATCAACACCTACCAGATTCGCATACGCAACCCCTTCAGCCAGTACCAGGCCGTGTTGAATGAACGTAGCATCTTTCTCCGAAGCGTGGCAACCCGACAGTGCACAGGATGGGGTAAAGATTTTCTGTTGAATCAGATCGAAGGTGGCCGTTTCGGTGGGAGTAGGGGAGTCGGTTGTCGTTTTGCTACACGACACCAGGTTGATCAATATAGCTGATACACCGATACAAAGGCCTAAGCGGGTATAAGTCAGGAAGTTCATAGTCCGTTTCAGGCCAAAAAAGCCCTTCGAAAGATAACGTTATTTCTGCACTTTTCTGTTAAACGCCCATCAATACCGAAGAATGAAATCCTGCTTTGGCTGCTCCTTCCGGAAGAAAACCAGACCTACCCAGAACAAGTCGACCGTTACGCTGACGGATGGATGCGTTTTGATATAGCGCCAAGCCTGTTCCATTTCAGCCGACCAATGAATATCGTCGAATACAAACACCGTGTCGTTATGAATATTGGTCAGGCAGGTTTCAAAATAACGGACAGTAGGTTCATAACGGTGGTTCGCATCGAAGAATACAAAATCGATGGGTGGGCTGGTTGCAACCTGCGGAGCCAGCGTTTCATCCAGATTACCGACAACCAGCGATACATTTTGGAGGCCAAGTTGCTCGAAATTCTGACGGGCAATAGCCGCTGTTTCCGGGCAACCTTCAAACGTCAGAACGTTTCCCTGAAAGGACCGGGTTGCTTCGGCCAGGTAAGCCGTTGTAATACCAAGCGAGGTGCCGAGATCAATAATGGTTCGGGCTTCGAACCGATGGATAAGCCGATACAGCAATCGGCCAAAACGAGCCGGTTTTTGGGAGTTTCGGGCAATATCACCAACCGTACGTTGCCGAGCGGTGTTTACTTTTGAGCCTGCACCAAAGTCTGTAATGGTAATCAGTTGAGGATTCTTCCGAAGCTCCTTTCGAAGTGTCTGAATCGGTTTAAATGCTGCTTTTGCGCCATTCCTGGACCTAATGACCTGTGTATACAGCGAGAAGAGAAATGGAGAATGCAGCGAATGTTCGTCGCGGGCGCGACTTAAGTAACGAAAGTAAGGAAGTAACATAAGGAATGGATAATGTAAGATGTACAATGAATAATGAGGCCGTTGATCAACCTCTCATTCATTATTCATTATCCATTATGCATTTTTCAAAATTAATTAAGTTTGTAGGGCACGACCATCGTAAACTCGGGAATGTTTACGCGAAATTGTTTGCCATCGATAATTCGTTCGATCAGGTAGGTACCCGACATCTTGCCGATGCTCGACCGGAGATTGCAGCCCGATACATATTCGTGCACTTCGCCCGGTTCCAGTACGGGTTGTAGCCCGACAACCCCTTCGCCTTCGACCTCCCGGATCGTCCCGTTTGAATCGAAAATCAACCAATGTCGCCGGAGTAACTGGATGGTATAGTCGCTGGCATTTTCAATCGTGATTCGGTAGGTGAAAACATAATGAGCCTGAAGCGGACTGGAGTAGTCGGCCTGATACTCTGTTTTCACGCTAACTTTTACGCCTTCTGTGACTGACGAAACCATAAATTTAGTATCGTTTGCAACCTAAGAACGAAAATTAAGTTGATTAGTTTTGTTACGCAAGAGCGTTCGCGAAAAAATTTCAAAGAACACCTTGCGCCTGGTTTAGGTCTATAATCTCAAATAACCCTTATCAGTTCCTTATTCATGAATGTATCCATTGCCGAATCGTGGAAAGCTCGGCTGCAACCCGAATTTGATAAACCGTATTTTGTTGAATTAGCTGAGTTTCTACGGCATGAATATAGTACGCAACGTGTTTATCCACCCGGCCGATTGATTTTCAACGCGTTTGATAAATGTAGTTTCGACGATGCACGGGTAGTGATTCTGGGGCAGGACCCTTACCACGGTGAAGGTCAGGCAAACGGGCTCGCGTTTTCAGTAGCGGATGGTATTCCCAAACCGCCTTCGCTGATCAACATCTTCAAGGAAATTCAGGACGATCTGGGTAAACCCATTCCGAAGTCGGGTAATCTCGAACGGTGGGCCCGGCAGGGCGTTATGCTGCTGAACGCTACCCTGACGGTTCGGGCTGGTCAGGCCGGATCGCATCAGGGCAAAGGATGGGAAACCTTTACCGATGCCGTCATTAAACTACTGTCGACCGAAAAACAGCACATTGTATTTATGCTCTGGGGGGCTTACGCACAGAAGAAAGGGGCCGTAATCGACAGTAAAAAGCACTTGGTCTTGAAAGCCAAGCATCCATCGCCCATGGCGGCCAATTACGGGGGCTGGTTCGGCAACAAACATTTTAGTCAGGCAAATGCCTATCTGGAAAGCAAAGGCTTACCGCCAATAGAATGGTAGATTATCTCGTCGTGTAATCCGTTTGCAAGCCGGTGCAGATCCAGTTGGCTAGTGCCTGTCGGTTATCGGCCAGCAGGAACCGTCGTTGATCTTTATCGTTGCGAATGTTGCCCAGTTCAATAAAAACAGTGGGTGGGTGGCTGTTCCGAACAACGTACAGACTGCTTCGGTCCGATACGGTGCCGAGGTAGCTCCGGCCCGGCTGGCTCCGCTTATAACCCGACTTGAAGCTTTTATGGATGTGTTTGGCCAGTTGCTTCCCTACTTTGCTATTTTCGTGGTGGTAAAAAAACACATCGATGTTCTGGCCTTCGCTCCGGCTGTCGACATGGATGGTTACGAAGCGTTGATATCGTTCTTTATGCTTCCGGTGAAGTCGATTGACGGCATCTGTACATTGACGGAGCCGTAGTGTTTGGTTTAAGGGAATGGCCTGATTGGGATAGGCAACCTCATCATGATCCAGTTTCAGGACGCTTCCATCGCGTATGCCATCATTAAGGTCACGAACCATCATGTAGACGGTTGCGCCATGCTCTATCAGATTGCGGGCCAGTCGGATCGTTACATCATAGGCATATTCATCTTCGGCCAACGCATACTTTCCGTAACGACCAATGGCGCCGGGATCAGGTCCACCGTGTCCTGATGCGAGATAGTAAACAGCCCCTCCCAACGTTTGATCTTTAACCATCACATGGGCATATTTAGGCCCCAACAGGGCTATCGAAGTCGAATTGGCTGCTACTTTAGCTGTTACCGATGCCTTTTTAGTCGATTTATGACTGACTGACCGGATTTTGGCTGAACGGGCTCGTTTGGTGGTCGTTGCCGACAGCCGTTTTTTAGCCGAGCGCGTCCGAAGTGCAGATGATTTTTCCTTGCCTTTAGCTACGGCCAACTGATTGTTTCCCTGAACAAGCAATAAAGCCAGTAAAACCAAAAGCGTTATCGAATGGCTGGGACGACGTTGGGGTAATAACTGTTGCATGCTTCGGAGATAAAACGTTTTTGATTCGGACTTAGAACGGACAAAAGAGTCACCAGATTGCATGTATGATAAACCCCTGATTTTGTGGCTCTATGCACAGAATCAGGGGTTGACCGTTTAGTTAGTTGGCTCGTTCGTTAATCAATCGTTCGGAATAGTCGGTTCCAGCGGATCTTATTCCAGATATTAGCCGGGTTCGGATCGAGCGACATCCACACGAAGACGGCTTTTCCAACGATGTGATCTTCGGGAACGAAGCCCCAGAACCGTGAGTCGAGGGAGTTATCGCGGTTATCGCCCATCATGAAATAGTAATCCTGCTTAAACGTATACGACTTGATAGGTTGCCCCGCAATTTTGATACTTGCCGAATCGAGTTCAACTTTTTCGTTACCGTCATAGAGTTGAATAACCGGACCATACAGCGCAATGGTCTGCGGATTGATCTGGATCGTAACCCCTTTTTTCGGGATGGTGAGCGGGCCAAAATTGTCGTGATTCCATTTGAAGGTGGGTGCTCCATAAATCATCGGAGCCGCTTCGCCAGGCTTTTCGGTCATGGGTTCAATGCCTTTTACCCAGTCGAACGCTTTGAATTTGGCAATTACTTCCTCTGTCGTGTTAATGCTGTAACCCACCAGCTTCGACGTTTTGGTCGAATCGTCGTACTGTTCGAGTGGTTTCCAGTTTTCCGTTGGCTGGTTCGGGTCGCGGTAATCATTTACGATGTCGTACTTCCGGAAGAACGTAGCATCGAGTACCTCGGTCGTTTTGACAAAGTATTTCTGTTCCGAACGGGGTGGTTTTGGAAATGGTTTGCCATTGACAAATACCTCACGCATCCGTACTTCAACCACATCGCCCGGAATACCGATGCACCGTTTGATGTAATTGGTTTTCAGATCGACTGGATAATCGATATTGTCGTTGAGGTATTTAGGTGGCACGTTAAACACCACTACATCGCCGTTCTTGACATGCGTAAAACCCGGCAACCGATAGGAGGGAAGCTGAATAAGCGTACTATAAGAGGGAATATCGGTACCCCAGATTTTCTGGTGCGTCAGCGGCACTTGTAAAGGCGTCCGTGGGGTACGCGTACCATAGTGTAATTTGCTGACGAACAGGAAGTCGCCTACCATCAGGCTGTTTTCCATCGAAGGTGTTGGAATGGTAAACGCTTCCATAAACAGCCATCGGATCAGCGTAGCCGCTACAACCGCAAATAAGACGGAATCGAACCATTCCCGAATGGGCGATTTCTTGGTTTTAGCCGGTGCTTCGGCCTTGGTTTTAACTTCAGACACGTTCAATAAGGATGAATTATGAATTATAAATTATCGATGTTGAGTTAGAAAACAATCGGCTACTCACAGAACGAATGACGAAATTACGAAGATGAAACGGTTTTCTTTCACCATTCATCATTTGTCACCGCGCAGATGGCTCCGTTAGCATTCCTAACAGATCGTCCATCCCAAATATGCCCTCACGTCCAACCAGCCACTCAGCCGCTACAACGGCGCCCAGTGCGAATCCTTGCCGGCTGTGGGCTACATGCGTAATATCGATCCGGTCAACGTCTGATTCGTACCGAACAATGTGCGTTCCAGGAACCGTACCTTCACGAAGCGACTTGATTTCAATATCGTCTTCACCCACAATAGCGGGCTCTTTATCGGGTTCGTTGACTACCCAGCGGTGTTTGTGGGGTAATTGTTCCAGTACTCCTTCGGCCAGGGTAATGGCGGTTCCGCTAGGCGCATCTTTCTTTTCGGTATGGTGAATTTCAGTCATCGACACATGGTACGATGGGTAATTCCGCATAAACTGAGCCAGTATTTTGTTCAGTCGGAAGAACAGGTTGACACCAATACTATAGTTTGATGCGTAGAAAAAAGCGCCTTTATTTTCACGGCACAGGGCTTCGATTTCGGTGCGATGGCTCAGCCAGCCGGTTGTTCCGCAAACGACTGGCCAGCCGCGTTTTAAGCAATACGATAGGTTCTCGACTGCCGATTCGGGCGAACTGAATTCAATGACAACATCAACATCGTCGGGTTCGAGATTCGCCAGGTCAGCGTGGTTATCAGCATCGATACGGCCCGCAATCTGGTGACCCCGTTCGAGCGCAATTTGCTCGATGGTCTTACCCATTTTGCCATAGCCAAGCAGAAGTATATTCATATCATTTAAACGTAAACGCTACCCGAACACCGGGGACTAAGCCAATACCGGGGGTAGGTAGCACACTGGGTTCGACGTTCATGGAAATGTCGTCGGATAAATCAAAGGTTTTTAAGTGGGCCGCTACATTGGCTTCAACAATTGAAACCGCATAAAGTGCCACCGATAATAAAACATTTAGGTCTCTGTAGCGCCGATACGTATCGTAGGCATTTTTGGCATTTGTTGCCGTACGGTATTGATACGGACCAATAATGACATACTCTGGTTTGACGTATTCAGCACTTACAAGGGTAGGATCGCCAGTCAGATTGGAGGGATAAATGCCAGTGTCAAGCCCAATGTTATAGGCACCAGCTACCACATCGCCGAACAGGAGTCGACGATAGCCGGTTGCCGCTTCCTGAGCCAGGCCACGGTATTTGACGAACAGATACCCCATAACGGCGTAACCCGCGTATACAAAGGGCATTTTATAGTATTGCCGATTGTAGGCTTGTCCCAGTGCCAGAATGGGAACAAGTGCCCGCATGGTTGCTTTACGGGGCACAATTTTGTGGATCTCACGCTCCTGCTTTGCCGTTAGCCGAACAGTATCGGGGCGATCCAGTGACGTTGAATCGTTTTCGGGAGTCAGGATGGAGGTGCCCACACGAATACCATTTCGGCGTATGGTCGTTGGTATGGAGTCGGAGGCTGAGCGGAGCTGTCGGGTCGAATCCGTTGGGGCCGGTGTGGGAGCGGGTTTAATAGCTGGGCTTTGGGCAAAGAGCGCGCCAGCTGTTAAAACGACTAACAGTGCAGCAATGCATGAAGTTGATAATGAATTCATACATAGACAACGTCCGAACCCATTGGCCTGGATTCGTTGGTCTACCCGTTTAAGGTAATTTAACACGACTAATCGATGTGTTCAACTCTGAGAATTCAGTACTTCCAGGATTTTGGCCAACTCCTCCTGCGAGGTGAACGGAATTTTGATTTCGCCCTTATGCTTCTCGTCGGCTTTGATCGATACGCGGGTACCGAACAGGGAGGATAGCTTGAACTGAAGGCTGCGGATTTCCTGCTTGGGTAGCGTTATCCGCCGATTTTTAGTGGTTTCTTCGATTCCATCGGATAAATTCCGAACGGCTTCTTCCACTTTTCGCACCGACCATTCTTCGTCAACGGCTTTCGTAAAAAGTCGAATTTGTGTTTCAGGATTTTCGATGTTGATAATGGCCCGTGCGTGGCCCATCGAAATTCTATTGTCGCGAAGAGACGCCTGTATCACGGGCGGAAGCTTCAGCAGACGGATGTAGTTATTGACGGTTGTCCGGTTTTTGCCTACCCGTTCGCCTAGCTCTTCCTGCTTCAGACTGCATTCGGTAATGAGTCGCTGATAGCTAAGGGCAATTTCGATGGCGTTGAGGTTTTCACGCTGAATGTTTTCGATTAGCGCCATCTCCAGCATTTGCTGGTCATTGGCTGTGCGGATATACGCAGGTATATGCGTAAGACCGGCTATTTTGGAGGCCTGCAAACGGCGTTCACCAGCAATGAGCTGATAGCGCTCTTTGCCTAGTTGCCGAACAGTAATCGGTTGTATGATACCTTGTGTCCGAATCGAATCGGCAAGTTCCTGGAGAGCTTCTTCATCGAATCGGGTACGAGGTTGAAAGGGGTTCGTTTCAATCAGCGACAGACTGATTTCAGTCATCGTACTGATGGATTCGTACGGAGACGGTTTCGACTGTCGGTTGACCGCTTCGGTATCGTGCAGCAAGGCACCTAAGCCACGGCCCAATCCTATCATCTTCTTATTCGGTGCTTTGGTGTTATCCATGCGTAAAGATGTATGATATAAGATGTATGATATACGATATAGGGTACAGAATGTATGGCCACTGTGGGTGAGCAGGCATCCTTATACGTTATATATCATACACCATACATCATACATATTTTAAGCTTCTTGTGGCATCATGCCATTTTTAATCAAAATCTCACGAGCCAGATTTAAATAACTGACTGCTCCTTTACTGTCGGCATCCTGAGCCAGGGCCGGAACCCCAAAACTGGGTGATTCGCTTAGCCGAATATTTCGCGGAATGATGGTGTTGAACACCATTTGCTGGAAGTGACTTGTTACTTCACTTACCACCTGATTCGACAACCGAACCCGCAAATCATACATGGTCAGCAGAATGCCTTCAATGGCCAGATGCGTATTTAACCGCGACTGGATGATTTTGATCGTGTTCAGTAATTTGCCCAATCCTTCGAGTGCAAAATATTCGCACTGAACCGGAATAATAACCGAGTCAGCAGCCGTTAAACTGTTGATGGTGATCAATCCGAGCGAAGGCGAACAGTCAATGATAATGAAGTCGTACTCATCGCGCAGGCTACCGAGTGCTTCTTTCATCTTATCCTCCCGATTCTGGAGGTTAATCATTTCGATTTCAGCACCTACGAGGTCGATGTGGGAAGGCAGCAGGTCCAGGTTCGGGAAGTCCGTCTGGATAATAGCATCCTGCGGCCGAACACCTTCGACCATGCATTCGTAAATACTGTTTTCGATTTCCTTCGGATTGTATCCCAGTCCCGACGTGGAGTTCGCCTGAGGATCTGCATCAACAATGAGCGTCTGAAATTCGAGGGCGGCCAAACTGGCGGCCAGATTTATCGTTGTTGTAGTTTTACCGACGCCCCCCTTTTGGTTGGCGATAGCAATGACTTTACCCATCGGTCTGTACGTTGCAGGTCCAAAGATGCCGGATAGTTTTCACGAAAGCAAGAAATGTTCCACGGAATGTTCCACAAAATTTTATTCCGTATAAAATGCTCTTGATACAGAGACAAAAAGGGGCAAAAAGTGTCCGATCATGCGAAATGGCTACCATTACGATAAAAAAGGCAGAAAAAAATAATAAAGAATTAATCAGGGTGGGAAGCTAAGGGCTGTGCAACAAGTTGATAAGTGACTGAGCCATTGGGATACATCGTCGGTTTCTTTGGCGAGTTGATATATGTTTGCATACTGTTAAATCGTAAGGCGTATCGTTGCGATTTACCGACGGATAGCGATTCTTTGGCTATCTTTCTGGCTCCGCTGGCAATTGCGTCTTATGAATACCTATTTTACATCAATTCTCTACGGGCTGGCTACCCTGTTTATTGTTACGCTTCTGCAAGGATGCCGTCATTCGTTGAATCCGTCGTCTGGCTACGGACCATCCGCTTACAAAACCGCAACGGATGATAGTACGCTCTACAATCTGAAGTCGCCTTTCCTGATGCCCTATAACCGGATTATCGATGCGGCCGGGCAGTCGGTTAGTTTTGGGGATGCGAGCCAGGAAAATCATAGCCTGGATGCTGTATTGCTTCCCGATGGCAAAACGTTAGCGGTCGAAGATCGGTATGGCGTGGCTTTTTTTGATGCTAACGCCCATCAGCTTATTTCGCGCTGGGAGTATGCCAAAGCCTCGAACCTGCGCGGGAGTATGAGTTCGTTTTCGGGTATAAAAGCCATCGTTCACCACGATTCGACCTATATTTTCTGGGGTGCCGGTGGACGCGGCAAGCCCAATTCGTATGTGGTGCAGGCTGTTTGGGATGGCTCTCGCGCCCGGTTGGTTCGGACGTTTCCGTTTGAGCCGCTGGCTCCAGCTACCATTGCTCTACCGAATGAAGTGGCTGTGCGGGAAGAGTCGGGCGAGTTATATCTATATACGGTGCTTAACGGGAATAATCAGCTCGTAAAAATCCGGGTTAGGGATCAGCACACCATTTGGACGGCTCCTACTGGTGTTGCCCCCTATGGGCTGACATTGCTCGGGCAGAAAGCCTACGTAACTAACTGGGCCGGGCCTGTGCCTGACCCTACCAATGGTTTTGAAACGGCGGGTGTTCCCTGGGGGAGTGCCTACGTTGATCCAAAAACGGGAGCGATGGCACGGGGTACGGTTTCGGTTATTGAGCTTCAGCAGGGTAAACCCGAAACGGAGTTGTCGGTCGGTCTGCACCCCAACGCCATCATTAGCAGCCCCGATGGACGATTTTTGTACGTGGCCAATGGCAATAGCGATCATGTGTCGGTCATTGATGCCCAGAAACAACAGGTGACCGACTCCATTTTTGTCGGATTATTCAACCGGGGTAATGGCTACATCGGCAGCACGCCCAATGCACTGGCTATCGATCCGCAGGGAACGACGCTGTATGTGGCCAATGGTATGGATAACGCCGTCTGTGTGGTTGCGCTGGGGAAGACTGCCTCAACAAACGGTAAAGATAACCATCAGATTAAAGGGTATATTCCGACGCAGGCGTATCCATCCGGGCTGGTGCTCAACAACGGCGAAATCTACGTAACGAATCTGGAAGCGATTGGCCCCCGAATTGCGAATCCCGTCGATCAGGGTGGAAAGCCGACCAAAAAGGAACTGAGCGCCTTTAACTCGCACAAGCAACTGGCTTCCATCTCGTTCATTCCGCTGCCAACGGAGAGTCAGCTAGACGTCTACACAGATAAAGTCAAACAGCAGAGTCTTCAGTTTCGGCTTTCGCTGACCGAACAGGCTCCCCGGCCTAATGTGGCCCCTCGGCCCGTTCCTGAGCGAATTGGTGAGCCATCGGTTTTTAAGCATGTACTCTACATCATTAAAGAAAACCGGACGTATGACCAGGTACTGGGCGACATGCCGGAGGGAAAAGGAATGCCTGATCTCTGTATTTTCGGTGATAGCGTAACGCCCAACCAGCACCGGATTGCCCGTGACTATCTGCTCATGGATAATTACCACGTATCGGGCAAATCGTCGGCGGAGGGCCACCATTGGGCCAGTGCTGCTATGGTGACCGATTATACCGAGAAGAACGTCCGGGCTTGGTTCCGAAGCTATCCCCACGTCTTATACGATGCATTAGTGTATGACAAAAAAGGGCTGATCTGGAATAATGCGCTTGATCACGGCAAAACCGTTCGGCTCTATGGGGAAGCCTGTACCTGCCATTTCGATAGCAAGCAGTATAACTGGAAAAATCTCTACCAGATGCGTCAGGAGAGCAAGCCATTCTCCTATACGAATACCACGACCATTTCGCGCATCCGGCCCTATTTGTCGATGGACTTTCCAGGTTGCGACGATGAGAATATCAGTGACCAGATGCGGGCTGATGCGTTTATCAAGGAACTGAAGGAAATTGAAGCGAACCCCAATGCCGATCTGCCGAACCTGATGGTGATGTCGCTGCCCAACGACCATACGTCGGGCTTGAACCCTGCGTTTCCGGTGCCCAGGGCCATGGTAGCTGATAACGATCTGGCGGTGGGCCGGATTGTCGACGCCATTACGCACAGCCGCTTTGCCGCATCGACGGTCATTTTCATTACGGAAGATGATTCTCAGGCGGGTTGGGACCACGTATCGGCTTACCGAACAACAGGCTATATCGTCAGTCAGTATTCCCGCCTGAAGAAAACCGTTCATACGAATTACAACCAGACATCGATGGTCAGAACGATGGAGCAGATTCTGGGATTGCCGCCCATGAATGTGATCGACGCAACGGCCCTGCCTATGTTCGACTGTTTTACTGACCAGCCCGATCGATCATTTGCGTACAAGGTTCTGCCTAACCGGGTCAATCTGGCCGAAATGAACCCATCACCAACCGGGTTGAAAGGACCAGCACTTCGGTTTGCCAACCAGTCCATCAAGCATGGGTTTTACCAGATTGACCGTGGACACGATGACCTGCTGAACCGAATTTTATGGTTTGCGGCCAAGGGTAAAAAACGGTATCCCGCCGAACTGGCAGGAGCCGAGGAGGAAGATGACGACGATTAGATTTTAATTTTCTAACAGTATCCACAAGATTTGCAGGATGAATTTTGCACCATATCAATCTTGCAATCTTGAGAATCCTGTGTGAGGGAGGGTTTAAGAACCCGCCCAGCGAGGTAGGTAAACTGCTGACTTGAGCCAACTCCTTAGATTTGATCACGCCCTAAATATGTCAATCATGGTTAATCGTTCTGGTATTATTTACAGTCTCGGTGTGCTGCTGGCTCTCCTGCTGGCTGGTAGCTGCCGACGAAATGTTTCGTCCTCAGACGAGGCCGAAGCCTACCAAAAACTAGCGGCTACGCGGGTGAAGCTGCCCAATGGCTGGGCGTTGACCCCACCGGGTCGCAGCCTCAAACTCGACGATCTGCCGCTTAACCTGGTTGTATCGCCATCGAAGAAATACCTGGCCGTTACCAACAATGGGCAGAGTACGCAGAGTATTACCCTGATCGATGCCCAAACCGAGCAAATTATCGATACCGCTAAAGTCGGGAAAGCCTACCTCGGACTGGCCTTCAGCGATGATGAAAAATGGATCTATGCATCGGGTGGGAATGACAATAAAATTCTGGTGTATAAACTCAACAACGGCGATCTGCAAGCCGATGAACCGATCAGTTTGGGCAAGCCGTGGCCGGTGAAAATTTCTCCGGCAGGACTGTGTGTCGATGCCGCTAAAAACCGGCTGTACGTTGTCACGAAAGAGGATAGCTCACTCTATATTGTCGATACAAAAGCCCGGAAAACCGTTCAGAAATTGAATCTGGGAGCGGCTGCGTACACCTGCCTGCTCTCGCCCGATAAAACGGAACTGTTTGTGTCAGTATGGGGAGGGGCAAAAGTGCTGGTTATTAACACCGCCACCCAGGCCGTAACCGCTGAGATCGCGACCAACAAAAATCCGAACGACCTGTTGCTGACCCGCGATGGGAAGTACTTGTTTGTGGCCAATGGGAACGATAACACTGTCGCCCTGCTTGATGTGGCAAAACGGCAGGTCATCGAAACCCTCACTGCATCGCTTTTTCCCAATGCACCCGTAGGCACTACGCCGAACGGACTCGCCCTGAGCGACGACGAAAATACCTTGTACATTGCCAATGCGGATAATAACTGTCTGGCAGTTTTCGATGTAACCCGAAAAGGGCACAGCCAGTCCAGCGGATTTATTCCAACGGGCTGGTATCCGACGGCCGTTAAAGTAATTGGGTCAAAAATCTTTGTAACCAACGGGAAAGGGTTTTCATCGCAGGCGAACCCGCGTGGGCCAAACCCCGTTCGTACGCGAACTCCACAGCAGGTGGGCCCTAATCCACAGGCCAATCCGGGACCGGTGCAGTACATCGCTGGGCTATTCAAGGGAACCCTTTCCATCATCGACAGGCCCGATGCGGGGCTGCTATCGGCTTACTCGCGACTGGTGTATGCCAATACGCCCTATACCAAACGGAAAGAGCTTCAGGCCGAAGGCGAACCCGGCAACCCGATTCCGATGCGGGTAGGCGACAAATCTCCGATCAAATATGTGTTTTATGTCATCAAGGAAAATCGGACCTACGACCAGATTCTGGGTGATATGGCGGAAGGAAACGGCGACGCCAGTCTGTGCCTGTTCCCGCAGAAAGTAACTCCAAACCAACATGCCCTGGCGAAAGAGTTTGTGCTGCTTGATAATTTCTACGTCGATGCTGAGGTCAGTGCCGATGGACATAACTGGTCGTCCGCAGCGTATGCGAACGATTACGTCGAAAAAAACTGGGTGACGAGCTATGGCGGTAGGGGCGGTACTTACGATTACGAAGGACAGAAAGAAATTGCCTACCCGCGCGACGGCTTCATCTGGAATCACTGCGAGCGGGCCGGAATTTCGTACCGAAGCTACGGCTGGTTTACCGATGAAAAACCGAAAGATAAGGTATTGCAGGGACATTACTGCCCCGATTTTAAAGGGTTCGACCTGGGATATCTGGACATAAAACGGGAAGAGGCCTGGGAGAACGAGTTCGATAAGCTGGTGGCAACTGGCAACCTTCCCCGGCTGAGCACCATTCGTATGGGTAACGATCATACGTCGGGGGCTCGCGTCGGATTACCCACGCCCGATGCCGCTGTAGCCGACAACGATCTGGCCGTTGGTCGACTGGTGGAGCATCTCTCGAAAAGCCCCATCTGGAATGAATCGGTTGTTTTTATCCTGGAAGATGACGCACAGAATGGTCCTGATCACGTAGATGCCCACCGATCCATTGCGTTCGTGGCTGGAGGGTTTGTTAAACGAGGGTTTGTCGACCATACCATGTATTCGACCTCGGGGATGCTACGAACTATCGAACTGATTTTAGGCCTGAAACCCATGAGTCAGTACGATGCGGCAGCTACACCCATGTGGCGGTGCTTCTCGAAAAAAGTGGATGCTACACCCTTCAAATCACGCGAAGCGGGCATCGATCTGAACGAGAAAAACGTAGCGGTTAATTACAACTCGAAGCGGTCTCAGCAATTCAACCTGACCCATCCCGACGATATCGACGATCTCATCTTCAGCGAAATTGTCTGGCAAACAGTCCGTGGACCGAAGAGTGTCATGCCTGCTCCTCGTCGTGGGGCATTCGTTCGCCTGGGCAAAGGCATGGATGGCGACGAGGAAGAAGGCGATGATGACGATTAAGGGATCAGCCAAATGCCTTATCTTATAAATGCCCCGTGTCTACGAAAGCACAGCTTAAACGCTTACTGAGTTTTCTACCTCCGCTTTAATCCTGAAAATCGGTGTCGCTTCGGAACGCGAGGCTACAATCAGCTCGGTGCCGTTGAGGTGCGGAGTAAACAGGTCGCGGGTCAGTTGTGGGGAGTTGTTATCTTTTGAGAGGTGCGATAGAAGCACGTGACTCATGTACGATGGCTTATGCGCCAGGAAAAGGTCTAATGCCTGCTGGTTAGATAAGTGCCCCTTTTCGCTCCGAATCCGACGTTTCAGGTGGTAGGGATACCGGCCTTTTTCCAGCATATCGTCGTCGTAGTTGGCCTCCAGAAAGGCGGCATGGCATTGCCGGAAATGATGAATAACGTGCTCGCACGGCTCCCCGATGTCGGTAAAAACACCAACGTTGGTACCCTGAAAACTGACGAGAAAACTATGCGGATCGCTGGCATCATGCAATTTCGGGAATGCGGTAATGCTCAGGTCGCCAATTTGTATCGGTTCATAAGCCCGTAGAGGGCGAATGGGAAACAGTTTTTCGGGTAGCCGGGCGTGACGTAGCGTGTGGGGCGTAATAAAAACCGGGAGCTGGTATTTTCGGGCCAGTTGCGGAATGCCGATAATGTGGTCGGAATGCTCGTGCGATACAAAAATGGCTTTGACCGTTCGAAGCGACAAACCCAGTTGCTGCATACGGGTTTCGGTTTGTCGGCACGAGATACCGGCGTCGATCAGGACGGCTTCCTGCTCATTGCCAACATAATAACAGTTTCCATTGCTCCCCGAATTCAGCGAGGTAATAAATAAAGACATACTGAGTAATTGGGTACGAATTACGGTGCTTGATTTGCCCTGTACGAAGATAAGCCGAACCGATTGATTTGCCCTTCAGAAATCAGTTTATTTTGCCAGGGGTGAGCCTGAAATACATTAAACCTCTCCTTTCTTTTTTATTGGCTCAAGAGGGTGTAGTTTTGAGACAAATAGACCTGATTCGTTTACTTATTCCCCAGTATGTTAGCCAAAACGTTTGGAGCGGCTGTTTATGGCGTCAATGCCAGCCTGATTACGATTGAAGTTGTTGTTGCCCAGGGATTGCATTTTCATTTAGTGGGCCTGCCCGATAGTGCCGTTAAAGAAAGTGAGCAGCGCGTGGAAGCGTCGCTGAAGTTTTTTGGCTATCGAATGCCCCGGCAGAAAGTGGTTGTCAACCTGGCACCAGCCGATATTCGGAAAGAGGGGTCAGCCTACGATTTGCCAATAGCGCTTTGCGTGTTACAGGCATCGGAACAGATAACCGTTCAGCGTAGCCTGGAAGAATACGTCATTATGGGCGAACTAGCTCTCGACGGTTCGCTGCGGCCCATTAAAGGCGTATTACCCATTGCGATCGAAGCCCGAAAACGGGGTTATAAAGGCTTTGTTTTACCCGTGGAGAATGCTCAGGAAGCCGCTATTGTCAATAATCTGGATGTCATTGGCGTGTCGACTATGCAGGATGCTGTTGAATTTTTTGACGGCAAAAAAGACATTGCCCCTTTAGTAAGCGACACCCGCGATCTGTTTATGACTCAGGCAAATGCTTATGACGTAGATTTTTCGCATGTACAGGGTCAGGAGAATATCAAACGGGCGCTCGAAATTGCGGCTGCTGGTGGGCATAACGTCATTATGATTGGTCCTCCCGGAGCCGGTAAAACCATGCTGGCGAAGCGTTTGCCAACCATACTCCCACCGCTTACGTTGCAGGAAGCTCTGGAAACAACCAAGATTCATTCGGTGGCTGGTAAGCTGGGGGCAAAGGCGAATCTGATTGCAACCCGACCTTACCGTGCTCCACACCACACAATCTCTGATGCCGCATTGGTAGGCGGTGGTAGTTTTCCGCAGCCCGGTGAGATTTCACTAGCGCACAATGGAGTCCTGTTTCTGGATGAGTTGCCCGAATTTAAACGGTCGGCGCTGGAAGTGATGCGGCAGCCGCTCGAAGATCGGAAAGTAAGCATTTCACGGGCTAAATGGGCGGTAGAGTTTCCGGCTAGTTTTATGCTCATTGCCAGTATGAATCCCTGCCCCTGCGGGTATTACAATCATCCAGATAAAGAGTGTGTTTGTGCACCGGGCGTGGTCCAGAAGTACCTGGCTAAAATCAGTGGTCCGTTACTCGACCGGATCGACCTGCACGTTGAAGTGACGCCTGTTTCGTTCGATCAGATGACCGCCAATCGACCTGCCGAGTCCAGCGAAGTGATTCGGGAACGGGTCATTCGGGCGCGGGCGCTTCAAACGACTCGTTTCGAGCAAAATACGGGTATTTATTCCAATGCCATGATGCCTTCGCAGATGGTTAAGGAAGTGTGTTTGATCAGCGATGCCGGGCGGATATTACTCAAAACCGCTATGGAACGATTGGGACTGTCGGCCCGGGCCTACGATCGTATCCTGAAGGTGTCACGCACCATTGCCGATCTGGCGGGTAGTGAGGAAATCAAAATCGAACATTTGGCCGAAGCTATCCAGTACCGCAGCCTTGACCGCGAGAGTTGGGCTGGATAAGAGTTTTGTATTCTTACAGATGTATTCAGCCTATACCTGTTCTTGGAATAGAGTTGACAAACTCAAAGGCCAGTCTCGCTACTACAGCCATCCTACATCGGTACACTTTCCTGTGTCTGAGAGCCTGACGCTTTCTATACGGAAAACCGCATTTATATATGCGTAACTTACTCGTAAAGGGTAGTTTTTCGCATGTTAGCGTTCTACTCATGAGCCATTAACAGCCTAAGCCCGTCTTAAAATCAAGATGCTTCAATGCGCATCAATTGACTCCCCGTACAGTCGGTAATTCCGTTGAATCCGACTGCCTGGTCGTATTAATTACATTCTATTACTCTATGCGCTTAAAACGTCTACTCCCATCTTTCTGGACGGTACTCCTGATGGTACTGGTGACCCTTTGCTGGGTGGTTTTTATGATATGGACGGAATAACCTGGCCGAAGCCATCCAGTACCGCTGTCTCGACCGCGACAACCGGACCGGATAGGGCTAAAAATCAACGGCAGACCGAAAACTTCGGTCTGCCGTTGAGTATGAACAATGTGGGAGTACTTATTTCTGGGCGCTGGCAATCAGGTCGTTTGCCATTTTAACATAGTCGCCATTTTTAGCAGCAGTGGCCAATTCAACCGTCTTCTGGGCGCTGGCAATAGCGTTTTTCTTCTCGTTCATTTTTAACTCGATGCGGGCTTTCAGCAGCATGATCCAGAATGCGTTCGGATTTTGCTCCGTTGCTTTGGTAACCCAGGCCAACGCCTGAGGCAAGTCCCGGTTGGTTTCATAATAGTAACTGGCTGCTTCAAAATACGCGGGTTTTTCAGAGGCCATCGACGCCTTTATATTTTGAGTAATCGTTTGGTCGATGTCGGCAGTGAGGGGTACGGCCACGCGAGTTTTATCCCACATGATTTCCAGCGTTGCCGAGCTGGGTAGAATATCGGCGATATTGATTGTAAACGTCTCTACTTTGAACGGCAAGGTTGTCGGTTTTACTTCAACCCGTGCCACCTCATTGGCTACTTTATAATCGGCAACGTTGGCCCCTAGGTTCAAATCTTTCGATAGCATCACCTGCCAGCTCGACTTACCGGGAATCGTGAATAAACCGTATGTACCGGCTTTGACCTCTTTCCCTCCCACTTTTACGTCGTTCGAAAACGTGATTTTGGTGGTTGCATTGGCTCCCGTCCGCCATACTTTGTCGAAAGGAACCAGATCGCCGAAAATGGCCCGTCCTTTGGTAGCAGGTCTTGAGTACTCAAGGGTGATTTCACCGAGGGCAAAGCTCTGTTTGGTCGTTTGCGAGGGGCTGGCCGCTGGGATTTTTAACTGGGCGAAAGTGGTGTTAATGGAGCTTACGGTCAGCAGAGTAGCGGCTGAAAGAACTAAAAAACGGTTGGTTTTCATGAGCGAATCGTGTACGTACTATCTAGGCTTAATTTTTCTGCAAGGTACGAATTCAGCACGTAGCAACGAAGGCTGATAAGAAGTCTATAGACTTTTCGCAATAACAATAGGCATAGGATGGCTTTTCTGGCGCCCTTTCAAATTACAGTCGATGGCATTTTGTACATATGATTTAGGTAAATAACTATTTTGCCTATAATTTTAGCTCGGTAATAGGTGTTCTCAATATTTTTTTGATTCGCTCCTGCCGTACCCGCTAATGATTAACGATCATTAAAACCCACCAGGATGGTTCTTGATGATGCCTTTTTCTGCAAATGACCCGGATGGACAATCCATCCCTGTTTTTCTTCTTAATGCGATGCCTGGTAAGCATCTGGTACTTAAGCCAGACGCACCGATCTTCACGATTCTGGCTGTATCGGACGATTACCTGGCCGCACTTGACCTGCAGCGGGAATCTCTGATTGGGCGTGGAGTATTTGATTCGTTCTTCAGTGACGGGCATAATGATGGCATTGCTGATCAGCTTCGGCAATCGTTATGGCAAGTGTTGCAAACCAGACAGGTTCACGCGATGGCCGATCAGCGCCACCAGTGGCTTAATGCGCATACGGGTGTACTGGAAGGGCGTGCCTGGCGACCAGTCAATAAACCCGTTTTAGGGCCTGATGGTGAGTTAGCCTACATTATTCATTCGGTTGAAGATGTTACGCACGAAGTGCAATTGGTGGAAGTGGCGCAGGCCAATGAGTATCTGCAAACCATCATCAATTTATTGAAAGAACCGTTGCAGGTTCTGCAACCGATTGTTGAGAATGGTGAAATCGTGGATTTTCGTTTTCGATTCACCAACCAGGCCTATGCCGCCTATGCGAATACTACCCCCGACCAGTTGCAGGGCAAACGGGTAGGAGAAGTGTTTCCGGGCTATTTCGAAACGGTGAGTTTTACCAATCCTGTCGAAACTTACAAAACAGGTCAGCCGCTTACGTTTGAAATCCATTATGATAAAGATGGGCTTGACCTGTATAATCTGATGAGTACGTTCAAGCTGGACGACGAGGTCGTTATTCACTTTACCGATTTCACTCGGTTGAGGCAACTGCAACTCCAGCTTGAAGCAAAGGTTGACGAATTGAATCGCTCGAATGAAAATTTGAAGCAGTTCGCTTACATTGCCAGCCACGACCTTCAGGAGCCGCTGCGTAAAATTCAGTCGTTCAGCACGTTGTTGGAAAATCAATTGGATGGGCAACTGACCGAGACCGGCAGCGATTATCTCCAGCGTATAAACCTGGCAGGGGCTCGCATGTCGATCCTGATTAAGGATCTACTGACTTATTCACGAACGCCAATAAGTCCCCAGGATTTTCGATTAATTTCTCTGGCTGACGTACTAGCCGATGTATTGACGACACTCGACTGGACCATTAGCCAGCAGAATGCCGAGATTGTCGTGAATACTCTACCGATGGTGAACGGGGATAGTTCGCAATTGGAGCAGCTTTTTCAGAATCTAATTGCCAATGCCCTAAAGTTTAACAAACCTGGCCATCGCCCATTTGTGGAGATAAAAAGCGACCTGCGGCCACGAAATGAACTCCCCCAATCCGTTAAGCCGACCAACCTTGCTACGCTGTTTCATGAGGTCAGTGTGCGTGATAAAGGGATAGGGTTCGACGTTCAGTATGTAGATCGTATTTTTCAGGTTTTTCAGCGCCTGCATGGTAAGAACGAATATGCCGGTACAGGTTTAGGGCTGGCTATTTGCCAGCGCGTAGCAGAAGCGCATGGGGGCGGTATTACGGCAACCAGCTCTCCCGGTGAAGGAGCTACGTTCTGGGTTTATTTGCCCGTTTAAGGGCTCATTCGTAGGGATTTTTTCGTGCAGAAAGCTATCTTTAACATAGGAACTGTTTAAACTTTCCTGCTCAGGTCAGAAGTTGGGTTATTTTGTCATGCTGAGGAACAAAGCATCTTTTGTGGCGCTATAACTCCAGCTATCGAAGATGCTTCGTTCCTCAGCATGACAAAAACGCACCTGTTTGGACTCAATTTGTAAACGTTTAAACAGCTTCAGATAGATAATAAGAACAACATAGACTAATGAAAAAAATCTTACACGTATTGAACGGCGATGCTACGGCCTATTCGTTTGCAGAAGCTGGATTGCCCGGCGAGGTAGCCATATGGCGCGAAATGTTGTCTGAAGGGCCATTGCTGGACGCCATGCAACCGGATGCTGCCTTATGGCAATTGCGCGAGAACTGGCTACGTACCGAGTTTGGCGATCGGCCAGATGAAGCAGATACGTATCAGCAGAAAGTGGTTGCCGAATTTGACCGAATCTATCAGCCCGGCACCTACGATCAGATTATCCTCTGGTTTGAACACGATTTATTTTGCCAGATTAATCTAGCCTTTTTACTGGCTCGTTTTTCGCGCATCGAACTGGGTAATACTGTATTGAAACAAGTCTCCATCAATCAGTTCGACGGTGTTCCCGATTTTAAAGGACTCGGTCAACTAACGGCTGCTCAACTGGCTTCGCTGTATCCGCAGGCCGAACCCTTGACCGGCTTTGAATTGGAGTTGGCGGCTCATGTGTGGGCTGCCTATGCTGCCTCGGATGTGGTGGCTCTGAACCAGGTAATGTCGGGAGGTTTTGGCCGATTGCGGTTCCTGCGCGAAGCCTTACAGGCCCATCTGAATCGTTTACAGGTAGGGGCAAATGGCCTGTCGACTATCGAAAACCAATTGCTGAATCTGGTTCAGGCAGCGCCTAAAACGCCCCGCCAGATTGTAGGTGAATGGTTGTCGACGGATCGGATTTATGGTTTAGGCGACTGGAGCATTGAGAATTACCTCACCCGGCTCATCGATAAGGAAATCATTCAGGAGCAGGATGGTAAGTTGGTTGAAAGTGCATAGAAGAGTCGGTATAATACAACCGAGCTTTAGACGTAAGAGTCTACCGGATTGTATTTTCCAGAACGATGACCGAAGGCCCCTCTGAAAGCCACTTTTTACCTAATCCGGTCGTATCGCCCTGCGGGATAAAATAAACAAACGAGCCCAGAACCAGATCAATATCACCGTCGGCATCCATGTCGCCCGCATCCATGACGACCCATCTTCCTCGGGTGGCCTCCGGAAACGAATAATCGACGAAGGTTAACTTTCCCTTATTTTCCAGGTAGATAAAGCTTTCTGTTGGGTAGCGAAGGTAGTCTGGGAAAAACGATATAGCCGCTATATCCAGATCGCCATCTAAGTCATAATCTCGTACCATGGCCTTATAGGCGCCATTCAGTTGGTAGAAATACGATTGGGTAAAATTGGCTTTTCCGTCATTCAGAAAAATGTAGATACCGTGGTACTTCTTTAAGATTGGGGTTTTGTCGGCGTTGTCGCCACAAACATAGACGATGTCGTCAAATCCATCTTTGTTAAAATCGGCCAGTTCAATCTGTTGAGATCCATTGAGGGGCAGGAAAGTGAGCAATCGTTTTTCTTTGAATGTACCTCCTCCCTGGTTTTCGTACAGAAAAATACCTTCGTCACCCTGCGCCATCAGCACATAAATATCTGGTAATCCATCCCGATTAGCATCCTTAATAATGGCGGTGATGGCACCGGGCTTTTCTCGTAAAACGCGTTTTGTGTACCCGCCTTTTTTATCGTTTTCGTACCACGCCAGTTGGCCGGTCTGGTTACCAAACTCACAGGCTACTACATCCTCGAATCCGTCTTTAGTCAAATCACCGTATGCCATAAACACGGGTCGACGTAAGTGAGGAATGGCAACCGTTTCGGATTGATAGCCCGGCTCCGATCTATTTTTCTGCAAGCGTGTCAACGATCCGTTGGCGGCATCGGTCGGGAAAACACCTTTCCCAATGGTGGTCAGGTATAGCTCATTGGCTTTTTCGTCAAACTGAATCGGGGTTGTGGCCAACCGCATACTATACCGTTCCGTCAATTCGGGAGTTAGAAACGTCAGGTTGTTACGCCTGGGCTTGCCATCTCCGAAAACGATTCCCCGATGATCGGGAAGTATCTTGACCATTGACGTCAGAGCAGGCCGATTTGCGAACGAAGCTTCTCTATACCTGAAATGCTTCAGTCCCATCCGAATGGGCGTTTTGCGAATGGGAGGCAGGATGGTATCAGGGGCGCTGTCGAGATAATAGCGTTCTATCTTTCGCCAATCGTCTTTGGCCAGCGTAGGCTTTTCCGGGAAAATAGCAGCCTCGCGAACCGTTTCGCCACTTTCGCCCGCGTCAAACAAACTGTCGGGTCTGGTACCTCCGCTGTAGATACCCATCCGATGGCCCATAGCGGGGAGCACATCCCGCCAGTTTGCTTTGGCCAATACATCAGGACTTACAAATGCATGGCAACGGCTACAGTGGGCTACCGCCAGTTGTTTACCAGAAAGCCCGGAAACAGCTAAGTCATGAAATTCCGTTTGGTCAGTCTGCTGTTTAGTCGTGCATGAACTAAAAAAATAGAGTATACTACAAACGGCGATAAGTTGCCTCATAGTCCAAAAACGAAGTCGTGGGATTGGCAACGAACATAGGGCAATAAAACTGAATTTTTAGTGGGCAGAACAAAATAATTGAAGGCAGCGTGGCTCACTACCTTTATGACCATTGTAGAGACGCGATCCCTCGCGTCTCCTTTCCGGATGGTTTATTGCTGACGCCCATGAGACGCGAGGGATCGCGTCTCTACAGGTTATTCCGTTTTCAACGATTTGACCGGATTCAATAAGGCGGCTTTGATGCTCTGAAAACTGACCGTTATCAGCGCAATGAGCATGGCACCAACCAAGGCCACCAGGAAATACCACCAGGCCAGTTCGATCCGGTAGGCGTACTTTTCCAGCCAGCCATTGAGGAAATACCAGCCCAGCGGGAAAGCAATGAATGCAGCCAGCAGCACCAGGAGCATAAACTCTTTCGATAGCATACCAACCAGATTGGGAATACTGGCTCCCAGTACTTTCCGAATACCAATTTCTTTTGTGCGTTGCTCTGCCGTGAACGCAGCCAAACCAAACAGACCCAGGCAGGAAATGAAAATCGCCAGAAAGGCAAAATAACTAGCCAGTTTACTGACCGTGTTTTCGGCTTTATACAGGTTGCCAAATTCCTGATCGGTAAACAGGTATTTGAACGGAAAGTGTGGGTTGAACTTCTTATGCAGCGTTTCCATGCTGGCGATAGCCTGTTTGGTTTCGTTGGGCTGCGTACGTACCAGAATGGTTCCCCAGTTTCGGGTGGTATCGTTGCCGCGCTGCAGGTGTAAAATCAGTGGCTCGATGGCACTATGGAGCGAATTGTAATGGAAATCTTTCATCAGGCCAATGATTTTCCCTTTCCGGCCCCACATTGTTAATTCTTTGCCGACTGGATTTTTATAGCCGATTTTTCGGGCTGAGGCTTCGTTGATGATGTAGTTGCTAGTGTCGGTGGTGAAGTCTTTCGAAAAATCGCGGCCGTCGAGTAATTTAATACCCATCGTTTTAATGTAGTCGTACGAAACAGCGTTCTGACTGAACAGCATAAGTTGGGTCGTATCTTTTCCGGGCCAGCGTACTCCCTGGGTAGAGCTGCCCACTTCGAGCGGGTCCGACTGAGCACAGGTGACCGACTTGATGCCCGGCTGATGCTCCAGTTCCTGCCGGAACGACGGGAAATTGCGTTGCAGGTCGCCCTCCAGAGCCATATACAGCAGGTTTTCACGATCGTAACCCAGGTTTTTCGTCTGGATGTAGTTGATCTGACGGTAAACGACCAATGTACCCAGAATTAGCATGATCGACAGGCCAAACTGCAATACGACCAGGCCTTTTCGGAAGTACGTGGCACTCGATTTAAACTTCAGCGAGCCTTTGAGAATAACCACCGGATTGAGCGCCGACATAAACAGGGCCGGATAACTTCCCGACACAAGCCCCGTTACGACCGATAAGCCAAGCAACAGGAGCAGGAAAGTAGGATCGGAAAAGTCAAGCGAGAGCTTTTTACTGGTTAGTTCATTGAAAACAGGCAGGATCAGCAGCACAATCAGGACCGAAAACACCAGCGAGAGCATAGTAATGAGCATAGACTCGCCCAGAAACTGCCCGATCAGACTGGCTTTATAGGCACCCACTACCTTCCGAACCCCTACTTCTTTCGACCGTTTGACCGAACGGGCCGTAGCCAGGTTCATGAAATTAATACAGGCAATCGCCAGAATGAAAATGGCAACAATCGAGAAGATGCGTACGTACTCGATCCGGCCACCATTCTGCACCCCGCCTTCCCAATTCGAGAACAGGTACGAATCGCCGTAGTTCTGCAAAAACAGTTCTACGTTGCTGTCTTTATTTTTACTCTTGATGTAATTTTTGATCTTGGCATTGACTTTATCAACCGACGCATTGTTGGCCAGCATCACGTAGCAACGCGGACCATTATTGCCCCATTCTTTCGCCCATTTGTTGTTTTTCAGCCAATGATCGAAGCTTTTGAGGTAATCGAATTTCAGCGACGAATTTTCGGGAATATCGGCTAGAATCCCCGTTACCATCAGGTCGTCGGTATTATCGACCCGAATGATTTTGCCCATCGGGTTCTGTCCCTTAAAATATTTGTCGGCGAGTTTCTGGCTAATGACCAGGCCATCGGGTCGTTTGAGAGCCGTTTTGGGGTCGCCTTCCTTGAGCGGAAACGAAAACATCGTCAGGAAATCGCCCTGCACCGAACGCCCTTTTTCTTTTTCGAACGTATTGCCTACCGTAAACAGCGTTTGCTCTTCCCAAAGCATCTGGCTTGCCATCTGAATTTCAGGAATATCTTTTACGATGTTTTCGGCCAGAATCCCCGGTGTCGACGGGAAGGTATTGATAACGCCTACGTAGTGCTGATTTTCCATCACCCGATATAGCCGGGCGTCGTTCTTATGGAAGTGATCCATATGGCGTTCATCCTGCACCCAGATCATGATGAGCAGGCTACAGGCCATGCCTAAAGCCAGTCCAAGAATGTTGATGAAAGAGAACGTCTTGTTTTTCCAGATGTTTCTCCAGGCGATTTTGATGTAGTTGCGTAGCATAGAGTGTGAGGGTTGTGGTAGAGACGCAATACCTTGCGTCTCCTATGCGTCAGCAACACCTAGTGTCAGCCAAAACCATCCGGTTAAAGAGCCATCCGGTCAGGAGACGCAAGGTGTTGCGTCTCTATAATTATTCCGTTCGTAACGATTTTACAGGGTTCATTAAGGCGGCCCGAATGGCCTGATAACTGACGGTCATTAGGGTAATCATGGTGGCTCCTAGACCAGACAAGGCGAAAACGGCCCAGGAAATAGATGTCCGGTAATCGTACTGCTGGAGCCAGTCGTCCAGAAAATACCAGGCGATGGGCGTGGCAATCAGGAACGAAATGGCGACCAGCCGGACAAAGTCTTTGGAAAGCAGCCCCCACAGGCTGAAAACCGATGCGCCCAGTACCTTCCGAACACCAATTTCTTTGATACGTTGCTCCGCCACGAACGAAGCCAGTCCAAACAGACCGAGGCAACTGATGAAAATGGCTAATACGGCAAAGACCCGCGCCAGTTTGCCCACTCGTTCTTCGGTCCTGAACTTGGCATCGTACTCTTCGTCGGTGAATTTAAAATCGAACGGGGTGTCGGGGTCGTATTTTTTAAATACCGCTTTGACCTGCTTAATCGCATCGTCGACAGGCACATTCGGTTTGAGCTTGAGCGTAAGCACATTCGCCCAGCCGTAATTGATCAGGAAAATGGTAGGTTTGATAGGCTCATAAGGCGACTCCATCACCATATTCTTTACCACACCGATTACCTGCATGGGCTTTCCGTTATAGCGAATGGTTTTCCCAACGATGTTTTTCAATCCAGTCAGTTTAACAGCAGCTTCATTCAGGATAAACGCTGAGCTATCCGTCGAAAAGTCTTTGGAGAAGTCGCGGCCTTCCAGAATCTGCCAGCCAATGCTTTTGCCGAAGTGATGCGTACAGGCCACGATACCGAACAGGGGTAATGATTTTGGATCTTTACCTTCCCAGTCGAACCCAATTTGATTGGACCACACGCCCGTGGTGGGGCTCGACGATTGGCTCATTTCATACACGACACCCGTCTTGAGCATGTCGTCCCGTAAAGGGTCATATTTCCCATACGTACCCGGACTGAGGGATGTTTGCAGCAGATTGGACCGATCATAACCCACAGGCCGGTTTTTGGCGTGCTGAATCTGCCGGAATACAATAAGCGTACCGATGATAAGGGTGATGGATACCGTAAACTGAACCACAACCAGCACTTTGCGTGGAAGTGCCGCCCAGCGACCCACCCGGAATGTACCTTTCAGTACACTCAGTGGATTGAACGACGATAGATACAAAGCTGGATAACTGCCTGATAGGAAGCCCGTAATGAGTGAAAAACTGATCAGCAGTAACCAGAAAATGGGATTGGCAAAGGGAATACTGACCTTCTTGCCCGATAGGTCATTGAACGAGGGGATCGCGATCAGAACAATAATCAGAGCGATGAGTAGCGCAAAGAAAACGACCAGCATCGATTCGCTCAGAAACTGGAAAATCAGTTGCTGACGAAGCGAGCCTACCGCTTTCCGAATGCCCACTTCTTTGGCCCGTTTCTCGCTCCGGGCGGTGCTCAGATTCATGAAATTGATACAGGCCAGCAGCAACACGAACACACCGATCAGGCTGAACAGCCAGACAAACTGAATACCACCACCTACGTTTTTGCCCTCTTTAAAATCGGAATATAGGTGCCATTGGCTCATGGGGTGCAGAAAATATTCTGGCTTTTCACCTTCCGAAGCGTGTTTTTTCTCTACATCCCGGATTTTAGCCGACACCTTGTTCATATCGGCGCGGTCGGCAATTTGGGCGTAGCACTGAAATGAGTGATTTCCCCACTGTTGCAGCGATTCTTTTACCCAGGATTCGTCGGCCAGGTAGGCGCTCCAGGGTAGGTAGTAATTGACTTCATAAAAGTTGGAGTTGAAGGGGAGGTCTTCAAAAACGCCCGTCACCTTCATATTGCGTTTGGCATCCACTTTAACGATTTTGCCAAGTGGATTGGCACTGCCAAACAGAGCCTCGGCCGTTGATGCGGAAAGTAAAATGGAAGAAGGTTCTTTTAACGCCGTGGCATAGTCGCCTTTGAGCATGGTGAGCGAGAGCATCTTCGGTAGCTCCGGCTCGGCATACATCCCTTCCTTATTGATCTTCCGGTCGCCGTTGACTAACAGATGGCCAAAGTTCCACGAAGCCAGGGCTACGGCAGTGAAGTCAGCTTTATAGTTGTTTTTGATCGTATTGGCCGATGGGAGCGAAACCGCCCGGCTACTACCAGTAGTGCCGTTAAAGGTTTGATTAACATAGAGTTGAGCCAGACGATCGTAATTCTTATGGAATTTATTGAACGACAGTTCATCGTAAATCCATAGACCAATCAACATCGCAATGGCCATGCCAACCGCCAGACCGATGATATTGATTGCTGAGTAAGCCTTGTTTTTAGATAGATTTCGTAAGGCAATTTTTAAATAATTGCGGAGCATAGGGCTAAGGGTTTAGGAGCGAAGGCTTGTGTAGGGGGCACCCACACACTTTACCCCACAAAGACAGCCCAGGTCGCAAAATGTTGCTTATCGCCGTATGCTGGCTTTTAAATGGCAGGACCATTGATGGTTCGGGATTTGTTAGCTACGCTAACAGGGTCAACTACTGTGCCATGGCCTCTAACCCGCCTAAATTGGCCAGATTGGGCCGTTTGGCAGATAAATTCTGTCCGAAACCGTACAACGTTTGTCCGTTTCTGAACAGACGTATTGCTGAATGGTAAACTATAAGGGGTAGTTCTAAATGTAAAAGAAGGCTTTCTTTATATTTTGGCCGAAAGCTGATAATCAAGTAGTTATATATTTTGGCCGAAATCACCAAATGTAAAAATTTGAAAAAGGCTTGATCGAGTGTTGAACTATCTGGCAAAACCAGGCTAAAAAGTAGTTGGGAAATTGAAAAGCCTTACAAGTTTATCCTGTAAGGCTTTTCAATTTCTAGTTGCATAAGCTTCTATCCACGTATTGTTTTCGACCGCTGGCAGTTAGGTAGTAGCATCCACCACGAGGGCCACGAATGTAGTATTGGGACGATTTTGGGGTGTATGTGCGATGGCTACTGCTTTTAGGGGTTGAAATGACGCTATATACTCCAGATGGCTCCGATTGGGTGGGTTGCGAGGGCTGAGTTGACGTAATTTCTAGTCGATTGATCCGTTCTACCAATTCGCTAAATGATCGCCTGTAGGACTCGTTTTCGGCCTTTAATCGGTCAGTTTCCTGCTCTAAAGCATAAATGCGTTTGTAAAGGCGGTCGTTCTCATCGTCTATCTGCTTATTAACGTTCTCGACCAATTCGATTCGGTGGTCTAAATCGTAGTAGCTGCCCTTTAGTTCGGATAGCTTGAGTTTCATATCCTCCCTTTCCTGGGTTTCTTTTTGCTTGACTTCTCTTTCCCGTTGGGTCTGGCCTGTAATCTCCTTTTTTGTCTGATTTAGGGTCCTTGTTGTCTGTATAGCGTCTTGTACAGATTGTGTAATGGATTGGCCTTTTGTGTTGTAAATGAATAAGATAAGTAACGAGAAGGTCAAGGTGTAGAGTGTTTTCATGGCTTAAGTGCTAGTCGGATCATCTTAGATTGTAATGTCATCTTGGTGGATATAAACGTTCTGACCTCTAAAGGGGCCATCCAGAAGGCTTATTTTGTATAAAAAGTCGCTTTTCTCTAAAATCAGAGCTTTGGTGTCTTTTGTGAGTGGAATAATCTTTCCCTCTTTCAATAACCCTACCCGATTAAGCTCATTTTTAGTTTGTTGGGCTTCTGTTGCATCTAATAGATACGCTTCGGTTCTGCCTCCATAACAGCTTAGTTTGATAGCTCCTGTTTCTCCAATAATACTACGTGTGGTGTTGTTTTGTACTGGTGGACTTGATGTGCTAGGCCGTGCTAGGAATGCTACTATGGCAAAGAAAGCTAATAACGCGAACCCAGTCTTAAACCAGGATGACCGAGAGATTGAAGATTGATTTAGCATAGCATTAGGATGGTTTTAAGATTAAAATACACACCTAATTTTTACATTTGAAATTAGGTGTGTCAATAGGTGTGTATTTAGGTGTGTGGGGTGTTTTCGGAAAATCCAACTTTTTCAAGTCGATCAATACGGCGTTCAATACGTTCAAGATGGCCTCGCATTGATGGTTCTTGCCGATAGAGCTGGGTAGTTAGGCAAGCTTCAGCGTGATATAATTTAAGGATCGACTGTATATCTAAACTGTCATTTGGATAATCGCTATTATCTGAAACTAGCAATAGTTTATCATCGCCATGATGATAAAAACATCTTTTGACTGTGAATTGTACTCGCTGGTCTTGTTGATGGACAATGATATAAACCTCTCCATTTCTCAGATCAAGGAGTTGTTCTATTTCCTTGCCAACAACATAGTCACCTTGTTTAATTGTTGGCGTCATACTTTCTCCTCGAACCTGGATGCTAGCTAATGCACCACGGAAAAAATAATTGGGAAAGCTTATTACTGGAAGCTCTTTGTAGTAATCTGGTTCGTCCAAAATAGTTGGAGAGCCAGCGGCAACTTTAATGTCAAGGATCGGTACAATGCTATTTTCTGTTGTATCAACCGTCACAATTGAGGGCTTACCCACATGCTTTTTTTGAAAAGATGATCCCTGTGCGACGCTTCCAAGCTTCTTGGACAGGTCGTTTTTGATCATTTCATCAATACTGCATCCAAAAAAATTGGACAACTGAATCAAGTTTGTCAAGTTTGGCTCAGTATTGCCGTTTTCATAGTTGTTGATAGTATTTTTCTTTATATCAACACGTTGAGTCATGTCGGCAAGGCTTAGACCTTTGCTCTCTCTCAAAAATTTAAGATTTGCCGCTAAATAATTGTCCATTTTTCTTGGTTATCCAAGTTTCTTGGTTATATTTGCATTGTTGCCAAACGGAAACAAAGGAAATGAGCAATATCCAAGAAATCAAGAAGCATTTAGGGCATGGCGACTATACCCGCATTGGCAGGATAGTCGGAGTGACACGAAAGTATGCTCGTGTACTACTCGAAAGGCCCAATGCAGCCCTTCACAAAGAGGTATTAAAGGCTGCAAAAAAAGTTGCTGATTTCAACCAAAAACACGCCTAGCATTGAAACGAATTGCTGACATATGGTATGTTGATTTTGCTGATCTAACAACCCTTTGTGGTGTCTCTATGGACACTGTAAAACAGGGAGTTAGCCGCAATTTATCAACATGGCAGTCAATAAAAGACCCTGACGATAAACGGTGTCGGTTAATTCGCTATGATACGCTGGCTGATAAGTACAAGATTATTGTTCGTCGGGTGTTGTGCAATGGCCTCGAACCTTGGGAGGTTCGCGCTCAGAAAAAGACGGAAGTTTTGAGCGAACGGTCACTGTCTGAGCTACTTGAGCTTGTTTTGAAAGATGGGTATCGTCGGTATATGGGTCTTTACCCGGCTGAAGACACGACGCGAATAGCTGAGCGGAAACAAAAGTGTTTGGCTCGTGCGGCTGCTACGGTAGAATTGATCGGTACGTATATACGTGAGCGTGAGATAAAGGAAAGTAGTTATGCGCCGTATAAAGAGGTGGTCGAATGGCTCAATCAGGACGGAAATTATGACTTTTATTTCCCCAAAGGATGCCAGTATTTGCCCTGTAACGAAATCCGTCTGAAAGAGAAAGTAACCCTTCGGTTTGGCAAGGTTGGTAAGGAGCCAGTAGCCATCACGGAGGTTATTAAACGCCCTCGTGAGGGGAATAAGAGCCGAGATAAATTCGCTGGCGATGCTGAACTGATGGCCTGGATTGCGATTGCTCGCGCCAATGTCGATAATTCAGGTACACCAAACGCCTACATTATCCGCAAAATTCAGGATGTATGCCGGATTGTGGGTAAAGATGTGCCGTCTAATTCGTGGCTCTCGCAAGTGCTGGTATCGGGTAAAATGCAGTACATGACAGCGCCTACCCGGTTTGGAAAGGGTACTAAGCAAGCTAGTCGGTTTGTGCCTTATATCTCGATGGCCAGGGCGATGTATGCAGGTGACTGCTGGATGATGGATGCTACCCGCGTCAATTTTATCGAACATGCTACTTCGGATAAGGATAAACCTCGTTTTCTGTTTGTTGTGGTGGTTCGGGATGCGTATTCGGGGGATGTGGTAGGTTGTTATTTTGACACCAAAGAAGATCGATGGGGGTACGTAAATGCCCTTAAAATGGCCTATAAATCGACTGGGTACCTGCCTCATACGCTCGTGCATGACCGTTTTCCAGGGCATTTGGCCGATGAAATGCAGTCGGTTTTGGATGGCTTTCGGGATAAAGGCGTTGAGTTAATCTGTACCCATGAAGCCACCGGAAAGGCGCTTTTAGAGCGGTGGTTTGATACCCTGCAAACGGTGTTTCTGACGCGTTCGCGCTACTATTACGGACAAGGGATTCGCTCGACACGGCCTTATAATCATCGGTCGCCGGAATACCTGGCTAAGATGCGCAAACGGGCCAAAGCGGAGAATTGGGACTTTGAAGCCGCCTGGCAGGAAGCCTGGAGACGCATCGAGGAATACAGGCAGACACCTATAAGCTACTATTCCAGAAAGCGACTCGATTTGAGTCCGATGCAACTCCATGAGCAGAGCGAAAAGCCGCATGTGATCCGGGTGGAAGGCTGGCAGGAAGCTACGCTATTCTGGGCTACTAAAGTGCTGGACATCAGCCGTGCCCGAATTGAGCAGGAAGTACATGGTAAGGTCTATCGGTATATGATTTACGATGAAAATATACTGTATGCCTACAAGCGGGTAGCGATTCGCTACGAAGAAAGTGACCCAAGCAAGGTGATGCTGTTCGCGGTCGGCGCTGATGACAGGGTGAC
Organism: Spirosoma aerolatum; assembly: GCF_002056795.1. Classification (NCBI taxonomy): domain Bacteria; kingdom Pseudomonadati; phylum Bacteroidota; class Cytophagia; order Cytophagales; family Cytophagaceae; genus Spirosoma; species Spirosoma aerolatum. The sequence goes on along the minus strand of NZ_CP020104.1, from coordinate 6,102,545 downwards.
GGATTTCTTTATCGATGAGCTAACCCATACGGACGACATCGTTATGTATGGCCCTGACGCTCAAAAAGGCCGTTTGGCGGGTCGGATGGAGAAGAATAAGCAGCTACAGGAGCGGATTCGTAAAGACCTGGAGGAGACGGTAAGTCATGCGTCGATGGACCCTGAATATGTCCTGGCGATGCGTGGCCTGGCCCCTAAAGATGAAATCGAAAGCGTCCAGGATGCAATTCTGTATGAGCAAATGGGCGTATCGATGGCGATGGAAGCCCAGCGCCCAGCGGCTCATAAGCGGGATAAGATCGCCAAATCGAAGGCGTCTCCGGTGCCCTCCTCCGAGGGGGTGATTGATCCTAAGTCATTCGTTAACAATAGCTATTTCAATCAGTAACCATAAATCGAATACGAGACATGTATCCAGAAACAGTAACCGAGTCGGGACTTATCCAGACCGATACGTTAGTAGGTGCGAAAGTGGCTAATTCCTTCACCCTTCACCAGGTATTGCGCTATCAGAGCCTGGGCGAACTGCAAAACCACGATGCACATGATCTACTGAACATGAAGGGGGTGCTACAGGCGAAAATTGCCGAAGTGCAGCACATGATTTCCAGCGTCAACCAGTTCAAAAGCATCAATCAGGAGCTAAAAAACGATGTGCGCTGGTACATCTGCGTAGAACTTGAAATTGATGCGCTCCTGGCGGCTATGTTCCACTGTCGATAGGCGCTAAACTAAGCTTAACCGTCAATTAACCACCTAATACCTAGAGAGAATGAAAGAGGAAAAAGAGTTAACTCCTGTCCAGAAAGACGAAATAGCCCGTCTGCTGGTACTGGAAAAAGAGAAGCTCGGTAGCTGGGATCGGGTCGCCAACAAGGTAGCCGCCAGCGAAGCGACCGTTTCCCATAACATGCAGGACCCTGCTAAATGGGATCGGGTGAGCCATACGATGTGGGCAAAAGTAGCGGGTAAACTAGGCTACACACTGACCGATACCGCCTGGAAGTTTGTGTCTACGACCAACACGGAGGTGATGTTTGAACTACTGGATCGCGCCCAAAATGAGCAGTTATTTATGGCCGTTTCCCATCCTGCCGGGCAAGGCAAATCGGCGGGTACCCAGCTTTACCGCCTGGCGAAAAAGGGTGTGTTTTACATCGAGTGTAAGGAGAGTTGGAGCCACAAAATGTTCGTCATCAAAATGGCCGAAACGCTGGGTATCAAGGTGGATCGGATGAGTGTAGCCGTGCTAACCGATCTAATTGTTGGCTACCTCAAAGAGCAGGCTATCAAGACGCGTCCGCTTCTGATTGTGGACGAAGCCAATAAACTGAACCCGGCGAGCCTTCGGCTGTTTATCCCGCTGTTTAACGAGCTACAGGACGAAATTGGCCTGGTGCTGATTGGGGCGCATGACCTCGAACGGCGCATTAAGGAAGGGGTTCGACGGGATGCACGGGGATTCGATGAACTGGAATCCCGGCTCGGTCGGACGTATTACCGACTGGTAGGTGTGTTTGAGCACGATGTTACGGCCATTTGTGCGGCCAATGGGGTGACTGATCCAGCCGCTCAAAAACGGTGCTGGAACCGACTGCATCCCGAACGGAAGTCCATCAATGGAACCTATCACCTGGTATCGACAATGGACCTGCGGGTACTCAAACAGGCGATTAAACACGAGCGGTTACGGGCTAAGAATCAAGCCTATAAGAGCGCACAACTGGAAGTAGTGGGGGGGGGGTAAAACATTCGTTGCCGCATGAACCTGAAAGGCTTACGACTCCCCTTCGACAGTCAAACGGCCATGCTGTCGGTCTTGAAAGATGAAACGGGCAATCAGGTGTGGGCCTCCTTTGCTATCACCGACGAAGCGGCACTGACGGAAGTGCTGACCTGGCTAACAAGCGGAAATGATCAAATGTACGTCATGGCGAAAACGATCAATCTGCTGTATCATGGATTGCCTGCCATTCAATTCACCATCAGCCAGCTTGATCCGCTCATGGAAAAGGACGGGCGCAACTGCTGGATGGTCACCGAAACGGATCGGCAAGGCGGGTTTGTTAGCCGCCAGCGACTGCAAACCGCGGAACAGATTTGGGCATGCGTAGTAGACTGCTGGTGCCAACAACAAGAGCATAATTAACGCCTAAAACCGAGTCAGACGGTCAATTCTGACTCCACTAAAATGACTAAGAAGGATAGAGAAAAACTGAGTGTTGCGATGGCTGAACTTCTGCAATTGAAGGGATTAATATCCTCGCTGGAAGATCAGGTTGAAGGTTTCAAAAGGGTTGTCACAGCGATCTGCGAAGCCAATAAGGGGGAGTTTGTAGATGGCATTTTGGCGGTCGAAGGAGTTGGTCAGGTGAAGATTGTTGCAAATGCGCCAGGATTGAAATTGATCGCAACAGGCAAGAATTTGAACGCCATCGAACAGGCTGGTTTAGTAACCGTACTTGGTCCGAAATTCGGTAAGCTATCGGTTGATGTGGTTATGGTTCGCGATGAGATTCGGAAGGGGAATAAAAAAGTTGTTAGCGCCCTAAAGAAGCACAAAGTTGAACTGGTCCAGGTGGATCGGTACGATGTTAAAGAGGTAAAAGAAGTCAAAAAGAATTAAGCTATGGCAACTACGTTTGATGCTACGTTCCTGGATAGCCTGTCGGATCGGTTTCTCAAATCACTGCACATGGCTACCCTACTCCTGAAACTAGGCGATGGTGCTGTCTTAGAAATTGAGCTATTCGAGAAGCTGTCTACGGAGTTAAAAGGTAAGCCCTGGCTCGACTTCTGCCGGGAGGTATCTGAAGCTTATGACAGACGATATGGTGACGTGCCAGGCTACTAAAAACCTACAACGATGACAAAGCAACAAATAGACTTTCAGATCACAAAGAACAATATCAGCGCCCTGTCGGATGGTCAATTAAAAGCCTTGCAGGAGCTATGCGAAGCCATCATGGTAGACAGCGATGAGCAAGCGGTAAAGAGCATGGAGGCCATCAATGTACTGGTCGGTGACCGGGGCGATGAGATGATGGGAATGTTTATTTATATGTTCCTGCAAGATGAGCTTAAGAGATGATCAAGTAAGTCAGAGGGAAATCTGAAGGCCGTGTCTGATGGCAACCCTGGGTGATCTCTACCGACAGGCCGAAGCGATGCGAAATCAGCGCATTGGCCAGCAAAGTAAAGAAGTTCCTTCTTACGCCCTGATGCGTGAGATTGACGATCTAAAGCGAATTATGGACGGGCTTTTACTCGCATTTAAGCAAGCTGGAGGGAGTAAGGCTCCTGATCCTGAAAAGCCCAATTGACCCCCGAATAAACAGGTTTTGAGCGTAAAAATCAGAGACTGACAAAATCAGTCTCCTGGCCAAACTCATGCCTACACGTTGTGACAAGCCCGGAAAGACGGGCAAAATTACAGGATGGCGGAATGGTAAACGCACAAGTCACAAATCTTAGCCGATAATAAACGACCTAATGCGGCTGAGTACTTGGGGTTAGGTCGTAACCCTTGCTGGTTCGAGTCCAGCTCCTGTAACAATGGCAATAAAGCCAGGTAACTAAACCAATTTTTTTATGGCTAAGCAAAGCAACAAGCCGTCAGCGGGTGAACAAACCCCACCTATCGACACCGGGCAGGGTGGCAATCCAGGTGAACAAACCCCACCTGCCGACACCTTACAGGAACTGGTTGGGGGTGCTACGATCCGAACCCGCTTTCATGTGGAAAGCATTCAGGATTTATCCAGTCGGGATGTCTTCCAGAAACGCGTATACATGCATCCGGTACGGGGTGGTCTGGCAACGGGTGAGCCCAGTGAAAACACTTCGTTTGCGGTCAATACGCCTTCGGCTGTGTTTGAACTACTGAACGAGCGTGAGGAACTGGACGGCTTCTTTAAATCCGGTAAGCAGTACTTTATTGACATCACGGAAGTTGAGCCAGCGGCTCCAGCGGTCTAATTAGTCACCTTGTCATCGGTCGTTAGTCGTCATAGGTTAACGACCGATGGTGTAAATCAAAATGGTATGGCAAAGCAAGATATTAACAACATCCAGGTGAAGTCGGATGAAGACCCACTGGATGTGTTTTATAACCGCAATGAAAAGGCGAATGGAATAGTTCTGATAGCCATGCATCGACTGCCCAAAGGAGAGGTTGATTTTGATATTTGTAATATCGGGCTTACTGAGCACGAAATGGGGCTACTGACACTACGGCTGTTAGATCGGGTCGCTAAAGATTTAAAACTTTAACGACCATGAAAAAGCACTTTTTAAAATGCTGGCTGGAGGAGTTCGACGCGATTGTAGCGGGTAAGAAGCGGTTCGATTTGCGCAAGAACGACCGCGATTATCAGGTTGGTGATGTGCTGATTTTGGCCAAATATGACCAGTACAAAAAGAAGTTTTTACCGGGCTATGTCGCGGTTGAAGTTACGTACGTGGTTGATTCAAAATTTGGCATGAAGGATGGCTATTGCGCCATGAGCTTCACGGGCGTTGCCCAGGCTACCCAGGAAATGAAAGATTATTACCTGCTCATGATTGGCCTGGCCACAAACGCCCATGCTTCAAAAAACTGACCTCCCTTTCGATAGTCCACCAACGCCCTATGAAATTCAGTACGCGAAGGTGGTACTACGGCGAAAGGCAGCGCACCAAAAACGGATTGTTGACAAGTATTATGAAATGGTCGCGCTCCTGGTGAAACACGAACGAAAGGCTACCCTTTCGATTCAGTTTAGCGAAAAAGGTGAAATGTGGGTCGTACTTGAACAGCATGACTGTAGCTCGTTTCATCTGTATGATTCAGACGACTGGAAAGAGCTTAAGGAAGGGTTCGGGTTGATCCAAGCTTACATCGTAAAAGGGGTTTCCATCCCCTACTATTCAATGATTGATAAACGTTTAAATATATCTGGCAATGGGCAAGATAACAGTAACCAGAGTACAGGGGTCTGATCAGGCTCCTATGTCGCTTGATACCGAGCACATCAAAGGGGTTGAGCCGTCACCCAATTCCACACGCGCTATTGTGCTGTTGGACTATGGGTATTCCGTCGAGGTAATGGGAACAAAGCAGGAGATTGAAACACTCATAGCCGATGCCAGCGCAACTGACACCCAGGACGAAGGAGCAGAACAGTAAGTTTCATACGCTCCTAACGCTTCGCCACTTCGACAAAGAAGATAAACTGGCGCTGGTCCAATTCTACACGGGTGGCCGGGAAACCTCCAGTAGCAACATGTCTATGGATGAAATGGCGGAAGCTATTAAGCATCTGGAGGGCGAACAGGATGCCAGCATCCGGCGCATGCGAGCAAAGATCATCAATGTGGCCAGGGATATTTTTAATCTCTGGCCACAAGATAACTGGACGCAGGAGCATTACGACAAGCTTAATGTCTTCCTAAAAAAGAAGTTCAAAGCGGAGCTTAGTAAGCTCAGTTATGAGCAGCTACGAAACGCGGTTACCGCCGTCGAAAAATGGCGGGATTCAGGTACGCAAAAATTCCTTAAAGACCTCTTAAACAACACGTAATCATGATCGGATTCTATATGCTTATCGGCTTTTCGATGTTTCTGTTGTGCCTGTTTTTTTACTGGCTAGGCCGGGCCAGAGCCTGGCAGTTCTGGGAGGATGTTATAAAGAACGAACGGTTATCTATCGAGGCACGTAATAAACTGGCTGGAAAATAATGACACCAAAGCTTAAACTAAAACTCAATCTTGCCCAGCTTCAGGCGCTGAATGCACATTTGTTTCAGACGCTGACCAGCCAGCCTATTGAGGATTTGCGGTACTACCCACAGGACTTTCTGATTTGCTCAACCCTTCAGGAATTGTACGCCAAGACCAGTGCCAGGGTCGAAGATATTCGGCTGTTTCCTACGCGTCGAACCGATGTCGAATACCCGGTTACGCTAACCCGCTCCCAGGCACTGGCGGTATACTGTTCCATCCTGACCGAAAAACCTCAAAGCGATGAAATGGCCAGTCAGACCATGACGGCGCTGGCTATGACTGAGCCGGGTACCTATGAATCGCACTTCCTTCAGGAATTGCATGGGACGATCCATCGGAAGTTTTTGATTTAGAATTGTATGAAAAGTTCTTTATTTTGCGTTAACGGCTCAAAATCAGTGTACCCACCTACTCCCTTCGTGAAAAAATCGACCTCGGCAGGATTGTCTTATGATACGCTACGGGATCAGCGCAACGCAAAGATTCGGGCGGAGTTCTTTCGTATGCACGATGTGGAAGGGAAGCGTAATGAAGTGATCTATGCGCTGTTATCCCAAAAATACTTCCTGGCGGCTGATACCATCGAGCGGATCGTTTTTCAGCGGGGGCGGTACCGATCAGTGGAGGGGGGGGCGATTGCCAGTCAGCTTAATTTGTTCGATGCTTCGGAGGGGCAAGCGGCATGAGACGGTATCTACTGACCTCTACCCGCTTCGAGGGGGAATTGTCCTTTGCCTATGATAGCGAAGGGATTTTACAAGCCTTCAGTTGTGAGGCTCGGTTGAGCAACGACCAGCGGGATTGGCTCCATAGTCGCTTTCCTTTTCAAGAGTATGGGTTTAGGGCGCTGGTCAATGACAGCAAAACCCTGATAATAAAGCTAGTCGATGCCGATTTAAGCTTTGCTCATTTCTGGGAGAGTTACGGCTATAAGGTGGGTCACAAATCCAGGGCCGAAAAGCTATGGGCGAAGCTGCCCGATTCGGACAAGCTCAAAGTTCTGGAGTCGATACCGGGTTATGTCTACTACATCCAAACCCGTCCGCATATGGAGCAGCTTTACCCCGAAACGTATTTAAGTCAACGTCGGTTTGAGACCGATTATAAAGCACTGGCGAAAGCCAAACAAGTAGGTTAAGTAAGTTACGGTGGTTGTAAAAAGGCTACCCGGATTCCGGGTAGCCTTTTTTGTTTTACCTAACTATGAGAAAGTGAAAAATCAGGCAGGGGGTACAGGGTCTTTTGATCTGGCGCGGATTAGGGCCGTGGTTGCCATCGCGTGAAGTACCAGGAATACAACGCCTGCATAGCTGCCTTCCTTCCAACTGTATACAGATAACGGCAAAAAGCCTGAATTGAGGATAGCGATAGCGTATATTACCCAGGATGGTAATAAAATTAATGGCTGCTGGTTGTTTTGTTGCTGTTCCATCTGCTAGTTTCCGCCAATGATAAAATACCCATCGTTAGTGGCCTCAACGACCACATATTTATACTGAGCTGTCAGCGTATAAGATGATCCGCCCTCAATGGTTCCACCACCTGACCCAATGGTCACGGCATTGGAGCCTGAGTTAAGCCGCTTCACGATAAAGGTTTGGCCTATGACTGAGCTGACATTGGGCAGCACCACGGTAAATGTGGCGGTCGAGGCATTGGCTAAAATCAGATGGTCGGTAGCGGCAACGCTGTAGGTGCTGGTTACGGAGGTAGTGCCCGTAAGTGCAATAGTTGAACCCGTTGCTACTCCTGCACCGTTCACCCGAAACTTTCGAGCGCCATCAACCTCTAATTCAAGCAACCCAATATCGGCTAAATTGCCAGGGCCGTAGGCGCTTGCGTCTACCTTGATCGCAATAGGGTTTACGGCATCCGGCAGGCTGATTTGGGGATTGATCAAAATACCCGTTTCGTCGGTGCCTTCCATTGTGCGTGTGTACGTGTTGGTGCCCGTATACACGTTATCGCCCGACATAAACACATCGCCCTTGTTGGCAAAGGTCGTGTAGTCAGTCGCGCTTATATAACCCGCCTGGGAGGGGCTGGCCTGGGGCAACGAAAAAGCGCCCGTGCTGGAATTGTACGCCAGGGGCGCTGTAGCCGATAAGTCCGTTTTGCTGATCTTGGCGTTCAACTGGGTTTGTATCGAGCTGGTTGCATCGAGATACGAAAGTGAAGTCGGAATATCGGCTGCTGTCAGTAAGTCCGCCCAGCTACTGCCGTTGTAAAACGTAGGTCGGTGGCTTGTCAGGTTGTGTGCTTGCAGTCCTTCTGCTGGCGATGCGATAGCATTGCGCTGGGTCGTGGTCATGCGGGGAATGAGTATACCCTGCGTGGTAGAGTTAAACGTGGCAATCGAGGAGGCAACGTCTGTAGTCGTGCCCATCAGGAAGTTGTTGGCGCTGGTAAACCGAGCTACTTCGCTCCCTCCATTATTCTGAAATTTCATCCCTGACCCGGATAGCCAGCGAATCTGATCCCAGACGTTTAGTACGTTAGGTGCCAGGCTACCCGAAACGCTTAAGTTTCCCGTAAAATAGCTGTTCCCCGTTATCTGCAACGTGTACCCCGCCACTGCCGAAGCTGAGGAGCCAATTACCACCGATGCACTACTAGGTATTCTGAGAATATTGCTTTCCTGATATGAGGGATTCACATTTCCTAAATAGATATTGTTGCTCCCTGTCGTTGTCGATGCCCCTGCCTGATAGCCCAGAAACAGATTACCACTGCCTGTCGTCAGTGCCACACCTGCACCATTGCCCAGACCCGTATTGTTCGTACCTGTCAGGGTTGTATTGCCACCCGCACCTACGAACGTGCTGCCGGCGGTGGGACCGTAGAGCCAGTTGGTGCCGCTGAGTTGTAGTTTAGGAGAAGAAGCGGAAATATTAATTCCAGACGACCCAAGAGAAGCGACTAATGCACCATTCGTATAAAAATTATGGTTATAATTCTGTCCACTAGGAATAATGTATTCCTGGTTTCCACTTTGACTTACACTAATCCCATACTTCCCTGCCGCACTGGTTTCGTAGATTACAAATTTTGGAGAAGAACCTGCAACAGAACTTACAGTAGAGCCTAGGTTAATTTGAATAGGTGTAGTGGTTGAAACGGCTGCACTGCCAACAGAACCCACTACCAAATTCCCCCCAATCGTCATGCTACTCGTTAACGCTCCCGTCACCGCGCTAATCGTCGAAAAGCTCCCCGTTCCAGCGACTGTTAGGCTCCCTGTGTACGTAGCCGAAGCGCCCGTTAGTGAGGCTACGCCCGTTAGATTCTGACTAGCCATCGTGCCCAGGGTTGGCCGATCCGTTAGAGCGGTATAGGAGCTACTGCCCGATGAAATGGTTCCCGGTGCCCATCCGGTACCGTTCCAGAAAACCCCCTGGCCCGTGGTCGCTCCTGATTGAGATAAGTCCGAAAGCGGGTGCGTGTGGGTACTGGCCGCTGCTCCAAGATTGCTCCGGGCGGTTGCGGCATTGGCTACGTCCGACAGGTTGCTGCTGGCCGAAAGCTTACCCGCCGTTACGGTGCTCAGGCTGCTGATCTGGGCCGTGTGTGTACCTACGGTGCCGCTTAAGCTGGCCAGGTTGGTGTTGGTAGTTGCCAGGTTGCTGGTTAGTGTGGCTGTTGCGGACGCTAAACCTGTCACCGACGTGTTCAGGCTTCCGATCTGGGTGGCCTGGGTGCTGACGGTGCCGCTCAGACTGGCTACGTTGTCGTTGGTAGTGGCCAGGCTATTGCTTAACGCACCTGTGGCTGAGCTTAAACCTGTCACCGATGTGTTGAGGCTGCCGATCTGGGTAGCCTGGGTGCTGACGGTGCCGCTTAAGCTACTGATTTGGCCCGTGTGCGTGTCGGCGGTACTGCTCAGGCTGGCAATCTCCGTGCTATTGGTGCCGACCAGCGCGGATAGGTTATCCAGTCGAGTTGAAAGCGCCGTCGAAACACTGAGCGCCTTGGTATTGATCAGGGCGCGAATGCCCGATAGATCGACTAATGAGGAGTCGAGTTTACGTTGTCCACTAGCCAGGAAAGGCAGAAGTAGAAACAAAAATAGGGTTAAACGCTTTGCAAGGGTAACCATAATTTAGTCGTGTTTATAAGGAAATAAATGGTGGGACGATTGGCATTGGTAATGTCGGAGGCAACGCCATAAATCTGGAACGTTGGCCCGACATCGGCGGGTAAGTCGGCAAAGGTGGCCACGGTCGGAATCTGCTTTTGGTAGTTCTGCATATCCTGTCGTACCTGGGTGATGAGCGCCCGAATCTCGGCTGATCCGCCAGCCGGGGCGGTCATCGAAATGGTGTTCGGACGGGCTGTGATGCTGATCTCGTTCATAATTATAAAGGTGTGGTGATGCGTTGGGTTAAGCCTCGGTAGCCTCGGTGACGCTCGGCTCGATGAGCAGGGTGCCGTATAGGATTGTGTTGACCGTGCCGGAAATCTCCTCGATCAGGTCATATTGGTAGGTACCCGTGTCGATGTCCATATCCTCGTCCGACTTGTCGAGCAGGATTTTGGTATCGGCAATCGTGATGCCATCGCCCATTGTGAAATCGAGCTTGACGGCATCCGATTCGTTTTTGACCTGCATTCGGAAGGTGTAGCCCGATAGCGGCCTGTGTAGATCGATGTCCAGTTGGAACGTGCGTCCTTTTTTGGCGCTCAGGTCGAGTTGAGCGCCCGTGTCGAGGTTGAAATTCATCGTTTGGAAATGGATAGTTTAAAAATGTAAGACAGTAAAAAAATGAGTACACAGACGGCCAGTACACCGATGGCAATCCAGAAGCCCAGGCGGTACCAGGGCGCAATACCAAAACTGGCCACGGGTGGGCAATTGGCCTGTATCTCCCGGATGATGGTATCGGGCAGGCATTCGGCTTTGACCTGGGTAATGGTGTGGGTGCGGTCGTAGATGATCCTGGCCCTGCCTTCCTGGATAACCTGATGCACGGTCGTGGTATCGGTCTTCAGGCGCAACACCACGGAGTCTTTCTTAGTAATCAGGGTGTCGGTAACGACTACCGTCGCGGAATCTTTGGCCAGGTGGCCGAATTTGCGTAGGGCTTTCTGGTAGGTTAGGCAGCTTGTCAGAAAAAAGCAGGCTACGGCAAAGAGCAGACAGTTGGCAAGGATCAATAAAAAGCGTTCTTTTTTCATGGTTGGTTGGGTTTAAAAAGGGTGGGATTGATGTCAACTGTTACTTGTTTTTCGGTGTAGGACGGGCCGGATGTGAATCGACCTAAATAGGTTTCCTCTACGACATAAAAGGTATCGACGGCATACTGCCGGGTGCGGGTACGCCGGGTTACGCCAGGTACCCCTAAAATGGCATCGCCCACCTCGTCGGCCAGTTGAAGCGCACTGAGGTTTTTACTGAAGGTCGGATCGGTCAGGCTGGTTTGGGCGGGAAGCCGAAAGATGGTTTTGACGGTAAAGAGTCCGTCGCCAACTTGATTGTTTCCGGCTAACTGTTCCCAGGGGACATCGACCTGACCAATCAGCACACCGGGTACAATGATGGAATTGTACTGCTCCGGCTTGTCGAGCTGGCCTTTATCGATGTCGATCCAGCGAATAGCGCGGACCTGTTTGCTGACGGCGGTTCCTAGCGCATAATAGGCGTGTAGCATAAATGTAAGTGTGGTTTAAGCTTCCTTTAAACGGGCCGTTTAGTGCCCAAAGATTCGGTCAAATTCCCGGTCGAGCTTTCGGACGATTCGTTCGTGCATCTGCTCGGATTCGCCCAAAAATTCCCGTTCTGGCATACCCGAAAGCCCTTCGTTGTGTCTGGCGGCATAGGGCACGTCAGTGCCAATGACGACCTGATGCAAGGCGGGTTGGGCTTCGTAGTCGATGGAATCTTCCAGGTTTCCGGTATCGTGAAGAATCTTAGCCAGGTCGCCATTGGCTTTTCGCTTCTGATCCTTTCGCTTCTGGCTGATGTCTGGCCAGGGAACAAACGTTTTATCGGTAAAACCTTCCTCCTCGAATGCCTGGTGGGTTTGCCGGACGGCCTCGACGCCAGCGATGATATATACGTCGTGGGTCATCAGTTGATGTACCTGCTGGGCTTTTGCTTTTAATTCTTCAGGACGCATGAACTAAATGGGTTAAACGATTCGTTAGTAGAGTGAGCATCTGAAACGGCATTGGACTGTATCCTCTAAGCACGTCGGGTGCTTTTTTTATTGTCAGTTTTGGGGAGTGGGTGAGAAACCCTCGCCTTTAGGCGAAAGCTTTAGCTGTATTCTGGACTGAGCATTGTTGAAGTGATTAGCATCGTTCTCAAAACCAATCCAATTTCTATTCGCATTCATAGCCGCAATTGCAGTAGTGCCACTTCCCATGCAATTGTCAAGTACTAAATCACCCTCGTTTGTGTAAGTGCGAATCAGATACTCAAAAAGAGGAACGGGCTTTTGGGTGGGATGCTTCGTTGCGTTATTGGTATTGCCAAATAGCGCCCCGTTCCAGTTGCTGATTTTTACAACGCTCGTTGGGTAGCGAGTGCCATCCTCTTTCCATTGCCAGTCATCCCGCCTGAACTCGTTATAGCCGTCCCATGCTCCCGAATTCTTACGGACTCGGCCAACATCTTTGCGGTCAATCATGGTCTTTTGTGGATTGTAAACAGGCTGTTTTTTGTAGAACACTACGATGTCTTCGTGACAACGAAGAGGCTGCTTCTTGGCATTTAGAAAGCCGGTAGGCAAGGTTTTTTGCCACGTAAGCGAGTATTTGAACAGCTTTCTATTACTACTAATTAGGTCGGTTGTAAAGGGTTGAGCGGCTGTCAGCACAATAGCCCCATTGTCTTTAATAATGCGCTCGTACTGCTTCCAAAGCAGATCGAATGGGATAACGACATCCCATCTATTCTTTGTGGTTCCATAGGGCAAATCGCAAAGAATCATATCAATTGACTTGTCAGGTATGCGCTCCATCCCTGTCAGGCAGTCTTCGAAGTATAGTGTGTTTAGTTTAAGCATTTCTTTAGTCGGCTTTAGCCGAATTTTTAGAAGCCACCGCCTTAAGGCGGTTGTTTAATTGTCACTTCTGGGTATCAGCAATCGTGTAGAGGGTGAATTTGCCCTGTATCGATTCTTCCACCACCACATACGAGGGGTCACCTGCCAGGGTAAAAGTGAAATAATGGTACGCCTTGATATGCGGTTTTTTGTCCGGCTTGGTGTTGGGGTGAACGCCAACGTACTCCGCCTTCAGCATCACATCGATCAGGTCATTGGCGATCAAATCCAGCTTAGCCAGGTAATGGCGATGCGGTTGGTTGATGGCTTCTTTGAGTCCTTTCCGGGTAAAATCAATCTGGCCGATCTCCTCCCGTTCAATGGCTATGTCTCGTTCCAGAATCTGACGGGTGACCGCTTCCAGGGTAGTTGTCCGGGCGAGTTTGAGCTGCTGTTTAACGCCAGCTTCATCGATAGCAGTTTGCTGGTGATCGTTCAGGTTTTGCGAATAGCCCGACGCGTCATTATCGAATAGCTGGCCCGACCGGGCCGGGTTGTTGGCTAGGCCGGGTTCAGGCGCTGGTCCTTCGGGAATAGCCGTTACCGATTCGTCGGACTGCTCGACGGAGCATTGACAGTTGAAGGCCGAAGGCGGCAAATGGGTATTCCAGAACACATCGTCAATCGGACGCACGAGGCCATAATACGGCTTATGCTCCTGGCGGGGTGTGGCCGCTCGGCTGGGTAAATATTTCAGGTTTGGGTAGAGGTGTTTAGCTTGTTCCCATTTTTGAAACTTTTGCGCCATCCGTGCGGCTCGGCTCCCCGTGTCGTACTCGGTTTTTAGCCATCGCTCATTGTAATTACCGACGATGGGTTTGGCCAGTTTCTTGAACTCAGGCCAGGGACGGCGGGTGCCGTTTTTGTCCAGGAGCGCGGCCAGGTCTTTGGCTTGCTGGTAGGACTTTCGGGCGGCAAAATGAGCGACTGATGTTTTGAGCTGATCGACAAAAGCGCGGGTAGGCAGGTTATAGGCCACGGTGCCATAGCCCAGGTCGATAGCGTTTGCCAGGGCATCGTAGGTGATCTGAAACAAGTGCGGCTCAACCAGCTTATCAAACCGTGTGACGGACCATCCGTTATGGATGTTACGGAGAGCGGAACGCGTCAATCCCGTAATGTCCACAATACGCGGATCAAACTCACTGTGATCGTCGGCTAGTTGTAAGCGGTGGTGATGGCGAGGGTCGCCACAGCCACAACCGGAATACTGGGCTTCGATACGTGCCCCAACCTCGGATAGAGCTACCGGATCAGGGCTTGGGCGAAAAAACCTTTAAACTCCTCCCAAAGCTCCAGTAATCGACGTTCCGGGATGGTGTTCTTCTGCTTTCCGGCTGGCCCGGCCTGGCTTGGCTTGGTCTTAGGTTTTGACCGTTTGGGGTTAGTTTTCTTTTTGTCCGCTGGCTGCTGGTCGTCTTCGTCTGGTTCGGTAGCGGGTATGGCTTGCCGACGCCGTTCGATTTCGGCTTCATCGAAGGGATAGCCAAAGGTGTCCGTAAACCACTGTAATTCGATGGGCGCTACCTTGGTGTGAACGCTGATGGCGTTGGTAAGCTGCTCGGTTTCGGTGAGCTTGGCTTTGGTTTCCTCGAACTCGAATTGCCCGTCGGTCGGAAGTCCCTGTGCGGCCATGAGTGCCCGTACCCGGCTATTCAAAATATTTAGAATGAACCGCTGATCTGACCGGGCAATCTTTTCGGCTAGTCGCTCGTGTACTTCGCCCTGGCTTCGGCTACTCCCGTTCTCGGTCGTCATTGTCTGACCAACGATCAGTTTACTCATGCCTGCATCCATTGCCTGCATAAGCCGTTGATAGGTGTCGGCGCTGCCTGTCTTGTTGACATCGGGAAATTCAACCTTACTCCCATCGGGGAGCACGATGTAAGACATACTGCCCGTGTTCTTGGCCGCTGACTCAACCTGGTTCTTTTGGGCGGGGTCGTTGCTGGTGTAGTAGAACACGCGGGTTGGCTGGCCGAACACTTCGTTAAACGTTGCCCAGTCGCTGACATCCCCCCGTTTGATTAAGACCAGTACGGCGGCAACGGCGAGTAGCCCTAAGTCCTTTGGTTTGCCAGCGGCAATATACAGATGGGTGTAGGGGGGCTGGCTGTAGTCGATCCCTTCCATGCTGTTGGGGTCAACAACAACCAGGGTGCGCGACGGAATGACGTGTTCCCTGGGTACCAGCTCTACGATGGGTTCGGGTTCGCCTAGTCCATTCTTAGCCGTCAGGTCAGCGTAGCAAAGTGAATAGCCATAGTAGCGTGAATCGTGCAAATGGGTGACCAGCTCCTCAAAGCCTTCGCTATTGATGATCCGCTGGATGTCTTCGACTACCTCACCGTTTCGCTTAAAGGTTAGTTTAACGTCCGTCAGGGCTACGCGTCGCTGATCCATGACCGACCGTAAGTGTTCGTCCAGGTAGGCATCCGCGTAGAGGTTATAAAGCAAACGTCGGGTCGGCTGAAGAACGCTTTCAGCGGCCTGGAGTGCCAGCCGCCAGCGGTTCAAATCCATCCGGCTCCGATCAACGGTCTGGATGTTGATCCCAAAGTCCTGAACGACGACCGACTGATTTTGAGAAGGGGTATTGGCCTTTTTCTTCGCCATGTGAAAAAATGCGTTTTAAGGGGGCTTAAATGGTGGGATGACCTACGTGTCAGCTTTTGGATTTGCTGCTTATTTAAAGAATTTACGAGAAACTTAAGGATGGTTTAGTGTCCGGTGCCCGATTAGCTGTACTCCATCGGGCCGGGTAGGTGGCCAAGTAGGGTCGCACGGCGGGGATTGGAGCCATAGCTGATTTGTCCGACTGGCAGGGGGTCGGGCACGGGTGCCGGACTTATGCCGGGTAATGTGCCCTTTCCGGCCTGAATCATTTTAAGCTGTTCAATCGCCTGGGTGTAGAGCAATTCCCGGTGTTTGGGTATGGTCTCCTGTAAAGTGTAGAGTCGGTAGATGGCGATGTCTTTAGCCAGGGCGAGCAGGTAGCCATTTCGGGCCGGGCCGGATTTGGCTAGTTCCACGGCGATGTCGTAGCGAACGCCTAAGTAGGCCGTAAGAATGCCATCGGCATCGTTCAGACAGGCGGCAATAATGGCATCGCTATAGCGGGCCATCATACCCGAAATTTCCGGGTAAAGCGATGAATTAAGGTCTTGTTTGGTGAGTAGCATAATTACCAGCGGGAGTTACGTCGTTCCCCGCCCATAATGGCAGGAACTGACAGTTGTAATCGTTTATTGATCTTATAAATGGCTCCCTCCTGGGCGTCGGGTCCATCATCATGCGAAGCAGGAAATCCGATTAACTGATCTTTAAAATTTCGGAAATCAACCGTATTGCGAATGGCTTCGTTGAACCAAATAAGGCCACGTTCGTAGAGCGGGGTCATACCCTCGATCCGACCGTATTTATCCGGCTTCTTGCGGTCGTCCCCTCGAATGGGTAGCATATAGCCACGGGTAACGGACTCCGTTACATAGTCTTCTAAAATCAAGTCCTGAATGAAATTTGCCTCCATCCAGTGTTCGACCAGATTGGCACCCTGACTTTCCAGCCATTCGGCCATGTCGTAGTGCGCCTTGACCATCGCGCCCGTTGTGGCCTGGCGAATCCACATCGCCAGTACATGATAGTCCTTGCCAAGTTTGCCCATCGCCAGAATCGCTTTGTAGTCATTCTTTTTGGTGTCTTTGAATGACGGGTCATTATAGGTAACAATGTGGCTATAGGCGGCCAGGTTGGGCATGGGGGTGAACTTGATCCATTCGGATTTGAAGATTCGCCCTAGCTCCATGTGCTTGTGGAAATACTCGCGCTGGGTAGAGATGTAGCCGATTTTAGCCCAGATGTTTTTTTCTAACTGCTCGCGGGTAAATCGCTCTTTCCAGGCGGGAACGCCATCGATGCTCTGATCTTCTTTGTGGGTCTTCGGGTTCTCCAGGGCGAAGACTTTCAGGTGATAGATTTCGGGGTTGACCACATCGCCTTCCTCGACATCGCCGACCAGGTGTGCCAGGATCGACGCCCGGTGTATCCGGTTTCCAACGACCAGAAAGCGCCCTCGAAGGCCGTCAAAGCAACCGAACATATCTTCCCGTGCCCAGTTGACGGCTTCGATTACCCGGTCCTGGTTGCGGACAATCTCTTTATCATCTACGTCGTCCAGGACAATGTAATCGGGGCGCTTCTGGCCTTTGCGCGTACCCCTGGGTGATTGGCCACGACCAAACGCCCAAAAACCCGTTCCGTCCAGGGTGCTGAAATTGCCTTCTGCCCAATCGCCGTGTGAATACTGTTGGCCGAAATCGGCAATGTATCGGGCGTTGCTTTCCAGTTGCGCCTGAATGTCGATGAGCAGTCCAAGCGCCTTAGTCTGGTTGTTTGAGCCAATGATCATCCCGTTTAGCTCTCCATTGGCCTTAAGGAACATGGGGAGCATCATGTCGGCATGGACCGATTTGGCATGCGCACGGGGCCATTCCAATACCGCGAATATGTTGGGGTCTGCCAGAATATCTTTGGCGGCTCGTTTGTGAAACCAGCCCAGGGGTGAGCTGCAAAACTGCGGGAAATAGTACTGACAAAAGGCGCTGTAATTACCTAGTAGCTTCGTGATTCGGGCTTGTCGGTTTGCTTCGGTTTCCGTTGGATCGGCACCATCAGCCATAGCCGCAATGCGCTTACAGGAATCGTAGTATGCCTGTAGCTCTTTTTGCTGTTTGGTGGTTAGGTTCTGGCTCACAGTTGAAATTGTTCCCGTTTGGTTCGTACAAATTCATGGCTGATGTCGATCACCTGTTTGGCGAGTGCGGGGGAGCTATTGCTTAGGTATTCAACGAACTGTCGAATGATCGATACGATGGTACCGAAATCGTTTTGGTCGTTGCTGATGCTGAGCAGCATCAGGCGAAGGGAGTACAATTGGCCTTTGTCTAATGATGCCAATGAGTTACCCTGGCGTTGAACATTGACGAAGTTATCCATTACCTCAAGTTGGTAGTCGATTAACTTGTAGAGACGGTCTTCAATCGTCTTTTTCAGGGTACTTGTTTTTAGGCGCTCTTCCCGCCAGCCGTTTTTGACGGCCCAATTCGAGACAGTGGTTTCGCTGACATCCAGAATGCTGGCAATTTCCATGTTCGGGATGTTTCGCATGTACAGGGCTTTGCCTGCCTGCATAATTTTCTGCTGTGTACTCATGCTGCGTTCTGGTGAGGCTTAAAAGCATGCACCAAAGTTGAACACACGCGCCCGTTGATGGAAAAACCTTTCGTACCGATTCACCTCTGGAGGTGAACCGTTCACCTTTTAAGGTGAATCGGTACGAAACACTTTTGCGAGTTTTCAGTTACCCGCCCAATTTCGAGCCAGCTAACCCGGTTTTCCGGCTTCAATCCACACCATTCACTATGTACTTTTAACCATGTCCAAGCCATCGTCCAATACGTTTCTGGTTAGTGATGAAAGCATCAATTCCTATAACTGTCGGCTGATCTCCAAGGGCGGAGACGCGACCGCTTTCGAGAGCAATCCAGTGATGCTATACATGCACAAACGCGGAAGCGTTATTGGGCGATGGGTAAACCTGATCCTCAAAGATGGAAGCTGGTACGCTGATCCCGTGTTCGACCTGGACGATAAACGGGAATGTGGCGGGGCCGAAATTGGCGGCAAGGTCGAGCGCGGCTTTTTGAAGGCGGCATCGGCGGGCGTTCGGATCAGCGATGAAGAAGGATCGGTGATCTACAACGACACCCTGAAATGCTACGACATTATGAAATGGTCGTTTCAGGAAATTTCGATTGTCGATATTGGTTCCAATGCCAATGCCCTCAAGCTCTACGATGCCAGCGGGGAGCCAATGGATGAGCTAAGGTTATCGGCTCACCTGGAACAGTTCAAGCCGTCGTCCACTACACCGACACCTCAAATTTCACTTATACCCCAATCCAATCAAATGGAACTAAAAACAATCGCCCTGGCATTGGGCCTACCCGACACGGCCACGGAGCAGGAAGTATTAGCCCTGGCGTCTCAGAACAAAACGGCTTCGGCTGAACTGGTTACCCTGAAAGCGGCTGATGTGAAACGCAAGAATGATGAAGCGATTCAGTTAGTCGATCAGGCTGTTGATGAAAAGCGGATTCCAGCCACGGCGAAAGATACGTACCTGAAGTTGTTTGCTGTCGATCATGAGTCGGCTAAAACAGCCCTGGCCGCTATCCCCAAACCCCAAAGCCTGATAACGCTGGCTACAGGTCAACAGGCTTTGTCGTCGTCGGCTACTGTAGTCAATTTATCGACTGAAGACCGGGTTAAAAAGTACGATGAACTGGACAAAGCGGGTACTCTGCTGAAGCTGGCTCAGTCGGACAAAGAGTCATTTAATCTGCTTTTTGAGGCCAAGTTTGGCGTTAAGCCCGACAAGGTAGCGATATAAAATCAATCCCTCGTATCGCGCTGATGCGGCTGAACCAGGGCCGGGAATGGTCCGGCCCTGGCATTAAAGTTTAGAGTACGCGTACCCTTTCACCACACCACACATAATTTTTCAATCCAATGGCTTTACAACCAGAAATCTGGCATGGCGACATTGTGGGTAACTTCTATGCCTCCAATGAGTTTATGCTTTTTTCGACCAATGCCGATCAGTACGTTGTCGGCGGTCGGGCGGTTCACATCCCCAACGCCAATGCCCCATCGAACGTGTCGGTTAACCGTTCGGTCTTACCCGCAACGGTGAGTACTCGTACCGACATCGACGTAAACTATACGCTCGATGAGTACACCTCTGATCCGATCTCGATCCCCAACATCGATACGATTCAGTTGTCGTACGACAAACGGGCTTCCGTCATGGCAGAGGATACCTCGAACATCAAAGACAAGGCGGCTAAGAACATGCTCTATAAATGGGCGGTCAACTGTACGACCAATGTCTTTACGACGGGTACTGCGGCTTCGGCTACGGCTGCGGGGGCTACCGGAACCCGCAAGCTGTTCACCAAGGCGGATCTGCTCAGTGCTAAAACCCTGATGGATAAGCAGGATGTACCCCAGGCTGGTCGGGTAGCTGTTCTGCCTCCTGACTTTCTGGCGCAACTGCTGGCCGATAAAGATTTGGCGGTCAACTTCACCACCTACGCTGACATCGCCAAAGGGGTTGTTGGGGAGGTGTATGGCTTTAAGATCATGATGCGGTCCTCTACCCTGGCGGCTGACAAAACAACCAACGTAGCCAAAGCGCCATCGGCAGCTACGGCGGCTACCGACAACTCGGTGGCTCTGTGCTGGCACCCTGTAGCAGTTGAACGGGCAATGGGAACGGTCAAAATGTTTGGTCAGCAAGATAACCCGCTTTACTACGCGGACATCTATTCGTTCCTGCTGATGATGGGCGGTCGCGCCCGTCGCAATGATGGTAAAGGCATCGTTCAGATTATTGAAACCTGGGTATCGTAAGTCGTACCTATCGTAACGTATAACCAAGCCCGTTGGCTACTCTGACGGTAGCTAACGGGCTTTTAAACAATCTTTGCTATGCCTTTACCAGGTGTTAACGTAGCGTACCAGAATGGCGGGTTGGGGCTGGTCGCTCAGACGGAAGATCGGGTGGTTGGGTTGATCTGTTCGGGATCGGCTCAGCCGCTGGCGGTCAATACACCCCGTCAATTATTCAACCCCGATAATCTGGACGCTATCTTGGGATCAACCGATCCGTATGCGGTCTTTGCCCGTCAACAGATTATCGACTTTTACACCGAAGCGGGCCGGGGGGCGGAGCTTTGGTTTATGCTGGTGACGCCAGCGACGGCCACGGCTACCCTGTTTACCAATGGGGCTGTGGCGGGTATGCTCAATGGTGCTCAGGGGCGAATCAATGTGCTGGGTGTATCCCGGTTTGTATCTTCAGCCGACAACACAACCACACCCCCAACGATTCTCAACTGTCTGGATGCGGATATTCTCAATGCGATGGATGAGGCTCAGGCGCTGGCCGTTGATTTTGCTAGTCGGCATATGCCTTTGCGAATCGTGCTGGATGGGAAGAATCTAACCTTCAGCCTGACTGGGCTTCGTGATCTAAAGACGCACACCTTTAACCGGGTTGGGGTATGTGTCGGCTCGACGGGCGAAGGTCGTTATGCGGCAATGGGTTTACTGATGGGTCGGATCGCGGCTACGCCCGTGCATCAGAACATTGGCCGGGTTCGTTCGGGTGAGGTGCTGACATCAGAAGGTAGCCTTACCAACGGCTCGACGGTGGAGGAGTTCGGGGATTTTATCAATACACTAAACTCCTCAGGCTATATCACCTTGCGTCAGTTCCCAGGCTATGCGGGTTACTACTGGAACGATGACCACATGGCGACGGGTGACACGGACGATTACTACAGCCTAGCTTACGGGCGAGTGATCGATAAGGCGGCACGGCTGGTCTATAAGACGATGGTTCAGGAGGTGAATGATACCGTACCCGTCGATGAGAAAGGCAAGATCGTAGCCGTCAAGGTGAAAGCCTACCAAGTGGAAGCAGAACGCGCCATTCAACTGAATATGGGTGATGAAATCAGCTTTGTCAAAGCCTTCGTTGATCCGGCTCAGGATGTGATTGCGACCTCGAAAATCGTCCTGGACTTGCGGATTACTCCTATGGGTACGTCTCGTATACTGGAGGTAAAAATTGGACTCTATAACCCTAACGCTGCTTAACCATGTCGCTATCTCGTGTTCAGTTTAATACTCAGCAATATTCGTGGTCAGATACTGAGATTTTGGTAAACGGTACAGTACTGACGGGGGTTCAGGGGGTCATGTATGGTTCGACTCAGGATAAAGAGTTGATCTATGGCAAAGGCGCTTATCCTTTAACGATTGGCCGGGGAAATAAGTCGTTTAAGGGTGAGCTTACTGTCTTGCAATCGGAACTTGAGCGAATTATTTCAGGTGCGCCCAGTGGCGATATTTTAGATTATCGCAACTTAAGTGTGGTTGTTTCCTATGCCAGCGAAGGGGGGAGTCTGGTGACAGATGCATTAATAGGCGTTGAGTTCGTGGATGTAGAAAAGGCGATACGGCAGGCAGACACGAAAATGGTTGTCAATTTGCCCATTATCTTCCTGAACGTTAACTATAACATATAGGTAGCGTCATGAAAGATATTTTGGCAAAAGTGATCAGCTATTTTGGGCTTGACCATCTGATTGTAACGGGCTTTGCTTTCCTGGCTTCCGTACTGGCGGCTCGCTTCGATACCAGTGCACTGATCCCTCGCTTTCTTAATGCCGCTTCTGGATTTATTGTAGCCTGTCTGACAGGGTATATTCTTCTGGAGCGAGGTTGGCAACAATGGGCATCGTCGGGTATGGCGTATCTGCTGGGAACGTTGGCGCATTTTCTAACTAATGCGCTGCTCAATGTGGCAAAACAATTGGCGATTGATCCACTGTCAACGACGGGGAAAATCATCAATCTGATATGGACTTGGAAACTGCCTCCCAGATCATGAGGGCTATTCTGAATTTGACCCTGGAAACCGAGTCGTTTCCTGATGGTACCAACGGGACGCTATCGTGTGGCAGTAAGTATATCTGCCAGACGATAGAGTTGCCCTGGCTGGATAATCAGCCTCGCATTTCCTGCTATGTAGGTGGCCGCTATCGGCTGATGCCTCGCTTTACACCTGAAAAGGGAAAGCATTTCGAGGTGCTGGATGTGCCAGGTCGTTCGGCTATCCTGTTTCATGCGGCTAACGATGCCAGGAAAGAACTGCTGGGCTGTACGGCTCCCGTGAGCCGGATTACGGGACATGGTAAAGGGGAGTCATCCCGGATTGCCTTGGCTAAACTGGTTGCCTTGTGTTACCCCGTCTTTGAGGCCGGGGGTGAAGTGTGGGTCGATGTTAAGCGTGTTTTAAACGCCGTTTAAACGGCACTTAAGTAAGGGTTATGAATAAGGAAAAAAAGCCGCAAACGTCGGCTGAAGTGACCGAAGAAGTACTTGCAGGTTGGAAGCAGAAATTTGGTGAGGTGTTTATAGTTGAGGTTGCCAAAGATGCCGTCGATCCCGAAAATGTCTTTGATGGCGTTGAGTTCGAGTTGGAGGATGGTGCGGAAATCGCTGGTGATAAATTTATTGGTTATCTGCGGAAGCCCAATAAACAGATTCGGGCAATGGCCTATTCCTCTCTGGGTGTCGGTGGTTATATGGAAGCTGCTAAGAACATGCTAAAGGCTTGTTGGCTAGGGGGTGATAATGAAATCTTATTGAATGAGGCACGGCTTCATTTTGCTGCTAGTCAAATCGCTGACTGGATACAGATTTATCAGGCGTCCCTAAAAAAAGCTTAGACACCATCGGTCCAATTCAACGTGGGGCCGATGGTGGTGATTTACGCTACATGGCGGCTATGATCCGTCATTTTTTTCACGTTGATCCTTACCAGCTCTCACCACGGGAATTTGTTATACACTGGCGCGAAGCCGAATTGTTGCTGAATGAATTTAAGCCGATAGCCAATGAATAAAAAGTATCACCTCGCTATTCAGATGGATGATTACGTATCTCCTGTTATGATGCGCATGCAGCGTACCTATGGGAGTGTGATAGCGCGGATTGAGCAGCAAAATCGTCGGTTTACGGGCGTTTTTGGACGGGTGGCTAGTTCCTTGACGGGAGGTTTTAAGCAGGCTATTCAGTCGGTCGATCAGTTGCGTCGTGGGTTGTTAGGTTTGCCAAGTCGCATTGGTGTTCAGGTTGATACGTCTAGTGTGCGTCAAGCTCGCCAGGAGGTAGAGCGGCTTCGGGATGCCCAGGGGCGTTTGCGCGATAGTTGGGGGCGTTTCATGGGCAACGGGGGCGGGTCTTCCCGTAGTTGGTTAAGTAGCCTGGGTTTTGCTGGGTTTGGTATGGGTAGTTTAGTGGGTGGTTATCTGGGAATACAGGGATTGCGTATGGCGGCTGGGCAAACAATTAGTCCGGCTATGCAGTCAGAGCGCAATCGGTTTACTTCCGGGGTAATGCTTAGAAGTAGCGAAAAGGCCAATGCTTTGGATGATGAGTATAGGTCATATGCGAAGTTAAATCCTGTTCTGGGTTATAAGGATGTTCAATTTTCGGGTACCCAATTGGTGGGTATGGAAGAACGATTGAATCGCATTATGCCAATTATTCGCACGATGTCCGATGTGGCCGTAGGGTCGGGCGGTGGCGGTGAGCGCCTAAAGGAGCTGGTCAGTATTCTTGGTCAGGTCAAAGGGAAAGGTCAGTTCTACCGGGAGGAAGAGCAACAGTTGAATGAGCGTAATATAAATATTCGACCGTATCTGGCTAAGGCTCTTAATGTGAAACAGGAGGCTATTCCGAAATTGATGCAGGATGGAAAGATCGGTTATGAGAATCTGCTTCGGGCGTTTAGTATCATGACTGGCAAGGGTGGGATATTTAATAATATCTCCGAGCGAGTCGGGAAAGAGACGACCGAAGGGCGGTATCAGACTTTGCTGGAAGATATGCAGCAACGGGGGATGGATTTAGGAACAAAGCTCTTACCTGCTTTAAACAAGGCGATGGAGTGGTTTAATAACTTCATCACTCAGATTGAGGGGCCATTCGGTAAAGCTTTTGGCTTTTTAGGCAATCAAATGGATGGTCTGAATGTAGGGGTGAAAAATCTATTGGTATCCTTTGGGATTATCAGCAAAGAAGGCACTACTACAGAAGGGGTTATCAAGATATTGGCCGGAACGATTGGCGCTCTGGGTGTAGCTGCGAAAGTTGCTGGTGATTTCCTGTCGGGATTCGCTCAATTTATAGATCAAATCAAGGGTATTCTTCGTACGCTTTTTAATCTGCCTCGTGATCCTTGGGGGGCCATAACAGGGCAGTACTGGAACACTTCAGAAGCGCCAGCTACTGGCGGGGTAACTACTGAGACGCCAGAGGAGAAATTTCGTCGGCAGGGGCGCTTGTTTAATCGAAAGCAAGAGGATCCCAATTTTGATCCTGCCTACACAAAAAATCTTATTGATACTAATAATAAACTGGCGTCGGGAAATCTGGAATACCTTAAACGGGTTGCAGATCGGGATGCCCGTCGTCAGGCCCGTCGTCAACGGTTAGGTGAGGTTGCTGATCCATCTTCAATGCTGGGTAGTGGCGATTTAATGTCTGGGAAAAAAGATAAAAGCCTGGGCGATAAAGCAGGGCTGGAAGCAACGGTTTCCGGGGCGAAGTCTACCCACATCACGGTTAATTTTTCCGGTAAAATGATTGAGAAACTGGAAATGCATGTCGGTAGTGCGCAAGAGGGTTTGGCTGATATGGAAAGTCAGCTTCGTGATCTGTTAAAACGGGTTCTCTATTCGGGAACCGCACTTGATGTATAATGGCTGGTACTGATCCTATATCCATTCGCCTTTCCGATCTGGAGCAGACCAGTGCTGAGCTGGATTACGTCGAGAAGGTCAAAAGTACGGGCGTTATTATGCAGTGCCCGGTGCGCCTGGGTTTCAAACAGGATGGTTCCGACCTATGGACGATCCCACTAGAACCCATTGTTCATGCCAAGGGGGTGAAGACCATTATTCGGCGTAATCTGTCAAAACCAAGGGGGCAAGGCAGCATTAAAGAGCAATGGAATATCGATGATTATCTAATTCGGTTGGAAGGGACTTTGCAGGGCAATGTATTCTTTCCTGAAGAGGCCGTCAGTAAGCTTCAGTCCTTTTTTGTGGCTGGGCAAAGCATCCAGATTCGGGCCAAGCTGCTGGATGTGATCGGGGTTAGTATGATTTGTATTGAGTCGGTTGAGTACACGGGTACGCCCGGTTTGGAAAACCAGCGGTATTTGATTACGGCTTATTCAGATCAGTTTTTTGATTTACTCGTAACCAATTAAACACACCATAATTCACATGAAAGCCATCGGATTTTTTTTGAGTTCACTACTGTTTGCGTCAATCGCCCTGGCGGGTTCCACAGCTATGTTCAAAATGGATTATCAAATCAAAATTGGCGGTTATTCACTCCAGGGGCTTGAGTCGGTCACAGTCGATTCGAGTGCGGATGATTTATCGGATAAATGTACCATTGTTGTTCCGGCAATGAGTTATAATAAAGGGCTGGCTGTTGAGGATAAGCTTAAGCGGGGTGATGTGGTCAGCGTCATGCTGGGCTACAATGGTAATTTATACCAGGAATTTACGGGCTATTTAAAGGCCATTTATCCCAATGCGCCAATGCGCCTGGAGTGCGAAGATGCCATTTATTTGTTTCGTAAAAAGATTGCCGATAAGCAGTTTAAAAAAACGACGGCCAACGAAATTCTGGCCTATGTGCTGTCGCAAATCAACCCACAACTTTCGGCCTCCCAGAAAATGAAATTGGTGGCTTCGGCCAGTGGCTATCAGTTCGATAAATTCACCATCGTTCGGGCTACGGGTTTTGAGGTGTTACAGAAGCTGAAGCAGGATACGGGATTAGGTATTTATGTGCGGGGTAACCAATTGCTTTGCCAGGGACTCTATACAGAACGTCGGGGCAATGCAGCCTACGATTTTTCCCGCAACATTGAAGCTTCTGAAGGGCTGGAATATGTTCGGCGGGAAGATCGAAAAGTGTTGGTCAAAATGATAGGCCGAACCAAAAAGGGTGTAAAGGTCGAAGTTGAAGTAGGCGAGTCTGGGGGTGATATGCGGACCATCCAGCGCCCGAATGTTTCTAGTAAAGAGACCCTTGAGCTGATCGGTAAGAATGAACTAACCAACCAGTCGTTCGATGGATACCGGGGGGCCATTAAAGGCTGGCTAGTGCCTACCTGTGAGATTGGCTATACGGCGTCTGTTTTCGACCAGGATTACCCAGAGCGGAACGGCAAGTATTATGTCAAGGCGGTAAAGACCGAATTTTCGTCAGCGGGTGGTCGTCGTACCATTTCGCTGGGAATCAAAGTTTCCTGATGAGCTTTTCGGATGCAGAAATCCGGGAGTCTATACGAAATCTAGCACCGGATGTACCTATTCAGGTTTGGCCTGCCATCGTTAAATCCATCCAGGGTACCAATTGCACGGTCGATATTCTGGGTACCGATCTGGAGGATGTGACTGATGTGAACTTACGGGCCGATGACGAAGCAACCGAAGGGGTGCTACTTATTCCCCGCGTAGGTTCGTTCGTCTATGTTGGCGCGGTCAATAATTCGGTGGATAGCCTGTACGTCTGCATGGTGTCGGAGGTGGATTCGGTTCAGGTCAAGATGGGCAACACGGTAGTTACGGTTGATCAGGACCAGGTTCACGCGGTTCGGGATTCATGCGAGCTGCTCTTGTCTACCCTGGCTACGCTCAAACAGGGTCAAACCGAAGTTACCCTGGATTCAGGAAAGGTCAGCATCAAAAATGCCGGGGTAAGCCTGAAAGATGTGTTTAGCGACCTGATTAGTTTACTGCAAAACTTTCAGGTCGTTTGCGCTACCGCTGGCGCCCCTTCGGCCAGTGTTTTTCCGGCAACCCTGGCGCTGATTACCTCGCTGAACGCTAAAATCAATCAGCTTCTGCAATGACAACTGATATTTTATTCGATCCCCAAACGGGCAATATCCTAATCGAAAATGGGGAGTTGGTGGTGGGGGATTCGACCGATCAGCACACGAATCATATCCTGCTTGCTGATAAAGGCTGGTGGAAGTTTACACCGAGTTTGGGCGTGGGAATTGTCCGGTTCGTCAATGACGTGGGCAATGCGCCGAATCTGATGGCGACCATTCGCAGGGAGCTTGGACGGGATGGGCAAAACGTCGATTCGATTTCGCTCCAGGATAGCCAAATCATTGTTCAAAGCACCTATCCCTCATGATTACGTATTCGATCAAATCCGAGCAGAGTTTATTCGACATCGCTGTAGAAGTCTATGGCGATGTAACGGCTGTGTTCTGGCTGCTGGACGATAACCCACAGCTCAACGGCCTGACGGATCGGATCAAGCGGGGGGAGGTGCTCCGTGTGCGGGATGCGTCAATGAATCCCAGGCTGGTGAATTACCTGGCTGACTTTGGGTCGATCCGCACCATCTCAGAAAAAGACAAACCTATCGGTATCGACTTCTGGCGAGCCGAGGAATATAAAATTGGTTAACCAATGGTACGGACACAGCAACAGATTACCGCCGAAATCGAGGACTTCCAGGCGAAATATACCGAACTCAGCAAGCTAACCACGACCTCGCAGACGGGCGTTTTTACCCAGATCAAAAATTTGTGGGTGCTGCTGAATATGGCCCTTGATCAGCGGGTCGGTCAGTTGATCAGTCAAATAACCGCGTTGATTGGCGCTGCCCAGGTGGGTTCGCTTTCCTGGTACGCCAATACGATCAAAGCCTTTCAATTTGGCGATTACCTGACCGTCTACGAAGGTGCCCGGATCGGCTATGCGTCGGTCAATGCCGATAAGCAAATCGTTAAACAGTGTACGGTTACAGAAGGCACAGACGGGCGGCTACTGGCCAAAGTAGCCAAGTCGGTAGGCGGGGTACTAGCGCCTTTGCAATCGGTCGAACTCGACGCCTTGAAAGAATATATCCGGCAGATCAAGTACGCCGGGGTGATTGTCGATTGTATCAGTCTACCTGCTGATGAATTGCGCCTGGAGGTGACGATCCGGTATGATCGTCTGGTCTTAAACGCCAGCGGTCAACTGCTGACTGATGTGACGAAATACCCTGCACTGGACGCGATTAAGGCGTATTTACAGGCGCTTCCCTTTGATAGCACATTGCGGTGGACGGAGCTAACGGACTACCTGCAAAAGCAGGCCGGGGTAGCCGATTTTGTGATTACCCGAACCTATAGCCGCGTGTCGGGCGTGACAGCCTGGACGGAGTTTAGCCGGGAGACGGTGAGCCGGGCGGGGTACATGAGCCTAAACCTAACTGAATCGATCCTGACCTATGTTTAGTTTAGCGGCCTTTATTCGTCAACTGCTGCCCTCGAATCTACGAACCGATTTGAATGTATTGTTCATTCAAATGCTGTTTACGCCCGTGGTTACACTGATGAAGTCGATTGAGGCTGACCGCCAGCGGCTTCTGATCGAAGCCAGGGCAACCGGGCAGGTGCTCATTCTGCAAGAGCTTTGCAACCGGGTAGCGTATAATTCAGCCATCGGGCCGATCTACCTGCTGGAAGGTAATTATTCCACCATCGATTTTCAGGTGATTGTGCCGCCAGGCTTAGGCTCCTCGATGCTTTCCAATATCCGGGGGGTGCTGGATAAGCATAAGATGGCAGGCAAACGGTATCAACTGGTTGAGCAGGCGGCCTATAATGCGCAACCCACGGTGATTGCCTGGGAAACGGGGTATCCGGTTCTCAGTAGTACGAAGCTTACCTGGGCGATTAACACCACGGGTACCTATCAGACCGTCGTTTCGGTGGATGGGGTCGAGATACTCAATCAGGCGGTCGGCTACACGGCTGGTATTTCGCTGGAGTATTCCAATACGGTCGGAACAACGTTTGTGGTTACGGTCGGATCGATTTCGGCTAGTCTAACCCGCAACGTAGCCACGGGGGTCATCAATCGACTAGGTTACTGGAAATTCGGGGCACTGCTGTTTATTCTGCCGAATGTCGATGTGGGTGATGTTGAAGTCAAGCTGGTGGGTATCGGTAGTACGAATTATTCAGACACCTATCAGGATGCCAGCGTAGGCAATAACACGGTGTCGGGTGTTAGCTACAACCGTCAGCGGATTTACGCGGGGATCGGTAATGGTACCTACCGGGCATACGCCAGGGTGAAAGGACAAACCACTGAAGTGACGCTGGATTTTAGTTTGGGTGTCGCCAATCAGTCGCCCATTGTCAGCTACGAAAACCCAAATCAGACGGGCAAAGTGGGTGTGTTTTTTACCTATCAAATACCGCTGAATACCTTCACTGATCCCGATGGTCCACAGCCGTCTATTTCGGTCGGTGGGTACCCTTCGCCCTTAACCTACGATGCACCGACGCGGACGATCTCAGGAACGCCAACCGCTACCGGAACGCACACGATCACGGTAACAGGAACCGACAATCAGGGGGCCACGGTTCAGGATGTTTTCATCTTGACGATCAATCCAGCCGATACGGTCGATCCTCCGCCGATCACGGGTGCCAGTTCGATTGTGATGTATAACAGCAATGTGTTTAAACCCGTCATTCAGTACAATTCGTCGGGGATGGCTCGCATTGTCGATACATCCGGGTTTAGTGTGCCATCGGGCAAGAACGTGTACTATTTTATCAGTGGTTCGCCCTACGTCACGAGTTTGCCGACAACCTATGATTTTGCCCAGGGGCAAACGGTCACGATCTGGAAGTTGGTGGCCACTTCGCCTGACCGCTGGGCGAACACCTTCTACGCCAAAGGATTTTCAATTATCTACATCGGACAACCATCCTAATGGGAAAAGCAACTAAGCCCTCACAACTCGATCCAACTGATCAATGGCTGGCGAAAGGGCAAAAGACGATGCCAGCCCTGAATCTGCCCGATGGCCGCTTCCTGACGGTGGTCAATCGACGAAGTGACCAGGCCAGTATTTCAATCATCGGCAAGGGGGGTACTATCGCCGTTATGGATACGACGATTAGTCCTGACCAGTACCGTTATGAGTGGACGCATGCCGCACAATTCGGTGTCATTGGTAAGCCTGCCAATACATCACCCGGAGCGTATGCGGCTCAGGATTTCACCGAAGACGATTGTAAGCGGGTGGCTGGAACCGTACCGCTGACGACCATCGAAGCCAATGAGATTGGCGAAGGGTTTTGGGGTATGCCGCTGTGGGCACCCCAAAAGGCGTATTACTACAAAGCGCGTCGGGATATGGCGGTAGCGGCAGGTAAGACGATTTGGAATTTTGGGACCTATGGGGGCTTTGAAAATTTTAATGGAGACCCCTGGTTGTATGCGACCGATGGCAATCCGAATGTACCCCCGAATGACCAGCGGTTCAAAGCCAAGCTCCAAAGCACGTCGGCGGCTCGTGCCTCCTGTGAATATTTTGCCCGGTTCGAGCAGTATGGGGTTGGGGCAATCGTGAAGAACTATGCCGACACCCTGGACTATGCGCCGGATTTTTACCGGAAAATGTACGCGGCCCTGGTGATGGGAAAAGGGATGGGGAAGGTGGGTGGTATCGGGCCTGGGCTGCTTGGGTATCTGGACTGGAGTAAAATCGAAGGTTTGGGTGTATCCCCAGGCGATATAACACTTGGTCAGAAGCCTGAACGCTATACGCCAGGGGGGACGAAGGTCGTATCGGCAGACGATGCACACACCCAGGTTGAATACGATTGGCTGGTAATGTGCCGGACCATGATCGGCATGGCGCTTTGTAATGGGGTGATGCCCTTTGATGAGCGTTCACCGATTTGGGGGGTTGATCCCAATAGTACCTCGCAGACGGGTTATCCGACCGAACCCCAACGCTGGCATGATAGCGGGTTCGAGGCTGCTTACTTCTACTCGCTCTGCAACCGTACGGAGGGCGTAAGCTGGAAAGAATGCCGCTGGCGGTTTGAGGGGTCGGAAACATGGATCGAGCCAACGGCTGATTACACGGGGCTACTGGACGCGGCTGCTGCCTTTGGTGGTCCGTATGGGCTGCTGAATGGAGGTAACTCGCGCCGGGGTCGGCCTTACGCACTTTACCGGGACAAAGGCAATGCGGTGGATGTGATGGTGGGTGATGCTTCGCAGGCTGTTTATAAGAGTAGTACGATTATCCTGAACCCGGTCCCTAATGTGCTTATTCGCTGTGTGCTGCCTGGCTGTACGATGGCGATGTATAATGAAACCATTTAATTTTTTCGCGCAATGGCTAAAGTTCCTATTTCCGAATTGAAATCCCGCTTTGTGACGGGTCACGTAATTACCCAACAGGATTGGATTGATCTGTTTGATTCATTTGTCCATTTGGATGCCCAGACACAGGTAGATTCCGCTGTCGTTAATACGGCTATATCCAATTACGATGCCTCGATCAACACGCAGAACAACAATGGGCAGGTGGATAGCCTGGGTGATCTGTCGTTTGTGTTTCGCGGGTTTGATGATCGTATCAGTGTCAGTCCTTCAAACCTATTGAAGTATGATAGTGATCGGTCGGCGGCATTAGACACGGCTACGTCCTGGGCACCTGCTACAACCCAGACCAAATGGGCGGTTCAGGATTTATTGGCTGCTCAGATGACGGCTGCTGGGTTGACGCTGAATGCTGAAACGGTCGTCAAGGATATTCAGATCGTACGGACGAAATACACCATTTCGGGGACGACCTTCTACGCTGATGTAATCCAGAATGTTCGGGTTATGGTCAGGCCACAAATCAAAATGCAGGTTTAAGTCAGGCTTAAACGGTGTTTAAGACTATCCTTTCGGTGTAGGTCAACCGAATCCATACCATGCAGAATCCCGCTGTAAAGCCAACCATCGGACGAATTGTCCATTATGTGCCTTTTGAGAAATCTATCGAGGCTAATAATTATGTAAAAGAGGTTCCCGCTATCGTAACCAATGTATTTGGTGAAGGCGCTCTGGTGAATATGAAAGTGTTCACAGACGGAATTTACGATACCTGGCGAACCTCGGTACATTATAGCGAAGGCAAAGAGCCAGGCACTTGGCATTGGCCAGAAAGAGAGTAGTTGTTTTACTGGAGTGTAATGGTAAGAAAAGGCGTCTTGATTCAGGACGCTTTTTTTATTGATTGTTTAGGAAGGGATATTGTATGTAGATGGCCTGGTTGACTCGTTCTTTTAGTCTAGTGTAGGCTTCTGCAATTCCAACCTTACCGGATAGGCGATCTAGTTCTCTTTCGTAACAGGTTAGTTTGTGTCTTAAATAGTTAGTAGTGATTCGATTTAAAAACGGTTTGTCACTTTCAGGTGTGGCCTCGTTCCAGTCACTATATTCACCCCGTTCAAATTCTCGTTGAGCTTGTCTGGCATTGTAATGAGAGCACGCTTTTTTTGTCAGCTCTTGCTGCTCAAAAATGGGAACTTCAATTTTAACAGATTCTACATAATTCATCAACTTAGCCCTTTTGGTATCAGTGGCTTTGCTAGCTATTCCTTTTTTCTTATTTATAAGCATAGCTTGCTGCTGCCAATCAGGCTGCTGTTCAATCGTTTCTATACGGGAAAGTAAATACAGTTTAGATGGTGCCGCTGATCGGTAATATGGATTGACAGCTAAATGGTCAGGCTGTGGGAGGTAGTGATTTATTGTTTTTTGAGACCAACCATTGCGATTCTTTAAAGCGGCTTGGGATATATACTTTGGCTTGTCTTCCATGTTTATTAGTGAAATGATGATGAGATTTTTGGCCAAATTTTAGACCACATTTGGACCTTTCCAATTGATGAGGTTAGGGCCAGCCATAGTAGCTAAGTTAGGATGGTTTTCCCTGGACAGAAGTAAGGGTTCTTTAAGTGAGTAGTCGCTTTCCCATGTCCAGCCCATTTCTCCAAAGCATAAAATAGCATATTTTGACATGGCTTGGTAGACAGCATTGGCATCATAGCCAGGTACGGCAAATCGAGAGCAGTTGTAAGCTAAGTCCATAAGTCTAAATCTGGTTTAAGTGCAATTTAAGGGGTTTGTAAATTTTTACATTTGGAAATGTGAATTTTTACATTTGGTTTTGTGATCTATAAAACTGAGTAAGCCCCAAAACAAAACAGGCTGGGAAGTCGAACCTCCCAGCCTGTTTCTATGATCAAAAATCAACGGTTAACGGGCAACTTCAATGTTTACCCGGCGTCCTTTGATGGTATTACCTTCCATAGCATCCACAACCCGGTTGGCTACATCTTTCGGTACGTCGACATACGTAAATTTATCGAAGATGTCGATGCTGCCGATGCTGTTGCCCGGAATATTGGCTTCGCCTGCGATAGCTCCGACGATGTCGCCCGGACGTACATAATCCCGACGGCCGATGGTTACCATCAGGCGGGTCATATTGGCTTCCCGCTCACGTGGCTGGCGTTTGTCGTCTTTATCAAAATATCCGTTGCGACCTCCGCTATCGCGACCACCATCACGTGGGCCAGACGAACGATCCCGATCGCCAAAGCGTGGACGATCTCCGAAACCACCCCGATCCGATCCATCACCCCGGCGGTCCCTGTCGCCAAAGCGCGAGTTGCCCCGCTCTTCACGGTCGCCGAAGCGGCCCCGGCCCCGGTCATCACGATCGCCAAAACGGCCACCACGACGGTCGTCCCGGTCAAAACGACCACCCTTATCACGATCGCCGAAGCGATCCCGACGACGGTCATCCTCAAGGCCCAGGTTTTGGTCGGCAAATTCGTTTTTCTCGATACCCATGCTGCGTTTTACCAGAGCACCCACGATTTGCTCGGTTGTGAAACCAGCGTGGTGTAATTGAGTCAGCAGGTCATCGTATAGATTGAGGTCGTTGCTTTCGGCAATAGTCTGCTGAAGCTGCTCGATGAAACGGGCTTTCCGAATGCCCACAATATCTTCAAAAGATGGGATAACCCCTTTTTCGACCCGAACTTTGGTATAGTTCTGGATTTCGCGGAACCGGAATTTTTCGTCGCGGCCGACCAGCGAAAACGCCCGGCCCGATTTGCCTGCCCGACCCGTCCGGCCAATCCGGTGTACGTAATATTCTTCATCGAGCGGAATATCGAAGTTGATCACCGCATCCACATCGTCGACGTCGATACCGCGAGCCGCTACGTCGGTAGCCACCAGAATGCTGGTTGTACCCGCCCGGAATTTACTCATAACGTTGTTCCGTTGTGCCTGCCGCAGATCGCCGTGAAGCCCTTCAGCCTGATAGCCACGGATTTGCAGGTCTTCAACGATTTCGTCCACTTTGCGTTTGGTGTTACAGAATACCAGCAGCAGTTTCAGGTCGTACGTGTCAATCAGGCGACACATCACTTCTACTTTTGCTTTGGGCTTCACCTCGAAATAAACCTGTTCAATGTTGGTGTTGGTCAACTCTTTCTTGACCACTTTCACCAGAACGGGGTCCTGCAAAAATTTCTGGGTGATCTGCATAATAGGTTTCGACATGGTAGCCGAGAACAGAATCGTTTGCCGTTCTTCGGGCATGTCGTCCAGAATGCTTTCAATATCTTCACGGAAGCCCATGTCCAGCATTTCGTCGGCCTCGTCGAGAATCATCATCTTGACGTTGTCGAGCTTCAGCGTGTTGCGCTCCATGTGGTCCATCACCCGGCCGGGTGTACCAATTACGATATGGACACCACTCTTGAGGGAGCGAATCTGGCGTTCGATGGAATCACCTCCATAGATGGCTTCTATACGGACACCTCGCTTGTATTTGGCCAGTTTCCGAATTTCGTCGGCTACCTGTAGAGCCAGTTCGCGGGTGGGGCAGAGGATCAACGTTTGAACCGAACGGTCCTGAACATCAATTAGTTCGAGGGCTGGGATACCGAACGCGGCTGTTTTACCTGTCCCTGTCTGCGCCTGACCAATCACATCACGGCCAGCCAGAATCGGCGGAATAGCTTCGGCCTGAATGGGCGATGGACTCACAAAGCCCATGTCGGTAACGGCCTGAAGAATTTCCTCAGAAATGTCTAAACTAGAGAATAAAATCTGGTTAGGATCAGCTTTAGGCGTAGTTTCAGCAGTTGCTTTTGGGGCTTCGGTGGCAGGCGTAGTGGGTTCGTCAGCTACAATGATTACTTTGTCGGCCACTCCTTCCGCTACGGTTTCGATGGCGGTATCAAGGATCAACTCGTCTTCTGGAGTTACTTTCTTTTTGGTAGACTTTACTTTTTTGGGTTCGGCCTGTGCTGCCAGTTCGGTAGCAATTTTTTCAATGTCCAGCAGATCGGCCTGATCAGCGGATTTAGATGTTTTCGTTTTCATTAACCTGGAATATAAGAGTTAAAACTCTCCAAGCGAAGACGAGTGTATGCCGGTGAACGACGCGATACTGCGAGAATTGCCCAACGAAGCTGCCCAACGACCCAACAAAGGCCCCCAACTATCCCCTAACCTCTTCAAAGGGGAGATGACAACAAACCAGTGTGCCGACGCACGACGTACTGATTATGACCGATTCAACGATTAGCCCACGCGCAAAAACTTCACTCAATGAAGCGTCCACCCAGAAACCCATCCTGTACATCCGTACATAAGCTCTGTCAGACCTAACTCAGCGTGTTAAAAAGGAGAGAAACAGAGACGCGACGGATGTCGCTTTAGAAAATCTGGTGCAAAAGTAAGAAAGATTTATTAGAAAAGCAAGTATGAGTTGGTAAATATTGTATTTATCATAGAGGAGGTCGCTTTTCAGACGCTAATGTGCATGCGATTATTGCACATTATTGGGTTATTATACGAATTCACCCATAAAATGGGCCTTATGAGAGGTTGTGGGCGTTAGTGGAGGCAACCTCTAAGGTACTGCCTATTCAGCTCTTACCTTTATTCATTCGGCATTTATCACTACAATATTTAACGTCGTCCCAGACTTTTTCCCACTTTTTACGCCAGGAAAACGGTCGGTTGCAGACAATACAGACTTTGTACGGTAAGTTGTCTTTCTTTGTATTTTTCATGATGGCGACGGCTATTCATGAATGATCTGTTTGTAAAAAGAGCCTATACTTCCAGTAACATAGGCAATTGCCCCTCCAGCTTTTTCCAATAACCAAAGAACGACGGGAAATACCCACGAACAACGGGTGATAACCAGTCCCGCTCATGCTGGATACCTTTGTAATGTCGTGTTGTTGGGTGCTCTTTGTAATGGATTGGTGTTGACCGATTTGCAAATAGTTCATCAAATTCAGCCACTACGATTTGTATAACATCGATGTTTTTCGATAAGTCTGTGAGAAAACTTATTGTCTTATCACAGACAGGATATTTTTTAAAGAAGCTGGGTTCGAGTAGTAAAATTCGATTGGCTTTTACATGTGCATCCCAGGCGGGATCTAAATTGTAAAAGTTATAAACATAAATCGGTAATGTATCATCGATAACAGGTGGTTCGGTAATAGGTAAATTAGTCTGTAGAGCAAATGATTCAGTTGTTGTTAATTCAGCTGGTATGTTGTCTAATGGGAATTCTTCATACCGTTTACTTAAAAACGTTTTTTCCTGATTCGTATAGCAGTAGCGGTTGATATTTTCCTGGTTGGCAAAATATTTTTTATTGCTGTTGCTGCCAGCTACCCATTGCCAGCTAAGCGCGTTGCTTGCCCAGTCGGCATCCAGTAAATAGTAATACATCCATTGGGCCGGATTTTTCCAATGACTTCGGGCGATGTTGCAGGCAATACTGGCCACATACATTCGGCAATGGTTGTGCATATAGCCCGTATCATACAAGTCCCTGATGCCTGTATCAATGGCTTCTATAGTCGTATTGGCCTTGAGAATGGCAGAGGGTATCTGGTGGTGTTCTACGTTTTCCTGTGGCTGCTTAAGGTCATGATCAATGGCATCAATCTGGGCGATCCAGACCTGCTGAAAATAGTCTCTCCAGGCCAGTTCTTTTAAAAATGGGCTTATTTGATCAGGTGTAAACCCTTTGTTAAGAACGCGTTGGGCGATCTGTCGGGTACTGATTACTCCTCTGGAAACATAGGGCGATAGCTTCGTGACAGCGCCATCCACATAGTTCCGTGTCTGGCCATATCGTATGGGGTCTATCTGGTCAATCGAATCTAAAATCTCACGGTATACAGTCGTAAACATCCCCGAATTGAAAAAATGGCGTTATCGAACACTGCTTATTCCACCATCAACAGAAAAAATCTGCCCGGTAATCCAGGTGTTTTCATCGCTCAATAAATAGGCTGCCATAGAGGCAATATCTTCAGGCGTGCCTATTTTTTTCAGAGGGTGTCTTTGGGCATTGGCGTCGATTTTTTCCTGGGTATTTAAAAGGCTGCCTGCCAAAGGTGTATTGGTGATGGATGGCGCAATGCAATTGACTTTTATGGCTGGGGCGAGTTCGGCTGCCAGTGCTCTGGTTAATCCTTCAATAGCGCCTTTGCTCGTACTCACAAGGCTGTGAAAATTAAAGCCCATTTTTACAGCTACGGTACTGAACAATACGATACTGCTGCTTTCAGCTTTTTTCAAGGCTGGCAAACAGTGCTGAATGACTTTAATGGCTCCTGACACCTGTAATTTGAAATCAGCAATAAAGTCATCTTCTTTTAGCCGTGCAAAAGGTTTCAACTGGAT
Organism: Spirosoma aerolatum; assembly: GCF_002056795.1. Taxonomy (NCBI): domain Bacteria; kingdom Pseudomonadati; phylum Bacteroidota; class Cytophagia; order Cytophagales; family Cytophagaceae; genus Spirosoma; species Spirosoma aerolatum. The sequence goes on along the minus strand of NZ_CP020104.1, from coordinate 6,064,464 downwards.
GGCCCCAGGGCAATAGGCTAATCCATCCAATGTCTCGGGCAGAAAGCTAAAGTCTAACTGGTCGTCCATTACGTTTAAGTAATGAGAAGAGACGTTTTGAGAAGATAAAACCTCGTTTTTGTAATACGTGCCTATTACCTGGTTGCTTTCGGCCAATTTTTTAGAAAGAGCTTTCCCTATGCCAGAGCTATGGCCAACAACTAAATAGTTTTTCATTAAACGGCTTACTGTTTTTATTGATCCTGGTGGTTAATTCATTTGCCTGTAATGTCGCACACGTTGCCTGTGTAGTGGACGAACGTGCAAAGAACAGTTCGATTTGGCGGATTTTGAAACGGTTCAACAGCTTGTTTAAGCGAAGTGTTTGCCGGTTTTAACGCTCAATCGCTTATTTTCTGATTTGCCGTTTATGTCTCTCCAATTCGGGTTTTCATCCAAGAGCTTAGTAAATCGGAAGGGCTGAGCAAAGGCCGTAGCGAAAAACGGGTCTTGATAGTAGGTTGTCAATGTGTTAAAATTGACAACCTACTATCAAGACCCGTTTAGGGAGGCAGTAACCGGGCTCTGATTAGGCGTTTATGCCCTTTCCGATCAGTGCAGCGCTATCTTCATCTATGTATAACTTGGCGTTAGGATGCGTGCGTAGTGAGGTGGATGGGTATTTTTCGGTAATGGCTTCCACTAGGGTATGTTTAACAGCAGCGGCTTTGTTCGCTCCGGGTACCATGCAGAAAATATACCGCGCCCGAAGCAGAGCGGGTATGGTGAGTGTATAGGCTATGGGCGGCACTTCGCTAACGGATGGGAAACAGCCGTCGTTGACCTGCTGCTGTTTACACGGTTCGTCGAGGTCGATAATTTTGACCAGATACGGGTCGTTGAAGTTCGCTACATGTGGGTCGTTGAAGGCCAGGTGTGTGTTTTCACCAATACCCATACAGGTGATATCCGTCCTGTGGGCTTCCAGCAGAGCACTGTATCGGGCGCATTCGTCCTGATCGTCGGTACTGTTTTCGTTCAGATAAAATACCTGTTTGAACGGAACCCTGCCGAATATCTTTTCATGGAGAAAATTGCCGAACCGTTGCGGGTGATCTTTGGGCAGACCCGTGTATTCGTCCATATGAAATGCATTGATTCGGGTCCAGTCGATCTGAGGAGCCGCCACGAGAGCCGTCAGAAATTCGTTCTGGGAGGCCGCAGCCGCAAAGATGATGTTTACTTCATCCTGCTCTGTAAGCAGTTGACGGATGCAGGCACTGGCATCGTTGGCGGCTGCCTGGCCCATTTGCTGGCGAGTAGGATAAACAGCGACCGTAAGCTGGTCTACAGTAAATTGGTCCATTATAAAAAACGAAAAGAAAAGGGCCGGGCTGTTTGACTATCCGGCCCCCAGGTTGTTAAAAGCGATATTTGAGTCCGGCCCGACCGGTATAATCGTAGAATTGCTTGGTGTATAGACGAGAGCGGATGCCCAGGTAGTCTGTTTGTGGAGCATTCAGCAGGTTGGTCCCTTCGGCATAAATCGTAAGGTTTTTAGTAATCCGGTAGGAGGCATTGGCGTCCAGCTGAACCCGTTCGGCCCGGATCACATCGTTGGCGTCGTTAACCCCGAGCAAGACGGTATAGGCACCATTGTAGTTGACGTTGCCCTGTATAGTAAATCCTTTGTAGGTGTACGACAGGGAGCCGTTGGCGGTATGGTCGGCCTGACCCGGCAACCGAAGTCCTTTGCGCAACTGCGCATCAGCTTTCGAGTACACGTACGTGTAGTTGGCATACAGCGAAAACCCTTTCAGAAAGCCCGGCAGGAACGTCAGGTTCGTCTGGGCGTTTACTTCGAGCCCATATACCGTAGCTACATCACCGTTATAGGTTTTGAAGTACTGGTAGTTGAGGTAATTGTCAGCCCCCGGAAACTCCGTACCTGTTAGGGTAACCACGCTATTGTACTGGAAATTGGTGATATGCTTGTAAAAGCCGCCTACCGAAAGGATACCGAGGTTCTTGAGGTAATGTTCAATAGAAACGTCGTAGTTCGTAGTTCCGGCTGGTTTCAGGTCCGGGTTGCCGTCGGTGAGGGTAGCGTTCAAAATACTCACTACACGGCTCGGAACCAGTTCGTTGAAGTTTGGACGGGAATAGCCGAATGATAGGGCTGCCCGCGCGATGGTGTTGGGTGCCAGATCGAATTTAGTCTGTACGTTGGGTAGGAACTTCGTATAGCTGTAGACGGCATTGGTCGGCACCGATGAGGTCAGATTGCCATTGGCATCCTGATTCACCAGTCGGGCATTGTAGTCTACCCCGGTTCGTTCGACCCGTAGCCCGGCCAGCAGCATGACCTTTCTGAACTGAATCCGGTTCATAACATAACCCGACGTAACGTTCTCTTCAGCATCGTAAAAATAGGTGTCGACGGCTACCTGGTTGCCCAGCGCATTGGCCGGGAAATAGGTAGGATTGTTGTTCAGGAAAGCAATGGTCGCATCGCCATTGACGGCCCGGCCAAAGGTCAGGTTGCCATCCAGCAATTGATCATCCAGTTCGGCTTCGCCCAGGAAGTTGGTCAGATTACCCGCAGCCGCCGGGCCATTGTAGGTAGCCGTACTATAGCTGGGGCGATACCGTTTGTTGTGCATTCGTTTCAGCTTGAAACCCGCCTTAACATACGCATCGTTCGCACCGATCTTGTAGTTGTACGTGCCGTTCAGGCGGGCTACGAAGTTGGTGCCTTCGCTGTTGTAGTTGTTCGCTTCGTAGGTGTTATAGGTGTAGAGCGAGGCATTGTTTTTGGCATCCGTCGACCCTGTCGCCTGAATATAATCCCCGGCTATTTGCGAAATCGTCAGCGGTACGTTTCCGGTGATGTAGTTGTACGAGTTGGCCGTTTGTTCGAGCAACGACTTCGTATAGAACAGGCCCCCGTCCAGTTTGAGTCGGCTAAACTGCTTTTCACCTTCCAGACTCATGTTGACGTTACCGTTGTCGATGCTTCGGTTCAGGTACTCGTTGTAGCCACGACCCCGTGTTGTTGTGTAGACACCATCGGCTGTCCGGGTGGTATTGGCTGTCTGCATCCGCGTTCGTTTCCGATAGCGGTCCGCGTCGTTATCCAGATTGGTATAGGTCGCGTTGAAAACAAGCGAAGCCGTTGGATTGAAGCTGTAGTCGATCGTTGCGGTGAGGCCTTTGCGGGTTCGGAGGTTGTTCAGATGAACAATACGGATGTCGGTCGGGAACAGAATCGAGCCCTGCCCGTCATTGAAATCCTTGGCCTGCCATACCTGTGCATTGATCTCATCGTAGCCGTTGTTGGTGCGGTAGTAGCTCCCGTACAGAGCCAGCCCCAGTTTGCCGTTCGGGCTTTTGTCGGTCTGGAAAAAACGCTGGTTGTAGCTCAGGTTTGCGATACCATTCGCTTTGTCGCGTAACTTGTTATAGCCAGCCGCCAGGTCGATCGAAATCCGGGGTTTCAGGCTAACGGCCGTTGGGGTTTTCATGTTGATTGCTCCAGCAATGGCATCCCCATCCAGGTCGGGCGTCAGGGTCTTCACCACTTCCATCGACGACAGTACGTTGGCCGGAATCAGGTCCAGCTGGGCATTTCGCTGCCCCTGTTCCTGAGTGCCCATAATCTGTTCGCCGTTCATGTTGATGTTTGTGTAGTTGCCTGGTGTACCGCGTAGCTGTACCGTCGACCCTTCGTTCTGCTCCCGGCCAATGGTTACGCCGGGGAGTCGCTGCAGGGATTCGGCCACGTTCAGGTCGGGGAAACGGCCCATCAGGTCGGCCGACACGATCTGCTTGAAGTTGTCGGCATTCCGTTGCTGATTCAGCGCCTTTTGCTGGCCTTCCATAATGCCCGTAACGGTCACCCCTTTCAGCATCGTTGTGGTGCTGGCCAGCGTAATGTTATGCACGGTTGTTTCGCCCGTAGTGACCGAAACGGGTTGGTCGTACGGTTGAAACCCCATGTAAAATACTTCCAGATTGATGGTGCCGGGGGTAATGTCGCTAAGGGTATAATCGCCGGTCAGGTTAGTGACGGTACCTTGTGTAGTGCCTTTGATGCGTACGGATGCGCCCGGTAATGCGCCCCCCAGCTCATCCACAATTTTACCCCGGATAACCCCTTTGGTTTGAGCCTGGGCAGATACTAAACACAGGGCTAGCAGCAGAGCGACCAGGCAGGTGGATCGAAGAAAATGAACAGTACAGCGTTCCATAGTAGATACGATTGGTATAAAGTGGGAAAAGATGTGTAGGGAAAGTTGGCTAGTTGAGCCCCTTAAAATTTAGATAGTCGACCAGGAAGCGGATGGCAAAGCTGGTGCCTATATCCCGATTGACGAGCCAGATTTTGTCCTTCCGGCTACGCATCCGGGTTTCCAGAATGGCACCGCGCAGGTTTTTGTCAGGATGATCCATGCCAAACCGATTCTGAACAACCCAGGTCGCCGATTTATCGATGTAGGGTAGAAATTCCGTATAGCCTGCCTTGGCCAGCTCGATCCAGACGATGCCCGCCATAGCTACCGCCGAGCCTGTAACCGAACTCCGGTCGGGAGCCCGGCCGTCGATGTAGTTCACGTAAAAGATGGTGCCGTCTTTTTGCTGGGCTTTAGCGTAAGTACGACCCGTAGCCGCAGCCGCTTCCAGGTATTTCTTGTCGCCGGTTTTTTTCCAGGTATGGATCAGCGATTCGGCATACCAGAGATTGAAGCGGGGGTGAAAGGATTTTTCTTCGTTGGAGTTCGGCGTAAACTGCATCCACAACCCCTTCTCTTCCAGCTCGACCACCTTGTTCGACAGGTTGATGTGGGCGTCCAGCAGGGCTTTGTTTTTATTGAATTCGTAAGCGTCCAGAAAGAGCCAGCCTTCGGTGTTGGGCCGGGAAACGTCGTAGAGCGATTGCTCTTTTTTGCTCTTCCAGAACTCGCTATGTTCTTTCTCGACCACACCCGTGCCCAGATCGACGGCATCGTAGCAAACGCCTTTTTCGGCGTAGTACATGTTCTTCAGCATCCATTCGGCCGCTGTGGTGGCTACCTGAGCGTACTTTTTGTCGCCTGTCACGCGGGTTAACTCGTAAATGCCCGGTGTGCCGTCAGAAATTGTAGCAAACACGATGGTCGAATCGCCGATGGCGTCGCCATGCACGGCCCCCAGCATACCTTTGAGTTTGGGATGATCGTTGATTTGCAGACTGATCCAGTAGTCGCCTGCTTTTCGGGCCGTGGCTAGCCAGTTGGGGTTCCTGGTTTGCTTATAAGCCGCCAGCATGGCATACACCGCCTGACCTGTATGCCAGGGCACTTCATAAGGATACCACTTGCCTTCGGTCAGGTTGTAATCGCAGCGCGATTTACCCTGTTCGTCGAGCATGGTAGTCGATATGTAGGTTGCCATATCGTTGATGGCCTTTACGGCAACCTCTTTTTTTACCTGTGCATGGGTACCTGGCAGCGATCCCAGGATCATCCAGGCGGCTATGATTAACAATCGGTTAGTCGGCTTCATGAACGGACGTTTTGGCATTTAGGGAATACTTGTGTTTATGATTGGTAATGGGTTTCCGGGTGTCCAGCCGAAAGGCAAAATTCCAGGAAGCCGAGGTCGGTAATTTGAGTAGGATGTGGTTTACCCCTTTGGCCAGGTTGATGGCAAAGGGTGTTTCGTCCTGATCGACGGCGTTGCCGGGCTGTACCTGAGTCCCGTTGACAAACAGCTCTACTGCCTGGGTGCTTATTTGTGCCGTAACAGCCTGAGCACTATCGGCCGTGATCGAACAGTAGGCATAAGCCACGGCTCCGGAAGCGTTTTTGTAGTAGTCGCTTAGGTCGACAATACCGCCTTCCTGCGAGATGTATTTCTGCCAGCGATAGCTCTTGCCCTGAAATTGGGCCATATCGCCGGGCTTGGGCGGGACGTTGTAGGCAGGATCTTCGGAGTATAGAAAACGGGGTGGTGTCGGCGTTTTAAACGGCCCTGTCAGGAGCCAGTTCTGGAAGTAGAAGGCATTACTGGCTTTGATATCCAGCCCGATGGCTGCAATGGCGGGTAGTGGGGCGGATGATGCAATGAGGTTTTGCAGCCGGGTTGTAAGCTGCTGCAACTGGGTAATCTTGGCGTCGAACCCGTTTAGGTTGATGGCCAGGTAGTAGGGTTGATTTTCGGCTTCCCACAGGCTGCGGTATGTTTCTTTCAAGGACTGATACCGGGCCTGCAGGCCCACAATGGCCTGTATTGTGGCCTGTAAAGCTGCGGTATTGTGCTGGCTTTGGGCAGTTCGGTATGTATCGGCAGCCTGGGCGAGCAGCAGCCGGGAGTCCATCAGCAACTGATACTGTTGCAGGGTAAATTGCAGAAACTGTCCATCCGTATGATTTAATTGCGGCTCAGCGGCCCTGACGTAGGTTAGGCCCGTGTTGACGATAGCCTGAATTTTCGGTACATCCTGATTATTGATAATGAGCTTCTTTCCGCTGTCGGGCAGGAGCTTTTGCAGCCAGATCTGCTCGGCCAGGTTATACGTCAGCGGAATGCCGCGAAGCTCCATCAGTGTGAACAGCGCTTTTACGTAGTTTCCATTACCTGTGTTGTAAGCCGTACGCTCGAACCGTTCGTTGAAAGAGCCTGTCTCGCCCTGACTGATGTTCCAGCTTTTTTCGGCGGCTGTATACACGCCATACCAGTCGCTGTGGAAGAAGCACATAGGCCCTTCATCCCAAATGGTTGTCAAAACCCCCGCTGTACCTGCCTGCTTACCCGCTTTAAGAAAACCATTTATGTTGCCTCGGGCCATGACCATATCGGGGAAGAGCCGATTCGAGTTGACGATGCCTGGGCAGACGATGAAGGTGAGCCCCCGTTTCACGAAGGGCTGTATCCAGGTGTCGTAGGATTTTTGATCGCCATACTCCCAGGTGAGGTAGATAATGTCTTTCGGCAGCAGGTCCAGAATCTCTTCGTGTTGCAGGGCAATGTCGCCCCACATCATGAGCTGTTTGTGCTGCTTTTTAAGCACGTCGTACAGAAATTTGATGTGGTCAGCGTAATATTTCGCCACGCCCACACGATCGACGTACGCTTTGGATTTGCCTTTGCCCAGATCAAACGTTTCGTCGCAGTTAACGTTGAAATAGGGTGAGTTGAACGCTCCGCACAACTCCGTGATGACACTCGCCAGAAACGCCCTGGCTTTCGGATCGAGTGGCGAAATCATCGTGGAGGTTTCACCCATCGGCTGATATTTGGGGTGCGACAGAATATTAGCGAAATGGCCGAACGACTGAAAGCTGCCCACCAGTTGCATATGAAATTGAGCCGCATAGGCCGAAAGCTCCCGAATGTCGTCCATCGTCAGCTTGCCATCGGCAGGGGCAAAGTCGGGGTAGGACCGGGGTTGTACCACATGCTCGATGTAAAACGAGAGGGAGTTGATTTTCAACTCCGCCATCCGTTCGATCTGCTTTTTGATTGTGCTGACCTTAGGTGTAGGCCCCCGGCTGATGTCGTCGTAAATCCCCCGATTGGCAAACGAAGGCCAGTCTGTAATCGTTATCTCCTGATTCCAACCTGCGCGGACAAGTTGTTTCAGCGATTGAAGACCGTAGAAAAGGCCGGTTTCGGTATTGGCGGCAATGAATTTGTGTCTGGTATTTAGGACAAGAACGTAGCCTTCGGCCCCCACTTTGCCAGACCAGCCAGCCGTGTAGCCGTCGACCAGGGCATTGGCTTTAGCCGATTTGCCGGATACAATCAACGTGACGGTCTGCTGAGAGGCTTGTGCTGACTGGTTTAGGCCAGCCAGTTGCCAGTTTGCCGCAAGTCGTTTGGTCACGCCCGATTCGAGACCGGAGCCTGTAAAGGCAACAGCCGTACCGATTGGCGGTAATGGCTTGCCTACAATAACCTGCTGCGGATAGGGTAATACCGGAACAGGCGTAGCTGCGGCTGGATTCAGTCCAGAACCGATCAGTACACCCAGCAAAATTGCCTTGATTCGTTTCATTGAACACTCGTTTCGGTGATGCGTATCTGTGGGTGGTCGTTTTCAACCAGTTTTACCTGGGTGTTGGCTCCTGATTTTGCGACAAAGCTTTTGGCAGAGCCGGTAGCTGTACTATGACGGATCAATCCCCGGCTATCGCCTGTCACATACACGACTGCTCCGGCTGTTGCGGTAGTAGGCATGGTTATCCGATCCAGCGCGAAATCGCGAACGTCGTCCAGCGCCAGAGCAGGCCGGTTATCCGGTGCAAGGCAGGTGAAGCGTACGTTGCTGAGCTGGATATTTTCGATGTGGGCCAGGTAAAAACCATAAGCTGGCAGTGTACCGAACATGGTTCCTTCGGGATACTGATCGTCCAGCCTGGGAACCGATTTCATCATGTCGCTGGCAGCGCCCCCGCCCAAAACGTCGATGGAAATGTCGTTCAGGCTGATCTCGTGGAGTTTAGCCGTTTCGATCCCTGTAATGGAGCAGCCCGTCTGGCCACTGCCCGTAGCCGTTATCCCCGACAGCCGGATATTGCGGACGCGCCCGGTACCCGGCGTAGACGCCTGTTCGTCATACTTGCGCGCCCGGTTGCCTAGACGAATGAAAATCGGTACTTCAGGACCCTCCACCACGATATTGCTGATGGATATATTTTCCATAACGCCCCCGTCTACCATTTCGAGGGCAATTCCGCTGATGCCTGCTGGTTTGCCGTAAATGGTGGTTTTCTGGGCTGATGGTCTGATGACGCAGTTGGTAATAGCCACATTCCGAAAGCCCCCCGTCGATTCGGTACCCAGCTTCAGGGCGTTGCAGTGGCTGCTCAGGACGCAATTCATCACCGTAACGTTTTCTGTGATCAGGGGAGAGGTACTTTTCAGGGTCAGCCCATCGTCGTCTGAGTCGCCTTTGACATTCTGGATGGTTACGTTTCGCGAGCCATCGATGTCAATCATGTCGTTGTTTTTGTTGGAGTGGTTCCAGATGCTGATGCCGTTGATGCTCACATCCTCGCAGCCCAGATAGTGCTGCATCCAGAAAGCCGAATTGCGCAAGGTGATCCCGCTGACCCTGACTTTTTTGCACTCGATGAACCAGAGCAGGTAAGGTCGATTTCGGTAACGGTCGGGTTTCTTCAAGGTCGTCGTGACAAAGCTGGCCCCTTGCCCGTCGATGGTTCCATACCCTTCAATGCCTACATCGTCGACCTTATGGGCATAGATTAAGCTCTGCCTGGCCCATTCGGCCCCGTAAAACCTGAACCCATGCTGCTGGTAGGGGTATTTAGCCAGTACGGTTGTGCCCGTAAGCTGACAACCTGCCGACAGGTGAAGCACAACATGGCTTTTGAGCTGGATGGTGCCGGATAGAAAATTACCGGCAGGAAAAACCACCAGGCCCCCTCCCGATGCCGCGCAGGCGTCAACGGTTTTTTGAATGGCTGTGGTGTTGTCGGTTTTGCCATCCCCTTTGGCTCCGAACGTCAACACGTTGAAATCCGTAGCACTGGCTACTGTAGATAGGGCGATGAAGGTACTAACGAGTAACGTTTTCATAAGTTGGCCGGGTTAGAAAAGCGGTAATTCGCCGGCGTCGTACGATGAATTGGTAAATGATCTATAGGCAACTGCGTACTGGCTGTAGATGCGTCTGGCTCTTTAGGGACGTGTTTAGCAGCCCGCTATCGATTAGCGGTAAAATTTACCTGCAAATCCACGATTAACCTGTTGATCACAGATTCCGCCAGCGCTCAGTTGGCGCGTCCAAAGCGGTTAATCCAGAGCGTATAATTCAGTTTTTCGGATGAAATTCACGGTTGAGTGGGGTTAGAGGTTAGGAATAGTTCAGAGGTTTACCGGTTCCATTTTCGGAGTAAGCCAGTGGATGATGAGCCAGGCGATCAGGAACGAACTGCCGCACACCAGGAAGATGATGTTGTAGCCCACAACGATGTTGCCCGATGCTTTGAATATATCCAGAATGTATCCGATGAGGCTTTCGAACAATACCCCACCGACAGCCCCGGCCATACCGCCCAATCCAACCACCGAACTCACGGCTTTTTTGGGAAACATATCGGACACAATGGTGAAAATGTTGGCACTCCAGGCCTGGTTGGCGGCTACAGACAAACTGATCAGCGATACGACCAGCCACATATCGTTTGTATAGCGTGTGATCAGGATAGGGACGACAGCAATAGCTGATACGAGCAGCGCTATTTTACGGGCTTTATAAACGGGCCACCCTTTTTGAATCAGCCACGATGACAGATAACCACCCCCGATGCTGCCAATCATCGTACCCGTATACACGATAACCAGGGGCAGGCTAGGCTTTTTCAGGTCGAGGTGGAACGACGCGTTGAAATAGGCGGGGAGCCAGAACAGGAAAAAATACCAGATGGGGTCGGTAAAAAACTTGCCGACAATAAACGTCCAGGTTTGTCGAAGACCCAGCAGCTTACCCCACGATAGACCTCCTGCCGAAGGCGTTTCAACGTCGTTGTCGCTATGGATGTAGTCGTACTCAGCACGGCTCAGCTTTTTTTGCCGGGCCGGGACTTCATAAACGAAAAGCCAGACCAACAGCCAGATAAAGCCCAGCGAACCAGTAATGATAAACGCTATCTGCCAGCCGTACAGCGCCAGTATGAAAGGAACCAGAATGGGGCCCACGCAAGCGCCAATGTTGGAACCCGAATCAAAAATGCCGACTGCCAGCGCCCGTTCTCTTTTGGGAAACCACTCCGCCACCGTTTTTACCCCGCCCGGATAATTACCCGATTCGCCTATGCCCAGCAATGCCCGTACCAGGCCAAAGCCGACGGTGGTACGGATGAACGCGTGCATAACGGCAGCGATGCTCCAGATACTCACCGAAATAATATAGCCCAGCCGGGTTCCAATGTGGTCGATTACGCGTCCATACAGTAATTGCCCTAGCGCATAGGTTGCTGTAAAGGCCATTACGATATAGCTGTAATCGGATTCCGTCCAACTGAAAATCTTCTCCAGGGTAGGTTTTAACAAGCCCAGAATTTGCCGGTCCAGGTAATTGATGGTGGTAGCGGCAAACAGCATGGCACAGATAAACCAGCGGTAATTTCCAATTCGGCCCTTTGACTGGGTAGTCTGAATCATTCGTGTCAAGTTAAACGGTGTATCGTTTCCTAAGCGAGTTAAAACAGCTGGACAGGGAATCCGGTATTGATTAGGTTAAGTCATTTCGTCGTACTTCTTCGTCTTGTTTGTTCGGGAGGGATCATAGGCTCACATTTCAGTTATTGTAAAAAATAGCGAACCAATCGGCCGACCAATGCAGAAGCATGTAAAGAAATCTTTCAAAAGGTAGAGTCCAGTTTGATAGAAAACCAAAAAAAAAGCCGAAAATAGATGTATTTTTCTACGCAAAGGTTCTCGGGAACCTTTGCGTAAACTTGGTTTTCAGGGGCCTGTTCGGGGCTTTTCAGTAAGCAAAATCAGATTTAGGCAGTGACCGCTTCGTGTAATGACTTTGGGTTGTTTGTTAATAAAATAGGATTATTTTTATAAGTGCTCGTAATGAAACAAGTGACGATTAAAGACATTGCTAAAGAGTTGAACCTGTCAATTTCCACTGTTTCCAGAGCCTTGAGGGATAGTTGGGAGATTAGCGAACCCACTAAGCAACGGGTAATCGAACTGGCGAAACGACTTGAGTACAACCCGAACCCGGCTGCCTTGCATTTGCTGAGCAGTCATAGCAAAGAAATCGGAGTGATTGTTCCCGAAATAGCCAACCCTTTTTTCGCCGTCGTCATTGCGGGTATTGAAGATATTGCCTTTGCGCACGGATACCAGGTGGTTATTTACCAGAGTCATGATAGCTACGAGCGGGAGGTTCTGAATGTAAAGCATATCCTCCAGCAACGGAAAGATGGGTTACTGGTATCAATTGCAACAGGAACCAAAGACGTGGCGCATTTCCAGGCGATGCGTGAACGTGGTTTCCCAATCGTTTTTTTCGACCGGGTTTGTGAAGACATCGATACGCCTAGCGTGTCTGTCGATGATTTTGAAGGTGCGTATATGGCCACGGAACATTTGATTGACCAGGGCTGTCAGCAGATTGCCCTCCTGTCGGGGCCTGAACACCTACTCACGAGTCGACGACGGATTGATGGGTACCGGGTTGCCCTGCAGCGTCATCACCGTCCGGTTGTAGATGAGTGGATTATTCCCTTACCGTTTAGCCCCGAACAATCGTTAGCCGTTACCCGGGAACTGCTAAGTGGGCCCAATCGGCCCGATGGTATTTTTGCCGCCAGCGATGCCATTGCGTTGGGAAGTCATGCTGCCATTAACGAATTAGGTCTGTCTATGCCGCAGGAGATCGCCCTGATTGGGTTCGCCGATTTACCGATTGCCTCCCTGTTAAACCCTCCTTTAAGCTCCGTAGCCGAACCTACCTTTGAGATGGGGCAAACGGCAGCAAATCTGTTAATTAATATGATCAGGAACCCTGGTGGTCAAATGCCCTCGGCAGGCAACGTCTTAAAAACCAAACTCATGGTCAGAAGGTCTTCACAACGGCTTCCATTAAGTTAGGCTTATGACTACGCCCTGTTTATTCGCTGGATGGACTTTATCTTTGAATGAGTAATGATTGATTAAACGTGAGCCTGACGTATGAATCCTACTGTTGGTAAATACATTATTCTAATCGGAGCGGCTATTGTACTGGTGGGCGTAGTGGTTTACCTGTTTGGCGATAAGCTCTACTGGCTGGGTCGTTTGCCGGGCGATATTCGGATAGAAGGGAAAAATGGGGGTGGATTTTATTTTCCCATCGTGACCTGTATTGTGGTCAGCGTAATCCTGAACCTGATTATCGTTCTGATCCGTCGTTTTTTCGGGCCTTAGCGCTGGTCGATTTGGCAGGCTGGGCTGCGTTGTCTTCCGTGTAAGTCAGTTTGTTCAGGTAGAAAACTTCGCGCTGGCTGCCCGATGTTTTGGAAGGGGCTATTTTCTGGAAACCGCAGGCCAGAAAATGCCGGTCATACCAAGCCATCAGGTTATCCTGGGCCGAAAAGGTAACCTTCTCATTTTCGGTAGCCGTTTTCAGTTTAAACTTTTCGGTTTCTTTCAGGACCTTGCTCTCCTGAATCACTTCGGTTGTGATTTCGCCATCGTTCGGGTAAGCCAGTACCATCCGGTCGCCCTGATGCGAGACCTGAACCATTTCCGTTAAGTCCTTACTAAGGAGTTCTTTGATCGGGAAGCAGTTGTCCCACAGGAGGTTACCTTGTTTGTCGAAACCGCAGATAAACGCATGGGTGTACCGATATCCCTCGTAGCGGTCGGAACCCCGAACAATCCCACCATAGGCCAGTGTGCTGCCCCGGTATTGCGGATAATATACCTCGGCCACCAGGGTCAGGCCTGTTGGCGTGGGTTGCAGGTCGTGGACCAGCAGCCGGTAATGAAACTTGTAATCCTTACCTTCCTCCTTCTTTTTATTGGCTTTGGCCAGTAACTTTTGTTGTCGTTGTGGTTTCAGGTAATCGAAAAAATGCTGCAATTGTGAAAACTCAATGTACTGAATCGATTTGCTGGCTTCGTCAGCGTGTTCGCCATGATGGATGCGGGTCACGTAGATGCCCTGTGAGTAGGGCGTACAGTCGGTGGAATAATTACCTACCAAGAGCGATTCGTGTTCATTGACGGGCAGCAGCTTGCCCGAAACCAGACTTTTTTCAGCCCCATCAAAATCGAGCGTGCGAACTAGTTTACAATCGTAATTATAGGTTCGGATCGAGAACTGGCAGTGCCGTTTCAGCGAGTGCACCAGTACGTTAACCTCCCGGCGGGATTCGTCAATTTCCAGCCCACTAAGCTCCATCCGATTCACATACATACCCGGAAGGACTTTAGCCGACTGGTCGAAGAAGGAGAACGCCATCACCACCGGGCGGCCGTGTCGGTATCCACCCACGTAGGCCTGGCTGCCCAATACCTTAAAATACTGGACATCGAACTGATCGATCAGATTTCCTTCGAAGGTTTCAATAACGCCATCGTCGAGGTGGAGCCGGAGAAACTGGAATTTGCCCCGGTCATAATCGCGGAATAGATGATACACGTACTGATCTGTATTACAGTCTAATACAGGGGTGAAATCGTAGCTCTGTTTGAATTGTGCTTTCCAGAGGGGCTTCAGGTTGACGTCATATTTCTGGAAATTCAGGTTGGCAGGCGTATTGTCGTAAAAGGCACCCGTTCGGATGGTTACCAGAAGGCCTTTGTCGTTTAGTGGCGTTACATCGAATGCTTCGGCTTCGTTAGGGTCCGAGGGAATTTCGAGCCGTAGCGACTGGGCCAACTGTGCAAGCACAGGTGTACAGGCAACGGCAAAAAATAGGCAGACTATGTAGAGCGTTCGAAGCATATAATCAAATGTACAAATTATGACGTATAGTTTCTGGTTTTCATATAGGACAAACTATAGCGAAGCCTTCTGGTTTTAACCGCAAGGACGCAATAGGCGCAAAGCGGGTCAAACCAATCGGGTCTTTGCGCCTATTGCGTCCTTGCGGTATAGATTTTTTATTGATGCAACTGCTTGCCCAGAATCGAATACCGAAATCTATCTAGCAATAATCATACTGTTCTAGCGAAATTACTGACTCATTATACCTGCCAACGCTTTTTGAGGAAATCTTTCATGAAGACATTGATGTCCCACTGACTAGCGACAGGCAGGTTGCTATAGGGCAGTGTAGGCAGATAACCCGGTGCTGGGCCAAATTCGCAGGTAACGGTGAGTTGTGAGGCATTGGCCCGCTGGAGTCGATCACGAATGGCATCCCACCATTTGGCGTGTGTTTCGAGCGCATCTTTCCATTCAGGTGCCCTGGGGTCGGTGACTTGTGGGGCTTCGGGCTGGCCCACCCGGCAGTGAATATGATCGCTGACGGCAATGGCGCGCGTTACATTATCCGCCTGATCGGCCAGATACGACTCTGCCACGTTGACCCAGTGCGAATAGTCTGCAGTAAGTCGCAGATCGGGTAGTTTAAGCAGGTAGTACTGAATGGCGGGTGCACTGTACGAAAAACGGCCCCGATGCGTTTCATGCAGAATCCGAACGCCAGTCTGTTTCTGGACATCGGTGGCTGTCTGAATCAATTCAACGTTTTGCTCGAAGGTAAAGTAATCATGGCCCGTATGAGCGTTGATGAACAGCGGTTTATACGCAGCAATGTCGAGCAGGTCGTCGTGGTATTTTTTCTTGTGCTCGGCAAAATTACTCCCTCCACCGAAGCCCATCAAAATCGGTTCGAGACCGTTATCGCGCATGACCTGTGTGGCTTCTTTTCGTTTGCCGGGGCCAGCTGCAATTTCCATGCCGTCGTATCCTGCGGCTTTCACGCGTTTGGCGGCTTCTGAATACGTTAGATTTTCCATGCCCCACATCGGGCAGAAGAAGAGTGTTTTCAAGGAGGCAAAGGCTTAGTTTATCTGCCCAAAGTTGGTGGAAAAAATGAGGTTTACCAGTTCTTTTTTTGGTACGGTTCAGATTGCTCTATTCTGTCTGGCGCTAGTCAATTCTTTATAATCCAAGCGGCACATTTCCACAAATCAACCGTTGCTACTGACATACCGCTGTCAGTGAGAGGGATTTTCTTTGTAGCATACAATTAAAAACCTATCGCTAATGAATTTTTCTTCTGCCCGGATCATTACCGCCGATCTCAACCGTCTTGTTTCGTTTTATGAGCAGGTTACGGGTATGCCCATGACACGGTACACCGATGATTTTGCTGAGTTACGCACACCGTTGGCTACGCTGGCTATCGGAAGCACACGCACAGTACAGCTATTCGGTGGAGACGATGTGG
This sequence comes from Spirosoma aerolatum, assembly GCF_002056795.1. Classification (NCBI taxonomy): domain Bacteria; kingdom Pseudomonadati; phylum Bacteroidota; class Cytophagia; order Cytophagales; family Cytophagaceae; genus Spirosoma; species Spirosoma aerolatum. Next base: position 6,048,577 of record NZ_CP020104.1, on the reverse strand, counting down.
CTAGAGCGGCTACCAATCGGTCAGTTATTATTGAATTGCGAGTTGAGGATGTAGATAATGAATACGAAAAACTGGCGGATTTTTTAGGGGATGCCATCGTTCAGAAGCCTACAACCATGCCCTGGGGCAACCGTTCGCTGTTGTTCCGCGACCCCGACGGAAATCTGATCAACTTTTTTGCGCCAGTTACATCAGCAGCACAGCAACGGTTAGATGGATAACATAAAGGCTATCCGATTCCCAAATGTTCTGGGCAGGTATTTATATCCAGAGTTTCAGAACGTTGAGATTAAAATTTACAACGATTTGAGTAATAAATAGGTCATATGTGTATTTCCACCTTGACCTAATCCGCTGGCTCTATACACTGAAGAGGGCTGCGGATCTGTTTGACTCATCCGTTGTGCACGCCTATGAAATTATGGAATGACTTCTGTCTACGTGTTCGGGCTTTTCTTTTTAATAGCTTCCTGGGTAGTATCCTATTGGTGAATGGCCTTTGGATCGGTTCTGTGAGAGGGCAGGTCCCTGCAAATGCTCGCAACTGGTATTTTGGGAATGGGGCAGGGATTACGTTTAATGGAGGGGCTCTCCAGGCCGTAACGAATGGGCAACTCCGTTCGATGGAAGGGTGCGCTAGCCAGTCAGATGCCAATGGGCAATTGCTGTTTTACACCGATGGCAGCACCATCTGGAATCGAAACCATGAGGTTATGCCTGGAGCCGTTAATCTGGGAGGGGGGAGCCGAAGCACACAGTCGGCCCTGATTGTTCCCTATCAGAATAGTAGCGATCAGTTTTATGTGTTTTCCGTTGCCAGTTCCGATCAACCAGCTGGTATCCAGTATTCGATAGTCAGCATGAATCTGAATAGCGGCTTAGGTGGGCTGACCGTCAGGAATAAACCGCTACTGTCGCCATCGTCGGAAAAAATTACAACCATTTATCATTGCAACAACCTGAATCACTGGATCATTACGCATGAACTGACCACAAATGCTTTTCGGGTGTACTTGCTCAATGATAATGGGCTTATTCTTACGCCTAAAGTGTACAACGTGGGGTCGGTACATCAGTCGCTGTATCGGGCAGGTAGTCCGCACCGGGAGAGCAAGGGATATATGAAACCGTCGCATGATGGGAAATTACTGGCTGTTGCCGTTTCCGATAGTGTAGAGGGCGGTTTTCTGGAATTATTCGATTTCGACAATCAGGCCGGGGCTATCTCAAATGCCCGAAAGCTGGAAGTCCCGGCAACAGTTGGGGCTTATGGACTTGAGTTTTCGCCCGATAATTCACTGATTTATTTGTCAACTTTGTCGAGTAAAAAAATCTATCAGATACGGGTTAGCGATCTGGCTATTACAGCAACCCTGACTGTGCAGGCGCAACGAAACGCGTCGCCCGGTGTAGGGGCATTGCAAATTGGGCCCGATGGTAAACTGTATGGTTCGCAGCCGGGCGAAGACTATCTGATGGCGATTAACCAGCCCAATCAGGTAGGCGCAGGCTGCGACCTCGTTTCACAAGCTATCTATCTTGGAGGTAGAAAAGCCCTGGCCGGGTTACCTTTCAATGTCGATACCATTCCCCGGCTTTTGCCAAAAGTGAATATCGAACTGGCTAAGCTTGGCGGTTGTAACAATTTTCTGCTTTCGTCCAAAACCCAGAATCTGGATGTAAATTACCTGAGTTATCAATGGTATTTGAATGGAACAGCGGTTACGGGAGCAACCTCATCAACCCTGAAGCCCGAAAAATCAGGTACGTATCTGTTGAAAGTTCGAGAAGGTAAATGTGCTGACATTCACATGACGTCTACCGAAGAACTGGCGGTTGTGCTGGTCGAGGTGAACCCAACAGTGACCAGCATACCGGATTCCTGTGGGCAGGTTCGGCTCAATGCACAGGCAACGGGTGGAACGCCCCAATGGACTGGCCCTGGGATTAATGTAGCTAACGAACGACTGGACTCACTGATCGTATCGAACGTGAACGGCGTCCAAACGTATCGGGTGCGGGTTACCAGTGCCGAAGATGCCTCCTGTTTTGCTGAAAAAGACGTAACGGCAAGTTTTACCCGGCCCTCCCCATTTCGGTTTGTTACCTCGACCCAAACCGTTTGCGGAGATACCCTTACCCTCCGGGCCACTCCCAATTCGGATTGGGATGCTTTTAGCTGGCAATTGCCGGATGGCCGTTCACTAGCGGGCGCTACGCTTCTGGCCCGGCAAAATGGGCAATATACCGTTACAGCCCGTAGCACGAAAACGGGTTGTATGAGCCGCGACTCGCAGATGGTGACGCTGAACCCATATCCGAAACTGCAACTGACTATCCATCAGATCGACACCTGTTTTGCCAATGCCAACCCGATTAGTCTGGATGCTGGCGTACTCCCTGATGTTGTGTATAGCTGGTTAAAAGCGGGCCGAATCATCGGTACCGAGCAGGTACTCCGCGTAAACGATTACGGCTGGTATACCATCAACGTACGTTCGTCGGCTGGGTGTCAGGCAAGCGATTCGGTTCGTGTGAGTGCCAACTGCCCGCCAACTCCGCCCGTAGCGTATGTGCCGGATATTTTTACTCCCAATCGGGATGGAACGAACGAAACCCTGATGGTGTATAGTACCGGGGCAGAAAGCATGACGTTGACTATTTTCAATCGCTGGGGAGAGCCTGTTTACGAAGGCATTAGCGAAACAGCCGTTTCGGCAGGCTGGTCGACCTGGGATGGGACCTTTAAAGGGCAACCCGTTGGAACGGGATTATATGTGTATCGGCTCGCCATGAAAAATTCCTTCTACCCGGCTGGATTTACCCGAAAAGGTGTTATCGAAGTAATTCGCTGACAACCATTTGGCTATCCTCAAAATGAATGAATAGTAGCAAAATTCGGCTAATATCCCCAACTTTACCTTTGAAAACCAAATAGGTTAACCGGTCGCACTTTCGGTAAACTATTTCTTGAACGAATCCAAATTTAGACCTAATTATGAGCGAAGTAGCCGCCCGTTTTGCCCCCGGCGTTGTGACCGGCGAAGGTGTCACTGAAATTTTTCGTCATGCGAATGAGAACGACTATGCCTTGCCGGCTGTCAATGTCGTTGGTACTAACTCTGTGAATGCTGTTCTGGAAACAGCCAAAGCTGTTAACTCGCCGGTTATCGTCCAGTTTTCGAACGGTGGTGGAATTTTTTATGGTGGCAAAAGCCTGCCCAACGATAAGCAACAGGCAGCCATTGCAGGCTCCATTTCGGGTGCCCTGCACATTCACCATGTCGCCGAACTGTATGGCGTTCCGGTGATCCTGCATACCGACCACTGCGCCAAGAAACTGCTGCCCTGGATCGACGGGTTGCTGGCGGCTGGTGAAAAACACTTTGACCAAACCGGCAAGCCCCTGTATTCGTCGCACATGCTTGACCTGTCGGAAGAGCCGATTGAAGAAAATATCGAAATCTGCGCCAAATACTTCGAGCGGATGGCCAAAATCGGCATGACGCTGGAGATCGAACTCGGCGTAACGGGTGGTGAAGAAGATGGTGTCGATAACTCCGACGTCGACGATTCCAAACTGTATACTCAGCCTTCGGAAGTGGCTTTTGCCTACGAAGAACTGAGCAAAATCTCACCAAACTTCACCATTGCCGCTGCGTTCGGTAACGTGCATGGCGTGTATAAGCCTGGTAATGTAAAACTGTCGCCGATCATCCTGCACAACTCGCAACAATACATTCAGGAGAAATATGGCACGGGTCCGCTGCCGGTGAATTTCGTATTCCACGGTGGTTCGGGTTCCAGCCGCGAAGAAATCCGCGAAGCTATCCGTTACGGTGCAGTGAAAATGAACATTGATACCGATATGCAATGGTCGATGTGGGAAGGTGTTCTGAACTATTACAAAGCGAAAGAAGGGTACCTTCAGTCGCAGTTAGGCAACCCCGAAGGTCCCGATTCGCCAAACAAGAAGTACTACGATCCTCGTGTATGGCTGCGTAAAGGCGAAGAAAGCATGGTGCAACGCCTGAAAGTAGCATTCGAAGATCTGAACTGCATTAACCGACTGGCCTAATCGTCGGGTAAACGATACAGTAGAGGCAACTGCCGAACTCTCATGAGTTCGGCATTTTTTTTTGCCCGAAAATTAAAAATTTTTAATGTGAGGGGTACCTGCTTCCGGGGTGTCGATTGTCTTATGCGTACTTAACAAAAACCTTATGGATGAGCAAACGATGATGGCAACGCTACTGGAACGGTATCTCGCTAATGAGGCAACGGATGAGGAACTGGAGGTATTTCTGGAACTACTTAGGGAAGGAAAGCTGGACGAACTGGCCAGAACCTATATGGACCGGGAAGCCGACCTCATCCAGAAAACAACCACTGAATCGACATCGGGTACTGGGTTTCGGTCCTGGGGTCAGTGGTTGAAGATAGCCGCTTCCATCACCCTGATACTCTGGTAGATTGTACGGTAACGATCTGTCATTTCTCTATTGCCATGCCTGGATCAAGGGCGTGGTAAACCAAGCTTTTGTCAATTCATACAACCAATAAACTAGAAAAAAAGCAATGGGATTATCACTACAAAGGAGGATACGAACCTTAGGGTGTTTGATGGTCTCCGCTTCGCTGATTACCACAGCGGGTGCCCATACCCGACCAGCGGAAAAAGGAGAGAATGCAGACCAGATCAGGCAGGCAAAACGGATGGATGCGTCAAAAGCAATGCATCGGGCTAACTCAGCCGACCAGGTGGCTATTGTGGTCAAAGGGAAGGTGACAGCTCAGGAAGACCGGATTGCTCTGCCGGGTGTCAATATCGCCATTAAAGGTTCCACGGTCGGCACGACAACCGATGCCGATGGTAATTATTCCATCAGCGTACCTTCGCCCGAGAGCGTGCTGATTTTCTCCTTTCTAGGGTATGTATCGCAGGAGGTTAAGGTAGGTAGTCAGACATCGATCAACGTAGCACTGGCCCCTGATTCCAAAATCCTGAACGAAGTGGTTGTTACGGCACTGGGCTTCAAGGAGGAAAAAGATCGGCTGGGCTCTACTTTATCGGCCGTTAAACCGGAAGACATTAAGCGATCTGGCGAAACGGGTGTTATCAATGGTCTGGCGGGTAAGGCGGCTGGTGTACTGATTTCGCGCTCAACGGGCGATCCGGGCGCGGGTTCGTATATCCAGATTCGGGGCCAGAACACCATTACGGGGTCAAACCAGCCGCTGATCATTATCGACGGCGTACCGATGAGCAACAGCACGACGGGCGATTCGCGGGGTGGCGTTGCGCAACAATCCCGGCTAAACGACATTAACCCAGAAGACATTGCCAGTATGCAAATTCTGAAGGGCGCTTCGGCGGCTGGTTTGTGGGGGTCGCGGGCGGCCAACGGGGTTATTGTTATCACAACCAAGCGGGGCGCTACTGATAATAAGCTGAATGTCAGCTTTAGTTCGACCGTTTCCTTTGATAAAGTCAATGTACTGCATCCACTTCAGGAAGCCTACGGACAGGGAACGGCTGGCGTTTACAACCCAACTACACAGTATTCCTGGGGCGACAAAATTGCCAATCGGGCAGGGGGAGAGGATGCTGTTAATATGAACGGGGCTCGCTTTGAATCGTATCAGGGCAAAACGTTTTACCCCATTATCACGAAAAACTCCAAAGAAACCTTCAACGAAGCGCGTCGGGATGCGGTTTTCCGGACAGGAACCTACCTGGACAACAACATTAGCTTAAGTGGAGGGAACGACAAGGGTAATTTTTACCTAAGTCTGGGTAATCTGGCGCAGAAAGGAATTTTTTCCGGGCAAAGCGACTATAAACGCAACTCAGTTCGGTTCAATGCACTGCGTCAGTTCAACGACATTGTCCGGGCGTCGGCCAATGCCAACTACATTCGGACAACCTCCAATCGGATTCAGAAAGGCGATAACACCAGTGCACTGTATTTGGGGATGCTGCGGTCTGCCCCCGATTTTGACAGTCGCTACTGGAAAGGAACCTATTATGCGTCGCCAACGGCAGCTGGCATTCGGAATCGGCAACGAGCCTATCGCAATTACCTGGGTGCTTCGGCCAACCCAAGCTATAACGATCCGCTCTGGACAATCAACGAGCTGACGAACTTTTCGGAAGTGGATCGCCTGATTATGAACTCCGAAATGGTCATTACACCCAAAGACTGGTTTAGCATCACGGCGCGGGGGGCATCGATATGTTCAGCGACCGTCGGGTAACGAACAACCCGGTGAACTCAGTCGAAAATTCGGGGGCTGGCACCTACGATCAGCGCATCATCTCCGAAAAAGAACTGAACCTGGACGTGATTGGTCGGGCGAGTAAAGATTTTGGGGAACACATCACGAGCACGTTGATTGTAGGTTTCAACATCAACGACCGCACATCCAACCTGTTGGGCGGCACGATGAACAACTTTATTCTGGAAGAAGCTCCCGCCAACTTTGCCAACTCAATTGCCGCCAACAACTATCCGTTCAATACCGAATCGCATCGTCGGACTGCCCGGTTGTATTCCACACTGAATCTGGGCTTCTTTAACCAGTTGTTCGTCAATGGGTCGTTGGCCAGCGAATCGGGGTCAACGTTTGGTAGTGCGTCAAAATCGACCTTTTACTATCCATCGGCGGATGTGGCCTGGCAGTTTAGTCAATTGCCCGTTTTCCGGGGTACACCCGTATCGTTTGGTAAGCTGCGGGCATCGTATGGTATCGTAGGTATCCAGCCCGAACCGTATCGGAACACCACGCCATATATTGCGGCCTCGTTTACCGATTGGGGCACTACACTGACCAGCTCGGGCTATGGGGGTGCTTATGTCGAAAGTGCTACTCAGGGCGACCCGAACCTGTTGCCGGAACGCAAAACGGAATGGGAAATCGGGGCCGACCTTCGGCTTTTCAAAAACAAACTGACCATCGGCTATACGTATTACCAGAATCAGATTCGTGACCTTTTATTGCAGGTTTCGGCAGCCGGTTCAACGGGTTTCAGCCAGAAATACACGAATGCCGGAAGTATGGAAAACAAAGGGATGGAAGTTGATTTCAACCTGAACGTACTCCAGAAGAATGACTTCCAGTGGAATGTGTTTGCGAACTGGAGCCGTAACAAAAACCGTGTAACCAGCCTCGGCGGTACCGAAATTATCACCTTCACGGGTGGGGCACTGAGTACGGTGGCACACGTAGGCGACGCACTGTCGTCTTTCTATGGCGGTGTCTATCAGCGCAATGAAGATGGCTCTATGAATCTGACCGCCAATGGATTTCCGAAACTGGGTACCACGCTGGGCATTGTAGGCGATCCCAACCCCGACTGGCGTGGTGGATTTGGTACGAACCTCTCTTATAAAAAACTGTCGCTGAATGTATTGTTCGAGACCTTCCAGGGTGGCGATTTCTACGAAGGAACCCGTGGCGTATTGGTCAATTTTGGCACCTATGCCGATGTGGGCAATGAAGTGACGCTATCGAAAGACATGTACAACTACGCTGGGACGCTGTTCAAAGCGGGGACAACCCTTCGCGGTAACGTAAAAGATTACGGCGGAGGGCCGGTGCTGCTGGACCAGTCTTTCTACACCTCTATTGGTGGCCACTCGGGGCAGTTGACAGAACAGTTTGTACGCGATGGAAGCTGGACCCGCATTCGGGAAATTACGCTGGGCTATCAACTCAACTCAGCCGGGTTCCGCAAGAAAACCAAACTCGAATCGGTCAGTTTCGCCGTTACGGCCCGGAATCCAGTGCTCTGGACAAAGGTGGTGGGTATTGATCCGGAAACCAACGTATCGGGTGTAGGCAATGCCCGTGGGGTCGATTATTTCAATAATCCCAGTACTAAATCGCTGGTCGTTAGTCTGAAAATCAACTATTAATGGTAACGCGGGTGGAAACCCGCGATAGTTTACTTTATAATCGCGGGTTTCCACCCGCGTTACCTATTACTTCCATGAAACTACGATATAAAGCCATTTTTGCCGTATTGATTGGGCTGACGTCTTCTGCCTGTGAGTCGCTGGTGTCGGATATGAACCAGGACCCCAACAACCCTACCGACGCTTCGGCCGAATATATTTTTACTGGTACACAAGTTGCACACATCGCTTCGCAGGAAGGGATGGCCAGCCGACTCACTATTGTCTGGACAGGCTATGGGTTTGGCGCGTTCCAGCAGTTTGGTACCTGGGGGCAGTATCAGATTACCGCTGCCAATTTCGACGACGACTGGAACCTGTTCTTCACTGGAACCAACAAAAATGCGGTGCGGGCACTGGACAAGGCGAATCAGTTAGGCAACCGGGTCATGGCGGGTATCACTAAAATCATTCAGGCCCATAACATCAGCACGGCTACCGAACTCTGGGGGGATGTGCCCTTTACCGAAACCGCCAATACCACGAAATACCCAAACCCCAGATTTGAGACTCAGGCTGAGCTGATTCCAAAGCTGATTGCTCAGTTGAACGATGGCATCACAGATCTCGAATCAGGTATCGGGACTGTTGGTACAAAGGACCTGTTTTTTGCTGGCGATCTCACAAAGTGGAAACAAGTTGCCAATACCCTGAAAGCTCGGTTATACACCGATCTTAAACAATACAACGAAGCGTATACAGCGGCTCTGGCAGGGGTAAGCACGTATACCAACTCGATGTATTCGACACACGGGACAACGGCCAGCGCCAACGAGAATCAGAATTACAGTTTCCTGACCAACATTCGGGCGGGGAGCATCACGGCCGAAGGGTCCTACAATGCCGAACTGCTCAACCCGGCCAAAACGGCGACGTACCGGGGAAATGCTAAAACCAACGAAACCGCCCGGTTCAAGTTCTATTACCTGGAAAATGGCGTGAATGCACCGGGGGTAATCGAACCCAATACCCTAACGACCACAACAAACCGAGGCTTTTTTGCCCGTGATGCCAGCTTCCCGCTTGTGACCTATCAGGAAAATATCTTGACCCTGGCCGAAATGGCTTTGCGGTCGGGCAAAGGTTTCGATGCGGCACTGGCGCATCTGAATACCTACCGGAGCTTTCTGAATAGTGGGGGCTATCTGCATGCAACGTATAAAGTAGCCGGTACCTACAAATACGACCCCTACGTAGCTGCCGATTTTGCGGCCGGTGGTATCGAGAACAAGGATGGGATTGCTGCCGATAAGGCACTGTTGCGTGAGATTCTGGAAGAGCGGTATGTAACGTTCTACGGCCAGCACATGGGCTGGAACGACGAGCGTCGTACACGCGCTGAAGGCTTGGGTGTCAAGCTGAAACCCAATAACGGTAGTCAGTTGCCTGGTCGGTTCATCTATTCGCAGAATGAACTCAACTCAAATCCAAACAGCCCGCGTTCTGCGCCAAGCCTGTTTGAATCGGTTACCATTTTCAAGTGATTTTTCGACAGGATTTACAGGATTCACAAGAAAGATCAGAAACCAATCTTGTGAATCCTGTAAATCCTGTCGAAAGTTTCTATCAATCATGCGAATAACCAATATCGATCCGTATGCATTCTAAACTATACATAGTTCTTACCACTGTTTGCCTGGGGATTGGTTCTGCCTTGGCTCAGACTCCCTTTTCGGCACAGGAAGTAAAGGCATTGCAAAAGCAGGCGAAGGGCATTGAGATTGTCAAAGATACCTACGGCGTTCCGCACGTATACGCCAAAACCGATGCCGATGCGGTATTTGGCGAAATGTACATTCAGTGCGAGGAGTTTTTCGATAAGGTCGAAACGTCGTTGATTGGGCGGCTGGGCCGGTCGGCTGAACTGGAAGGCGAAGGGGCTATCTACCGGGATCTGTGGACCCGGATGTTTATCGACTCAGTACAGGCCGTTCAGTTGTATCAGAAAACACCCGACTGGCTCAAAAAACTGTGTGATGCCTACGCCGGAGGGATCAATTATTACCTCATCACCCATCCGGCCGTGAAGCCTAAACTGCTTAGTCGTGTTGCTCCGTGGATGATTTTGATGAACAACGTGCCGGCAATGGGGGGCAGTAATGTTACCGAAGCTGATTTTAAAGCATTCTACCTGAAAGATGCCAATCAGCCCGCAACGGGTAGCCGAAGCTTTACCGCCGAACCACCTAAAAACGATGGTTCCAACGGATTCGCTCTGGCACCTTCCCGTACGCAGAGCAAAAAAGCGATGCTCTTCATCAATCCGCACGCAGAATACTACGGCCGTATTGAAATTCATCTGGTTAGCGACGAAGGGCTTAATTCGTATGGGGCACCGTTTCTGGGGCAATTCAACATCTTTCAGGGATTCAACGAATTTTTGGGCTGGATGCACCCGGTTTCGCTATCCGACGCCAAAGATTTATACGCTGAGGATGTGGAATGGAAAAAAGGAAAATGGATGTATCGCTACAACGGGGCCTGGAAGCCAGTCGACAGTACAGCCATTGAACTCCGTTACAAGAAAGGGGATAGCTGGGCAACCAGAAAGTTCGTGACTTACCGCACGCACCATGGCCCGGTTGTGTATGCGACCGCCACCCGCTGGGTTGCGCTCAAAACTTACGAACCGAATATCGAACTGCTGGGGATGCACTGGCTGAAAATGAAGGCCCGGAACATGAAGGAGTTCACCAGTGCCATCAATGCACGGGCAATGGTTGGAAGCAACATCGTCTATGCCGATAAGGAAGGCAACATCGCGTACTGGCACGGCAATTTCGTGCCAAAGAAAAACCCCTTGCTCGACTGGCGTCGTCCCGTCGATGGCACGACTTCGGCTACCGAATGGCAGGGTACTCATGAACTAACCGAGCTTCCGCACTACATCAATCCGGCCAACGGCTGGCTACAGAACTGTAACTCAACGCCTTTGTACGGTGCCGGTGAGCTAAATACAGACATGCTGAACAAGCTACCATCCTACATGCTGCCTGATGGACATACACCCCGCGCTGTTCATGCGGTAAAGGTGTTGACACCACTGAAAAATGCAACGATGGACGATGTGATCAAGGCGTCGTACGATACCTACCTGCCTAGTGGTGAACGCTTCATCCCCGCTCTGATAGCAGCTTACGCGACAGTGGGCGATTCGCTTAAGGCTAAACTGGCTCAACCCATCGAAACGCTGAAAGCCTGGAATTTTCGGACCGATACCAACTCAGTGGCTACTACACTTACGGTGCATTGGCTGGAAAAAATTATTCAACTCGATATGGCGCGACTGGCAAAGCCTGCCACCACCGAAGAACAGTATTCGCTAGCCAACGGGGCCGCCATCACGACCGAATTTCTTTCTCCGAAGGAGCAGGTTACCGCGTTGGCGCAGGTGGTGACTGAACTCGAAAAAGAGTTTGGCACCTGGCAGGTGTCCTGGGGTATGGACAATCGGTTTCAGCGAGTAGCGGATGCCGAACCCAGCGATGATAAACTCAGTTGGGGTGTTCCGGCTACACCGGGTTTTATGGGTTCGCTGAATGCCTATGTGAGCCGGAAAACGGCCAAAACACACAAACGGTACGGCATTACGGGCAATACGTTTGTAGCCGCCGTCGAGTTCGGCGATAAACTTCGGGCCAAAACCATCCTGACGGGTGGAGCTAGTTCTGATCCGGCTTCGCCCCACTACCTCGATCAGGTGAGAGGATACATCGACGGCACCTACAAAGAGATTTATTTCTACAAAGACGACGTGTATAAGCACGCCGAAAAAATCTATCATCCAGGCGATAAGTAATCGTATGAAAAGACGCGAGTTTGTCAAATTATCGGGCATGGGGTTTGGGGCAACCATGCTGCCTGCCGGGTTGATGGCTGGAAACCGAATTTCGGCGGAGGAATTGCTGAATCCAGGTCCAGACGTAGCGTTCAAAAAACGAATGGCCGATGTCGCACTCAACGCTTCGAAAAGCAAGGGAGCTACCTACGCCGATGTACGTATTGGCCGATACTTGCGTCAGTACCTGTTCACGCGCGAAAACAAAGTGCAGAACATCGTCAATTCGGAGTCATACGGGATTGGGATACGCGTCATTGCCAACGGAACCTGGGGGTTTGCATCGACCAACACCATGTCGCCCGAAAGCATTGCCGAATGTGCTGCCATGGCGGTCGATATGGCGAAAGCCAACGCCGAAATTCAGCGGGAGCCCGTCGTGCTGGCTCCGCAGAAAGGGGTAGGGGAAAAGACCTGGAAAACGCCTATAAAGAAGAATGCATTCGAAATTCCGGTTAAGGAAAAGATCGACCTGCTGATGGAGGTGAATGGAGCCGCCCTCAAAAATGGCGCTTCGTTCGTGACATCGAATCTCTTCTTCGTCAATGAACAGAAGTATTTTGCGTCGACCGATGGCTCGTATATCGATCAGGATGTGCATCGGATGTGGCCAACTTTTACCGTATCGGCCGTAAATCGACAGACGGGCCGGTTCAAATCGCGGGATGCGTTGAGTGCTCCAATCGGGATGGGCTATGAGTATTTGTCCGATAATCCAGCCGAAAAAATCGTGATCCCGAACGGGCCAACCGTTTATCGGTATGCCTACAACATGATCGAGGACGCGACGGCAGCGGCTTTGCAGGCCAAGGAGAAACTCTCGGCCAAATCGGTCCCGGCTGGTAAGTACGACATGCTTCTGGACCCGTCCAATCTGGGGCTGACGATTCACGAATCTGTCGGTCATCCACTGGAACTGGATCGGGTGCTGGGTTACGAAGCCAATCTGGCCGGAACCAGCTTTGCGACCATGGAAAAACTGCAATCGAAAAACTTCCAGTATGGCAGCAAAATCGTCAATCTGGTCGCGGATAAAATTCAGCCCAACACCATGGGACTGGTTGGTTACGACGATGAGGGTGTTCCCTGCAAAAAGTGGGATTTAGTGCGGAATGGTATTCTGGTCAATTTTCAGGCTACCCGCGATCAGGTGCATCTGTTGGGTGAAACCGAATCGCAGGGGTGCAGCTTCGCCGAAAGTTGGGATAGTGTTCAGTTTCAGCGTATGCCGAACGTATCTCTCCAGCCATCGGAAGGCAAATACAGCATTCACGATATGATTAAGGATACCGAGAAGGGTATTTATATCCTGGGCCGTGGATCGTCGTCCATCGATCAGCAGCGGTACAATTTTCAGTTCAGCGGTCAGCTTTTCTACGAAATCAAGGACGGTAAGCTAGTGGGTATGCTCGATGATGTAGCGTATCAGTCCAACACGCAGGAGTTCTGGAATTCCTGCGCCCGCATCTGCGATAAGGACGACTACCGCTTATTCGGCACTTTCTTCGACGGGAAAGGACAGCCGGGGCAGGCCAGCGCCGTCTCGCATGGCTGTCCTACCACCCGTTTTAATGGCGTAAACGTAATCAACACCGGACGGAAAATTTAAAACAGTAGTATTAGAGCGAGTAGTGATGCGCGAGAATGCCGACGCCTACTCTCTGGCTTGCGCCAGCATTCTCGCGCATCACTACTCGCTCCTAATACTCCATAAAAATCATGGCTATTTTATCGCAGGAAGAAGCCAAGCGGCTCATTGATAAAGTGTTGAGCTATTCCAGGGCCGACGAGATGAAGGTAGAGCTGAACGGGGGGCGGACCGGAAATATCCGGTTTGCCCGGAACTCTGTTTCTACCGCCGGAGCGACTAACAATCTGACAGTATCGGTAACGGCTGTGTTGGGCAAACGGATCGGAACGTCGGATATCAATGAGTTCGATGAGTCCTCGCTCGAAAAGGCAGTCCGTCGGGCGGAAGAGATGGCCCGGCTGGCACCCGAAAACCCGGAATATATGCCCATGCCGGGCCCACAAACCTACACCAGTCCAAAGGCATTTGTCGAAACAACAGCTAGCATGAAAGCGCCCGATCGGGCTAAGCTGGCCGGGGCCAGTATCAAATCCATTATGGCGAGTCAGTTGAGTGGCGCGGGATTTCTGGAGGACTCGGCTACGTTCAACGCCATCGGCAACAGCAAAGGCTTGTTCGGCTACCATAAAAGTACCAATGCTAATTTCTCGCTGACGATTCGTACGCCCGATGGGACGGGGTCTGGTTATGCTGCAGGGGATTTCAACGACGTTGCTAAACTCAAGACGGGTGCGTTAACCGATATTGCCATTCAGAAAGCCCGCGCTTCACAGAAGGCCGTTGCCCTGGAACCGGGTAAGTATACCGTTATTCTGGAGCCGCTGGCGGCTGGCGAACTGATTCAGTTTATGGTGCGGGCGATGGATGCCCGTACTGCCGACGAAGGCCGAAGTTTCCTGAGCAAGAAAGGGGGAGGGACGCGCCTGGGCGAAAAGCTACTGGACGAACGGGTGACGATCTATTCCGACCCCGCCGATTCGCAGGTCCCTAGTTCACCGTTTTCGGGCGATGGCTATCCGTACGAAAAAGTGATCTGGTTCGACAAAGGGGTGGTTAAAAATATGTCGTACTCGCCCTATTGGGCGAAGCAGAAAGGCGTTAAACCCTTGCCCGAACCGTCTGGCTTTGTCATGGAAGGCGGAACGCAGTCGCTGGCCGATATGATCAAAGGCACCGAGAAAGGAATTCTGGTCACTCGATTCTGGTATACGCGCTGGCTGGACCCGCAAACCCTGCTCTACACCGGCCTTACCCGCGACGGAACATTCTACATTGATAACGGGCAGATTAAGCACCCGATCAAAAATTTCCGCTTCAACGAAAGCCCGGTTATCATGCTCAACAACCTCGAAGCCATCGGTATTCCTGAACGCACGCGGGGCTGCCTGGTGCCACCCTTACGCATTCGCGATTTTACGTTCAGCAGCCTTTCGGATGCCGTATAACTTACTTTTATCTCTTACCTGTTTTTACAACCAATGAAAAAAGTTACCAGAATCGTTCTCTCTCTTTTTGTGGGAATACTGCTTTATGGGCAGGCAAAGGCTCAAAATTCAGAAGGTAATCAGAACCAGGTGGCCGCGCTGCAACGGCAGTTAGCCAGTATGCAACACCAGTTTGATGCCCTGGATAAAACCATCGACGATCTGACCTGGTCGCAGCGGCTGGGCGATGCCGTACTGGTTGATAAGATTATTATTACGGGGCCACCCCCGGCTGTTATCAAAAATCCAACGGGTCAGGGTGCGAAAAATCCCGTTCGTTTTTCGGCCTATGTGTTTATCCCCACCAAAATTGACCCGTCGAAAAAATACCCGTTACTGGTGTTGCCACATGGGGGTGTACATAGTAATTTTAACACAGCCTACGCCCACATCATCAAGGAGCTAACTGCGCAGGAATATGTTGTTATTGCCCCCGATTATCGGGGGAGCACGGGCTATGGGCAGGGCTTTTACCAGCTTATCGATTACGGCGGACTGGAAGTGGAAGACACCAAAGCCTGCCGGGATTACATGCTTGAGAACTACGATTTCATCGACAAAAAACGGGTCGGGATTCTGGGCTGGAGCCATGGCGGCATGATTACGCTGCTCAACCTGTTCAACCATCCTTCTGATTATGCAGTCGGGTATGCGGGTGTTCCTGTAAGCGATCTGATTGCCCGGATGGGCTACAAAAGCCAGAGCTACCGGGATGCGTATTCGGCTGATTATCACCTGGGGAAAACAGCCGACCAGAATGTGGAGGAATACCGCAAACGCTCTCCGGCCTGGCAAGCCCACAAGCTACAGACTCCGCTTCTGATTCATACCAACACCAACGACGAAGATGTAAACGTGCTGGAGGTCGAGCATTTGATCAAATCACTCAAAGCTGAAGGCAAGAAGTTTGAGTACGAAATCTACAAAGAAGCTCCCGGTGGACATACCTTCAACCGGATTGACTCGTACGGGGCGAAGGAAAGCCGGATGAAAATCTACGATTTCCTGGCCCAGTATCTGAAGCCCAATAAGAAATTCAAAGACGTAAAAGAGCTGATCGAAGCGAGCTATTTTCCAAAATCGGGCAAATAGAATCAGTTATTAATTTGTTAATAGACAGCGAGTAGGGGATATGTATGGCCCCGTCAGGGGGATAAATAGCACCGCAAGGACGCGAAGGCGCAAGGAATAGTTCTTAGCGCCTTCGCGTCCTTGCGGTGCTAGTGACCTTTCAGGTATTCTTACTATTGTGACTCTTCGGCAGGTGGAGGAGCGCCAAAGCGTTTATGTGAGCCTTTCAACTCACCGTGCGAATGAATAAGCACACTCGTAAGTAGCGCGAAAAAGACAAGGACAATCCCAAAATTGATCGCCCATTGTTTAGGGGCTAAACGGCTGGGTGTGAAAACGGGATAGGCTTTTCCAATCAGGAAGGCGACCAACAGCCAATTGACGATATACAAGTATTGCTCAATGCGATAGCCGCTCATAAATGCCCCCGTGATGAACAGACTAAACAAAATATACAGGCCCCATAAGCTTAAAAAGAGGACAAAAACTTCATTTTCTGAGTACGAGGCCGGGTTGGCTTTGTTCTGGTAAAATCGAAGCCAGCACCAGCCGGTCATACCGAGAACCATACCCAGCGAAACCAATTGAACCGTACCAATAACCGGACTGTCGGGCGATACGTCGATCTTGCTAAAAATGTCCTGAAGGCGTTCTAGTTCAAACGATTGCTGCCATACAATGTACGGAATCACCAGCATGACCATCAACAACGGAAACCAGATCTGGCGTTTAGGTTGAGTCGGTTCGTTCGACTCCCATTCAGAAGTTAGGGTGCCATAGGCCATACCCAGGCCACCGAAAAAGCCCAGCGAATACTCCATGACATTCCAGAAATTGAATTTGATATCGGTCAGATTGCCGAGTACCTGTAGGAAATTACCGAAAGCAAAACCGAAGCCCCCGCCTAAACCCGCGAACACAGCAACCCGTAAAGCCGAATCGTATCGGTGACGCACCAGATACCAGGTCAGGGCTACAGCAGCCCCAAAGCAAACGGCCCACATTTCGGAACGAGGGGGTGTCATTCGCCAGTCGAATTCTTCGATCAGGAAGAAGTAGAACAACGCCCCGCCAACCACCATTTCGACAATCACCTCGTGCCATTTTACCGGCTTGGTGGGCGAGTCGGTCAGGGCGAGGCCAAACAGGCCACCGCCTATAAATCCATACAAGCCACCAATCACAAATAGCATGCTTAGCCCGTAGAACACATTAATGAATTCGGTATCGCGGCCATAGCCTACCACAATACCATAGCTCGCCAGCCCACCAATCCCCCAGCCAATAGCGCCCGCCAGCGTGACCGCAAAAAAACGGGCGTACCAATCAGTCCGTTTCGCCACCAGCAGAACACTCAGAGAACCAATAGCGCCCGCCCAGGCGGCACCGTATTCATGCCCAAATTGCCCGCGAATGGCCCAGGCGGTTCCGAGCGACAGACCCACCACGAGCATAGCAAAAGAAATAGATTTGTTTCCCATGCGGAGACACAGCTAAGTAAGGATATAGGAATAGTTTCCTGATATACCAGACTTCGCTGCGAACAGGCTATTGCCGGGAACTCTACGGCTGAAGTAATCCCTTAACTTCTACCCTGCTTCGCCGATATGAGGCAACGGCTTAGGCCTCAAGCACAGGCAGCCAATCGCCCGATTGCGCCAGTAGTTGCATAAAAACACTGAAGGCGATACCCATATCTTTTTCAACCGCGAACCTAAGCACTTTCATCGACCGCACCATGTGCTTTTTGATAGCACTACTCGATATGCCTAAAATCTGTGCAGCTTCGTCATAACTCTTTTCCTGTTGCCGGCACAGCTTGAAAACTTCCCGACTCTGCGGGGGCAACGTATCCAGTACCCGCTGCAAAAACTGCTGGTATTCCCTGGCTTGCAGACTTTCTTCCGTATCGTTTTTTGAGACAGTGTAATTCCGTAAAACTTCACCCTTGATCCGATCTTCAACAGCCGCGCGTTTCAGCATGTTGAATGTGTGATTTTTAGTGACTGTAAATAGATACGATTTAAACGAGCTAACTTCCTGTATGGCCCATCTGTCTTCCCAGATTTTCATGAATACTTCCTGGCAGATGTCGTTCGACAGCTCATTGGATTTGATGAACTTAAACACGAAGCGATACAGATCGGGCCGGTAAAAATCGTACAGTTTACGGAATGCTTTTTCATCACCTGTCGACATGCGGTTTAGTAAAAAGTTCTCATTGGGAAACGTCATTACAGTGAGCGAGTTAGTTGTTGGTAAAAACGGTTAGCGCAAGTGTATAGGGAGGTGCAGACCAGCATAAGTCGGGAAGAATGCCAGCAAAAAAAAGCGTCTTGTAGAAGTCCAATAAAATCACCGATGTTTTAAAAATTATATTATGTGATTTAGTCAAATATAGAAATATTATTTGTTTATAGTCTTTTCTGGTAGAATATAAATTTACAGTCAAGGGTATTTTGCAATGGTTTATCGTATAGTGCGAACTGGATTGGTAATTAACCGGGAAGCAACAGACTTTTTAGAAGACCTTTAATATGGAAGCTGTTTAAACTTTTCTGCTCGGGCCAGAAATTGGGGCTTTTTTGTCATGCTAACGAAGGAAGCATCTTCGATAGCTACAAGAATGCTTCTACCGAAGATGCTACCTTCGTCAGCATGACAAAAACACCCAATTTTGATTTTCTTTAAACATTTAAACAGCTTCTTGATGATGATTTTGTCGTTCCTCAAGAGGACAAAAACACAGTTATTGTAGGGAAATTTGTAAACGTTTAAACAGGATTTAAGCCTCTTCGCTAAACATAAAATAAGGCAAGGAGTGTAGGTGTTTTTACTTATGTAGATGCTGTAATTCAGTCTCTTGTGTTCGACATTGTTTTGCAAATGGTTAAAAATGGCGACGTGTCAGATGATTAAATTTCACCCCCAAATTCACTACCTTTAAGAGTACTATTCTTTGTATGGGATAGATCGTGGAAAAAATTGACTTTTAGTCAAATCAGGCAGCAATCGGTTCGTTAGTAAAGTCCAGAATGGTGGATGAAACGAGATGGTGTCTGTATTTAAGAATATTTTAATAGACTATGGATTTAATTCGCGCTGCGTTACGGAAACCGATCTCCATTCTGGTGATTGTTGCCAGTCTGTTTTACTTTGGTATTGGGGCCGTACGTACGATCAAGATTGATATTTTCCCCAATCTGAACCTGCCCGTTATTTACATTTCTCAACCCTTTGGCGGCTACACACCCGACCAGATGGAGTCGTTTTTCGGCAAACAGTACGTCAACCTGCTACTCTATGTATCGGGCGTAAAAAGTATCGAAACCAAAAACATTCAGGGGATTACACTGCTGAAACTGTCCTTCTACGAAGGAACCAACATGGCTCAGGCGGCTGCCGAGGTATCGGCCTATTCGAACCGGGCCCAGTCGAGTTTTCCACCGGGGTCACAACCGCCTTTTATCCTCCGGTTCGATGCCTCTACGCTACCCGTAGGGCAGTTGGTATTAAGTAGCCCCAAACGAACCAACAACGAACTCCAGGATTTGGCCAACGTGTATATCCGGTCGGGGTTTACATCGGTGCCGGGGCTGGTATCGCCTGCGCCCTTTGGCGGAAATGCCCGCTCGATTGTCATCAAAGCCGATCCCGAACTGCTGCGGGCGCATAACCTTACACCCGATCAGTTGGTAGCGGCCCTACGCATCAACAACACGGCTACTCCGGCGGGAAACGTTCGGATTGGCGATTACAACTACTTCACACCAGCTAACACCACGGTTCGGAACATCGAGGATTTTGGTAATATTCCGCTCTATACGGGCACCGTACAAAACCTGTACCTGAAAGACGTAGCCACGATCGAAGATGGGGCCGACATCACGCAGGGCTATGTGCTGGTCAATGGCAAGCGATCGGTTTATCTGCCTATTACCAAATCGGCTGATGCCTCAACCTGGGAAGTGGTTCAGAATCTGAAAGCGGCCCTGCCCCGTTTCCAGGCCTTGCTACCCGAAGATGTGAAATTGACCTATACATTCGATCAGTCAGTCTATGTCATCAACGCGGTCGAGAGTCTTATGACTGAAGGAGCTATTGGGGCTATTCTGACGGGCCTGATGGTACTCCTGTTCCTAGGCGATGTACGGGGGGCGTTAATCGTTATTATCACCATTCCGACCTGTATCATTTCCGGGGTATTGTTCCTGTCGCTATTTGGGCAAACGATCAACATCATGACCCTGAGTGGTCTGTCGCTGGCCATCGGGATTCTGGTCGATGAAAGTACGGTAACCATCGAGAATATTCACCAGCATATGGACATGGGCAAACCGAAAGCCCTGGCGATCTGGGATGCCTGTAAAGAAATTGCCTTCTCGAAACTCCTGATTCTGTTCTGTATTCTGGCCGTATTTGCCCCGGCCTTTACCATGACGGGCATACCCGGCGCGTTGTTCCTACCGTTGGCATTGGCCATTGGTTTTTCAATGATCACATCGTACCTGATGGCCCAAACGCTGGTGCCTGTTCTGGCCAACTGGATGATGAAGGAGCACACGCACGTCAGCAATGGCAAAGCTCCGAAACGAAAAGGCCGGAAACTATTCAAATTTAAACACGCAGTTGTTGCAACAAACGGGAATGGGCACTACGAAAAAGAAGCGCTGTTGCGATCGAAAGAGGCACTGGCCGAACGGGAAGATTTGAATAACGATGGTAAGATCAGCTATTTTGAACGATTACGCAGCCGATTCACCCGATTCATTCGCCGAATTCTACCGTATCGGAAAGTGATTGTAAGCACGTATGTGTTGGGTTCTATGGCCATTGTGGTGCTGCTCATCACGAACATCGGGCGGGATGTATTGCCCAAAGTAGCCGGGCATCAGTTTCAGGTTCGATTGCGGAATCCGGATGGTACGCGGCTCGAAAAAACCGAAGCAACCATGCTGAAAACCATCGATGTATTGAAGAGGATGGTTGGCAAAGACAATATTGAAATCACCTCGGCGATGGTCGGTATGCACGGCGCTCAGTTCTCGACCAGCCCGATTTACCTGTTTATGGCGGGGCCGCAGGAAGGCGTTTTGCAGGTGAGTCTGAACGAAGACTATGATGTCGATCTGGACGAGCTGAAAGATAAATTCCGGGCGAGCATGAAGCAGGCTTTGCCCGATGTCAAGCTGTCGTTCGAGCCAATTGAGTTGACGGATAAGATTCTGAGCCAGGGGTCGCCTACGCCCATCGAGGTCAAGCTGTCGGGCAAAAACAAAAAACAGAATGAAGAGTATGCTAATAAGGTCATTGCGAAGCTGAATAAAATCCGCTACCTCCGGGATGTTCAGATTGGGCAGGCCACCAAATACCCGACTATTAACGTGAATATCGACCGAACACGGGCCGCTCAGCTAGGCACCGATATTTCGGCCATTTCGCGGTCGTTGATTGCCGCTACGTCGTCGTCGCGTTATACCGAGAAAAGTGTCTGGATCGACCCCAAATCCAGCCAGACGTATACTGTACAGGTTCAGGTGCCCGAAAACCGAATGACGAGTGTGAATGACCTGGGCGAAATTCCGGTATTACCGAATGCCAACCGGCCGGTGCTGAGCGATGTAGCTACCTTACAGAAAGGCACTTCGTATGGTGAAAACGATAATATTGGCGCGATTCCGGTGCTGTCGGTCACAGCCAATCTGAATGATATTGACTTAGGAACAGCCGCTCGCGACGTGCAAAAAGCCATCGATTCGCTGGGCGAATTACCGCGTGGCTTAACCATAAAAATGCAGGGGCTGACACAGGTGCTGATCGATACACTCGACAGTCTGCAAACGGGTCTGCTGACAGCCATTGTCGTTATCTTCCTGATGCTGGCGGCCAACTTCCAATCGTTCAAGGTCTCGCTGGTGGTGTTATGTACGGTGCCTGCCGTACTGGTTGGCTCGCTGATTTTGCTGATGCTGACCGGCTCAACGCTCAACCTGCAATCGTACATGGGCATGATTATGTCGGTGGGGGTATCCATTTCCAACGCCGTTCTGATGGTCACCAATGCCGAAGAACTTCGGATGCGGAACGGCAATGCGCTGCTATCGGCGCGGGAAGCAGCTTCGATTCGGATTAGGCCCATTCTGATGACCAGCGTGGCGATGGTGGTCGGTATGATTCCGATGGCGTCCGGCTTAGGCGAGGGTGGTTCACAAGCCGCTCCGCTGGGTCGTGCGGTGATCGGTGGACTGATTGCCTCGACCTTTGCCGCCCTGTTTATTCTGCCGCTGGCCTTTGCCTGGGTACAGGAAAAAACATCCACCGAATCGGTCTCGCTCGATCCAGAAGATAAAGAGAGTAAGTACTATACGAATGCGGATTTACTGAATTAAACCCTTTCGTTCATTCTATCGAAACGGTTTCCCGTTTTGTAACAATTAATTGACATGCACCGTCGAATCTCAGTCCGTAATTTGGTTGCCTTAGCCAGTGGTTTGCTGCTGGTCAGTTTATTCACTCAATGCCATTCGTCCGAAAACAAAGCTGAAAAAGAAGAAGCCGAAGCCGATTCGGTAACCGCTCCGGCGCCCACTGAAGTATTTTCGTTAACCAAAGGCAAACTGGCTTCCTCGCTAAACATTCCGGGCGAACTGATCGCGTATCGGGATGTGGATATCTACGCTAAAGTGAGTGGGTTTATCAAAACGCTTAATGCCGATGTGGGCTCTGAAGTGCGCGAAGGGCAGTTGCTGGCACAGGCCGAAGCGCCTGAACTGAGTGCCCAACTGGCCTCTGCCGACTCGAAACTCAAAGCCCAGGAAGCTCTTTCGATTGCCAGCAAAGCCAATTACGAACGGGTATTGGAAGCTAGTAAGTTTTCAGGCGCCGTCTCGAAAAACGATGTTGATCAGGCACTTGCTAAACGGAATGCCGACCTGGCGCAACTGGAGGCCGCTAAATCTGCCTATCGGGAAGTGGCGACTCTCAAAAACTACCTGGCTATCCGGGCTCCGTTCGATGGCATCATCAGCGCACGTAATGCCAGTACGGGGGCTTACATTGGCCCCGCCGGTAAAGGGTCGGAATTCCCGCTATTTGTACTGACCGAGCAGAAACGCCTTCGTCTGGTCGTGGCTGTGCCCGAGGCCTACACGGGTTATGTGCATGCGGGAAGCGAGGTGAGCTTTACGGTCAAAACGTTTCCGAACCGCACATTTACGGGGAAAATCAAACGGCTATCGGGCGCGTTGGACAAGCGGTTGCGTTCGGAGCGGGTAGAGGTCGATGTGATCAACAACGACAAAAAGCTCTTGCCTGGTATGGTGGCCGAAGTGACGCTTCCCCTACCTACGCAGAGCAATACATTTATTGTTCCGAAAGCCGCGCTGGTCAACTCCACAACGGGTGTCTTTGTGATTCGGGTAAAGGAAGGAAAATCGGAGTGGGTTCCGGTTAAAAAAGGACTTGAGGCCGATAATAAAATCGAAATCTTCGGCGATCTGAACGAAGGCGATCAACTCGTAACGACTGCCAGCGAAGAAATCCGCGATGGCGCACCAGTGAATGTGAAGTAGTACAAGTGTTCAATATAGAGTAGTTTAGATTATTTGGATTCGATTTTTTGTTATCCCGACGCAGGAGGGATCTCGAATTTTCCGACACTTGAGATCCCTCCTGCGTCGGGATGACAAAAATCAACCTAATCTATTTTCAATGATTTGCTTAGCTTCTATCAATCATTAATTGCCTGATAGACCAACGGCTTGAAGGCTTTGTCGGTGTTTGACACGTATGGCCCCCACATTTGTCGGTAGATCAACACCAGCATATCTTCTTTGGGATCGACCCAGTACGATGTTGAAAACACACCACCCCAGGAATACGTACCTACCTGGCTGGGGGTAAACTTGCTTCCATTTTCAGAAATGACCAGAAAACCGAAACCGAATGTATTGTCGCGGGCATGGTCGCCAATGTTGGGGTTTAGGTCACCGATTTGATTCATGGTCATCAGGCGTACCGTATTTCGGGCCAGCAGGCGCACCCCATTGTACTCGCCACCATTCAGCAGCATTTGCAGGAAAATGGCATAATCGTAAACAGTGGACGACAAACCGCCACCTCCCGAAAAGTAATCCGTTTTCTGTAACGGATAATTCATGTCGAGTGCTCCGCCAAAGACCGATGCCTGCTTTTGGATCGTTCCGGTGGAGTCGCCGAGGAAAAAGTTGACCAGTCGCGGGCCTTTTTCGGGCGGTAAATTGAAATAGGTATCTTTCATACCCAGTGGCTGGCAGATTCGTTTCTGGAAAAACGCTTCCAGCGACATACCCGACCACAACTCGACCAGGTAACCTAATACATCCATATTCAGGCCGTATCGCCATTGTTCGCCAGGTTGGAAAAAGAGCGGCAGACTACCCAGACGAGTCATGGCGTCGGAAAGCTTCTGGTCTTTTACGCCCACCCCTCCCGTCATATTACTTTTGGCATAAATGGCATTTTCGGCCGGTGTGCCGATGGCTGGGTAGCCTAAACCCGATGTATGCGTTAGCAGATCACGAATAGTAACGGGCCGTTTCGCTGGCACAGTGGTGTAAGTAGTATCTTTTGGATTGAAGGTCGCCAGCACTTTAGCATTGGCGAAGGACGGAATGAATTTGGAAACCGGATCGTCCAGCGAAAATTTACCTTCTTCCCAAAGCATCATGACCGACACGCAGGTAAGCGCTTTGGTCTGAGAGGCAACCCGGAAAATGCCATTCTTGTCGAGCGGTACTTTTTTAGTTAGATCATTATACCCGTGTGCTTTGTAGAATACGATTTTGCCGTGCCGGGCGATCAGCACCACCGAACCGTTCACCCATTTCTGTTTTACCCAATCGTCCATTCCTGCATCCAGACGGGCCAGTCGATCGGCAGAAAAGCCACCCGCTGTAGGAGCAGCTTCGGTCAAAACGGTAGTTTTGGGCTGGCCCTTCGCCGTGTAGGTATACGAAAGAAGGCAGGATAGCAGCCAGGTAATGGAGATGTAACGCTTCATAGTCAGTTGGTTAAGGAAGAAAGTTCTGGCAGCTTATCGGGATAAATCAGTTGTCAGCTTTTTAGCTGCAATCAAAAAGAGCGTTACTGAGCCAAAGCTTATTAGGATCGTAATCGACATGGCCCAGCGCAGCGATTCGGCACCTAACGACGGAGCCAGCCCATCGCTAAGCATACCGACAACCAGCGGGCCAAACCCCAATCCAATGAAGTTGAGGGCAAAAAACAGAATAGCGGAAGTCAGCGACCGCATCGATGCCGGAACGAGGCTGTGCGAAACAGCTACCGAAGGGCCTAGATAGGTACTCTGAAGCGATGCGGTCAAACCCAGGCAAACAATCGTCGATGCCGTATTTTGTAGAAAAATAGTACCAGCCGCGCACGGAATCGAAAGCATAATGGCATAGGCCGGAATGCTCAGATACCGCCGTTTATCCGTCTTGCCAAAACGATCTGTCAGAAGCCCTCCCGCGAACGAACCAAATGCTCCGCCAAGACCAAAGATGGGACCCAGTAGGGCACCTATTTCTGCGTTTTTCATGCCGTGAAGCCTTGCCAGAAACGACGGTGCCCAATTCGTCAGACCATAGATGCAAAAGACGTGCAAGCCTGTGGCCAACGCCAGGTAAACGAAGGTTTTGGTAGCATACAACTGCTTTAAAACCTCGCGTAACGAAGGCGATTCTTGGGTCTTGGCTGTAACCAAATCCGTAGCCCCGCGTCGAGGCTCTTTCACGGTCACATAAAACAGCAACGAGAAGATAACCCCCGGTATCCCCACCACATAAAATGCGGTGCGCCAGCCAAGATGCTGATTGAGATAGCCGCCCATTAAAAAACCGACCAGTATGCCGAAATAGATGCCGGTTGAGTAAATCGAGAGTGCTGTGGAGCGTTTTTCGGGAGGGAAGTAATCAGAAATCATGGCATGGGCTGGAGGGCTCCCCCCAGCCTCGCCAATGCCCACGCCAATACGAGCTAGCAGTAATTGGATGAAGTTCCGCACCAGACCCGAACAGGCCGTCATGACACTCCATATCGCCAGCGACGCGGCTACCGTGTTTCGACGGTTTGTTTTATCGG
This sequence comes from Spirosoma aerolatum, assembly GCF_002056795.1. Classification (NCBI taxonomy): domain Bacteria; kingdom Pseudomonadati; phylum Bacteroidota; class Cytophagia; order Cytophagales; family Cytophagaceae; genus Spirosoma; species Spirosoma aerolatum. Next base: position 6,022,513 of record NZ_CP020104.1, on the reverse strand, counting down.
CAAAACGAGCGATGGGAATACCCAGGGTAACATAAAACAGCGCAAATGTAAACCCGGAGAGTAGCCCAAGCTGTGTATCGGACAGGTGCAGGTCCCGTTTGATGGATTCCTGAAGAATCACAAGGAGTTGCCGGTCCACAAAGTTGAAGACATAGACCAGTGTCAGCATTACCAGAACATAGTTCCGGTACAGGCTGCTGACTGCCTCAGTATGAACGGCTTCCTTCGTTTGCATAAAGGCGGGCGATGGGAGAGATTATGCAGCCTGAAAAGCTAGTAGAGAGGAAGAATTACTCTTGGTTATTCTTGGTCCTGTAAGAAGCCACTAACGACTTACGTATTGGCGATGGTGGGCATTGCAGTTAGAGTATCACCGGGTATTCATAGTTACCAGCTAAAAGTTATAACCGAAATGTAGCCCTGGTTCAGGCGTGTATTTGGGCCACTTGTCATCTTTTACGGTAAAACCGTCAGGCATTTTAGTGTGGTAAGGACGGCCAGCAATACCAAGTGATGGTTGTATAAACAATCGATCCTTGAAGAGTTTTATGTGATAACCAACTCGATACGAGTTGAAAATATGAAAACCATTATCCACCTTAGCACCGTTGTTATTCAAAAAGGTTTGCCACATAGGCATTACGTGGACTGCTGCGTAAAGACCTTTCCAAAAAAAACGTTGATAAGCAAGACCAATACCATAGTCTCTTATATACCCAGGGAATTTCTCTTCTGGCTTTCCGTATGATTGGTTGAAAAATGGGTTAATGCCAAGTGGCCAGGCATATTTCCAGGTTATTAGTTCAACAGAAAGTACATCCTTTCCTGTAATCCGGTATCCTACATTGAGTTGCGCGAAGTCGGGAGTGTTTGTAGTAGCCAGATTGCCCAATAAAAACAGCGTGCTCCCAACGAACCACCGTTTGTACGTACTGTCTTCTTTGGCATATTGTGCATGCACCCGTAAACTGCCTGCCAACACGAAGGCTAAGCCAATCCATAAAATATACTTTTGCATGTCTGTTTTAATTATAGTAAACGTTCATGCAAAAGTAGATTGACAATAGGCCTAAAATCGTTCACTTAAGTTAAGAAAGGAAGCTGCTGGCAAAGGCAGTTATTTTGACAAGAATTTGGCTATTTTTTGGTATTGCTTTATGGACTTCCTGAAGATGTATTGTTTCAGAAAGTCCATAAGAAGTGAGAAAATAACTGCTTTCAGTAAACGAGTTCATTACTAAAAATTATACCCAATATGAAGCCCTGGCTCCCAGGGGAAGTAGTTAGGCCATTTATTTTCTACGGCTTTAAAGGATTGGGGTACATTGGTTCTTATGGGCCAATAACTTAATCCAATAGATGGCTCAAAAAAGAAACGGTTTTTAAGTAGTTTAATCTGGTAGCCCAAACGAAAGGTCAGATATAGGGTGTATCCATTTCCGATCTTTTTATTAGTCTCATCCAGATATTTTTCAAAAGCATTCAATGCATGGACGGATGTATAGGCTCCTTTCCACCAAAAACGCTGGTAGGCTACTGTAGGGGCAAGTATGCGGGCATGTCCGGAATAGTTTAGCCCTGGTGCATCAAATGAGGGGCCCCAGGGGATACCTAGTGGCCAGGAATAAATGGACCGTTTAAATTCAAAGGAAACGACATCGCGAGGTGTTATCCGATAGCCAACATTTACTTGTATAAACTCAGGGCTGTTTACTTTATCAAAATTACCAAACATCAGGAGCGTACTCCCAACGAACCACCGTTTGTACGTACTGTCTTGTCGGGTATTTTGCGCTTTAACGTGTAAACAGCCTGCTATTAATAAGGTCAACGTGAACGATAAAATTTTCTTTTGCATATCAATTTGTTGTTAAATGATAATGCAAAGGAAGATTGGTGACGTACCATCAGTCGTTCACTTAAGTTAAGAAATGAACTCTATCCCTTACTTTTCTCTACAATTCTGGCTCTCAGCCTGCTCAACGATTGGGGCTTGATACCTAAGTAGCTCGCTAATTGATGCTGTGGAATACGTTGGATAAGGTCTGGTCTGTTTTGTAGTAAGTTCAGGTAGCGTTGTTCAGGGGAAGACGTTTTAAACTCGTCAAAATCAATTCGTTGCTTCGCTAACAGTTCTTCCGACAGGATTCTGCACATGGTATCAAACTTTGGAAATTTGCTGTTCACCTCTGCTTCCATATCCGTATTTGAAATTAGAAGTATGCTGTCTTCTACACAACTTATATAATAGTCGGACGGAGTTTTGCTAATGACACAAGGCGGTGTTAAGGCCTCCATCTCTGTGTAGAAAGCAGTTGTTTTTTCGTCGCCATCCAGTACATAATAGGTTCGAATACAACCTTTCAGGGCAAAGTAGCTATCTTTCGATTTTTGTCCTTCTTTGAGTAAAGTCGTCCCTTTCTTTACCGAGTGAAATAGGTCCAAAGAAAGGATTGCATTCTTCTCCTCTTCTGTTACAGTAATGTATTTTGAAATAAAGTCAAATAATGTGTCTTGCATTGTTTCTATATGTTATTGTCTCTGTTACACTTGCCACCAGCTTGGCGATGTGGCTTGCTGATTCCTGGCTTTTAAGCCTGTTTGTCGCCTTTTATTTCCGTCTTCCAGCCAAGCTTAATTATATTGGATTTTTTAGCGTTATACTTTAGCCGTCTTTGTTCCTTACGGGACCAAACCAGTAAACGTAAGCTATACCATATTGTCTTCCACCAGTGCCCCGTATTCCCCATATTGGCTTATTTTATATATTTAATGTTCTAGCTAATCCACCGGTAGAGTTCTAGCCAAGCCACCCAGGTATCATTCTGTTTCTTGAAAATGACTAATTTCCCCTCTCCACATCGAGAACTACACGTATAACCGGAATAAAAAATGCACAATGAATGGTTGCGAATGAAGATAGGATTTGAAAAGCTGTAGATTCTAAAGCCGGCCTGCAAACTATCGCTACTAGCTTGAGTAATCCTTTTACCATGTTCAAAGAGTTGACTAGACCAAGTTACTTTAGATTGTGATGCTAATTCCTGTTGGATATAGTTACGCTCTGGCCTAGTCAGTACTAAACGATTATTGGGGTCCTTTAAGTTAGTTACAAAAACATCGTATAGAGTATCCTTTGACAAGGCTTTCTCCATACGCTTAACTTCGTATTCACCTAATTTATCCGTGTAGATAAGTTTCGCAGATTGGCCAAAGAGATTTTGAATAAATGCTATTTCCTCAGAGGATTGGCCAAAAACACTTGCTCCCATAAGGCACATAACGAGAAGATTCACAACAAATCTCATAATAAAGGTTAGGGGTATTAGTTATTTTGTTGTATGCACTAATAAGTATAATCAAATTGATTGTTAGTTAATAATGTGTCGTTAAACGATGTATTTCCAACAAACACTCTCTGTTCGACTCGACCAACCTTCTCTACCTCACTTCACATAGCCTAATTTCCTGGGGATGGTATAGATTTCGGTTTGGCGGCCGTCGATGTAACGGAAGGTTTTTCCGTCGAAAAAGCCGTCTTCTTCGAGCATGATGCGTACCACTTTTTTCCATTCAGGAATTTCGACGGCTGCGTTCAGTTCGATGGAATAAGCGGTATTGGCCAATAAGGGATAATCACCGGGGCCAGGAACGCCTTTCTGCTGGTCCCAGAGGCCAATGGTCGGGCCTGCCGCGTGTCCATGAACGCCAATCGGGTGCGTATAGATGGTGCCGTTGATGCCTTCTTTCTTCGATTGCTCCAGCGCTGCCAGTAGCATCTGGTTGCCGGTTTTACCCAGCTTAAACTGCTCAGTCAAAATATCCTGTAGTCGGTTGCCCTGTTTGAATGCGGTTTTGATGGACTCGGGGACGTCGGTTTCGCCGGGGCGTAGTACGTAGGCATGCTGTTGCTGGTCGGTGTTCAGGCGCAGGTAAGTGATGCCAAAATCAACATGAATCAGGTCGCCGGGCATGATTACCTGCTTATCAGGGCGTTTCGAGAAGGTGCGGAGGTGATTGAAGTCCTCAGCATCGGCGCGTTGAATATCGACTGTTGGGTGGAACCACGTATCCAGGCCAAGGTTGGTAATGCGCTGCCGAAACCACCAGACCACGTCTTCGGTAGTGGTTACACCCGGCTGAATCACCTGCTCCGAAAAGCCCTCCTGAATAATCTGGTGCGATAACCGGCAAATGAGCGGATAGATCGCCATTTCTTTTTCGGTACGGGTTTCGAGCCAGCCAACAGCCAGTTTCTCCGCTGATACAACGCGTTTCTGGTAATCGGCGGGAAGCTTTTTCAGAAATTCATCGTGTTCAGTAAATGAAAGACCATCAGCATGAGCGTAGTTGGGCGACATGTTCAAGCCGATCTTTTTGGGTTTCCGTTCTTCAATCACTTTAACCAGCGCTTCCCACTGGTTAGGCCGAACATCAATGTCCCATGCACCTTTGAGCAGGTTTCCTACGTCGTAGCGGGCAATGGCCAGTTTTTCAATCGCATCGGCGGGCCGTTCCTTCCCATTGTCAAAGAAAACCATAATCGTTCGCCGACGGGCCGAGAGCCAGGTGCTGGGTAGCATGGTGCGTAATACCGGGTCTTCGTTGTATTCGCGGGAGATAATGATCCACATATCGATCCCTTCGCGACGCATCAGTTGAGGGAGCAGATTGGCGAAGCGATCGTCCAGAATTTCGTCGACAACCCGCGCCCGTTCGCGTTCGGGCAAAACGGTGGAAGGCTGGGCAATAGCAACCGAGGTAATGAACGTTAGATTAAAGCAGAGTAAGTTGAAGAGGAAGCGTACTGGTTTTGACATATCGTTCAGGTTGATAGCAGTTTACGGGCAAGATACATAAAGAGTTAAAGTTTTTTAACAATCGGATCAGGCAACCCATCGATTTATATCTGCATCTTCAGCATACGATGACAGCCGGTGGACCTGCCAACTTACCTGACTAAAGTTCCCATTCACTAGTTTTAGTATATTCGTTATAGAATACAGCCTTACTTTATGAAATCAGTCATACTCAGTTTACTTTTTCTTATCTATTCGATAGTCGTGCTGGCGCAAGGTAGTACGGGTCTACGGGGGATCGTCAAAAACAAACAGGGTGAAGTTCTTCCCTTTGCGGCTGTGATCGTGAAAGGAACGCCAAACGGGACCATTACGAATGCCGAAGGACGGTACGAAATAGGACTGGCACCGGGTAAGTACGACATCGTATTTCAGTATCTGGGTTTCCAGACTATTCAGAAATCGGTAGAGATAACCACAGGTTTTATTACGCTGGATGCGACTCTCGAAGAACAGGCGTTACGGTTGGCGGAGGTGCAAACCAAAGCGGGTAATGAAGATCCTGCTTATACTATTATGCGTCGGGCCATTGCCAAAAGTCGTTTTCATCAGCTTCAGGTACAGCGATTTAAGGCAAGAGTATACACCAAATCGTCGATCACCGTCACGGATTTGCCGAATCTGGCCGAAATGGCGTTTAAGAAGCAACTGAAGGAAGCCGAACGCGAAGCCAATTTTAAAGTAGGCGTACCCTTACTGAATGAAACGGTTTCGGAAGTGATCTTTACCCAGCCCAATACCTATCGGCAACGCATCATCGCCAATCGAAATTCACAGGGCGATTTCCTGAACCCGAGCCGGTTCTTTAACGCCAGTTTTTACGATCCGGTTATTGCTGAAACGGTATCACCTTTATCGCCCAAAGCCTTTGCCTATTACAAGTTCGAGTACAAGGGCACATTTCGTGAAGTTGGTGCCGGGGGCGTTCCGGTCGAAGTGAGTAAAATTCAGGTCATTCCGCGTCAGTATGGCGAGGGCGTATTTCGGGGGACTATCTATATCCTGGAAAATACCTGGGCCATTCATAGTTTGCAGTTGGAAACGGTCAATAACATTGGCATCTCGTTTACCATTCGGCATATATGCAGCCCCGTACAGGGCGTCTGGATGCCTGTCAATCAACGGTATAGTGGCAAAGGGTCCTATCTGGGCGTAAAGGCTGAAGGGTACTACATCCGAAACCTGACCTTCAGCGAATTTGTGGTGAATCCAGCCTTTGTGGAGGATATTGAAGTGGCCGATGAGAAGAAAGCCCCACCCGCCCAAACGTTGTCGAAAGGAGAAATCAAAGGCGCTCAGTTAGATGATCTGGTGAAAAAGCAGAAGGAATTTTCGACCAAAAACCTGCGGCAAATGGTAAAGGAGTATGAAAAGCAGGAAAAAGAGGCCCGAAAAAAACGTAAAGAAGATGTAGCCGTTGTCCGAAATGATTCGATGGTGGTGGATTCAATGGCGCGTCGTCGTTCCAATACGTTCTGGGATTCGCTTCGGTCGGTTCCACTAACGACGGCCGAAATCAAAAGCTATAACAAAGCCGATAGTCTGGGCCTGATTCGTCAGATCAAAACCAAAGTTGAGCTAAAAGCCGATAGTGCCCGACAGGACAGCCTCAACAAGAAAAAGAAAAAGTTTGGTGTCGACCATTTGCTGTTTGGGCATACCTGGCGTTTGGCGAAACGAACGTCGTTGGCCTATACCAGTCCCATTGAACGGATTGAATACAATACCGTGGAAGGATACACACTCGAAGGAGCGTTGACTCTTCGGTATAGTCCTAAAGTGGATTCCGTGAATCGGTTTGTAAAGATTCCCCTTGGTGAATGGACGGTTGGGGGCACAGGGCGTTACCAATTTGGCCGGAAACAGTTCGTTGGATACGGCCAACTGGGGTATCAGTATAGGAATACGAAACTAGGGATTTCAGGCGGCAGGTATCTGAATCAGTTCAATCCTGATAATCCGATCAGCCCCTTTCTGAACTCGTTGACAACGTTGTTGTTCGAACAGAATTTTATCAAGCTGTATCAGAAAGATTACCTGAATCTGACGGTCAATGCCTCGCCGTTTCACGACCGACTGAAGGTAACGGGAAGTCTGGAATATGCCCGACGTACCGAACTGGCCAACTATCGGGAAGATCTCAAACCGTGGATTGATTGGCGCAACCGGACGTTTACCCCGAATCGGCCCGACAATGCCGAAGTAGCCAGCACAGCCTTCCCAACACATAACGCACTGGTATTTAATTTGTCGGCTTCGGCCCGTTTAGGCTCAACGGAATACATCATTCGGAATGGCCGACGCATTGCCCGTCGCGCCAACGATGCACCTGTATTAACGCTGAATTACCGGAAAGGCATGGCCGACGCTGACTATGATTTCCTACAAGCTACGATTAGCCACTCGTTCGAGACGGGGATTCGGAGTCGGCTGAATTATCAGTTGAGTGCGGGGGCCTTTGTCAACGATCGGCAGGTGTACTTCCCGGATTTCAAGCACTTTGCTGGTAATGAGTTTTTCTTTCAGCAGGGCGATGCTGTTTCTACCTATCGGCTACTGCCTTACTATCAATATAGCACCGGCAAACGGTTTGCCGAAGCCCATGTACTGGCTGAATTCAGAAAGTTCTTCATTACGCAGTTGACCCTGGTGCGACTCATTGGACTGAAAGAGAACCTGTTTGTGCATTACCTCTATACCCCCGCGTCGAAGAATTATACCGAAATAGGGTATGGTCTGGACGGACTGATTCCTCAGGTATTTCCGTTTTTCCGGGTAGAAGTTATCTCACAGTGGCAGGATGCCAAATACCAGGGGTTGGGTTTCCGAATCGGAACGACATTGAAATTTGGTCGGTAATTCGGACCGGGATTTAACGGATTACTGGATTGCCTGGATTTTGCTTCCAGGCAATTTAAGCCCTTGAAAAATTGCAAGAAATAAAACAGATTATGTTTCTGAGCTGTTTTCTGATTAGCGCTTTACAAAATCCCTTTAATCCTTAAATTAGCTAAATCCCGGTGCAGACTATCAAAGACTTACTCAACACCTTTCCCCGTCCGGGACGGTTAGAATGGATTGGCCTTCGACCCGAGCGGGATGCGTTTATGAATGTGGTTGATGCCGTCGAGGTATCCGAAAAAAAAGGCCTGGTGGGCGATCATTACAGCGGTCGCAGTGGCAATCGGCATGTGACCCTTATTCAGGCGGAGTACTTGCCCGTTGTAGCCTCGCTAACGGGGCATGAGCAGGTCGATCCGGCACTTCTGCGTCGAAATCTGGTTATTTCGGGCCTGAATCTGACGGCCCTTAAAGACCATCAGATTCAGATTGGCGATGTTGTCCTGGAGATTACCGGGCAGTGCCATCCTTGTTCGAAAATGGAAACGGCTCTGGGACCTGGGGGCTACAATGCCATGCGCGGTCACGGTGGACTAACCGCCCGCGTGCTGAAAGGCGGAAGCATTCAGATAGGCGATGTTGTAACGGTTTTGACTATGGACGAGGCTTTGGCGCCGACTGATTAGGATCGGGGGCCAGTCGGCTGGGGCGCGTCATTCCCTGGCGGTAACGGCTCCGAAGTTGCTGAATGGTATTGATCAAATCGTAGTCTTCAGATTTGAGCAGGAAATCTTCGTCCAGGTCGCAGAAATCGAAGAAGCGGTCGATCTCGTCGGCTTTCAGGTTGGTCGATTGTTCAACCAATAGCCGGAAGCGTTCGAGGGCTAGTTCATGACGGCGGTCCTGTTGCATGATATAATATGCTTTTCTGTCCGACTTTGGGCGTTTGCCGAACACTTCGTAGAGAAGGGTGACACCTGCACCGTCAGCAATGCGATCGAATGCCTGTTCGCCACTCACTTTCTTGGTGGCCACAGGCTCGTCGAGTAATTCTTTGATTTCCCGCTTTACTTCTTCATAGCGTTTCCCGGTTACCGTTACTTCGTCTAGATCGACCACACGGTAGGGCATAGGAGGGAGGGCTTTGGCAACGATAGTTGGGTTATCGGAACCATCATACCGAATACCGACTCTGTTGTAAAGCTGGCTGGTAAGAATCAGTGAATCACCGGGTTGTACTGTCAAAAAGAATCGTCCTGATGCGTTGGTACGAGCCCGTTGCCGCGTGCGTTGATTCACGACAAAAACCTTGTCGACTGTTTTTTGGGTCGTTTGATCAATGACCGTTCCAATTACGTATTTCCCTTGAGCCCATACGGTGTCTGATTTACTGATCAATACAACCAGACAAAGACAAAAAAGGAGTTGTTTGAGCATCGCGAACCGAATAATACGTGTTTGGTTTTGACTAGGCTAATCAAGTAAGGTTTAATGGTCTGTCTTTCGGGTTACGACTAATTATGGCCACAAATGACAACCCATTTTCTGATGTGGGAATCAGCAAAAATACTGATTCCTCCTGTTCAATGCTGTTAAAAAACTTTAAGTTGTAGTTTCATCCTAGATTGAAACTGTCAGAAGCTTACAGCTTTAATTGAAAGCCGAGATAGATGAATTCGAAAATGCTAAGTAAAATACATATCAGCCATATCAAAATGGGTTTCTTAAATGCCTGCTTTAACGTGAATTATGAGATCTAGGTCTCTATACTTTATTCCACAGAGGTTCGTTCTGCCAATCAGGTTTTAAGCCTAAAGCATTAGGGTCAACGTTTGGGTATTCTACCAGTAGCCCTGCCAATCTTTCCTTAAATTGGTTCTCAGGGTCTATAACATTTAATAGATATTTCATGCAGCATAAATGCACATACAGCATAGGGAATTCATTTTCCTTAGGTATATCCTTAATCCATCGATTGGGAGGATTTGGCAGTAGCTTAGGTTTACCTGGTAGATTTCGGTTCCATAGTCTGCTATGGTGAGCGCAGAAATTCCTTATTTGAGCAATAGACTGGAGCCAGCTAGGTAAAAAAGTATGATTAACTGTACCAAGTTCTTTAGCTATTGTGTCTTTAGCCTTGATGTTATTTTTAAGGTTACCATATAATCTTGATAAACTGCCGAAGCTTGTTAGCTCAAGAGTTTTCCATGCAGGAGGGAATCGTAAGTCATCTTTATGTTTTCTCTTGTGCTCTTTAATAAATATGTCTTTTGAGCGTTCGATCTCTTCGTCTAGTATAAAAAGAGATTTAACCAACTCACTGGTATTTTGAAATAAGCTTGTATTTTGGAACCACCAAGGGTCTTCGTCATTTGATAGATGGTATATTAATTTTGTCCTTAAGCTTATTTCTATCTTTTCGATAATATCGAATAGTAGTATTCTTAATTTCCTATCGAAGTCGTACAGTGCAATTACATCCGAAAAGCGGCTATTAGGCTTAAACGTATGAGTTACTTTATCTTCCTGCATTGGCCACCAGTAGCCAGCTAATCTATAATAACTAATTTGACTAAGGAAATGAGATGCGTTATCCTGTTCAGTGATCTTTAATCCACGCTCTTTTAATTGGTTGATTTGTTGTTCTATTGTAAGAGCCCCTTTATTATACATGTATATAGCTCATAAAATATACTTGAAAAGCAGTGGAGATTGCTTATAAAAGCAAAAGACACGCCCTGGGACGCTGTTCTTATGGGTAGCGTGGCGTGTACTGTTGATACAAATATAATAGACGCTACAGATTTTTCAAAGTTTTTATCGGATATAGCTCTACTAGTAAACCAGATGGAGTTGAAAAACAACTATATCTTTAGAAAACTTATTATGATAATTAAAGTCCTCCTTTTCTAAAAAACTTTAACTAGCCGCTGGATGCGGTCAAGGTTTAATTCGGTAAAATCATGGGCCGTGTCGTCTACGAATGGGCGTAACTCGTCGGGCGTTTGGGTGGTAGCCATGCCAACTACGGTTGCTCCCGACGCCTTAGCCGCCTGAATGCCCGTCATCGAATCCTCAAAAATGACACTTTCGGCAGGTTCAACGCCAAGCATAGCCATGGCTTTCTGGTAAATTTCCGGATCGGGTTTGGGATGGCTGACCATGCTTTCGTTGAGTAAGGCGTCGAAATAGGGCCGAATATTCAGCGTGTCGACGACAAAATCTAAATTTTCAGCAGGGGCCGAGGTCGCTACCGCCATCCGAATACCGGCGGATTGAAGGGCTTGTAAGAATGGGATTAAACCAGCGACGGGTGTAATCACCGGGCTATATAGCTCCCGAAACAGGGCTTCCTTCTCGTTACTCAGCCGGAGGATTTCTTCATGAGTAAGTGGTTGATTGGCAAACAAATGAGCGACTATATCTTTGTTGTGTTTCCCAGAAACATACTGAACAAAGTCGTCATCACTCAGGCTTTTCCCATTTCGTTGATAATATTCGCCCCAGGCAATCCGGTGGTGTGGGTTGGTATCGACCAGCACGCCATCCATATCAAAAATTACAGCTTTCATCGTTTAGGTGCAAGGTTTACGGTATTTGGTATACGGTGGGCTGACGTAAGAGAAAGTCAATTTTAAACCATGAACCAAATACCGTGATCGGTAAATTATTTCATTTTCACAATAGTAACGCCTGCACCACCTCGGTCGGCGTGTTCATCTTCCATTCGGGCTACCTGTTTATAGCCGCGCAGATGATTTCGAACGAGGGTTCGCAGGATACCGTCGCCTTTACCATGTACTATGCGTAATTCGGGGTAGCCGAGCATTAGCGCGTCGTCGAAAAAACGATCGACCTCTCCCAACGCTTCTTCGCCACGTTTGCCCCGAATGTCGAGGTTAAAGCTAAAGTTCTGCATTTTCTCGTTCATATCGACGCCCTGGCTTCGAGGCCGGTCATCACGGACTTCTGTAGCGTCTTTAAACGTTTTTCGGCTGACTTTTTCAAGACGGTTAAGCTTTATAGTCGATTTCAGGTCACCAATGCGAATTTCAGCATCTTTTCCCCGAAGTGATATGACTTCACCAATGGCATTTTGTCCGGTAATCCGAACGTAACTTCCTACGGCGATGGCACCGTTATCTTTCTCGAACTCTTCCTCGAGGGGTTTTGGGGCTTCAGCAAGGATAGGTTCTGGCTTGAGTTCTTTTTGCTCAAAACGCTCTAATTCCTGCCGAACCTGTTTAGTAGCTATGCGTTCAGCCTTGTTCTCTTTGATCTCCCGAATGGTGTTTTCGATGCGCTGATTCGCTTCCTGAACGAGGGTTTTCGCCTTTTGCTTAGCCTCGTTAACGATCTTCTTCTGTTCATTGTCCAGACGGGTTTTCAGGGCTGTGTATTCAGCTAATTGCTGAGCAAGTTTCCGCTGATTAATACTGATTTCCAGGTTCTTTTCGGAGAACACCCGCTTTTCAATATCCAGTTCTTTCAGTAATTTCTCAAAGTTAACCTGCTGAGTCCCCAGTTTTTCTTTCGCCCGGTCAATTACACCTTTCGGTAATCCGATTTTCTGGGCAATCTCAAACGCAAATGATGAGCCTGGACGACCAATTTCTAATTGATAGAGTGGTTCGAGATGTTCACCATCAAATCGCATGGCTCCATTGACCAACCCCGGCGTTTTGTCGGCCATAACTTTCAGGTTGGTGTAGTGCGTATTGATAACGCCGTAGGCCCCTGATTTGGCCAGATCTTCCAGAATAGATTCGGCAATAGCTCCACCCAGGCCAGGTTCGGTACCCGTACCAAATTCGTCGATCAGAAATAAGGTACGTTTATTGGCTCCAATCAGGAACTGCTTCATGGAGGTCAGGTGTGATGAATAGGTACTCAGGTCGTTTTCCAGGGATTGCTCATCGCCAATGTCGATAAATAAATTCTGAAAAACGCCCATTTCCGAGTAATCTTCCATAGGGACTAAGAGCCCACACTGGAGCATATACTGCAGTAGGCCAATCGTTTTGAGAGCAACTGACTTACCTCCAGCGTTCGGCCCGGAAATAATGAGGATTCGGGCCTTTTCATCCAGTCGAACCTGTAGTGGGACTACTGTTTTTCCCTGTTTCATGAACGACAGGTAGAGTAGAGGGTGCCGGGCATTTGTCCAGTTCACAAGGGGCCGCTCCAGTAATTTGGGCATGGAAGCCTCCAACTGAACTGCTAATTTGGCCTTTGCCCGAATGAAATCAATCTGGGCCAGGAAATTAACCGCTTTGCGTAAGTCATCCAGATGTGGGCGGATTTGATCAGTAAGAGCCAATAAAATCCGGTAAATCTCACGTCGCTCTTCGTATTCAAGCTCACGGATTTCGTTGTTGGCATCGAAAACTTCGGCAGGCTCTAGAAAGACAGTCTGACCAGTCTGTGATTCATCATGGACAAACCCTTTAATCTTACGTTTGTGTTCGGCAGCAATTGGAATGACTAAACGTCCACCACGTACGGTTAGGGAAAGGTCGTCGGGTATCCAGCCGTTTTGCCTGGCCTGCCGTAGAATGCTATCAAGTCGTTTTCGAAGATTGGCTTGCTCACCAATTATTCGCCGACGGATACTGGCTAGTTCTGGCGAAGCTGAGTCCCGAACATTACCTCGGTCGTCGATTACCCGCTCAAGTGAATCAGTCAGTTTTTTGTCAAGGCTAACGGGGCCTGCTAATTCTCGTAAAAACGGGAAATTACTGACTTCGTCACGCTTTGAATCACTTTGGTGGGTATCTGCATGCCGGGTTAAAAAGCGTAAACAATCCTGAACCGTTCGAAGAGCTAATTTAAGATCAAAGAATTCGGCTTCTGTTAGGGCGAGTCCTTCTACACGCGCACGGCTTAGATGGGGGCGAACATCAATATAATTACTAGTTGGAAAATCAGGTTCGTACTGAACAATCTGTTTGAATTCAGTAGTCTGACGGAGTAATTTATCAATTAGTTGGGTATTATCCGTGAATCGGATTTTTTCGACATAATCCTGTCCCAGTGGACTCACGCAGGCTTCTTTAAGCCGTTCACGGATAGAATCAAAACCTAGTTTAACCTCTAAGGTATTTGGGTAAAGCATTTAATCAGTTTGTTCAGCAGTAAAAGTGCTATAAGCTTTCGTGTATTACCATATTTACTAAATAGATAACAGAAGAGAATATAAGTGGGTTCAAGGAAGGGGAATGCTGAATGATTTTTGTAGAATCATTCAGCATTCGGCATTACTTACGGCTTCCGTTACGGTTGCCGCTATGACCTGAGTGACCATGGCCACCCCGTTCATCGGCAAGCTCGGCTTTGCTCATCTCCTGATGCATGTGTTCGTTTTCTGGCCCCTGCTTGCTTTTGTTGGCATTTGTCATCGTTTGCTCGGCGTTGGGTCGTTGACCACTTGTGTCGTGTGCCTGTTGGTTGCGTGTTCGTTCCCGATTAGGCTGCATATCATTGGAGCCTGGTTGGTCTGTGGTTTTATGATTAGCCATAACGTTAGTATGTTTTGATGTATAAAAATAACCGGTGCTTCCTAATAATGTTTATATACAAAAAAGCCACCCGGGATTGGGTGGCTTTTTTGTAAAAACTAGTCTTGATTAGCTTAGTAGCCGGGGTTTTGTGCCAGCACATCCTTACCCTGATAGTCGATCTGGGTTTGCGGAATGGGCTGATACTCATCACGTCCTGCCGTGAACTTGCCACCCGAATAAGCCGTCGGCAACAGCTTGCTCTCATAAGCCAGGAAGGCGTTCAGTACCGTGGCCGCTGTGCCCCAACGAACCAGATCATAGAACCGGTGACCTTCTCCCGATAGCTCCAGCTTCCGCTCGAACTGAACAGCGGCACGAGCCGTGGCTTTATCGGCAAACGTTGGATAATTGCTGATCACATAGTTAGCCGCTGGCTTGCCATTCTGGGTTACAAAACCGGCAGGGTTAGCTGCTCGTGTGCGCACCATGTTGACATAGTTGGTGGCGGTTGCTAAACTGCCTACTTCGACTTCACATTCTGCCGCCATCAGCAGCACATCGGCAAACCGGATGATGTTGTAGTTGATGGCCGAGTAACCATCCGTCCACGAGCTACCATCGGTCAGCACCTTATCCTGTGACTTGTAGAAGACGAACTTCTTGGGGGAGTAAGGACCCGCAAAGCTCTGGTCACGAATCCAGTCCAGACCAGGGTGAGGCTGCCAGTCCAGGTATTGGATGCCCCGACGGCCAATTGACCAATCCAGACGAGGATCGACCGGACCCGCATCGGGGGTGAAAGCCGCACTAGAGGCAATCCCCTGGTCGGTTTTCAGCTGATTAGCGCCCGTGTTATAGGAACCATCCAGCAGCGGTAAGCCTTTGGCGTCGACCCGGAACGAGTTAGCTAATTCGAAGCTGGGAGCGAAGAATCCGCAGCACCCAGCCGGACCATTCGAACCCGTGTTGTAAGGGAAGTTCAGCACCAGATCGGGGTTAGCGTTATCCGAGCTACCGGCATTGGCAGCGGCCTGGATGGCAAACACGGACTCCGAACCGTTGTCTTTAGCGGCATTGAAGTTGTCCGAATAGTTATCCAGCAATTTATACTTCAGGCCATTGCTGGTAACCCCACTGGTGATGACCTGATCGAAGAGGGCCTTGGCCTCCGTGTACTTCTTCTCGTAGAGGTAGGTCTTCGCCAGATAGGCCATCGCGGCCCACTTGTTGGCCCGACCCACGGACGACTGGGTAGCGGGCAGGTTATCCTGCGCGAACTTGAAGTCGGCTTCGATCTTGGGCCAGATGTCGGCATTGTTGGCTACTTTCTCGATGCCGGTGCCGTAATCGACGGTTTCGTCGATGAAGGGCACCATGTTGAAGTTCCGTTTCAGTTCGAAATAGTAGTGACCTCGCAGAAAGCGGGCTTCAGCCTGAAGTCCCGTTTTTTGAGCGGCCGTCACATCCGATCCGGCAGAGCCGAGTGAACGGAGTACGGAGTTACAGCGAGCCACCCCTTCATACATGGCATTCCATTTGGCGTTGACTTCACCACTGGAGGGCAGGAGCTGGTAGGTTTCGTAGGGAGTCAGGGCGTTAAAGTCGCCGGAGTTGGAGCCTTTGTTGGCTTCGCCCCCAGATACGCTACCCCGCACCCAGTTGAAAGAGCTGGCTGACTGGGAGAAGCCCCGGGCGTTGAGCTGGGCGTAGGCCCCCATCAGCAGACCATCCAGACCCGCTTTAGTCGTAAGCTGGGCACCGGATAGCTGTCCGGTGGCGGGCACTTCCAGGAATTTGTCGGTACAGGCAAAAGAGACGGCCATCAGCAGAGTGGCGGTCAGCGTGCCTTTGGTAATCAGTGTTTTCATTGTGCTTTTGAGCCTTAAAAAGATATCAAGGTGATTCTTTGAAAGGTTAGTCAGATTATGCAAACAGACTAACCTTTCTTACATAGCCTATTAGAACCCGAAGCTTAAGCCAACGTTGTAGCCACGCTGAACGGGGTAGTTACCCACATCGATACCGAAGTTGGTATCCGCCGAGCCACCTACACCTGGGTCCATACCCGTGTATTTGGTGATGGTGAACAGGTTGGTAGCCGATAACGATATACGCAGCCGATTCATGTTGATCTTGTTGAGGATCGTCGAGGGGAAAGTATACCCCAGGGTCAGGTACTGCATCCGGGCATACGAACCGTTCTCTACGTAGTAGGAGTTGGGCTGGGTGTTGGTGCTGAAGTTCGACGCACTCTCGAAAATGGGCACCGTTGTATTGGTGTGCGTAGGCAACCATGAATCTTTTACCCGAGCTCCCATAGCCGCCCCCGTGAAGGAGGGATAGAAATCGGTGAACCAACGCTGGTTATTGAAGATCTTGTTGCCCAGCGAGGTGTACAGGTTAGTGTTCAGATCGAAGCCTTTGTACTTCAGCGTCAGGGTGATACTACCTGTCATTTTCGGAATCGGGCTGCCCAGATACTGCCGGTCATCAGCCGTGATTTTACCATCCCCGTTGGTGTCGGCATAGCGGAACCGACCTGGACCCGCGCCTTCCTGGGTGGGAGCAGCGGCCACTTCTTCCTTGCTGTTGAACAGACCGATCACTTTGTAGCCGTAGAACGACGACAGATCATGACCTGGCTCGTTGCGTACTACGTTGCCACTCAGACGCGTACCCCCACCGTAGAAGTAAGGCACCAGCGGGTCGATTGCGACGATCTTGTTGTTGAGCAAACCGGCAATGGCCGTCACTTCGTAGCTCAGATCGCTGTTGATGTTGCCCCGGTTGGTGACCAGGATGTCGATCCCTTCGTTACGCATGCTGGCCAGGTTTTTGAATGGGGCCCCTGAACGAACGCCTACTACACCGGGCAGAGCCAGTTGGTAGAGCAGGTCTTTGGTATCCCGGCGCCAGAAGTCAAGCACGACTTCGAGTTTGTTGTTGAAGAAGGCTCCGTCGATACCGATGTTGCTGGTCACGTTGGTTTCCCACTTGGCAGCGGGGTTTCCGATCTGGCTACGATAGAAACCAGCCGCAATCGAGTTGTTGGTTCCACCGATGTCGTATCCCTGACCGGCACCTCCTGCATAGAGGCTGTACTGGTTGGTGGCATTCAGGAAGTTGGAGTTACCCATGGTACCGTATCCACCGCGAATTTTCAGGTCAGATACCCAGGGCAGATTCTTCATGAAGTCTTCGGATGACAAACGCCAGGCGGCCGACACGGCTGGGAAAACCCCGTACCGGCTAGCAGCGGCAAATTGCGATGAACCATCCCGGCGAACAACGCCCGTAATGATATATTTATCATTGAAGGTATAGCGTACCTGACCAAACAGCGAGTAGAACTTGTTTCCCAGGCTGTAACCGCTACCAACGCCACGAGTAGCTCCCGGTGTGGTGGTGCTGATGGTTACATAGTTAGGGTCGGTCGAGAAGGGGTTCTGACCTGAACCGCTGATGTTACGGCCCAAGCCTGTATTGAGGGCTTCGATACCGGCCAGGGCGTCGATGTCATGGATACCAAACTTCTGCTTGAAGTGAGCGGTGTTGGTAAACGTCCAGGCTAAGCCGTAGCCAGCACCTTCGCTGTAGGTATAGGTGGTGTTGTTTTCCGAGTTCTCATACTGCACCCGACCATAGCTATTAAAGTAGTTGGTAAAGTAAGTACCCCCCAAGCTGCTGCGCAGGGTCAGGGATGGAATCACATCATACTCCAGGTAGGCATTACCGAATCCGAAAATCTGGAAGGAAGCATCATTGGCTCGTGCCTGACGGTCAGCAACCGGGTTACGTGGGTTGTTGAAGCCCGGAGCAGCTGTACCGGCATACCCTCCGAAGGAGTTATACACCGGAATGATCGGTGGCATCCGATAAGCGGACAATACTTCGTTTTCGTCGGATGATGAAGACGAGTTGTTGTTGGTCGAGTTACCCAGAATGCTACCAACACCGCCCAAAAGGCCTTTTGTCTTCACATAAGCGAGTTGGAAGTTTTCGCCAAAGCGGAGTTTCTTGGTGATGTCGAACTCAGTGTTGGCCCGTAGCGTGTAGCGCGAGTATTCATTATAAGTAATGATACCGGCCTGTTGCTGCATGCCCAGCGCTACATAGAACCGGCTCGATTCGGTACCGCCCGAAAAACCAATGTTGTGCCGCATCAGCGGAGCCACCCGGGTGATCTCTTTGTACCAGTTGGTACCCGCTTTGTTAGACGGAATGACGTTATAGATCGCCCCGTTGGCTGGGTTGACGTTGTACTTGGCTGCTTCTGCGGTCAGATCCACCTGCGAAGCCGACAAGCCCGAACGGCTACCCACCAGCAGATAATCCGGTAACACCGGCGTAGCCCCTTCCCCATACTGACCTCCGGCTAAGCCTTTGAAGTCGTTGGATGGATAGGTGCCCTGATAAATGTCATTCTTACGAGCCTGCCAGGTCCAGTCAGCCTGCTCCTGGGGGTTGAGGATCGGCAGGCTCTTGCCTGGATCGGTAGCCCCATAAAGACCATCGTAGCTTACGCTCAGCTTTTGGGCCCGACGCTGGCCTTTGCGGGTGGTGATAACGATCACCCCGGAAGCGGCCCGGGCTCCATAGATCGAAGCCGAAGCGGCATCTTTCAGGACGGTGGTCGATTCAATATCATCAGGCGCCAGGAAGGCAATCGTCTGGGTTGGTACGCCATCGACCACATAAAGTGGCTGGTTACCCCCGAACGAACCGAAGCCCCGAACCCGAACCTGGGACGAAGTACCTGGCTGTCCGTTGGTGATGACGGTGACCCCGGCTACCCGACCCTGCAATTGTTGTTCGACGTTGGTGGAAGGAACGACCTTTAACTGAGCGGGTTTAACGGTGGAAACGGCTCCGGTTACATCCCGGCGGTTTTCGGTGGAGTACCCGGTAACGACGACTTCGCTCAGGGCGGTGGCTTCGTCTTCAAGACGGACGTCAAGGTTGCTTTGATTGCCCACATTGACTTCCTGGGTTTTGAAGCCGATGGCCGAGATTACCAGTACGGGACTGCTACCTCGAACATTGATTGAGAAATTACCACTGGCGTCGGAAGAGGTACCAGTTTGGGTCCCTTTCAGGACGATGTTGGCTCCGGGTACGGCTCCATCGGCCCCCGTAATTTTACCCGTCACCCGACGGTCTTGGGCTGAAGCATGGAGGCTCCAAAGCAGTAGGACTGCACCCAGAAAAGCGGTCTGCAGAAACCTGTAGAACGATGCTTTCATGAAGATTAGGTTGGTTTGAAAAATGAGTAAACGCATCAATATTAGGTTAGTTAAATTATATTTCAAAAAGAAATCGTAATAAAAAACCATCCTAAAAAATGCCTGAATTAATTTTTTATTAATAAAATTATATGTTATATTTTATTAATATGCTGATAATCAGCATATTATTTTAAAATAATTATATTGATTATTTATTTTGTTATATAAACGCTCTGTTTTACTGAATTTTTTAAAAAAATCGCTTCATAAAAAACTTGAGTACTTCTGATGTTACTTTTGTAACATTATGCATACAAACTATTACTTTCTGCGGCAACTTACTCAAGCTCTTCAAGTGAGGCTAATAGGTAGTTTTACCCCCTATTTTGATGAGGCACCAGAAAAGAAAATACCGTTGCGATTTATGGAATGTTATAGCCAGGATCGTGATGAAGTCGTACTGGTTTTCGCAGAAGCTAAGGGCAAAGTCAATTACTATAAACCGTTATATATTAAAGCTACCCTCCGACCGGATTTCTCAGGGATGATGTTTCCTGATCGTGTACAGCGAGCTCGTACCAATAGCGTTGATCTGTTTGAAACGGTGATAGGGGGTGAAGGTAGCGAACGGGCTGTTATTGGCGTTCGGTCTTTTTTAAACGAACGGTGTCTGGCCATTGAACTGGAGGATAACTTCACATTGGTGTTCAAATTCTTCGGTAACCGCCCGAACTTACTGGCATTCCATCATGATAAAGTTATAGATCTATTTAACCGCCAATTGTTGACGGATGAGAAGTTGATGCTTTCTGCATTTGAGCGCCCAATTGATCAATCTTATGAAGCGTTTGAGCAGGCTGGATTTGAGTATCGTACATTGTTTCCAACGTTTGGTAAACTGGTAAACCGATGGATTGACGAGCAATGGCAACAGTTGATTCAGGCGACCCCTCAGGATAAGTGGGCTATCATCCAGGATGTGCTTCGGCAGTTGGAAAAACCGCAGTATTATCTTACCCGCTTCGACCATAAACCTGCGCTAAGTCTGTTGCCTTATGGCCATATAGAGCAGGAATTTTCAGACCCAATTGAGGCCGCTAACCGATTTTATAGTCGTTATAATGGCCTGAGTGTATTTGATGCTGAGAAAGCAAACTTACTTCGGCTACTCGAAAAACGTCAAAAAAGGGCTGAAGCGCAATTGGAATCGACGCTTCAACGAATGATTTTGCGGGAAGACGGCATTAGCCATGAACAGATGGGGCATATTCTGATGGCAAATCTGCACGATATTCCGTCAGTTCCGGGAGCACGGTCTCCTGAACGAGTAACCCTATACGATTTCTATCATGATCAGCCTGTTACACTCAAACTCAAGCCGGATTTAAGTCCGCAAAAAAATGCTGAAAACTTTTACCGTAAAGCAAAAAATGAAAAAATAGAGGAACAGTATTTAACGGATTTAATAACGACACGGGAGGCCGATGTGGCCCGGATCAATCTGCAAAAACAGGATATACTGTCTATGCAAACATTAAAAGATCTACGTCGGTACGTGAAGCAGCACGAACTGCTGGCGGATGGATCCGAAAAAGCAGGGATACCGCAAGCTATAGATTCGCTTTTCAAGCAGGTTACAGTCGATACGTTTCGCATTCTGATCGGTCGAAATGCGAAGAATAATGATTTACTAACCCAGCGCTATGCCTATAAAGATGACCTCTGGCTACACGCCCGTGATGTAGCGGGGTCGCACGTAATTATTAAATACCAGGCAGGGAAACCGTTTCCAAAAAATGTAATCGAGCGAGCGGCTGAGTTGGCGGCCTGGTACTCGAAACGACGGACCGACAGCTTATGCCCGGTGACAGTAACCCCAAAAAAGTTTGTGCGAAAACCAAAAGGTCTTGCTGAAGGGCAGGTGATTATCGAAAAAGAAGACGTCGTATTAGTTGTCCCTCGGGGTGATAGTGAGCATTAATGCTTGCTATTACTCATTTACTTAGCCCGAATCGCAATAACAGGGTCCATGCGCGCAGCCGAAAAAGCGGGTATAATCCCCGATAGTATACCAATCACGCTTGATACGCCCAGTCCTAGTGTAATATTGCCGGGGGTGAGCTGAAGATCAAGGCTTCCTAAATCCATAAATGATAGTAGGTATACCAAAAAAATACCTGCTATCCCACCTACTAAACTTAACAGAACAGCTTCGAACAGGAACTGGCACAGGATAAAATAATTTTTGGCTCCCAGCGATTTCTGAATACCGATTATGTTCGTTCGCTCTTTCACACTGACAAACATGATATTGGCGATTCCGAATCCGCCAATCAGAATGGAAAACCCGCCGATTACCCAACCAGCTATGGTCAGAACGGAAAAAATCCCACTGATGGCTTGGGCGGCTGCTTCGGGTCGATTAATCGCAAAATTATCTTCCTGTAATGGGCGCAGACCGCGTCGGGTACGAAGTAAGCCCCGGATTTCGCTTTCCAGTTCTACCAATCCTTCGTCGGTGTCATAGCCTTTGATGGCAATGTCGATGTCGGGTTGAACAGAATGGAACATCTTGGCAAAAGCACCATAAGGGATTAGGCATTTAATATCGGGATTGCCACCCACGTTCAGGATACTCTCTCCTTTTTTTCGTTGTACGCCAATAACGGTGAAGTTATGACCACTTAGTTTGAAGGTCTTGCCAACCGGATCTTGACCAGGAAAGAGATTTTCGGCGACATCGGCTCCGATAATGGCTACGTTACGGGCAACATCGATCTCCTGTTGGGTGAAGTAGCGGCCTTGTTCGATGGGGACTTCTGAAATCTTGTTGTAATCCAGTGTGGTTCCCTGAATAAGCGATGCCATGCTATTATTATCATGCTTAATGGTTACTCGCCCTTTAAAATCCATAGCCACGATGGCTTCTGCACTTTCGAGTCGGTCGCTCAGAAAACGGTATTCAGAATAGGTCGGTACAGGCCGCTGGAAGTATTTCCACCATTGAAACTCCCCACCAAAAATCCAGGGCCATTTTTGCACATACACGACTTTGTCGCCAATGAAGGACAGGCTATCCTTGATGTTTCGTTCGAGCGAATCAACCAGGGTAAACACGGCAATAATGGCGAAAATCCCGACCGTAACGCCCAGTAAGGAGAGCGTGGTACGAAGCAGGTTTGAGCGCAGGGCCTGCCAGGAGAACCGGAAGCTTTCAAATATCTGACGAAGGAATCTCACCCAGTAAAACGTAAAAGTGTGAACGAACAGAAGCGCGTGTTCAGCAACAGGCTATTCCGTTTTGTGAATGTACTCGCCCGGTAGACTTTCGCCAACTTTTTTCGGATAAGGGCCGGGTTATGCAGGATAAGTGGTTGATTTGGTGATCTGCCGTCGTCGGTTATTTTTGTAGTTTACCAGCCGATCACGATTTAACCTGAAACGTATCTATGAACCAACGTATTATCCGATATGCTCTGTGGCTGCTTGTTGCCGGTGGCTTGCCAGCTTGTAAAACCCAGGCCCCATCGACCACTGCGAGCACCAAAGTCAGCCAAAGTCAGGGCGTTTATCAGTACCGCGATGAAGATCCATCCATAAAGCCATTTTTCTCCGATCGTGTGGGGGTTATTGGGCGTAACGGGATGGTCGCGTCGGCACACCCCGAAGCATCGCAGGTGGGGCTGAACATCCTGAAAGCGGGCGGTAATGCAGTCGATGCGGCTGTGGCAGTGCAGTTTGCGCTGGCTGTAGTGTATCCGGGTGCGGGTAATATCGGTGGAGGGGGCTTTATGGTGTATCGCGACCAGACGGGCAAAGCCTATACGCTCGATTATCGTGAAAAAGCCCCTGGCCGCGCTACGCAGAATATGTATCTCGACTCCCTGGGAAATGTAATACCCGGACTGAGTATCAGCGGACACCTGGCCAGTGGTGTTCCTGGATCGGTCGATGGCATGGTCGAAGCGCATAAGCGATTTGGCAAACTAACCTGGGCCCAGGTGTTACAACCTGCTATCGATCTGGCCGCTAAAGGATTTGCCCTGACTGAGCGGGACGCTCTCGGCCTGAACCGCATCAAAACCGATCTACTCAAGATCAATCCGGGTAAAAATTACTTTTTGAAAAGTGCTGTTCCTGCCGATACCGTAAGCTGGCAAAAGGGCGATTTGCTGGTGCAGTCGGATCTGGCGAAAACCTTACAACGGATTCAGGCACAGGGCCGGGCTGGCTTTTATGAAGGCGAAACGGCTAGGTTACTGGCCGAAGAAATGGTGCGGGGAAAAGGGTTTATTACCGAAGAAGATCTTAAAAACTATCATGCCACTTGGCGGGAGCCTATTCAGGCAAAGTATAAGGAATACAATGTGATTACGATGCCGCCAACGTCGAGCGGGGGGGTAGCTCTGTTGCAGATGATGCGCTTTACGGAGCCTTATCCCTTGCGTAAATGGGGCTGGAATCGCGATAGTACGGTACAGGTGATGATCGAAGCTGAACGACGTGTGTATGCCGACCGCGCCAAATTCTTGGGTGATCCCGACTTTGTAAAGGTGCCTGTAAGTCAACTGATCAGCCCCGACTATCTGCGTAATCGATGGACGGATTTTTCGTGGGCCAAAGCGACCGATAGCCGAAATGTAAAAGGTGGAACCATCCCTGGTTACGAAAGTCTAGAAACCACGCACTTCTCTATTGTTGATAAAGAGGGGAATGCAGTCAGTATCACTACAACCCTCAATGGGGGGTATGGTAGCCGAGTGGTGATTGGTGGAGCGGGCTTTTTCATGAACAACGAGATGGACGATTTCAGTGTGAAGCCGGGCGTTCCGAATATGTTCGGTCTGATCGGTAATCAGGCCAATGCCATTGCCCCCGGTAAGCGGATGCTGTCGTCCATGACGCCAACCATTCTGGAAAAAGATGGCAAGCTCTTTATGGTCGTTGGTACGCCCGGTGGCTCAACGATCATCACGTCGGTTTACCAAACCATCCTGAACGTTATTGAGCATGGCATGACGATGCAGCAGGCCGTCAATGCCCTTAAATTCCACCACCAGTGGCTACCCGATAAAACAACGTTCGAAAACGGGGCTTTCTCCGAAGCCACAGTTCAGGCGCTCCAAAACCGAGGGTATATTCTGGAAAAACTGACCAATACGCTCGGACGCATGGACTGCGTACTCATCCGACCCGACGGTTCTTATGAAGGCGCATCCGATCCTAGAGCGGATAATACAGCGCGTGGCTATTAACCCGTTTCAGTTACCCATAACCGCGAGGACGCAACAGGCGCAGAAGTAAACTACTCTTTGCGTCTATTGCGTCCTCACGGTTTGTATAAAAATATTGTTGAGAAGGAGGGCGGTTAAACAACGGCCTGCTCGGCTTCCAGATAGGTTAGTACGCCTTGCATGGTAGCTAGCTTGTGATGGTCTTCGTCAGGGATACGGATGCCAAATTCCTGCTCTAGTTGCATAATCAGATCAACGCTGTCGAGACTATCTAAACCAAGATCACGCGAGAAATGGGTCTGCTCTGTAACCGATGATTCAGAGACGCCAAATTGCTTCAGGATATCAATCACTCGTTCTTTCATAACATGGCTCTTTGTTTAGTTCAACCTACTATACGCTTATAAAATCCTTTTTTGGGGCAGTTTAGTATGTGGATTTATGAAATTTTAATGAAGCCGACAGACTCAAAGCAGGTTCTCGCCCAGGAGTCGTTTTAATTCCAACTGATTGAGCAATAATTGATACTGGAAATTCAGGCGGCCTAATTCGGCTTCTTCTACGCCCGTTTCGGCGCTTTGTAGCTCCACATTGGTGATGACCCCATTTCGTAAACGAGCGTTGGCAATATCGAGCGCTTTTTTCGACTGAATGACCTGCGTCTCCAGATTGGCTAGTCGCGTCAGGTTGCTTCGGATGTCGGCATTGAGCTGGGCAATACTCTGGCGTACCTGGGCATTCGCACTCTCCAGGGCATATCGGCTGGCGTTCAGGTTCAGTTGGGCTGCCTGGTTCTGTAACTTATAACGGTTTCCTGAGTAGATTGGTACAGCCAGTGATACGCCAGCCGCAATATTGAACCGAGGAGTATTTATTTCGGGTAGATAGCCGTTTCGGTAACCCGCTGATCCAGAAAAACTAAGATTCGGTCGGCCCGATAAGTTGTTGACCAGAATATCGGTTTCGGCCTGACGAATCCGGTCCTGCGCTAGTTGTACATCCTTATTGCCTGCCAGTGCCGATTGGGCATCGTTGGCCAGTGTATAGGGCTGTGTGGTTACGTTACTGCCCGCCGTTTCCAGATTGAACTGGTTTACGGCCTGGCTAATATCGGGATTCGGATTGCCGGTTAGGTAAGTTAACAAGGCAAGTTGCCGCTCCAGCTGATTTTGAATTTCAATTTTACGGTTCTGAGCCGTTTTTACCCGAACCTGTTGCGTTAGCACGTCATATTGAAGCGCATCGCCATTTTGCAGGCGGGTAACCAGTAGTTGCACATTCGCACCCGCCGTGCGGATTACTGAATCCTGGACACTTAGGCTCCGTTGCAAGAAGCCTACGCCATAATAGGCAGCGGCAACCTGATAGGCCAGCGATTGCTGGGTAATTTCCATATTTCTACGGAGTACCTGTACATTATCGGCAGCCTGCTGCACCGACGCTTTGGTGCGGCCCCAGTCGTAAATGGTTTGGCCAACACCAACATAGGCATTGACGTTGTGATTCGGCTGAAACTGAATGGTTCGGTTCACCCCATCGACCGGCAACGTGGCCTGTGCCACGGGTGTAAGGTATTGATAGCTCGCGTTACCGGATACGTTTGGTTTCAGGGCCGATCGGGCAATATCAGTCCGTAAATCACCCGCCTGAATTTGCTGTTGTTGCTGTTTCAGCACCGGATAATACGCATTAGCCTGCTGGATTAGGGCTCGTAAGTCGTCGGGAACAGACTGATTCTGTGCCTGAGCCGCTCCGATTGCCAGCAACGAAGTCAGTATTAAAAGTTTAGTGTTCATACTTTGAGAGGTTTACAGTTTACGGTTTATCGCTTTCGGTGCGCTGGAATACCTACGTTAGTTTGGTCCAGCTATAGTATGCCGATAGCTGAAAACCGTAAACCTATTTAGTGTGCTGACTCGGCTACCGCTTTGGCGGCTGCAGCGTCCATTTTTTTCTTTTGTAGTAAAAACAGAAGCGGGAACGAAACCACGAAGAACAATCCCGCGAGCCGGAAGGTGTCGAGGTACGAAATCATCAGTGCCTGTTTGGTGATAATCAGGTCGAGATTTTTGTATGCCCCCGTGACAGCATCCAGTGCATTAACCCCTTTAGCAACCAAAGCTTGTGTCATGGTATTCACACGTTCCGTTGTTAACATCTCGCCCGGTTGCAGATTCGACACCAGATCCCCTCGGTGAACGGCTGTACGTTGCGTAACGTAGGTGTTAGTAATGGCTACCCCGAACGCACCGCCAATTTGCCGCATCATGTTCACAATAGCGATACCGGTAGGCATCTGACGGGGTTCCAGCGACGAAACCGACTGGTTAATGAGCGGTACGTTTACCAAGGCCAGGCCAATACCCCGAATGATTAGTGCCGTAATGAAGTCGCCATTGGAGGCATTCATATTGTAGGTCGACATCAGGAAACAGAAGGAAGCAAAGGCGACATAACCCAGCGTAACAATGAGCCTGGGCGAAACCCCTTTAGCCAGCATACGGCCTGTAATAGCAAACATCGGAAGCGTTACCAGGCCGCCCGGAATGAGCAGTTTGCCCGTTTGCGTAGCTGTTAAGCCAACAATACGTTGTGCAAATAGGGGGTAGAGCAGAACAGATGTAAATAACCCGTAGCCCACCACCACTACCAGAATCGACCCGATAAACAGGTTACGATTTTTCATTACGCGCAGATCCACGACAGGCTCTTTGGTGCCTCGCAACTCCCACCAGATAAAGGCCGGAATCGCAAAGGCCGATATACCCGTTAGCCAACGGATTACACTGTCATCGAACCAGTCGTCGGCTTCACCGCGCTCCAGTACATATTGCAATGCACCAATGCCCACGGCCAGCAGCAAAATGCCGATCTGATCGATTGGAATGGACTTTCGATCGATGTTGAGCTCGTCTTCTTTTTTCTCGATAAAGGTCAGGCTAAGTAGAACGGCAATAATCCCGATCGGAACGTTGATGTAAAACATCCAGCTCCAGTGGTAATTATCGATAATATAGCCTCCCAGTGTTGGCCCGAGTGTTGGCCCCAATACGATTCCCATCCCAAACAACGCTGATGCTACTGCACGTTGCGAAGGTGGGAAAGCATCATACATAAGCCCCTGTGAGGTCGAAAGCAAAGCCCCACCCCCGATCCCCTGTAGGAATCGGAAGAAAACCAGGGTCCATAGATCACTGGCGAAACCGCACCCATAAGAAGCCAGGGTGAATAAAATAATAGAACCGATGTAGTAGTTTTTGCGCCCAAAATACCGTTGCAAAAAGCTCGTCATAGGAATTACGATGACGTTGGCAATGGCATATGACGTTACAACCCAGGCCACATCTTCAATCGTTGCGCCCAGATTACCCGCAATGTCATTGAGGCCGACATTGACAATCGACGTATCGATCAGTTCCATGATCGCTGCGGATACGGCCGTAATGACGACGATCCAGCGACCAAAGCCACTTTGTTGTGCCATAAATTTTTTAAGTATTAGGAGCGAGAAATGAGCAGTGAGAATGCTGATGCGAACTGGCTAAACAGAGTATTCTCTCTACTCGCTTCTCGCTCCTCACGCCTAATACTGATTAATTAGCTACCCGAACTTCAGCGTCTACACTTAAGCCGGCGCGCAGTTGGTTTTTGTACTTTTCGGGGTTGAGGATTTCGATCTTCACCGGTACACGCTGAGTGATTTTGACGAAATTACCCGATGCATTATCGGCAGGAAGCAGGGCAAAGCGTGCGCCAGTGGCTTCGGATAGCGATGAAACACGGCCTTTTATATCAAGTTCAGGATACGCATCCAGTTTGATATCGACCTGCTGACCGACCTGCATCTTCTCCAATTGGGTTTCTTTGAAGTTGGCCACGACCCAGAAAGTAGAGTCGGCTACGATCGTAAACAGGTTTTGTCCTGGTTGTACGTACTGCCCAACGACTACATTTTTCCGGCCGATTTTTCCGGCAATTGGGGCCGTGATGTGTGCATAGCCTACTTTCAGCTTGGCATTATCAATAGCGGCCTGTTTTACTTTCAGCACGGCCTGTATCTTCTGAATGTTTGCCTGGGCTTTAGCGATCCCTGCCTGAGCGACTGACTGCGACGTTTGGGCGAGGGTAATCTGCTCGACATTCGCATTGTACTGCCGACGTTGCACCTCGGCATTGTTTTGAGAGTCTTCTAACTGCTTGCGCGTCAGCGACTGTTCTTTGTAAAGGTTCTGATCACGTTGTAAATCCTGTTGGGCTTTATCCCGACGAGCGGCTTGTACCTGTGCGTTCGACTGCGCTACGCGGGCGTTTTGGGCTACATTACGGGCGTTCGCCTGGGCGTTTTGCAGGTCAGCGCGGGCATTCTCGAGATCCGCCAGCGACTGCTGATAGTCGGCTTCGGCCTGGGCCAGAGCTACGTCATATTCCTGAGGATCAATGGTTATCAATTGTTGGCCCTGCTTAACGTTGGCATAATCATCGACATTAACGGCGGTGACATACCCGGCTACGCGAGCTAGTACGGGGGCTGAGTTGCCTTCAATCTGTGCATTGTCTGTTGTTTCATATTGCTGGCCATGCCGATACGCCTGAAAACCAAAATACCCTCCTACCAATAACACCACACCAATAATGATGCGGGGTAGAAAAGTACGAAGGCCGCTTTTTTCTTCCATTGTTGTTTGTTCGTGAGTTAGAGTTGCCATATATGCTGCGTTCAATAAAGTAATAGGCAATAGAGTTGAGTACGTAACGAAAGTCGAACCATTCACTTAGTCAACTTGTTTGACTATCGAGGCAAAAGTAAACTAGGTTGACTATAAAGTCAAGCAGGTTGACTATATTTGTGCAAAATTTTGTAAAGAATTGTTTCTGATTTTCTTATTTTGCTTTCATGATAGTGGAAACGCATAAGAATTCCTTTGATTTTGACCAATTTCGGCTGATTCGGGAGCGGTCGGTGGGACGGCTGTTCTGGCGACTGAAACGATTTACGTCTAGTTATATAGAACCCCGCTTGCACGCGCTTGGTTACACGGATTTCAAAATGAGCTACCTCATGTTCCTCTCGAACATCGAAGAACAGGGGACTACAAATAATGAATTAGCCAAGCGAGCCTGTGTAACGAAGCAAATGATGAGTAAAATCGTCGGTCTGCTGGAAGAAGAGGGTTATATTTATACACAGAAGAACCCCAACGATTCAAGATCCAGTATTATTTTTCTGAATGCACGAGGAAAAGAGTTGTTCGTTGCACTGGAAGGCTGTATGCAAGAAGCCCGAACAAAATTTGATTCAATTGTTGGCCACGACCGCATGGAGCAGGTAATCGAAACCATGTATACACTGGTTACTGAATTGGAAAAAGCAGACCAGTGACGTATGATGTATGATATAATTGCCTCTGATGAACTACATCATACACCTTACATCCTATATCATACATCCTACGTTCTTACTCAGGAATCTTTTCCGTTTTCTTTTCATTCCGGGCGTTCAGATACCCTTTTACAACGGTAAACGTCGTGATAGCCAGGAAGAAAATGATAATATACTGGACATAATCTACGATCCAGGGAAAACGCTCGCCAAAATAAAATCCGCCCCCGACAAGTGTTAGTACCCAAATAGCTCCACCAATAATGTTATAAAGCATAAAATACTGAACGGGCATGTGGATAAGCCCAGCCAGGAGCGGAGCAAATGTGCGAACTACCGGCAGAAAGCGTGAGATGATTAAGGCACTGTTGCCATACCGCATGAACGCATCTCGCGTATTATCGATGTATTTCTGCTTGAAAAATAGGGAGTCTGCTCGATTCTTGATTCTCGCGCCAAAATAATAGCCCGTCAGATAGCCCGTCGCTGAGCCCAGCACGGCTGCGCCAAAAATGCAGGTAAGCAATAACCAGAGGGGTACATTCAGTAGCTTGGTACCGGCAAATACACCCGACAAAAACAGCAGATAATCGCCGGGAAGGAAGAAGCCGAAAAAAATACCGTTCTCTACAAAAATAATAAGCGTGATCAATACCAGTCCGCCCGTTCGGATAACTTCCTCGGAATTAAGCAGGTAGCGAAAAAACTCAAGAATCTGATTCATGTTTAAAGAGTGAAAGAGTGAAAGAGTGAAAGAGCGAAAAAGTAGTGGGTTAGCTTTTCACCCTTTTCGCTCTTTCGCTCTTTCACTCTTTACATATATTCTGCCAGTTCGAGCCATCGGTCCGATTTTTCGGCGATGCTTCGATCAAGCTGTTCAATTTCAAGAGCCCAGGCCATGAGTTGTTCATGGTGACCACCCGCGTTCAGAAGACCCACTACCTCGTCTTTTCGTTGCTCCAGCGACTCGATTTCTTTTTCAAGAGTTTCGTATTCGCGCATTTCTTTGAACGACAGCTTTTTCTTAACAGTACTGGGCGGAACCGTTGCGGAAGAAACTACAGCCGAAGAAGATTGGTTCTTTGAACTAGCTGAAGCCGGTTTATCATTTTGTAAAGTTGATTTTTTGGGCTGGCTATCCCGCCATTCGCGGTAGTCGGTATAGTTGCCTGGAAAGTCGCGGACTTTACCTTCGCCTTCCAGCACAAACACATGTTCCACGAGCCGATCCATAAAATAGCGGTCGTGGGTTACGATGAGTACACAGCCTGAAAAGCTCTGTAAGAAATCTTCCAGGACGTTCAGCGTTGTGATGTCAAGGTCGTTGGTGGGTTCGTCCAGAATCAGAAAATTGGGGTTCTGCACCAGTACCAGCAACAGTTGCAGCCGTCGTTTTTCACCACCACTCAGTTTTGATACATAATCGTATTGTTTATGACGATCAAATAAAAATCGGCTTAGTAACTGAGAGGCCGTAACGGTATCGCCATTTTCTAATTTCATGACCTCGGCCACTTCCTGTACTACATCAATGACCCGCTGGTTTTCGGGCATGTCTAGCTCCGACTGGGTATAATAGCCAAATTTGACCGTACCTCCCGTTGTAATCTTGCCCGAATCAGGACGAAGTTGGTTGGTAAGCAGGTTAAGTAATGTGGTTTTACCCATTCCGTTTTTGCCAATCAGCCCTGCCCGGTCGAACCGTTTGAATGTGTAATTAAAGTGGTCGAGCAATACCTTATCGCCGAAGCGCTTGCTCAGGTTTTCGACCTCCAGAATTTTACTGCCCAGTCGGGTTGTGCGCAGGTTCAGATCAAGTTCGCCATCGTTGCGCCGTCCGCTTGTTTTTTCTTTCAATTCTTCAAAGGCATCAATTCGATACTGGGCTTTAGTGCCACGCGCTTTCGGTTGCCGACGCATCCATTCCAGCTCACGACGAAAGGTATTCCGGTCTTTAGCCTGTTCGGAGGCCGCTGCGGTTTCACGCTCGTCTTTCTTTTCCAGAAAATAAGCGTAGTTGCCTTTGTAGGTATAGAGCTGCCCGTTGTCCAACTCCGCAATCTGATTACAGACTCGATCCAGAAAATACCGATCGTGCGACACCATCAGGAGCGTACCATTGTTGATATTCAGAAAGTTTTCGAGGTATTCAATAGCTTCCAGGTCGAGGTGGTTGGTGGGCTCGTCCAGGATCAACAGATCGGGGCTCTGGATCAGTACGCGGGCAAGCGCTACCCGTTTGCGTTGACCGCCCGATAGAGAACGGACAGGCTGTTCCACATCATGGATACCCAACTCACCCAGAATTTGCCGGATTTGGGCTTCGTAATCCCAGGCTTCAAGCTTTTCCATATCGACCATTGCCCGTTCCAGTGCTGCATGATCATCGTGGGCAAGGGCAAGTTCGTAGGCACGAACGGCGTCGAGCTGGGCACTTTCGCCAGCCAGTACCACCTCCATAACGGTGAGGGCATTATTCAGATCGGGTTGCTGATCGAGGTACCCGATCGTAATATCTTTCCGGTGGCTCACAATGCCTGAGTCGGGCGGAACGGCCCCGGCCAGAATGGAGAGTAACGTCGTTTTGCCAGAGCCATTAGCGCCTACAATCGCTACTTTATCGCCCCGGTTGATACCGAACGTCAGGTTTTTAAACAGAATACGGTCGCCGTACGACTTCGTTAAATTTTCGGCTGAGAGATAATTCATAACAGATAATAAGGTGCCTGTTGCAGAAAGCGTTAATTGTCTGGGAAAAGTATTTTCTGAAACTGGGCACGCGTTCGCACAGGAATGCGGGGGAACGGAATGGTTTCCAGGATTTTATAATGACTATCTTCAGTAATGAGAAAGTCTGCACCACAGACTACAGCACAATCTACAAACTTGTTGTCGTCAGAATCTTCTGTAATTAATGACCAGAAATAATAGGGTGAAACTTTTAAGCCATTAGGGCGATTAGCTAATGTCTCCAGAACATTTTTTGCCAGTGTTGGTGAATTATAAAATGTACCGATAATTTCCTCATACTCTTCTAAAACATCAGTTGTTACTGCCATTTCGACGATTCCCGCCAATACAGCGTCAAATAACCAGCGAC
Organism: Spirosoma aerolatum; assembly: GCF_002056795.1. Classification (NCBI taxonomy): domain Bacteria; kingdom Pseudomonadati; phylum Bacteroidota; class Cytophagia; order Cytophagales; family Cytophagaceae; genus Spirosoma; species Spirosoma aerolatum. The sequence continues at coordinate 5,989,374 of NZ_CP020104.1, read as the reverse complement.
TTTTCGCTATTTTCGGACTACTGACCAGTAAGCAGTTGGTATCGATAACTATCCTCATCGTTTAAGATGATAAGGCGTTCGGCGATGTACGCTTGCTTCTTTTTCTAATTGGTCGGCTGTTATACCTTGTTCAGCCACAATACGATCCATTTCATCGTCAACTAGTTTGGCAAAGTAATTCGATAGCAATAACCGAATTTCAGTTTCCTGTTGGGGCGATAATTCCCGGTCAAACAAATGCAGCATGTACTGTTGCATCGAATTAAGTCGGGTTGGCTGATTGTGCTCCATAACGCATAGGTTATAATGATTGACTTCGCAAAGGTACAAGAAAGAAAATCGTTCGTACTTTTACCGTTCAATGATGGTTTCTTTCTATATAACCAAAAATGTTTCCTAAACATCTCCTGTCCATTCTGGCATTAACAGTTGGGGTAAACAGTCTGACGAGTGCCCAAACCACTACTGAGTTTAAATCATACACCCAAGTCGTTCCTGGAAGTGACCAAACCTATGCGATGGTAGCAATTCCGGGTGGCAAGTTCTTAATGGGTAGCCCCGCTTCCGAAAAAGGACATAAACCCGACGAAAGCCCTCAGCACAGCGTAACAATCGAGCCGTTTTATATGGGTAAATACGAGGTGACATGGGACCTTTACGACCTGTTTGCCTTTACCAATATGGAAAAGGAAATGGCCGCCAAATACCCTCAGGCCGATGCCAATCTGACGAAGACCGATGCGACAACACGGCCTAGCCCGCCCTATGTCGATATGTCGTTTGGTATGGGGAGGGCAGGCTATCCGGCTATCAACATGACTCAGTATGCGGCCATAAAGTTTTGTGCCTGGCTCTATGCCAAAACGGGTATATTCTATCGCCTGCCGACCGAAGCAGAATGGGAATATGCCTGCCGAGCGAATACAACAACGCCCTATTCGTTTGGCGCGGATGTAAAAAAATTAGGCGAGTACGCTGTATTTAATGGCAATAGTGGGGGAGGGTATAAGAAAGTGGGTACCAAAAAGCCAAATCCATTCGGGCTATACGATATGCACGGTAATGTAATGGAGTGGACGAAAGACCAGTACATCGAAGATTATTATAAGCAGGTTGCCAGTGGTAAAGTTAAGGAGCCGTATGCGCCAACAACTACACTGTATCCGAACGCTGTGCGCGGTGGTTCCTGGGACGATGAACCAGACGTGTTACGATCGGCTGCCCGAACGCCATCAGCACCAGCCTGGAAAATCCTTGATCCGCAAAGTCCTAAATCAGATTGGTGGCTCACATCAGCTTCCTTCGTGGGTTTCCGGATTGTGCGGCCAGTTAAAACGCCCAGTGACGATGAAATTAAGGCGTATTATGATATTAAAGTGATTAAGGACTACTGAGAATGTATGCTGTATGATATAGTATGCATTAACGTAGAGACCTTATATCATGCATCTTATATCATGCATCCTAAATGATACTTCTACTTCTCGGGGCCAACCTGGGCGACCGGATAAGAGCCTTGCATCGAGCCAACGAGCTACTTGCCGACCGGGTAGGGGTTGTAGCCCAAAGGTCAGCTATTTATGAAACGGCTCCCTGGGGCGTAACGGATCAGCCGACTTACCTGAATCAGGTTGTAGCGGTGGAAACAACCTTACCACCTGACGAACTTCTGCGGCAAACACAGGCTATTGAGCAGGCCTTAGGCCGGGTTCGGCTGGAGCGATGGGGCGCCCGGCTGATCGACATTGATATGTTGTATTATGGTCAGCTCATTATACAAACTCCGCATCTTACCATTCCTCATCCGTATTTACATCAACGTCGGTTTACGCTCGTGCCACTTGCCGAAATTGCCCCCGACTTTCTCCATCCGATTTTGCAGAAAACAACGCTAGAATTACTGACGGAGTGCACAGATACTAGTGAGGTTAAAATTTTTAATTCTTAAATAATAGAGCCGCTCCAATGAAAACATAGTACCTTTGCTGCCAGTTTGTTATCATTTTATTAAAACTACAACAAATTTATGTCTGCCACGCTTGACACCGTGAGTTTATTAGCCGACCGCATCAACGCGCTGGAAGAATCGTCCACGCTGGCGATGACCAAGAAAGCTCGTGAATTGGCTGCTCAGGGCCACAAAGTAATCAGCCTGAGCGTAGGAGAGCCGGATTTTAAAACCCCACAACACATTTGCGAAGCCGCCAAGAAAGCCATTGACGACGGCTTCCACGGGTATTCGCCAGTTGCGGGCTATCCTGACCTTCGTAAAGCCATTGCTGATAAATTCAAGCGCGACAATAATATAGACTGGAAGCCTGAAAATATCGTTGTGTCGACGGGTGCCAAACACTCGCTGGCCAATGTGATCCAGGTGCTGATCAATCCTGGCGACGAGGTAATTATTTTTTCGCCGTACTGGGTTAGTTATTCCGAAATGGTGAAGCTGGCTGAAGGTAAGGCTGTGGTCGTCGACGGTTCCTTTGAGAACAACTTTAAAGTGACCCCCGAGCAGTTTGAGGCCGCCATTACGGATCGGACTAAAATTGTGATGTACGCGTCGCCCAATAACCCAACTGGCTCTATTTATTCAGAGGCTGAGTTGCGGGCCATTGGTGAGGTAGTGGCCCGTCACGAAAATATTTATGTACTGGCCGACGAAATTTACGAGTATATCAACTTTACTCCTGAAGGTCATTTCAGTATCGGATCGATCCCTGCGATTGCGGATCGGGTTGTTACCGTAAATGGCGTTGCTAAAGGCTTTGCTATGACGGGTTGGCGTATTGGGTATATCGGTGCTGCCAAGTGGATTGCCGAAGGGGTTGAGAAATTGCAGGGTCAGGTTACGTCGGGGACGAATTCTATTGCTCAGAAAGCCACGGTAGCTGCTCTGACGGGCCCGCTGGAGCCATCGATGGAGATGACCAAAGCCTATCATCGTCGTCGTGATCTGGTGGTTAAACTGCTGAAAGAAGTGCCTCATTTCCGTACAAACGTGCCCGAAGGAGCATTCTATGCGTTCCCCGATATTAGCTACTATTATGGTAAATCGGATGGAACAACCACCATTGAAAACTCCGATGATTTTGCTCTATGGTTGCTGAATAAAGCCTATGTTGCTACTGTCGCAGGATCGGGGTTTGGGGCTCCAAATTGCCTACGTATCTCAACGGCTGCATCTGATGAATCGTTGGTCGAAGCAATTCAACGGATTAAAGAAGCGGTGGCAACGCTGAGTTAAGCAAGAAGAACAAATTTGAACCATACAGGAGTTAGCAAAGTGATAATCAATCCGGTTATCACTTTGCTAACTCCTGTAACTGTTTATAGTGATTCTGTATGAATGATCTACTGAATTTATAAAGATGATAGGATAATGCTATGATAGGGTATGGTTAATTAAATAAAGAATGAATAATGAAGTATAAAGAGCCAATGTTAGCTATATATTAATTAAATTAGAAAGAGGATATAATATTGGCATTATAATTGACAAAGGGTAAAGTAGGTTAGGTCAGCAACAGCGTATTAACTAGGAGAAACTATAATCACCTTAATATCATGATAAACTTTTTCAAATTGAGCTTGTTTTTGTATTAAGGCAAGTTTAATTTTGAATAAGAATAGAATGGTAGATTAAACGTTAGTGAATAAGTTGTTGATTTGTCCGTAGCCGTAACTTTAATCGTTAAAATTATTCCTTAAACCAATGAGAAATTTTCGATTGTACATGATTTTTCAATGGGTTTTCTTTCTGCCCATTATATTACCGCTTTGCATCATCTTTGGAGCGTTACGTGGGATCGTGCAGATGATTGAACGTGTAATGGAGCAGATTATCTTGGATGTTGCCCCTACGGAACAGCCAACTACATCAACGGTAACGGAGCCCTGACTTATTGATAGTAGATTGAGGAGCTAGTGTTGTAAGTGCGCACTCGCTTCCAGCAGAAAGGCCGCACCTTCTGGGGATCAGAAGGTGCGGCCTTTCTATTTCAGGACTATTCTGTTGGCGAGTTATTCAAAAATGTAGTCGAGGTTCTTGTCTTTGAAATTCTCATCATCCAATTCCAGAAACTCCTCCCAGAAAGGATCGTTTGGGAGTCCCGCTTTGCAAATGAGAGGCTCTTTCTTAACGGGATGAATGAAATAAAGACGGCGGGCATGTAAATAGATTTTTTTGTCGGCTACGGCCCGATCATACCCATATTTGACATCACCCCGAATTGGGCAACCCATATGCGCCAATTGAGAACGAATCTGGTGAGGGCGACCAGTTATTGGATTTACCTCCAGTAAATAGTGCTCGTTAATTTTGCCCAGTACTCGGTACGATAATTCAGCTTTCTGGGAATTAGATACTTCATAATCATAGACCGTTACCTGGTTTTTCTGTTCATCTTTGACCAACCAGTTGACGAGCTTATCCGCGTTTTTGGGAGGCTTTTGACGGACTACGGCCCAATAGGTTTTCTGTACTTGTCGCTTACGAAAGATTTCGTTCATGCGTTCCAGAGCCTTTGACGTGCGAGCAAATACAACCAGACCGCTAACTGGGCGGTCAAGCCGATGCACAAGCCCCAGAAATACGTCCCCTGGCTTATTATACTTCTCTTTAATATAGTCTTTCAACACGTCCAGCAGGGTAATATCGCCAGTACGGTCTCCCTGTACCAGAATACCCGGCTCTTTATTGACGATTAGCAGGTGATTATCTTCGTAAACTACTTGATATGGTTTTCTTTTCATGTGTAACGTGGGTGGAAACCCGCATTTTTTATTACTACGGGTTTCCACCCGCGTTACATAACTCAATACGCTTCCTTCTCGTTCGGAAAGTCGTTCGCTTTTACATCATCAACATAATGAGCAATGGCCTCAGTCATGATCTGGTGCAGGTTGGCGTATCGACGCAGGAAGCGGGGTTTAAACTCATTATTGATACCCAGCAAATCATGAATGACCAGAATTTGCCCGTCGGCATCGGGACCTGCCCCGATTCCGATAGTTGGTATTGTTAAGCTGGTCGATACGGTTTTGGTGAGCAGAGCGGGAATTTTTTCGAGTACTACGGCAAAGCAACCCAGCTCTTCAAGCATATGAGCATCGGCCATTAATTTCTCCGCTTCGGCCTCCTCTTTAGCCCGAACGGCATAGGTGCCAAATTTATAAATAGACTGCGGAGTTAGCCCCAGGTGCCCCATGACCGGAACCCCAGCGCTTAGAATGCGAATGATCGATTCCTTGATTTCGAGGCCGCCTTCCATTTTAACAGCGTGGGCTCCCGACTCTTTCATGATACGAATAGCGGATTGCAACGCTACTGACGAGTTGCCCTGATAGGAGCCAAAAGGCAGATCGACGACAACCAAGGCCCGCTTGACGGCCCGAACAACAGAACTGGCATGATAAATCATCTGGTCCAGTGTGATCGGCAATGTAGTTTCGTGCCCAGCCATGACATTGGAGGCCGAATCGCCAACCAGAATCAGTTCGACACCAGCCGCATCGACTACCCGCGCCATCGAATAATCGTAGGCAGTCAGCGCCGATATTTTTTCACCTTTATTCTTTAGTTCCTGAATGGTGTGCGTCGTAACGCGCTTGATATCGGGATTATGAACAGACATTTTTAAGTTGTAGAGTTATAACGTTGTAAAGTTATGGACCGGGCCGACAATTCGGTTGTGATCAGCAGAGAACAACCCGCCAGCTCGATGACCCTACAACGATATGCTGTTTACCTCGGAACTAGCCAGGACTCGGGGTTAAGCTTGGTAAATTCTTTCCAGATTTGGAATTGCATCTCCGAGATGCCGTTTTTGTCGGTGGCTACTGTGCCAATGTTTTCCCGAGCTTTTATGCGTTGCCCAGCCCGAACGGATACGCTCTTCAGTTTAGCATAAATGGTGAAGTAATCGCCATGTTGAATAGCCACCACATTGTTCATGCCCGGTATGTTGGTTACATCCTGAACAACTCCATCATAAACGGCACGGACTTCCTCCCCGGCATTGGTTTGAATATCAACGCCTTGGTTTTCAACGTAAATTCCTTTTAGTACAGGATGGGGCTTCCGGCCAAAATGGTCCGAAATAAAGCCTTTAGTTACCGGCCATGGCAAATGTGCCCTGGACGCTGTAAACGAGGAGGCCAGGGCTGTTTCTTCGTCGTTCAGGTTGTTATTCCGTCGCTCGTCAGGCTTTTTAGCAACGGGTTCGGGTTCGGCCGGACGCTCTACTTTGGCTACATCGGCTGGGGCTGGTTTTTCACCGGCTTTTTCGGCGGCTGCTATCGCTTCTTCAGCCCGTTTGCGTTCGGCTGCTTTTCGGGCGGCTTCAACGCGTGCCAGTCGTTCGCGCTCAGCGCGTTCGCGGGCCTCCCGTTCGGCACGCTCACGGGCTTCGCGGGCAATCAGCCGGGTAATCATGGTTTCCAATCGGTTGATGGCCCGTCGACTTTCGGCAAGCTCGGCCTGTAGCTCAGCTTCTTTCTTACTTAGTTCTTTTACAACGACATTTTTCTCGACCTTTAAGGTCTCGAGCTTTTTAGCTTCTTTTACTTTGGCACCCAGGGTGTTTTTTTGCTCGGCTCGTTTGTGCTGCGTAGCTTTTTGTTTGCCCTGCAACATCGTCTGAACATTATTCATCTGCCGAACCTGGCTCTGTCGGGCATCTGAATACTGGCGTAAGTACCGATACCGGGCTACTAACTGATTGAAGTTGTTGGCGGCAAACAAAAAACCAAGTGGGTTGACCTGCTGACGTCGTTTGTCGGCTGCATAGATCATGGAGCCGTATTCAGCTTTTAACTTGTTCAGATCGTTGGTTAACGCCTGACTGGCCTGACGTAATTCGGCAATTTCGGATTCAGTAAGTTTAAGGTCTTTATTCAACAGACCGATTTGTCGCGACTGGGTCTGAATCTGCTGTTCGATGGCTTTTAACTGGCCCAGGCCGACTTGCTTTTCCGATGCGGTTTGTTTCAGAATGGTGCGGATCTGGTTCATTTTTTCCAGGTTCTGCTTTTTCTCACGTTCGAGCACCTGTCGATTCCGCTGCGTTTGCGGAGCCTGTGCTGTAGCAACAAACCAACCCATACTGAACAAGATCAGGTTAAGTACTGACCAGTAGATAGCGCGGGAATGGAATGGAAATTTGGGGTACATGGCTGTTAAGACCAACAAATGTGCAGTGGGTTAAGGTCGACGAGTATACGAAGCCGGGATGGAAAACGGAAATCCCGGACTTTTATCAACCAGTTCAACTTTGTTATGCTTAATACGAAGTAAGGTCTGATAGAATTGCCCGTCCGCTTTCGATTGATAATCGAGGGTTACCAGGCTCGTGTAGGGAAACAGGAAGTTATTGAGCGAGGTAAAATCCTCATAATCCAGTCTCAGTGTGTTTTTGGTTGGCTGCTCGGTAACCATCAGTTTTTTCAGCTTCCGGTCGTTTTCACCAATATAGTTTTCGACCAGTACCTTCCCTTCGCTCTGACGGAGCAGCAGGTAATCCCGCTCGTTTTTGATCTTTTGCGCCGGGCGCTTGGGAAGGGGTAGATTCCCAACAATCAGTGCCTGGAGCAGCTCAAAATTCATATTAAAGTTAAACTGCCGACTCAGTGTCGGGAAGTCATAAACCGAGTATTCTTTATGAATTTTGTCGATTATCGTAATGGAATCCTTTGTAATCTCACCACGAACGGCTTCGATTCCCAGCTTTGAAACGGATACCCAGATCAGGCTGTCTTTCCGAACCCGAATCGTTACGTTGGCATTGTCGATGTCCTGTTGCTGGCTCTTGAATGAAATTCTCGATTTAGCCGTCAGATACCGGAAATCAATTTCGGCTACATTGGCTCTGGCCTCTTCAATACCCGGACGAGTTGGCCGGCTCATCGTTGTTGAATCGGTCAGAGTGCTTGACGAAGGGCGGGTTGCCAGAGTCGAGTCAGGTTTGGATGTAGAAACCGAAGTGGGAGAACTAACCGGATTGGTAGTGCGCGACATATGCTGCCGTCGACAACCTTCCAAAAACAGTACTACGATCAGGGATGCTATAAAGCACAAAAATTTATTCATTGGGGCTAGTTTCGACTTACGGTTTACCGCTTTCAGTTAGGTGGCGCATCAACGCTTCCTGTGTCAACCAACCGAAAGTTGTAAACCGTAAATCGTTTTACAACTTTCCAGTAGCGATCTTTTTATCTAAATCAGGGCTGGCACCACCTTTGGCTTTTGCCTGTTTCCACTGTTCAACGGCTTTATCGTGCTGACCGAGTTGATACAGTACATCGCCATAATGTTCGATGATAGTTCCGCTGACATTAGCCGGATCGGCCAGGGCTTTTTCCAGGTATTGCCGGGCCTTTGCATAGTCTTTCGAAACGTACAAAACCCAGGCATAGGTATCTAAATAGGTGGCGTTGGTTGGGTTCCGTTCAACGAGTTTCTGGGCTAGTTGTAAAGCGCGTGGCAGGTTTGCTTTCCGCAACGACAGAAAATAGCTGTAGTTGTTCAGTACATGATCGTTCAGGGGATCAACTTTCAGAACGGATTCGTAAGCTTCGTCCGATTTGGCATGATCGCCCAGACCGTTGTAAGCGTCGCCCAATTGGGCATCAATGCCACGCTTCAATTCAGTATTTGAGCTGGCGGCCAGTAGTTTCTTGCTTTCTTCAAGCGCATCGACGGCTTGCTGATACTTTCGCTTATATAGATTGGCCGAACCATTGGAATACCAAAATAGGCCTTGCGTAGGGAATACTTCCAGCGCTTGTTCGGAGTGCGTCAGTAAACTATCTACCTGGTTCAGCTCGCCATCCAGTTGAAGTAAAGCCCCCCATACTTCATAAATCGATCCATCCAGCCGGGCGGCTTTAGCATAGGCGTCGCGTGCTTCTGCCTTCTTGCCCTGCTGCATCAATAGGTCGCCCAGCATAACCTGAGTTTTGGGATCATTGGGCGAGCTTTTGGCTAAGTTTTGAGCCATTGACAACGCATCTTTTTGAGCGGTTGGGCTTTCACTGGTCATTCCTACATAGCTCGATAAGACGCGGGCTTTCAAACCCGCTTCCAGATTTGGATTCGACAGGACAAGGTTCAGTTCCTGGCTAACACGAGTCATGTCACCTTTCCTGCGATAAATATCGGCCAGGAGCACATGGGCCTGGGGTAAATCGGCATTGAGTTTAAGGGCTCGTTCAATCCAGCTAATGGCCTGATCGGTGCGGTCGTTGGCAATCAGCAGCTCGGCTCCTTCAAGCAGGTAATCCGGCTCGGTAGGCTCCGAAGCTACCAATTTTTCGGCTTCCTCAACGGCCTTATCAATCTTGTTCTGTTTGAGGTAAATACGCTGTTTCTGTCGGATAATTTCTTCGTTGAGCCCTAGTTCGCGCTCGACGTTGTTATAGGCTTCCAGTGCTTTATCGGGCTTGTCGTTGAATAGATAGATAGCGGCTAATTCAACTCCATATTCGGCATTTTCGGGCCCTTTTTTCAGGAGTTTTTCATATAACTCTTCGGCTTCGCTATACCGTTTCTGTTTGACGTACAACTCAGCCAGCAGCAGGGCATAATATTTATTCTGATTATCCAGCGAGTAGGCTTTTGTTGCGTGGGGCAGAGCTTCAGCGATTTTGCCGGTTTTTTGTAATGCGTTGGCAAGCGAATACTGAGCTGCCGCATTGGCAGGTTCTTTCTGGAGCAATTTGTTGAACTGGGCAATGGCCTTAACGGGCTCATCGGTCATCAAATAGCGAACACCTTCGGTAAACTGCGTTTCGGCCTCAATGCGGGCGGTAGTAGTGGTAGCCGCTTTGGCTAATGTCGTATCCGGGCCTGCTTTTTCTCGTCGTCGTTGAGCAGAGGCTGGTAAGGTGCTAAACCAGAAAAGCAGACTAATACTACCAATGACTAGTCGACTCCAGAAAAATTTATATAACGTGTTCATACTGGTCGCTTATAAGCAAACATACTAACCAAAAACGTGCTCTACCTCGATCTATTGCAGCTTAAGTCTGAGTAAGTTGCTTAGACAAAGGTAGTTCAAAATACGAAATGATTTGCATAGGACAAGGGGGGCGGGGCATTGGGCGAAGGGAAAACCTATCCGATGCTCTAACCCGAGAAATCGTATGCAAATAGTTTGCCCTTCTGTATAAAGATGAGGCAAATAGTGCAAGGTTGCCTATTCAAGCAATGAACAAACATCTAACTTTTCTGTCAGCAGTACGTTTACCTTGACATAGCCTGGTGCTACTTAGTTTAAAACAGATCATTTGTATTCATGGAAACAGTATACACTGCCACCGTCAGCAACGTTGGGGGCCGAGATGGGGATGTAAAATCGCTCGATGGAATTTTGGAACTGGATGTCCGAAAGCCAGTTGAAATGCACGGCGAAGGGAAAGCCGCCAATCCAGAAATGCTCTTTGCTGCTGCGTATAGCTCATGCTACAACAGCGCTCTGATGACGGTAGCTTCCCGTCGAAAAATCATCCTGCCCGAACACGCTGTTGAGGTTAGCATTTCGCTCAATAAAGATGGCAACTCGATGTTCCTGGCGGGCAAAATTGTAGTAAAAGCACCGGGTATGGACCACGACGAATTGCAGCAACTAGCCGAAACGGCCCACACGGTATGCCCTTATTCGAAAGCTGTAAAAGGGAATATGGAGATGAAGATTGAGGTAATGGTGTAAATAGGAGTATTAGGAGCGAGGAGTGAGTATTAGGAAAAGGTATGCGTCAGCTCAGCACCTCCTAATACTCACTCCTCGCTCCTAATACTATTACTCTACCATGTCATAGACCTGCACGCGCTGCCACAGATGGGCACACTGATCGACGAAGGCCAGGTGAATAGGGTGGGTCTGATAGGTATCATGAGCGGCTTTATCAGCAAAGACAAAGGTCAAAGAAAAATCGTAGGTATGGTCAATAACAGGTCGACGGGTTTCAGCAGGCGTGCCAATGTAAGCTGCCGAAATATCGGTAACGGCTTTCAGTGATTCGAGCCCTGCGCGGAGTGCGTCGTGGTCGGCCTGGCTTTCAGGATGGTGAAGCCAGAAAAAGACAGTATGTACAAACATAAGATTGATTGGGAGCAACTGACTAAATGTTCCGTAAAAGTAAGAATACTTTCCGGTAAGCCAGAAAAGTGAGAAAAAGGTCTTAACTCACTCCGCCCCGGTCCATACGTTTCTCTACAAAATGCCCATCGGTCAGTAGCTTTCGAGCAATATCCGGGTCTTTATCATTCAGGAGTTCACCTAGGCGTACCTGAATTCGTGAGATCTTCCTGCCTGTCAACAAGCAAAATCCGCACCTTTCGGGTTCAAATAGCTACCGTAAACCGCTTCTTATGAAATTTTAAGAACAGATACGATTTCTGGCAAACATTTCGCTATCTTCAAAACGTTTAGAAGGTAAACGACACCTGTTAAGTAACAAATAAATGGAGGATCGAGCAAACACTACGGATGATCAGCCTGAACGTCAGCCTTCTGGGGCTGGTAATCGAATACAGAATGATAAGGCAACGGTTCGTTTACCAATGCTGTTGGGCATAACGCTGGCTGGCGGTATGCTCGTAGGGGCTACTTTTTTTGGCGGTACCAAAAGCCTGAATAACATAGGGCGGGGCTACACCAAATACCGGGAAATTCTGCAATTGATCGAAAATAACTACGTCGATACGGTCAATACCGACGATCTCGTCGATTATTCGATCACGAAAATGCTCGAAAAGCTCGATCCGCATACAGCTTATATGAACCCGCAGGATGCTGTTGCTGCCCGTTCGCAACTGGAAGGTGGATTTGATGGCATCGGTGTGGAGTTCAATATTTATAAAGACACCGTATATGTCGTTACTCCGCTGGCAGGTGGCCCCTCTGAAGCTGCCGGGATTATGAGTGGCGATAAGATCATCAAAGTGGATGATAAACCGTTGGCGACGTCAGGTAAAGTCGAAAACAGTTCGGTGTTTAAGGCTCTGCGTGGAAAACGAGGTACGGAGGTTAAACTGACAATTCTACGTAAAGGCGACAAACAGCCGAAAGACTTCATGATTACCCGCGACCGGATACCGACTTACTCGGTCGATGCCGCGTATATGATCGATGGCAAAACGGGCTACATCAAAATCAACCGATTCTCTGAAACCACCTATGACGAGTTCAAAACGGCCCTTGGATCGTTGAAAGCGAAAGGAATGTCGCAGTTGATGCTCGACCTTCGCAACAATCCGGGTGGCTATATGGACCGGGCCACCAATATTGCCGATGAGTTTATTTCGGGCAATAAGTTGCTGGTTTACACCGATGGGAAAGACAACCGCTACGACCGTAAAACCTACGCCCACATTGCTGGCCAGTTTGAAGAAGGGGCGCTGGTTGTGCTGATCGATGAGGGAAGTGCATCGGCCTCGGAAATTGTGTCGGGTGCGTTGCAGGATCACGACCGGGCCTTGATTGCGGGCCGTCGGTCGTTCGGGAAAGGGCTTGTACAGATGCCCGTAACCTTGTCGGATGGCTCGGAGTTGCGGCTAACCATTTCGCGCTATTACACACCAAGTGGCCGTAGTATCCAGAAGCCTTACGTGCCGGGGCAGGAGGGTGATTATGAGAAAGATCTCGAACTACGCTCCAAACGCGGTGAATACTATATTGCCGACTCGATCAAGAATGATCCGAAGCTGAAGTTTAAAACCGATGGTGGCCGGACGGTATACGGTGGTGGTGGTATTACGCCTGACTATTTCATTCCCCGCGATTCGACCTGGCAGACTATGTATCTGGTGCAGCTTTATGGCAAAAATATTATTCGGGAGTACGCGATGGAATACGCCAACGATAATCAGAAGAAGCTGGAAAAGATGCCGTTCGACGAGTTTAACCGTACGGTTACTATCACCGATGAGCAGATGAACCAACTCGTAAAACTAGCCACCAACGAAGGCATTAAGTTCAACGAGAAAGAATATAATCGCTCGAAGGCATACATCCGCAATCAGATTAAAGCCCTGGTGGCTCGCTCAGTCTATCAGAAGGCCAACAAAGCGGGTCAGAATAACGAGTTTTTCAAAATTATCAGTCAATCGGATGATACGTACCAGAAGGCACTCAAGCTATTCGACCGGGCTGATAAACTAGAGCACAATCCAATGTCGTATAATCAGAAGTAAAAACGGAAAGGCTCAGAAAAGCAGTAGGGATGAAAAGGTAGTTCATAAACCGCCTTTTCATCCCTACTGCTTTTCTGAGCCTTTCCGTTAAAGTTTCCTGGCTTTAACTCCTTCGACGGTAATTTTTACAGGTTTAATAGCTCCTTTTTCATCAAAATACATGCGATCGATGCAGGTTTCGCGGTGGTTTCCATCGGTTTCGGTTAGTGGTCGGCGGTGGTAAATAATATACCATTCGTCGGTTCCGGGAATCTGAATAACAGAGTGATGACCTGCACCTCTTGCTACCTGGGGATCTTGCTGTAGAATCTTACCGACTCGTTCAAACGGACCAAACGGCGACGACGATGTGGCGTAGGCAACCGAATAATCTGGCCCTGTCCAGCCTCCTTCCGACCACATAAAGTAGTAGACGCCCTTCCGAACAAACATGATTGGCCCCTCTACATAGTTTTTAGGCGTTATTTCCCGAAACGTTGTTCCGTCGGGGAAAGGAAGGAAACCCGTGAAATCGTTTTTCAATCGAGCAATATTGCAGTGCCCCCAACCGCCATAGATCAGGTAATATTGATTGTCTTTGTCTTTAAAAACAAACTGATCGATGGGTTGGGCACCGTTGTGAATCTGGCCCACCAACGGTTTACCAAGGTAATCCCGAAATGGCCCTGCCGGATTATCGGCTACCGCCACGCCAATCCCTCCAACTTCTTTCTTGTCATCATGAATATCATTAGCCCCAAAGAATAGAAAATACTTTCCACCTTTTTCAACAATAGCGGGGGCCCACATAGCCCGTTTGGCCCATTTTACAGCCGTTGAATCCAGAATCCGGCTGTGCTTCGTCCAGTTCACCAAATCGGGTGAGGAAAAGGCATCGAAAAACACCTGTTGATTATACGGAGCCGAAAAGGTTGGGTAAATCCAGTACTGCTTACCGAAAATAGTGCCTTCGGGATCAGCATACCAGCCCGGAAAAACAGGATTGCCCGATTCGGTTTTGCGGTTCTGTTGGGCCAGACTACTGAAGGAAATTGCGAAGAGAAAAACAACAAATAGGGTAGGGCGTAAAAGCGACATCATGTAAATACAATAAACATACCTTCTACAAAAATAAGCGGAAGCTGTGGATCTCGCTTTATCCTAGCTGGCCTAATTTGCGAAAGGCCAATGGCGAAAGTCCGGTTTGTTGTCTGAACAACCGGTGAAAGTTCGACAGGTTCTGAAAGCCGCTTATGAACCCAATTTCCTGAATACTTAGTGGGCTGTCGGCCAGTAATTTCCGGGCGTGGCTAATCCTGATCTCATTCAGATAGGCGATGTACGTTTTATGGGTGTATTTCTGAAAGTAGCGGCAAAATGACGTAACTGTCAGATGGGCTACATTGGCTACATCGCTCAGAGAAATGTTGTTCTGGAAATTGGCCAGCGTATACTCAATGATGCGCTTCATCCGGTCATTTTCTATTTCTTTCGTGCTTAACGAACTGACTGAGCTATTCAACAGTCGTTTATCGGGGTGGCTGGCCAATGAGTCCAGTAACCCCATAAACGCACAGACTCGCCCAACTCCATTCAAATCGACCAGCTTGGCCAGATCATTGATCAATGACTGGGTTTTCAGGAACTGAATACCGTGTTGGGATTGAGCCAGTAACTGTACCACTGAACGACATTCGGGGAGATGCTTGATCACTTGATCACTAAACGAAAGCGAAAAATGAACTACAATCGCTTCTGACCGAAGGGATGGGTTCTGGTAGTACGCTGAGTCACTGCGCCAGTAGTGTGGCAGGTTAGAACCCAATAGAATCAAATCACCCGCTTCAAAATTATCAATACTTACCCCAACGAATCGTTTGCCCGATCCTTGAACAATATAAGTCAGCTCAAATTCGGGATGGAAATGAAAGGGTGCTAAAAAATAAGGAACGGCGAATCGTTGAGCGGCTACCGACCGTTCGTCCTGAAGCTGTGTTTTCTCTAATTGCGCACGCATGGTATTGCTCTCGATTAGTCAAAGATGCTATTTATTAGCTTGTTGTCAATGAGATAGATTATAGATAGGATAAAATTTTACACTTTATGGATAAATCACAGGACTGGGTTCTGCGGCTGAACGAAGAATTTTGAGGTATCAATTAGAACGCAGATCATGATTACGAACTCGACTGAAAACCGACTGGCTCAACTTGACGAGCCCTATGCACTACCATCGGAGGCTATTACCTTTTACCGGGAGAATGGCTATGTAAAACTAAAACACGTACTCAGCCCGGACCTATTGGCGTATTACGGTGATTTAATTACCGAATGGGTATTTAAGCTCAATACGCTTACCAAACCAATGGAAGAACGCACTACGTATGAGCGGGCGTTTTTGCAGGTAATGAACCTCTGGCGCGAAAATGACGCGATCAAAACGTTTGTTTTCTCTCGACGACTGGCCCGAATCGCGGCTGAACTGATGGGTGTTGAAGGGGTGCGACTGTATCACGACCAGGCGCTGTACAAGGAGCCGTCAGGTGGGATAACACCCTGGCATGCCGATCAATATTACTGGCCGCTTTCGAGCGATAAGACCATTACGGTTTGGATTCCGCTTCAGGATACCCCCTACGAAATGGGGCCACTGGCGTTTGCCGAACGCAGCCAGACGGTGAATATCGGTCGGGATCTCAAAATATCGGATGAGTCGGAGCAGCAGATTGCCGAAGCACTAAAAACCTTTGCCGTCAACGAAACCCCTTTCGAATTGGGTGAAGTGAGCTTTCACGCGGGCTGGACCTTCCACCGGGCGGGCGCAAATAGTTCGTCGCAGGCGCGTCGGGTCATGACCATGATTTATATGGATAAGGATATTCGGGTAACGGAGCCCGATAACGACAATCGGATTGCCGACTGGAAAACCTGGTTGCAGAGTAAAACCGTTGGCACTACGGCCGATAGTGCCCTGAACCCGATTCTTTATGACGCCCGATAGTGCAATATCTATAAGGCAATACCCAAGGTATAGTCGTAACACGGACGGAAACGACTATACCTTGGATGGCTACTGGGTTAGTTTAGGCTTTTTGCTGAACTGGTAAACCAGACCCAGGAACGATTGAAGGTTGCCGGTTTTAAAGTCTTTGCGCGAATATGGAGCCAGCTCAAACGCAACCCGCAAATTGGGGAACATCGGCAGTGGCCGCACACGTACACCAACGTGTAACGAGTAGCCTTCCAGAATATCCCGGTCGTCGAGATTGTTGAGCACGTTGAACCGCACCCCCAGCCCAGTGTAGTAATTGACCTGTGGCTTCCTCGTCACGTTGATCATGGGGCAGATGGTGGTACTGAGCGAGCCGAATACGGTGTTTGTTTGCAGGCGGGCATCGAGCCAAAAAGCCCGGTCGGCGTTGGTACTGACCGTAACCAGACTATTGAATGGGTAATAGGCTACTGAAGCCTG
Source organism: Spirosoma aerolatum (assembly GCF_002056795.1). Taxonomy (NCBI): domain Bacteria; kingdom Pseudomonadati; phylum Bacteroidota; class Cytophagia; order Cytophagales; family Cytophagaceae; genus Spirosoma; species Spirosoma aerolatum. The sequence continues at coordinate 5,972,731 of NZ_CP020104.1, read as the reverse complement.
ACTAAAAGCCGAGAACGTGATGCCCAGCAGTAAGACCGTGACTATGTGTTTCATACCCACAAAACAACACGTTTATCGGGCATAAAAAAGCCATGTTCCCTAAAAACGACTATCTGGTTTGGGGTTGAATCGGTTGGTTCTGCAACTATTCGAGGGCTGAGTGGTTGACTATAGCCGTAACTTTAAGAGGATGGTCTCGTTTTCTTCGTACCTTTACGACCCTTTCCAGAAAATCGCAAACTGAAAAATGTCTTGGTTCGTCCGAAAAGATAAGGGTATTCAGACCCCAACCGAAATGAAGCGGGAAGCTCCCGACGGGTTGTGGTATCAGTGCCCAAATTGTAAAAAAGCAATGCAAACGCGGGAGCATAAACTCAACGCTTATACCTGCATTCATTGCAATTATCACGAAAAAATTGGCTCAGAAGCCTATTTCGCGCTGCTGTTTGACGATAACGAGTTCACCGAACTCGATGCTGATATGCGCTCAGGCGATCCGCTCAAATTTGTCGATACCAAACCATATCCGGTGCGGATCAAATCGACCATTGAGAAAACAGGGCTCAAAGATGCGGTTCGCACAGCTTATGGCTCCATGAATGGACTGACCGTAACGATGGCCGTTATGGACTTCAATTTTATCGGCGGTTCGATGGGATCGGTTGTTGGTGAAAAAATTGCTCGTGCTATCGATCATGCCATTGCCAATAAGACGCCCTTTCTGATGATCTCACGTTCGGGGGGCGCCCGGATGATGGAAGCTGGTTTTTCGCTCATGCAAATGGCCAAAACATCGGCTAAACTTGCTTTGCTGGATAAAGCCAGATTGCCCTACATCTCGCTCCTGACCGATCCGACAACGGGTGGCGTTACGGCTTCGTATGCTATGCTGGGCGATTTTAACATTGCTGAGCCGAATGCACTGATCGGGTTTGCAGGACCACGCGTTATTCGCGAAACCATCGGCAAAGATCTGCCCAAAGGGTTTCAAAGTGCTGAATTTGTGCTCGAACACGGCTTCCTCGATTTCATTGTCGACCGGAAAGATCTGAAAGACAAAGTTGTGAGCTTGTTTAAGATGCTGGTGTTATAGTATTAGGAGTTAGGAGTGAGAATGGCTGACGCATATTTTTCTTGATGCGTCAGCCATTCTCGCTCCTAACTCCTCGCTCCTTTCTTATGCGCCTTATCTCCCATCCGGTACTTTGCAATTACTACATCACCTACCGCTGCAATGCGACCTGTAGTTTTTGTGATATATGGGAGCGGCCTTCACCCTATGTCACGCTTGAAAATGCCCGGCAAAATCTGGGTGACTTAAAAAAATTAGGGGTTCGGGTTATCGATTTTACGGGTGGGGAACCTTTACTGCACCGCCAACTGCCCGAATTGCTTCAGGAAGCCAAACGACTTGGCTTTATCACGACGGTTACCACCAACGCACTGCTCTATCCGAAGCAGGCTGACAAGCTCCGTGGACTGGTCGATATGCTCCACTTTTCGCTCGATTCGCCCATTGCCGAAGAACACGACCGTTCGCGTGGGGTAAAGTGCTTCGATAAGGTGATGGAATCCATCGCCATTGCCCGGAAACTGGGCGAACAACCAGATATTCTGTTTACTGTATTTGAGCATAATGTTCACCAGATCAGACAACTATACGACGAGATTTGCCAGCCTAATGGCCTGGTACTTATTCTGAATCCCGTGTTCGAATACAACACGGTCGAGACGGGTGAACGCTTTTCAGAAGATGCCCTTCAGCAGATGTCGTGGTGGGGCAAACAACCGAATGTGTACCTGAACGATGGATTTATCCAGCTTCGACGCGATGGTGGTAATCAGGTCGAAGATCCGGTTTGTCGGGCAGGTAGTACCACCCTCGTTATCTCTCCCGAAAACAAGCTGGTGCTACCCTGCTATCATTTAGGGCTGAAAGAGTTTTCCATCGACGGTAAGCTGTTCGACCTGTATCGCTCCGACGACGTACAGGAACTGGTTGCGCTGGAAGGTCGTTTGCCCGGCTGCGAAGGCTGCGCTATCAATTGTTATATGCAGCCTTCGTTTGCCGTTGAAATTAATAAATACTTCTGGCGGGCACTTCCCAGTACGCTCAAATACAACTGGATGAAAGGAACCTGGAAACAGTTGTTTTGAGACTTGTTTTACCCTGATGACGCTAGAAATCTGGCAAAATCACCGCTTTACAATCTTCCTTAGCAAGGACCGGCCATTGATGTCGGCGCGAAGCATATAGATTCCGGGCGTCAGACTATCCATACCAATGACCTGTTCGTGTTGCCGGGCTGCTTTGGCAAAGTTCAATTCGTGTAATTTTCGGCCATTTACATCCGTCAGTTGCAGGGTAGCCGTGGTAGGATTGCTCGTTTGAATCACAACCTGCATCCTACCTTCGACTGGGTTGGGAAAGGTGATAAATACGACATCTGGGTCGGAATACACGACCGTATTGGTAACGATACTGCCAGTTCCCAGAATAGCGGGTTCGTAGGGTGGAATTGGGGTAGGTGTTCCGGGTGAATCGTAAATGGTTACAGTAAGTTCTTCAGTTGTCTGGCTGATAAATGACCCATTCCTGTATTCGTCGATCGTAATAACCAGGCTGTAAAGTCCTGCCTGGGTAGGAGCATCCCAGATCAGTTCACCCGTCTGGCTGTTAAGCTTGAAAATTCCCTGGCGGGTTACATCATTCGGAAACTGATAGGTGGGCGCCTGACGTCTATCGCAGGACTTTTCGTCGGTACTGGTCAGCGCTTTGGCTAATCCGTAAACCAGGCTGTCGCCATCGGCATCGGTTGCTTTTAACGATAGAATAAGCTTTTTATCGACCCCAGCCTGAAAACCCGCCGACGGATAACCAGGGGTTGGCGTCTGATTGACTACATTGGTGTTGATGACGGTGCTCAGGGTAAAAAGCTGGTAGTCGGCCTTTGTGATGTTCTGAACCATTGACCGATTCGAAATGATCGAGGTTAAGGTATAGGTGTTGGGAGCCGGGTACGTGTGATTAATGCGGTAGGTGTTGATACTCATCGTATTGTTTGCTATGAACAATCGGTTTTGCCGGGTTACGTTCTGGCTGGTGCCATCCCCGAAACAGATGATATAACTATCGGCCTGATCGGCTGCCTGTTTGCCCTGTACCTCGTTCATGTATAAAATGAGCGTTACTTCGTAGGTCAGCGATGATGCTGAAACAGATTTTGCCTGAATATAGCCACCAATCATGTGGGTAGCCCGAACGGCTGGAATGCCTAACAGCATCAGGCACAGAAATGTAATGGTTCTCATGGGGAAGTATAGGAAGAAAGCTTTATCATCCAGATAACTCAAAATGGCGATATAACCATATATGAGGTCGGAAAAGATTTTGTAAACGGTATTTCCGTACCTTTCTGCCATGTTGTACACTGCTGAACAAGCCGATTCTTTACCCGCTGGGGGATTTCGTTACCTGCTCACATCGCTCAACGATCATGTGTTTGCCATAACGCTAAACAGACCTCAGAAAAAGAATGCGCTACATCCGTCAATGCTTACCGAACTGGCATTTGCCCTAGCCTATGCGCATTACAAATCAGACGTTTGGCTCGTTGTGCTGGCGGCTGAAGGCGATACGTTTTGTGCCGGTATGGATCTGAAGAGCCTTTCGCAGGGCGATGGTGAAAACACAACCGTACCGGCTCCAACGGGTCCAGTTCGGTTAGGTGAATTGATGACAGAACTTCATAAGCCCTGCATTGCGCGAGTTCAGGGGCCAGTATATGCGGGTGGTTTTTTATTGGTAGGCGGTAGTACCTACGTGGTGGCATCGGAAGTGGCAACCTTTAGTTTGCCCGAAGTAAAACGAGGACTATTTCCGTTTCAGGTGCTGGCTGTTTTACTCGAGATCATGTCTGCCCGAACGGCGCTTGACCTGTGCCTACGGGCGCAGACACTCACCGCAAATGACGCTAAGGCAGTAGGATTGGTTACGCATGTGGTGCCAGTGGGTGAACTGGACAACGCTGTTGCTGATCTGGTGGCTGAGTTAAAACGGTATTCGCCGACGGCTATGCAGTTCGGACTTCGGGCTTTTCAACAGCTAAAAAGCCTGCCATCGAGCGAACAGCAGGCTTTTTTATACGAACAGTTTCAGCAACTTCAGCAAACGCCCGACGCTAAAGAAGGCATGGCCGCTTTTCTGGAAAAACGGCTGCCGAAGTGGGGATGAACGTTTGAGTTATGATTTGGGTAGATCCGGGCAGTTGTCGCGCCGACGGGTGTCAATAATGCTTTGAATCTTCCAGTTGCCATTCACTTTTACCAGCGTAAAGGCATTAACGCCACAGTGGCTTTTTTTGTCGTTCAGATAAAACACATAGGGTGTCCAGGCGGTAGCGAGTTCGGCATCTATTTTTATTTCCATCCCCGATAGACGCTCATCGAGCGCAAAGGCCGGATACTTGACAACAGAGGCTGCAAACTTGCCGATGTCTTCGTTCCGTACCGAAATCTCTCCCTCTTTATTTTTGGCGATAGATTGAAGAGAAGCACCCGGTAGAAATGTATTTTTGATCTGCGTGGAATCGCCTTTGCGCATCCCGTCGAACATCAGTTTAATGGTTGTTTTAACGGCTGCTTCATCCTGCGACTGAGCAAAGGAGGGGATGGCTAAACAGAGCCCAATAAGGCATAGAAATGGTTTCATGAAATACGCTGGTTTCGTCCGATGAAAAAATAGAGCAAAGCACCTATAATGTTAAGGAAAACGATGATAATAACCCATATTAACTTGTCGTTCGATCCACGAAATTCACTGCGCACCACATCGACCAGCGCCATAATGGGCAGACCTAAAATGAAAACTAAGAATAGTAATTCCTGACCTCACAAACAGGGAAGCCCCTTTTAGACTTCGCCACGCACTTTTGCTTTTCCCTGCTCCGAAAGGGCTCCTTTCTCGTTTCGGGTCATTTTTTTGATGTATTCTACTCGCCGGAATCGCAAAGCGCTCCAATCATTATCAATCGCTACCATTCGAACAGGTTCAAACCCTAACAGACCTAGTATAGCCCATCCCGTATCACGGTTGAAATCGCATGTATATTTTTTTGACGAGCCTTTTGGATAAGCCAACCAAAGCAACCCATCACCCTGGATTTTGTTGGCTAGTTGCTGACTAACGGAATCCACTTCCTGCTGCGTTTTGACAAAGGCTATCGCAAACGTACCTGCCTGAATCAGATTCGGTTCAGTAACGATTGTCGTGAGTTCTCGCATATCATTCAGAATGGGCTGAAACTCGTCGGGCGCATTGATAACGGCTATTTCCGATTGTGCTTTATAGTTTAGTTTGGTGAAAATAGGGTTCATTGACGTACGTTGTTTCGAAATGAATTTAGCATTTACTGGGTAGGTAATTGAACGTAGAAGGCATCGGGCTGTTTGAAGACGGCGGGTATATAATAACCTCTTCCATCATAGGTGGTGCTCGTTTGTTGAGTGAGAATCTGATCCCGAGGGAGCACTTTCACGTCCGAAGCCCAGAATTTGGTATCGATCGTAAATTCGGTCTTGAAATCTTTATCGGTCGAAAGTGTCAGGTAATTCCGGAACGTCAACGGCGATTGATCGGCCGAATACGCGTAATTGACAATATCGACTGGTTTTTTCCGGTCAGTCCATTTCGCTTTTTCCTGCTCGATCGTAGATGGCCCCGTCAGGCGAACACTGCCTTGCGGAACGACGACAAACTGCTTCTTTTCGAGCTTGGTTTGGGGCGGAATAAACGCAATAGGTTCCTGTTTCTTGATCGTTCCACCCAGATAGACGGAAGAGGCATACCGACTATAGCGCGACGCCGAACCGCTTAAATGGACATCGGACACATCTGACCAATAATCGACTTTGTCCTGCCCAATAATGAACGACGACCGTTTCCAGTCGACATATAGCGGTTTGTTGAGTTTATTAACTATACTAAGCTGCATCAGGCCCCGCTCACTGGCAAAATTGTAACGAAGCGTGAGCGTATCATTATCCATTGCCAGCCCTTCCTGCGATGGGCTTACGTTTGAGCCCCGCAACGTAACGACCTGAATAGTTGGCATACAACCCACCATTGCTACCCAAACAGATAGAAGTAAGACCAGTTTTTTCATAGCGTTTATAAGTAAATGGACCTGTTTAAAGCGTAGAAAAGAACGTTTAGACAGGTCCAATATATAAAATTGGCTATTGGATTGCGTTAGCGAACGCTTAAATTTTGTTGCCACTTTGCATAAGCATCCCGATAAGCTTCCTGTGCTCGCATATCGGGCTCAATGGTTTTCGTAACGTGTAGGCCAGAGAATGCTTCCTGGGCATTTTTGTAATAGCCAAGTCCCATTCCGGCTCCGCGTGCAGCACCCTGCGCCCCATCGGTATTGTATAGCTCAATGGTGGCTCCGGTAAGGTTGGCGAGGGTATCGCGGAAGAGTGGACTCAGGAACATATTGGCTTCGCCTGCCCGGATAGTTTGCAGTCCGACGCCTACGCTTTCCATGATCTGAATACCGTAGTACAGGGCGAAAACGATACCTTCCTGCGCAGCCCGAATCAGATGCGGTAAGCCATGACGGGTCAGTTGCAGTCCATGGAAGGATGCACCCAGATCAGCATTTTCCAGCATCCGTTCGGCACCATTACCAAAGGGCAGGCAGACTAGCCCATCGGCACCGATCGGCGCTTCATGAGCCAGTACGTTCATGTCGGCATAACTGATTGAGCGGCCCAGTACCTGGTTTCGAAGCCAGCTATTCAGAATACCCGTGCCGTTTACGCACAGCAATACCCCATACCGTGGGGCTTCGGCTGTATGGCTAACGTGCAGAAATGTATTGACCCGTGATTGGGGATCGTATTTCGCCTGATCGCTAACACCATATACAACGCCCGATGTGCCTGCCGTAGCGGCAATCTGTCCGGGTTCCAGCACGTTTAACGACAAAGCATTGTTGGGTTGGTCGCCAGCGCGGTAGGTAACCGGCGTACCCGCAGCAAGACCAAGCTCGGCGGCTGCCGAAGCCAATAGTTCACCCTGCGGAGCAAACGTTGGTTTAATCGTTGGAATCAGCGACGAACTGAAACCGAAATAATCGAGCAGAAACTGGGCAGGTTCATTGGCCTGAAAGTCCCAGAAAGCCCCTTCCGAAAGACCCGATGCGGTGGTCACGATGTCGCCGGTCATACGGGCTGCGAGGTAGTCGCCGGGGAGCATGAAATGAGCCACCTGCGCGTACACATTGGGTTCGTTGGCTTTTACCCAGGCCAGTTTAGCGGCTGTAAAATTGCCCGGTGAGTTGAGCAGATGATGCAGGGTGCGGTCGTGCCCCAGGGCATCAAAAGCAGCATTACCATAGGGAACGGCCCGGCTATCGCACCAGATAATGGAAGGCCGTAAGACGTTAAAGGCTTTGTCGACAACGACCAGCCCGTGCATTTGATACGAAATACCGATGGCTTTTACGTCGCTGGGTTGGATAGCTGCCTGCTGCATAACGGCTTTACTCGCCAGGCAGGCGTTTTGCCACCAGATTTCCGGTTGCTGTTCGGCAAAGCCCGGCTGTGGGGCCTCAATCACCATTTCGGGCTGAGGAAAAAATGCTGACGCTACGGCTTTACCGCTTTCCGCTTCAATCAAACACGCTTTGACAGACGAACTGCCGAGGTCGAATCCAAGAAAATACATTCGGTTATTGCTTTAGGAGTTCCTGCACGAAAGTACAAAGGGAAGGGCATAGTTTAGGAAATCAGATGACAGTCATGAGTAATTTGCTTAGTTTCTCGTGCTATTTAGGTGGGCAGTCAATCAGGTATCGAAGAGCAAAAAAGTGCTGACGATGAATGAGCACAGGACAGCAAAGCATAGAAAAAGGCTTAGGATGTCGTTATTTTGCGACTGCTAAGCCTTTTTCTATGCCTTACCGATTCTTACTCGCTCTGCTCTTTCTGGTTTCGGCTGTCGCTATTGCCCAAACGCCTGCGACGCCCTCACCCTGGACTTCACAATACTGGTCGGCCCGGTGGATTGTTCACCCTACGGCGTCGGCTCGCCAATATGGCATTTATCATTTCCGCAAAGCAATCGATCTGGCCCAAAAACCAGCCCGGTTTGTGGTGCATGTGTCGGCCGATAACCGCTATCGATTTTTCGTTAACGGGAAAGCCGTAGCACTTGGGCCCGCGCGTAGCGATTTGCTGAACTGGAACTACGAAACGCTGGATTTAGCTCCGTATTTGCAGATGGGCCGAAACGTGCTGGCGGCACAGGTCTGGTACATGGGCGAAGGGGCTCCCTTTGCGCAAATGAGCTACCAGCTTGGTTTTATCGTTCAGGGTGATACCGATGCCGAAAAAGCGGCTAATACCGATGCTAGCTGGAAGGTATTTCATAACCTTGCCTATTCCCCCATCAAAAACGATATTCCGAAGCTCCGTACCTACATTGTCATGGGCGATGGCGACCGGGTCGATGCGGCACAGTATCCATGGGGTTGGGAATCGTCAACGTTCGACGATAAAAGCTGGGCGGCCGCGAAAGCGTTTGGGTTTCCGGCAAAACCGCGTGGCCTGGGTACAGATGGGAACTGGGGATTAGTACCTCGCACGATTCCGATGATGGAGGAGAAGCCTATCCGGCTGGCTAGTGTTCGACGGGCCGAAAATGGCAAAATGGACAATGCCTTTTTACAGGGTAATTCGCCAGTGACGGTTTCGAAGAATACAAAAGCGGTGTTTCTGCTCGATCAGGGCCATTTGACGAATGCCTATCCTGAATTGACTGTCAGCAAGGGGAAAGGTGGCGTGGTTACCCTTTCGTATGCCGAAGCCTTGATCGATGCCAAAGGACAAAAAGGCAATCGGAATGAGGTTGAAGGCCGGACTATTCGTGGTTTCGACGATCAGTTTGTGGCCGATGGAACCGATAAACGAACCTTCCGGCCGTTGTGGTTTCGCACCTATCGCTACCTGCAACTGACGGTTGAAACGAAAGAGGAACCGCTTGTGCTGGACAATCTGATCGGGCAGTTTACGGGTTATCCGTTTGACGAAAAAGCGCAGTTTACAGCCAGCGACACTACGTTGAAGCCACTCTGGAATGTGGGTTGGCGAACGGCCCGACTTTGTGCGGGTGAAACCTATTACGATTGCCCGTATTACGAGCAGTTACAGTATACAGGCGATACGCGCATTCAGTCCCTTATTTCGCTGTATGTATCGGGCGATGATCGACTGATGCGCAAAGCAATCATGGATTATGACCATAGCCGATTCAGCGATGGATTAACGCAAAGCCGCTACCCATCGGCCGATTTGCAGGTAATCCCGACATTTTCGCTGTTCTGGGTGTGCATGATTCATGATTACTGGATGCACCGGCAAGACGATGCCTTCGTAAAATCGTTGCTTCCAGGCGTTTTAAGCGTGCTCGACTGGCATGAGCAACGAATTGCCAAAACTGGCCTGAATGGACCAATGGAGTGGTGGAATTTCGTTGACTGGTCGAAGTGGAAGAATGCGAAGGATGAAATTGCAGGTGGGGTTCCGAATGGAGCCAGGAAAGGCGGATCGAGTATTCTGTCGCTGCAACAGGCATATACCTACACGCGGGCAGGCGATTTGCTGGCGCATTACGGCCAGAACGAACGGGCCGAACACTACCGCGAACTGGCCCGGCGGCTCAACAAATCCGTTTATGAACAATGCTGGGATGCGAGTCGTAATCTGTTTGCCGATACCCCGGAGAAAAGCTCATTTAGCCAGCATGCCAACATACTGGCGGTTCTAACCAACGCCGTTTCGGCTGAGCAGCAAAAAGTTTTGTTGCAGAAAACCATGACGGATACCTCGCTGACACAGGCTACGTTTTACTTCAAATTTTACTTGTTCGAGGCACTGAAAAAAACGGGCATGGGCGATCAGTTCGTTGCGCAGCTAAAACCCTGGCGCGATATGCTGGCGATGGGCCTAACCACCTTCGCCGAAAATCCTGAACCAACTCGCTCCGATTGCCACGCCTGGAGTGCTTCACCCCTGTATGAGTTTTTGTCCATGACCTGCGGCATCCGACCGGGCGAACCTGGTTTCCGGGTTGTGCGAATCGAGCCATTCCTGGGCGATCTGACCACAGTGGACGGTAAGATGCCACACCCCTTGGGTGAGATTGCTGTTCAATTTCAGAAAACGCCTACAGGTGGACTAACAGGCAGTGTAACCTTACCGACCAACTTAACGGGTACGTTGCGGTGGAAGGGGAAAACGGTGCCACTGAAAGCTGGAAAACAGACAGTGAGTTTGTGATCTGGCTGATTGTCAAATCACTTATCCTGCGGAAGAACCGTTGGTGTAGTTGAGAAGGAGGGGTTATATTGACTACTGTATATTGCATAGTTCCTTGTAAAACAATGATCACTATGAACAATATACTGTATGGACTCTTTATTGTAGGCATCGTATCGGCCTGCTCCGGGAATGGCGATCTGTCTATTTCGGTATCTGACTCGGATGATGAATATGAATTTGTGGCCAAATACGATAAGGCAAAAACCCAACGTGTTCAGGATTTTATTAATGTCAAGATGGCGCCTGCTACCTCCGTTAAAGGTGACCACATTGACATAACCACCAGGCTTGACGATAATACCGAATTCAAGCTGGAAGAGGATGAAGGCAGGCTACGAATACTGCTTGATAAAGACACTAATACAGATGCTTCCTATCATCGGATCAAATTGATGTGTGAGGGGGTTAAACGGATTATTCAGGAAAAATAAACAGGCTGTTGTTGGTAAAACCAATCTGACTTCATTGTAACAGTTTAGCGCCCACGATTTGCTGATTGTCAGTTCGTTGGACGTACACCAGTACGGCCGTCTGATCGGTTGTCAAATCGCTGGGAATGAGCAGAGTTGCTGTGCCCGATTTGGTCGGATTGTCCTGCGTTTTAAACTGCCGGACCACATTGGTATTCACTAACGTTCGGCCACCATTTTCGCCGTTTTTTACCGCTGTATGCGCTTCTTTCTGCACTAATGCCACATTGATTCGGTAGGGGCCCGTATCGGATAATCCATAGCTGACGTTGATCTGGCTTCCCTGTTTTTTTAGACTGGCCTCGATAGCCACAAAGGAGGAAGCAGATTGCTGTTGAATAGTCTGAATGGCCTGCTGAATACGTCCGCGTTGTCCACCAATTACCTCCTGTTGGCCATTAATGACAAGCTGTGGTGTATACGTCTGCGATTTCAGGAGCCGATCATACTGACGCTGGCGATCAGTGTAGGATTTGGCGCTAAATGGATCGTTCCAGCCCAGCCGATTCCAGTAATCAACATGGAACGATAGGCCGTAAATAGCCTGACCCGACTGGGCTGCCCGCTGCGTTATTTCCTGCAAGAGCTTGTCGGCCGGTGGGCAACTGGAACATCCCTGCGACGTAAATAACTCCAGCACGACAACCGGCTGAGGGGCTGGTTTGACAGATTTATGAGTGGGAAAGAGCCCCACAACGCTAATGAAGAAACTGAGCAAGTGAATCATATAGAATACAGATTTTACAGGCCGACATAATAATCATAGCCACGCTCGGCCCAGAAATCGCGGGGGCGCTCGTCGGCAAAGAACATCCGACCAATTCGTTTCAGATTTTTAACCCCGTATTTGACCGGAATAATAAGCCGAAGCGGAGCGCCGTGTGCTGCCGAAATGGGCTCGCCATTGAGTTCGTAGGCTAGTAGGGTCTGCGGATGCAGCGCACTCTCGATGTCTATACCAACGTAATACCCTTTGTCGGGTGTTTCCAGACCCACATACTTGAACAGATCATCAGTTTTGTCTGGGTCTGGGGCATTGCCGCTATGGGTTCCCAGTTTGTATTTCTCCAGAAAATCGGAAAGCCGTACCCCTCCCCAATGCTGAATCTGACTCCAGCCTTCTACGCACTTGAATTCGTAGACCATCTCGTGCTTAGGCAGGGCTTTCACATCCTCAATGGTTAACATTAGCGGTGAACGGTTCGGGGTTTCGACCTGCAATGTCCAGTCTTCGGGAACGGGTGATTTAATCCCATCGTATCCATTCACACGGGCTTTTTTTGCTGCTTCTCCTACCGAATAGGTCGGAACCAGATGGGTATTGCTAAAATACGTCCGGGCAATGCTTTCGTTGGCATTTAACACATTCCGCAACGGTCGTTTGATTCCCTTGGCTCCCGGACTGTTTTTGATCCATTCGTAAACGCCAACCGGAACGACAGCCGCTAAGGCAAACCAGCCAAACGCTTTGAGCGTTCGCCGACGAGCGGTTGATTCAGGAATTGTATCTTCGGGCAATTGTGGTTCTTTACTCATGATAAAGCTGGGTTACGGGTTGGCTCAATTGGCTCCAGAGGGGTATCGGTAGGGGCATCAGGCTCGCTGCTGGCGGGCTTGTCTAGAATGGGTCGATCAGGATCATTGGCCTTTACAATCTCAAACCCCGTTACCATCGACTGGAAGTTGTTCCAGCCCGCCCGAATTACCTGACCGATATGAATAACGAAGAAAAAAACGTAACCCAGGGTCAGGAGGAAGTGTTCGAGTCGGGCTGCTTTATAACCCCCCAATAAGGACGTTAGCCAAAAGAACTGGGTGGGTTTATAAATAGCGTAGCCCGTCAAAACAGACCCTATTCCCATGAGCATGATGGCGAAATAAGCGATTTTCTGCGCACCGTTGTATTTGATAAACGGTGGCTGGGTTTTTCGCAGCCCCAGATCATACAACGTAACCTGTATGGCTTCGCGAAACGAGTTTCGGTCAGGTACCAGGTGCCGCCATTCGCCCGAAATAAACGTGTACCCTACATATAGTATGCCGTTTAGGATAAACAGCCACATGAACACAAAATGCCAGGCCATGCCTTCAGCTAACCGACGCGATACGCCCAGAAATTTGTAAAAGCCATCCGGGAAAAACGATACAAGGGTATAGTCGCCAATCTGAATTTTGTATGGATCATAGGCCCAGTAAATCAGTAGGCCGCTCCAGATCATGACGAATAGAACTGGGAAGTTAACCCAGTGAAACCACCGGATAGCCAGTGGATGTTTATGAACAATTCGTTTCATACAGAAAAGCGGTAGTATATAGATTTAGACAGTTGTTTGTAAATGGTAGGTTAGGTAGAGACGTGGAAAATCGCTTATAACGTGCAAGATATACGTTCAATAGTATTGAAAAGTTTTGATAATTACACGAGATCGTAAAGGATATTTATAGGCAGAGATTTGTGTTAATGATTGATAGTCAGAAGGTTTCTGTCTGATTTTATGTAACTATTGGGTACTATATACTTAATGAGCCCTTTTGTAGCTGTGCGAAGCGGTATACCCATTATGGCACCGAAACAACTAATTTTGGGGTTTCGGTGCCATAATGGACCATTATTTTTGCGAAATCAATGACAATTATTCAGAATCTGAGTTGCCTATTGACTAAATCTAAAGGGCACCTAGTATGGGGACTGTGCTTTTTTGTGTTAACAATAAATGCCTTGGGGCAAAAGCGGGATGATTGGCACCTGGAGAAGGACAAAAATGGCATTCGGGTATATTCCCGGCATCTGGATGGGAGTCGGTTAAAAGAAATTCGGGTAGATTGTGAACTAGCTGCTTCACTTTCTCAACTGGTCGCTTTTTTATCGGATGTAGATCAGTATAGTCAGGTTGTTTATAAAAATAAATCGGCTCGGTTGCTTCGACGGGTGAGTGAAACGGAATTTTACTATTATTCGGAGAGTGAAATGCCCTGGCCAGCGACCAATCGGGATTTAGTAATTCACCTTCAATTTGCATACGATCCGGCTGCCAAACTGTTGCAAATTAATACTAATTCGGTGCCTGATATGGTGCCTCCGAAGGATGGATTGGTACGAGTAGCGTTTTGGCAGGCCGCCTGGCAAGTGCATGCTTTAGCCGATAATAAAATGCACATCAATTATACGTTCCAGGTTGATCCAGGAGGAACCCTACCGGCCTGGTTAGTCAACGCGACAGCAGCTATTGGCCCTTATCAGTCGTTTTTGAATATGCGGGAGAAAATCCAACTGCCACGTTATCAGAAACGTTCGTTTCATTTTTTAGAGTAATGAAATAGCATTTTTCGCTATACATATTACCTGCCTGGATTCATTCAGGTTTCAACGGACGCGCTGGTGCTTGCTGTTTATTGCCGTTGCCATAGGACTGTGCAGGAATGAGTACTTTGGGATACTCGCTTAAGCTGCTTCCAGTGTATATTTCTTTTTCTTTTTTCGATAATTATTAATTTTTCTCCTAAGTGGATTTTCAATAAATGTATATGTCATAAAAGAAGTAATTATCAGAATTAATAAATACGTATAAAAATGTACTGTATTACCTATTATAAACCTTCCCCTTGCCAGAAATGCGTCATACATGTGCATAATTGGGAACTGTAGAATAAAAATTGAAAAACTGATATCACCTAGCTTTACCAGCATGGGCTTTGATAGTAGTCGGGGAAGGAACCAATTTTTTGGCAGTGCTGACAGACTGATAATAAAAAGTAAAAATACAATAGATAACAACCAGAATCCATCAAACCAGGTATAGTGATAATATAAAATAGAAACGCAGAACAGAATAATAGACGTGACAAAAAGAACAGCCATTATCCTAGCGTGCCTGGAAAATAGTGATTGAAATCGAATAAATATGTTCCCGCCAATTATTCCTAAAGAAAAATTTAATACTGTTTCTATCGGTGTTGGTAAATACTTGGGCAGATAAAATCCATTATAGTTAACCTGTAAAAAATATAGCGCTATACTATTTACAAATAGTGCTGTAATTAAGGCTCGGTTTGTTAGCGTACAGATTATAGGTACGATAAAAGGAAATACTATATAGAAAAATACTTCTGCTGACAAACTCCAGGCTGCGGGATTCAAATTGTTACTGTTCCAAACCCAACCATTTAATAAGGTAGTATTTAAAAAATAATCCCAGGCTGAATAGTTAGTTGAAAAGATTACTGAAAGAATAAACGATATAAAATAGATTGGATAAATTCTGGCAAATCGTTTTCTGTAAAACTCCCGCTTATTAATTTTTTCTTCTGAAGAGGTAGCGCTGATCGTTAATATAAATCCAGATAATACAAAGAAATAAAGTACAGATAAGTTGCCTACCTGTATGAATTCTACAAGGTATCGAAACGATGGTAAATATAAAGGCCAGATTGGGTTGCTGATGGCAAAATGAAAGAAAACAATACTAATTGCAGCAACAAATCGCGTGAAAGTTAACTGGTTTATAACCATACCAAAAGAAGGCTAAAAGAAAATTTTTAGGCTTATTAGTTACAAAAAAGTTAAATTGATATATGTAAAAGCGAGAACTTAGCAAATGTATACTATTTAAATTTGAAATTTTATATCTGAATATTCATTTAATAGTGTTTTATGTGTATATGTATAAACTAAAATATAAAACATACAATCATGTCCTATCTAATAGTTACTGCTTACTTCAAGATAGATAAGCAGTTGGTAACAGATTAGGGGTAAATTATAGTATATGGTTAGTTGAGGTGTGGTCGATCTGATAAAGGTGACAAATCAGGTTTATTTAGGTAGATCGTTGGCAGCTACACATATATCCAGTTGACGAATAGTAGACTTGAAACAGGTAAAAGATTTAACTTGCCAAAAAACCTTCTATGACTCTTCAACCCCTCGATACTGGCTTTTTTAAACTTGATGGAGGAGCAATGTTTGGCGTTGTGCCCAAGCCCCTCTGGCAGAAACTGAACCCTGCCGACGAACTGAATCGCTGCACCTGGGCTATGCGTTGCCTGCTTTATGAACAGGGCAATCGACTCCTGCTCGTCGATACAGGCATTGGTACTAAACAGGATGCTAAGTTCTTCGGACATTACGATCTGCATCCTGGCGATGCTAGTCTGCTTAACTCAATTGCCAAAGCGGGGTATTCGACCGACGATATTACTGATGTACTGCTTACGCATTTACACTTCGACCATGTAGGTGGAGCTGTTGAGCGAAATGGGGATAGCCTAAGGCCTGTGTTTAGCAAGGCAACCTATTGGGTACATCCGTCGCACTGGAACTGGGCCGTTCATCCTAATCCGCGCGAGAAAGCGTCGTTTTTACATGAAAATATTATGCCTTTACAGGAGAGCGGGCAACTGGCTTTTCTAACCGAACAGCGACTCCCTTATACAGATATACAATTGCTATATGTAGATGGACATACTGAAAAAATG
Source organism: Spirosoma aerolatum (assembly GCF_002056795.1). Taxonomy (NCBI): domain Bacteria; kingdom Pseudomonadati; phylum Bacteroidota; class Cytophagia; order Cytophagales; family Cytophagaceae; genus Spirosoma; species Spirosoma aerolatum. Next base: position 5,956,400 of record NZ_CP020104.1, on the reverse strand, counting down.
ACACTACCCATTTTTCAGATCAACGGGAGGACCGTTGCCTATATGGCTGATCTGATTCCCTCGTCGGGTCATATACCGTTGCCCTATGTAATGAGCTATGACGTTCGACCTTTGCTGACGATGGAAGAAAAGACGCATATACTGCAAAAAGCGGCCGCCGAAAACTGGATTCTGGTATTTGAGCATGACCCCGTTACCGAAGCTGCCACGGTCGAAATGACCGAAAAAGGCGTACGGATCAAGGACAAAGGTCGTTTATCGGAGTTATTATAATGCAGACTTCTAGTTCGCATCGTTATAAGATGTTAACTCCATTGCGAACTAGAAGTCTGCGTTACACAACCGGAAAAACATGAAAGTTGGATTAGTTTTATCAGGCGGAGGAGCGCGGGGAATTGCCCATCTGGGTGTGATTAAGGCACTTCGTGAAATGGATATTCCGTTTCATCATATTGCAGGTACCAGCGCTGGTGCCATAACTGGTGCTTTATTCTCACAGGGTTTTTCGCCCGATGAGAGCCTTAAAATAATAGAATCGTCATCGTTCGTGCGGCATCTGCGACCAGCCTGGAATCGCATGGGCTTGCTTCGACTCGATACGGTAGCCGATTTGTATAAAAAATACATTCCTCACGATTCGTTTGAGGGCTTACAAATACCACTACATGTATTAGCTGTTGATCTGAACGAGGGCGAGCAGGTTGTATTCGAAAAGGGTGAGTTGATTCGTCCGGTACTGGCTTCCTGCTGCCTGCCAGGAATTTTTGAACCTATGCTGATCAACAAACGCCAGTACGTAGACGGGGGAGTTCTGAACAATCTGCCGGTCGAAATTATCGAATCGAAAGTGGATTTTCTGATCGGCTCGCACTGCAACATATTAGGGCCACGAAAACCTATACGTTCGATGCGTGGAGTGATTGAACGGAGCCTTGTACTGGCTGTTCAGAGCAAAACCAAAGATCGATTCGCTCGTTGTAACATTCTGATAGAGCCTCCTCAATTGGCGCAGTACAGCACTACCGACCTAAGCAAGTCCCGCGAACTGTTTCGTATAGGGTATCAATACACAAAGTCGCTGGCTGCTGATATTGAACACTACTTTGTAGCAAATAGCTGAGAAATTTAACGACGAAGCGTGTACGATGGCACACAGGAGCAGAAAGAATGCTAGATCCTGTGTGCCATTGCAGCTATATTACAAAAGTAGTACATGAGTTATATGTGTACACATGTATATTAGTCTGTTGCTATATATGTTAAAGTGATTTTTGTAAAGGAAATCTAATATTAAAAAGGCATTAAAATTGGCTATAATTAAGTAATCTTGTTAAACGATTCGTATATAAAAACTACTAAAAATAGAACTATTCTGTGATGAGAGATACTCCGTAAAATTGCTTAGTCCATAAATTATTCCGGCAAATAGCAGGAATTGAAAAAGTTCTATTTGTACGGTTACTAATTTTCTTTGCTGTTGCAGAATATTATTCGGTATTAAATAAAATTAATGCAACAAGTATTGGTTAATATGTAAATAGGTAGACAATTTGCAAGGGTTTTTCCTAATTGATAGATTTGTTAAGCGGAGTATTGTTTCTTAACTTAACACTAATTGACAGAATGGGAAAACGTTTATTTATAAGCATATTTCTACTATGCTTACTTGGGTCTACTGCGTGGGCACAGGATCGAAGAGTAATTGGTAAGGTCACATCAGCCGAAGATGGCTCTCCTCTGCCCGGCGTATCTATCCTTGTAAAGGGAACATCAAAAGGAACTTCGACCGATGGAGGGGGAGTATTTGACCTGATGGTGCCTTCGGCAAAAGGGACTACACTTGTATTTAGCTTTGTTGGAACAACTACCCAGGAGGTTCTGGTTGGTAATCAATCCGAGGTCAATGTAAGCCTGGCATCCGATTCGAAACTGCTTACTGAAGTGGTCGTAACGGGTAGTGGGGTGGCTACCAGCAAAGCCAAACTGGGTATTGCCGTTGAAAGTGTATCGGCTAAAGATCTTCCGCAAACGCCGACCGCTTCCATCGACCAGGCTTTAATTGGTAAAATTCCTGGCGCCCAAATTTCCTCCACCAGTGGTAACCCCGGCGATCCCGTTAATATTCTGCTGCGGGGGATCAACTCGGTTCAGGGTGGTACCAAGCCGCTGATCATGGTGGATGGGATACAGGTTGCCGCGACCGATATCAACTCACTTGATTTAAGCAATGTAGACCGCGTAGAGGTTGTACAGGGCGCTGCTTCTGCCTCGATTTATGGTGCCCAGGGGGCCAATGGGGTCATTCAGATTTTTACGAAAAAAGGCAAAAAAGGTCGTACGGCCATTAACTTCTCAACCAGCTACTCCGCCAACGAATTTCTTAATACGGGTAATGTGCATAAAGCCATGCTGCACCCGTACCTGACCGATGCGAGTAATAACATTGTCGATGCCAAAGGAAATATCCTTGACTATACCCAATACGGTGCCATTACCGGGATTTCGTATAAGTACGGTGGTGCTACCCGCTACGCCATCCAGGATATCCGGAACGACGCCAATACTCCGTATAATGCCAATCTGAAATACTACGATCATTTTAAGCAAGTGCTTGGAACGGGCGCTACCACCAATAACACGATCAGTATTTCGGGAGCATCGGAAAAAAGCGACTTCAACATTGCAGCTGCCAACAACCACACCACGTCGCCCATCCTGACGAAGGAGAACGGCTATATCAATAGAAGTAACCTGTCGGCCAACGTGGGAACAGAGTTGTTTAAAGGGTTTACAATTCGTTCACTCACTCAGTTAGTATATACTAAAAATACGCTGAAGCCAGGCTTAGGGGCTATGTATTCGCCCTTTAATAATGGAAGCGGAAATGTTGGTTCGGTTTATGGGTTCCTGAATACGTCGCCTTTCTTCGATCTGACCCGTAAGCTGGCCGATGGTACGTACCCGGTGTATCCAACCGCTGATTTCCTCAGTATCAACGCAGGTAACCCTTATTATCAGGCGGAGTATACGGATGCGATTAACAACAAAATCGATGTAGTCCAGAATTTCAATGCGAACTACAAGGTCAATAAATTTCTCGAACTGGATGCTAAATACGGTATCAATTATCGGAACGAAACGGCCCGATGGACGTATTACAACCAATCGCAGAATATAAGCACTGAATATTACGAAACCTGGGCCAGCAACTATGCACCGGACGAGAAAGGGGAAATTGATAACTTTCAGTACAACAGCACATTCCAGAATTTCCTGGGGACGGCCTATATTCGTACCGATTTCCAGAACGATTTTCATATAAATCTGCCCATTCAGACCAGTACGCAGGTATCATTCGATTACCGTAAGAACAAGACTACAGAATATGATACCTATGGCGTTGGTTTAGGGACAGCACCACCCTATAACATCAGTTCTACGTCGTCGCAGGCAGTTGCCAACGATATCGTAACGCCGTTTATCACCTATGGGTATTTGGTGAACCAGAAAATTGATTTTGGTGATTTTGGGGGTATTACAGCCGGTTTTAGAACGGACTGGTCATCGGCTTTTGGTGCAGGCTCAACCCCATTTACCTTCCCACACTTCGATGGGCATATAGCTCCCTTGTCGTTCTTTAAAAATAGTGCTATTTCTAATGCCGTAACGTATTTCAAATTAAGGGCGGCTTACGGAGAGGCTGGTATTCAGCCCGGTGCTTTCGACCGGTATCCGGTCCTGAGTCAGCGTAACCTAGGGTCAGGTCTGGTCTACACCATTCCAACGACCACGCAGAATCCTAATCTGAATGTTGAGGTTTCGAAAGAATTCGAAGTGGGTACCGACTTCACCATTGGGGGGAATTCGAACCGTAGCTGGCTGAACTCTATTTCTGGTTCGTTTACGTACTGGAAGCGTTCCAGCGAAAATGTAATTTATACGGTCAGCGTACCTCCTTCGCTGGGTTCGACGGGTCAGTTAACGAACGCCATCAACATGTCGTCCAATGGAGTGCAATTCTCCTTAACACTGCCTGTTTACTCGTCTAAAAATCTGAAGTGGGATTTCACGACCAACTTCGGTCATCAGCTTTCGAAAATCGACGCCATTTCGGGGGGAGCTGATATTATTCTGACAACGGCCGCAGGGAGCACGGCTCTCGTACTGACGCCGGGCCAGCCAATTGGCCAAGTATATGGCTATAAGGCCTTAACCAGTCTGGATTACACTCGTCAGGATGGCAAAACAAAATACATTACGGAAGCCGATAAAGCCAATTATACGATTGTTGATGGACGGGTTGTTAAAAAATCTGATTACCAGATGCAGTTTACGGATGAGACCTATCCGCTGATGAACCCCAACCCGAAGTTTAACATGTCGTTCATTAATGGGGTAAGTTTTAAAAACTTCCTGACGTTGAACTTCCAGTTCGACTGGGTATATGGCAGCCATCTTTACAATCAGACGAAAGAGTGGATGTACCGCGATGGTATTAGTGGAGATTTTGAAAAGCCGGTAACGATTGATGGAAAAACGGGCGCTTATTCGGCTTACTGGTCTAGTGCCTACTACAACCTGTGGGGCAGTACTCGTGGGGCGGGTAATAACGCTACGAAAGATTTCTATGTAGAAGATGCTTCGTTCGTTCGGTTACGGAATGTTTCGCTGGCATTTGACCTGTCTAAACTGGTTAAGTTGCCCTATCTCAATAAAGCCCAGATCGTTTTGACAGGCCGCAACCTGCTGACATTTACCAAATACTCAGGCTATGATCCTGAAATTAGCTCAGGCGCTTCAAACTCGTCGTTTGACCGGGGTGTGGATCACAGCACGCTGCCAAATACGAAGTCGTATCAGGTTGGTCTGAATATCGGGTTCTAATTTTTCAACTGTCATTATCTATGAAACTCATTAATAAACATAAATTTTTTACCACCGCATTTTTAGCAGCACTCATGCTTACAGGGGTTTCCTGTAAGGATCAACTGGATGTGGGTAATCCGAACGCTCCAACGCTATCTGCCAACGTAAACGATGAGGCTGGACTTATCGCCTATGCCCAGGGTGGCGTTTATATAAACGGTTTTCTGAATGGTGATGGCTGGCTGGGAAACAGTTATTTCTCGCTGCCCTGGGGCTATAGTGAACTGATGGCCGATAATGTTGGTGCGGATGCATCGAACAACCAGATTACGACCATTGGGGTACCCGATTATATTATTCTGGATGACGGTACTAAGCAGACCAACCCAGCTCCACAGGTAGGTATCATCCGGTCGTATAATAGCCGTGCTGCTACCGGAGCCGGTAACAACGCGATTTATTACCAGTGGCTGAATATGTATGCCCTGAATAATGTCTGTAACCAAATTCTGGATTTAGCGGCTACCATCAAATTTACGGGCGATGCCTCCAGCCGGGCCAACACCCTGAAAGCATGGGCTTACTGGTGGAAAGGCTATGCGTACGCATCCATTGGCTCAATGTATTATGCCGGCCTTATTGAAGATAAGTCGGGCGTAACCGATGGCAGTTATGTATTGCACGATGCAATTATCAACAAATCGAACGAGTATTTCAATCTGACCACTACAACGCTGGGAGCCATTACCAGTGCGAGTGATTACCAGGCGGTGATGTCGAAGCTGATTCCTTCGTTTTTTCAGGTAGGTAACGGTACGGTGCCAACCATCGATATGTGGAAACGGAATATCAATACCATGCTGGCTCGTAATATTCTGGTTAATAAGCTGGCTCCGTTTGTCAATGGTAATCCTGATGCAAAGATTACTAAATCATCGACAACGGCTATGACTACGGCCGACTGGAATTCGGTACTGACGCTGGCTACCAATGGTATTAAGAAAGGCGATGCTGTTTTCACCGAACGGAGTTCCGCATCCAACTCACCTTTTTCACCAACAGGTGGTACTGTGGCCGCGTTAACCTCAAATGTGAACACAAGCTCGACCTTTAAAATCAGTGAGCGATTCATGCAGTCGTTCAATGCGGGTGACAAGCGGGTAGCCAATAATTTCAATACAGCAACTATGTATAAGAACAACTATACGTTTACAACCCGCTACAGTATGATACCCAATGGTGCTGGGCTGGCTGGTGTATACGTGTATGGTTCTAAAGATGTGGGCGCTCATGAAGTATTTATGGCTGGTAGTTATGAAGAGAATGCGCTGATGCTAGCCGAAGCCAATATCCGCTTAGGTAACATTGAAACAGGCTTAGGGTTTATCGATGCAGTGAGAGCTTACCAGGGCGCTGGTGTAGCACCTGTAGCTGGTACCGGCCTGACACTGGCGAAAGCGCTTACTGAGCTGACCAAAGAACGGAGAGTCTCTTTATTCAACCGTGGTCTCGCTTTCTACGATAGTCGGCGCTGGGGCTGGACCTACGACATCTCAGTGGGGGGCGGCAGCTATGGGAACACACTTATTTCGAATGCCGGTGCAACGATCAATAAAAACGTGACGATCAACTATAATTTCATGGATTATTGGGATGTGCCAGCCGATGAGACCGTATTAAATGCGTCGACATCGGGTGTTGTTACCAAAAACCCCAATTTTTAATTGCAGAGCTAGTGAAGTTCCAACACAAAAAGCATCGCCCAAGCGGTGCTTTTTGTGTTTATGGCGTTTAGTATATGTTGGTTGAGCATATTTACTCAACAGTGGTATGTATAAATAAAAAGGATCAAATTTTTATGGGTGGCTCTATTTCTACTGCCTCTAGATCGCTATTTATGGTTACATATTGGCTAATGGTTTGACGTTCAGCCCGATTTTCGACCGCTTATGGAAAACAAGCAACGTCCATGCAACATGCTGTACAAATATGATGTCTTTATAAAATGTCTTTTGTTAATTGTATTTTTTCTATTTAAATAGATATTAAAGTTAAAATACTTTTTAGGTATATTATTCTGATTTTAATGAATATCTGGTAAATTTTATTATATTATATGTGTATTTTTGCTTTTATATCGGAATAATATTTTGATTTTACTCAGTATTTATCAAATAATATTTTATGTAAGTGGATTTTTAAATTTGTATTATTTCTTTTTGATGTTAGTTTTGTCAACAGTAAAAACTGTTTTCACCTAACATCTAACGTACATGAGTAAATTTCTATCCTTGAGTTTCCTTCTGGTATGCTCGCTCTGGTCCACTGTTTGGGCGCAGGATAGGCGTATTACGGGTAAGGTCACATCGGCCGAAGATAACTTACCCTTGCCAGGAGTTTCGGTTGTGGTAAAGGGCACTACAAAAGGGGCTACTACCGACGCGGGAGGTATGTATAGTCTTGACGTTCCCGGCAACAAGGCGGCAACGCTCGTCTTTAGTTTTGTGGGCGTTACCACACAGGAAATCGCTGTTGGCAACGAGTCGGTCGTCGACGTTAAGCTGGTATCAGACAACCGCCAGTTATCCGAAGTGGTTGTCACCGGGGTCGGGGTAGCCACCGATAAGCGTAAACTGGGTATTTCGGTCGAGTCGATTACCTCCAAGAATCTGCCTCAAACACCAACCGCTTCTATTGATCAGGCATTGGTTGGGAAGATTGCCGGAGCACAGATTTCGAGTGGAAACGGTACACCTGGTGCTCCGGTCAACATTGTACTGCGCGGGATTAACACCATCAACCGGGGTACGGCTCCTATTCTGCTCATCGATGGGGTGCAGGTCGATGCCACGAATTACGATTCGAACGGAAACATCAACAATAACCCGACAGCCCTATTGAGCAGTATCGATCCAAATACCATCGAACGGGTTGAGGTAGTGCAGGGTGCAGCGGCAGCTACACTGTATGGGGCGCAGGGTGCCAACGGGGTTATTCAGGTATTTACCAAAAAAGGGAAATCAGGTAAACTAAATATTGATGTGAGTTCGGGCATTACCCGGAGTGAGTATCTGAATGTAGGAGGAGTGGCTAAGGCGCAATACAATGGATTCATTGTCGATGCCAGCAATAACGTTATTGGTACGTCGGGTAAACCGCTTGAATTCAATCCGAATACATTAGTTTACAGCGAGAATGTGCAGTATAATCCGCTCGATGTGAATAACAAAGCCGATAAGCCTTATACGGCCAATTTGAAGTATCAGGATCATTATGCCTATTTTTTCCGCCCGTCAAATACCTATAACAACAGTATTGCGTTGACAGGTGGAACCGATAAAGTCGACTTTGCCGTATCAGCTTCGAATAACCAGCAGGAGAGTAATGTCATCAACAACGGAAATTATCAACGCAGTAATCTGATGTCGAATATTGGTCTCCAACTAGCCAAAGGCTTGACTTTCAGAACCACTACGCAGCTCGTATACACACGTAGTACAATCAAAACCAACGATCGCCTGATTCTGTATGCGGTGAACAATGCTCGTCCATTTGCTGATTTTTCGGCCCTCGATCCCGACGGTAATCCGGGTATTTACTACGGCGATGCAGTAGGGGTGAACCACAATAACCCCAGCTTCTGGCAGAAATATACCGACAATAAGGACAACAAGGTGGATGTGATTCAGAACTTCAACCTGAATTACAATATCAATAAATTTCTGACGCTGGATGCCAAATATGGTATCAACTACTCGAAGCAGGAAATTCGGACTACTTACGCCAACCAGACGAAAAATCGGAACGTTATTGCGCTGAATAACAACTACTACCAAAACTATTTTGGAACCGACCCTTCGGGTGAGATCGATAATAATAGCCTGACCACTACGTACCAGAACTTCCTGGCCAGCGCCTATATCAATACCGATTTTCAGAACGATTTTGGTTCGAAACTGCCTATCAGAACCTCTACGCAACTCTCGTTCGATTACCGAAACCGGAACTTCAAACAGTTCTATACCTATACACTGGGCCTGCCAACCTACGATCCGTTTACAGCAGCTCAATCGGCAGTATTCCGCGTTCCTGGTGTGAAAGCACCATCGGCTGGACGGGCTGGTTTACCGGCTGGCGGTGATTATAGTGAGCCGTTTATTACCTATGGCTATGTCGTTAACCAGCGGATCGACTTTGGTGATCTGGCAGGTATTTCGGGTGGTTTCCGTACCGACTATTCATCGGCTTTTGGTAGCGGTTCCAAGCCGTTTACCTTCCCGCGTGGCGATGCGTATTTCCGTATTTCGGCGTTGAAGTTCTGGGAAAATAGCCCGGTAGCTGGTTTCTTCCCCGAATTGAAGCTACGGGCCGCTTACGGACAGGCTGGTATTCAGCCGAAGCCATTCGATCGCTACCTGGTTTTAAACACCCAGACCTTAGGCTCATCGAACTCTTTTTATACACCAGCCAGCCAGCCAAATCCGGCTCTGGATGTAGAGGTTTCGTCCGAACTTGAAGTGGGTGCCGATTTAGCCCTTACCCCTTCGAAAACGTCAAACTGGTTGAGCAGTGTTCGGTTGTCGGCCACGTATTGGAATCGGTCTACCGACAATGCCATTTTCGATGTGAGTGGTATTCCATCAGCGGGGATTAACTCGATCAAAGACAACGCGTTCTCGCTGGGCTCCAATGGGTTTCAGGCATCGTTGAATACGACCGTTGTGCGGACGAAAGACTTCACCTGGAATCTGACAACGAATTTTGGGCGACAAACCTCAAAAATTACGGCGGTTAAGAACAATGCCGAAGTGGTCGTATTGTCGAGTGCCGGTAGTTCGAACTACGTCCTGAAAGCAGGTGAAAAAATCGGTCAATTGTATGGCTATATAACGGTTCATTCACTGGATCAGAAGGACCCGGATGGAAATTTGCTTATCCCCGCCGATCAGCAGTCGCAGTATACCGTAGCCAGCAATGGGATTGTGGTCAGTAAGGCAACGAAACAGCCTTTCTTCTCGGCTAATAAGTACAGCTTTGGCGATCCGAACCCGAAGTTCAATATGTCGTTCATCAACGAGTTTACGTTTAAAAACTTCCTGACGTTCGGCTTCCAGTTCGACTGGGTAAATGGCAGCCACATCTATAACCAGACAAAGGAATGGATGTACCGCGATGGTATTCATGCTGACTATGCGAACCCGATTACGATTGATGGAAATACGGGGGCCTGGACAGCTTTCTACCGGGGGGTGTATGCCCAGCGTCAGGCCAATGGCACGAAAGATTATTTCTATGAAGACGCTTCGTTCGTGCGGCTGCGCAACGTACAGGTTGGATTTGACCTGAGCAAAGTAGTTAATGTGCCGGTATTGCGTCGGGCGCAATTGGTGCTGTCGGGCCGGAATTTGCTGACGTTCACCAAGTACACCGGCTTCGATCCCGAAATCAGTTCGGGTACGGGTAGTTCGGCCTGGGATCGTGGTACTGACCACAACACTATGCCAAACCTACGTTCGTACCAGGCTACGCTCAACATCGGGCTTTAATTTCAACCTTCAAGAACTTATCAATGAAAAAGATACATATTCTAGTGGCCGCGCTGGTGCTGAGCTTTGCGACTTCCTGTAAAGATCAACTGGACGTAAAAAACCCGAACCAGCCAACCGTAAGCAGTGCCAATACCGAATCGGGGATTATCAACTTCGCACAAGGGGCCGCTTACATCAATGGATTTAAGGAAATAAAAACCGACCTATACGATGGGGTTCCAGGCTACTTCTGGTCGGGGGCGATGGGCTTTCATGACCTCATGGGCGACATTATCGGCGAAGAAGCGGCCAACCAATTTGGTAATCAGATTGGTGCCCCCGATTATGTCATTCTGGACGATGGCTCTAAAGTTGTAAATCCTAATGCACCAAACACACAGTGGGCGCTGATTCGTCAGGTCAACGTCAATTCCAACCAGGGATCAAATCCATTGTTTCATGAGTGGTGGTATATGTATTCGCTGAATAGCCAGATGAATAAAGTACTGGCGCTGGCCGATCAGGTTTCGTTTACGGGCGATGCCAAAGCCAAGAAAGCGACCGTTCAGGCCTGGGCATACTGGTGGAAAGGCTTTGCGTATTCACACATCGGGTCGATCTACTATGCTGGTATCATCAACAACGACGCGAACGGGACCAATAACAACTATGTGACCAAGGAAAAGCTGATCGAAGAAGCCAACGCTAACCTCGATAAGGCGGCTTCGCTGTTGCCTGCAGCTTCAGCGGATTATACAGCCATCATGTCGCAGTTGATTCCGCCATTCAATCAGGTTGGCAAGGGGGGCGTACTCACACCCGATATGTGGAAGCGCAACATCAATACGCTAAAGGCTCGTAATCTGCTGGTGAATACGACTGTAAAAACCATGACAGCCGCTCAGTGGGGGCAAATCCTGACGCTGGCAACGGATGGTATTACGGCAACGGATAATGTGTTTACGGGTCGTTCGAACCAGAATGGTGATTTCCTGTCGCCAACAGCCGGAACCGTTGCTGCTAAAGCAACGGGTGATCCGTCGGGCGGGGCTACATATAAGATTTCGGAACGACTGATTCAGGATTTCAAAACGGGCGACCAGCGATTGGCAAATAACTTTACCCAACGCGCTACCCCCTGGATTGGCGAAAGTAGCCGGGGGAATGCCTTTAATACGCGTTGGGCACTGCTGGATGGAGGTAAAAAACTGGCGGGAGTATCGACCTTAAGTGATCGTACACCGGGCGCTACGGAATTGTATCTGGCAGGTAGTTACGAAGAAAATGAACTGATGAAAGCCGAAGCGCTAATCAATACCGGCAAAATCGAAGACGGCTTAAAATCAATCGACGCCGTTCGGAAGTATCAGGGAGCCGGATTGGCGGCTGTAGCGGGTACCGGACTCACACTCGATCAGGCAAAAGAAGAACTCCGTCGTGAGCGTCGGGTGGGGCTGGCGTTCCGAAACCTGTCGTTCTACGATGCCCGTCGGTGGGGTGTTATCGATGATGTGTCGCAGGGCGGTGGCCGAAAAGGGGCCGTTGTAGTGGATAAAGCTGGGAAAGTAAGTACCAATGCCACCATCAACTATAACTTCTTGGACTATTGGGATGTACCCGATAATGAGTTGAAGTACAATCCGGCCGCATCGGGCAGTGCGCCTACCTCGAATCCGAAAAAGTAAATTAGGTCAGTTGCCATACTTTGTAAGGCTCTACGTCGTTGATGTAGAGCCTTATTTCTTTCCACCGTTCGCGTATCTGATTAAACTTATATGAAATTGCATCAGATGGCTGTATATTAACGTATAGGAAATGAGTTTGTGAAAAAGAAGACTGAACATTGAATTAAAAACGAAAATAAGGCTGTAGGCTACGCTATCAGTAGATTTATACGATGCCGATAATTTTTTCGTTTAAAAAATTGTAGCTTGATGCGCTCATTAATAAATCCTTTTTCAGATTTAGCGTGTAACCTCCAAAAAAGCATTTACTTGGTATAACCTATACATGAGAAATTTTTATCGTGTTATTAGCTGGTCGGCTTTGCTGATCATGCTGCCGGGCTATCTGCTGGCCCAGGCTCAGCGTATAACAGGGAGAGTAACTTCAGCACAGGATGGACAAACGTTGCCCGGAGTGAACGTAGTTGTGAAAGGAACCACAACGGGAGCCACAACCGATGCCAACGGGAATTACAGCATTACGATTCCCGGTCCGAATGCCGTTTTGGTGCTGACATCCATTGGCTTAAACTCACAGGAAGTCCCGGTAAATAATCGAACGGTTGTCAACGTTGTCATGCAGGAAGCTATTAACGAGCTCACTCAGGTCGTTGTGACCGGTTATAACACGACGCAACGGAAAGATATCACCGGCTCCATTGCCTCAATTACGTCCGATAAGTTTAAAGATATTCCAATTAATAGCCTCGATCAGGCATTACAAGGCCAGGCTGCGGGTGTGCTGGTAACGCAATCGTCCGGTACACCGGGTGGAGGGCTTTCTGTTCGGGTTCGGGGGAACACTTCTATTTCGGCCTCTAACCGTCCCTTGTATATTGTTGATGGGGTGCAGATTCAGGCGGGGGCTTTAACAACGGGCTATGGGGGTCAGAACGACAATGCCCTGGCTTTACTTAATCCGAATGACATTGAATCCTTTCAGATTCTGAAAGATGCTTCGGCTAAAGCTATTTATGGTTCACGAGCCGCCAATGGTGTTGTGCTGATCACGACAAAACGGGGAAAGGCGAATCAGAAAACAACGATTACAGCGGATGCGCAACGGGGCTTTACCGAAATCATCAAGCGGCCTAATCTGCTGAATTCATCACAGTTGCTGGATTTACAACGAGAAGCCGTGATTAATGCAGGTCAGGACCCCGACAAGTTGGGCCTGATTAAAGGGGTAACAGACGGTATCAATACAAACTGGCTGGATATGGTGTTGCGGAAAGGTATTTACCAGCAGTACCAGGTATCGGCTCAGGGTGGTAACGAACGTACGCGGTTTTACCTGAGTGGTAACTATCGCGATGAAGAAGGAGTACTGATCAATAACCGATTCTCCCGGATGAGCGGTACAATGACCATTGATCATAATGCAACCGATAAATTATCCTTTGGCAGTAATATCACCGTAGCCCGAGCCGTAAACAACCGGGTGGCTGGCGATAACTTTCTGGATGGTGTGTATTCGGGAGCAACGCGCAGCCTGCCCTATTATTCACCCTACAACGAACAGGGACAACTCTATGGACCAGGTGATCCCAATTACCCAGACTTTCCAAACTTCAATCCGGTTGGAGAGGCACTCTTACCCCGCCAGCAGGTACTAACAACCAAAATGCTGGGTGGGGTATACGTAGCGTATCAATTTCTGCAGAACCTACGCTTTCAATCGAAAGCCAGTATTGACTACAACAGCATCATTGAGAACTTATACTTTCCCCGATCAACCGCTACAGGGGGATATAGTGCCAGTCTGGGACAGCAGGGGTATGGCGAGTATAATACGAGTTTAGCCGCTACGTTTACAAGCTCTAACACGTTGTCGTACAATACGCTGATCAATGAAAGGCACCGAATTAGCGCACTGGGTGGTATCGAAATCATTAAACGAACCAACCGCGCCAGTTCGGTGAATGGTGAATATTTCCCAAGCGACGATTTTACATATATCTCGTCGGCCGGGGTGGTTAACCAGGGGAGCTCTTCACTGGTTAACAGCGGTTTATTCTCGGGCTTAGGCGAAGTTAAATACGATTATAAAGACAAATATCTGGTATCTGCAACGGGCCGATACGATGGCTCATCGCGGTTTGGCCCCAACCGGAAATTTGGTTTCTTCCCATCGGGATCGTTGGGCTGGCGTATCTCCGAGGAATCATTCATGGAACAATTTAGCTTTCTGAGTGACCTGAAACTGAGAGGGAGTTATGGATTTACGGGGAACGAACAGATTGGTAACTTTCTGTATCTGGGAACCTGGGCAGCTACTACTTACAGTGGTTCGTCCGGGCTTGGACCAGCAGGACTTGCCAACCCCGACCTGCAATGGGAGCGCACACGGGAGGCTAATGTTGGTTTAGATGCGTCGTTCTTTAACGGACGCTTAAATGTTACATTTGATGCTTATAGCAACCTCACGGATAAACTCTTGTTCAGTCAGCCGATTCCGTTGACTTCAGGCTTTGGTTCGGTGCAGGGGAACATTGGAAAAATAAGCAACAAGGGGCTGGAGTTGACCATCAGCACGGTTAACATTGATAAGAAAGGCCTTCGTTGGAATACAGATCTGAATATTTCGACTAACCAGAATAAAGTAGTTGAGTTAGCCACAGATGAACCTTTATTTGCTGGCTATCAGGGAAATGGCGTTGCGGCTACTAACGTTGTTTTGCCAGGGCAACCGCTCGGCACGTTCTGGGGACTGAAATTTTTAGGCGTTGATTCGGGTACAGGCGATGCTATTTACCAGGATAAAAATGGGGATGGGCGGATCACACCCGACGATGGGCAGGTAATTGGCAATGCACAACCTAAATTTTTTGGCGGCCTTACCAACCGACTGTCCTATAAAGGATTCGATCTGAGTGTTTTCTTTCAGTTTTCCTATGGCAATCATGTGTTGAATATGACCAAACAATCGTCAGTCAATACAGGCTCATCGCTTGCTTTTAATCAGAGTGTCGACGCGCTGAAGCGGTGGCAGAAAGAAGGTGATATTACGAGCGTTCCACGCTATGTATATGAGAACACCTATAACAATTATCTCAGCAGCCGTTTTCTGGAAGATGGTTCTTATCTGCGTCTGAAAAATGTGACGCTCGGCTATAACCTGCCTAAAAAATGGGTTGGTTACGTGAAATTGTCGGGTGTTCGGGTCTTTGCTTCGGCTACCAATATCTGGACGTATACAAAATATTCAGGATCAGACCCGGAACTAAGTACACTGGATGGCTCGACAACCGCTCAGGGTATTGACTTAAATACGCTGCCGCAGGTTAAAAACATATCCGGTGGCGTAACAGTGACGTTTTAAGCACTGCTCATTTATTATTTCAGGCAATCACACGTTCTCAATGAAGTCTTACATAACTTGTTTCATACTGACAATTGTCCTGCTGAGTTCCTGCCAGGATGTGCTGGAACCCACACCGTACGATTTGCAGATCGATGAATTAACCCTGAAGCGGGCCGCCGATGTGCCACTGGTACGGATCGGTTTATATAGTTCGTTCCGGGCAATGACTTCCTCGATTGTCATTGCGGGTGACTTCACGGCCGATCATATCAAGCATAACGGCACATTCGCTTCCTATCAGGAATTTGGTACGAAACAGATTACAGCTACCAACTCCGATGTCACTACATTTTGGGGCGCTATTTATGGGTGCGTGTATGTCGCCAATTTTATTCTGGAACGGCTGCCTACTGTGACGGGTGTAACGGATGATGCCAGAAAACAGTTGACTGCCGAAGCCAAGTTTCTGCGGGGACTGGCGAATTTTTACGGTGTCTACACCTTTGGCGATATTCCACTGGTAACGACTACCGACCAGACAACGAACCGAAATATCAGCCGGACGGCTAAAGCTACGGTTCTGGCAGCAGTTTTGGCTGATTATCAGGCTGCCCTGGCCGATTTGCCCGACGACTCATCGACGGGAGTGGCTTATTTGTCGAAGCGGGTAGTACAGGCGGCATTGGCCCGGTTTTATCTGTATCAGAAAAACTACGCCCAGGCAGAAAACTATGCATCGCTGGTGATTAACTCGGGTAAGTTCTCGCTGGTGCCCGATTACAATACCATCGTCAAACAGAACTTTACGGCTGAATCCATCTTCGAAGTGGGATATACGCAAAATGATGATCCGGCTACCCTAAATACCTTATTTGTTACCCGTCGGGAAGTGATTCCATCGGATCAGGTAGTAATTAATCTCAACTCCTTAGAATCAGGCACTCGTGTGGCAACGATTTCCTTCGACGCGACAAAACAGCAGGGGAATGACAATGGCTGGACGGTTCGAAAGTATGGCACAGCTATCGAGAACAACGCCAATATTGTGGTGTTCCGCCTGGCAGAAATGTACCTGATCCGGGCTGAAGCGCGGGCTCAGCAGAATAAGCTAACCGGTACGACAGGTGCCGTTTCAGATATCAATGTGTTGCGTACGCGGGCCAAGGGCACTGCTGTAACAGCCACGGCACAAGCTGATATTCTGCTGACTATAGAGCGGGAGCGTCAGTATGAACTGGCATTCGAGGGGCACCGCTGGTACGATCTGGTTCGGACGGGACGGGCACAGGCTGTGATGTCGGCTTTCTCGCCCAACTGGAATAGTCGATATGAATTATGGCCTATACCACAATCGGAAATTTTACGTAACCCCGGCCTACAGGGAGCCCAGAATCCAGGGTATTAATCATTAACGAATCGAAACGTCATGATAATCAATAAACTACGTGGGTTGTTCGGAGTCGTAATCGTGCTGACGCTGGGTGTATTTGCCTGCGAAACGAGCGATGTTGACCGTATTTTTGAAGGCCCCTACTATGTTCGTTTTACAAAAGATAGTTTGACCTATAAGGAGAGCTACAGTCAGCCGATCAATATAGAGGTACACAATGCCGGGCCGCAATTGGATCAGGCCATTACCATCAATTACACCGTTGGCGGAACGGCACGTGAAGGGAAAGAGTACTTTTTTGCTAGTAAGAAAGGTACCGTGACTATTCCGGCTAAGTCTAGTAAGGCCAATATTGTATTGCAACTGATCAACAACGCCAACAATATCCTGGAGTCATCGACCGTGACGTTTACCATAACCGGCGTACAACCTAGTTCATTGCAGGTGGGTTTTGGGAGTGGCGAAAAGGTGATTGGCAAGCAGTTCACCCTCATCATTCAGGACGATTGCCTGCTGGGTGGGTCCTATACAGGAACGCAGGTATTTAGTACGCAAACCGGACCTCAAACGGCCACTATATCGAACGTACAGATTACTAGTACCGATTGTAAAAACTATGTGCTAAGTAATTGGAATATTGGTCTTCTTAGCTTTGATGCGATCAAGCCAACGCTCACTTTCGTCGATAATGGGGATAACTCGCTTACCATACCGACTCAAAACAATGCTGAACTAGGATCAACCGATACGATTAAGGGTACAGGTGCCTGGAATCCCAAAAACCGGGTGATTACCCTAAACCTTCAGTTTACTATTAAGCAAAGTACAGGTAAAGATACGACACTGAATTACGTACAAACCTATACGCCCCAGTGAGGACCTGTTACAGAACTATTTACAGACTAGTTGACAAGCTTTACCTATGCGACAGTTTATACGCTTCTTATTGATCCCAGGATTTATCGGCTGGATACTGGGAGGCTGTTCGGAAAAAATAGAACCCAAACCACCGACGTATTCGCAACTGCTGACAGGCACCGACAAGAAAACCTGGAAGATGGTCTCCTTTCAGGTGATCGACGCAGGGAATGCATCGGGCGTGATCCCTGTAAATCAAAGTAATATAGCGCCTTGCATTTACGACGATTATCTGACCTTTTATGCCAATGCGGAACGAAAGTTTGAGGCCAGTGAAGGGCCTACTAAATGTAGCGCTTCCGATCCCGATATTTATCTGACTGATTCTTGGACGTTAGTCAATGCCAATGCAACCCTGGAATTCTATATACCTATATTAAATGGTATATATCCCTGGGTAATTAAGAACCTGACCAGTACGTCAATGACCGTTCAGTATTACTTCCCGGATATTGATGCCAGCTACCAGTTTACGTTTACTCCTGTTACGACCAAATAGGCATATGTTTCGATTTATACTTAGCCTAACCTTACTGGGTTTATTCGCAACCAGCCTACGTGCTCAGGCCCCTGAGAAATGCGGAACCATGTATATGGATAGTGTTCGTCGGGCCAAAAATCCGCAACTGGGTTCGCTTGCCGATTTTGAACGGGAGTTGCAGTTGAAAATGATTGCGCTCAAAAAGCAAATGGCCAACAACCGGACGGCAGCCGCTACGGTGATTACGATTCCGGTTATTGTTCACGTAGTGCATAATGGCGAAACTGTTGGGACGGGTCGAAACATCAGTCAGGCGCAGGTGCAATCACAATTGGCCGTACTGAACGAAGATTACCGCCGGAAAGCCGGTACGCGTGGGTTTAATGACAATCCGGTGGGGGCCGATATTGAAATCGAATTTTGTCTGGCCGCTGTAAACCCTCAAGGGCAACCGATGGCTGAGCCAGGTATCGATCGGTACAACGGCAATCGAACCACCTGGGATCAGGCCAGTATCGAAGGTGTATTAAAGCCGAGTACTTACTGGAATCCAGATAAATACTACAACATCTGGGTACTTGATCTGAATGAGCCTTCCGTAAACGGGCAATTGTTGGGATATGCACAGTTCCCTAGTCAGTCGAACCTGCCCGGTATCCCGACCGATTCGCCAGCCAGTACGGATGGAGTTGTAATTTATTACAAAGCCTTCGGAAGTGCCGATAAAGGAACCTTCCCGGTACTTCAGTCGCCCTACAACCTGGGCCGTACCCTGACGCACGAAACAGGCCACTTCTTGGGCTTGCGGCACATTTGGGGCGATGCCGTTTGTGGCGACGACTTTTGCGCCGATACCCCGCCACAGGCTTCGGCCAGTAATGGCTGTCAGGTGGGTCGGGTAAGCTGTGGATCGACAAACATGGTGCAGAACTACATGGATTACTCCAACGATGCCTGCTCCAATATTTTCACGCTGAACCAGAAAGACCGGATTCGGGCGGTTATGGCCCTGAGCCCCCGGCGGTTGTCGCTGTTATCGTCCAACGTATGCGGTACGCAGGTGGCCGCCCGGCCAAAGTCTAATTTCAGGGTCGATAACCAGCAGGTTTTGTTGGGTGGACAGCTTAAGTTTACGGATTTATCGGAAAATTTTCCGACCTCGTGGTTATGGACCTTTGAAGGCGGTACGCCGTCCACATCAACTGACCAGAATCCGACGGTTACCTATACGCAGCCGGGTAAGTTTAAAGTAACACTCG
Organism: Spirosoma aerolatum; assembly: GCF_002056795.1. Classification (NCBI taxonomy): domain Bacteria; kingdom Pseudomonadati; phylum Bacteroidota; class Cytophagia; order Cytophagales; family Cytophagaceae; genus Spirosoma; species Spirosoma aerolatum. The sequence goes on along the minus strand of NZ_CP020104.1, from coordinate 5,936,930 downwards.
TAACGACGAATGCGCTCGGTCAGTCGGACCCGCTGGTGCGTACCGAATACATCGAAGTACTGAATTCCGGGCTGTGTTCGGATATTACCAACTTCAACGGTACCCCTACCATACTCCGCGAAACGGGTGGAACGGGCTATGTAGCCGGGCAGAATAGTCACAAGAGCCAAGCCGTTTCGGAATTTTTTGCCAATAAGCTGGCTTACAATAACTTGTCAGGAGCTACGCTTAAATTTGGGGTTGCCAAGGCCGCCAAAGGAGCCGCTACCGAATCGGTCGTAACCGTAACCGTTTGGAATGGCCGTGGATTCCAGGGTGGGCCGGGGGCTATTCTGGGGCAGAAAGATGTTCCCTTGCGGGATATTCTGAACGATGTAGCGAATAACCGTGCTACCTCCGTAACTTTTGATAAGAGCCTTCCGTTGAGTGGCTTGCCTTTCCATATCGGTATTCTGCTTCCTTATGCATCGGGTGATACGGTTGCCTTGGTGACAACTAGAAATGGTGAATCGCTGGAAGCAACGTCGTGGCGGCTTAGCCAGCAGGGCAACTGGATTCGGTATGCCGATAGCCTAGGTTTGAACGTCGCACATAATATTGCCGGTCGGGTAGGGCAGAAGCCCTCGGTACAAGTGGCCGCTTCGTCCATCTTTATTGACCCCGGCCAGACCGTTACCCTGAACGCGCGTGGTGCCAGTATTTTCACCTGGAGTGGTCCCGGCCTCAACACAACGCTAGGTGCGCAGGTAGTGGCCAGCCCTACCCAAACCACGTCCTATACGGTTACGGGTTCGGGACTGGATTTGTGTAGCACAAGCGCCGTCGTGACCGTCAATGTCCGGACAGGTACCGTTACCTCGACAACCCCACTGGCTGAGCAGGCCCTACAGATTACGCCTAACCCCAGCGACGGCCAGATGATGGTATCATTCAGCAGCCCGCTGCGAGGAGCCTTGACGCTAGGCGTCCGAAACATAAATGGAGCCGAACTCAGCCACCAGAATTATCAGAAAACCACCGATGTCTTCCAGCAGGAACTTGACTTACGAAGTTCACCCGGCGGAGTTTACTTCGTCGAAATCAGGATGGGTGATGAGGTGTTCCGAAAACGAATTTTGAAGCAGTAAAAATGAGCAGAGCCGGGTCGCAAACCCGGCTCTGTTTAGTTAAACAATTTCAACTTGCGTTATTCCCCACTTTGGGTTATTGAATTCATTGAGTATTACTTTTAATCCTTCGTTTGCTGCTGAACCTAGATCTATTTGAAACACATACTCACCCTCTTCTTCTCGTGCAAGTGATACCGAATGGATGTATCCTTTTTGCCGGGTGGTATCCTGGAGGGCCTGTTCATTCCAGTTCGCTTGTAGGACAGCAAGCTGTTGTTCAAGCGATTTTACGATTGAAGGGTCAGCAAGTTGCAACCGTAATTCGACATCTAAACCGCTTGGGCTATCTTCTTTAAGAATATAGCTTAATGTTAACCCTAAACGCTGACTAATTGAATTAGATGGTTTTGTTGTCAGAAAAGACAGATCGGGACAAACTAATTTTCTCCACTTGAAGGCAATATCAGCTATTTGAATTTCTTCATCAGGAAGGACAAATCTATCTTCAAAATTATGCCTCCATGTAATGATACATTCTCCTGGGTAATTCCCTTTGTACCGTTGACTTGCTTTTAATAAAGCCTCGTTTGGGTCATTAATGTATTGTAAGTCATCCTGAAATTCAATAAATAAGAACTGTACATCGAACGTTTTATTGGTTAGTTGTGTGTATTCGTACCGCAACTGCTGATCCATACAGTTTAGAAAAGAGAGGCTTGGTTTATACCGGTATTCAAAATCCGATAGCCATTTAAGCGGTCGTTGTGCCATTGGTGATTTCATATTAAATGATCTCAACCTGTGTTATTCCCCACTTTGGATTGTTGAGTTCATTGAGTATTACTTTTAATCCTTCAGTAGAAGCCGAACCTAGATCTATCTGAAACACATACTCACCCTCTTCTTCTCGTGCAAGTGATACCGAATGGATGTATCCTTTTTGCCGGGTGGTATCCTGGTCGGCTTGCTCATTCCAGTTCGCTTGTAGGACAGCCAACTGTTGTTCAAGCGATTTTATGATTGAAGGGTCAGCAAGCTGCAGCCAAAGTTCAATATCCAGATCGCTTGGATTGTCTTCTTTAAGAATATAGTTTATTGTTAACCCCAAGCGTTTGGCTAAATCGGATTTAACCGAAGTTGTCTCAGGAATGACTGGTAGCGATAATTCAATCCATTTGAATTCAACTTCACCCTCCTTGATTTCGTCTCCCGGCTTTACAACACGATCCATCAATTTGGGACGCCATCCGATTAGGCAGTTTCCCCAGTAATTACGTTTATAGACTTCGATGCTAGCTTTCAGAACTCCAGCATGTTCAGTGGGCAGGTAAACCAAATCTTCAGGGCGTTCGGCAAATAGGTAAAGAATATCAAATTCCTTCCCTGTAATTTCTGTATATTCTTTCTGTAAAGCATTGTTCATGCAATTAAGAAAAGATTTGCTAGGCTTATAAACAAATCGAAAACCTTTCAGCCATTGTAATGGACGTTTTGCCATAGAGGACAGTTATACTTCTTATCGATACTAATTTATAGGACTTCAGATAACGACTTGATTAAGCATTGAGCAAAAGTGCATTAACTATGAGCGTTCCCGAGTTTAGACGTCATATCCATTAGATAGCCACTCTGGAAGTCAAGAAGTAGCGAAGAAAGTCTTGTTTCAAAATCAGATGGAAAACGAGCTGCTCTTATTTCAATAAATCCACGACCGCTTACATAGAAAATTACTCGTTAAATGTCTGCTTTTGCTTATTTACAATCTATCAGGCGTTGAACTACTGATTGAATCTCAACAAACAAGGACGGGCATGAACGTGGTGAGGCTTCTCTTTTCGTTCGTATGGGTGCTGGTGGCTATTCAAGTTGGGGCGCAAAGTCCGGTGAATGGTTCTGGCAATCTAGTGTCTGGTGGTCGAACTCGGACATTTTCCTTTCATCTTCCTGCAAACATTCCGAAGGATAATCTACCCCTTGTGATTGCCTTTCATGGCGATGGGGGTACAGGCGCTGGCTTTCAATCGTATGCTGGGCTGGATGCAGTAGCCAATACCCAAAATTTTCTGGTTGTCTACCCAGATGCCGTAACGGTGGGAGGGAGTATTCAATTCAACAAATATGCCGATACGGCTCCTGGTTTCGGATCGGCAGGAGATGCCAATGGCCCCAGTCCGGCTGACCCGAATGCGCCGGATGATGTACGATTTACGTCCGATCTAATTGATTACTTCACCCAAACCTACCGCATCAATCGCAACCGGGTGTATGTAACGGGGCATTCGGGTGGGGGATATATGTGCTATTTCCTCAGTATGGCACTGGCGAATAAGATCGCGGCTTTCGCACCTGTAGCCGCTAGTTTGTGGGTTAATAACAGCTATTCAAACACGTATTTTTCGGCAGGTACGTATACGTCCGTTCCTGTACTGCACATCCATAGCGCAGGCGACCCAACCGTAACGCCCCCGATTGTACCCTATCCAAAAACACCAGCTTATGCCTGGCCGCTATCGAACTATGCCGGGATGAACTGCAATAACTGGAGCTCGTACACGACCACGGCTTTTAATCCTACTGTCGATTCGCTGACGTTTTGTGGATCGGGCAAAAAGGTGGTTTTACTGATGACCAAAGATGCTACGCACGGCTGGAGTACGCAGTTCAACGTCGCCCAGACGATCTGGAATTTTGTTAAAAACTATCAGTTGAGCAGCTTCCCGGAAGTCGATTACCACATCAAAGTCGATCAGTTTGGGTATTTGCCACTGGCTAAAAAAGTGGCTGTTATCAGTAAGCCGCAAACAGGTTATAATTCAGGCGAACCGTTTACGCCATCAGGCACGTATCAGATTCGGAACGCAGCTAACGATGCGGTGGTGTTTACGGGAACACCTACCTCGTGGAGTGCAGGCGCTACCCATACGCAGTCGGGCGATAAGGTCTGGTGGTTCGATTTTTCGGCCTTACAGATTCCTGGAACCTATTATGTGTACGATGTAGGGCAGAACAAGCGATCGTATTCATTTGATATTGGCAATTCCGTTTATCAGACTGTATTAAAACAGGCGATGCGTGTCTTTTTTTACCAGCGAAGCGGCTTTGCCAAACAAACGCCCTATGCCCAAAGCCCCTGGACCGATGGTGCGGCTTTTCTGGGAACGCAGCAGGACACCGACTGTCGGCTGGTGAGCAATACGTCGGCAGCTACGTCGAAAGACGTACGGGGTGGCTGGTTCGATGCGGGCGATTATAACAAATACATTCCGTTTACCTACGGCACCCTGGTGGATATGTTGCTAGCCTATCAGGAAAACCCGGCGGTCTGGACCGACGATTTTAACCTGCCAGAATCGGGGAATGGGGTGCCGGATTTGCTTGACGAGGTAAAATGGGAACTCGACTGGCTTCTGCGGATGCAGCAGACCGATGGTTCATTACTGCATAAAGTATCGGTTACGGATTTTAGTGCTACCTCGCCACCCAGTGCCGATATCCATATACGTCGGTACGGAGCTGCCAGTACGGATGCAACGGCCACCGGAGCGGCTGTTTTCGCCCTGGCTGCTATTCAGTTTAAATCACTGGGTAATCCGACCATGCAAAGCTATGGAAGTACGCTTCAGACGGCGGCTATCAATGCGTTCAACTGGGCCAGCAACAACCCATCGGTCTTGTTCAATAATGCTGGTTTTCAGAGTGTGGCGGCCACCTATACTGACAATGATCGATTGGCCCGGCGTGTAGCGGCAGCGGCTTTCCTGTACGTTCTGACCGGCGACAATACCTATAAGACATTCTTCGATGCGAACTACAGTCAGGTGCATTTGATGCAATGGAGTTTTGCCTATCCGTTTGAGGCCACCTACCAGGATGCGCTGCTCTACTACACCCGCGCTGCCGGAGCTACAACCAGTGTTAAAAATGCCATTTTATCGACCTATTCCGGAAGTTTGAAAACAGGTAATTCGGACAATCTGCCTTCGTATCTGAATCAATCGGATGCGTACCGGGCCTTTCTGAAAAATGACAATTATACCTGGGGCAGTAATGAAACTAAGTCGCATCAGGGGAATATGTTCTTCACCATGAATGTCTATAATCAGGATGCGGGCAATAAGACCAATTATCGGGATGCGGGCATGGGATTCATTCATTACCTGCATGGCGTCAATCCGACGGCTTACTGTTACCTGACCAATATGGGCGCCTATGGTGGCGAATTTTCGGCCCCGACTATGTACCATTCGTGGTTTGCCGACGGAACTGTTTTCGACCTGAATCCGCCACCGGGCTATCTGATGGGTGGAGCTAATCCAACCTACGCGCCCGATGCTGCTTATTCGGGACCTGTAATCAGTCCGCCACAAAACCAGCCGATTCAGAAATCCTATAAAGCCTGGAACACAAGTTATCCTGAAAATTCCTGGCAGCTTAACGAACCGGCTATTTATTCGCAGGGGGCTTATATCCGACTGCTGTCGCAGGCCAGTTGCTACACCGATCAGGTAACCAGTGTAAAATCAGGCAATTGGAATGATCCCGCTACCTGGGCTTGCGGCCGTATTCCGACAATCACTGATCAGGCGTTTGTCCAGCCGGGCCACATTGTGACCATCGACGCGACTGTACAGGCTAAAGGGCTCGACCTGAAGGGTAAAGTCAATTATATAAATGGCGGTAAACTGACTATTGGTAACTAAGTAGCTAAGATTCGTGCTAGTATTCGATAGCCTATTGTTGCTTTATAAGGAGGAGACGGTCTAAAAAGGTGTTTTTAAAATAGACCCGTTTAGCCTACGCCACTATGAAGTCGCTTTACTATTGGACAATTTGCTTACAACTGCTTGGGATTTCGGCACTTGGACAATCCTTTACCTCGTCGAATCTGCCCATTGTCATCATTAATACAGGCAATAAAACCATTGTCGATGATCCGAAAATCGTAGCTGATCTGGCGATTATCGACAATGGTTCGGGCAAACGCAACACCTTGACGGATACGCCTACATTTACCAGCAAAATTGGTATCGAACTTCGGGGGTCATCGTCGCAGAGCTTTCCTAAAAAACCGTATGGATTCGAGTTACGGGATGCGTCGGGTGTAAACTCCGTCAATGCGTCGGTTCTGGGTATGCCTTCCGAATCGGATTGGGTGCTCAATGCCATGTATAACGATAAATCGCTGATTCGGGAGCCGCTTACTTACGATCTTAATCGGCAGTTAAGTGCTTATTATACACCTCGTTTTCGCCTGTGTGAAGTGGTATTGAATGGGAGCTACAATGGGGTGTATATGCTGATGGAAAAGATCAAACGGAATAAAAATCGGGTAAATATCACCAGCATTAAAACCTCCGATAACACAGGCGATGCGGTAACGGGTGGATATATTTTCAAAATTGACAAATACACCGGAACCGATTCACGCGACTGGGATTCGCCCTACAAAACCAATGGTATTGCGATTCCAATTCAGATTGACAAACCCAAAATCGATGAGGTGACCGAGCCGCAATACCAGTATGCCAAACAGTTTGTAACCGATTTTGAGAATACACTGGCTGGCGCGAAATACCAGGATTCGGCAGTCGGGTACCGAAAATACATTCATGATGATTCCTTTGTCGACTATATGCTTATGACCGAAGTGGCGCATAATCTGGATGGGTATCGGTTGAGTGCTTATTTCTATAAAGATCGCGATTCAAAAGATGGACGGATGGTGATGGGACCGATCTGGGACTTTAACCTGGCCTACGGTAACGCCAATTACTGCAATGGTAATTCGTATCAGGGCTGGTCGTATACCTATGACAAAATCTGCGGAGACGATCCTTATCCGGTTCCCTTCTGGTGGTATCGACTGCTGAGCGATCCCCGCTTTTCGAAGGCTGTACGGACCAAATACCAGACGCTCCGAAAAGGGTTGCTGAAAACTGAGCGTGTTCAGGCTTATGTCGATTCAGTAGCTAATGTACTGGCTGAGGCCCAGGGGCGTAATTTTCAGCGCTGGCCTATTTTGGGCGTCTATGTCTGGCCCAATAGCTTTGTCGGCAAAACCTATCAGGAAGAAATCAACTTTCTGAAAACCTGGGTCAAAAACCGCCTGGAGTGGATGGATAGCGCCATTCTGACAATGGATGTACAGGTGCTGGGCGTAGAACCAACGCCTGAATTTGAGGTAATCGTTCAGCCCAATCCGTCAGCAAGCGATATTACTGTACGCTATCGATTGCCTAAGCGTGCCAGTGTTTTATTGACGATAACCGATGCCAGCGGGCGAATTATAAAGCGATTTACCCGACCGGATCAATCGATGGGAGAGCATCAGGAAACGTTGCCAGCCCATTCACTACCTTCGTCGCCGGGCGAATATATCCTCCAGTTAACGGCTGATGGTCAGTATAGTAGCCAGAAGCTGATACGTTTTTAATGACTTGCCATTAACAAATCACCAACTCATTTTGATAACTTTCGATTGATTCTATAGTTATACCAGAGAATTAAATACTCAACAAAACAATGGAAACGCAGCAACGATTGGATGGGAAGAAGGTAGCGATTTTGCTGACCGATGGATTTGAACAGGTCGAAATGACAGAGCCCCGCAAAGCCTTACAGGATGCCGGAGCCACTACGCACCTGATTGCTCCGAAAGGGGGCGATGTAAAAGGGTGGGAGCATACAGATTGGGGCGATACGTTTCCGGTTGATCTGCCTTTGGCAGGTGCCGACCCAGCTCAGTATGATGCCCTGCTGCTGCCAGGTGGGGTTATGAACCCGGACAATCTACGAATGGAGCCAAAGGCTGTTCAGTTTGTCCGACATTTTTTTGAAAATCAAAAGCCAGTAGCGGCTATCTGTCATGCACCCATTATGCTCATTGAAGCGGGGGTTGTCAATGGTCGGAAACTTACGTCCTACCCATCGATTCAGACCGACCTGAAAAATGCCGGAGCCAACTGGGTCGATCAGGAAGTTGTGACCGATCAGGGCCTGGTAACAAGTCGGAAACCAGACGATATTCCGGCCTTCAATCGAAAGATGATTGAAGAGATTCGAGAAGGCAAACACGCCCGACAACATGCGTAATGAATAAGGCCGATTCTATGAATCGGCCTTATTTTTTAAGGTCTGTTTCTGGCTTTCCCAGCTTTAAGAAACCACGACAGACGAATACACAATACAGTGCTATTGGTAAAAGAAAGGCAAATTAGGATATATTTTCGGAATGCCGGATTCGATAGGGATCAGGTTTTGCGGTGAGTAAAATTGGTGTTTTCTGTTTCAGCGACCGTTTGATAGCTATTTATCAGATATATATCGTTAAATAGCTATCTAGTAGATTATCGTTGACCAGGCTATACACCCATGTTTTATCAGAAATATTTTCCGGCTCCTCATCTGGCTCCTTTTGTGGAATGTTATTATATCTGGGAAAATAAGCCTGATGCAACTACCTGGGCGTTACCCGTAAGTAAGCCCGCTGTTATAGAATCACCACCGACCGGATTTGGCTCGATTGTCTTTAATCTGGGTGCTCCTTATTCGGTAGGTACTACGCAACGAAATTCGATTCAGGTAGTTCCTACGGCATTTATGACCGGGCAGGCAACTCATCAATACCGACTCTATTTGCCCAACCAAATCCATATGCTTGGGATTGTTTTCCGCCCGGCAGGAATAGGAAGCCTCTTTGGTTTACCGATGGTTGAGTTAACCGATGAGCGCATTGCACTAACAGATGTCCTGAAGCAATCTGTTCATCACGTAACTGAGCAACTAGCCGAAGCCCCCAGCCATTCGGCACAAATTGCCTGTATTGAGCAATTTTTATCTTTTCAGTTGGTAAGACGCAATCTTCAGCCCGACCGCATCGATTATGTGGCTAACCTGATTGTGACGAATCGGGGAAATGTAAGTTTAAGCGGGCTGATCGAAGATGCGTTTCTGTGCCGTCGGCAGTTTGAGCGGAAGTTTCTGCAACGGATTGGTGTGAGTCCTAAATTTTATGCACGCATCCGACGGATTAGCTATATGTGTGCCGAACTGGCCAGCCAACGTTGGCAAATCAATGATTGGCAGGACCTGGTTTACCGATGCGGTTATTACGACCAGTCGCATTTCATTAAAGAGTTTACAGCATTTACGGGTAAGAACCCCTCGCTCTATGTCCGGAATAACCTTGAGTTAACGCAGTATCTGTCGGAGCAATTTTCCCATTGATTGCTTGCTGGATAGAAGCGCTTCGCGGCAGGCAGCAGAATGTCGCAATTTTACAATGAGGCCATGGAATAGCCCTGTAGTTTTGACTCATCAATCACACAGCAATACGATGAAGAACTACTGGACAATGGTACACTTTTTTACCATCCGACAAATCACTTACCTGGGTTGGGTTATAGCGCTGCTCAGCAGCCCATTGCGGGCACAAACTACCACAACGACAAAACTCTGGACTGAGGCCGATCGGCAATATACGGTTGATAACCTCAAACGAACCCGTGATCTGATCATACAGGAAACCGAAAACCTGAGTCCGGCGCAGTGGCGTTTCAAAGAGTCGCCTGATCGGTGGAGTATCGGCGAAATTGTGGAACACCTCGCTTTGTGGGAAATAATCTGGGCTCGGGAAGTGAGTATGGGGAGCCGTAGTAAACCGCAGCCCGAACTAAATCAGACCAGTAAGCCTGATCAGTATTATGCGGACTGGATCATGGAAGATACCCCGCATGTATCGCCCGATTTCTCACGGCCTACAGGTTTTATTGAGGGTAAGAACAATCTAACTTTTTTCCTGAAGCTGCGTAACCAAACGATTTCGTTTGTGGAAAAAACCCAGGCTGATATGCGAGCGCAGTTTGAGTTGACAGGGACCGATAGCCCTCGTAATATGCACCAGGTGTACATTTTCCAGTGGGGCCATGTCGATCGGCATTTACGTCAGATTCGCAAGGTGAAAGCACACGCTAACTACCCGAAAGAAACGGCTGGAAAATAGTTCCGCAAGACTGAAGCCTATCTATTTTTAATTTTAAAACATAACACCTCTCATAATCATGGAAACGCTAAAACAGGAATCTGTAGCTGAATTAACCCGAAAAGGAGCTTGCCTGGCATTTTTCGAGGCTTATAGTGATCTCGATACCGCCCGAATGATTAATCTCGCTACCCCCGATGCAACCGTTCATTTCATACCGCTTGGCAACGATGGGAAAGGAACTTTCTGGGAGTTTGGTAAAAACGTCTGGCAATTGATTATGGATTGCTTCCCAAATATTGATAATACAGTTGATGCCATTACCGCTGAAGGTGATGTGGTTACGTGTCAGGTCACTATTTTTGGTACGCAGGCCAACGAGTTTATGGGTATCCCCAGCAAAGGCCATACGTTCAATAGCGATCACGTCTTTGTTTTTCGTTTCGATCCATCCGACCGTATTACGCATGTCGATATCAACTGGGATAGCGCCCGTTTTGCCAGTCAGCTTTCCTAAGTATGGGGCTAATTAGATACTAGAGATTGCAGAAGTCCGGTATCTGACAAAACAGTCTGTTGTTACGACTCGAAGCTAATTTGAGTCGTTTTTTTATGGAAGTCGCCGGGTTTAGTTTTAGCCGTAATGCCATTTTGTTTGATTACCCGATTGTTGAAGCCATAAAAAATAATGTGACTACTGTTGTGGCTGAATTCTATAACCCTGCTCGCTATCTGCTGACGAATGAACTTATAAATAGCCTGTTTGTGGACATAACTTTTCGCAGGAATGACTGAAGTTTGTTGGTTTTTCGACATAACAGGCTGTTTATTAGCAGCGAAAATCCACTGGTTGGCAACCAGAAACCACTTGTTCCGACGGTATAGCATAATGTAGACGTAAACCGTCTGGAACGGAGCGACAACGTGTGGAAACTTGTGCCTGTTAATGATAAGTTGCCGGTTTTGGGGTAGTTATGGACTGATTATGCGCAAAAGGTACGGACGTTTTGGCATATTGATATGTATGGTATTGCTTGTCGGAAATCTTTGTGCTCAGGTTTCCGTACAGGGTGTAATAGTTAATGGAAAGCCCCTCTCTTATAGACCTAATCAACCCATTCGGCTGGATGCGCTCGCTAACGACGTAACATTTACTTTTCGGGCTAAACCCGGACGGATGTATCAGTATAAACTGGAAGGGTTTGATCGTCAATGGATCTATAGTCAGTATCCTATTGCTCGTTACACGAATTTGGATGGCAATGAATATGTATTGGCGGTGCGAACGCTTCAAGGTAATCAGGTGGTGGGCCAGGTGCGGGTGCGGGTTTCGGTAGAACGTGAGCTAACGGAGGAGTGGTGGTTCGTTCCGGCTATACTTGTGTATGCTGTATTGTTGCTGGGGGCAGCCATGTACTTTTTTATGTTGTATAACTTCCGCCAGAAGCTTAAAGTACAGTCGATACGATACCGAATTGCCGCTGATCTGCACGACGAAGTTGGCGCTACATTGAGTAGCATCGCTATGGCAACCAACATGGTTAAACGAAAAATGAATGTTACTCAGGCCGACGTGGTAGCGTTGCTCGACACAATAAAAACAGATTCGGAAGAAACAATTCATACCATTCGTGATACAGTCTGGACAATTAATCCCGACAACGATTCCCCCGATAAGCTATTCGAAAAAATGCGTTCGTTTGCCTTTCAGGTACTGACTGCCCGGGATATTGCGTTACAGTTCGACAATCAGATACCGTTTGATAAAAGCCTGAAAATTAACATGGAACAGCGCCGGAACCTGTATTTGATTTTTAAAGAGGCCATCAATAATATTGCTAAACATTCGCAGGCAACCAAAGTGCAAGTGCTGATTTCTCGCTCGAGCACCGGGCTTCATTGGTTGATTGCCGATAATGGCATTGGCTTCAATTTGAGCCAACAGACCGATGGCAACGGTCTGATAAATTTTCGGAACCGAGCTGCTGAAAGTTTTATGGAACTGACCATTGACACGTCGTCTGGTAGTGGCTGTCGAATTTCGATAGTGGTGCCCGAGTTATAAGAAACCGCCAGAATTGGTGGGGGTTAAAAACCGAAAACCAGCAGACCTTTGGTCAATAAACGAATGACTCCGAAACGATCATGATTCGTATCGTACTGTTTGAGGATAACAAAAGTTTTCGGCAAAACCTGAGCCTGTTTTTGGCCAGTCAGGACGATGTGTTTCTGGCGGGCTCTTATGGCGACGCTAACGAGGCTGTGGCCAAAATTCGAAAGCATAAACCCGATGTCGTGCTGATGGATATTCAGATGCCGGGTATTTCAGGTATCGAAGCGCTGCAGAATATAAAACTAGCTTATCCCGACACAAAAGTGTTGATGCAGACCGTGTTTGAGGATGAACATAAGGTGTTTGCAGCTATTTGCGGAGGAGCTTCAGGATACGTACTGAAAAGCCCCGATCCTGATGTAATGCTACAGGCCATTCGGGATGTTGCGGGTGGGGGAGCGCATATGTCGCCAACTATTGCTGCCAAAGTACTGACCATGTTTCAGCATCAGTTTGTACAGGCACAGCCTACCTATGTAGCCCTGACCGACCGCGAACGCGATGTGTTGGGCTGCATGGTAAAAGGAATGAGCTATAAAATGATTGCCGATGCCTGCTGTTTGAGTTATCATACAGTACACTGGCATGTGAAAAATATTTACGAAAAATTACACGTCAACTCTGCCCCTGAGGCAGTGGCAAAAGCTATTGAGGGCAAGTTGGTGTGAAGGACTAAAAAATAAAAATAGGTAACAATGAAAGAAAAACTTGAATGTTTGGGCGAGATGTTAGATGAAAACATGCCTAGTTTATGGGAAAATGCCAATAATTTTTTTTCTCCTATAGATACGCTTCGAGGCTATCCTTACTCTCGAGAAGACAGGCACAAGGAATTTATTCGCAATCTTGATGATAACGGTATACTCATAACTCCGCTTATGTTCGATAACCAGGTACATACGCTGGCGTTTAGAATAATAAAGAGTGAGCATTCGGGTACAGAAGTTGCAGATCGATTTAGGCTTGACATAACTCCATTGTCAGGCAATACGGCTATTCCGAATGCACATGAGCATCAGATAGGACCGACGCTACTATTAGGCATGGACAAACCCGTCAATTCGTTTCAAACCAAAGCCCCATTGCTTACTTTCAGGCAGGCGCTCATAGAGATTCAGGAATGTGTTTGTCGGCTGGGGCAATATGACGGTGGGCAATTTGTTGTCTTTCTACACCATAACTCTACAGAAACCCATTTTCCTACGCGTATTCCGGCCAGCTATGAAGCCTAATGAGTTACAAAACATTTGAGCAATGGTATGCTTTACTCGGGTTTCTGGCTATAGTATTCGTCGGACTCATCTACCCCGTTTTAACGTTACGTTCTGAAGGTATAAGTGGCAGGAAGCGTATTGGTCAGCTTGTGCTGGGCCTAATCGTTGTTCTATCGCTGATTGCACCCTATCTGGCGGTTGTAGAAGAAGGTGAACAGGCCAAATTGATTGATCAGTCTGGTTTGCTGACCAGCTTTTATACGTTTGTGCTGTTTTATCTGGCCTATCAGCAGCGGACATACCTACTAGCTGCTACACCTTATTTTTTCTGGTTTGTGTATGCCAGTGCGGTTTTTGTTGCCATAGAACTGCTCGCTCGATTTATATTACTGAGTGGGCAGTATCAGTTCGTGAAGGTTATTTTTCCTTATTTGAGCCGTATTGGTATTCAGGATTTTAATTTTCTTTCACCCATCGATTATGTGCTCAAGTTTGCTGTTCTAAGTTTATTTTTCAGGGATGTACTGAAGCCTGAATCGTTAAAGAAAACCTATCAGTTTCTGGCTTATGGATTGGTGTTGTTTGAGCTGATACAGGTTTTCGTATTTAAAAGCTACCAGGGTTACGATTCGTTGTCGTCAACAGTAAAAAACAGTTTCTTGGTCGCTAGTACCACCCTGTTTCTGTATCGCTTTTACCAGACTACTTCTGTGACAATATCGTTGCAAAGAAATTCATATTTCTGGATTGGTATGGGATTATTAATGCCTGCATTGGCAGAGTTTTTTCTGGAATTTATTTTTGAAAAACTATACCGAACAGATACCACAGAGTTTTATCGGTTGTATTTGCTCCGCAACACGAGCCAGTTAGGGGGAATCGTTTTATTACTACTAGCCACAACACGGGCTTCTTTACTGCGTTTCCTGCCAAACGACTATTGATTTCATGATCTCATCATGTTCTAGGCCACTCCCAACCGAGTGGCTTTTTTTGTGACCTAAAAAAAAATACCACCATATCTGGTGGGTGCGCCGTGATCTAAACGTAGAGAACTTTGATGCAACAATTGGTAGCCAATCTCCTGGTCTATCGACACGACTCTCCATCAATCATTTAAAATTCTCTATATCCATGAACGCAAATCTTATTCGTAAGGCAATCGTTTCCAGCTGGCTTCTGGGTCTGTTCAGTATTGTGTGTTTTGTTAACTGCACCCAGGGCGACAGCGCTGATAGGGGCGAGTTAGTTGTATATGATCGTGAAGCCAGTACCGAATTGGACGTGGTTTCACAATGGCGACGCATCCTTTCGGGTACTCGGCTGAATTATTTTCATACGTATCGGTCCTACAGCGGTGGCTTTACGCGCGTGATAAAAATGGACTTGTGCCCAGGTGGTTATTACAACTACTATGGTCAGGCAAGTTTCGATAATCAGGGCCCTGTCACTGAAACGGGTACCTGGGGTGTGCAGGAAGCGAGCGGTCAGGTGCAACTCGTACTGACGCCAGAAGGTCAGCAAACCACATACTCGAACCTGGCTCTAAACGAGAAGCAGAACGTGTTGCTCTGGAATAAAGAGTTTATTCCAGCTCGAACGGGCAAATACGGACCCAGTTGCCAGTAAGACAATTGGGTAACAGAAGCTCAGGCCTTACATGGGCCCTAATACGAATCTAACGGCAGAAATGTAGAGATTAAAATTGCCTTTTCACATGCTCTTACCATTCATTAGAGACATTATCCGGGCTCTTCTATTGCTGGCAGTCTGTTTTGTGGGGAGTTCCCTATATGTAAAGGGGCAGAACTTGCAAGGGTTACATCAGCAGAAACCCTTTAGTATACGAGGATCCCTATCGGCAGGTCTGACCTTCTATCAGGCGAACGGTATTACGAATAGGCGTCAACCAGTATCTTGGTATTTGTCCGGATCGCCGATCATTACCGTCTATGGGGTTGCTATGCCATTTTCGCTGGTGGTGAGTGAGCAGGAACGCCGGTTTTCTCAACCATTCAATCAGTACGGTGTATCCCCCTATTATAAATGGGCGAAGTTACATCTGGGCTATCGGAATATTCGGTTCTCGAACTACACGCTGGGCGGGGCTAATTTTTGGGGTACAGGCGTAGAGTTAACGCCGGGCCGTTGGCGAATTGGGGCAGTATACGGACGATTCAACCGGGCTGTCAATGAAGATACGGTATCTCTTGAAGGACGTAGCCAGTATGTTCGGCCAACGTACCGAAGAGTAGGGTATGCCCTGAAGCTAGGTTATGGAAAGCCTGGTGACTATGTGGATATGACTTTCTTTAAAGCAACAGACGATGTCAAGTCTATTCAGGCTCCCTCACGTCAATCGTTGGTTACGCCAATGGAAAATATAGCGGCTGGTATCCATAGTCAGTTTGGTTTCTGGAAACATAAACTTACGTTCGACATTGACCTTGGGGCCAGTTTGCTTACCCGTAATCTCCTGCTGAGCCGTGGCAATTCCAGATTTACGATTCAGGGACTTGATAAACTGATATGGATTAATGAATCGACGGCTTTTTTTACAGCTGGGCAGGTTGCTGCCAATTATCAGTTACGACAAGGCGGCATTGGGTTAGTTTATCAGCGTATCGATCCTGACTATCAATCGCTAGGTTCTTATTTCTTTCAGAATGACCTGGAGCAGATTACGATCAATCCTCGCTATTCGTTTTTAGCGGGACGCTTGAATTTGAGTGGTTCGTACGGTGTATCGCGCGATAACCTCAGCGGACTGCGAGGCTTTACAACCCATCGAACCGTTGGAAGTGCTGCTCTAAGTTTTATTCCTGCTCCTGCCCTACAGGTCAATCTAGGTTATTCGAACTTTGGGTTGGGACAGTTTCGAGGATTTGGTGATGCGTTCAACGACTCACTGGCGGTTAGTGTAATTAATGCGTCGTATACGGGTAGTGTTGCTTACCGACTCAGTAGCCGGCAAATGAGTCATGGGCTAACCTTGTCTGGTACGTATCAGAATACGAATGATCAAAATCAATATACGCGGCAATATACGGCGGCATCATCTGATTTGGCCTCTTTAACCTACAATCTTACCTGGCCTGTTCAACATATCAATGCTACTGTTTCGGGTAGTTATGTGGCAATTGAATCGTATGGACGGAACATCGCTAATGTAGGCATAGCACTCAACCTGGGCCGTCAGTGGTTCAATGGTAAGTTACGAACAACACTCAATCATTCTAATCAGAAACGTACCGCCAATGGACAGGCCGATGGACAATTCATCAGTACCGGACTAAGTGTTGCCATTCGACAGGGGAAACAGAACCTGACAGTTAATGGATTTTATGTCTACAACCAGTATGGGTTCCAGGCCGACGGGCTCCAGTTTCGGACTTTCGCCGAATTACGTGGTAATCTGCTTTACGGAATCAGCTTCTAAAACACTTATTCCATGATCCGTCTTTACAAACAGTACCTCATGGGGCTTCTGCTTTGCCTGATTGGTATTTCCGGGCATGCCCAGCAATTGGTTGATGTGAGCGTTAGTCCACCTCCAAGTGCCTATCGGGCGTTGTTGGTAGATGTGCAACGGGCATTCAATGAGGTAACCACTACTATACGAAATCGAACAAATCAACAGATCGACGTAAAGTTTCAGGTTGTATTAAAACATTCGACAAGCTCTTTTTCTATTCGATCCAATCAGGATGTTCTTCCGCTTACACTGTCGCCAAACGAATTTGTGCAGAAAACGGCCGAGGAGTTGGTCGCTCAGTTGTCGGTCAGTCAATTCACGGTTACGCTTCAGGATGGGCAGGAAAAAACGCTGGTTGAGTTTTATGCTAATAACCCTGAAACGATTATACCAGATGGTCGGTATGAACTCTGCGTTACTACCATTCCGGTTAATCTGAACCAGCAATTGATTGATATTCGTACTTGCAATTCCGTATTTCTTGATTTTAATGCCTGGGTGTCTCCCCAATTGAGGTCGATCAATAATGTACCCTGCCCTGATACATTACAACCCTTTGATCCGGCTTTAACTGCCTGGCAATTGCCCATTTCCTGGGACTGGATGGTCCCCCCCGGGCAGGTGGTCAATGGCAATTATAAGTTTACACTCTACGTTGTTGAATTGCTACCAAACGATACGCGTGATGCCAATCAGGTATTACAGGCTTTGCAGGACAACCCCGACGCATCGGATATAGTTGTTCGAAAAGAATTTACGGGAGCTATTGTTGGATATTGGTTTCAGGAAAACTTACTGCCACAACATTTCGCACCACGTCAGGGTATAACGGCAGGGCTACAGCTCGGCTATCGCTATGGGGTTTCAGTGCGGGTCGAAAACCAGATGGGGCAGCAGGTCGATCTTCCCAACAAAGGATTTAGCCCCGTTTGTGTGTTCGTATATGGGCGAGCGTTAGTTGACGATCAGTCTGTCGCAGTAGTTAATCCAGACAATGATTTTGATGCCGTAATCCCCGACTGCGCCTGTTCTACCTCGGCTACAGTAGCCACTACACAGGGAGAAGCATATAGCCAGCCTTTAGCCGACGAAACACGGATCAAGATGGGGTATTTCCGAATTAAGGTAAACGGCAATGTACTCCCCACTGGTGGAAAATACAGCGGGGAGGGAAGTATAAAAATTAGTAATAATGGGCTAATGGGCCGTGTGCGCGTACGCTTTACAAACCTTGAAATTCGTCGAATCAATGGTCTGCTGACGGCTGTTGGTGGGCAGGCCGAAGCTATCGAAGATGCGGGTTTCATTCCTGGGGAGATTCGGGCCTCATTTGGTGATGCAGTGCATGTTCGAATCGATTACAGTACGTTGCCCGTTGTTCGCGATGTGTTCGATGGACTACAAAGTGCCAGTCGGTTTCTGGATCAGCTTACCAGCGATGAGGCTATTAGTCTTCCTTTTGGTATAGCTACCCAGGTTGGCGACGACCCCCTCCGAGTAGGGGTATTCGGTATGACGTTTCTGCCCGACAGAGCCCATATTAATCTGATTCTGCAAACACCGCGTATGGGCGATCTCCAGCCCTTATATTTTGGTGCTAAACAGGTGTGTTTGTCTCCCAAAGGATTATCGGCCGATAGCACTACGTTTTATCTCGGTAGCGATCTGACAATCGAATCGAATGCTAACTATGAGCTGGCCTTTAAGGGTACGGAAACCAGTATGACCTCCAGTAGTGTTTCGAATAGATCAACCAGTATTTCTCTTGGCTGTAACTGGACATTTCAACGCATCAATCTGGTCGGTGAAGTTACCCTCAAGTATGATTTTATTCGTCCGGTTAGCCGTCAAATAGCTAATTCGCCAGCCACATCAGCAGACAATCAGTTTGTAAAAGCTACGTTCGGAGCTTCATTCCGTAATTTTCAGGATGTATTATTGTCGGCAAACGTAACTCCTTTTTTCTTCACGGCCGACTCTTCCTGGACGTTTTCGTTATCCGATGTTGCGCTTGATCTGTCGTCGAGCCGTAATCCTGAAACGATGGTTCTGACTGCTGCCGAACGCCCAGGTAATAGCGCGGCTGAAATTAATACCTGGACGGGGCTATATGCCGGTAACGTAAGCGTGGGTCTTCCGGTAGCCCTGCAATCACTATCCCGCCATTCGCTTACGGCCGGATTCAAAGGGATGAAAATAGGTTTCAATGGGGGTGTATCTTTTACTGCTTACATGGCCAATCTGCTACAACTTGAGGGTGATTCAGCAGGAAGTTTGGCAGGGTGGCAGTTTTCCATCGATACATTGCGGATGAGTATGGAAAATAATCAGTTTCAGCCACCTGCGTTGGTGGGTAAGCTGCGCTTTCCGCTATTTGATGACCCTTTTAGCTATCGGGCCTATTTCCCAACGGTGAGTGCAACCGACCCTACCCGTAAACTTCAGATTGATGTGCTGGTTGATGAGCGGGTATCTATCCGGGCGGCAGCATTCAAATCCAGGTTTTCATTGACAGCGGGCTCTACAATTGAGTGCTCATTTACCCCAAAAAACTACCCCAATACGACACTAAAGGCGAGGTTGGTGGCCAATCTGAATGGAAACTGGACCATCGAAGACCCAGAGAAGGATGTGAGCTTTCAGGCACTGTCATTCACGGGGCTAAAATATGATTCGGACACGGGTTTCGACAAAAGCTCGTTTGTCGTTTCTCTAACGTCTGCTGTGGGTAATACTGCCAATGCCGCCCCCCAGCGAAACGAATGCGGTCATAAATTCAATGGGTTCAATGTTGAAATCAGCCAGATTGCTCCGTTGTTCGATGGGAAATTCGATGCTGTCGGAGGAGCTCGCTGTGGTTTGCAGTTTGCTATTGACGTAATGCTGGTAGGAGGGTGCAATGGACAACAAACAAGCAACGAGAGCTGGGGCTTTGGAGCTGGTACAACGCTTGAACTGACGGGTAAAGTGTCGCTGACCAACGGCTCTCCCCGGATAGATAGTATTCAACTGGCACTCAAAGCGATTCGGATTAACGTTGACGTAAGCGTTTGCCATGTATCGGGCAGTCTGGAATTTATTGAAAATGATGCGACGTATGGCAATGGTTTTCGGGGGTGTGTTGCCTTCAAGCTAGGTGTAGGCCTGAACGTAGAAGGAAGTGTAGGTGCTATTTTTGGCAAAGCCCTTCGGTCCGACGATCCAACCCAACGATATACCTACTTTTCGATAGATGGCTACCTGGGTGGATTACAGCTTATGCTAGGGCAATACCTGAAAATTACGGGTTTTATCGGAGGGCTTTCACTCAATATGGCCTTACGTGCCAACAACCCCAATCTGCCACCAATTGATGCGGTGGTCGACCGTTTTGCTAGTGCAGGGTCTTGTAATTCCAGTAGCCCACTAAGTGCTTTTCCGCTTGTCCCCAGGGAAGGGGCTATGCAGGTAATGTTCGGTTTGACATGCGCAGATGTGGCAGCAGGAGGCTGGGGTTTCAATGGAGGTATGGGAATGTCGGCAAGTATAAATACCCATGGCGGGGTTAACTCTCTGGCTGTAGGTGGGTTTATGGACTTTATTAAACCACCCCAGACCGCCTTTCTTTCGGTAATCAACGATGGGATGATGCTGCGTGGAAAACTGGGGTTGATGTATGACATTGTTAATAAAAAACTGACGGGTACTGCTCGGGTGTACATCAATGTAGCCAATGTACTGGTTGGTTCTGCCAGCACAGTAGCTATAGAAGGGCAACCTGCCGCATCGAATGAGCCTTTTCTGGCCGGTAAGGTAGCGTTATATCTGGGTGCCGACGATTGGTATATTTTCAATGGAAACCCCTGGTCACCAACCAATCATGGTGACCCCGGTGGATTACTCCAGAGTATGCCCCTTTATTCGGAAGTGAGCCTGATGATACCTGGTATCGATGTAGGATTGGGTAGTGCTGGTATGTATTTTGCCATGGGAAGCTACGGCCTATATGGATTGCCTCCGCTACCACCCGATAAAGGCAATTATTTCAAAATACCGCCCGACATTCGGGCCGAGTTGAATCGTACGAGGGGTGGTCGTCCCGACCCTAGTCTGACACACGGAGGCATTGCGTTTGGTGGCTGGATTGGCGGGGGTTTCCAGACCGACTGGTTTTTGGGATTCCGTGCCGGAGTGAACGTAAGTGCAGGCTTTGATGCGGCTTTGTTACGCTATACCGGTGCTGCTTCGTGCGTTGGATCGGGAGGAACTTTTGGAATCAACAACTTCTATGGGCGTGGGCAGGCATTTGCCTATGCTGATGGCTCGCTTCAGTTTAATTTTAATGATAACCTGTATGACATTGTTAGAGTCAATGCGATGTTTATAGCTGACTTTGGTGGGCCTAATCCAAGCTGGATCGATGGTAAAATAGAGCTTACCAATAGCACTATCCAAAACGCAGCTTACGGTATTTTTTGGGGATTGGGCTTAGCCGTTGATGCCGTTTTAGATGATGAAAACAGTGATGGAACACCTGCCGTAACGCAATTCCCTTTTAAGGCAGGAACTCCATGCAGTCCGGGAGCAATCGACGAAAATCGTAGCGCTGGTACTGATCCGATCATTGCGCAGGTTATGCCTGGCGATTCTATCGAAAGTGGCCAACCTATCATTGTTCGGCTCAATAAGCCTATTTACCAATACTTTGAGTGGTACAATCCTCGAAATCAACAGGTTATCAGACGCCGGTGGTTGCTAAAATCCTATACACTTTCTCGTGCTAATGGTTCAGCAATTCCACTTACCGTTACGGAGCGTCTTAGCGAAAATGAATATGTATTTGCGCCCGACGCCAATCAACGTCTGATTGCGGGT
The DNA here is from genome assembly GCF_002056795.1 of Spirosoma aerolatum. Classification (NCBI taxonomy): domain Bacteria; kingdom Pseudomonadati; phylum Bacteroidota; class Cytophagia; order Cytophagales; family Cytophagaceae; genus Spirosoma; species Spirosoma aerolatum. The sequence goes on along the minus strand of NZ_CP020104.1, from coordinate 5,915,185 downwards.
GGACTCGTCAGGTTCAAAGTTCGGTTTGTCGTACAGGATAAAACAGGTCCCGGTCGTGACGACTGGCGTGATACCGAATTTTATAATGAACAGATCGTATCGCTCACAATACGCGAAACGGATTACCACATATCGGCTGCGGAGGTACTTTTTAGTTATCCGGCTGCTGGACAACAGTTCTATCTGCCCAACGAGGGTAGTAATGATGAGCGGTTTGTGATGCTGAATCACACCCATTTTGAGATAAGGCAGCTATTTGCCGATCTACATAGCAGTCAATATACAGTAAAAAATGTGGTACGAATTAAGGATGGCGAAACGCTGATAGGTGAGGTTTCTTTCGAAGTACGATCTATGCCCAATAACCGGGGAGCGCTGGTGTTTAAATTACCCCAATTACCCACGAGCCGGGCCTTACGATTGGAGTTCTGGAAAATAGCGACTCCTCGATTGATCGTTCAACGGGCAGGGTTAGTCAACACGGTGCAAGGGCTCGGAGTAAATGGACAGACTGTTACCGGTAACTCGTCTCCAACTTTACAGGAAAAGGCTATACGAATTTACGAATACGGCTTCTGTACCAGTAAATACAGCACGTTTGCCGAGAAAATAGCAGCCACTCGTGTAAGCCCTTTTCGATCAAACGGTGACTGGAGTATGACATCAATTTTTTCATCGGACGAGGGCTGGGATTCCATCGATATCGGGCCTGGTAACCCACTCATAAGCGATGGTCGAGATTGGCTTCAACCGGCTATTGAAGCCAGAGTCCTAATCAATACCCCCTGGTACCAGCAAGTTCGTACGCTGTTTCAACAGAAAAAGGCGCAGCTTGTCAATCAGAGTGGTAGCACTTCCGAAAATCTGTCTCGTAGAGTCATTATCGAAAATAGTTTGCAAATACTGGGCAATGATCCTGCCTTGCTGCCACGGGTTAGTTTCCGGACAAGTAACAATCGCTTGATAGTAGGCTTCGAGTTTAATCAGTATCTACGAGAAGTTGCTCAGGAGGTTGGCATTGAGTTGGTCGACCCGCCTGCCGAAAACTACACGGTTCGACTGACCTATAGTTATCCTAGCCTGGAATATTGGGTTAAGGTTACCGACGGAATCAATGTCTACAATAAACGTGATGGCCTTACCGCAACGCCATTGACCATCAATTACGAAGGTTACGAGAATGCTCAACAGCGCCTTAATCAGGCTATAGTTACTACTCAACAAACGGTTAGTCGGGCAGCTACTACTATAAATCGGGCGGCTACTACCGTAAATACAATCAGATAAAAATCATCAGCATTTATGATGTACGCTCAATATACTTATCGTTTATTGCTCTTTGTATGCCTTTTATCGAAGGGTATTCTTGCTCAGCACAGGCCGACGCAGGCAAGACCATCACAACTGAAACTGCCCGTAGTTCAACTAGCAACCTGGCATCAGTATCGCGCCGATACGGTTCGGCTTTTGTGGATGCCTGTTCGCCCGGCCCGTTGGCAGCTTTATAGCCAGTATGGGTATCGTATCGAACGAGCAGAACGGATTAACAATCAATTAACTCCGTTTACACCCGTAACGGCCAGCCCGCTATTGCCGTCGTCGATCAACCCGACTACCGACGTAGGTGCATTGGCCGCTCAACAGGCTCTTGCCAATGCCAAGCCCACTGGAACGGACAGGACGGGTAGCCAGGATGCCAATCATCAATCATTTCAGCATCTGATGGTTTCATTAGCTGCTTTTCGGTCGCATCAGACTGCCCGAAGCCTTGGGCTTGGTTTAATTGATCCATCGGCCCGACGGAACAAACAGTATGTTTATCGGATATATCCGCTCCTCCCTGTGGCTCAGAAACGTTATGCCGATACCGCCATAGTAACAATTTCTACCTATCGGCCATCTGAACAACCTGTGCCTCCACAGCTTACAGCCGAAGGGCAGGAGCGGACTGTTCTGTTATCCTGGCCAGCTCGACTTATTAGTCGACAGTTTGTACTGTATCATCTTGAGCGCTCGGACGATGGAAAAACGTTTCATCGGCTAACGAAATCACCTTTGCTCTATACTGATGCGTCGGTACCAGTCATGAACTTTCAAGATTCAGTATCGACCAATTACCGGCCCTATTCGTATCGACTGGTTGGTATGAACCCTTTTGGTGAATGGATCACCAGTCCTTATGTGATTTTGGGAATGGGTCGTGATCTGACTCCGCCTGCTGCTCCTCTTGTCGAAACGGCACGTCATATTGGTGGAAAACGTGTACGGCTAAGTTGGAAACAGGAACCTGTCGAAGGCGATCTGCGGGGCTTTTATGTAAGCCGGGCTAATGCATTACGCGGAAGTTACAAACGTCTGTTGATACGGAATGGCCTAACCTTGCTTCCTAAAACAGAGCGTACGTTCACTGATTTCGACGCTGACCCCAACGGAACAAACCACTATATCGTTGTAGCAGTAGATACAGCGGGAAATGAACACCCATCGATACCCGCTTATGTAACCATGGGCGACAGTATTCCGCCTGATCCGCCAACGGGCCTTATTGCCAGGGTTGATACGGTAAAAGGAGTCGGTTATGTTACATTACGCTGGCGCCGGAACGCAGAGCGGGATATACAGGGCTACAAAGTATTTTATGCCCACAATCCCGATCAAGCCTTTTCGCAGCGTACACACTACACCCTGACAGACAGTGTATTCCGGGATACCATTACGCTGCGAACGCTGACCAGGCAAATCTTTTACCGCGTTGTGGCTGTCGATCAACATTATAACCATTCTGCTTTCTCAAAGCCGTTAGTAGTAAATCGGCCAGATGTCGTACGGCCAGTGGCTCCTTTAGTAACCGAGATCGTTAATCGCGAAACCGACGTGCTGGTACGCTGGCAAACCAGCCCAAGTGAGGATGTAGCAGCTTATCGGCTCTACCGACGCGAGATAAATGGGAACTGGGTTTTGGTACAAACGTTTAATCGGAATGCGTTATCGACCCGTGAATACCTCGACAAAAATGTGCAGGAAGGGCGCTCTTATGCGTATTCTGTACAGGTCGTAGACAACAGTGGTCTTGAGTCGGAGCGTTCGCCGAGCCGAACGGGGCGGCCCATGGGGTCGGTTTATCCTGTCGATATGCCTGTGATACAGGCTCGTTACGACGAAGCTCGAAAAGCTACTTACCTGACCTGGACGGTAAAGAGCCCCGCACCCTATCGCATCGTCATTTACCGTAGTCAGAACAACGGTCCACTCGTACAAGTGGGTGCCGCCGAATCGAGCCGGTCGGATATCTACGATACGTCTCTGCCCCAGGGCCGTTATGCCTATGTAGCCAAAACGGTACTGGCATCCGGAAAGCAAAGCCGACTGAGTGAAGGAATAATCGTTCATATCCCTTAACCATCCACAGCCATGCGAAAACTAGTTGCCATTGCCCTGGCTCTTAGCTTGATGGGCCTTCATCAGGAATGTCGGGTTGCGAATCTGGATCCAGAGCCAGTGACCTATCGTAGTCAAGATGCAACCGTAACAATAGTCGGTAATCCGGTACTGAATGATAATGTTTTTGTTATTGATAGTTCGAGTGTAGAGATTCTTTCTGTTACAGAAAATCAAATTGTATTGAAAGGAGATATACGATTTAAAAATCGGGTGGATTTACGAGGTGGGCGGGTGGCTGCCAACGACTGTCCTGGTAATATTCTGACTGCTAATAAGATAGTTGGTTTTTCGGGGTTGACAGGGTTGCCAGCCGTAGCCCTTTCGCAGGATGCAAACTGTATTCGCGACGCAAACAACGGGGTTATTACTACTCTTTATTACAGTTCTAAATTCCCTCCGTTGACAGGGCCGACCGGGCTTTTTAAATACTTAAAATTATTTGTCAAAAGAAATTACATCACTACTAATCAAAAGCAGGACATTGAGATTAATAAATCGGCCATTAAAGTAGTTGATGATAAAGGTATTAAAGTTAATGCTTCCCAGAATGGTAAACTATCGTTCGAAAACCAACTAAAAGCAGAGTTTACATTTGATATTGATTATGGCAATGCGCAAAATCCGGACAACCCTGAATTACAGCGAATGAATTATCTGGGTTTCAGCTTTGCTCTTGAAGATAGCTTTAAGGCGACTACAAAGTTAGAAGGTGAGATCAATGTTGATGTTCCAGTTCCCCTGATACCGCCTTTCGACTTAGGTGAAATAAATATACCAGTAGGTGAAAGTGGCCTGTTTATCAATATTGCCGGTCAGTTTGAGCTCCCTCTCAACTTGTCTGCAAAAGGCACTATAAAAGCTGACGGCAAAATTGCAGACAAAACGATTCGATTTCGATGGGGAAAGGAATATAGGGATGGCGATGCTGCCCCCAGAGATATTGAGCCGCTGCCTTCACAGGAGGGTGAGTGGATCGTCCTCAATCAAGGAACCATTGAACTCGATTTCAAAATCTGCCTAACGCCAACGATCAAAATCAATATTGGGCAGCTTAATTTTTTTGCCATCAAATTATTTTCAGCGCCTACAAATATTGTAATGATTCTGGGTATATGCTACGGGGCTAAATATACCTGCTCGACAAGTGGCAATGGGGTATCTATGTCCAACTACATCGAGCTCGAACCGAAAGCCACGTTTGAAATTACACTGCTCTCCTCGTTAAAAGAGGAAGTCGAGCAGTATATCAAAGAAAATAAGCAGAATCTTTCGCTGGCAACCATACTGCTGCTGAAACGAGTTGACAAAATTCCGAGTAAGTGGTCGCTTCCTGATGATAGCTTTAACAATTCGCTATTTACAGACGGAAAAATTGTGATACCGCAAGGAACGAGTACGGTATTCCAGGGCGTACTTTGTAATGGTGGACAAATTCCGGATTCAACCACTGCGTCAAACGCTCCACCACCTCCCGGAACCTGCATTCCGCAGGTAATTATAGATCAGGTTGCCAAAAAACAATTAAGTGGATTTACTGCACTGGCCGATGGCGACGGAACTAACCCGCCAGGGTTTATCAATGGTAGCGTTTTTGAGTTTACTCCAGTCCTGCATTCATCTAATCGGAGCCAGGATAAAATCTACCTTGATGAGCATTTTGGCAAACTACGGCTTCGGTTCACCTACCCAGACGGGAAGCTAAAAGTGGATATCAAGCAGTATGATGATGCGAGCAACCCGAATTTGATTTTGAGCGGCAACTCGCTCTGGACTGAGGTAAGTGGCCACGATGATGTGTTCAGAATCTGCATGGCCTTAACCGGTACTACCAACAATTTATCTTACACCAATCGGGTGGTTATAATCGGACGGCTTTCTTCCGATAAAAGAACCATCAGGGATGTGCATTATATCATGCTGGTTGAAGGCAAATCCACGACTACGTATTTGCTTAACGGTCAGTCGATACGCGTATTTCGGTCTGATGGGCCGGCCTATTTTTCAAATCAGTTTCGTGTAGCTGCTGCTGTTCAAAGTCAACCGACGAGCGGGTTGAGCTTACTGTCAAAATAAATACGATCCATCATGAAACGCCTGTATCTAACGCTGATGCTGATTGGTGTACTGAGTCTATCTGTCTCTGCCCAGGTAGCACCAACCGCTTTTTCAGCCAAAGCAATTTCGACTAGCCAGATTGACCTAGTCTGGACCCATAATGGGGTTACGGTTGAGAAATTTGTGATTTTGCGATCTACCGACAATAGGTCGTTTAGTAATCTTGCTGAAAAAGAGGCTACAGCTCGGTCGCATAGTGATACAAAGCTACAGCCCGGTACGAAGTATTACTATCGAATTCAGGCCGAATACAAATCGAAACTGTCACCTACCTATGCCAGTGCCGAAGCGACGACCAACTCATTGCCGAAACCAGAAACGCCAACAGGTTTTGAAGCGACGACTACCTCGCCTACCCAGATCAAGTTGAGCTGGAAAAGCGATAAGCCTACAGTACTTGAATACAGCAAAACGGCGAACTTCAGCAATGTAACCCGGAAATCCTTTGAGGCTTCCAGTAACACTAACACGATTGATGCTCTGGACCCCGCTACCCTATATTATTTCCGATTGAAGAAGTCGTATCTGGAGAGTGAAATCTTGCTTGAATCGGATTGGGTGACCGCACAGGCTAAAACACAGGATGCTTCCCCTGATGTGCCAAGTGGTTTGAGCGTAACAGGCAAAACAACCAGTACCATAGGCGTTCGGTGGAATAGTGTTAGTGGCGTGGAAGGGTATCAGATTCGCCAATCGGATGTACAGGATTTCGCAAAGGGAGTCGTATCGGCCGATTTGGGAGCCGATAAAATCACGCATACATTCGATAAACTGCTATCGGGTCATACCTATTATATACAGATACGAGCCAAAAATACGATCAATAAAACCGATTACTGGTCCGATTGGTCGGGAACGGTATTGGCCACAACGGATAACACGCTGCCTGAGGCACCAGCGAATCTGAAAGCTGTGGCAAAAGCACCTACGCAAGTAGAAGTAACATGGGACGACCAATCAACTAATGAAACCAAGTTTACCATCAGCCGTAGTGATCAATCGTCAGATGGTCCATGGGTGGGAGTAGGCGAGGTTGCAGCCAACAGTAAAACGTTTATCGATAATGGGGTATTGGCGGGGAAAACCTATTACTACCAGGTTTGTGCCGTCAATAGTGCAGGTTCGGCCTGTGCACGATTTGGCAAGGTGGCAACACCACTTCCGGTTCCAGAAACTCCAGGAAAACTGCTGGTTACACTTGATGGTACTAACGCGTTGCTTTCGTGGGAGGATAAAACAGCTTATGAAACAGGGTATGAGATTGAGCGTAAGGACAACAATGGGGCATTTTCCCGAATCTATACATCAGGGCCATTTAGTGGAACGGGTACTTTTTTAGATAGTAAGCTGACTAATGGCAGTATGTACTGTTATCGGGTACGGGCTGTTAATTCAGCAGGCAACTCCGGCTATTCAAACGAAGCCTGCCTTACAGTACTACCCAAAGCCCCAAATGCACCTACTAATGTGCAGTTAGCGTTGATTTCGATTAATCAGGTAGATGTCAGTTGGACAGATGGGGGTGGGGCTACGGCTTTCGAAGTGCAACGGGCTGAGGGAACGGGCGGATTTGTTGAACTCGCTAACGTAAACGCTCCCCTGACTACCTATCAGGATCGTACTGTAAAGACCGGTAAAACCTACTCGTATCGGATCAATGCAAGCAACAATGGGGGAAGTACATTATCGGAAAGTAAATCGATTTCCATACCTGCTATACCAGCCGCGCCAACTTACACGCTGACAGTACTATCGAGTGCGCAAATTCGGGTCGATTATCTGAATAATGCGGGTAGTAACGCAACGTTTCTTGAGTTACAATATGCGCTTGATCAGAATTTTACCAATGGATTGAGTGGGCAAACACTACAAGTGACCGGAACAACCGTCACCATCAGCAGTCTACAGGCAAATACTCGTTATTATTTTCGCCTTCGGGCATCGAATAATAGCGTACCCTCGACACCGCTGGCTTCTGACTGGGTCTATCTAGAGGCTACTACACTGCCTGTAAAGCCGACATTACCGATAGCCCCAACCAACCTGAAACTGACTGGAACGCCAGATGGTAAGCAGATAGCCATCAACTGGACGGATATGTCGGAAAACGAAACTGGGTTTATGATTGAGTATGCTGGCAATGCTGGATTCTCCAATCCTACTTCCGTTTCAGTAAGCACCAACACAACGAATTATACAATTACGGATCTGCAATCCTGCCAGACCTATTATGTACGAATAGCAGCCGTTAAGGGGGCTGACTACTCTCCATGGAACACTGGCCAAATCGAGTTGAAGCCTGTTTTACCAACCAAACCAATATCGTTGACCAGTACGGTTGTCAGCTCCTCGCAGATCAACCTTAGCTGGAAATATACTACCAATACCGAAGAGAGTTTTGAGTTGGAATTTGCCAGTAACAGCAGCTATCTCAATAGCACCAAACGCGAACTTCTTAAAACTAGTCGAAGCGAAATGCTGGTTGGTCTAAATTCAGCCACGACCTACTGGTTTCGCCTGAAAGCCAGAAACTGCGCGGGTGACCAGGGATGGGTAAGTGACAGTGCCAAAACAACAGAGCCTTCTGTAATAACGTTGGCTGCCCCTACTGCTCTTACCGCCATGGCTGTCAGCGGTACACAGATTAATGTAGGCTGGCAGGATAATGCGACGAACGAAACAGGTTATGAATTACAGTATAGTACAGAAGCAGTATTTACTACAATTACTCAATCGTATACATTGGCAGCCGGGGTGGTTAGGTACTCATTAATAGGGTTGGAGCCAGGTATAACGTATTATATTCGGGTACGAGCTGTAAACGGAGACGCTAAATCTAGTTGGCTAACAAGTTCGACTACAACGCTGACTGTACCGCTAACCCCAACCAATCTGGTTGCCCGATTAATTTCGGGAAATCAGATTGAATTGACCTGGGATGCCAAAGGATACAGCGAAATTCAACTTACGTTAATCCGAATCCGGCAGAATGACGCCGGAGCTGAAATAGAACGTACAGAGAGTATAGAAACTATTACCGGAACCGATCTGAAACGTTACCTCGATCAGGCTATAACGCCAACTACGAATCGATGTTGTTATTTGATTCGAGCCAAAAATGCAGTCGGTTATTCAAATTGGACTAATGAAGTCTGTGTAAGTTTGCCAGTGTCGCAAACGGGCTTGCCTGCACCCACTAATCTGCAATTTGAAACTGGATCACCTGTCTATAATCAATTAAACTTAAAATGGAATGATGCCTCATCAACTGAAACTGGCTTTGAAGTTTGGCAGTCGATAGATGGGCAGGTAATCTGGAGACGAGTGGCCGAACTGGCTGCAAACACAACAACGTATAGCGATCGAGGCTTACGATCTGGTTTGCTGTATCACTATCGAGTAAGGGCCGTTCAATCGAACCTGACATCTCCCTGGTCAAATACGATTGCATCGCCTGCCCCATTGGTAAATGCATCTTCTTCTCTTCCTGTTGAATGGATTATGTATCCAAATCCAGTAACTGAAGCCCTTTGGTTTAGTCGTTTACCCCTCGAACCCATTACGATGCAAATACGCAATCAAGCTGGTTCTATCGTAATAGAAAAAACGATGTCAAATGCCAGTGTGCAGTCGGTGGATGTACGGTCATTACCAGCAGGCATGTACTTCATTCAGCTAGAAACCAGGAGTCATCAGTATTCAACCCGATTCGTAAAGCAGTAAGATCATGCGACAGAATATAATTGGTTATGTAATTGGACTAGTAATAGTTGTTTGGCTAGCAGGATGTGCTATCAATGATCCTACACTAGTCAGCAAAAAACATCAGATAACAGATGGCATCGCCAATAAACGCTGGAAAGCTTTTCGTGTGGAAGAGGCTGGAGTCTTGGTTTATCAGGAAGGAAAGGCCGACAATCTTTTTCCTGGTTACCGTAATTATGAGTTACAATTCACAGGGTCTCGCATTAAACTAACCGAATTCACGAAGGAGACGTTCGAGGGTGACTGGTCAATCACCCAACAAGGGTCACGGGTCTATTTGATACTGCAAAATCTTACGCCAATCCCTACCGAAACGCAAGGTGAACTGGAATATGAGGTTTATCAGTTTGATGACTCTCAGATGACACTGGTAGCTACGAAAACCAACCGAAAAACAGGCAATACGATTAATACATATACATTAGTTCCCCAATGAAAGGTAAAGTCAGTGATTAGACGACGAATCAAAAACAGCCTATCTTTACGACTTGTAGCCAATTCGAGTCGTTTTTATGAAAGTAGCCGGATTTAGTTTTATCCGTAATGCCATTTTATTCGATTATCCGATTGTGGAAGCCATCACGTCGGTTTTGCCTCTCTGCGATGAATTTGTCATTGCCGTCGGTGAATCGGATGATGATACGTTGGGGCTGATTCAGTCGATCCCTTCCGATAAAATTCGCATTATTCATACGGTCTGGGACGCAAATGCGCGAGCTGGAGGGCGGGTACTGGCGCAGGAAACCGATAAAGCACTGGCGGCAGTCTCGCCCGATGTCGACTGGGCTTTTTACATTCAGGGCGACGAAGTGCTGCATGAAGATTCGATTCCGGCTGTTCGGGAGGCTATGCAGCGTTACCTCAACGACAAAAACGTAGAAGGACTCCTGTTCAAATACGTTCACTTTTTCGGATCGTACAGCTACGTGGGCGACTCCCGGCGGTGGTATCGTCGTGAAATTCGGGTTGTTCGGAATACGGACAATGTGATTTCATACAAGGATGCGCAGGGATTCCGAACGCGCGACAACCGAAAGCTGAAGGTGAAACTGATCGATGCGTATATCTATCACTACGGCTGGGTAAAACCACCCGATTTGCAGAAAAACCGCCTTCGATACGCTAATCATTTCTGGCACACAGACCCCCAGAAAATTGCTGAGGTAGAAGCTGCCCAGGCGAACTTTGACTATAGTGAAATCGACTCGCTGGCGCTGTTCAAAGGGCAGCACCCCACTGTGATGCAGCCCCGCGTTGACCGACTAAACTGGAACTTTACGTTCGATACCAGCCGAAAGCATTACACCTTCCGGGTACGCTTCCTGACCTTTATCGAAAACCTAACCGGTTGGCGAATAGGCGAGTATAAGAATTATGTTCTTCTGAAATAGTAAGGAACGGGGAGTGAGAATGGCTGGCGCATTAATAAATACTGAAACGCCAGCCATTCTCACTCCCCGTTCCTTACTACTTTAAAAACTATACATCACACAGAATAACCGCTTCTTTCAAACTGGTGAGTGGGTCGCGTTTGGGGATGAACTCCTGAGCTACAAAGCCTTTATAACCCGTATCGACAATGGCTTTCATAATGGCCGGGTAGTAGAGTTCCTGCGTTTGGTCGATCTCGTTACGTCCGGGGTTTCCGCCTGTGTGATAATGACCGAAGTACTGGTGATTGTTGCGAATTGTACGGATAATATCACCCTCCATAATCTGCATATGGTAGATGTCGTACAGGAGTTTGAAGTTTTCCGACCCTACTTTTTTGCAAAGTTCTACACCCCAGGCACTGTGGTCGCACATGTAATCCTTGTGGTCCACTTTGCTGTTGAGCAGTTCCATAATCATGGTCACACCGTACTTTTGGGCACTGGGCATCAGCCGTTTCAGCCCCACTGCACAGTTTTCCATCCCTTCGGCATCGCTCATACCCCGTCGGTTGCCTGAGAAACAAATGACCTTATCGAGCCCGGCTTCTTTCAGCTTTGGGAAAATAGCTTCGTAGCTGGCTACCAGTTCGTCGTGGAGTTTGGGATCGTTGAAGCCCTGGGTAATACCTTTGCCTGCTCCCTGCGGCATGGAGCAGGTCAGGCCGTATTTTTTAGCGACAGCCCACTGATCGGGATCGAGCAGGTCAATGCCTTTGATCCCCATTTCCTTGGCGGCCTTGCAAAAATCTTCCAGCGGAATTTTGCCGTAACACCATTTACAAACGGCATGATTGATATTTCCTTTCAACACGGTAGGAGCTTGTTCAGATGGTATCATCGGTTGGGCTAACGAATGGGTCAGGGCAGGAAGCGTCAGAGCTGTGCCCGTTAAGGTTTTGAGGGCCGTTCGGCGTTGCATGAGGGTAGAATGATAGAATGATTGAGTGACAGAATGATTGAATACGGACTGGCCAAGCCATTTTGTATTCAATCATCCTGTCATTCAAAATTACAATTCTCGAATTCGGATGTTGCGATACCAGACCTTATTCCCGTGGTCCTGCAGAGCGATATGGCCGGTCGAATACTTGCCAAAGCCTTCCCAGCCCTTGAATTTACTCTCCGATACCATTTTATCCCACTCAGGACCACTGGTTGGATAATCGGCAATTTTTTTACCGTTCAGGAATTGCTCGGCGTGCCCATCTTTAATCACCAATCGAGCTTTGTTCCACTCGCCAGCGGGTTTGGCCGCATTCGGGGTAATGGGTTTTTGCAAATCATAAAGTGCTCCAGCCGTTCGGTTACCATCGCGGCCTTGTTTGGCATCGGGATGGCGCTCGTTGTCTAAGACCTGCATTTCAGGGCCTGTTTGGTAGGTCGCTTTGTATTTTGGATCTTCATGCACGTGGTAAATAATGCCACTGTTACCGCCTTCCGCAATTCTCCATTCGATTTCCAGCTCAAAATTGCCGTATTCTTTGTCCGTGACCAGATCGCCAGCGCCACCAGCTGTCAGGTGAATAGCTCCATTATCGATCGTCCATTTGTCGGATATAGGTTGACCCGTTTTTAGATAAGTATGCCAGCCTTTCAAGGTTTTTCCATCAAACAGGGTTTCCCAGGGACCTTTTTTGGCAGGTGCTTCATAGGCACCCGCTGAGTTTATCGTTGTGGTGGTGACTGGATTTGCGTTGAAAGTCAGGGTAAGGGCTAACAGGCTGGCCGAAATACCACCTGTTATCGATACATACGTATACATAGTTGAGAAACATTTGGATTTTACGGAGCAATAGTACTAAAAAAGGTTTTACGATGGTAGGTTTCAAGCGTTGGGTTTTATGTTTTAAGGACCAGCTTTGGCAAACGGAAGTTGAAGAACCGATGCCTAAAAATATTTTGTTCGGGGGCTTTTACAACGCAATTTTCACTAGGCGAAATCTGTTGGTTTAAAGCAACGCCCCTATTGATTTAAGTTGTATATTGTACGACTATGGAAACAACAACGCTAGTGCCTTCCGAACAACAACGTTATCAGAAACACTTAAATTTACCCGAACTCGGATCCGCTGGACAGCTAAAGCTTAAGAATGCTCATGTACTTGTGGTTGGGGCTGGAGGCCTTGGATGCCCGGTATTGCTGTATCTGACAGCGGCTGGTGTAGGACGAATTGGGGTGATTGACCCGGATGCCGTGGATCTGAGCAATCTGCAACGGCAGGTGCTCTATACAACCGATGAAATTGGCAAACCGAAAGCCAAAGTGGCCGTAAGTCATTTGAAGCGACTCAATCCCGAGCTTCGGTTCGATACGTATACGATGGCTCTGGATATTAGCAATGCCCGGTCGATTATCGAAGCCTATGACATCGTGGTTGATTGTACGGATAATTTTAAAGTTCGCTACCTGGTCAATGACATCTGCGTGACGTTAGGTAAACCATTTGTCTACGGAGCAATTCACCGTTTTGAAGGACAGGTAGCGGTCCTGAATGCCGATCTTGGCGATGGAAAGCGCGGACCGACGTATCGGTGTTTGTTCCCCGATTATCCTAACGAAATTGAAATACCGAACTGTAATGTAACGGGCGTATTGGGTGTACTGCCGGGGGTAATTGGAACCTACCAGGCTAATGAGGTAATCAAACTGATCACGGGTATCGGTAATGGGCTGACTGAACAACTGCTTATGATTGATTTACTGTCGATGAATCAGCAGAAGATAAAAACCAAACGGCGGGCCGATGCCGACGAACTGGCCCGACAAGGATTGACCTCCGCCAGTACGCGCTCGAATCCTGGCGATCTAGGCCCACAAAAAATGACCGTTCAGGAGTTGTCGGATCGCTTAGCGCTGGGTGAAGCTATGTTTCTACTGGATGTTCGTGAACGGCCCGAATATGACCTTTGCCATCTGGAAGGAGCAGTACTTATTCCCGTCGGTATGATTCCAAACAATCGCAAACGCATCCCAACCGATCGACCTGTGGTTATTTATTGCCATCATGGAATTCGTTCGGCCAATGTAGCTCAGTACCTATATGCGCAGGATGGAATGACCAATCTTTATAATCTTGATGGGGGGATCAACGCCTGGGCACGGGAGATTGAACCCGAAATGGCCGTGTACTAACGCGTGAACGAGGCTTAACCACGCAGCCTTTTGGGGGCTTTGCTTGTTCATTCGCTCACTCTTTCGCTCTTTTACAAGTAAACTCCGTTACTTTGTAGCGGAGTTTTTTATGTAAGGCGGCTGCAAAGCCGCCTGGATCTTCTTTCAATGCGGCTTCGAGCTGCGTTACGTTCGCATGAATCTCAAAAATATACTTAAATACCTGATCTCGCTGGCCATTGCCGGGGGACTGCTCTGGTTTACGTTTCAGCAAAGCCATCTAGACGTCGGGGACCTGATGCATAAAATCAGTGCTGCCGATTACCGGTGGGTACTGCTGTCGGGCTTGTTTACCATTATTGCCCACTGGAGCCGGGCCGAACGCTGGCGGGTATTGCTGGAGCCGGTTGTAACACAACGGCCTACATCGCTGGAGGCTACGGTAAGTGTTTTAACGGGTTATCTGGCCAATATGGCGTTGCCACGGGCTGGTGAAGTTGCCCGTTGTGGAACCTTGTATCGCTTATCGGCAGTGCCTGTCAATGTGAGTTTTGGTACAGTCGTAGCTGAGCGATTGTTCGATCTGCTTATGCTGATCTTACTGCTGGGAGCCACATTTGTATTGGAGTTCGACCGACTGAGCCAGTTTTTTATGGAATTTCTGGGAGGAAAGCTTCCCAAAGGATCAAGTGGGTCGAGTCTGTTGTTGCTGGCAGGAGCGGTAGTGCTGGGTGGGGCGTTGTTGGCTTGGTTCTTATTCAACCGTTACCGTGAAGCGTTAGGCAAGCATCCCTTGTATCAGAAAGTCAGTGGATTTTTGAAAGGTCTCCTGGATGGTTTGTTGAGCGTTCGGAAGTTACGTCGGCCTGGCCTGTTTGTGGCCCATACCCTCCTTATCTGGACAATGTATTACCTGATGTCATATACCTTGTTCTTTGCTATGCCCGCTACGGCTGGGTTAGGTATGCTGGCCGGGCTAACGATTCTGGTGGTTGGCTCGCTGGGCATGGCGGCTCCTACACCGGGCGGTATTGGGTCTTTCCATTTGCTGGTTGGGCAGGTAGCGTTGTTATACGGATTAACGAGTCAGGATGGGCAGATACTGGCTACGTTTATTCACGGCGTGTCGGCTGTGATGATCATCATTCTGGGTATTCTGGCCTTGCTGGTTGTATTGCTTCGCCGGAACAAAACAACCAATTTGTCCGACGTACTCGACGATCCCAAAGCCATCAAGCTGGAGCGATAACTTACTTATGACTGAATCTAAAATTCTTACGCGTGAAGAAGCTATTCGGCAGGCCGACCAGTGGCGAGCCGAAGGGCAGCAGATTGTGTTTACCAATGGCTGTTTCGACATTGTTCATTTAGGGCATATCGACTATCTGGAAAAAGCCCGGAGTCTGGGCGATAAGCTGATTTTAGGGCTGAATACCGATGCGTCGGTAAGTTGTATTAAAGGCCCACTTCGTCCAGTTGTGAATGAGTATGCCCGCGCCCGGCTGATGGCTGCACTCGAATTTGTTGATGCCGTAACGTTGTTTGGTGAAGATACTCCTCTCCAACTAATCGAAGCCGTGAAGCCTGATGTTCTGGTCAAAGGCAACGATTACTCTGTAGCGACCATCGTAGGGGCTGATTTTGTATTGGGGCATGGTGGCCGTGTCGAAACTATAGAACTGGTTCCCGGCTATTCTACGACCAAGCTCATCGAACGGATTAAGCAGAGCTATTAGCATAATGAACAATGTAATATGAATAATGGATAATGCCCGTTTCCAGCGATTGTTCAGTACCACGAATGGCCCTATACTCTGATAAATGGTAAAGGAACGGGATACTTTTTCGATAAAACTGTTGTTTTACTATTGACAGGCAAGTAAGTTGGCTGTCAGAATAAACCATAAACCTGACTAACTATCGATGATCTGGTTAATAATGATTCTCATTTTCGGCGCTAGCGCATTTGTGAGCTGGCGTTTACGAAGCAAATTCAATGAATATTCACAAATTGGTCTGAGCAACGGCCTGAGCGGAGCCGAAGTGGCTCAAAAAATGCTCAACGAGAATGGCATCTATGATGTCCGGGTCGTTTCGGTCGAAGGTATGCTGACTGACCACTATAACCCGCAGGAGAAAACGGTTAACCTCAGCGCCGACGTGTATTACGGACGAAGCGTAGCGGCTGCGGCTGTTGCGGCTCACGAATGTGGGCACGCTGTTCAGCATAAACTGGCCTATGGACCGTTGCAATTCCGTTCAGCTATGGTGCCAGTGCTAACTGTATCCTCTCAGTATATGCAGTGGGTACTGCTGGCAGGGGTTTTACTGTTGCGCACCACACCTATCCCGCTGGCGATTGGGGTGGCGATGTTTGCCCTGACCACCCTGTTTAGCTTTATCACGTTGCCCGTAGAGTTCGATGCCAGCCGTCGGGCTTTGGCCTGGATTCAGAATCGGGGAGTTGTTAATCAGCGTGAATACGGATTCGCCAAAGATGCGCTCTGGTGGGCTGCTATGACCTACGTAGTGGCTGCTCTGGGCTCACTAGCTACGCTGCTCTATTATGCAAGTTTATTGCTGGGCGGCCGTCGTAGTGACTAATTTTTTAGGACATACATCAAAAAGCCACGTCATTGCTGACGTGGCTTTTTGATTAAGAACGGTTCATTCAGAAATTATGAGCAGAAATCGTTCAACCCTGAAACGTGCTAGCCTACCCGAAGAGTCGACAATACCGAAACCACATAACCTGAATTTACCATTTCGGGCGTTGGAGCCGACCGGTCGATAAGCGTACCGGCAACAGCAACGGCTAGGGCAATGACCAAGGCAGGCCAGAATCCGACAATGGTGAAACTATCCATAAAATTATCGATCAGTTTGAGTAGTAACGCTGTCACAACAATCCGAACGATACCCGTAAGTAGAAAAAACGTAACCAGATTGAGCGGAAACCGGATAATCCACCCGATAAAGAAATTTAGCAAACCCAGGATCAGCGCAATCAATATGGCTGTGCCGAAGTTTTTAACATCAACCTGGGGCATTAAATAAGCTAAGCCGAAAATAACAGCTGCATCGAGTAGTAAGTGAAGAATGAGATTCATAAATAGGTGTATTTGATTCAGAGGAACAACCGTTTCGACATACAGATAGTTTAACGGCAATAGTATTCGATCTTATGCAGCAGATAGGCCTTTTACTCGTTATTTCATTAGTCGCCTGTGGTCAGCAGTCGGCCCAACAGCAAACAACTACGACCAGACAGGCTGATACGACGTCGGTTTATCAGTTTCGCACGCCCAGCCGCGATGGTATCGGGAAGGTCTATCAGGGCCGCGAAATTGCGCAGGTGATGGGTCATCTGGGAGCCGCCTGGCTCGAACGCCCGGAGCGCGAACAGGAAGAACGAACCGACTTGCTTCTGAAATCGCTTGAGCTGAAACCGACCGATGTCGTTGCCGACATTGGTGCTGGAACCGGTTTTTTTACCTTTCAGATGGCCCCTAAGCTTCCCAACGGGAAGGTGATCGCCGTTGACATTCAGCCCGAAATGATTGCCTATCTGAATCAGGGAAAAGACAAACGCAAACTCACTAACGTGGAGCCTGTGCTGGGCACCGAATCAGATCCGAAACTAAAGCCCAGCAGCATCGATCTAGCTATCCTGATTGATGCCTACCACGAGTTTTCGTTCCCACGCGAAATGATTTCCCATATCGCAACGGCTCTAAAGCCTGGTGGCCGCCTGGTACTGGTTGAGTACCGGGCCGAAGACCCTGCTGTGCCTATCAAAGAACTGCATAAACTAAGCATCGCTCAGGCTACGAAGGAAATGAAAGCAGCCGGATTGCGATTGCTGAAAAGCGATGATCGCCTTCCGCAGCAGCATATCATGTTCTTTGGCCGCTAAGACTCATTAGACCACCAATTCCTTCTGAGCTAACTTGCTCTTCCGAAATCCGTACGAAAAGTATATAACCAGCCCAATTACCAGCCAGACCACGAAAATCGCCCAGTTCGTAACACCTAGTTCGGTCATCAGGTAGAGGTTCGTCAGAATGCCCAGTATGGGCAATAGAGAGAAGTTTTTCTGAAAAGCGAGTACCGACATGACTGCCCAGGTAAGCCAGAAAACAGCTATAAGTGGTTTTTCGGCAATGCTTGACATCAAGCCTCCAGAGTAGACTACGTATCCGAACAGCAGCAGGAAACCAAGTCCAATGATGTATTTCCCATTTACGTAAGGAACCCGGAATTTCGACTGGGCGGAAATTCCTTTAGCATCCAGAAACAAAATGCCGCCACATACCAGAATGAACGCAAAGAAGGTACCCACGCTGGTTAGGTCGATGAAAAACTGCATATCCAGAAACAGCGACGGAACGGCTACCAGAACGCCGGTAATAATGGTTGCAAAGGAGGGAGTGCGGAATTTTGGATGAATTTCAGAGAATTTTGGCCATAGAAGCCCATCACGGCTCATGGTCATCCAGATGCGTGGTTGCCCTAGCTGATAAGCCAACAGGGCGCTCGTAATCGCTACGACAGCACTGACCGAAATAATGCCTGCCATGAAGTTGAGGTTCAGTTTCTGGAAAACATAGGCCAGCGGATCATCGACACCCAATTCTTTAAAATTCACCATACCCGTTAAAACCAGCGTGATCAGAACATACAGAATGGTACAGATCACCAGGCAGTATATCATGGCGCGGGGCAGGTCCCGTTGCGGATTGCGGCACTCTTCGGCCGTAGTCGAGATGGAGTCGAACCCGATAAACGCAAAGAATACCGAAGCTACACCACTCAATACCCCTTTCACCCCATTCGGAGCAAAAGGCGACCAGTTGGCTGGTTTTACATAAAACACGCCGACGCCAATTACCAGCCCAATCACGCAGAGTTTCAGCAATACTAACAGATTACTGGCATTTCTCGATTCTTTGATGCCAATGTACACCAGGGCTGTAATCAATACCGTGATGAGTCCAGCCGGTAAATCCATGATGATTTTTAACCCACCCAGCGAAGGCGCCTGATCGTAGGCAGTTGCCAGTGCCAGTACATTGGCAGGAAGGACTGTAGCTGCTGGACGAGCTGCCTGCACTTCTTCGAAAGCTCGGTGAGCTGATCCATAATCAGTAGCGAGCCAACCAGGGAAGTTGACCCCAAATCCTGACAGCATGGATGTAAAGTACTCCGACCAGGAAATCGCCACCACCATGTTCGATACGGCATATTCGAGGATGAGCGCCCAGCCGATGATCCAGGCAAAAATTTCACCGAACGATACATAAGCATAAGTGTATGCGCTACCACTCACCGGCACTGTACTGGCAAACTGCGCATAGCTCAGCGCCGTAAATACGCAGGCAATAGCGGTAAAAACGAATAGCATCGATACGGCTGGTCCCCCGTTGAAACTAGCCCGGCCAATGGTGCTGAAAATGCCAGCTCCTATAATAGCGGCAATACCCAGTGAGGTTAAGTCACGAACCCCAAGCACTTTCATCAGGTGGCTGGAGTCGCCTGAACCGGCATCGCCGATGGCTTGTGTGACGGTTTTTTTTCGAAAAATCGACATGTATAGACGGAGAGAAAACGCGTTCTATGGACGTTAAACCCTAAAAATAGAAATTCTTTCCGGTTTTTAACTAGTTCCCTGTACATTCGCCTTATGCCAATTCGCTATCGGCTTTCGTTGATGAGATAGTCGCGCAGTTAACTATGTCTATTCAGGTTCAGAATCTTACAAAACAATACAATCAGCAACGGGCTGTCAATCAGATTTCCTTTTCCGTACAGCCGGGCGAAATCGTCGGTTTTCTGGGGCCAAATGGGGCTGGGAAATCTACCACCATGAAAATCGCTACGGGGTATATTCAACCAACAGAAGGAACTGTAGAAGTTAATGGCTTCGATGTGCGTACACAGCCAATGGATGTTCGCCGAAGCGTTGGGTATTTGCCTGAACATAACCCGCTTTATCTTGATTTGTATGTAAAGGAATACCTGCGGTTTGCGGGGTCGTTACATGAGTTACGGGGGGGAGATTTAAACCGTCGGATTTCCGATATGATCGAGCTGGTTGGTCTTGGTCGGGAGCAGCACAAACGCATTGGGCAACTGTCGAAAGGATACCGTCAGCGGGTTGGTCTCGCCCAGGCGTTACTACACAATCCTCCCGTTTTGATACTGGATGAGCCGACAACAGGCCTTGATCCGAACCAGTTAGCCGAAATTCGGCAGGTGATTCGCGACGCCGGACGCGACAAAACGGTTCTGTTTTCGACCCATATCATGCAGGAGGTCGAAGCAATCTGCGACCGGGTGATTATCATTAATCGCGGAAAACTGGTGGCTGATGGGCCATTAAGCCAGCTCAGAAGTGCCTCGGGTGGCGACCATGTGGTGGTTGTGGCTGAGTTTGAAGGTGAGCTGGAAAATCCAGCCGTGCTAACTACCCTTGTTGGTGTGGAGCAGGTAGAGCCTTTAGGTGCGGGTCAATACCGAATCTCAGCTCGGCCCAATACTGATTTACGAGCTACCATTTTTCGACTCGCTGCCGACCAAAATCTGACCCTCGTCGGTCTCCGTCAGCAGGAAAATTCGCTGGAAGGAATTTTTAAGGAATTGACGAAGTAACGCGTAACGCGGGTGGGAACCCGCGCTTTGTTTATAAACAAGTTAGCTTCTGTACAAAGCGCGGGTTCCCACCCGCGTTACTCAAAGTCGTATTTGCAGTAGCTGTGAGCCCAGTCCTGCCAACGTGAAGCCAACCCTGCTTTGACTGGATTCGTCATAATATAGGCAACGATTCGGTCGAACGATTTACTGTTTCTTACGACATGATCGTAGCTTTCCGAATGCCAGAATGGGCGACCTTTACGGTTAAGATGGGCGTTTATTTTTTGGCAGAATTCGCCTTCATACTACCTATAACGCCATAAAATGGTCTATTCTGCTGATTATTAGTAACCAACAGATGGACATGATTAGGCATAATGCAATAAGCATGAAGGTCAAACTGTTCCCCATCTCTGAAATGGATAGATTCTTTAATAATATCAGCGGTCGGCTCATTAATAAGAGAATAGGTTTCTTGCCCAACTTTATCCAGATACGAGTCTATTGATAAAAAATACCGGCCTTTCCAGCGTTTTCTAATAGAATCGACAGGGACATCAGGCGATTGCTCAATCTGTCGGGCTAAAAAATGTTCGTGATTGGCCAGAAGCTCGGTTAAAATGTGATAAGGCAGGGTGCCATGAAGGCGATAGGTAATAAACAACGTTTCGCCCGGAGGCATAATATGAGGTAAACGTCGGCGATAGGGTTCGTGCATGAACACTATACGTAGATGCTGTTAAAAAGTAACGCGGGTGGAAACCCGCGCTCTATAGATTCAAACTTGTCTATAACAGAGCGCGGGTTTCCACCCGCGTTACTTTTTAGTTGCGTTACTTTGCGGCTGCCATGAGGGGGTATTGGTCGAAAATGGACCGGACGATGCCTTTGAAATAATTGTTCTTAAAGTTCTGATTGCGCATCATTTTGGAGGCATAACCTTTCCAGATCACCTGATACGATTCGGCGTCGATCAGCGAAATCATTAGCGTGCCTTCGTCCAGGTTGTAGTCGATGCGCTTATAGGTAGCGTCGTCGTCTTCGCGAACTACCCAGTCTTTAATAACGGGCTGCTGATAGCCCCGGAAACGCAGATCGGAACGGAAAATGTTGTACGAGATTAAGAGGTTTGGGCTACGGTTGCTGACTCGGTAGCCACGGGCTTCCATCTGGTGCCGGATCGCATCCTGAATATCGGAGCAGAGTAGGGTCGAATCGACGAATTCGCACTCCAGGAAATTGAATGATTCGTAATTTTTAAAATGACCTTCGTAGCTATAATCATGCTCCACAAACAGTCTACTCGATGAGCACCCCGCCATAGCTATTGCGGCCACTGCAAACAGAATTCCGATGTACGTTTTCATACGGGCATTTGTAAAAGTTTCAATCAATAAGCTTTATAAACTAGATTAACTCAGTTGCGTTATTCTGACCGAACTCAAATATAATCGTAAATGTTTGGCAAACAATAGTATAAGGCCAATTTTTAATTCTTGTTTATCCCCCGGTAAAAATCCAGTCCACGGCGCATTTCAGCACTCGTTACCGATACATCAAAGGCACAACTACCGGGTCCATCGAGTAAGGCCATTCGAACATCGCGCCCCCGGTTTTTCTTGTCCTGTAACGTCAGCGCCAAAATCGGATCAATATCTTCGTCGTTCAGTTTAACATTACCATATACGGAAAATATGTACTCTTCGGTTGCGGTCAATAGCGATTGATCGATCATTTTTTTCTGAAAAGCGATAAAAGCCTCTGTAATCATGCCTACAGCGATGGCTTCGCCGTGTAATAATCGCTTGCGGGGCTGCGTCAGAAAGTAGGTTTCGACAGCGTGGCCGATGGTATGCCCAAAGTTCAGAATCTTACGCAGGCCTTTTTCGGTCGGGTCCTGTTCAACGACGCGTTGTTTTACGGCTACCGAATGAGCAACCAATCGGGGCCAGTCCTGCTCGTCCAGGTCGCGTCGGCGGATTTCTTCCCACATCGCGGCATCGGCAATCAGGCAGTGTTTGATAATTTCGGCAAAGCCCGAACGAAGCTCCCGCTCAGGTAAGGTCGTTAGGAAATGGGGTTCGATAAGTACGGCATCGGGTAATTTGAATACACCAATATGATTTTTAAAGCCGTTGAAATCAATGCCGAGTTTGCCACCTACGCTGGCGTCGACCTGTGCCAGTAGGGTAGTGGGTATCTGGGCAAAGGCAATGCCCCGCTTGTAGGTAGCCGCACAAAACCCACCCATATCGCCAATAACGCCCCCACCGAGGTTTAGCACCAGCGCATGACGATCGAAATTGGCACGGGTCAGAGCGTCCCAGATCAGTTCGCAGGTGGCAATGTGTTTTTGTTCCTCTCCGGCTTTGATCCGAACCAGCGTGTGCTTGGGTAGCAGAGCTTTCAGCTCGGGGTAGCAGAAACGAAAGGTGTGGTTATCGACAATGACGGCAATGGCCGAAAAATTGTGTGCGTCGAGGAAAGCAGGCAGGCTTTCGGCGATTGGGGCAATGGTTACGGTTGACATGCTGTAAAAGTACATTAGTCTTTGATTGGGATAAAGTCCAGTCTGTAAGTATTTTTGGCTTTCTCTCCCTACTTCTTTCCTCTAAGCCCTATGAAGGTTCGTTACCGTGTGCTGGCTGGTTTATTTCTGCTCTCCACCATCACCTACCTCGACCGCGTTTGCATGAACGTGGTCAGTAAATATGTTAAAGATGATCTGGGTCTCGATAATGAACAGTTTGGCTGGATTCTGGGTGCTTTCTCGTTATCGTACGCGCTGTTTGAAATTCCAACGGGTACACTTGGCGATAAAACCGGACCTCGGCGGGTACTGACGCGTGTGGTGTTGTGGTGGTCTGGGTTCACAGCCCTTACAGGAACGGCGTTTAATTTTATGTATCTGCTGATTGTTCGATTCCTGTTTGGGGCTGGCGAAGCAGGGGCTTATCCAAATGCGTCGATTGTAATTGCCCGCTGGTTTCCGGCAGTTGAAGTAGGTCGGGCGCAGTCGGTGATTTGGGCGGCTGGTCGCCTGGGGGGGGCGCTGACGCCACTGCTGGTTATTCCGTTGGTGCATTACGCGGGCTGGCGCTGGGCGTTTGCGGTGCTGGGTATTGTGGGTGTACTTTGGGCCATTGGCTGGTATGCCTTGTTTCGGGATGATCCGACTGAACAGAAAGGTATCAGCGAAGCTGAAGTTGCAGAAATTGAATCGGGGCGTCGGATCAAGCATACCGATCACCGCATTCCCTGGACAACCATTATCCGCAACCCTGATTTGTGGGCGCTGATGCTCATGTGTCACCTGTTCTTCTACGGTTCATATTTCTTCACTAACTGGTCGTCGGTATATTTTCAGGAAGGGCGGGGCTTATCGGAAGACCAGACCAAGAATTTTATTTCACTTTCCTATTTTCTGGGCGCTGTTGGTTGCTTGGTAGGTGGTGGATTAAGCGATGTATTGACCAAGCGCTATGGGCTTAAAATTGGCCGAAGAGCCGTTGGTCTGGGTGGGTTAGGCCTTTCCAGTCTTTTCTTTCTGCTGGCCGGACTAACCACCGATAACGAGTTGGCTGGTTATTTACTGGCTACCTGCGTATTGATGAAAGACCTGGCCTTACCCGTAGCCTTTGCTGTTTGTGTCGACATTGGCCAGCGTAATTCGGGAACAGTAACGGGGGCAATGAATTTTGCCGGACAGTTGGGTGGGTTTTTTATAACCATTCTGTTTGGGATCATTGTTAAGCAAACGCACAATTTCAATTATCCGCTGTTTATGATTGCGGGTTGTTTACTGGTCAGCGCTCTACTCTGGCTCCGTATCGACCCAACAAAACCTGTGGCTATAAAGTAATTAGTAATAAAGATTCGCGCTGTTCGTGTTCACGATAAATAGATACTATGCGTAGTCTGACCATTCATATTCCAAAACCCTGCCACGAGCGCTGGGAGGGAATGCAGCCAACCGAACAGGGCCGTTTTTGTGCCAGTTGCCAGAAAACGGTAGTTGACTATTCGGCCTTGTCAGACCAGGAATTGGTCCAGTTGTTGAGGAATACTTCAGGACAGATTTGTGGCCGTTTTCGTGATGATCAACTAAACCGGGCTCTGTCTTTAACGCGTCCGAGCCAGCCGTTTAGCTGGCGTCGCTGGGTAGGTGTACTGGCAACGGCTTTGCTGAGTTGGAAAACGAGCCTTGCCCAATACAACTCTTTAGGTAGACCGGTCTCTTCCCGGCCTGAGATTGCTTTATCGCCGATTTCTGCTCATGGCATCGGCGCCATGACGGAGTGGACAGTTTCGGGCCGTGTCATGCTACAGGATTCAACGGGGCAGGTATTTCCGGCTGTTGGGGCGTATGTCAGTATTGGCGGGACCGCAAAAGGAGCCTGCATCCAAACGGATAGTGCTGGTAAGTACACGGCGACTATTTCTGGGGAGACTCAAAATACGAAACTGACCCTCGTGGTGAATGGAACCTATCGAAGCCGTGAGGTGACTACGTTGGAGGTTAACCCTTCTACACGGGCAGTAATGGTAAATGATATTGTTATTGTGTTGCAACAGCAGCCGCGTATGGTGAATATTGTCGGTGGTGGGCTTACCCTTGTGCGTGCCCCTTCACGCTGGCAGAAGATTAAACGGAAGCTATTTCGGTGAGAAAACCGTCAAATTGGGAAACAATCCATAGCCTCCAGATAGAAGCTAAGTTTGTTCGATTAGTCGGCTATATACAAAAAAGCCCGGCTACTTTTCAGGGGCCGGGCGTGTGGGCTTTAGCCCGGTATCAGTTACAATTCAATTTCATCAGTAGGATGAACTTTTTTGACATAGAAATACGGTGAGCGGGCGAAGTAGAAGAAGCTAACGATATAATTCCAGACAGCCCTGTTCCTCTTTTGACTGAATAAAATCCTTAATTTTATCGAAGTGAGTGATTAGCAGATTGGCTAGTTCATCAGTTATGATGTTGCCAGTTCGCAGCCAGATAACCTTAGGTGGAGTACCGCGTAAGGCGCTTAGTTCGTCATAATCTTCATCATGCGTGACAATGACGAAGTTATTACGTTTTGCATAGTCCCAAATCAGCCCATCTTTACGGCTAAGTAAGCCCAGGCGTTTCACCTGTTCACTACCTAAATATAAGTGAGCTAATTTCCTGACAATTCGGTAGGATATGTTTTCATCAAACAACAGCTTGAGCATCAAATCACTCATACAATCACCCGTACTTTTCGTTCACGGTCGGCTGCGTAGAGCAGACAGGCCCGAATTTGCTCTTCGTTCAGTTCAGGGAAGTCTTCGATAATATCGACAAAGCTCATTCCCAAGCCTAGCCAGCCCAGTACGTCGTATACACTGATGCGCGTACCCGTAATGCAAGGCCGTCCAAACCGAATTTCGGGATCGATGGAAATATAATTTTGATACGTCATGGTTAGATATGGGTGACTATCTATAAAGAGAAACTAAGCAATTTCACTACGTAATTATTTACCATTGAAATCAATTCTTTCCCGTCGATCAGCTTTAGATAATGTTGATAAGCTTTAGTAGCATATTTTCTAATAACATCAGCTGAGAACCTTAAATTAGTAATCATAACCCCAGTACTGGCTTTGAATCATCTACTTGAATATTAAGTTTTCCATCCCCAATTCGGAATAAGAAACGTTCTAATATTGATACTATAGGATCAGAAGCAACAACGCTATTAATGTGCTGTAGATTTTTTAGCAGTACTGAGGATGATACAATAAACTTCATGAGTCTGAAAAGTTATCTGCATAAATATACAAAAAGCCCGGCTACTTTTCAGCGGCCGGGCGTGTATCTACGGGCTTTAGCCCGGTATCAGTTATAACTCAATTTCAGCGTCCAGATTGTTGAAAGCAATTTCACCATCAGGATTCAACTCCATCAACACGACCGAATCTTTCTTCACTTCACCCGATAGGATGCTCTTCGACAGTTCGTTCAATACCCGGCGTTGCAAGACACGTTTCAACGGGCGGGCGCCAAACTGTGGATCGAATCCTTCTTCGCCTAGTTTGGTCAGGGCTTCGTCGGTCGCATCAAGTTGGATACCGTTTTCGGCCAGCCGTTTTTTGATTTCGTTGAACTGAATGTCTACGATCTTGCGAATGTTAGCCTGCGTGAGTGGCTCGAACATCACAATTTCGTCGATCCGGTTCAGGAATTCAGGCCGGATGGTTTGTTTCAGTAACTCCAGCACCGCCCGTTTAGCTTCGTCTAGCACCAGCGAGTGGTTCCAGCCCTCATCTTCGGCAAACTTCTCCTGAATCAGATGGCTACCGATGTTCGACGTCATGATGATGATCGTATTCTTGAAGTTTGCCGTACGTCCTTTGTTGTCGGTCAGACGACCTTCATCGAGTACCTGCAACAGAATGTTCCATACGTCGGGGTGCGCTTTTTCAATCTCATCGAGTAGCACAACTGAGTAAGGTTTCCGACGGACGGCTTCGGTCAACTGACCGCCTTCGTCGTAGCCAACATATCCCGGAGGGGCACCAATCAGTCGGCTAACAGCATGACGCTCCTGATACTCCGACATATCGATCCGCACCATCGCGTTCTCATCATTGAACAGGTATTCGGCCAGCGTCCGGGCTACTTCAGTTTTACCAACCCCCGTGGTGCCCAGGAAGATAAACGAACCAATAGGCCGTTTGGGGTCTTGCATACCGGCTCGGCTTCGACGTACGGCATCCGAAACCACTTCAATAGCCTCCTGTTGGCCCGCTACGCGCTTACCGAGTTCTTTTTCCAGATTGAGCAGTTTTTCGCGATCACTTTGCAGCATCTTCGATACCGGAATTCCCGTCCATTTGGCAACCACTTCGGCAATGTCTTCAGCCGTAACTTCCTCCTGCATCATTCGATCCGAGGAGTTCTTGCTCTGCTCCGCGCCCCCTGCTCCCTGCAATTGGTTCAGCTTGGTTTCGATCTCAGGAATTCGACCATAACGAATTTCGGCTACTTTGCCATAATCACCCGAGCGTTCAGCCTGTTCGGCTTCCAGACGAAGTTTGTCGAGCTGTTCTTTCAGGGTCCGGCCTTCGTTGACCGACGCTTTTTCAGTTTCCCACTTGGCTTGCAGGCTATTACGTTGCTCGGTTAGGTCAGCAATCTGTTTATTCAGAACCGTTTCTTTCTCTTTATCCTGTTCCCGACGAATGGCTTCGCGCTCGATTTCAAGCTGCATGATGCGCCTATTCAGCTCGTCCAGTTCTTCAGGGACCGAGTCCATTTCCAGACGGAGCTTGGCTGCGGCTTCATCCATCAGGTCGATGGCTTTGTCGGGCAGGAAACGGTCGGTAATGTAGCGGGTCGAGAGTTCAACGGCAGCAATAACGGCGTCGTCTTTAATCCGAACCCCGTGGTGTAATTCATATTTTTCCTTGATACCGCGCAGGATCGAAATGGCATCGGCCATGTCCGGCTCATCAACCATAACGGCCTGGAACCGACGTTCAAGCGCTTTATCTTTCTCGATGTACTTCTGATACTCTTTCAGCGTTGTGGCACCGATGGTATGTAGTTCACCCCGCGACAACGCTGGTTTGAGCAGATTGGCCGCATCCATAGCGCCTTCACCACCGGCTCCTGCGCCAATCAGTGTATGGATTTCGTCGATAAACAGGATAATCTGGCCGTCGGAGTCCGTCACCTCTTTGATAACGGCTTTCAGACGCTCTTCGAACTCGCCTTTGTACTTGGCACCCGCAATGAGCAGTCCCATATCGAGCGAGACGATGGTTTTGGTTTTCAGATTTTCGGGTACGTCGCCCGATACGATGCGCTGGGCCAGCCCTTCGACAATAGCCGTTTTACCAACACCCGGCTCACCGAGCAGAATCGGATTATTTTTGGTACGGCGGCTCAGAATTTGGAGTACCCGACGAATTTCTTCGTCACGACCGATTACGGGGTCGATTTTACCCGTACGTGCCCGTTCGTTAAGGTTGATGCTGTACCGTTCTAATGATTGATATTTTGCTTCAGCGTTCTGGTCTTTCACTGAGTTTCCTTTTCTAAGTTCGTTGATGGCCGCTTTCACTTGTTTTTCGTTGAAACCGGCATCTTTCAATAACGTTGCAATTTGGTCTTTACCTGCCATAAGTCCCAGCAACATCAGTTCGACGCTGACAAATTCGTCGCCAAATTCTTTGGTAATGGTGCTGGCTTTGGCTAAAGCTGCGGCTGTATCGTTGCTTAGGTATACGCTTCCATTCCCGCCCGACACCTTCGGATAGGTAGTCAGGATGGCCTGTAAAGCGCTGGTCGTATTCTGTAGATTGATTCCCAATTTCTTGGTGACAAATCCAATCACGTTTTCATCTTCCGACAGGATCGCCTGGAGCAGGTGACCTGTTTCAATGGCTTGCTGGCCGTTGCCGAGGGCAATTTCCGATGCCTTCTGTACGACCTCCTGTGCTTTGATGGTGTAATTCTTAAAGTCCATGAGTCTTAGGAATGAATAATGGATAAGCAAAAATGGATAATGGGATCTGAGAACCATCCAGCATCATTCATTCTACATAATTTAGTAACAAATCATGGGCCGTACTAGTTTTTCGGACATTTTGGCTTGATTTGCTTGATTTTCTGGTGAAATTCGGTCAAAATGGCAATGGTTGTATAGGCTAAACAACTAAAAAAGCCGCCCTTATTTCTAAGAGCGGCTTCTGCTGGATAAGCGTTAATATTAATCAAAATTCTCTATTTCAATTGGTTTAGTACGCTCGCGAGCGATTGCTGCCTGAACAGGTTCCGCAGTTTCGACGGGACCTGCCAGTACTTCGGCTTCGGTATCGTGAACCACGATTCGGTTGTAGTCATGAAATTTGCCTTTGGGAAGCCAATAAGCCAGGAAACCGACATAAGCAGCCGCCAGCGTAGCCGCTGTCCAGCCAACCAGTGGGTGCTTATTCCACTGGCGATTGGCAATACCTGAAAAGCCAGCTACAAACGGTAGCATATACCAAGGATCGTTTAGCCGACGACCAATCAAATAACCTGCCCCGGCTGTCGCACTCAGAATACCCGATGCAATAGCTTCATCCCGTTTTTTGTCAGAATGCCAAAGACCGAGCGTTAGTAGGGTGTTGGGTGTACCGACAACTGTAGCTGCCGTGAGCCAACCCGCATACAGACTGACAGGAATACGCAGGTATTTTTCGGGCGATGGAACATCCGTCTTTCCTATTTCCAGACTATGATGCAACGCCAAAGCGGCAGGTAGATTGAATTTGGTCGTTAGATCGGAGATGACAATGCTCTGCGGATCGTTTTGGGAGAAAAACCGTCCAAATAGCGCATTGAGTGCCCAACTAGTCCACCACCAGGGTAATGCCTGTATATAACGCGGGTTTCGCTCCTGACTTGGCAGGGCCTGGTGAACGGAGAGCGCTGTTAAGCCTGTGTAAATCGTTGACCAGACCACACCGAACGCCCACCCGGCAGGAACCAGGCTGTTTTTCTCAAAAACATGCTGGTATTCAGGTGGTACATCATACTCGTATTCGGAGCCGCTGGGTTCGTCGTCATCTTCGTCGTTAGTATTGGCCTGTGATCCTGAACTATTGCTAAGAACGGTTGTGTAGAGAATACTGCCTACCGCAATAACGGCTGTGGCAATTCGCCAGAATGATGAGTTTTTCATGACTTATGTAGTGGCTGGGTGTTTTGCGTAATTATGCGCCTACTTCGTCTTCGACCATTTCGGTTTCCCGAGCAACGACCTTTTCAGCCTTGTTCTTGGTGGATTTATAAGCGTCCACCAGCGAGTCGACTACATTGTCGGTCACAGACGAGAGCGCGTCTGAAATCGTGTCGCCCCAGGATTTCGCTTTATAGCGATACTTGGCCCGGTCAATGGCATTCGAGTTGGCGTAAGCTACGCCTAATGCGATACCCGCTAGAACAGCAATGCCGAAGCCGATCCCCCAGGTAGCAGCTGACGATGACTTTTCGGTTTCTTGTGGTTCGGGCTTTTGTGCCATTTTGTTCCGCATCACGGCCGCCAGGGTTTCCTGAGGGGCTACATAGGCAAGAATTTCGTACGACTTATTTTTCAAACCACCCGGAATTACCTTGTGCTTGCCAGCCATTAAGGCATCATAGCCAGCCTTAGCTACCATGAGCGGGTCTTGTACGTCGTCGGTAACTTTGGTGTTATCGGCTCCCGCTTTATGGAAGAAATCAGTATCGGTTGCATTGGGCAGGAGCGCTGTAACCGTCACATTCGTATCCTTCAGCTCGTTGATAAGCGATTGGGTGAAATTGTATACGTACGCTTTCGTTCCGGCATATACGGCCATCATGGGGTTGGGCGTAATGGAGACGATCGAGGCCAGGTTCAGAATCTTACCATCATTCCGTGACAGCATATCATACAAAAACAACTTGGTCATCTGGGTGAGGGTGAGCACATTGAGGTGGATCATGGCTTTTTCGCGCTCCCAATCAGTATCAGTCGCAAACATACCATAGAGACCGACACCGGCATCGTTGACCAACACATCGACGGTTAGACCTTTTGCCTTCACCTGATCATATACATTTTGTGCGGCATCTTCTGTCGCTAGGTCTTTGCCAATTACGGTTATTTGCTGAGTACCATAGTTATTTTTGAAAACCTCTGCCAGTCGATCCAGTTTCTCGTCGCTACGGCCCACCAACACTAAATTATAGCCATCCTGAGCAAACAGTTTGGCAATTTCCTGACCGATACCACTGGAGGCACCTGTAATCAGGGCGGTTTTTCCTGTTTGTGTGTTCATAACAGTTTATTAGTTAGTCACTATGGGTTATGAACTGTAGCTGAGTAAAGTTGTTTAGAGAAAACGGAGAGAAATTCGTTATGGATATAGAAATTATAAGTAAATGAAAACGCCTTCCCATGTGTGCAGGAAGGCGTTTTGCTATCGGTGATCTGGTTAAACAGCACTGTTATTTGACCACCACTTTCAAGTCAATTTTGCGTAGGGTGGGTTTGGGTATACCTGAAGTATCGGCTTTGGAAACACCTGTTCCTCGCCCAATGGCGTCGAGTCGCATATAGTCGATCCCTGCCGCCATCAATCGGTGCTTGATTTCAACTACTCGTTTGAACGACAGGCTTTTATTCGTCATATCGCCTTTGGCATCGTTGGCATAGCCTACCAGTTGAACCTGCAGACGAGGATAGGTTTTTAGAAGCGTCGTTAACTCAGCAATACCAGCCTCTGAGCCTGGAGTCATTGAAAATGAACCCGGTGGGAATGTGATTGAGGTAAGCGGAAAAACACGCCCTTTGGGTAAAGCGGCATTGCCCAGGTAAGGCGCTATTTTGTTGGTCAGATCGCCAGCGGCTGCTACCGTTGTGGAAGGGGCAGCTGTAGTGATGGCGGCTACCGAGGTTGATTTGGGTGGCGTTTTGGCAGATGAGTCGATAGGAACGGCCAGCGACCGGGCTACGGTATCAGTCTGAACAGTGTCGCTGGTGATAGTTGTCACATCTTTTACTTCTTCCTGACCATCTGAATAGCGCTGCGTGTTTTGATAGAGATAATAGCCACCAACACCGAGTGCTACGGCGATGAGTGCCCCAACTCCCCATTTCGTTAAGGTTTCATTGTCTCCATCGGATTCATCGACAGGCTCATAGCTGACGGCTGGTCGTGTAGCCGTTGCGGTTGATCGGCCCGACGACTCTGCTGCCCGTCGGGCGGGCATGGCCAGACCTGCTACAACCTGATGTAAGCCTACTTTCTCCACTAGTTGCGGCATAAAATCCTCTGGCACCGCATTGACTAATGTTTCGCGTTCAGTAAATAGGGAAGCGGCCAGTCCATCTGCATCCAACTTCTGATCTTTAACCTGTTTACCCAGTACATGAAGAACAAGCGACGTGATTAAGCCTAACAGCGCAATAGCCGACGAATTACGGATTCCGGCATAACCCGAAATCATGTTACCAATCGAACTTTTCATAGCAGGTAGTAAGTGACTGATCACGTCGTTACCCTGCATGATAAGCGTATTCGTTAAAGTTGGCTCGCGAAGAACGGTAGCCATATTTTCGGTTAGCGACCCATCAAACCGACCTTTTTGAATATGATTATAAAGCTGATTAACACCTATTTCGCTGGTGGTCCGTTTCATTAAGCCCCCAACAATCGTATAGACAAGACCGTTGACGGCTTTGGTAGTTTTAGCAGGTGGTTCGTCGATGTACGTTGCTATGCGCGACAGAACATCTGAACTTAATACATTCGTTATATTGGCGAATAAATTCATATTTTCAACAGACTCAATCAGGCGGTAAGTGGGCACTTCTTCATTCATCACAACCGATCGCTGGCACAAAGTACCCCTTTATTTTCACAGGGGATAAAATTAGGCAAGGTTTAGCAAAGGTTAGATACGACCTTATAATAAAAATCCTAATTTATCGCTTTGGCAGTTTTTCGATAACTTCCTGGTACTCCGTTTCCACTGCCCGAAGCCGTTCCTGGCAGAATGTAATGAGCTCGGTAGCCAGCCGGATTTTGGCAGGTAGTTCATCCAGAGGGACTTGCTCGTTTTCAATTTCGTCGACCAAGGTTGTCAGTTGGTCGTAGGCTTCCTGATACGTCATTTTCATAGAGGTGAAAGTTATCGACTCGTAAATTAGTAGAGTGCATGTAGCCCGGCACCGTCTACTTTCTGACCGTTACGACTCTAAAACAGTAATAGTGATCGTTCCGTCGCGCATCTGTACCTGAAGTGTTTCGGCTGGTTGTACGTTAGCAGCCTGGGTAATGATTCGCCCATTACGAAGCAGGAGTGCATAACCACGGCGTAATACATTCGATGGGTCGAGGTGGCGTAGGGTAACGGCTTTTTCGGTAAGATCGGTATGGCGTTCGCGGAAGTACGTCTGGCTCACAAACCGTAGCCGTTCGGTTTCCCGATCCAGATTTTCCCGAGCTGTCAGCATAGCCTCCCGAGCCACAACTCGGAGCCGTTCGCGAAGTTGCAGGCAGCTTTCTTCAAATTGTCGATTGTGTTCAATCAGGAAAGCAGCCGCTTTGGTTGGGGTTTTCACACTCTGATGACAGAGTAGATCGGTGATACTCACATTGCGCTCATGCCCGATTCCGGCCAGAATGGGAATACCGAAACCCGCTACCGTATGGCCCATCAGATAAGTGTCGAACGAACCAAAATCAAGCTGCGAACCTCCTCCCCGCACCATCACAACAGCATCGTATGAAATACTACTGAGCCGGATACGTTCCAGTTGTCCACATATGGCTCGCTCGGCACCCTGTCCCTGTACCTGCGTCAGGTATTCATCGACCACAAAATCGTATCCAAGCGGATTCTGGGCCAGTTCGTGCCGGAAGTCCCGCCATCCATCTGAATTGGGAGCCGTAATTAGGGCTATTCGCTGGATAACAGCAGGGCGTGGCAAAAGCTGGTTAGCAGTGATGTAATGTCCTGCTTCGAGCCAGACCAGATCCGGGTGATTTTTGACGAGTGAGTCTAGTACGGCCTGTCGCTCCCGTTCGAGGTTACCAAGTGTGTACGACGGGTCTATTTTCAGAATTTCCAGGCGTAAGCCGTACACCGGATTAAACGCAACGGATACTAGCAGTAGCAACTGAATATTTCGCGCGAAGGCTACTCCCGTTTCCCGTTCAAAATCACCAATGGTATGGTAATTCCGTCGCCAGATGCAGGCTTCCAGTTTGGCCACCGTCTCGCGACTGGCGGAGTCACGCTCAACCAGCGTCAGAAAGCAATAGCCCCGATCTGGATAATTCTTGATATCGCTCGTTTCGGCGACTACCCACATCGCTTTCTGCCCAAAAGCTTCATCCAGAACAGCTTCAAGGGTAAAGGCCAGATCAGAAAGACGGATGGGAGACATATAATAATGATTGAATTGTTGAATGACAGAATGATTGAATGAATAAAAGACCTGCGCCTGTCGATTCAATCATTCAATCATTCTGTCATTCAATCATTGTAGTTAGAGTCCTTCAAATTGACGGAGGAAACGGACGTCGTTTTCGGTGTAGAGTCGTAAATCGTTCACGACGTATTTTAACTGAGTAATGCGTTCGATCCCCATACCGAAAGCAAAGCCTGTATATTCTTCGGGGTCGATTCCACAGTTGGCAATCACCTGAGGATCAACCATTCCCGAGCCAGCAATTTCTACC
The DNA here is from genome assembly GCF_002056795.1 of Spirosoma aerolatum. Lineage (NCBI taxonomy): Bacteria > Pseudomonadati > Bacteroidota > Cytophagia > Cytophagales > Cytophagaceae > Spirosoma > Spirosoma aerolatum. The sequence continues at coordinate 5,880,458 of NZ_CP020104.1, read as the reverse complement.
CACCCCGAATGCTTACAGATGTTACAGCCTTTGCCTCCGCAGATCTGGCATGAAATGTCGATTTCGGCACTCGGTTCCGTAAAGGGGAAGTAGGATGGCCGGAACCGAATCTGCGTACCCGGCTCGAACATCTCTTTTACGAAGTGGTAGAGTGTATCTTTCAGGTCTTTGAAACCAACATTACGGTCAATGTAAATTCCTTCCACCTGGTGGAACATACAGTGCGCCCGGGCTGAAATGGTTTCGTTCCGATAAACGCGGCCAGGCATAATAGACCGAATGGGCCGAAATTCGGTACCGAATTTCTGTCGTTCCATCAGACGAATCTGAACATTAGAGGTATGCGTACGTAGCAAAACGTCAGCAGAAGGGGACCCGCTTTCTGACTTCTCGATGAAGAACGTGTCCTGCATGTCGCGGGCAGGGTGGTTATCGGGGAAGTTCAACGCGCCAAAGTTGTACCAGTCGGTTTCGATTTCAGGCCCATCAGCTACGTTGAAGCCAATTCGCTCAAAAATTTGAATGATACGTTGCCGAACCAGCGTGAGCGGATGTTGAGTGCCGGTCAGATTCGGGATGGTTGGTAACGTCAGATCGACTGGGGGAGCACTATTGGCAGCAGCCCGTTGCTCTTCTATAAGCTGACTGAATGAATCAAAACGCTCCTGAGCTAGATTTTTTAACCCATTCAATTCCTGTCCAACTGCCCGGCGATCGGCTTGAGGAACGGTTTTCAAGTGTTCAAACAGCTCCGTTATAACGCCTTTGCGGCTGATGAACCGCATCCGAAACTGTTCTAATTGCTCGGGTGAGCTAATCGTATAGTGGTCAATCTCCTGGTAGAGGTCTTTTACTTTATCCAGCATAGGTTACTCATTTAGCCATTCGCTAGTGCAAAGGTAGGGAAAACATAAGAAGAGCAGCCCAATCTGTGAAATAAGGTCGGTGTAGAATGGGGCTATCGATGGCTGAATTTGGGCGTTATCAAGATGGGAATAGAAATCATATTATTGATGTATTGTTGAGTTAATGGCTATAATTATTGATTGACAGCTAGTTACAGGATTATTTTATGAATATACGTTTATTTTAGTAAGTAGGACTGATTCTTGTAGACTGATTCGACAGAGAAGGCAGGTTACCCAGTGGCGCCGATATGGACATAAAATTGGTAAGTTTCTGAATGTCAGCCTCTATATAACCATTATTAAACACCCGATCAAACAGCTATGAATGCATTCGCGAATGATTCTCTTTTCGACACAGTGTCCAGAGGTTTCCACAATAGTGTGGAAAAAATTGCCGATTCAAATTGTCTGCAGAAATTACTCATTCCATTTTATGATCGGAAACGTACGGTCTCTACTGACGAAATAGTTAGACTCGAAGGGTGTGGAAACTATACCAAGTTCTTCCTGAAAGATGGTACTAAAATGCTGGTATCGCGTACATTAAAGGAATACGAAATTATGCTCGAAGGCCAGTCCTTTGTCCGGGTGCACAAATCCTGCATTGTCAACCTCGGTTTTGTTCGTAAGTTCTTTGTTAAAAAAGAAGGGGAGCTGGAACTGACAGACGGACAGCAGGTAAAAATCTCTCGTCGGCGGGCACAAATGTTTATGGATCGGATTCGGGATTTTCAGCCTGTTGCCTTGGTTTAAGCAGGTAAGTATGGGATTTCCCGATCAATTATAGGGCTATATACATAGTGCCCAAGTGCGTAGTTTTACGCAATGCTCTGAGTACATTCACTTGAATAAAATACGAGATTGACTCGTAATAGCCTGATCTACAACTGGTTGACTCTTTGTGAGGCCCTTGTAGATCAGGCTATTTCTTTCCCGGATAGTAGCCATCAGGTAGTTTTGCTTCGTCAGTAATCACTTAGAACACGAACCAAAACACTCTCTATCATGGAAGCTAACGTATTCTCGTCCGTCCAACCGATCCCCGTTGTCCCCCATTTTCCGGCTTCATATCAGCGTAGCACACAACGTATCGCGTTGCCATATCTGAATCGTACCATTTTTATTTCGGTCGATGATATTCTGTGCCTCCAGGGAGAAGGTAACTATACGTTTCTCCACACGCGTGATCGGAAGCGGTTTTTAGTGTCAAAAACACTCAAAGAGTTCGAGAAAACCTTAGACGCTTCCATGTTTCTTCGTATTCATAAATCATATATCGTTAATCTCGCTTATGTGCAACGGAACATCTTCAACCGGGATCGGCAGGTTCGTCTGGCCGACGGGCGCGAAGTAGCCATTTCACGTCGGCGCATGAAAGACATTTCGCAGCAACTGGCCCAGTACTGGCACCGGCTGTATAATTAAAAAGTCGAACACCATTGATAGATAGCCGTTCATGATGCGCTCCATCAAACGGACAATATCAATGAGGGTGTTCGACTAAAGACTGTACGTATTTAGTGGGTTAATTGAAAAAACAACCGTTGCTGCAAACCCAATCGGGCGGACAGCAACGGTTTGTTTTTATGTACTCTATTAATCTTTTAGATTATTTTGAATGCTAGGGTGATTTGCCAGGTTTTCATGCCCTGACTGAACTGAGATGAATTGTCTTTGATTTGGGCTATGTCGGTGATATTGCCCTGGTAGCGAACATCAAGCCCGAAGGAACCAATATCGAGGCCACCACCCACCTGATAGCCATAATACGCCTGCGACCAGGCATCATTCAGGGTTCCGTTGGTATATTGCTTTACTGCCTGGCCTAATGACTGGTTGTCATTTACGCGGAACGAAGCCACGGGGCCGGCTACCACCCGGATAGGGCCGCCTTTAATACCTAATAGAACAGGCACATCGAATGTGGTTGTTTTCACGGTAACGGTTTCCGTCTGGCCATTCCGAATTACGTCGAACGAACCAGCCCGGGTTGAATACAAAAGTTCGGGCTGGATAAAGAGATTATTACCGATGCGGGCATACACGCCGAAAGATGTGCCGGTTCGACTGTCCAGACTCGCATTTAGATTGTTGCGGAAGGTTTGGCCATCCACACTTACGCTGGGCGATCCATTCGAGTTGGTTCCGGTCGATACAAAGTTACCAAAGCTAAGTTTGGACAGGTTTACCCCCCCCTTAATACCAAATTGAAAGCCCTGAGCAAACACACATGCGGGCAGTAGAGTCAGTGAAACGAAAAGCAGGATTTTGTTCATAGCTGGTTGTAAAATGATTGTACTGTCTGATTAACGGAAATCGGTTTATTCCGGTACAAAAGCCAACTAATTTTGAGTGAATGGCGTTGATATTAGTAAGCAGTTATCCCTAAAATTTCCCGGTGCAGGTTGGATAACTTGTTGCCGAAAAGGTTTAATCAGTTTCCGTTACCCAACCGCTGATTAGGTCATATTGTTTACTGTTTCCCCAAAAGATGGCCAAGTTAAAAACTACCTATTTCTGTCAGAGTTGTGGCCTTCAGTCAGCCAAGTGGCTTGGACGCTGCCCGTCCTGTGGCGAATGGAATACCTTTGTTGAAGAACTCGTACAGAAAGACGAACCTGAGAAAGGCAATTGGCGGAGCCCATCATCGGGGCCGGGCAATATAAAAGTGGCTGCTAAGCCCAAAGCGATTCACGCCATTAACTACGAAGAGCAACCGCGTGTTCGTACAACCGATGACGAACTAAATCGGGTATTGGGCGGTGGCATCGTACCGGGTTCGCTGGTACTGATCGGCGGTGAGCCAGGTATTGGCAAATCGACACTCCTATTGCAAATCGCCCTGAGTCTGACGGGAATGCGCGTGTTGTATGTATCCGGCGAAGAAAGTGAACAGCAGATAAAAATGCGGGCAGAGCGCCTGGACGCTCCCACCAGCGACTGCCATGTCATGTCGGAAACGTCTACTCAGAACATCTTTCGGGTGGTGGAACATTTTGAGCCGGATGTCCTGATTATCGATTCCATTCAGACGATGCAGTCGTCGTTGGTTGAGTCGGGGGCAGGTAGTGTTTCGCAGGTGCGCGAATGCACGGCCGAATTAATGAAGTACGCCAAAGAAAGTGCTGTGCCGGTGTTTATGATTGGCCACATTACTAAGGAAGGTTCGCTGGCTGGACCAAAAGTACTGGAGCACATGGTCGATACAGTACTGACGTTTGAAGGGGACCGCCATACAACGTATCGAATTTTGCGAACTACTAAAAACCGATTTGGCAGCACCGATGAACTGGGTATTTACGAAATGCTCGGTACGGGACTTCGGCAGGTAACTAACCCCTCCGAAATTCTGATTTCACAACGTGATGAAGCCCTGAGTGGTGTGACCATCGGCTCCATGCTGGAGGGAAACCGGCCACTAATGATTGAAACCCAGGCATTGGTGAGTGTAGCAACCTATGGTACTCCGCAACGGAGTAGTACAGGCTTCGATGCCAAACGACTGAATATGCTCCTGGCCGTTCTGGAAAAGCGCGGAGGTTTCCGGCTGGGCCAGCAGGATGTATTTTTGAATATTGCGGGTGGATTGCGCGTCGAAGATCCAGCCATTGATTTAGCAGTTTGCGCAGCGGTTGTGTCAAGCTACGAAGATATTGCTATCTCCCCATCGATTGCGTTTGCGGCTGAAGTCGGCCTGGGTGGCGAAGTCCGGGCGGTCAGCCGGATTGAATCGCGCATTGCCGAAGCCGAGAAGCTGGGTTTCAAGAAAATATTCATTTCCAAATACAACATGAAAGGGCTCGATACAAAAGACTATAAAATCAACGTGAAGTCTGTTTCACGGCTCGATGAGGTTTTTCAGAGCGTACTGTTGTAAGTCTGTTCGCGTACCTGTAGGGATAGGTTCATAGCCACTGGATAAGGTGTTGCTGAAAATCGATTGAACAAAAATCCAGGACAAACTATTCTTCGTAGCTGTAGTTAGTTCTCTAGTTAATTAATCGATAAACTCAACAAATTCGATCACGTTATGAGCTACATCAAAGCAGGTACGGATTCATCCGGCAATGACGTAAAACTTTTCTATCAGGATTTAGGGGCTGGAACTCCAGTTGTCTTGATCCACGGCTGGCCATTAGGCCACGAAATGTGGGATTATCAGTTGGCCGAGCTGCCTGCTCATGGCATACGGGTGGTAACTTACGACCGTCGTGGCTTTGGTAAATCGTCGCAACCCTGGGATGGCTATGATTATGATACGATGGCCGACGATCTGAAGGCGGTTCTCGATGAATTAGATCTGAAAAATGTGACCCTCGTCGGCTTTTCGATGGGTGGGGGAGAAGTGGCTCGCTATATGAGTCGGCATGGTGGAGCACGCGTGGCAAAAGTTGCTTTTGTAAGTGCCGTAACACCTTATCTGCTGAAAACAGATGACAATCCGGATGGAGTAGATCAGAGTGTATTTGACGAAATTCTGGATGGCCTTCAGAAAGACCGGGCCGATTTCCTGCAAACCTTTGGCAAACAGTTTTACGGGGTCAACCTGATCAGTAAACCCGTTAGTCAGGCTCATCTGGATGGCGATTTTGCCAGAGCCTATGTTGCCTCACATCGGGCTACGGTCGAATGCGCAAAGGCGTTTGCCATGACTGATTTCCGGGATGATCTGGCTCAGATTCAAGTACCGGCTCTGGTTATTCATGGCGATTCGGATAAGACGGTGCCCATTGAAGCCTCGGGCGAGCGAACAGCGAATGCACTGCCTACGGCTCAGTATATTGTCTATGACGGCGCCCCACACGGCTTATTCATGACGGAAAAAGATCGGTTGAATGAAGATTTGATTTCCTTTATTCTGGAAGGCGTCAATGTAAGGCAATCAGTTGGTGCTTCGACTGCCTATTAAGCTTTATAAATCATATATCAAATGGGTGCATCCTACAGGTTATGCACCCATTTCTTTTTTTATCTTTTCTACGAAGGAGCTGGAAGTATCGGTCAACTGGGCGATTTCAGCTACCGAGAATTGGGTTTGAGCGAGCAGATTTAAAATAATTAGCCGCTTTCCCTGCTTTTTACCTTCTTCTAACCCTGCTTTTTTACCTTCTTCCAGCCCTGCTTTTTTACCTTCCTCCAACCCTGCCTTTTTGCCACTTTCAAGACCGAGTGTAAAGCCCAGTCGCTGGCCTTTCTGGAAAAATGGATCCTCTTGTTCTTTAAAATACTGTGTTAACTTTTCCATGACTAGCTCTAAATTGGGTTGTAATTTACGAAGTTGCACTAAAACCCGCAATTGACTTATGTATCGCTCAAATGCAAGCGATCCAGTTGTCGTTTCGTAAATTCGATTGACCATCTGTTCCAGAATAACCTGAGGTGATTGCGCATCGAAATCGGCTAATAATGCAAATAGAATCTCTTCTGGTTTATCAGAATTCAGAAACAGTTTATACGAATACTGCTGGAACGAGAGTAAATGATACCGAAAAACTGAGTCTCCGGTGTTTAGTTCTGAGGCCATTTTAGGTAGCTTATTGCCCATATATAGTACATACTGTCGAATGGGAAGCCGATAAGCACGCGCCAGCATAACACAATAGTCGCCCATGCGGTAGATCATATCCGGGTCATCCGCTACCTGAAACTCCAGGTGAAGTACGAATGTGTTTCCAGTATGGTCGCGAATGCGCTTGAGCGCATCAGGCTTACGTTCTTTGGTATGTTGTAGATCGTCAGGTAATTCGACGGATTCAATGGGGTGAATATCTAATAGCCTTTCAATCAGCGCTGGGATCGCTGCTTCTAAATTTTCCTTCACAATTTTGTCGTATTGACTGATGGAAGGCGATTTGTAGCGAGACTTCATAGTCTCGCAAAGTAGCAAAAAAAGATATAATGGCTACTAATTATAGATCCCGGTATGTCTTCACATACGACGAAGGGGTTTGACCAGTAATAAATTTGAATTGTCGGTTGAAATTAGAGAGGGTTCTAAATCCACTCTCGAAGCTTATTTGCGTAATATTTAGCTTCCCTGCCATAAGCAATTTACAGGCATGACCAATCCGAACCTCGGAGACGAATTCTGAAAAGGTTTTGTTGGCACGGGCTTTAAAATAACGACAGAACGCTGGAGGGGTCATACCAGCCAGATCGGATACGGTATCCAGACTGATTTCGTCGGGGAAATGGTCCAGAACATAGTCGTGTACTAGCTGCATTCGGTCGGTTTCGGATGGCTTTACGGTATTGGTATAGCCTGAGCTTGTCAGAAATCGGTGGTCAGTAGCCTGCGACAATCGATTGAGCAACGTCAACAGACTTAATATACGCTCAAAGCCTACAGCCTGTGTTGCCAGATTACGAAGTGCCTTTTCGGCATATGAGCGGGTTGGGCCTGTCCACTCAAGACCCTGCCGGGCATTGTTGAGTAACTGACGAAGCAGATTCATCTCCTGCTTTTTTAAAAAATCACTTCCGAGGAAATCATCGGCAAAATAGACAACAATTCCTTTTGTGATCAGGTCCGATTGTTTGCTGAAATAAACCTGATCGCTGCGCCAGAGGTGCGGTAAATTAGGCCCCAGGAAAACCAGATCGCCAGGGCCAAATGGTTTAATCGAATCGCCTATAAATCGGGTGCCTGTGCCCTCCTCGACCAGAAATAACTGATAATGTGGATGAAAATGCCAGTTCGGGTCGAAATGAGCTTCGACCAGTTCTTTGACGATGAATGAAGCCGCAACGGGTTCCAGGTCTTTGCGTAGGGGCTGTTTCATGGCATTGTTCCTTTTTTAACACAAATGTTGCCTATTTTTTCTGATTTATGTAAAAATAAAGTCATAATTGGCTAATAAAAGCGGAGATAAACGGTCCAGTACTAAATAGATTTGTGTAAATTTTTACAGACCAAATATGAATAAGCTAGGAATGAACTTGTTTGTCTGGACAATGACCATGGACGAAGATTTGTCCGATACGCTGTCATTCCTGAAAACGAGTGGGTTTGATTTTGTCGAGATTCCGATCAATGATGTCAACCTGGAAAAGTGGCAGCGTTTAGGGAAGCAACTAACCGAGTTGGGCCTAGGGGTGCAGGCTTGCACACTTTGTAGTTCAGAATTTAGCCTCATCAGCCCTAATGATGCTGTACGGCAGGCTGGGGTTGCATACTTAAAGCAAATTGTTGATTGTGCAGCCGCTGCAGGAGCTACCATTTTGATGGGGCCATTTTATGCTGGCTTTAAAACATTTACGGGTAAGCCCGCGACCCAGCAAGAATGGAACTGGTCGGTAGAAGGTATGCGTGAGGTGGCCAAGTATGCGCAAACCAAAAGGGTAATGCTGGCAATGGAATACCTCAATCGCTTTGAAACCTACCTACTTACCTGTGCCGACGAACTTGTTCGTTACGTTGAAGATGTCAATCATCCGAATTGTAAGGCGGCTTTCGATACATTCCATGCCAACATGGAGGAGAAAAACATTGCCGATGCCTTACGTAAATGCGCTCCTTATCTGGTGCATATCCAGATTTCGGAAAACGACCGCTCTACACCGGGGCGGGGCCATATTAATTTCGCTGACGTATTTAATGTGCTTGACGAAGTGGGGTACGAAGGGCCAATTGCCATCGAAGCCTTCGGTCCGAACCCGCCCGAACTCGCAGCCGCCACGCATATTTTCCGGCCCATGTTCGATTCACCTGAGCAATTGGCCGTTGATGGACTAAAATTTTTAAAGAGCGAAAGAATGAAAGAGCAAAAGAGCGTTCCTGTCTGAACGGCCTTTTACTCCGAATTCTTTACTTCGCTCTTTCACTCTTTCATTCTTTCGCTCTTTAAAATGATTAATATCGCCATTGTAGGCCTTGGATTTGGGGCCGAGTTTATTCCAATCTATCAGCGGCATCCGAACGCCAACATGTACGCTATCTGCCAACGTAACGTCGACAACCTGAACAAGATTGGCGACGCGTATGGCATCGAGAAACGTTATAGCAGTTACGATGAGCTACTGGCCGATCCGACTGTCGATGCTGTACACATCAACTCACCCATTCCAAATCATGCCGAACAAAGTCTGAAAGCCTTACGCGCGGGTAAGCACGTTGCCTGTACCGTGCCAATGGCGACGAGCGTAGAGGACTGTATGGAGATCGTGAAGGCTACCAAAGAGTCGGGCAAGAAATACATGATGATGGAGACCGTTGTGTATAGTCGCGAGTTTCTGTTTGTCAGGGAGTTGTATGAAAAAGGCGAGCTGGGTAAAGTGCAGTTTTTGAAAGCTAGTCACCAGCAGGACATGGACGGTTGGCCGGATTACTGGCCTGGTTTGCCGCCGATGCACTATGCTACGCACTGTGTAGGGCCTGTGGCTGGTTTGCTTAAGCTGGAGGCTGAATATGTTTCCTGTTTTGGATCGGGCACGATTCGGGAAGAGCTGGCCAAAATTCATAACTCGCCCTTTGCGGTTGAATCGGCACATATTAAGTTTAAAGACAGCGACTTATCAGCTTATGTCTATCGATCGTTATTTGATGTAGCACGGCAATACCGGGAGAGCTTTGAAGTGTACGGGGATAAAAAGTCGTTTGAATGGCAGTTGATCGAGGAAGAGCTTCCCGTAATTCATACCGCTAAAAAACCGGAGCCGGAGATTCCCGAGAAAGTAACGGTGCCCGATTATGCACATTATTTGCCCGAACCCATCCAGCGATTTACGACCAAAGGCGTTTATGATGCCGATGAGCAGCAACACCTGTCGTTTACGCAGGGGGGCGGTCATGGCGGGTCGCACCCGCATATGGTGCATGAGTTTATATCGGCCATTATTGAAGACCGCGATCCATTCCCCAACGCGGCTCAGTCGGCTAACTGGACCAGCGTGGGAATTTTGGCGCATGAGTCGGCGCTACAGGGTGGTAAGCTCATTCAATTGCCTGATTTCAACTAAATGAATAATGGATAATGGACAATGGATAATGAACAATGTGTAAAGTAGCACCTTCCATTATCCATTTTGCATTATCCATTGTCCATTACCTTTTCCTTTGGTTAACATGAAAAAACTACTCATCGCTGTTGGGGTCGTAGTCGCACTTGCCCAGTGTGCTCGCCAATCGTCCTCACAAACTTCTGTTCGACAGACCGGCGGAGCATCGGGTAACGACCGTCCGCGTCGGACCGAAATTCTATTTCTGGGTGATAATGGCCACCACCGACCGAGCGAGCGCGTGCCGCAACTGATGGCGGCTCTCGGCGACAAGGGTATCAACATTACCTATACCGATAAACTCGAAGACCTCAATACCGAGAATCTGAACAAGTACGACGGCCTGTTGATTTTTGCCAATTGGGATAGTATTCCCAAACCCCAGGAGCAGGCATTATTATCGTATGTATCGTCGGGGCACGGACTGATTCCGGTGCACTGTGCATCCTATTGTTTTCGAAATTCGCCCGAGTACGTCGATAAGGTAGTCGGAGGTCAGTTCTGGCGGCATCGGATGGATACTATTCAGACGCGTTTTACGCAGCCAAACAATCCGATTGTAGCGGGCCTATCGTCGTTCAAAGCCTATGACGAAACTTATCTGCATAGTCATTTGCAGCCCGATAATAATGTGCTGGCCGTACGGGATATTAAAGCCGATCAGGCTAAGGATAAGCCAGGCCAAACCGAAGAGCCCTACACATGGACGCGGCAGTACGGTAAGGGCCGGGTATTTTACACCGCCTATGGACATGACGAACGTACCTGGAGCCAACCCGGTTTTCAGCAGTTATTGGAACGGGGGATTCTCTGGGCTGTAGGCGATAAGGTAAAGAAACTGCACGATGACCTGAAACCGCAGCCGTTTGCCTATCACGAAGCGAACCTGCCGAACTACGAAAAACGGCCAGGTACCCAGTTGGAACAGGAACCCCTCTCGCCCGAAGAGTCGATGAAGCATATTCAGGTGCCGGTCGACTTTACGCTCGAACTGTTTGCCCATGAGCCTAACGTAATGCATCCGATTGCCATGAGTTGGGACGAACGCGGTCGATTGTTCGTACTGATTACCAAAGATTATCCGAACGAGCGCAAGCCCGAAGGCGGTTCGGATTATATCGTCATCTGCGAGGATACCGATAAAGATGGTAAGGCCGATAAGTTCACCAATTTTGCTGAAGGACTCAGTATCCCGACCGGAATGGTATTTGCCAACGGTGGTCTGTACGTGTCGCAGGCGCCACACATGCTGTTTTTGCAGGATACCAACGGCGACGATAAAGCCGATGTGAAGAAAATTCTTTTTACGGGCTTCGGTACGTTCGATACACACGCTGGTCCTAGCAACCTGCATTATGGTTTTGATAACTGGATTTGGGGAAGTGTTGGGTATTCGGGCTTTAAAGGCAAGTTCGGGGCCGACAGTGTCAAGTTTAGCCAAGGTTTCTTCCGGTTTAAACCCGATGGATCGAAACTCGAATATGTGACGGCTACCTCCAACAATACCTGGGGATTAGGCTTTACCGAAACCGGCGATATTTTCGGATCGACAGCCAATAACTCGCACGGTTGGTATATGGCCATTCCGAATCAGTATTTTCATGGAGCACCGCATCTGCGCGAAAATGGAAGCCGCAGTACCGATACCCATAAAGACATGAAACCCATTACCCCAAAGGTAAGACAGGTGGACGTATTCGGTGGGTTTACGGCGGCTGCGGGTCATAATTTCTATACGGCCCGTGCGTTCCCACAGCAGTATTGGAATAAGGTTGCATTTGTATCGGAGCCAACGGGGCATATTCTGCACCAGAATGTGATGAAAAAGTCGGGCACCGACTACGAAGATGTTGACGGATTTAACCTCATGGCAGGTGCCGATGAGTGGTTTGCACCGGTTTTTGCCGAAGTAGGGCCTGATGGAGCCGTTTGGGTAGTTGATTGGTATAGCTTCATTATTCAGCATAACCCGACGCCTAAAGGAGCTGCCAACGGTTCTGGCAATGCCTACGAAACGCCACTACGTGATTTTACGCATGGTCGGATTTACCGGGTTGCCTACAAAAATGCACCCGCCTATATACCAATGGCGTTGAGCAAAGATCGGCCCGACGAGCTGATGGCTGCGCTGAAAAACACCAATATGTTCTGGCGGATGACGGCTCAGCGGTTGCTGATTGAGCGGGCAAACAAAGATGTTGTCCCGAAGCTCATTGCGTTGGTAAACGATCAGTCGCTGGACGAAATTGGCAATAATCCCGCAGCGATTCATGCCCTGTGGACATTGCAGGGGCTTGGTGCGGCCACTCAACCCGATGTGATGCAGGCCATAACCGGAGCCCTGAAGCATCCTGCTTCGGCTGTGCGTAAAGCCGCCATTCAGGTGATGCCTGCTTCTGAGGCAGCTCAGGCCATTTTGCGAAATAACCTTCTGCAGGATAAAGAGCCACTGGTAGTACTAAATTCCTTGTTAGCGTTGTCGAAGGCACCGTCTTCCTCCGAAGTAGATAATGCTATTCTGACCCGTCTAGCGAAAGCTACCGAAACGAATGATCGCTGGTTACCCGATGCGTTTGCCTGTGCGTTGACAGCGAATGATGGCCGATTGCTGAAAACATACCTGGCTCAATTAGCCACTTCTGAGGCCGGACATAGCCAGCAGGCACATGATATGAGCCAGCATGACCACACAGCGGCAACCGCTCCGAAGCAATCGGTTCCGATTACAGCCTCGGCCAGTGATAAACCCGATCTGGTGGTTAAGGCCATTCGTACCACGCCCGAATCGCCTTCGGTTCGGGAACGGGCCTTAGTGTTTGTCGATGTGATGAATGCGGGAGGAGTAGCCGTTCCAGAGGGAACCCCAATTCCTTTGTCGGTTCGGATTGAAGGACCCAAAGGGGCGTTGGATGGACCAAAAATTGATTTTGTCAGCGTGACGCACAACACGGGTATCAAGCCCGGTGAAACTGTCACCATCAGCAAATCGAACAATGGACCCTGGGTGGGCGACATGGGCGTTCAATTCGAGCGGGCGGGGCAGTATGCGATCACCGCCATGCTTGATCGGGAGAATGTTATTCCTGAAAGCAATGAGCAGAACAATAATGCTACGGTTACCCTGACCTATCGTGCTCCCCAGAGTCTGAGTGCCTATGCGCTTGAACGGGCCATCCGTAGCTATGCATCCGTTGCGCCTATCGACGAAGTAGTTGCTTTGCTGAAGCAGACGCAAAAGCTGGATGTTACCCAAAAAGAGGCCATTGTGAAAGGCGTTGCCGAAGGCTGGAATCCCCGCCAGAAAGCCACAGTTCAGGAAGCCGATAAGTCGTTCCTGGCCAGTCTAAACAATTCGGTATCTGCCGATAATAGCAGTCGCTTGAATCGCCTGTACGAATTGTGGGGAATTACCAAAGCTGAACCTGTTGATCCGAATATAGAGATCGTACGACTCAAAACGGTGCGCGAGGAGATGCGGTATGATAAGAAGGAGTTTACGGTTACGGCGGGTAAACAGGTCGAAATCGTTCTGGAAAATCCCGATGCCATGCAGCATAACCTGGTGATTGGTAGGCCTAAAAGTATGGAGGTTATTGGGGCTGCTGCCGACAAGCTTATTACGGCAAAAGATGGGGCTGAAAAGAATTACGTGCCCTCAATTCCGCAGGTCATTGTGGCTACCCCGCTGGTGAATCCAGACCAAACATACCGTCTGAAATTCACCGCTCCGGCTGTTCCCGGCGATTATCCGTTTGTGTGCACATTCCCCGGACATTGGCGTATTATGAACGGTGTAATGAAAGTAACGAAGGCTGCCCAGGCTGTAAACGCCAAATAGCTTTTTTAGATGTCAGGTGGGCTGATGCCTATTGCTTTTGCATTGGCCCGCCTGACAAAGTAATCCTGAACCTGTACGATTAACTTGCCTTTCTGGAACCCATTATCTGCCCTTGCTCTGTCGTGGGCAGAATTGATTTTGGGGGTACCTGAATCATAAATTCGCTTCCCTGGCCAACGGCACTTTTTACCCAGATGCTCCAGTTGTGGGCCTGTACAATTCGCTGTACATAGCTCAAGCCCAGGCCAAACCCTTTTACACTAGGTTGATTACGATCATGAACCCGAAAAAAAGGCTGGAAGATCTGGGCCACCAACTTGGGAGGAATCCCTACCCCCTTATCTCTGACTGTAATCGTGAGTCCATCCGTATCAACTTTAGTGAGCAAGGTAATAGCTGGGTCGTCAGCACTGTACTTGATCGCGTTATCTAGCAGATTGTAAAGTACATTGGTCAAATGGAGCCGATCCGCTAAAATGTACGTGTCTTTAGGGGCCAATTGTAGTGTTAAATAGTCGCCATGTCGCTCGGCGACCGACTGAAGGAGGTGCTGTATATGAACGGGTTCAGGATTTAGCACCAATGTATTTCGGTCTGCCCGTGCCAGCGTCAGCATGGTTTCGACCTGGTGTTGCAGTCGCTCTGTTTCTTCCCGTATTATTCGTACGTATTTTTCTGTCCGTTCAGGATGATTTCGGGCAATGGGCGAATCCAGAATATCGACCGCCATGCGAATCGCCGAAATAGGCGTTTGAAACTCATGGACAATCGAATGTAAAACCTCGGTCTGAGCTGGGGGCTGTTGCCGCTGTCGTAAAAACCACCAGATTGTAAAGCCAATGAGTCCCTGCAATGCCAGAAACAGGGTAACAAGAGTCACTCCCTCTAAAACTGAGTTCATAGTTTGCGGGTTTTCATAGGCTACTGACCAACTACCACATATCAGGCCCACTACAATAAGTAACAGCAGAATGACTAGCGCGATCACCAGATAAGAAGTTGAACGTGGTGGCATACTGCTGCATTCCTTTCATGAATTAATAAAAGGTGAAGCCCACTAGTGGTACATGGACGACGCAGTTCTGTAAATGTCACAATAAAATACCCTAAAAAGCAATAATTTTTAACATAAAAAGCCCACATTAGATGGGCTTTTAAGAAACAGTATAAAATAGCGAAATTAATTAGGCATTGTCAGCGACTGGTTCGGCTGGTGCTGGTGTGCTGGTAGTGGCCGGTTTTGCTTGGGTAGTTCGTGGACTACGGGCAGGAGTAGTTTTGGCCGTAGCTGGCTTTGGAGTAGGTTTCGTTGCTTTTGCCGCTGCGGTCGTAGCTGTTTTGGCTACGGTTTCAACGGCTTTCGCTGCGGTTTGTTCAACTTTTTGTTCTGCTTTTACAAGTTTCTTTTTCGCCTTTGTTGCCGTCTTCTTCGCTTTTTTGGTTGGCTTAGCCGCTTTCTTTTCCGCTTTATGCATCAATTTGGCGAGCTTCTTAGCCAGTTTGTCCGCCGATTTCTCGATGGACTTCTTCATCTTCTTGGTGGCTTCGCCAGCTTCACTCAGTTTGGTTTCAATCGTACTAACGATCTCGGAAGCCAGCGACTTCTGTTTGGTTTTTAGGGTTTTGTTTGCCATATGACCTGGTAGAGTAAAAATGTACAAATAAATACGGAATTCTCGGGACAGTCAAAAAACCTATATTAAGTTTTTACCGACTTTTTTGCAGGAAATCCCAGCAGATAATTCCTGTGGTCACGGCAATATTGAGCGAGTGTTTCGTACCAAATTGTGGAATCTCCAATACGATATCGGCCAGTTGCACCACGTCGTCCCGAACGCCCGTAACCTCATTACCCAACACAAAAGCGTATGGTTTGTTTTTACTTGGGGAAAAATTGGTCAATAATACACTTTCTTCGGCTTGTTCGACAGCAACAATCAGCCAGCCATCTGTTCGTAATTGCCTGATTAGGCTAACGATATCGGCTGTATAATGCCAGTCTACCGATTCCGTAGCCCCCAAAGCGGTTTTGGTTATGTCACGGTGGGGAGGGCGCCCCGTTATGCCACATAGATAGAGTTTTTCGGCTCGAAAAGCATCGGCCGTTCTAAAAACCGAGCCTACATTGTTGAGGCTGCGTATATCATCCAGAATGAGGCAATACGGAAACTTTTCGGCTTGTTTAAAATCATCGACCGACAGGCGGTTCAATTCATCGAGCGAGAGTTTACGAGGGGGCATAAAGCGTCTTTAAAATAAATGTTAAACCGCAAAATTAAGCCCTTAGTAAGCATTTGTTTGCCTGTTAAGTAGTATAAATGTCACCAGATTTTTGTAGATTTGTTTAGTACAATCCAACAGAGATCAGTGAAAACCGCTAGTGCTGCAAAGCCACAAACGAAGAAGAACGAAACCCCTCTTAACCGCCAATACAATCAGATTAAAGCCAAATATCCCGGTGCATTATTACTCTTTCGGGTCGGTGATTTCTATGAGACCTTCGGCGAAGATGCAGTAAAAACCAGTAAGATTCTGGGTATTACGCTCACTAAACGTAACAATGGTGGTTCCAACGAAGAACTGGCGGGCTTCCCTCATCATTCGCTGGATACTCACTTGCCTAAGCTGGTTCGGGCGGGCGAACGTGTGGCAATCTGCGACCAATTGGAAGATCCTGCGCTCGCTAAAGGGATTGTACGGCGCGGGGTTACGGAACTGGTGACTCCTGGCGTTTCCTTCAACGATAATGTGCTCGATACCCGGCGCAATAACTACCTCGCTGCTGTTCATTTTGGGAAGGGCGGGGCGGGCCATACAGACGATCAGTTTGGGGTGTCATTTCTGGATATTTCGACGGGGGAGTTTCTGGCTTCGCAGGGTAATGCGGCTTATGTCGATAAATTACTTCAAAGTTTCAATCCGTCGGAAGTACTGTACTGCAAGCGTAATCGGCAGGAGTTCGGTGCATTATTTGGCGATAAGTTTCACACCTTTACCCTCGAAGACTGGGCTTTCACCTATGATTTTGGTTACAATTTCCTAAAACAGCATTTTCAGACTACCTCGCTGAAGGGTTTTGGCATTGAAGGGTTGCCCGACGGGATTATAGCGGCCGGGGTGATTCTCCACTACCTGAACGAAACGGAGCACAAAGACCTTCAGCATATTACTCGCGTAACCCGGCTCGAAGAAGACCGCTATGTCTGGCTTGACCGATTCACCATTCGCAACCTTGAACTGACAGCAGCGCAACAGGAAGGGGGCGTTCCGCTTATCCAGATTCTCGATCAGACCGTAACCCCAATGGGGGCTCGTTTGCTGCGTAAGTGGCTAAGCTTACCCCTAAAAGAAAAAGCGTTGATTGACGAGCGGCTCAGTATGGTTGAACTGCTGGTGAATGAACTCGATCTGACCGATACACTGGTGAACCATTTGCGGCAGATTGGCGATCTGGAGCGGTTGGTCTCGAAAGTGGCCGTTCGACGGATCAACCCAAGAGAGCTATTGCAACTGAAACGGTCGCTGCAACACGTTTTGCCGATCAAAGAATTGCTGATTACTGCCTTAAGTCAGACGGAGTCACCTTCGTTGAAAAAATACGCGGATCAACTCAATCCCGTAGCGTTTCTGCTTGACCGGATTGAGGCCGAACTGCGTGAAGATCCACCAACGCTTTCGAACCAGGGAGGCATGATTAAACCTGGTATAAACCCTGAGCTGGACGAGTTAACTGCGATAGCCTATTCGGGGAAGGATTACCTGTTGCAACTTCAGGAACGTGAGGTAGAGCGAACAGGTATAAGTTCGCTCAAGGTCGCCTACAACAAAGTATTTGGCTATTACCTCGAAGTAACCCATGCCCACAAGAACCGGGTGCCCGATGATTGGATTCGGAAACAGACACTGGTAAATGCCGAACGATACATCACCCCCGAACTAAAGGAATACGAAGACAAAATCCTGAATGCCGAGGAGCAGATTTTTCAGATCGAAGCCCGGATGTTCAACGAAATGGTCATGGCGGCTGGCGAGTATGTGGGGGCCATTCAGCAAAACGCCCGCGTACTGTCGGTGCTGGATGTACTGTCGTCGTTTGCCCGGATTGCAGTGAAAAATAAATACGTTCGTCCGCAGATCAACGAAAGTAAGGTGTTGAACATCAGAGATGGTCGACACCCAGTTGTGGAGCAGCAATTACCTCCCGGCGAACCGTACATTCCGAATGATATTTATCTGGATGATGAAACCCAGCAAATCATCATCATCACAGGGCCGAATATGGCTGGTAAATCAGCGTTGCTGCGGCAAACAGCCCTGATTGTGCTAATGGCGCAGTCAGGAAGTTTTGTGCCAGCGTCCTTGGCCGAGATAGGAATCATCGACAAGATTTTTACGCGGGTAGGCGCCAGTGATAACCTGTCGAGGGGCGAAAGCACGTTCATGGTCGAGATGACCGAAACGGCTAGTATTTTGAACAACCTGAGCGAACGGAGTCTAGTGCTAATGGATGAGATTGGGCGTGGTACGAGCACCTACGATGGCGTATCGATAGCCTGGGCCATCACCGAATATCTGCATAACAAAACCGATTGCCGACCCAAGACCCTATTCGCCACACACTATCACGAGCTGAATGATCTGGCTACGGATAACCACCGGATCAAAAACTATAACGTGGCGGTGAAGGAGATGGGGAACAAGGTTATTTTTCTGCGTAAACTGAAAGAGGGCGGATCGGAGCACAGTTTCGGGATTCATGTAGCACAGATGGCCGGTATGCCCGCACAGGTAGTTAGTCGGGCCAATGAGATTTTGAAGCAACTGGAATCCTCGCATGGGCGCGAAACGAACCGTGAGAAAATTCGGGAAGCCGTACCCCAGGAACGCGAACTGGCCTTGCGGATCATCGAATCGGGCGATCCGAGGTCAGAAGCTATTAAAGAAAAACTTCGGGCGATCGACGTTAACCGACTTACGCCTATCGAAGCGCTATTAAAGCTTAACGAATTGCTGAAGTTGGTGGAATGATGGAAGAGGAGTTATTGAAATTTGATCGAAATGGCTATCTACAACCTTATGATGTTGTTTCGGTGAGTTGGCTAATGTTTGCACAAACGTTTGGGCAAGGTGTTCACCGAGGTCAATTATTGACTGACTACGAACTTTTTCTGAGTACGTTACGCAATGTTTTACAAGTTAATCATCGGCAATGGGTTGATGGTAGTTTTATTAGTGAACAAGAGCAGCCAGGCGATATCGATGTAATTATTTTTGTGCCTTATACTGAGTTTGGTGGGGTCTTAGATCGACTAAAGCGGCTAAAAGAAGAATGGATAGGTAGGATAGATTGTTATTTTGTAGAAGCATTTCCGGCTGACCACAAGAAGTATGAAATTAGTCGGGCAGATGAGTTAGATTGGTATCACTTTCTGCGGACTGATCGAAAAAAACGGCCCAAGGGAATTATAGAATTGCAATTTGACTATGGAGATCAATGATGAATTGGAAATACAGTTGTTTCATACGCTTGAGCAGATAAAGCGTATGAATGAGGCTATTCGTAGGCACCAGAGAGTCGAAGATGGCAATCCCTTTATGATCGAACAGTTTCAGGAGGTTAGGCAACGACTTCATGCGGACTTGCAGGATTTACTATCGCAAGTGACGGAAGTCCGTTGGCAGTTAGCGGCTTAAATTGCTCTGCCTCTATTAAAGCTTAACGAGTTGCTGAAGTTGGTGGAGTAAGTGAAAAGTAAACAACAATCAAATGGATTTAAGCGTATTAAATGCCCCACTGACGGTGCAGGAAATTGAATGGCGTGTGCAGAGCCAGACGAAAGACGGTCAGAAAATCGTTGTCGTGCCATATATTACCAACCGTTGTGTCATGCAGCGGTTCGACGAGCAATTTGGCTGGGCGGGTTGGCAGAACGAAATCAAGGAAATCGACGGTGGTTTCCTGTGTACTATCACGGTTGTTTTGCCCGGCGGTGAAATCGTCCGAAAAACTGACGGAGCTAGCCGCACAGTAGTTGAACCTGTTAAAGGAGGTATCAGCGATGCTATGAAACGCTGCGCTGTTCAGTTCGGACTAGGCCGATCACTGTATGATTTTCCAAAGGTACTTATTCAAACGACCGACAAGTACATTCCTGAGTGGGCAGGGCCTTTACTGGATAAAATGGTCGATAAGATAAACTCGGGTGGCACAGTGCGCGATGTGGTAGTACTGAAGCCTGAGCATGCTAAACCGGCAGTTAAACCGGTTTAAAGAGCCTTCCGTGCCAGTCAATCATGTTAAATGAACTTCCCGAAAAGTCTGACCTTTCGGGAAGTTGGTTAATTCAAGTATCATTCCTTGCCACTGCCGATGCTAGCGGGAGCGCCCATCCCTTGTGAAAGCACTAACAGTTTATCGCTTAGCGTTTGAATCGCTTTTTTATAGCGAGTTTCCAGATCGGGTAAATTAGCTGTAGACTTCAACGACGCTTCATACAGCAGCCCTGGCAACATCCAAGAAGCATAACCACTATAGGGATCGGAAGAAGCATACAACGACCGATACCAGCCACCAAATGCGTTACCTTTTGGATCGATAAACGACCGTTCCAGCATACGTAACTCTTTGTTTAGCTCTATTAGCTTATCAGTCCGCCCTGATTTTAGGTAGGTTTGCCGAGCTATTTCGCAGGCGTCTGCATTCTTTTTCAGCTCAGCAACGGCATTCAGTAAAGGGGCGATTGAATACGTTGGCGCATAGGCTTGAATAGCTTTTTCAGCCGCTTTTAAATGGACTTCCAGATCAGCCGGATACCGGGCCAGATCGTAGGGGACCAGGTCGGCATTGGCAAGGCGAAGGGTCATGGTGCCAACAACCTGCTCCATCATCGGCCCCATTTTGTAGGTCGGATCGGCAAATTTGTCGTAGAAATACAGATCGTCGTATTGAGAGTGATAAAGTGTTGGACCTTCTGTACCGGCGCTGAGTGCCGGAATGCCAATATGCATATAGGGCGCAATATGATCGGAGCCGCCACCCAGATTACCAATCGTTGGCTCACCTGCCAGCGTAGCCGGTGCCGAAGAGCCTGTAACACGTGTTGGATTGCCAGCCGCTGTATGGCTTAGCCAGTGCTGATAAACGGTTTTGTTCGAATCGGGGTATTGTACCGATTGAGTAGCTTCAATAATCAGTTTCTTCATGGAGGGCGACGCACTGGCCCCAAATCGGCGACCCGAAACAGCCGCGTCGTAGTTCATGTAGGCAACGGCTTTCTGGGTCAGCTCATCTCGAAACTGCTCGCTCCATTCGGCAGACCCAATTACGCCCGGTTCTTCGGCATCCCAATGACAGACCTTGATTGTTCGTCGTGGACGTTGCCCGGCCTTTGCCAGCTTTCCCAGGGATTCAGTCATGCTGAGCAGCATAGCTGTGCCCGAATTGGGGTCTGTGGCCCCATACGACCAGGCGTCATAATGGCAACCGGCAATAATCCATTCGTCGGGGAATTCGGCTCCGGTCAATGTACCAACGACTTGATAAATTCGCTGGATAGTTTTTTCCTGTTTGACCATCAATCGGACTTTCAGACTATTGCCCCCTTCGAGCCGATAGGTGTAGGGGAGGCCGCCCTGCCAACCTGCCGGAACAGGCTGCGTTCCTGTCATTCGTTTCAGAATTTCAGTGGCCGAGCCATAGGGCAGGGGCGTAACGGGGATTTTGTGGAAAGCAACGTCTTTCTGGTCGAGCCGTTTGGGGGTGTTTTTAGCATCCATCGGCAGGGATGGTTCACCAGGGGTTAGCGGATCGCCTGTGTAGGGGGTAGTCAATAATGAGCCCCGCTGAATCACGCTTTCGCTGTAATAAGGGCCTTCGGGAAAGGTCAGCCCACGCATATAGCCTGAGTCGGCGGGGTCGGTGAAAATGATAACGCCAACGGCCCCGGCAGCCTGCGCCCATTGGGCCTTATACCCCCTAAAATTTCCACCATAACGAGCCAGTACGATTTTACCAGCCACCGAAATGCCCATTGCTTTCAGTTGCTCAAAATCTTCCTTCCGGCCGTAATTGGCATACACAATTTCGGCAGTCACATCGCCTGAGCCCGACCAGGCATTGTAACCGGGCGTCAGACGCGGGTCGGTACTGTATTTATCTTCTTTGAACAGGTATTCCCGGATGTTCAATGGTTGCCGAATCGGTTCTACCAGTTCAACGGCTATTTCTCCGGGGCCTTTGGGTAATAGTACATCGTGGGGGTAAATATCAACCTGCCAGCCTGCTTTGCGCATGGTTTCGGCAATGTAATCGCGTACCTGCTCGTTCTCCTTCGTGCCCGTGATGTGCGGAACGCTGCTTAGTTTTTCAAGATGGGCTTTAAAAGCTGCCGACGATTGTTTGGTCTTAAAGTCTGATTCGAGCTTGATTTGAGTTGCCTGTCGGGTAGGAGTAAAACCCGAAAGAGTCTGGGCTAGTACAGTTGTACCGCTGATTAGTAATGCAAAAGCTCGACCAGTTATAGTAAATAATGTTGTTTGTTTCATGAGAATCAGGTTGATGATTCTCAAATATCGACATTAACTATGGTAAAGAAGAATAATTGCCGATGAATATTTGGCTAAATAAAAAGGAGACGCATTGGGTACGTCTCCTTTTTGTCGGCTATAACCGGGCTTGCTTTACTTAGGCATAGCAAAGATCGTTGGATCGATGGTTGGATTGAAAGCAATATTGGATACCGTTATCGTGATCGGTCCAGGGGCTCCTGGGGTTTCCATATCGATGGTGGTTGGAATGGTAAGCCCCTCGATTGTTTTGTACCCGCCGTATTTAAGTTTTATATCACCCGACTGACCTTGTACATTGACGGTGGCTTTCATGCCGGTAATTTGGTAGTTCGATGCATCGACGTAGTAATTGGCAACACCTTCAGGCCGAGTTACTTTCAGATTATATACATCCTTGTCGCCCTGCTTTTCCTTGCCGACAAATTCAACCGGGTATTTTTGTGTTTTAGCCGTCAATAGGTCAGCACCCATCACATTGGTATTTCCTTTCTGCATTTTTACCTGATCGTCGGGAAGCGCCGTTGGGGTTGTGCCCCCCTGCATAGGGTTAATAGTCCAGCCTTTATCGCCATCGACAACGGTGGTAATTTGCTGACCCATCACTGAAATGTCCTGCCGCATTGACTTGCCCACCACAATGGAGGCTTTACCCGACAGGTCCATACCCATGATGCTCATGCTTTGATCGTATTGCAGCGTCTTGACGGCAGCTACTTTGTCGGCTCCGCCTAAAGCCGCAATGTTTTTATCGATAACTTCATCGGCTGTCTGGGCGAAAGTTAAGGCCGGAAATGCCACCAGGGCAATAAGGGTTTTCAGTTGTGTTTTCATGTACTAGTTTAGTCAGGAATTACGCCAAAGATAGACCTCTGGTGCAGAAAGTATGTACGAGTTTCGTTATAACGAAAGAGAAACGGATACATTATTGCACAGTCGGCAACTTTCGCGGTCTATCGGCTTGCAGGGCTGACGGCTGTTGGCTACCTTCATCGGTTGAAACCTTAAATTTTAACTACGTACAATGTCGCCTACGACCCGCGTCAAACTTTCCGTCATGATGTTCCTCCAGTTTTTTGTATGGGGAGCCTGGTACGGTCAGATGAGTAAATACCTTTTAACCGAATTACATGCCTCTGGCGATCAGGTGGGTAATGCGTATGCCGCCTTTTCATTGGCTATGATCATTGCGCCTTTCTTTATCGGGATGATTGCCGACCGCTATTTTGCGGCTCAGAAAGTGCTGGGTGTGCTAAATCTGCTTGGCGCTGTCGTCTTATATTTTATTACACAGAACACCGATCCGGGGCAGTTTTTTTACCTGATTCTGGCTTACTGCCTCACGTTTGCCCCCACACTGGCGTTGACTTCGTCTATTGCCATGCAGCAAATGAGCAGTCCCGAAAAAGAATTCCCTGGTATACGGGTACTGGGCACTGTTGCCTGGATTATCGTAACCAACATTGTAGGCTACTATGGCTTTGGTGATAAGGTGACGATTTTCCAACTGTCGATGTATTCAGCCGTTGTACTGGGTGTATTGGCATTCTTCCTGCCCGATACCCCCCCCAAAGCTACCACATCCACCTCGTTCTCACAGATACTGGGGCTGGACGCGTTCAAGCTCTTTAAAGACCGTTCGTTTGCGATTTTCTTTCTGTCGTCGGTGTTGATCTGTATACCGCTTTCGTTCTACTACGCGATGGCCAACCCTTCCCTGACAGATGGTGGTATGCATAATGTTGAGAACAAGATGTCGCTGGGGCAGGCATCGGAAGTGATCTTTATGCTACTTATCCCGCTGGCCTATAGCCGCTTGGGGGTAAAGAAAATGCTGATTGTCGGGCTAATTGCCTGGATCATCCGCTTCATCTGTTTTGGATACGGTGATGTTTCGTCGGAGTGGATGCTCTACCTGGCGATTGTGTTACATGGTGTATGTTATGATTTCTTCTTCGTAACCGGCCAGATTTACACTGATAATAAGGCGGGTGAAAAAATCAAGTCGTCGGCTCAGGGATTGATCTCGATTGCCACCTATGGTATCGGCATGGGTATTGGTTCCAAGATTTCGGGTATTGTTCTGGACATGTACACCCGACCCGATGGCTCCAAAGACTGGCTAAGCGTATGGCTCGTTCCGGCAGGTATTGCGGCTGTGGTGTTGATCCTGTTTGTGCTCTTGTTTACAGATAAACAAAAGACACAAGCGAAGGAAGGTGAGTTGGTTACTGGGAATTTATGAGTACTTCCGGTCAGCAACTGCCCTAAGCCAATAAATGGGATGAAATGTTCTCCCAGCGAATACTGGCTATTCGTGAGGAATGGAATACCATGTCGGTTTATGAACGATATTGGCGTGTTTTTAATTGGATGAAAGAATATAAATCTGTCTCACCAGGTACTTCCAAACGGCGTTTGCTTTTTAGTAAGCCGTATTGGCAAGCCTCCTGTGAAGGATAGATTTAACCCGTATAATGCAACTTATATCCTATAACCTAAACGGTATCCGTGCGGCTATGCGCAATGGGCTGATCGACTGGCTGGCTCATCAATCATTCGATATTCTATGTTTTCAGGAAGTGAAAGCCACTGCCGATGTGGTCGACCTGAAGCCGTTTGAAGAACTGGGTTATCAATACCACTGGCATGCCGCCGAAAAGAAAGGCTACTCTGGTGTGGCGACCTTCTCGAAAATTGCGCCTACTAACGTTGTGCTGGGTTGTGGGTTACCCGTGTACGACTGCGAAGGCCGAATCCTGCGCACCGACTTTGGCGATCTGACCTTGTTGAATTGCTACTTTCCTTCGGGCACATCGGGTGAGGTTCGCCAGGGCGTGAAGATGGAGTTTCTGGCCGATTTCTATACCTATATCGATAACCTGCGGAAAACACGCTCGAAGTTGATTGTGGTGGGTGATTATAATATTGCACATACTGCCATCGACATTCATGACCCGGTTCGGAATAAAAATACGACTGGATTCCTGCCCGAAGAGCGGGCCTGGATGGATAGCTGGTTTGGCTCAGGCATGACCGACGGGTTCCGCTTTAAAAACCCTGACAAGGTTGCCTACAGTTGGTGGAGTTATCGAGCAGGGGCGCGGGGCAACAACAAGGGCTGGCGTATCGATTACGCATCGTTAACTGACAATCTCCGCGATCAGATTCTCGACTGTCAGATGCTCCCCGACGCCGTCCATGCCGATCACTGCCCGGTGTGGTTGTCAATGTTGAATGATCGAGTGATTGAATAGAAAGGCTTACGCCAGCCTATTCAATCATTCAATCACTCGATCATTCAACATTCAACCATGTATTACCTCATTTATAAGCCTTACCTCATGCTCTCGCAGTTTTCGCGGGAGGGTGACAAGCCGACGCTGGCTGATCTGGATTTTGATTTTCCGAAAGATGTGTACCCGGTTGGTCGGCTCGATGCGGATAGCGAAGGTTTACTGCTGCTAACCAGCGATAAACAACTGAACCATCGGCTATTAAATCCCAAGTTTCGGCATCATCGGACCTATTATGTGCAGGTAGAGGGTGCATTGACCGAACAGGCCTGTTCGCAACTGGCGAAAGGCGTGACGATTTCCGTCGATGGAAAACCGTATCATACCTTACCAGCCACTGCCCAGATTATCCCCGAACCGGCCTTGCCCGAACGAAATCCACCCATTCGCTATCGGGCCAGCATCCCTACATCCTGGCTATCTATTTCGCTGCATGAAGGTAAAAATCGGCAGGTTCGGAAAATGACCGCATCGGTAGGTTTTCCAACGCTTCGACTGGCACGCTGGGCTATTGAAAGCCTTACTGCCGATGGTATGAAATCCGGTGAGGTGCGTGAGTTGAGCCGAGTGGAGGTGATGAAGGGATTGAATTTGTAGTCATTAATCGCTTTTGCTCACGATCAATGACTACCAAATGACAATTTATAATATCCCTTCGTCGGCGAAGCTGAAATAGGCTTTATCCGTAAATATCAGATGGTCGAGTACCGGAATGTCCAGAATTCGTCCGGCATCTTTTAGCTTTCGGGTCAGGTCTTTATCGGCCTGAGAGGGCGTGAGGTTGCCCGATGGATGGTTATGAAACAGAATGATCGAGGACGCCAGATGTTCAAGCGCCTGTTTAAAAATGATTTTCGGATCGGCAACTGTACCGGATATACCACCCGAGCTGATTTGCACCGGGCGGAGAATCTCGTTAGCACGGTTCATTAGGAGGATCCAGAACTCTTCGTGCGGCTTGTCGATCAGGTGCGGAATCATTTCGTTATACGCATCGCGTGAGCAGGTCACGCGGGCTCGTTGCGGCCGATCCTGTTCTTTACGCCGACGCCCCAATTCAAGGGCAGCTACAATACTAATAGCTTTCGCTTCCCCGATCCCTCGAAATTTAGAGAGATCTTTTATGCTTAGTTTGGCTAAGTCGTTGAGGTTGTTATTGACGCTTTTCAGGATGATTTTGGCTACATCCACGGCCGTCAAATCAACTGTACCTGAATTAATCAGAATGGCAATTAGTTCGGCTTCTGATAAGGCCGCTTTACCTTTTAGCATCAGCTTTTCGCGGGGCCTGTCTTCTTCGGCCCAGCTTTGAATGGTGCCAGAGTTTTCGTACGCCATGAGTGCAAGTAAGTTACGGAGCATTTTTCGTTGACAAAATGCACAAAAAAACCTTACCCGCAAATAGGTAAGGTTTTTAATACGATATACGGACGATTGGATAGGTCCTCTGGATTCTCTACTCTATCAATGGCATAAATGAATCGATAGAACCCAGAGAATCTGGATGAGTCCGGCAGAATTAAGCGTTAGCAGCTTTCAGGCTATTAACCAAACGAGCCAGTTTCGACTTATTGTTGGCTGCTTTATTCTTGTGGATGATGTTCCGTTTGGCGAGTTTGTCCAACGCCGACGAAACCGATTTGAACAGCTCAACGGCCATTGCGTGGTCGGTAGTAGCACGGAGTTTTTTCACCATGTTCCGGGTGGTTACATGCTGATAACGGTTCTGGAGCCGCTTCTTGGCACTCGACCGGATTGCTTTTTTTGATGACTTATGGTTTGCCATTGGTATATAAATGAGATCGTTGTCGCGATATGAGGGCGCAAAAATAAGAAATTCGGCCGGAACAACCAAAGGCTCCAGCCGAATTTCTTTACTTAATCCAATTTTTATGGGCGAATGTCAGCATTGACAATCAACGTTTTTTCCCAGACTCCCTGGTTCTTCGCTACAAATTCTTTGTAGGCTTCACTCTTCTCAAACAATTTTATATCTCCTTCCGATTGAAACGTAAGATAATGTACTACGTCATAATCAGAAACCGCCTGATTGGGCATAATTGTCTTGCCTGATGTGTAATTGACGATCTGTGGAATTTCATGCTTTAGAGCCGCAAAACCGTTCATATGCTGTTCAACAGCTTGAGTTTCGACCCCTTTTTTAAATTTTATGCACACAATCTGCTGTTTCTGGGCTTTTCGTGCAGGTGAATAAGCACCGTAGATTGTTAAAGCAAACGCGCACATCAACACAACGACAAGGGCGTACCCTTTTGATTTAGCATTCATGATTATTCGATATTTTTCTGTTTTTCGAAATTTTGTTCTGAATAACATGGAGCTTTAATTGAATAGTTACTATTTTTCGCTGTAAAGTACCATGTTTGATCAAATCTACAATAGATTTATTTGGTTGTACGTCTCGGCCAACATTTTTTTTGGGAGTTTAGTAAATGGTACGCCCATCGTACTGAGAAAACCTGCTCAAAACCGTCCTGCATGGGGCTTTTATGCCCATCAGCAGATCAATCGACTGGCTGTTTTTACCTTACCTGTGGAGATGATGCCATTCTTTAAAAAGTACATAACCTATCTGAGCGACAATGCAGTAAATCCAGATAAGCGTAGATATGCTGTGGTTGGTGAAGCCCCTCGTCATTTTATTGATCTGGATGCGTATTCAGATACAACAAGTGCTACACTACCTCGCTATTATAAAGAAGCTACGGAACGATATGGAGCCGATACGCTGGCTTTACATGGCATTGTTCCCTGGCAGATTCAGCTCACTAAATACCAGTTAACAGAAGCTTTTAAGGAGCGGAATGTTCGTCGGATTTTACGGGTTGCGGCCGATTTAGGCCATTATATTGCCGATGCGAATGTTCCATTACATACAACGCGTAATTATAACGGTCAGCTAACGAACCAGCAGGGGATTCATGGATTCTGGGAATCCCGATTACCAGAGTTATTCAGCGTCGATTATGATTTTCTGACGGGGCAGGCAGAATACGTTTATTCGCCACAAAAAGCCGCCTGGCGGGCAGTTTTTAGGGCTAATGCGGCTCTGGATTCTGTACTGCGTTTTGAACAGCAGCTAACCGATGAAGTAGGGGAAACGCAAAAGTATGGTTTTGAAGAACGGAATGGGATAACTACCAAAGTGTATTCGGCCGATTTCTCCAGACGTTATCACGAACACTTAAAGGGACAGGTAGAGCGACAGATGCGGGCTTCTGTAAAGATGGTTGGCGATTTCTGGTACACTTGTTGGGTCGATGCGGGCCAACCTGATTTACGTGTACTGGCAAACTATCAGTTTACCGATGATGAGAAGAAAGAAGAAGGCGAGGAGAAGAAGAGTTGGCTCAAACGGTTGTTTTCGGCCAGGGAGGAGAATTAATGGTTGATTTGGCTAAAATCAGTAAAATTACTTCTATAGTGGGTAAAGTCTTTTTGGCGGCAGATTATCTTGTCACCAATGAATCTTATATGCAGAGTGGGCTTTTTGTTTTCAAGGATTGGGTCATTATTCTGGCCAAACGCAAGTTCATTTTCAAGCAGTTCCCGACTAATGATTAGTACATCTTTCCAGTGTTTGTCATGCCTAACAAGTAAGAAAAAGTGAATGTCTGGAGTTAATGCAGTTACAATCTGGCGGTATGGAATATTGAATTCAGCATAATATCCTTTTTGTAACGGTATTGCTTGAGATGACTTAACCTGAACTCTACGTAGTGTTTCATCACTATCCTGAACGACACAAATATCTTCACCCCGGTCGACTTCAGGAATTGCTACATTCCATCCTCGCATCAGAAATTCGGACATTGCAAATAATTGCCCAGCTTTTCCAATGTAATTATTAAACATTTTACTCATGAGGGTATTTATAAATCGTCTGATTAGTTACCGGATTGACGAAAAGTATAGTTTTAATTTTTTGTAAATTTGTCTGAGTAAGCCCAAGCATAACTGGGAAGATTTGAGGTTCTATGGTTCCATGATAGAACTCAAAATTATGCCTAACATCATAAGCGACGAATAAACTACTTACTGGATGAGCATTCGGGAATTCTTGGAGTAAAGATTGGCGAGTAGCTAATGGTAAACTAAATGTTATGCCATCGCTTTGTTGATTAACATGAATTCGCACTGTTTCCATAAGGGTACTATTTTTTATGAATGTATAAAAGAGGGCTGCTTTTCACAACCCTCTCTGAGTGCTTATACGGACAACTGCTTCATGTACTCCGCGTCGTTTTTCATACTGATGATAGACGATTCAGGATATTGCTCCTGCTCAACCAGGAAATACTTGATACCGCTGTTCATGGCAATGCGAAGCGTCTTTTTGAAGTCTACATTGCCTTTGCCAAGATCGTTCTGGACGGGCTTACCATCCTGAACTTTGTAGTCTTTTACATGGCAGAGTTCGTAGCGTTTGCCGTATTTTTTGAGATGTTCTTCGGTATTTACACCCGCTACATCGATCCAGCACAAATCCAGTTCGAACATCACGTAGTTGGGATCAGTATTGGCCAGCAGGAATTCCTGGGGAAGCTTACCGTCGAGTGGGCGGAACGAATAGTCGTGGTTGTGATAACCGAATTTCAATCCTGCTTTCTTCACCTCTTCGCCAACGGTGTTGAACTGATCGGCTACTTTTTTCCACTCATCCCAGGTTTTTTGCGGACCATAAAATGGGCAAAGCAGGTAGGTCAATCCGGCATCGTGCGCCATTTCAATACTTTTCTTGAGCTGGTCCGGCTTATCGACTTCTGCCCGGTAGTTGAAATGAGTACTCACCATCTTTACACCCAGCCCGTCGAGGAACGATTTGATTTCTTTAGGTTGCATACCCCACAAAAATCCTTGTGGACCACTGTAGCTTTCGAATTGTTTATAGCCCATCTGCGCCAGTTGCGTCATAACACCTTTCGGGTCTTTGGGCATCATATCACGAACACTATACAGTTGGGCTCCAAATGGATTGATGGTCTTGGCAGGGGCGTTGGCGAATAAATCGGTTTGGCTAAGGGTTAAAGCACCCGCCGTGAGCAGGCCGGATTGCTTAAGGAAACTACGTCGTTGCATAGGTTGAAAGTTTACAAAGCGAAAGTGTAAAGATGGGGAAAAAGTAAAGAGTGAAAGAGCGAAAGAGCGAAAGAGCGAAAAAATTGTTGACAGTTTCACTCTTTCACTCTTTCACTCTTTCACTCTTTATCTTTGTGCATGAATTTTTCCAAAATTTATTTGCAGCCTGGGCGCGATGAAGCGGTTCGTCGGTTTCACCCCTGGGTGTTTTCGCGGGCCATTAGCCGGTATGAAGGCCATGTGGCAGATGGAGATGTCGTTGAAGTATTTGACAATAAGCAGCGCTATCTGGCTACGGGGCATTATCATGATGGCAGTATTGCAGTGCGTTTGTTTTCGTTTGGGGCCACGGCGGGTGGGCCTGTAGTACCCGATGTGGCCTATTGGACAAAGAAACTAAGCCATATTCGAAGTATTCGCCAAACGATTGTGACAGGCGAAACAAACTGTTATCGGCTCGTTCATGGCGAAGGGGATGGCTGTACAGGTCTAATCTTGGACATGTATAATGGTGTGGTTGTGTTGCAGGCACACTCGATTGGCATGCACCGCGAACGCGAGTTGATTACCGAAGCCTTAAAAGCTGTTTTTGGCGATGAGCTAAAGGCAGTCTATGATAAAAGTGCCGACACCTTGCCCGACGAATACGGAGCTACCGTTACCAACGGGTATTTGTATGGCCGAACGCCCGTGCCGCATCCGGTTCAGGAGAATGGCAATACGTTCCTTGTCGACTGGATAACGGGCCAGAAAACCGGATTTTTTCTGGATCAACGCGATAACCGGGCCTTGCTGGCGCAGTATGCACAGGGAAAAAACGTGTTGAATGCGTTCTGTTATTCGGGCGGCTTTTCGGTATATGGTCTCAAAGCAGGGGCAAACCTGGTGCATTCGGTCGATGTATCGCAGAAAGCGATTGATCTGACGAACCGAAACGTAGTGGCGAATTTTGGCGAAGACAGCCATCATGAAGCCTTTGCGGAGGATGTGATGCATTATCTGAAGACGCACGACCGTCAGTACGATGTGGTGGTGCTTGATCCTCCGGCGTTTGCCAAAAGTTTGTCGGCCCGCCACCGCGCCGTTCAGGGCTATAAACGATTGAATGCAGAAGGGTTCCGACGAGTGGCCCCTGGGGGTATCTTATTTACCTTTTCCTGTTCGCAGGTGGTTGACCGCGAACTGTTTTATAATACGATTGTAGCAGCTGCCATCGAAGCGGGTCGGCAGGTGCGTGTGCTACACCATCTGAGTCAGCCCGCCGATCATCCGGTTAGTTTATTTCATCCCGAAGGGGGGTATTTGAAGGGGTTGGTGTTGTGGGTAGAATAGAAGAAAAGGATGAAGCATATAGAATATGGAATAAAAGATTGGAAACTATTCTTTACTCTACACACTTCATTCTTCACTATTAATTTCCTTTCTCTTAATTTTGACCCTTAACTGGGGCGCAGAACGTACTCTCCAGCCCGGCCGATCGTTTCGTATAACCCGATATACACATAGCTAAATTATGGCTGAATTAATTCGAATGCCCAAAATGAGCGACACCATGACCGAAGGCGTCATTGCGGAGTGGCACAAGAAAGTGGGCGATAAAGTAAAGTCCGGCGATATACTGGCCGAAGTCGAAACTGATAAGGCAACGATGGACCTCGAATCGTATGAGGAAGGTACCTTGCTCTATATCGGTGTTGAAAAAGGTGCTTCTGTGCCCGTCGATGGCGTATTGGCCGTTATCGGTGCAGAAGGCGAAGATTATAAAGCATTACTCAACGGTTCCAGTGGGGGAAGCCAGCAGGCTGCTCCTGCACCCAGCCCGGCCCCAGCGCCTGCTCCGGCCAATAGTGCCAGCGCCGAGGCTACTACCAATCTGCCTGATCAGAAAGCGGTTTCAGCAGCCCCAGCCGAAAAAGTAAATGCGTCGGTTATTCGGATGCCGAAAATGAGTGATACGATGACCGAAGGAACCATTGTTGCCTGGCATAAAAAAGAAGGTGATACGGTGAAATCGGGCGATGTACTGGCCGAAGTCGAGACCGATAAGGCAACGATGGACCTCGAAGCCTACGAGGAAGGTACGTTGCTGTATATTGGAGTAAAAGAAGGCTCTTCGGTTGCCGTTGATGATATCATCGCTGTTGTCGGTGAAAAAGGAGCCAACTTTAAAGTTCTCCTGGAGGGAGGAGCTTCTACACCGCCAGCCGCAACGGGCGAAGGCGGTAGTGCTACAGTCCAGCAGAACCCACAGGCAAATCTACCTGCCAATGCTGATACGGATTTATCAGATGCCGGGGCTGCTGGAGATGTGGCTGGCTCGAATGGCCGAATTAAAGCGTCGCCTTTGGCAAAAGCCATTGCCGCCGATAAAGGAATCAATCTGGCACAGGTACATGGTACAGGCCCCGAAGGCCGCATTGTGAAAAGCGATGTAGAGTCCTTTACGCCTGGTGCTGCTCCGGCTGCTAAACCGGCCGCATCACAACCTGCTGCACAGCCATCGCCGACACCTGCCCCAGTGCCAGCCGCTCCATCGGTACCGACACCGGCTGGGGATTACGAAGATATTCCGGTCAGCCAGATGCGGAAAACGATTGCCCGCCGTCTGAGCGAAAGTCTGTTCACGGCCCCTCACTTCTACCTGACCATGGAAATCAACATGGACAAGGCGATGGAGTTACGTGGTACCGTCAATACTGTTAGCCCGGTAAAAGTATCATTCAACGATTTCGTGATCAAAGCGGCTGCACTGGCCTTGAAACAGCATCCGAACGTAAACTCGTCGTGGCTGGGCGATAAAATCCGTAAATACAAATACGTCAATATTGGGGTAGCGGTAGCTGTCGATGAAGGGCTGCTGGTGCCGGTTATTCGCAATGCCGATCAGAAAACCCTGTCGACCATTTCGGGCGAAGTGAAAGACCTGGCGGGTAAGGCGAAGGATAAAAAACTACAGCCGAAAGATTGGGAAGGTAGCACGTTCTCGATCTCGAACCTGGGTATGTTTGGCATCGACGAATTTACGGCGATCATCAACCCCCCTGATTCCTGCATTCTGGCGATAGGTACAATCAAACAGACTGTGAAGTTCGAGGGTGATGTGGCTAAACCAACTAATGTGATGAAAGTGACGCTTTCCTGCGACCACCGCGTGGTAGATGGCGCTACAGGGGCTGCTTTCCTGCAAACGGTGAAGCAACTCCTCGAAGATCCAATGCGGATGCTGGTCTAAAAGGTGATAAAAAAGAGAAAGGGGTTTGCTGTTGCAAACCCCTTTCTCTTTTTTATCACCTTTTAGAAATTTATATCGCTGCGGGTTCAAGAGCGCCCTGTAGCTTTTGCTCCAGTACGTTCTTGGGAACGGCACCAATTACTTTATCGACTAACTGACCGTTTTTGAAGATCATCAGGGTTGGGATGCTGCGGATACCAAATTTGGCTGGAACCTGCGAATGCTGGTCAACGTCCATTTTGGCGACAACGGCTTTTCCTTCGTATTCGCCAGCAAGTTGTTCAACAACCGGGCCTACCATCCGACAGGGACCGCACCATTCAGCCCAGAAGTCTACTAAAACAGGTTTATCAGAATTTATGAGTTCGTCGAAGTTTGCATCGGTTGCTTCTACGGCAAGTGATCCTGCTGCCATGAGTGAAAATAGTTTATTAGTTTAACTTGTTTCTCCCACATAAACCGTTTTCAGTCCGATTAGTTCCGAATCCTACGCCACCTTGCAGGTGACCCCGTCCATGGCTTCCAGCGCCCGGATAAATGTATTGGCTGGGAACACTTTTAGCGTCCGTGCCTGTAGACTCACTTCGATCCGTTCGACCGGGTCAACTACGTTCAGTGACAATGAACAAGTGCCTGGGTGAGCATTGACCAGGTCATTGATCTGACTGATCAACTGGGCGTTTACCGCGTCCAGCGTTAGCGATACGCGGACTTCTTTGCAGAATTTCTCTCGCATCTCGGTCAGCAGCCGGATGTTGGTGGCTTTGAATTCCAGGTTTTCGGAGTTCCAGCGATTCTGCGTTTTTCCGGTGATGTGCAGAAAACGGCCCACATCTACATATTGCCCCATACGCACGTAATCGTCGCCGAAAAGAGCCAGTTCGACGGAGGTACTGTAATCTTCGATCTTGAAAATACAGAACGGATTGCCGTTTTTGGCGATCTTCGTCTGCATCGACGATACAATGCCGGCTACCTTGATTTCGGGCGACTTAATCTCGAAAATCTTGTCCAGCGTACAATTACAAAAACCTTCTAGTTCGAGTTTGAATTCATCGAGCGGGTGGCCAGTGATATAAAAACCAACCACGTCTTTCTCGAATTTCAGCTTTTCAATCTGGTTCCATTCAGGTACTGTTGGGGCTTTGGGGCGGGGCAACATCGGTTCTCCACCCGTCAATGCCCCAAATAACGATTGCTGGGCAGCCGCTTTCTCGGCGTGGTAGTTGTTGGCATACCGGATGATTTTTTCCAGGAAAGGGCTGGTTTCGGTAGGGGGTACCTCGAAATATTGCGCCCGGTGGTATTCGTCCAGGGCATCGAAAGCACCGGCGTAGGCCAGCGATTCAAGGGTTTTCTTGTTGACGGTACGTAAGTTGACCCGGATCGCGAAGTCGAAAATATCTTTGAAAGGACCACCCGCCTGGCGCTCTTCTATAATGGCCTCAACGGCGGCATCACCCGCCCCTTTGATACCGCCCAGCCCAAACCGAATTTCACCTTTCTGGTTCACGCCAAATACGCGCTCCGATTCGTTGACGTCGGGGCCAAGTACGGGAATACCGATGTTTTTACACTCTTCGAGGAAGAACGTAATCTTTTCGATGTTGCCCAGGCAGCTTGTCAGGACGGCCGCCATGTACTCGGATTTATAGTAGGTTTTGAGGTATGCCGTCTGGTAGGCAACGAACGCGTAGCAAGTCGAGTGCGATTTGTTGAACGCGTACGACGCAAACGCTTCCCAGTCGGTCCAGACCTTCTCGCAGGTCTTCAGGTTCAGTTTGTTGGCCGCGCAGCCCTCCATGAACTTGCCCTTCATCTTGTCGAGCGTTGCGCGGTCTTTCTTACCCATCGCTTTCCGCAGTACGTCGGCATCGCCCTTGGTAAAATTACCCAGCTTCTGCGACAGCAGCATCAATTGCTCCTGATAGACCGTAATGCCGTACGTATCCGCCAGATATTCCGCCATTTCGGGGAGGTCGTATTTGACTTCCTCCCGGCCATGTTTGCGGTTGATGTAGTTCGGAATGTACTGAATGGGACCAGGCCGATAGAGCGCGTTCATGGCAATGAGGTCCTCGAAGCGGTCGGGCTTCAGGTCCTTCATGTGCTTCTTCATCCCGTCGGATTCGAACTGGAAAATGGCGTTGGTTTCGCCCCGCTGGAACAGTTCGTACGCTTTCGGATCATCCAGTGGAATATCATCAATGCCGGTTTCGACGCCGTTGACGAACAGCCCACCGTGATTTTGCTTGATGAGTCGCAGGCATTCCTTAATGATCGTCAGGTTGCGCAGCCCCAGAAAGTCCATCTTGATAACGCCCGCGTCCTCAATAACTTTCCCCTCATATTGGGTGATAATCAGGTTGGTATCTTTCGATGTCGAGACGGGAACGATGTTTGACAGATCATCAGGCGCGATGATGATACCAGCCGCGTGAACACCCGTGTTCCGAACCGTTCCTTCCAGGCGACGCGCCTGTTGCAGTACGTTCTGGACCTTCTCGGTGTCGATCAGTTTCATGGCTCGCCCTACCGACTGATCGCCAGATTCGAGCGCCCGCATGCGCTTTACATTCTCCACCTCGTCGGGCTGAATCACACCCGCCAGACCACCCGGCCCATCGATCGGATCTTCGAAAATCCGTCGGAGGGTCATGTTATACGTTGGCTTATCGGGAACGAGTTTTGCCAGCGCGTTGGCATCGGATAAAGGCAAATCCATGACCCGACTCACGTCTTTGATCGCCGACTTGGCCGCCATGGTACCGTACGTAACGATAGCGGCCACCTGCTGCTTGCCGTATTTATCCACTACGTAGTCGATTACCCGTTGACGACCCTCATCGTCAAAGTCGGTATCGATATCGGGCATAGATTTCCGGTCAGGGTTCAGGAATCGCTCGAACAGCAGGTCGTATTTAATCGGGTCGATATTGGTAATGCCGATGCAATAGGCTACGGCACTTCCGGCCGCACTACCCCGTCCTGGTCCGACCATCACGCCCAGATCACGCCCGGCTTTGATGAAGTCGGCCACGATGAGGAAGTAGCCCGCGAAACCCATTGTCTTGATCGTAAACAATTCGAAGTCAAGGCGTTCTTGCGCTTTCTGGTCAATTTCGCCCCAGCGCTCTTTCGCGCCGGTAAAGGTCAGGTGCTTGAGGTATTCCCACTGGTTCGCTACGTCGTCGGTATGGATCTGGAACTCCTGAGGAATCGGGAAGTTGGGCAGCAGAATATCCCGCTTGAGCTTCAGCACTTCCACCTTATCGACAATTTCGTTGGTGTTGTCGATGGCTTCGGGCAGGTCGTGAAACAACGTGCTCATCTCCTGCGTGTTCTTGAAATAGAACTGATCGGAGAAGAACGCAAAGCGGGTATTTTTGGGTATCGCTTCATCGTCGTTGAATTCCTTCATCGACGGCGTACTCTGTTTTTCGCCCGTGTTTACGCAAAGTAAAATATCGTGAGCAACCCAGTCGTCGCGGTCTACGTAGTGCGAATCGTTCGACGCAATGATTTTTACATTGTACTTCCGGGCCAACTTCACTAGTACCTCATTGGCCTTAATCTGGTCGGGAATCTCGTGTCGCTGTAGCTCAACGTAGTAGTCTTCGCCAAAGCGGTCGAGCCACCATTTGAATTCGGCTTCGCCCGCTTCTTCGCCTTTTTTCAGGATAGTCTTGGGCACGATAGCCCCAATGCAACACGTAGTAGCAATGAGCCCTTCCTTGTATTTATCGATCAGTTCCTTCGTTACGCGCGGGTATTTACCGTAGAGTCCCTCCATGTAACCCAGCGAGCAAAGTTTAGCCAGGTTTTTGTAGCCCTGCGGGTTTTTAGCCAGTAGCAACTGGTGGTAACGAATGTCCTTCTGCTCTTTGGTAAACTGTTTCCGCGTATGGTCGTCTACCACATAAAATTCACACCCAACAATAGGCTTAATGCCCTGCTTGCTGGCTTCCGCAACGAATTCGAATACCCCAAACATATTGCCGTGGTCGGTAATCGCCACAGCAGGCATATTATCAGCTTTTGCCTTCTTAATCAGCTTTTTAATGTCGGCCTGCCCATCGAGCAGGGAGTATTGGGTATGGCAGTGGAGATGTGAGAATTGCATAGGTCTGAACCCGGATTTATCAGATTTATGGATTGAACCTGATTTTGTTCCTTTGGTAAAAATAGGCAATCCGGCGGGGAGAGTGGTAAATAAGCTTAGGGATTTTTGAGGATTTGTGGTAATCGGCTGATTATGAAAAACCTTTCAATAACTATATCAACTCTCTGACAGCTTTCAAGACTTGCCGTTTAACCTGGGGCCAGGTGATGGCTTTTAGGGTTACTGGGTCTGTTTGCATTTCTGCATCATCAAAATAGGTCAATGAACGAATAACATAGCCAGGATCGCTATTTGGATATTTAGCAGCAAAAAGCTCAAGCATATCCGTCATTGAGAAGTGGTTAAGCAGTTCAGCTATATCCCAAAAATCCTTTTTTGCTCCTCGTCCACTAACGGCCCCTAACTTCATGGCAATAACATCTTCAACCGACCATAGCCGTATTCCGGTATCGAATGTGAAAGGCTTAAGTAGTGGATAACGATGCGCCAGAAGATCAACTTTAACGCCTTCTATAAACAAACTGAGCGTATTACGGGCTTCATCTGTTTTAATTAAGGTTGGGAATGTAGCTAATAGATCGCCAAAAATATCTTGTTCCGAGAACGATTGATTTGTAAATAAGTCGAAGTCGATAGACTGACGGTGGCCGAATCGTAAAGCTAAATTTGTGCCACCGGCCAAGGCAAACTGTTCAAGAAAGGGCTGAGTCATGAGCCGCTTTAATAATTCCAGGGTAGCTGGTTCGACTGTTGACGGGTGTAGCATCGGAACTGTTGGGGGCTGAGATCAAAAATAGCGCAACAAAAAGATAAGGTTTTCTTCTTTAAATAAGCCGCTTGTATGACTTCAGTTTTGATCCGATCACGACCGTAATAGCGCAGGATTTCAAGGATATCTGCCCAGAGTCCGTAATTCATTACCTTCTCAATAATAAACCGGGCGTTGGTTTCATAATCCAGCTTCTGCATATCCACATCCCAAAAAGCGGTGGGAGAGAGGTTAGGGTAGTTAGTCATAGGCAATGGCATGTACTGATTTTGTTGCGTTGGTAAAAATAGAAAATATGGCGGGTTCCATGGAGCGCGCATTTATAAGATTCATTGAGCCATGTTACGATAAGACACCTGAAGGAGCAGGATGGATGAGTCAGTAAAGCTTTGCAACTTGCCAGTTGATTAGCCGTAAAACTTTCGACCCGAACGGATTTACCATGAAACGATTACTTATTGCACTTGCTTTTACGATTATAGGCGTTAGGCAGGCTGTTGCCCAGGCGCCAGGAAAAGAGATTTTTCCGGATGGGACAGTCATTAATGACTGGTTCAGAACGGTAAAAAAAGTGACCCTGGCTCAACTTGGGAAAGTGTATGTTATTACAGATTATGGGGTAAAACAAGATAGTACACTGGTTCAAACGGTAGCAATTCAGAAGGCCATTGATGCGGCCGCTCAGCGGGGAGGGGGCGTCGTGATGATACCGAAAGGGACATTTATGAGCGGGGCACTGTTCTTCAAGCCCAAAACTCATTTGTACCTATCCGACGGGGCAGTACTGAAAGGCTCCGACAACATTGCCGATTACCCTAAGCTACCGTCCCGGATGGAAGGGCAAAGTCTGGATTACTTTGCCGCTCTGGTCAATGCCTATCAGGTGAATGGCTTTACTATTTCAGGAAAAGGGAAGATCGATGGTAATGGATTGCATTTCTGGGAAGCTTTCTGGGCCCGGCGTAAAGAAAATCCGAATTGTACCAATCTGGAGGTGTCGCGTCCTCGGCTGGTATTTATCTGGAAATGCAATAACGTTCAGATACAGGATGTCAAACTGCATAATGCGGGTTTCTGGACGAGTCATTACTACCAGTGTCAGAACGTGAAAGTACTGGATGTACACATTTTTTCGCCCTACAAACCTGTAAAAGCCCCCAGTACTGATGCCATTGATCTTGATGTTTGCAGCAATGTGCTCATCAAAGGATGCTATATGTCGGTAAATGATGATGCGATTGCGCTCAAGGGCGGCAAAGGTCCCTGGGCCGATCGGGTACCGAACAACGGGGCTAATACCAATATTATCATAGAAGACTGTGAGTTTGGCTTTTGCCATTCGGCCCTTACCTGCGGCAGTGAGGCCATTCATAACCGGAACATTATTATGCGCAACTGCCATGTCAGCGAAGCCAGCCGGGTGTTGTGGCTCAAGATGCGGCCCGATACACCACAACTGTATGAATACATTACCGTAGAGAACATAAAGGGCCAGGCACACAGCCTTTTATACGCGAAGCCGTGGACACAGTTCTTTGATTTACAGGGCCGAAAAGATATTCCCCTTTCGTATTCTGATCATATAACACTGAAAAATATAGAATTGACGTGTGACACGTTCTTTGATGTAGCGGTCTCGGAAAACGACAAACTGACCAACTTCACTTTTGAGAATTTCAGGGTAGAAAGCAAAAATGCCGCTATCGACAAACATATTGTCTGGGGGCTTACGCTCAAAAACGTGCGAATTAACGATAAGCTGTTGGAATAATAAATACGTTGAATTTATTGCTTCTGCAAGGCCCAGACGTAACAGCCCGAACTGGCAGTAGGTCGTTTGACAAACGGAAAAAATTGGGATGGCCGGTCTTTGCCATTGCAGT
The DNA here is from genome assembly GCF_002056795.1 of Spirosoma aerolatum. Lineage (NCBI taxonomy): Bacteria > Pseudomonadati > Bacteroidota > Cytophagia > Cytophagales > Cytophagaceae > Spirosoma > Spirosoma aerolatum. The sequence goes on along the minus strand of NZ_CP020104.1, from coordinate 5,839,747 downwards.
TGATAGATACCTGAACCACGAACTTTGGGGCGTTCTGGAGGATAGTTTCGGAAATGATGATTCGCTCATTCGACGCATTTTTGTATGTGCTTTTTGTCAAGTCATTAGAAACCGTGTCTTTCTGAACATAAATATCGTAGATAAGCTGGCCTGACGAATTGCCCTGATAATTAGAAGATATCAATAGAGCGCCTGGGTAGCCGCTCTCGCAGGGGGCCTGTGCTACTAATGTAGTTGGCGGTTGGCAAACAGCCGTTTGGGGGTCCGTATTATCTGTTTTGTGGCAGCCTGTAAGCAGAAGGATTACCAGAAAAAGGGGGAGGGGCAGAGTCGTTTTCATGTCTATGCAGATGTGTTGAGTAGTATAACACTAATCGTATAGAAATGTCTATTGAAACTACCTGTAGCAGTTAATTCGTCTCCGGTAATCGGTTAATCTTGTATACGATAATTTTGAAATTGTCTGTACATTCACACTTTTTAGGCCTCTTTATACCTAAAAAACATGGCACAGCGTTTGATAGAAAAGCTGTGAACAAACCCATCACTATAATCTTATTATCATGGCTACTCGCTACGCCGTTCGATCCTTTTGCACTACGTTAATAGCGCTGTTCGCTATTGGTTTCCTGGCCACATCCTGTAAAAAAAATGGGGGTACTGATGTTGTCGATCCCCGCGATCAGTACCTGGGTGTATATACCGGGAACTACCGATCAACTCTGTACATCAACAATACGCTGCCTGCTGGTGACCCTGAAGTAGGAACGGTACAGATTACTGTCTCTAAAGCACAGGAGGCTAATCAGGTTACGCTGGACATGCTTTTCAATGGAGCCACGAAACAGACTTTAGCGGCCGAATTGACCAACGATACGTTTACGATTGTGAACAAAACCAGCGAACCGCTTGCCTTTGGTGGTAAAACCTACGATGCCCAGTATGTAGCGCAGGGGCAGTTTGTGGTAAAAGAGAAAACATTTACGTTGAACACAACGGCCGAAACCGTACAACTCGGGGTGACACTCACTAAACGAGGAGATATTACGGGTACGATGAAATGATCAGTTAATCGATCCTTGTGATACTAACATGTGAACCGGCCAATGGCCGGTTTTTTTATGGATCTGGCAAAAACGGTAGAATAGCAGAAGGCTGTTCTTTGATGGGAAATGAACCAATTCGTTTTAACCGATAGATCGAGTCTTTGACATGAAATACATCTTAGCATTTTGTCTGGCTATCTGCTGTCAGGGTCTCTGGGCACAAGCTCCTGTTGCGTCATCGGCTGCGGCAACGGCCTCTCCCAAATCGATACCAGCCGACGAAAAGGCTGTTATCGACACCGAGAAAAAACGATTTACTGCCCAGATTGATAAGGATTTGACAGTTCTGGATCGAGTACTGGCCAACGATTTGGTATATAATCACTCCAGTGGTGCTTCAGATACCAAATCGTCATTCGTTGAGTCGATTCGGAGTGGGAAAACGGTTTACCGCGCTATTGATATAGAAGAGCAAAATGCACGTATTTATGGCAATACGGCCGTTATTAATGGCCTATGCCTGCTCAAAGCGACCAGCAATGGCAACGAAATCAATAACCACCTCCGATACCTATCGGTCTATGTAAAAAAAGGAGGGCAGTGGCAAATGGTTGCCTGGCAGTCGCTAAAACTAGCTAATTAATCCCGGTTCAGACTCTAAGAAATTCTCTTAATTCTGTAGCGTCCTGTGGATTCATACGTCCGGCCAGGACTAGCCGCAGTTGCCGTCGGCGGAGTGCACTTTCATAACGGGATTTTTCATCGTCGGTTTCCGGGATCACAGCAGGTACTTCAATCGGCCGGCCACTCTGATCAACAGCCACGAACGTATAAAAAGCACTATTGGTACTGACCCGAATACCCGCCGGAATGTCTTCGGCCCATACTTCGATAAATACTTCCATCGATGAGCTGAAAGCACGGGTTACCTGCGCTTTCATGGTAACGATGTTGCCCAGCCGGATCGGTTCCGAAAAAGAGACGTTGTCGACCGAAGCGGTCACCACAATACGATTGGAGTGTTTCTGTGCCGCAATGGCTGCGGCAATGTCCATGAAGTGCAACAGGCGCCCACCCATCAGATTGTTCAACGTGTTGGTATCATTGGGCAGGACCATTTCGGTCATGACCGTCATCGATTCGCGGGCAAATTTTGGTTGAGGCATTTTTATTTTCTTTAGTGAATAGTAGTCAGGAGCGAAGAGTTATGAGTGAGCATGACTACTGTAGTACAAAGGAATTATAAAACGGTTATAATCGATGATGGGCTGCCAAACAAAACTATTGGATTGTCGTTCTTTGAATACGAGTACCCTGTTTTGATCATATTCACCAATTCAAAAATCAATCATGCACACGTATCGTCAGGCACCCATTCTGCGAAGCTGGGGCTTGCTAGGCATCTTTGCTCTCATTCTGTCCATTTTCGTTTCATCCTGTAAAAAAGACGACAGCAATCTACCAACGCTTTCGACCATCAATGAATTGATAAGCACGGGCAGCCAGTTTACCTTGCTTAAAGCGGCTGTAGCCAAAGCTGGTTTTGATGCCACGCTGAGTCAACCCGGCACGTATACGGTATTTGCCCCTACCGATGCGGCCTTTAAATTGCTGGGATATAGCGATGTCAACGCCATTAATGCAGCCCCAACAGATCTGCTAAAAACCATCCTGCAATATCATGTGCTAAGCACTCGGTTAGCCTCTACTGATCTTGCAGTAGGGGTAAATACCCCACAGCAAACCCTGGCTGGAGCACCCGTTTACATGTCAAGAGTAACCTCTGCTTCGTCGACTACAACATCCGTCTCGTCCAGCACAATTTCGATTAATGGAGCGCATGTGTTACAGGCCGACGGCCAGGCTAGCAACGGTGTTGTGTATGCGATTGATCGGGTGCTAATACCACCTGCTTTTGGCAACGTAGTAGCAACGATTCAAAATATTCCGTTGTTAATACCTTCAGCATCGTTCAAATTGCTTACGGCGGCTGTTGCCAAAACCGGGGCCGTAAGCTCACTAACAGCCGCTGGGCCGATTACGGTATTTGCCCCTACCGATGCGGCTTTTAAAGCTGTGGGCTATGATTCGGCCGCTATTGCAAAGGCTACTGTTCCAGCCCTGACCAATATTCTAAGTTATCACCTGATTGGCGGTCGTACGTACACGCCATTAATTACCAACGGTTCCAGCCTGACAACCCTGCAAGGTGGAACGATCACGGCAGGAATCAGTACAACGGCCCTGACCGTAACCGGTAAAGGTAACGGAGGCACGGCATCCAACATTACCGGCCCCGATATTACGGCTACCAACGGCGTGGTGCATATCATTGATCGCCTGTTGTTGCCACAGTAGAGGGTTTAACCGCAACGGCGCAGAGGGTTCGTAAAGGCTGCAAGGAAGAATAGTATCTATCTTTGTGGTCTTTGCGAACCCTCTGTGCCGTTGCGGTTAAACCCTATTGAGGAGGAATCAAAACCCGCAGGAAGGTGTTTTATTGATACGTACTATCTCTCCTGAATTCATCAATTTGTTTACTCGAAAGCGCGTGATTGTCGGTAAGTCTTTCGACCTTTGGCGAATTGATTTGTGACTCCTATCGAATGGCTAAACCACAGAAAAAACTCTTTTTACTAGATGCGCTGGCCCTGATTTACCGCGCTCATTTTGCCTTTAATAAAGCTCCACGGATTTCTTCGCGAGGGGTCAATACGTCAGCCGTGTTCGGATTTATGAACGCTATGATTGAAGTGCTGACGAAAGAAAAACCTACCCACATCGGCGTTGCCTTCGATTCGCCTAAAAAGACGTTTCGGCACGAACAGTTTCCGATGTATAAAGCGACTCGTCAGTCACAGCCGGAGGATATCAGCGTAGCCATGCCCTATATCAAACGGATTGTAGAGGCCATGCACATCCCCATTCTGATTTTGGAAGGTTACGAAGCGGATGATATCATTGGTACCATCGCCAAGAAAGCGGCCCTGGCTGATTTTGAGGTGTATATGATGACGCCCGACAAAGACTACGGTCAGTTGGTCGAAGAGCATGTCCATATCTACAAACCGGCTTTCATGGGCAAGCCAGCCGAAAAGCTGGGCGTTAAGGAGGTGCTGGAGCGCTGGCAGATCGAACGGATCGAGCAGGTGACGGATATGCTTGGCCTGATGGGCGATTCGGTCGATAATATTCCGGGTATTCCAGGGATTGGCGAAAAAACAGCGCAAAAACTCATTGCCGATTTCGGTACGATTGAAAATCTGATTGCCAGTGCCGACCAACTGAAAGGAAAGCAGAAAGAGAACGTCGTCAATTTTGCGCAGCAAGGCTTGCTGTCGAAACAACTGGCAACCATTCATCTGGACGTTCCGGTCGATTTCGATGAAGACAAACTCCGGCATACGGAATATGATAAGCCACGTTTGGCCGCTTTGCTCGATGAACTGGAATTCAGGCAGATGAAAACCCGGCTGCTTGGTGCTGACTACGACGAAAAGCCACTGCCTGATGCTTTTAAAGCCAGCGGTAAATCTGGTCAGATGAACCTGTTCGATTCGCCAGGTGATGCCTCTCCGGCGTTCTTGCCGTTTCCGAATATGAGTGCAGTGAACCCGTCGGGGTCTGGCGATTTACCGTTTGATTTTGATGGCAAATCTGCATCCACGAACCCTCCCGCAAAACAGGAGAGAGGAGAAAAAAGTAAACGGACGCCAGTAAAAGTGCCCGTTGCGTCCGCTTCAGAAGCTTCTCCCGGAGCGGTTACGGAGACGATCACGACGGACGACAGGCCGGGTGCCGAAGTGACCGAAGAGCCAGCGTATCTGGACGTTTATCCCGACTACGAACTGGACGAAAACCAACCCGAACGCCGTAAAACGATTCTATCGGTCAAACATGATTATCGGCTGGTCGATACACCTGAACTGCGGGCGAGTCTGGTTCATTATCTGAACCTTCAGGAAAGCATCTGTTTCGATTCGGAAACTACGGCTATTGATCCCGTTGAAGCCGATCTGGTTGGATTGTCATTTGCCTATCGGACGGGCGAAGCCTTCTACGTACCCGTACCCGACGACCGGGCCGAAGCACAGGCTGTTGTCGATCAGTTCAAACCCGTGCTGGAAAATCCCGCTATCAGTAAGATTGGGCAAAATCTGAAGTATGACCTGCTGATGTTGAAAAAGTACGGTGTGGAAGTACAGGGTAAGTTGTTCGATACAATGATAGCCCACTACCTCATAGAGCCTGAAATGCGCCATAATATGGACATGATGGCTATGACTTACCTGAATTACAGCCCGGTCGAAATTGAGTCATTAATTGGTAAAAAAGGAAAAGGACAATTGACGATGCGCGATGTAGACATTCAGAAGGTGGTGGACTATGCCGCTGAAGACGCTGACATTACCCTCCAGCTGAAAGAAACGTTTGCCCCCCGGCTCGAAAAAGATAATTTACACAAACTGTTCGATCAGGTAGAGATGCCACTCGTTCGGGTCCTGACCGATCTGGAACTTGAAGGGGTAACCATTGATACCAACGCCCTCGCCGAACTGTCGGCCACATTGGAAACGGACATGCGGCAGGTGCAGCAGGAAATTTATACGATTGCCGGTGAACCGTTCAACATCGGGTCGCCGAAGCAGTTGGGTGAGGTTCTGTTTGAAAAGCTCAAGCTCGATAAGAACGCCAAAAAGACCAAAACAGGCCAGTATGCTACGGGGGAAGAAATCCTGTCGAAGCTGGAAGTAGAGCATGAAATAGCCCGGAAGATTCTGGACTACCGTGAACTGATCAAGCTTAAAAATACCTACGTCGATGTGTTGCCGACGCTGATCAGTAAACGAACAGGCCGGATTCATACGTCCTTCAATCAGGCCGTAGCCGCTACCGGACGACTATCATCGGTAAATCCGAACCTGCAAAATATTCCGATTCGTACCCCGCGTGGTCAGGAAATTCGGAAGGCGTTTGTGCCGCGTGGGCCGGAGTTTCTGATTATGTCGGCCGACTATTCGCAGATCGAGTTGCGGATCATGGCGGCTTTCAGTGGCGATAAAACCATGCTCGATGCGTTCAATAACGGTGTTGATATTCACACCCAAACGGCCAGCAAGGTCTTCCATGTAGGGCTGGCCGAGGTGACGAGCGATATGCGCCGGAAAGCCAAAACAATTAACTTCGGGATTATATACGGCATATCATCATTCGGCTTGTCGCAACGGTTGAAAATTCCCCGTCGAGAAGCCGCCCAGATCATCGACGACTATTTTGCGGAGTTTCCGGCGGTAAAATCCTATATCGACCAGTGTATCGAGAAAGCACGCGGTTTTGGCTATGCCGAAACGATCCTGGGGCGTCGGCGGTACCTGCGCGACATTAATTCCCGCAACCAGACCGACCGCATGTTTGCCGAACGAAATGCCGTGAATGCGCCCATTCAGGGGAGTGCTGCCGACATGCTCAAGATTGCCATGATTCAGATACACGAGTTCATGCTCCAGGAGCGTTTGAAATCAAAAATGATTCTGACCGTACACGATGAATTGGTGTTCGATGCACACCGCGACGAAATCGAGTTCCTCAGCGTTCGGGTTGACGACATCATGAAAAACGCTATTCCAATGGCCGTTCGGATGGAAACCGGCATCGGTGTAGGGGAAAACTGGCTGCTGGCACACTAGCTATAGCTTTGACAGAAATAAAACCTGCTTTAATCATGTGTTAGAGCAGGTTTTTTATTGCCGGAAAAGAAGCTTACAAGAGATGTGCAACCATAAAAAGACTATTTTGCCAACACCTTCACATAACCATCCTGATTGTATGAAACAGCAAGCTACGTCTATGTTCATTCGAATACTAATCGCAGGTTTTTTTCTGGTGAGTTCACCCGCCCTGGCGCAGCAGAAAGCCGATAAAATCGATGCGCTCATTCAGCAATACGTAGCCAATCGTCAATTCAACGGAACGGTACTGGTGGCTGAACAGGGCAAGGTAATTTTCAGAAAGGGTTATGGGATGGCCAATATGGAGTGGAACATTTCCAACACGCCCGATACCAAATTCCGGCTCGGTTCCATCACCAAGCAGTTTACGTCGATGCTTATCATGCAACTGGTTGAAAAAGGCAAGATTAAGCTCGATGGGAAGGTGACGGATTACCTACCCGATTATCCCAAAGCGACGGGCGATAAGGTAACGATTCATCACCTGTTGACGCATACATCGGGCATTCCAAGCTATACAGGTTTCCCTGATTTCTTTGAGAAGATGAGCCGGGACCCATACACGCCCGATGCGTTTGTGAAGAAATTCTCCGACATGCCGCTTGAATTTGAACCCGGCTCGACGTTTTCGTATGATAACTCGGGCTATTTTCTGCTGGGTGTTATCATTGAGAAAGTAACCGGCAAATCCTATGCGGAGGTGCTTCAGGAGGCTATTCTGAAACCCCTGCAAATGCTGAATACGGGTTATGATCTGGCCGATCCGATTATTCCGAAGCGGGCATCGGGTTATGAAAAACGGGGTGGTCGTTATGTGAATGCTCCGTATCTGGATATGACTATTCCCTATGCGGCCGGGTCAATGTATTCTACCGTAGAGGATTTGTACCGTTGGGATCAGGCCTTGTACACCGATAAGTTGTTGTCTGCTCAATCGAAAGAGACAATGTTTACGCCCTTTCTGAGCCATTATGCTTACGGCTGGGGTGTAAGCAAGACGAAGATTGGCTCGTTGAAAGATAGCCTGCTCCTGATTGAACACACCGGGGGAATCAATGGCTTCAACACCATCATTAGCCGGATACCTAAAGATAAACAACTGGTTGTGCTGCTGAATAATACGGGCGGGGCTCCGCTGGGAAGCATTCGGAAAAATATCCTGAATATTCTCTATAATCAGCCAGTTGAAGCACCCAAAAAGCCCATTGCTGATGCCCTGCGTCAACCTGCTCTGACCGACCCGCTCGATAAATTACGAACCACATTTACGACGTTGAAGGCCGATAAAGCCTACAGCTTGAGCGAGAACGAGATGAACGGTCTTGGGTACGAACTCCTAAGCGAGGGAAAAGTACAGCAGGCCATTCATGTATTTACGCTCAACGTAGAGTCGTTTCCGCAATCGTATAACGTGTACGACAGCCGGGGCGAAGCCTATATGAAACTTGGCGATAAAGCAGCTGCTATCCGGGACTATAAAAAATCACTAGAACTGAATCCACGTAATACGGGTGGTATCGGGAAACTGAAGGAGTTAGGCGAAATCGTTGAAGCGCCGAAAGATGCAACTGTGGATGAAGCTACGTTGGAATCCTATGTGGGTACGTATGAACTGGCTCCCACCTTTGCCATCGTCATTACGCGGGAGGGGAGTCAGTTATATGGTCAGGCAACCGGACAGCAGCGGTTCGAGCTTTTTCCTGAATCAAAGACTAAATTTTATCTGAAAGTGGTGGAGGCCAAGGTATCGTTTGTTCGAAATGAAAAAGGTGAAATCGACCAGTTGATTCTTCACCAGAACGGGCGTGATATGCCGGGGAAACGAGTTCCTAAAAAGTGAAGCGGAACTCCGAGTTATAAACCGGCCGAACAATTACTAGTTGGAAGCTTGTTTGAACGTTTGTTCTAGTTACTTTTTTGTCACCCCAACGTAGGAGGGTCCTTCGGAGATTATTATTTCACATTCTCTGAAGGACCCTCCTACGTTGGGGTGACAAAAAAGCATATTAACCGATCATATCAATCATAAAAATCAATGTCCTATTCGATTGACGCGTCATAATTGGATTCGCAGATCAATAAGTTTGAACATTCGTAGGCTGAGGAACATTTTTGTATTTTTTCTATTTGCGTAATAGTATACTATCCGAAATGCGGGTAGTTGTGTGAGTTTTTCAAGATGAGGCACTCACGAGCTGTTAGAAAATAGAACGCTGCAAAATGAAAAAAAGCTTACTGCCTCTTACCATCGGAGGCTTCGGAATCGGTATGACTGAGTTCGTTATGATGGGAATTCTGCCTGATATTGCTACGTCTTTACATATTTCGATTCCAACGGCTGGGCACCTGATTTCGTCCTATGCGCTGGGGGTAGTGTTGGGGGCACCTTTGCTGGTTGGCATTGCCGGAAACTACCCGCCGAAAAAGATTTTGCTTGGCTTGATGGCGTTGTTTACGTTCTGCAATGCGCTCTCGTCGTTTGCACCGAACTACGAAACCATGATGATTACCCGGCTGTTATCGGGCCTGCCGCATGGGGCTTTCTTTGGCGTTGGGGCTGTTGTCGCCAGTCGGCTGGCAGGTCGCGGTAAAGAAGCACAGGCCATTTCGATGATGTTTGCCGGACTTACGGTAGCCAATATTATTGGTGTACCGCTGGGAACGTACATTGGACACACCATGAGCTGGCGACTGACATTTATGATCATTGCTGGTGTTGGGTTGGTCACAATGGCTTCCATTTATAAACTGCTGCCAAATCCTCCCGTCGTAGGTGAGTCGAACCTGCGGAAAGACCTGAAATTGTTTACGTACGTTGAGCCCTGGCTCATTCTGGGCATCACGGCCATTGGCACAGGGGGATTGTTTGCCTGGTTCAGTTATATCGCTCCATTGCTGACCGAGGTGGCTGGTTTTGAAAGCGGTCAGATTACCTGGATTCTGGTGCTGGCTGGTTTAGGCATGGCCGTCGGAAACCTGATTGCCGGACGTACTGCCGACCTGATTTCGCCCAGCAAAGCGACAGCCCTGTTTCTGCTGTTGATGGTGCTTTCACTGACGATCGTCTATTTCGTAGCACCCTTCAAAGTGCCTTTACTAGTTATGACATTTGTAACGGGTGCCATTGCGTTTTCGCTGGGCGCACCGATCCAGATTCTGATGATCCGGGCATCCAATGGGTCCGAAATGCTGGCTTCGTCGGTCAGTCAGGCCGGATTCAACATGGGTAATGCCCTGGGAGCGTATCTGGGCGGGTTACCGATTGCGGCCGGTATGGGGTATACCTCGCCAATGTGGGTTGGGGCCATGCTTGCGCTGACAGGTTTTGGCATGGCAATGATGGTCTATTTCCGTCATAAAAACGCCGACCAATATGCCCTGGCGACTGGCCATTAGGATGTACCGTTTGAGCAATAGTTTGCGCAGAACATCAACGGATTCCGTACCTTGAGACGGAATCCGTTCTTTTTTCTAAACCTAAACACTGCATGGACTTTCTGTTAGTACTATTCATTCTGGCGATTATCGTCCTTTATCTGTCAGTAGTTATTGTCCGGCAGGGCACAGTAGCTGTTGTTACCGTTTTTGGAAAATACACCCGTGTTATGACGCCGGGGCTTAATTTTAAAATCCCATTTATCGAATTCATTTACCGCCGTATTTCCATTCAAAATCGCTCGGTCGAGCTAGCGTTCCAGGCCATTACGTCCGATCAGGCCAATGTCAATTTCAAAGCGATGCTGGTGTATTCTGTTTTGAATCAGGCCGAGGAAACTATCAAAAATGTAGCCTTCAAATTCATTGATGAAGCCTCGTTTATGCAGGCGTTGATCCGTACTATCGAAGGGTCCATCCGTAGCTTTGTCGCTACCAAACGGCAATCGGAAATTCTGGGTTTACGTTCCGAAATCATTGAACACGTAAAGGCCCAGCTCGATACGTTGCTCGAAAGCTGGGGGTATCATCTGATCGACTTACAATTGAACGACATTGCCTTCGATGAAGTCATCATGCGATCGATGGCGCAGGTGGTAGCCTCCTCGAACCTGAAGGCAGCTGCTGAAAACGAAGGTCAGGCGTTGCTGATTACTAAAACAAAAGCAGCCCAGGCCGAAGGAAACGCCATTCAGATTTCGGCTGAGGCTGAGAAAACAGCCTCTCAACTGCGTGGGCAGGGGGTAGCACTGTTCCGCGAAGAAGTTGCTAAAGGAATGGCCGAATCGGCGCGGGTGATGAATGAGGCCAAACTGGATGCGTCGCTGATCCTGTTCTCGATCTGGACGGAAGCGATCAAGCATTTCGCCGAAAATGGCAAAGGAAATGTCATCTTCCTTGATGGCTCAACGGATGGTATGGAAAAAACGATGCAGCAACTGATGGCCATCCAGAAATTGAACGGAGACGACGCGAATGGGGCTGTTCAGGCAGGAAAACGTTGAACATAGTTTTAGGGTTTACGGTTTATGGTATACCATAAACCGTAAACCTGTCTTATGACAAACCTGCTTTTTCCTACAGACTTTACTGCAAATACGCGAGCCGCTCAGGATTGGGTGCGGTTATTGGCGCATAAAACCGGCGCTACGGTTACGCTGTTGCACGTTTATCAACCCATAATTCCTGATACTACGTTTCCAACGGTTGGAAGCATTAGTGATCCGGGACTGGGAGCGGTAGCCGCCATAGAATTAGAAGACCTAAGTCGGCAACGGCTTAGCGAACTAGCCGATCAATTGCGGGCTGATGGTTTGTCGATTAAGCTGGACTGGCGAATTGGGTTGGTGGATGACAGTATTCTGGAAGCCGCTCGTGAGCATTCGGCCGACTTAATCGTGATGGGACGCAGTGATTTAAGCACCTTATTCGATCGTCTGGCAGGTAGTGCCGTTTCGGATGTAGCCGATGCAGCGCGGTGCCCGGTTCTGATCGTACCGACAGCTCCTGATGGAGTGGCCTTTCACCCGGTGCAGGTACGGACTATTGCTTATGCCATGCAAGCCCAAACGACGCGGGCTTTAGTCGAAGATCAGACCGAAATGCTTGTAAAGGCCTTTGATGCCCAACTGCTTATTGTTACAGAAGATAAGCTGGATACAACTCCTGCTGATCTGATTGTCATGCAGTTATATCGGCAGGAGGGCTTTCTGGATAAACTCCTGCATCCAAACCTGGTTGGGTCATTGATCGAGAAATCGGATGTGCCTGTATTGGTGTATCATCAGACTGAATAGGCTAGGGTGGAGTCGTAAGTGTAAGATAGCTACTTCACATTGAGGGTCAATCCGCTCGCATATCTTGTTCCTGATTATGCCTTTTACTAAATATTTTGTATCTGTTTTTTAGATAAGGGGTCTAATAGGTGAATGCTAGCGCAAAAGATAATTTGCCTTAGTCGTTTAATCGTTTAAATAGTATTAAACGCCTTAACGGTAATGCGCTACTGATTGAATTAAATAGCTATCTAATCCACTCATGTCACCGAATCAGCCTTTACCACTTGTTACTATATGCGACAATAGGTTTGCTCTTTTATTAGCAGCGTTAGTCAAATCGATTGAAATCAACCTGACAGCACCCGCTCAATTTGATCTTTATCTGGTCAATGATGGCATCGATTCGGCAAACCGAGAAAAACTGCTACAGTCTATTAATCCGGAGGTGTTTAACGTACATTGGTTAACAATCGATGAGGCTATACCAGTCGGTATGGCTTTACCCATTGATCAGTCTACGTTTCCCCTAAATGTCTACATTCGGCTGTTTATACCGTTTTTTATTCCGCAGCACCTGACTAGAGTGGTGTATATGGATGTGGATATGATTGCTCACCAGGACATAACGGCCCTATGGAAAGTCGATCTGGGTAATAAACTGCTGGGGGCTGTGCGCGATCGGGCCGAAGTGATCAGTAGTTCATGGGGAGGCTATCAGAATTATCGCGAATTGGGTTTGCATCCTGAAACGCCAATTTTCAATTCGGGATTGCTGGTGATTGACCCCATTCGCTGGCGTCAGCAGCACATCACTGAGCGCGTGTTGACGTGCCTTGCGCAGAATGCCAAGTATGCGGTATTTGCTGATCAGTATGGGTTGAATGTCGTTTTGGCAAATCAGTGGCTCGAACTTGATCGGGCTTGGAATACCTATGCACAAAATGACATAGCTGATCCGTATGTGATTCATTTTACGGGGATAAAGCCTATTTATCGCTCCTACACTTTTAATAAGGCTTATCAGGAAGAATTTTTTTTGTATTTAAACCAGACCGCCTGGCGAGGCTATGCACCCGTTAGCGGGTGGCGTCATGTGCTGCTCAAGCAAATCCGCAAAGTGGGCAAACGATTATACCATCTGGTCAATCAATTAAACCCATTTAAACGCAATACTGAAAAAAAAAGGCAGGTAGTGCTTAGCATGAATGGCCTCGACAAACTAGATGCTGCGATAACTGACTGATTGGCGAAGTGATATGGGTTAGGCTAACGGTTGACGTAAGTTAATACCATAAAATACAGATCGAGGCCAGGGGCCCAGAAATCAGGTTTGGTGTATTGGAGCTGAAATCCAAATTTCTCAAAAAATCGATAAGCTACCTGTGAAGTGCGGCATTCAATCCGCTGAATTCCCGGTTGCTGCCAAATCTGTTGAAGGTTGTGCTGTATTAATGCAGTGCCAAGTCGTAACCCCTTTAGCATTGGGTCGGTCAAAATCCAGCAAATGTGTGCGACCGTCTGGTCGTCGGTAAGGTAATAGCCACAGGCTCCAGCTACAGTGCCCTTGTACTCAATTACAAAATAGGGGTCGGTGTACGTTTGTAGAAACTCGGCGTATTCATCCTGTTCGTTTTCTCCGAAGGCTGTAGGGACATTCCTGGCGAAAACAGTCAGAAGCGGAGCAATGTCAGCTTGGGTAAACGGGCGGATGATCATCGGAATGAATTAGTTACTAACAGCGTGGCAGGTTGGTTCATGACGAACCGGGAAATTGCAGGAATTGGCAATAAAGCAAAGCTGGTTGGCTTTATGGTGAAGCTCGTTGGCTTTCTCGATCATCGACGCATCGGCAACTACCACCGACGGATAGAGCGTAACCTCCGTAAAATGGCCACTACCATCCGAGGTTTCGACCATCGTACCTGTTGCCGTATCTGTGTAATCAACCACCACCACACCGGCATCGGTACAGACATGCAAATACCAAAGCATATGGCAGGAAGATAAGGAGGCCACCAGTAATTCTTCTGGGTTATAGCGGGTTTTGTCGCCCCGAAAGGCCGGGTCCGATGAGCCCGGGATGTCAGGTTTATTCGCTGCCAAGATCACATGAGCCCGTTCGTAGGCCCGGTAGCCGCTGGTTCCTGTACCCGTATTCCCCGTCCAGGTTGTCTTGATTTCGTAGTGGTGTTGTTTTGTCATTTACTTATATTTTTTCTCCTCCAATAGGGCCATAAAATAAGACCCAAGTGGCAAAATCTTCGGTAAAATTTTCGAATCGATGTTCCATACCTGCCGGAACGAAGAGCAGATCGCCCGGCTTGACCGACATGCTTGTTCCTGCATAGAGAAACGTACCACTGCCTGTCGTAATAACATAGATCTCATCGCGTTCATGCGGTTGCTGTTTGTCAATCCGATCCGGTTTATAATATTCGACTACCAGGCTACCATGACGAAAAAGTTCAACAAATTCGGTAGGAACTGTCTTAAGTTGGCGAACGCCATCGTCGGGCGAAAATAGATTACGCATTAGATCGGCCATACATAATGCTGATTTATAGACACTAACTCATTTGCCTTTGTCGACGGCCATCCGCACGGCCAGACCCATCAGGATACTCGCTACTCCCCATTTCTGAACTCGAATATAGCCCGGGCGGGCCTGAAACCAGCGGGCCATCCGAGCTGCCGACAAGACGATTAATAGATTGACGGTTGCGCTGACGAACAGTTGGGTAATGCCTAACTGAACAGTTTGCGTCCATAAGGAGCCATATTCGGGGCGGGTGAACTGCGGAAAAAACGACACGTAAAATACCGCTACTTTCGGGTTGAGCACATTGGTCAGAAAGCCCATTCTGAAGAGTTTCCCTGCCGAATCGGTTGAGGTGGCTTCAACAGTTTTACTGACTTCAAATGGCGAAACACTGCCTGGCTTGATAGCTGCCCAGGCCAAATAGAGCAAGTAGCCAACACCAAGCCAGCGAAGAAGTTCATAAACAACAGGGATTGCCAGAAAGATAGCTGTAAGACCCGCCGAAACGAACAGAATATGCACCCAGAAACCCGTCAGTACACCCGCCAGTGATACCAATCCGGCTTGTCGTCCCTGAGTAATGGAGCGAGAAATCAGGTAAATCATGTTAGGTCCGGGCGTTACGACTAGCCCCAGAGCCGCTAAACTAAACAGCAGTAGTTCGCTGATCGGCAGCATAAAATAAAGGAATTACGTTCCCAGAAATAAGATCATTTGCTCTTCATCGTAATACGCATCACCGTCTTTCACCGCTTTAGGCTCGAGGGCGAACGAATGAAAGCCTATGGATTTATAAAGTTGCCTGGCGGGCCTATTGCTGGCAATTACAGTTAGGGTAATTTGTTCCATGTTCGGTAATTGCTTCGCCCGACGAATCGTTTCCTCAATCAGTTGACGGCCAATACCCTGCCCAGCGTACTCATGGGCTACATACATGGCAAACAGCAATCCCTTATGCCGGAGCTTCTGACGATTATATCCTTCCCGGCGGAAACTTACCGACCCTGCCAACTCATCAGCGTCAGTAAGCATACCAAGCGTAAAACTGTCAGGCAACCCAGCAGTCGGAAACGATTCATGGACTTGATCAGCAGGACTAATGCGGAAACAATCCCGATGCAGGATAAAACCTTTTCGCATAAAGGATTGATAACCAAAGTTGTTGTCTGCTGTTAGTTCGGCCAATCTCATATCAGATAGTCGGGCAGGGGTATCGTCGCATCGCCCTCTTTGGGTATGGGTGTCTGACGAACGGTTTGCAAGGGTATTACACCTGCCCAGGTTGGCAACTGTTCATCTTCAGGTTCATCGTTTGGCCCGCCTGTTCGAAGTTTGGCCGATGCTTCATGCAGCGCGAACGACAGCACGGTTGTTTTACGCATTTCGCTGTCGGTGGTAGGGCGGAGATCGGCCCAGCGTCCGGGAATCAGATGGTCGGTGATGAGCGCCATTGCTTCCAATCGTTCGGCCTCGTCGGTTACCTTCTCAGCATTGGCGAAAATAACAACCGAGCGGTAATTGACAGAGTGATGAAAGGCCGACTTAGCCAGCACCAATCCATCGGCCAGCATAACGGTGATACATACTGGTGCGCCCCGCTCAATGGATCGGATAAAGTGACTGCCTACTGATCCATGAATGTAAAGTTTATCGCCTTTCCGGGCGAAAGCGGTAGGAATCGCCATTGGTTGCCCATCAATGGCATAACTAACGGTGCAGAATAGGGCCTCATCCAGAATAGGATGAATGGTGGCTTCGTCGTACTGAGCACGCTTGGCCAGGCGGCTGGGTGTTGTGCGGGTGGTTTGCATACGTGTAACGCGGCCGGGCTGGCATCCAGCATCCTGTCCGCATAGTTTTTCAAAACAAATGTCGTTCTTTACCGGACTATTAATCTCATCCAGTTTTTAGAATTGTACTAGTCCGGTTATGCTGCCTTTTAAATCCCTTATTCAACTTGACAAATCGTCGGCGACGCCCGTGTTTGTACAACTAAGCAATCAACTGGGGCAACTTATCCGGGCAGGTACGCTGGCATCGGGGCAGCGATTGCCCGGTACGCGACAACTGGCCGAATTACTCCAGTTGAATCGCCAGACAATTGTGGCCGCTTACGACGAAGGCTTAGCGCAGGGCTGGCTCGAAAGTCGGTCGGGGAGCGGCACCTATGTAGCTGCTCATTTTCCCGATGTAAAGCCGCAGCCCTTACTTCCCGGTCAATCGGAAACAGTCACTGAATCGCCACAGGATAAGCCCGGCTACCTGTTTGAAACGAACCCATTGCTGGTACGGCCTTTGTTAACCTATTCGGCAGGGCTTCATCTGGATGATGGTTTCCCTGATATCCGGCTGGCACCGATGGAAGAATTAGGGCGCGCTTACCGATCCTATTTTCGGTGGGGAAATCCGCAGCAACATTTCGGGTATGCCGATACAAAAGGGCATCCGCTGTTGCGGGAACAACTGTCGGTCTATCTGAACGAAACCCGTGGATTGCGCACGAAACCGGATAATATTCTTATTACGCGGGGGAGTATAATGGGCCTGCACCTGACCTGTCAGACACTGCTACAGGCTGGGGATAGAGTGGTAACGGGCGAAACAACCTGGTTTGGCGCCACTATGAACATTCGCAAAACGGGCGCTTCGATTCTGACAGTTCCCGTCGATCAGCATGGAATGGATATGGATGCGCTGGCCGAACTATGTCAGAAACAGCGAAGCGTCGCCCGGCCCATTCGGATGGTGTTTGTAACCCCTCATCACCATTACCCAACAACCGTTACGTTACGCGCCGACCGCCGGATTCGGCTATTACAACTGGCTGAACAATATGGCTTTGCGGTTCTGGAAGACGATTATGATTATGATTTTCACTATCTGAGTCGTCCTATATTGCCACTCGCCAGTGCCGACCAACGGGGTATGGTCGTTTATGTCGGATCGCTGACCAAATCGGTAGCACCCGCTTTCCGAATCGGCTATGTAGTAGCACCAACGGCCTTAATCAACGCATTGGCCCAACTCCGGCGCATCATCGACCGGCAGGGTGATCCTATGCTCGAATTTGCGATCGGGCAGTTATTCAAAACGGGTGATCTGAGACGCCATTTCCGAAAATCGCTTCGGGCTTACCATGCCCGGCGAGATCATTTCTGCGATTTGCTGGCAACCGAACTAAAGGAGGTGGTTCAGTTCACAAAACCCGATGGCGGAATGGCCGTCTGGACAACCTTCGACACAGTCATTGATATGGATTCCCTGGCACTTCAGGCAAGCCGGGAGGGACTTTCACTGGCAAGCGGAAGCATTCATAATCCGCCGGGCCAGAGGCTGAACGGTACGCGGCTGGGGTTTGCGTCGAGCACAGAAGACGAACTGGAGCAAGGCGTAGCTATCTTGAAGAAAGTAGTCGAAAAATTTCGTTATACCGATTCCCGATAGTGAGTATCTATACAGATTCAATTGCTGGTGCGACCAAACGTACAGGCCATTGGCTAACCTTTCGAACCGCTTTTCATAGGTTATAAAGCTGGTATTTCGGCTGTGTGAGTATATTACAGGTAAATCGTCTTCCTCCATATCCCGTGATTATCTATCAGGCTAAAGATTGGGCAGGGGCCCTCCGGCATTTTCATACGAGTTATAGTATTCAGGTGTTGTTACGGCGGGTAGGCTTTGTCAGTGCCTATGGTCTTCTGCTCACGCTGGTCGATCAGCATGTTGCCGATGTTCACTTACCCTTCGATGGAACGCTTTTTTCCCTATTAGGTATTACACTTAGCTTGTTGCTCGTATTCCGCACCAACACCGCGTACGACCGATTCTGGGAAGGACGTCGGCAATGGGGTTCGCTGGTCAATTATAGCCGGAATCTGGCCGTTCTACTCGATTCATTGCTGCCCGATGATGCCATCACCAACCGTACCTACTTTGCGCGCTCGCTGTCCAATTTTGCCCTGGCACTGAAAGGCCATTTACGCTCCGGTGTCGATTTTGCCGAGCTGGATGATACAGGTGACGATGAGCGTCAATCGCTGGCTCAGTATGCTCATGTTCCAAGCCGGATTGCGGCTTTGATTTTGCGCCGAACCCAGGCATTACGTCAGGATAACCTCGTAAACGATGCCGATCTGATCACGATTCGACTTTATCATCAGGCATTGCTTGACATAACCGGTGCCTGTGAACGTATCAAAAAAACACCAATTCCCTTCTCATACAGCTTTTTCATCAAACTATTCATTACGGCCTATGTGCTGTTGATCCCGTTTGTTCTGGTAAAATCGTATGGGTATTTCGCTATACCCGCCACCACCCTGGCGGCCTATGCGCTGATTGGTATTGAGATGATTGGCGACGAAATCGAAGAACCCTTCGGACTGGACTGCAATGACCTGCCCCTGAACCAGATTGCCCAGACTATCCGTCGGAATATGCATGAGATCCTGGGCGTTACTCCACTTACTAGCGAAGCCCCCAAACCGGAAGTCGACTACATAAAAGTTAATTAATAGTAGGTAGGAGGGTTGGGGCAGAGGAATAATGGACTGACCTGCTATTGGTTCATCTTCCTATGTCCGCTGCCTACTTTGTCTCGTCCGGTTAGGGACGAAAGCTGTCCGTAAGCGGACAGCTTTCGCCTGGCTATAAATCAAGAAAAGCCCTTTTGAGCCCCTGAGAGCCTGTTTTTATTTCTGGCAGTTGATTTGTACGATAAAATATAGACTAATGTTCTAGGGAGATGCGTCGATCACCACCGCGCTGGGCAGAGCAGTTATTAATCTGGTTACATCCGTCCGAAACACTGGAGGAAGTACAGGGCGATCTGGACGAACTGTACACGTACTGGTATCGGCGGGCGGGTGAACCACAGGCCAGTTTGCGGTATGTGTTGAATGTCATTTCGGCCGTTCCGCCCTTTGTTCGGCGTCGGCATTCCCAGTCAAGTGAATACCCCCAACCCTCATCACTCCATCCGTCTATGTTATCGAATTACCTCAAAATTGCCCTGCGTACACTCTGGCGGAGCAAAGGGCATGTGGCTATCAACGTTATCGGGCTAGCGGTAGCGTTCTGTATCTGCACGTTTTTATTCTTAACGAGCTATCTGCAACTCACCTTCGATTCGTTTCATACAGATGGTGACCGGATTTTCCAGACGTACTATTTCTCAAACGATCCCGAAAAACCCAGCAAATCGGGTACTATGCCCCTAGCGTTATTGCCTGCTCTAAAGACAGATTTTCCTGAACTGGAAGCCGGAGCACAGATTGTCCAGGGGCGCAAAAGCCTGGTGGAATACAAAGGTGTTTATTTCGATAAGCTGATTACGCTGACCGACCCGGATTTCCTGACCATGTTTTCGTTTCCGATGCTTAAAGGAAGTCGTACCAGAGCGTTGCACGACCTGAGTAGCATCGTGATCAGCGACGACATGGCGAAGGCAGTATTCGGAACCGACGATCCAATGGGCAAAACCTTGCTGGTGGGTAGCAATGGCGATCAGAAGCAGTACATCGTGACTGGGGTTATGGCAACGCCCCCTTACAACTCGTCAATTCAGTTCGATGCACTGGTCCGGGTCGAAAATGTGCCGAATTATCAGGCACGAAAACAGAATTGGTACGATAATTCGCACCGGGTTTTCCTCAAGCTACCGGCTCAGATTAACCAGGCCACGTTTGAGGCTCGATTAAAAGCCTTTACAAAAAAGTATCTGGGCCAAAACCTGGATAATCTGAAAAAGAAGGGTGCTAAGCCCGATAGCCAGGGCGATCTGTTTACCATACGCTTGCAGAAACTGGCTGATGTGCATTTTGATCGGGAGATTGATGGGAGAGGGGCCCCTATCGCCATGATCTATGTACTGCTGGGGATATCCTTTTTTATTCTGCTGATTGCCTGCATCAATTTTATCAATCTGAGTATTGCCCGGTCGTTTATGCGTGCGCGGGAGGTGGGTGTGCGGAAATCGCTGGGCGCACTGAAAACCCAGCTTTTTGTTCAGATATGGAGCGAATCGACGCTTATCTGTCTGGTTGGTTTTGGTATTGGCTTATTACTGGCTTACTGGTTTCTGCCGGCGTTCAATGCTTCGTTTCAGGCCCGATTGGAATTACACTACCTTTTCCAGCCCGGTTTTATAGTGCTTATTGTGGGGGTATTTCTTCTGGTTACATTACTGGCAGGTGGTTATCCGGCCTGGCAGATGGCGGCATTCAAACCTGTAGAAGTGCTGAAAGGGAAAATCTCGCTCAAACGGCCGGGCTTTCTGCGCAATTCACTGATTGTAACCCAGTTTTCGTTGTCGACGTTGCTGGCCTGCGCTACGATTATCGCTTTGCAGCAGGTTGATTTTCTGCGTGAGCAGCCGCTTGGCTTTCAAAAAGAACAGGTCATCAGCATTCCGGTTGGTAACCAGGCCAACGGTCGGCAGGTACTCCAACGGATGCGGAACATATTGGCAACCGACCCGACCGTTGTGGCCGTAACGGGCACCGACATTAATTTGGGGCGGGGTAAAGATCGGGTAAGTTCGCGGAGTAGCGTAGGCTTTACGTTTAAAGGTCGGGAAATCTCGTCCGATCTGCTCCTCGTCGATTATGACTACTTCAAAACGTTGAATATAAAGCTGCTGGCCGGTCGGGATTTTAACCCTACCTATGCTGCCGATTCGGTAAACCGGGTTGTGGTTACGGCAAGTATGGCGAAGCTGTTGGGTGAAAAGAACCCGGTTGGGATGTTCTATCGGGATGATGCCGACACATCGGGCGCTCAAACCCAGATTATTGGTGTGGTTCCCGATTTTCACCTGTATTCGCTGGCCGATCAGGCCAAACCGATTACCATACACATTTCGCATGCCGAACCGATTCGGTACATTTTTGTGCGGGTATCGCCCCAAAGTCTGGCCAGTTCGATGGATCGGATGAAGCAGGTTTGGAAAGACATAGCGCCCCAGTCGGAGTTTATGGGTACGTTTCTGGATGAGAACGTCGACGCGTGGTACCAGAGCGAGGAGATGATGTCGCGGGTGTTTAGTCTGGCATCCAGCATTGCTATACTGCTGTCATGCATCGGCCTGTTTGCGGTAGCCTTGATTGTCATCGAGCAACGAACCAAAGAAATCGGTATCCGTAAAGTAATGGGGGCCAGTATTCCCGGTATCATCGTGGTGCTCTCGCGCGATTTTGTAAAACTGGTTCTGATTGCTCTGGCCATTGCCATTCCCCTGGCCTGGTTTGGAATGGACAAATGGCTTTCGGGCTATGCCTACCGAATCGATATCAATCCCTGGGTGTTTGTTATCGTTGGCTTGTCGGCGTTTCTGATCGCCATTGCAACGGTTAGTTTCCATAGCATTAAAGCCGCCCTTGTGAACCCGGTGAAGAGTTTGCGAAGTGAATAGTCGAATTTGTCTGGTAGAGACAGGGTATGCCCTGTCTCTACAACGCGGAAAATGCCTATATTTGATTTTTACAAATTAGGCAGGCAAATGGAGACGACCACGCTGGAAGGGTTTTACAAGGAAATTGCTACACTTATTCCCGAAGATCTTAACAAAGAGATTGGGCACTTCAATGTATTTAATATTGACGAAGTCCATGCAAAAATCAAGAAGAATCCTCGTCTGATGCCCTATAATCGGCGGGCTTATTACAAAATCAGCCTCATTCGCGGGCGGAGTAAAGCCGAGTACGCCGATAAGGTCATTGATATTGAGAAGAGTGCGCTTCTGTTTGCTACGCCCAAAATTCCCTATCACTGGATTCCTCAGGAGGAAGGGCTATCGGGCTATTTCTGCATTTTCACCGCCGATTTCCTTATTCAGCCTAAAAGTGGAATTGTGCTGGACGAGTTGCCGATATTTAAGCCCGGTGGGTATCCTGTTTTTCAATTGTCGGACGAGAACATCGAAGACCTGCTCTACATTTTTCGGAAAATGTACCGGGAAATCGGGTCCGATTACGCGTATAAGTATGATTTATTGCGAAACTACGTTCTCGAGCTAATCCACTACGGCCAAAAACTACAGCCTGCAACGGCTTTATATCCCGCGCATACAGCCTCTACGCGGGTTTCGTCGCTGTTTATTGAACTACTCGAACGTCAGTTTCCGATCGAGTCGCCCCAGCAGAAAATCAGTTTACGGACCGCCAAAGATTTTGCCGACCGGCTTTCGGTGCATGTCAACCACCTGAATAAAGTGCTTAAAGAAAATACGGGCAAGACCACTACCGATCTGATTAGCAGCCGGATTGTTCAGGAAGCCAAGATTCTGTTGAAACAAACCGACTGGAATATCTCTGAGATTGCCTACAGCCTGGGTTTTGAAGAAGTAGCGCACTTCTCCAATTTCTTCAAAAAACAGACGTCGCTGGCCCCGCTTGCTTTCCGGAGTTAACGCCTTGATTTGAATTTTGCAAACTTCGGATTGATTCGCGCAAACACCTACGCTACTGGTTGATTTACCTTTGTCTCATCAAAACAAAAACCAAGTACAATGATGAGCAATAGTAAAATCGCATTAGTTACCGGCGGTAGCCGTGGATTAGGTAAAAATATGGCGCTGAGCCTCGCCCAAAAAGGAATCGATGTTATTCTGACCTATCATACCCAACAAGCCGAAGCAGAGGCCGTTGTTGCCCAGATTGAGCAGGCCGGGCAGAAAGCCGCTACTTTACAACTGAACGCTGGTGATGTAAAAAGCTTCGATGCGTTTTTTGCCCAACTGAAAACCGTTTTGCAGGAAACCTTCGCTACCGATCATGTTGATTTTCTGATCAACAATGCGGGAACAGCACTGTACAGTGCTTTTGCCGAAACGACGGAAGAACAGTTCGATACCGCCCTGAATATCCATTATAAAGGCGTGTTTTTTCTCACTCAGAAAGCCTTACCCTTTATTAATGATGGTGGCCGGATCATCAATATTTCGTCGGGACTTGCCCGTATGACGTACCCAGGTTCGTCGGCGTATGGGTCGATGAAAGGCGCCATCGAAGTACTGTCGCGGTATATGGCGCTGGAATTGGGCCCTCGTCGTATTGCCGTCAATGTGGTAGCTCCGGGCGCTATCGAAACGGATTTTGGTGGCGGTCGCGTGCGGGACAATAAAGAGATCAACGCCCAGATCGCCAGCCGAACAGCGCTTGGTCGGGTTGGTCTCCCCGATGATATTGGCGGAGTAGTGGCCTTCCTCTGTACCGACGAAGCGCGTTGGATCAATGCTCAACGGATCGAAGTGTCTGGTGGACAGGGGCTGTAGGGCGAGGTGCGTGGAGCGTGGGGATGGCACGGAATAGTAAGGCGATCACCGTATGGTTCCTGAACAATCTCTGCCATCCCTGCCCCACGCTCCCTACTCCACGCACCTCGCTCCCGGCACCTAGCCCAATTTCACCGATGTCATCGTTAACGAACCGGCAACAGCGCGGTCGTTGAAGAAGGATACCGAATCCTGGCTGCCTTTCAGGCCGAGCGTGTAGAGTAACGGTAGATAGTGCTCAGGTGTGGGAATAGCCAGCGCAGCCTCCCGACCCAGCAGATTATAGTTGATTAAGGGCTTGGTGTCGCCATCGCTAATCAATTGTTTGAACCGATCATTTAGCGACAGGGCCCAATCGAAGCCATAGTTGGGGACGTTCATCTTATCCCAGGCAACCATCCGCAGGTTGTGTACCATGTTGCCACTGCCCATAATCAACACGCCTTTTTTACGGAGTGCATACAGTTCACGAGCCAGATCGTAATGGAATTGTGGTCCTTTTGTGAAATCGATACTCAGTTGCAGAACCGGAATCTTCGCATCGGGATACATATGCCGAACAATGGTCCAGGTGCCGTGGTCAAGCCCCCAGTCGTGTGCTAGTTCCACATGAGCTGAGTGAATCAGCGAAGCCGTTTCCTGGGCCAGCACGGGGCTGCCGGGGGCGGGATACTGTACATCGAACAGTGCTTTCGGAAATCCGCCAAAATCGTGAATGGTTTCCGGAAAATCCATCGCTGTGATTTTAGTGCCCCGGCTGAACCAGTGCGCCGATACCACCAGAACAGCCGTTGGCGTCGGGATTTCGGTCGCTATTTTCCTCCAGCGACGGCTAAATTCATTGTCTTCGATCCCATTCATGGGCGAACCGTGTCCAACGAAAAGTACCGGCATTACCGGCCCTTTTTCATCCAGGTCAGCAGTAAATTTTTTTAAATCGGATAAGCTATTCATAGTTATGGCCCCAGTTAACATCGTTTTTATAAATCGATCTCGTCTCATCATGATAGGCGTTCGGTTAAACTGACCAGTCTTCTACCACAATCGGAGTGAGCCTCGCAACGGTCAGTAAGTCTGCAACAGTGGCTATGGCTTCTTCATGCTGGCCCGTAATAAAAGCCGTATCGGGTAACGTGCCGTTCTCAGAAGGTGCGATCCATACATGCACAAGTTTCGAATTGGGTAGCCATTGCTGGAGTTCCTCGCCAGCGTGTGTGTGTGCTGGGTGATCAGGTCTGGCCAGCGTTGCGAGGTTGATAACAAGTTTACAGGTTGCTACCTGCTTAATCTGCTCCGCTACGGCTTTTTTGGCTGATTCGGGAACGGCCAGAACCAATACATCGGCTTCCCAACAGGCCGTTACCTTACAGTCAATAGCTTCAATATCAGTGCTGGTTGATTTCTGCAAAAGGCTTTCGACCAGCATCTGCGCTTTCGATCTATCCTGATCGAACAGGAGCAATCGATACAACTGCTCTGCCAGTCGGACGGCAAAAGTCGAACCTGTACTTCCCAAACCAATGATGGCGATTGTTGGCTTCATGATGATTCGTCGTCATGTCGTTTCTAATTGACTGACAGGACAAAATTACCATCAATGTACCGCCGAAAACGATGGCTTAGGACAAGAAAAAACGTTGTACTAGATCAACGAAAATCAATCGGAATGGGGTTTCCGGCCTCGAATACGGCTCAGAAAGGCGGGCGTGATGCCCAGGTACGAAGCGATCATGTGCTGGGGTACACGCTGTACGATGGCTGGGTAGCGGTGGATAAAATCTGCGTACTTTTCTTCGGCCGACTGGCTCAGGGCGCTTTTGATCCGGCGTTGGGTGGCTATGTAATTATTCTGTAGAGTAATCCGAAAAAAACGCTCCATTTTAGGAACGCTTTCTACCATTACGTCCATATTGGTCCGCTCCAGTAGCAGTAACTCCGAATCTTCCAGGGCATCGATCTGAGTATCTGAGGGCTCCCCCGTAAGGTAGCTGTACATATCGGATATCCACCAGTCTTCGGGCGCAAACTGAAGAATATGCTCTGCGCCTTTCGTATCGACGGTGTAGGCACGCAATAGCCCTTTTTCGACAAAAGCAATGGCCTTACAAACATCACCTTCCTGCAACAGGTCGTGCTTACGGCGAAGTTTCTTTGGAATGAAAAGTGTTTTCAGAAGGGTAAACTCATCGTCGGTCAGGCTGACCAGACGCGAAATATGCTGATAGAGCTGGTCGTACATTGTATGAGAGGAAGATCACAGCAAGTATACGACCAGCCGCATTAGCCACCAAACTTACAGCATATTCAGGCTCATCATGCCCGACAGAAATTGCAGGCAGCCGTCTTTTACACGCGTAAATTCATGCATAAATGCCGTTGTATGGCGCTCAATTGTAGCCGAAAGGCCAAAATGGGTATCGGAGCAAATCTGGGCTTGCCGGATGGGTGGGCAATCGGCTCCGGTACAGATCAGATTTCGATTGAGCTGATCCAGTTTGGCCTGTAAATGACTTAAATCCTGGAAATAATCAACGGCATCGTGGCGGAGACTTCGGCTGTTGTAATGATTCATCACCTCGAGCAGCAGTGCCCGAAGCTGGCGAATTTCTTCGGCCTGCTGCTGGATAATCTGTTGCCAGTGCTGATGTTCCTGATGGCAGGATGCGGTTGTGACCGACTGAGTTGCCGAATTCATGGTTGAGTTCATGAGGGTTTGCGAAAATGATTACTTGGTGGATGTCTGGATCAACTGAGTTTCTAACTGATTGACAAGATCGGGATGGTCGACTGGGCCAGCATAGCGCCATAGCTCCAGGCCACGTTTTAACAGAACAAACGCTGGTAAAGAGGTTACACCAAAACTCCGTACTACTTCGGGATGGCTGCTTTCGTTCACCCGCATGATTTGCACGTTCGGGTATAGCACCGAACGCATTTTATCCAGAAGCTGGTCCACGTCAGTTCGTTGTGCCGTCGAAGATGACGTAAATACCAACAACACAGGCACTTGTGGAACTGTTGCCACTACGGATGAGTAAGGTACCATGACAATAAGCCAATTAATAGCTCAAAGTTGCCCTTTTTCGCTTCGGCAGGAGGTGATACAGATCAGTATCCTGACTGATTATAATCAGTCGGCTACGTTGGCTAGCCCTTTACTTTGCACCTGGAAGTAATTTTTGTCAGGTCGCTCAGATTTTTCCTACTCAGGCTGGGTGCTAATTGTCGTATTTATCATGTTCGACGACTCATTTGAGGCCGTTTTTACCCACGCCACCATCGGTATAATTGTTTCGGATGAACAGGGGCGTATCGTATCGTCTAATCGACATGCTCATACCTTATTTGGGTATACAAAAGAAGAAATGAAAGGGCTATCGATCGACGCACTCGTACCTAATCCGGTTGCTCATCGGCATGCTGAGCTACGATCCTCGTTCAATGCGCACCCCCAGGTCCGTTCTATGGGGCATGGACGCGACTTGTATGCAAAACGCAAGGACGAATCGATTTTTCCTGCCGAAATCAGCCTGAGCTATTTTTATCGGGAAACCGTACTGCTGACTGTTGCTTATATAATTGATATTACGGCCAAAAAAGAGGCCGACCTGACACTATTGGCTCAGAAAGCCCGGATTGAACAGCTCAATGCCGAGCTGGAGCAGAAGGTCGTTGACCGAACGCACGCCCTGATGGCAACGCTTCACCAGCTTGAGCAGTCGAAAGACGAACTGGCTAAAGCTCTGGCGGTTGAGCGAGAACTGGGCGAGTTGAAGTCACGCTTTGTATCGATGGCGTCGCACGAGTTTCGAACCCCGTTGAGTGCTATTCTAACATCGGCTTCCCTCATTGAAAAATACCCCGCAACCGAACAGCAAGACAAGCGAATTCGGCATATCCAGCGCATCAAATCATCGGTGTATCACCTTAACACCATTCTGGAAGAATTTCTATCGGTTGGGCGGTTGGAGGAAGGTCGTCTGGAGGCCAACTGGTCGTGGGTTGAGCTTACCGGCTTGATCAACGAGGTTGTAACGGATTTGCAGGATATGCTGAAAGTGGGTCAGCGTGTTCAGATGCAGATAAATTGCCCGAAGCTGATCCGAAGTGATCCATCGCTCTTGCGTAAAATAGTGGTCAACCTGCTATCGAATGCTATAAAGTATTCTGCTGAAAATCAGCTTATTGACTTGGTTGCTGTTTGTAACGAAACCGCCTTTCAACTGACCATTCGGGATCAGGGAATCGGTATTTCAGAGGATGATCAGAAACATTTATTTGAACGTTTTTTCCGGGCTAAGAACGCCACCAATTTCGCGGGTACCGGCCTCGGACTTCATATTGTTGCCAAATACCTTGAACTGCTGAGCGGGACCATTGTACTGACCAGCCAGTTAGGGGAAGGCACTACTGTAACGATTACATTCCCTTATGAAAACCATTCTGCTAATTGAAGACAACGACGATATCCGGGAGAACACCGCTGAAATTCTGGAGCTGGCCGGGTATACAGTACAGACTGCTAATAATGGTAAAGTCGGTGTAGAGCTGGCACTCGCCGGCCGGCCTGATCTGATTATTTGTGACATTATGATGCCCGTACTCGATGGATATGGCGTTCTGCATATTGTCAATAAAAATCCTGATCTGGCGAGCATACCCTTTATTTTTTTGACGGCTAAATCGGAACGTACAGATTTCCGAAAAGGTATGGAGCTAGGTGCCGACGACTACTTGACCAAACCTTTCGATGAGTCGGAACTGCTCAGTGCGGTAGAGGGGCGTCTGAATCGATTTTCCAAGATCCGGTCGGAAAGCTATAATCTTAAACAGGAGGGCTTGAACGAATTTCTGGACGATGTAAGTGCGGTTGAGGGACTACAACGGCTGTCTATTGATCGTAAACCGCATTTTATGGCCAAGAAACAGTTTGTGTATACGGAAGGCGACGAACCTACCCGGCTTTATTTCCTGAAAAGTGGCCGGGTAAAAACCATTCGGACCAATAACGATGGAAAGGAATTGGTAACTGGTATTTATGGAGCAGGCGATTTTTTTGGCGATCTGGCCCTGCTCGAAGAAAAGTCTTACACCGAATCGGCGCTAACGCTCGATGATTCGGAGTTGATTTATATTCCCAAGGAAGATTTTCGGCATTTGCTGACGGTTCATCCCGAAGTGGGACGGGCGTTTGTGAGGATGCTGGCGGGGCGCATCAGCGATCGGGAAGATCAGTTGCTGGGTATGGCTTATAGTTCATTGCGTCGGCGGGTGGCGAATGCACTCTTACGCTTGCAGGAGCCCCTTCCCAATGGCGAACCCGCTCCACCTATCCAACTCTCCCGTGATGATCTGGCATCGGTAATCGGGACGGCTACCGAGTCATTGATTCGAACACTCAGCGAATTCAAACACGATGGACTGATCGAGATCACAGGTGCCGGTATCCGGGTACTGCAACCGGATAAACTACGTCGAGCAAACTGGTGATCGGCTCATCCGAGTACTACTGCAATCAGACAGGTGAACTGCGGTAGATAAAGTAGGATAATTGAAGAGCTAACAAAAAGCCGGCCTTGAGAATAATAGCTCAGTACGGCTTTTTGGTTTAATATCAGGCGGCAAAGATTCTGCTAATACCGCTCATTGCCTTCTTCTTCCTCTTCGGCCAGTTCGATGATCTGCTCATCGATGTCATCATCGGAAAGGTCGGTATTAGCAAAGTCATTCGTAAATTCATCATCCTCCGCATCGTTCGATAGTTCATCGGTGGCATGCCGGGCTGTAGCTGTATCCGTATGCAATACCGTGTCTAAAGCTTCCTCATCGCCAGGATTCATGATATCCGGGTCATTATTAACGCCCAGACCTGTATAGATGGCGGTATCATCACCCTCATCGTTGGGCGGCAAATCATTATGCTGGGGCGATACACCCTTCATCGAATTGCCCATCGCCTGATTTGGGCTCTGCATATCGGCGTTGTCTGTATTTTCCATAGTTGTATAACTGATTAGAAAGGGTAGATCAGGATGACCATGTGTAATTAATCACTAACTAGTTATGAAAAAAAGAGTTTGGATTTATTTCCAGACCACAATTTTCTGAACCTGTGCCGGACGATTTTCTCCCGTTAGCCGGAGCAGATAGTTGCCATCGGGTAAGTTGCCAAGGTCCAGTATCGTGTCGGCATCAATGGCTACAGGTTGTATCGGCAACATCGTCTGCCCTGACAAGGAAAGCAACTCCACCTGTCCGGCAAAAGGTGGCCGTACGGTCAGATAACGATCGGTTGGATTCGGAAATACCCAGGGGCTGGTGGGCTCGTCGGTCGTGCCCGTAATGACCACTTTCTGGGAGGTATTTTTCAGATAACGAAGGCCGCCTGATGCGCTGCCCAGAATCAGATCGGGAAGTTGGTCGCCATCCAGGTCCCCAACGGTGGCAATCAGCCCTTTTCCCGGAACGCCGATCGAGGCCAGTGAATCAATCAGCGTGAGCGACTGGTCGGGTTTTTCTGGGAACTGATACACCCGAACGGTGCCATTGTCAGCGGCTGCAATCAGTTCGTTTTTCTGATCGCCATTCAGGTCGGCCACTACCAGCGACCGAGCTTTGGCATACGTATAATCATCGTTGGTAAAGCCGCCAAAGAACTGGTTTTGTAATTGGAACGATGGAGCCGTGGCTGTGCCAACATTGCGGTAATACTGAATAGTGCCCAGGCTATAATACCCAACCAGCATATCAACTTTGCCATCTTTATCCACATCTGTTATGGTCAATAGATCATACGGACCCACTACGTCTGGCTTAGGCCAGCGTAGAGCATTCGCCTGGTTATACTGAGCAGCCGCCCCTTTGGCTGCCGTGTTGAGCAATACTCGAATTTCGAGGGCATTGGTCCCAACTCCTGTCAGGATTAGGTCAAGGCTTCCATTGCCATCCACATCAACAAAAGAAGGGACTGTATTGGTTAGCGTCAGGGATTTGGAAATGCCCAGGTAATCGGTTGTGACCAGCGAAAAGGCTGGATTTTGCAGCGTGCCTTTATTTTCGAACTGCCAGATACCTGCCCGATAGCTGCTGCCCAGCCCAACCCCACCGAAGCCCACCAACATATCCAGATCGCCATCGCCATCCAGATCGGCCAGGGCAGGGGCCGCTCGTTCGCCCAGGTCGAGCATGTCGTTTTGCAGAAAATCTTTCTGGCTCAGTTGGAAGACGGGTTTTTGAGTCGTACCCGTATTCTTATAAAACCAGTTCGATGCCCGAAAATCGAAAGCATAACCGTCGTTGGAACTGACATTCGGTGACGCCATTAAATCTTTCTGGCCATCTCCGTCTATATCTTCCCAATAGGTGGCCGGAAAAGCTGGGAACAGAATAGGGGCAGCCGTCGGAAACAGGCTGTCGTAACTTACAAAATTGGCTTTATCGTTGTTGGGACCTGCATTTTTCAGGCGGGCTATATTTTCACAAGTGACAAAGCCGAACAGCAGATCTTTATGCCCATCGCCATCTGTATCGACAACGGTGAGGGTGTTACCCGTATGCAACGGTTTAGCAAGTCTGGCATTACTGGCGCTTGGTTGAGCTGCGATTCGTCCCCCGGCATTGTCATCGCAAAAGAAACCAAACGTGAAATCATTACAGAATTCTTTTCGGAAATGCCCCCAGCAGGTTCCACCCGTTCGTTGAAAATCAAGTCCTTTGGTGCCCGTTCGCTCAACGCTCATGTTTTGCTGATAGGCCAGAATATTACCGTCCGAATCGAACGTAATGATGTCGATATCACCATCATCGTCGAAGTCCGTAATAGCCGGGATGTCGGTACCTGCTACATATAAAGGCTGGTTGCCCGCAAAGCCTATAGTTTTCAGTGGATTAGCTACTGTCTTAAACACAACCTGTCCATTCTGCGATTCATTATGCATTACCTGCACACCCGCCGAGCTGGTAGCAAACACATCTTTCCGACCGTCACCGTCATAATCGACCAGCAACAGCCAGCTATATACATTAATCGGAAACGCTGTTTCGTATTCGGGGGCGTACCGCCAGGCTATTCCGCTGCCGGTAGGATTGTCGATGGCGACAAAGGTATTGACCTTTCCGGTACTCCGGTCGAACACGACCAGATCGTCACGGTTATCGTCGTTGAGTCGAATGGTTGAGTACTGTGTCGAATTGAGCCCCCCTGCCCAGGGATTGAGCAAGGCTTTTCCATTCGCACTAACCGTCGGATTTTGATCGTACCGAAACCCGATTTTGCCTCCCGACTGGGCATGGATAAAAAAGGGTAGCATCAAAAAACAAAGCGTAAATAGCTTTTTCATCTAATTTTGGGCCTTTGCAAATCGGCTGAGTTCAGTATACCAGCCAATTCACGAAAACAACGAACGAAGCATCTATTTAAGTCTATCGGCATGGTGTCCACAGAACAACTCTATCAGAAATTTTTGGAATGTACCAGTATTTCCACGGATACGCGTCGAATTACGCCCGGTTGTTTGTTTGTGGCGCTGAAAGGCGACAAATTCGATGGAAATCAGTTTGTCGAGCAGGCGTTGGCGTCTGGGGCTCGCTATGCTCTAGTCGATGATGCTGATGTCGCTGCTCGTGAGTCGCTGGCCGGTTCGTGCCTGCTCGTTGCCGATGCATTGACCGCTTTGCAGGATTTGGCCCGGTATCATCGACAAACGTTTACGTTTCCAGTGATCGGCCTGACGGGATCGAATGGTAAAACCACTACCAAAGAACTGATTGCAGGGGTTTTATCGAAAAAATATCGGACGTATGCTACAGTAGGCAACCTGAATAACCACATTGGCGTACCGCTTACGCTGCTGGCTATTAACGACCAATACGAAATGGCCGTTGTGGAGATGGGCGCTAATCACCAGAAAGAGATTGAACTGCTTTGTTCCATTGCCCAACCGACACACGGCCTGATTACCAACGTAGGTAAAGCCCATCTGGAAGGGTTTGGCGGTTTCGAAGGGGTAAAAAAAGGAAAAGGAGAACTATATGATTACCTGGCCCAACAGGGGCGGACGGTATTTATCAACTCGCGTGATACTGTATTGACAGCCCTCTACCGTGAGCGACTCAAAACACACCGCCCCGAAACGACCTTTGCCGAAGCTGTCTTTTATCCGGGCGAACCCGTGGAGTTGCTCCAGGAGTCACCCGTTGTCATTTACCGGGATGCTGTTGGGCACCAGGTTACGACGCATTTACCCGGACGTTATAACTTCGAGAACATGCTGGCGGCTCTGGCCATCGGCGACTATTTTGGCGTAACCCCCGAAGAAGCGAACCGAGCCATTGCTGATTATAACCCGACAAACAACCGTTCACAGGTAATTACGAAAGGCACAAACACAATCCTGCTCGACGCCTATAATGCGAATCCTAGTTCGATGGCGGCTGCCATTCGTCAGTTTGCTGCTACACCTGCGGCTCATAAAGCCGTGATTTTAGGCGATATGTACGAACTGGGCGACGAAAGCGAGGCTGAACACGCAGCGTTAGGTAGATTGATTGCTGAAGGAAAGTTTGAGCGAGTAATTCTGGCGGGTAAAGACATAAAATATGCGTTATCGTATCTCCCCAAGGCTTTCTATTTCCCTGATAAGTTTTCCCTGCACAACTGGTTGATGGACCATCCCATGACCGATACACACATTCTGGTAAAAGGCTCGAGGGGTATGAGCCTGGAGTCGGTCGTGCCCTTTATTTAGAGATGAATATTTAGAGAGCTTTAAGGCGTGCTGTTTGAGATGTCAGGCTTGAAAGGATCGTACGCGAGGAAGAACAATTTTTTATAATTTGTTTGCTCATAATGCACACAATTGTAAAATGTATCGTTTTTTTGTTGTATTATAACCCAAAAAGGCTTCTATTATGCTTGTAAAGTTCAGCGTTCGTAACTATAAAGTATTCCGAGATAGAGCCGAATTGAGCCTTGTTGCTTCCAGTTACGATAAAGAAACCAACAGAGAAAATATTATTGAAGTCCCCAAATTTGGTTTAAGCTTACTTAAAAGTGCAGTTGTTTATGGGGCCAATGCTAGCGGAAAGAGTAAACTGATCGAAGCATTGGGCTATATGCGTAATTTCATTCATGTTTCCTCTAAAGATAGCCAAAAAGGGGATGCTATACCTGTTGAGCCATTCCGGCTAAGCACTGTATTCGAAAATGAACCGTCAGAATTTGAAGTCACATTTATCCATAAAGAGGTATTATACCGCTATGGTTTTGAAGCAACTCAGCGTGAGATTATTTCTGAATGGTTATATTATCGACCTAACACAAAAGAAATAGAACTCTTCTATCGTGACCATCAGATAATAGAGCTACATAAACGTAGTTTCAGCGGTATAGTCAGTCAATTGGTTAAAGGAAACAACATTCGGGAAAACGCCTTATTATTATCTGTAGCTGCACAATTCAACGATGAACGGGCAGGGGGTGTTTTTGACTGGTTCAATAAACTACGAATTACATCTGGCTTAGATGATGAAGATTATGCAAGATACACACTGGAGCAAACTCAGCAGGCAGATTATAAGCAAATTGTTCTAAAACTATTGCAGGTAGCTGATCTTGGTATTCAGGATTTTGAAGTTCGTACGTTTGAGCGCTCTAAACTTCCATTTAGTTATTTATCTCATAGTCAGGAAGACCTGAAACATGAATATCAAGCCTTAGAGGATGAAGCTCGGACAATTCATAAAAAGTATAATGAGGAAAATCAGGAAGTTGGTAGTGTAGTATTCTCATTAAATGACGATGAATCGTCGGGTACCCAAAAGTTTTTTGCTATTGTGGCCCCAATAATAGATGCTTTATTCGACGGCTCTGTATTTGTAGTGGATGAGCTGGATGCCAAACTACATCCTAATCTGGTATGCTTTCTCGTTGATTTATTTCATTCGTCATCAACAAACTATAACAACGCTCAACTTATTTTCAATACGCACGATACGAACCTTCTTAGCTCGGGTAATTTTCGTCGGGATCAAATCTGGTTTACAGAAAAAGACCGTTATGGAGCTGCTAGTCTCTATTCGCTTGCTGATTACAAACCACGAAAAGGAGAAAATTTTGAACGGAATTATATTGAGGGCCGCTATGGAGCCATTCCATTCTTAGGCGACTTTTCCCGGCTTTTCACTCAAGAATCAGTATATGCGAGAACGGAGGAATAAGCTGGCTATTCAGCGTGAAGACCGAGAATCTGCCAGGGCCCGCCGACGTAGCCAAACTGACCTGACTCGTGCCGCACCCACTCGCGAGATTAAACCTACCTTGCTGATTGTATGTGAAGGCCAAAATACGGAACGAAGTTACTTTGAGCAATTTCGGCTTTCATCAGCTAGAATTGAGCAATATGGCGGTAAGAAAAGCCCAACGCATGTTGTAGAATTTACTAAGAAAGTAGCCACTAAAAAAGAATACGATGAGGTTTGGTGCGTCTTTGATAAAGACGACTTTACAAATGACGACTTTCTGAAAGCCATACAGGAGGCTGAGAATCAAAAGTTCAGCGTAGCCTGGTCAAATCAGTCATTTGAATACTGGCTTATTTTACATTTTGAGGACAATCATGGCGCTAAAATGCCCCGAACAGATTACGAGGCTAGAATCAATTCGCATATCAATCCGTTACGGGCTCATTATGATGGGAAAGGTAGTAAACTAATTACGTCTGCTTTTTTTGATGTGCTAAGCGGCTTTGATCTTTTGAAAAACGAAAGCCGAGTTCAATTAGCGATTGATCGTGCAGGTCGGAGAGATGGAGAATGCCGAAGAGCAGGTATAAATCCGGCTGAGTCAGAATCTTGCACAACGGTTTATAAACTAGTAAAACGCTTCCTAAAGTATAGTCAAATTGTCCCATGACCAATAAGCACGTATTGGTAAAAGGCTCGCGGGGCATGAGCCTGGAGTCGGTCGTACCCTTTATTTAATTATGGGTAGCGGTTCATTTCCCTTAATACAGGGTTACTGAAGCTGTACTTAGGAGTGAGAGTGGCCATTGAATCGATTTGTGCTAACTGATTGATAGTTAGGTATAAATTTTGATGCTAATGAGGGTTGTACGCGTGTGTCGACTAGATGCGGCTCGTTTCCTCAATCCTTTTTCGCTATGAAGGGTCCTCTCCTTAACTACTTTGTCCGAATACTGACCGTAAGTGCTGTTTTCGCAATGGCACCTACTCAACTCATTGCTCAGGTCATTACGACCGTAGCGGGTTCTTCTCTAAAAGGTGATGGCGGTCCGGCTACGGGGGCTAACCTATCGAATCCATTCAGTGTAGTCATGGATGGAAACGGGAATCTGTACATTGCCGACCAGGGCAATCATCGGATTCGTAAAGTCACGCCAGCGGGCAGCATTACAACCGTAGCGGGCAATGGTAGCTATGGGTCCGGGGGGGATGGAGGGCAGGCGACAGCCGCTAGTTTAGCGAATCCAACAGGCGTAGCCGTTGATGGAAATGGCAATGTGTATATCGCTGATTCGCAGAATAATCGCGTTCGCAAAGTAACACCGGCGGGTAGTATTACGACCGTAGCCGGTACCGGAACATCTGGTTTTAGCGGAGATGGTGGATCAGCTACGGCCGCCAGTTTAGCCAACCCAACCGGCGTGGCGGTGGATGGATCGGGTAACCTCTATATTGCTGATCAACAGAACCATCGTATCCGAAAGGTTGATTTGTCAGGTACTATTACAACCGTAGCAGGTAGTGCTACAGCGGGTTTTGGGGGCGATGGAGGGGCGGCAACCGCTGCTAAATTGAATAGCCCAACCGAAATAGTCGTCGATGGAAGCGGTAATCTATACATTGCCGACTCGCAAAATAATCGGATTCGTAAAGTGTCGGGAGTGGGTAGTATTACGACTGTTGCGGGAAACGGCACGGCAGGTTTTGGGGGCGATGGGAGTGCGGCTATTGCGGCAAATCTGAATAATCCATTTGGCGTGACTGTGGATGGGAGTGGGAATATATACATCGCCGATGCCAGCAACCATCGGGTTCGTATGGTAACCTCTGCTGGTATTATCAGTACAATAGCTGGCGATGGTACGGCTGGATATAGTGGTGATGGAGGGGTTGCTACGGAGTCAAGTTTGTATTCGCCCGGAGGGGTAGTGGTCGATGGGAGCGGGAATGTATATATTGCTGATTCGCAGAATAACCGGCTCCGAAAAGTATCGACGGGGGGCACCATCTCAACCGTAGCCGGTAATGGGACGATCAACTACAGTGGTGATGGAGGGAAAGCCACATCTGCCAGTTTATCGAACCCCTTCGGGCTGGCCGTCGACGGAAGTGGTAATCTATATCTGGCTGACCAGCAGAATCAACGGATTCGAAAGCTCGCAACGTCTGGCACCATTACAACCGTAGCCGGAAATGGTACCTATGGCTTTAGTGGCGACGGGGGAGCGGCAACAGCGGCCAGCCTGGCTAATGCAGCTGGTGTTGCCATTGATGGCAGTGGTAACCTGTATATTGCTGATCAGGGAAATAACCGAGTGCGTAAAGTAACACCGGCGGGCAGTATCACGACTGTAGCAGGTAATGGTTCAGCCTCGTTTAGTGGCGATGGGGGAGTAGCTACGGTGGCTGCCCTGAATTTTCCGGCAGGTGTAGTCGTCGATGGCAGTGGCAATCTGTATATCGCTGATTCGCAGAATAACCGCGTTCGCAAAGTAACACCGGCGGGTAGTATCACAACCGTAGCCGGTACCGGAACGGCAGGTTATAGTGGCGATGGCGGATCAGCTACGGCTGCTAAGCTAAATTATCCGGCTGGCGTGGCGGTGGATGGAAGCGGGAATCTGTACATTGCTGACCAGGGCAATCATCGGATTCGTAAGGTTACACCAGCGGGTAGTATTACAACCGTAGCGGGTAATGGTACGTTTGGGTTTGGTGGTGACAATGGACCCGCCACAGTCGCTAATCTGGCTAACCCTGCCGATGTAATTATTGATACGCATGGCAATCTCTATATCGCTGATACACAGAATAATCGTGTTCGTAAAGTGTCCACGAATGGAGTCATTACGACCGTAGCGGGCAATGAGTTTTATGGCTTTAGTGGCGATGGGGGGCTTGCTACTGCTGCGAGTTTGGCTAATCCGTTGAATGTGGCCATTGATAATAACGATAATCTCTACATTGCTGACACCGATAACCAGCGGGTACGCAAGGTGGCAGGCCCGGCTATTGTGCGGATCAGTCCGGCCAATCCAGGCGCTGTGTGTTCGGGAAGTCTGGTTAGCCTGACAGCGACAGCCGCTAACTTTACACCTTCTTCGTATACCTGGAATAGTCAGCCAACTGGGCTAACGGCCACAGGAAGTACACCTTCTTTTACAGCGCCAACGGTTAATAGCCCAACTGTGTACACGGTTACCGTAACCGCTACGGATGGTACGAACAGCCCGACGGCCAGCGTTACCCTGGCTGTGAATCCAATCCCCAGCCTGACGATCACAGCCAACCCCAGTCTTACCATTACAGGTGGGCAATCGACCACACTCACGGCTTCGGGCGCTACCACCTATCTTTGGTCGACCAGTGCCACGACTGCTTCCATTGTACTAACAACCTCCGGCGTATATTCTGTGACGGGTACGGCATTAGGGTGTTCATCATCGGCCAGCAGGACTGTGTATGGTGTTATTGCCAGCGTACACGATGGAAACTGGACGAGCAGCAGCACCTGGAACTGTAACTGTGTACCCGGTCGCTATGACGACGTTACGATTTCGGTAAGTCATCATGTAACGGTAAGTCAAGTAGTTCAGGCGAAGCGGTTAATAGAAAACGGTACATTACTTTTTGATGCCGGGGGGCGTATTTCTTTCTAATCGGGAAGTGAGTTTAGCGTTAGCTATGACTTTTAGTAAAAACATCCACTAAAAGCAATGCCACGTCTCTTATTGTTGCTTCTTTTTCCTCTTTGCCTGTTTGCGCAGGAACACGCGTTTGAATCGGAGATTCGGGCGTTTGAACAGGCTGATAAAACGACTCCGCCACCCCGAAACCCAATCGTTTTTACAGGAAGCTCGTCAATCCGATTATGGGAAAATCTTGGCAATTAC
This sequence comes from Spirosoma aerolatum, assembly GCF_002056795.1. Classification (NCBI taxonomy): domain Bacteria; kingdom Pseudomonadati; phylum Bacteroidota; class Cytophagia; order Cytophagales; family Cytophagaceae; genus Spirosoma; species Spirosoma aerolatum. Next base: position 5,800,815 of record NZ_CP020104.1, on the reverse strand, counting down.
TTTCCGAATAAACCTGTTTTACAACGAGGTTTTGGTGGCTCGCAGCTGAGCGATGTGATCTATTACGCCGATCGTGTCATCGTGCCCTATAAGCCGAAGCAGGTCGTGTTGTATGCGGGCGAAAACGATGTTGCTGCCGGAAAAACGGGGCAGGAAGTATACGAACGTCTGGTTACGCTGTTCGAGCACGTTCGCCGGGAATTGCCTAATACGACGTTTACGTTTATCTCCATAAAGCCTAGTCCGTCGCGTCGGAAGTATTTTTCGGAAATGGATAATGCCAATCGGTTGATTCAGGCGTACCTGGCGAAACAGCGAAATACTCAGTTTGTCGATATTCGCCCGGTCATGCTGTTGAAAAATGGACAGCCTGTCCCCGAACTGTTTCGATCCGATAGTCTACACATGCTTCCGGCAGGCTACGAACGATGGCAAAAAGTGCTTAAACCGTATTTGAAGTAATTTTTTACCAGAACGAATGCTATAATCTGTATGGTACGACCCCAAGGGCGCTAAGAAGCTGTGGGCGTTAGTCAATTTACAGCGGTTTGCCCAGGTCGCTTCGTTAGGGCGGTGGTAGATTTAAGTGCGGCATCTCCCAAAACCTCGCGTACCTTTGTGCGATACCCCTTACTTTTCTACCTATGAAAAAACTGTTTTTCTGTTTGATTGCCGTCATTGCGGCAACACACGGACTCTATGCCCAGAAGGCAACCTATGCCATTATCCCAAAACCTGTTCGGTTGGAGGAACGTAATGGAAGTTATACCTTGCCCGCCAAACCAACGATTTCGATTCAAGCAACAAATCCTGAAGTCCGTCAGATTGCCCAGATGTTGGCTGATCAACTGGGTAAATCGACCGGGAGAGCAACCTCCGTCGCAACCGGAAAGGCATCGAATGGAATTGCGTTTGTTCAGACAAAAGATGCCGTATTAGGTGCCGAAGGTTATACGCTCACTGTATCGCCAAAACAGATTCTGATTTCGGCTGCCCAGCCACAGGGATTTTTCTACGGGGTTCAGTCGCTCATGCAGTTGATGCCAGCGGCTGTGTTTAGTCCAACCAAGGCAGAGGGCGTTGCCTGGACGGTGCCTGCCTGTATGGTCGAAGATCAGCCTCAGTACGGGTATCGGGGTTCCATGCTCGATGTCGGGCGGCATTTTTATCCGGTGTCGTTCATCAAAAAATACATCGATCTTCTGGCGCTGCATAAAATGAACGTGTTTCACTGGCATCTGACCGAAGATCAGGGCTGGCGCATTGAGATCAAAAAGTACCCGGAACTGACCAAGTTCGCATCGATTCGTCCTCGCACCATGGTGGGCCATTACCGCGATCGGAAATACAGCGATAAGCCTTACGGTGGTTTTTATACGCAGGACGACGTACGTGAGGTGGTGAAGTATGCCAAAGAACGATTTATAACGGTAATTCCTGAAATCGAAATGCCGGGTCATTCGGTAGCCGTTCTGTCCGTGTATCCCGAACTAGGCGCGAACCCCGACCGGGTTATTCCTGTCACAGGTACCTGGGGCGTTCATGATCAGGTTTTGTTTCCGCGTGAGGAGACGTTCACCTTCCTGGAAAACGTATTGACCGAAATAATGGATCTGTTTCCGAGTCAGTACATTCATATTGGTGGCGATGAGTGCCCCAAAACGGAGTGGAAGCAGAGTAAGTTCTGTCAGGAGTTGATGAAGAAAGAAGGCCTGAAGGATGAACACGAATTGCAAAGCTATTTTATTCGGCGCATCGACAAATTTGTTACCTCGAAAGGGCGACGGATCATTGGGTGGGATGAAATTCTGGAAGGCGGTCTTTCGCCCAATGCTACCGTGATGAGCTGGCGGGGTGTAAACGGTGGTATTGCGGCTGCCCGGCAAAATCATGACGTGATCATGAGTCCAACTACGTATTGCTATCTGGATTATTACCAGACCGATCCCAAAACGCAGCCTGTAGCCATTGGTGGTTTGTTGCCGCTCGAAAAAGTGTATGGTTTCAACCCCTCCGTTACGGACAGCCTGACGACTGAGCAGGCAAAGCATGTGTTAGGTGTACAGGCCAACATCTGGTCGGAGTATATGCCCACCACGCATTACGTGGAGTATATGGCGTATCCGCGTCTGCTGGCTGTTGCTGAAACCGCCTGGACGCCCGGTGAAGCCAAAAATATCGACGATTTTAAGCAGCGTCTGGACGTGCATAAAAAACGGCTCGACTACCTGAAAGTCAACTACTTCGAAGCGCCTATCAACAAGAGCTTCGAGTATGTCTGGCCTGGGCAAACGGCACAGAAATAGATTTCGGTATTTAGTTTACGTTGACCTAGCCCCTGGCTCGTCCGCGATACAATCGTGGACGAGCAGAAATCACAAGCTCATTTCCATCCGAATATTGGCCCGCGCATACGGAGTTGGCACGCTGGGTACTTCACGAAATCCTACGCTGGCGTACATGGTCAACGCTGGCGTCAGGACTCGGTTCGATTCGAGCCATACGGTTTTGACACTAAGCTGGCGGGCATAGGCGATAGCCGCCTGACATAGCTTTTTCCCAATACCTTTTCCCTGCACCGTTGGCGAAACGGCCATTTTGGCTAGCTCGAATTCAGTGTTGCCCTGATCCAGCGGACTCGTATTGATCATGGCCACACAGCCAACAATCTGATTGCCTGACTGAGCCAGAAAGATCTGCCCATTTCGAGGTAATACATGGATTTCAGGATGATCCAATTGCTCTACGTCGTGAGGTTCGACTGTAAAATAACGTGAAATCCATTCAAGGTTAAGCCGTTTAAAATCAGGTTGGTATTCAGGTGAGTAGGGTATGATAGAAATTGTATCCATCGTTAATTCACTGTTTTGTTCAGGTTTAAAAGGTGAGTATGTTGATTAGTAGGAGGTTGCCATTAAATCAGGTGTTGGTTAAAGTATATTCCAATCAATAGGGATTCTGCAAGTCGCTTCTTATTTTTGCACTTTACTAAGAAATCAAACACTACGGAGAAATAGTCTATCGAATCGTATCTTCGTAATAAGGCCGAAAATCGGTCGTAAATCTATATGCAAACTTCAACTTACGTTCCTTACAAAGTTAAGGATATTGCGCTGGCCGAGTGGGGCCGCAAGGAAATCCGGCTTGCCGAAGCCGAAATGCCTGGTCTAATGGCCCTTCGTGCTGAGTATGGTCCGACGAAACCGCTCCAGGGAGCCCGTATTGCTGGCTGTCTGCACATGACGATCCAGACCGCTGTGCTGATCGAAACACTGGTTGAACTGGGGGCCGATGTTACCTGGTCGTCCTGTAACATTTTCTCGACGCAGGATCACGCAGCTGCGGCTATTGCTGCGGCTGGTATTCCGGTCTATGCCTGGAAAGGAATGAACGAAGAAGAGTTTAACTGGTGTATTGAGCAGACACTGTTCTTCGGCGAAGACCGGAAGCCACTCAACATGATTCTGGACGATGGCGGTGATCTGACCAATATGGTGTTTGATGTGTATCCTGAACTGATTCAGGGCATTAAAGGCCTCTCAGAAGAAACGACCACGGGCGTTCACCGGTTGTATGAGCGCATGAAAAACGGCACCTTGCATTTACCTTCGATCAACGTGAATGACTCGGTAACCAAGTCGAAATTCGATAACAAATACGGTTGCCGTGAATCGCTGGTCGACGCTATCCGTCGAGCTACGGATTTGATGCTGGCCGGTAAAGTGGCTGTTGTAGCTGGTTATGGCGATGTAGGGAAAGGTTCGGCTGAATCGCTGCGCGGGGCTGGCTGCCGGGTTCTGGTAACGGAAATTGACCCAATCTGCGCGTTGCAGGCTGCTATGGATGGTTATGAAGTGGTTACGATGGATGAAGCCGCTACGCGTGCGCAGATTTTTGTGACCGCTACGGGTAACGTCAACATTATCAAAGGCCGCCACTTCAAAGCCATGAAGGATAAGGCTGTTGTTTGTAACATTGGGCATTTCGATAATGAAATTGATATGGCCTGGTTGAACGAAAATTACGGCCATACCAAGAGTCCAATCAAGCCGCAGGTTGATATGTATGAGGTAGAAGGCAAAGAAGTGATCGTATTGGCTGAAGGCCGTCTGGTGAATTTGGGCTGCGCGATGGGCCACCCCAGCTTCGTGATGTCGTGCTCGTTCTCGAACCAGACGCTGGCTCAGATCGAACTGTGGCTAAACTCAGATAAGTACGAGAACAAGGTATACGTGTTACCGAAGATCCTTGACGAAAAAGTAGCTGCTCTGCACTTAGCTCACGTAGGTGCTAAACTGGAGCCGCTGGAGCAGGAACAGGCCGACTATATTGGCGTATCGGTTGCCGGTCCGTTCAAATCAGAAATGTATCGGTACTAAGAATAAATAGATGAATTTGGAAAAGGGAAGCAGAGGGTGACAATCCCCTGCTTCCCTTTTCTACTTTACAACAATGCCGCGCTTTTTTGCCTACTTTTTGTTAGTATTGAAACAACGAAACGGCATATGGTCTGGTTATTCTCTGATATCCGATACGATGTCAAGAAAACTTCCTGAATGATCAGTAGGTTTATGTACTTTATTCAGAGTTGAATTGCGACTAATCACTTTATAATAAAGTACTTATTTCTAAATTTACGCGCTGTCTTCACTTGTCTGATGATGAAACGTCTACTCCTGGTACTGTTGTTGTTTCCCTTACTCGTTTCGGGGCAGGTGACCATCGACACGCTGCACTGGAGTGCGACCCGTCGGCTGGAATTAGCAGATTTTCATTCGCCCACCCAGCCCGGTTTAGGGGGCTCAGAGTTTTATTATCAGATTGGGTATGAGGTTCGGCCTACATCACTCTGGGGCCAACCGGCCGTTGAAGCGTTTTGCCTGATGTTCCGTAATCTATCCTGGGTTTCGGAAACGGCTCGTAACGAACGGACATTGGCGTATAATCAGGTGCTGTTTGATCTGGTTGAAGTGCACACCCGCCAGATGAAGGCCAAACTAATTGCGCTGGGAGCCGACCGTCGATTTAAACAACAGGCTCGCCAGATCGAGTACCTGACAAATTCGGAACTGGGGGCGGAGGTCAACCTGTTTCGGGCCGAAACGGGTGGGGGCGATGATCAGGAAGCCTTGCTGCGCTGGGAGAAACAGGTGGTTCAGCGGCTGCACGACACGCCCGACCTGGTAACCACCTACCGGGCCTCAAAAATAGGCTACGGGGTATTTTTTGGCGGTGGGGGTATACTGGCAACTGGCCCCTTAGCGCAAACCATTCGTTCGGCAGGGGGCGTTGTGTTTGGAATTGACATTGCCTTTCAGCGAACCATGCTCATGCTGCATCCCACGCTGTATAATGGCACATTACGGCAAGGCTTTTCGCATCAGAATCAGACCTGGGAAAAAGATATGCCCATCAGCCCTATGTTGTTCGAAGCAGGGCTGGGGCGCATTGTGCATGATGGTCCACGAACCCGAATAATTCCATATCTGGGTTATCTATTGTTTGACTTGTCGCCCCGCGATCGGAAAGACGAACGCTATCAGGGACTATCCTTGCTAAGTCACGCGCCCACATTGGGTTTGGCTTTTGATGTAAAACTTGGTAACAACGCCCCAAAAAATGATCGTACCGAAGTAAGTTTCTGGTTTATACGAACCAAGTTATCCTACAGCCCCATCCTTGATGCTAAACCGTTTTCGGGTGGCCTCATTAACCTGCAGATTGGCCTGGGCGGCTTCGGACGTGTGCGCAAGGTGAATTACAAACCCGAACCAACGACCATTACGCCACCGGGTAAAACCATTTAACAGATTAATGGTAGCTGGCCGACGCAAGTGCAGTAAAGCCAGGACTATATTTTAATCCGCAGGCTAAGTACTAAATACAATTTCTTAATGCAGGATAAGCAAGAGTTTCCGAACTTGCAGATGCCTATGAAAAAATACATTCTTATCCTGACTTTGGCCATCTTGTCGGCCTGTAAGTCGGGTTATCATCTAACAAACCGAACTGCCAACCGAATCGGTGTCGATTCGCTGGCGGCAACATCTGACCCAAGTCTCAACAGCTTTCTCCAGCCGTATCGGCAGAAGCTCGACCAAACGATGAACGAGGTCCTGGCTACCTCAACAGCACCCATCGAAAAAAAATTACCAGAGGGCCCTCTTAATGATCTGCTTACAGATGCACTACTTCAGCAGGCGTCCCAACGCTACGGAAAACCGATCGATTGCTCTCACCTCAACTATGGTGGAATCCGGGATAATTTACCCAAAGGAGCTATTACCACTGGGTCTGTTTTTGGGGTTATGCCGTTTGATAATCAATTGGTTGTGCTCACGCTTACGGGCGATATGCTCAGGCAGTTTCTGAATCATTTTGCCGATGGGCATGGACTGGTTATGGGGGGCGTCAAGATAACCCTGCATGATAAGCAGGTACAGTCGGTTACGTTTACCAACGGCCGTACCCTTCAGCCGAATGAAATCTATACGGTTGCGCTGAGTGATTACATTGCCAATGGGGGTGACAATACCGATTTTCTAAAAAAAGCCGTCAAACGCGAAGATATAAGTTATTTAATCCGGGATGCGCTCATCGACTATGTTCGTCAGCGGGGCAAAACCGGGCAACCTATAACCCCCACTACGGATGGACGCATTAGCATCGAATAGACGCCAGTTTCTGAAACTGCTGGGAACTGCCGCTGTTGTTGGTTCGGTAGCGCCTGAGGTGCTGGCCAATACCAATACTCGTAAAGACACGTCGCTAACGATTCTGCATACCAACGATGTGCATAGTCGGCTGGACCCGTTTCCGATGGATGGGAGCCGCAATGCCGGAAAAGGTGGTGTGGCGCGTCGGGCTACACTGATTCAGAAAATTCGCCAGGAGCAAAGCAATGTGCTGCTCTTCGATGCGGGGGATATTTTTCAGGGAACGCCTTACTTTAACCTGTACAAAGGAGAGCCTGAAATTTTGGCTATGAACAAACTGGGGTATGATGCCGGAACCATTGGTAATCATGATTTCGACGGAGGTATCGACAATATGGTGACACAGTTTGGTAAAGCGAGCTTTCCCCTGCTGATTGCCAATTACGATTTCAAAAACACGGTCATGGATGGTAAAACCATGCCGTTTAAACTATTCGACAAAGACGGGATTCGGATAGGTGTTTTCGGTTTGGGTATTCAACCCGCCGGACTGATCCCGAAAGATGCTTACAAAGAAATGAAATACCTCGACCCAGTCGATATCGGTAACGACATGGCCGCGCAACTTCGGAACGACAAAAAATGCGACTATGTGATTTGCCTGTCGCACCTTGGTTTCAAATACAACGATGCCACTGTGTCGGACAACGTACTGGCTGCCAAAAGCCGGAATATCGATCTGATCATTGGCGGGCATACGCATACTTTTCTGGATGCGCCCGTAGCCGTTACTAACTTAAGTGGTCAGCCCGTCTGGATTAACCAGGTTGGTTTTGCAGGTATTAATCTGGGTCGTATCGACCTTACCTTTGAGCGAGGAAAAGCAGTTTCTAATAGCGGAACCGCCGTTGAAGTAAAGTAAAGTCCGTACCTTTGTAATTGATTGAAAGAGCGAAAGAGTGAATGAGCGAATGAGGCTGGTTCAATGTATCGCTCTTTCAATCAATCACTCTTTCGCTCTTTCGCCACTATGAAATTCGGTGTTGTTGTATTCCCCGGCTCGAACTGTGATCAGGATGCTGTCGATGTTTTGAAATTGATGGACCAGGAGGTTATCAAACTCTGGCATAAAGACCATGACCTGCAAGGTTGTGATTTTATCATCCTGCCGGGTGGTTTCTCCTACGGTGATTACCTGCGTACAGGGGCCGTTGCTCGCTTTTCGCCCATCATGAACGAAGTGATTGCCCATGCCAATCGGGGTGGTTATCTGATGGGTATTTGTAACGGGTTTCAGATTTTGGCCGAAGCGCGTCTGGTGCCGGGTGTATTGCTTCAGAACAGCAGCCAGAAGTATGTTTGTAAGAACATTTATCTCAAGCCTGAATCGAAGGATGCACTGCTGACGGCTGGGCTGGATAAGGCGGCCTACAAAATTCCCATTGCGCATGGCGATGGTCGTTATTTTGCCGATGCCGATACGTTGAAGGCGCTTAATGATAACGACCAGGTTCTGTTCCGCTACTGCGACGAATCGGGTGTTGTTACCGAATCGGCTAACCCCAACGGTAGCTTAGAAAATATCGCCGGAGTGAGTAACAAGGCTAAAAATGTGTTCGGTATGATGCCCCACCCCGAACGGGCCGCCGACTCCGTTCTTGGCAATACCGATGGACGGCTCATTCTGGAGCAACTCCTGAAAACGGTGTTGGTATAATAATCTGGTGTTGCCAGAAATGGTCAGGAGTAGTCAGGTGTTGATCTCACTTAACTAGTCTTGACCATTTCTTATTTTTTATTTCGCGGGTTCGTTGGTACGGTTGGGTTGCGTAGGAATAACTTTGCGCGTTTTGAGATCAAACTTCTGGCCTTTGCTCAGGTAGTAAAAGGGGCCGCCGGTACTGTTCATGCCCGATGGATATTTGGCACTGCTGGTAATCTGACCCGCTTCGTAAATACCTACATACGAAGCTCCCATGACTTCAAACGTATTTTTCTGGACGAGAATAGCCGTCCCCTCGTCGATACCGATGCCCAGTAGTTCAGGCCGGGCTTTGATGACATCAATCAGGTCGAACTGACGATTCCGGCGCATGACATGCTGGTCGATGGTAACGTTATGAATAAAGTCCAGCCCCTGGGTATGATCGCCAACCATGATCGAATTGCCTTTGGTATCGCCCCGAACCATAAATGATCCCTGAATAGTGGCTCCAGCCGACGTGCCACCAATAATACCGCCCCGACTGAGCAGTGCGTTGAATTCTTTATGAGCCAGGGTGTTCAGGTACGAATCGGCCAGCCGCCAGTGCCGACCGCCTACGAACCAGATGCCGGTGGCTTTTCGAATCGGGGCCACAAACGATTCCTGATTCGCTACTTTCGGATCGCGGGTATGCAGGATGGTAATGGTTTTTACGCCCAGGCTCGTCAGTTTCTCTTTCTCGCGGGGGGCGCTGCTGGCGGCTGAATCTTCCCCGGCTGTCGGGATAATGATAATATCGGCTTTGTCGGGGCCACCCGCCAGTTCAACAAATTTGTTCCAGAGTTCAGGACCCATAGCGCCCCCACCAACGATCATCAGTGAACCCTGCTCAGGGCCAATAGTTGGCGACGTGGAGGACGTCTGCGCCCGACTTAGGTGGCTTATCAGCAGGAAAAAAAAGAGGTAGACGAAGTGCTTTTTCATGTCAGATTGTAATTTGGTTAATTGTGTATTCGACACATTACCAAAGTTAACGGAAACCGTGCTCCCATGAAATAATCAATCCTAAATCTATATCATGTTTCACCGCTCATCCGCGATTGTATCGCGAACGAGCGGGAACGGTTATTCATAGGCCAGCGCTTTGCGTGTGATGAGTCGATTGGCTCGTTGGGCAGAGGCTGAAGACAGTGCGTTATGTTAAAAGTGATTAAAAACGAAGCAGAATATGAAGCCGCTTTAGAGCGGGTATATGAGCTAATGCAGATGGATCTGGTGGAGGATTCGCCTGAATCGGACGAATTGGATGTCCTTGCCCTATTTGTGGAAGATTATGAAAATAAACACTACCCTGTATCCGCACCAACTCCTGTAAAGGCTATTCTATTTCGACTGGAACAACTAGGTAAAGATAAAAGCGAGACTGATTACATGATTTGATTTTATAAGGCACTTTGGTAATATACGACCGGAGTGCCTTTTTCTTTAGGTGCTCAATAATTAACGCAAGGCTAACACTTCTGTAAAACCATCCATAAACCCAAACCTACCAATTGTCCGGTAAAAATCGCCTGATATGTACTTGCGCTTTAGGTCAGCAGAGCTTGTCGTAGTTTTGTTTCGCTAACCTCGTTTTAACTACTACTCAAGTAAAGATCATGAAGTCCTTGTTCCCTTATGTCGTAATGGGTGCTTTATTTGTGGCCGGTAACCGCCTGGTTGATCGTCAGCAGCAGTACAAATGTTCAGAACGGGTTCCTGCCCAGGAGACTTCACCGTATGGGGCGTTTACAGCCAATACCGGCGTTTCAAAAATGCAGCTTACCAATAGTCCGACGAAGCCGGTTCTGGCTGATCAGCGGGCATTGAAAAATACACCCATGTAATGCGAGTTTATACGAGCCTGTAGTGCCGGTTGATCACTCGATCAATTTGATGAATAGGGGATTATAGAAGGTTTGTTCAATCGTTTCTTCCGTCGTTTCTTTTGCGCGGTGAGCTGGCAGAAAATCGTTTGCATCAGATCGGTTTGGCCAGTATAATCGGCGCGGGGCTGAAACCAGTAATTGGTTAGCTCGATTTCTTCAACATTCTCCAGTTCGACCAATTGCCATCGACTTGGCGTGTGTGCATCTGGTACGATGTCCAGGCAGTACCCATAAATGGTTAGCTGCTTTCGACCTTCTTTGGGAAACCCGAACTGATACGGCTCCAGGGTTCGCCAGCTTTTGTTCTGTTTAATCTGAATGACTCGCTGAGTCGTAATGGCCGAGTCGATAATGCTCCAGACGGAATCTGGTTGAGTAGTATTCATGATTGTTCAGATATGGGTATATAGAGGAGATAGTTGATCTGAACATATCATATACCATGCCAATTTTTTGAGGGACTAAAATGTTTTTTAAAAGGTTTATTTATCTGTGTAACAGACGATCTGTGTTTTGCTTAGTTAACAGTCGATCCGCGAACAATCAGGCGGGTAGGAAGGACTATCGTTTCCGATGCCGGGCGTTCATCATCGGCCAGTAATTGTTTGATAAGGAGCTGAGCAGCCTGTTTGCCCAGTTCATCGACTGGTTGGGCAATGGTCGTCAGACCGGGTTCGATCAGTGCCGAAATGGGGTCGTCACTAAAGCCAACAATAGCCAGATCCTGCGGAACCCGAATACCCCGGCGTTTGGCAACGTTCAGGGCCTCAAGGGCGGTCGGGTCATTGATGGTGAACAAGGCATCGGGCGGATTGGGTAAATTCAGCAGGTGATTCACGTAGATATTGGCCTTGTCCAGATTTAGATCGTACGAGATAATCAGTTCCGGGTCGATGGCGATTCCGTTCTGGGTCAGGGCATCACGATAGCCATTTAATCGACTCCGACTGTTGGTAAGCGTGTCCGGGCCCGCCAGATGCGCTATACGTCGTCGACCCGTTTTGATCAGGTGATCGACTGCCTGAAAAGCGCCATTATAATCATCGACCGTCACTTTCGATACGTCCATATCCTCACAAACGCGGTTAAAAAACACGACCGGGATGCCCTTCCGCTGAAATACACGGAAATGGTCGAAGTTGCGGGTTTCTTTGGTGTGCGACACAATCAGCCCATCGACTCGGCTAGCCAGCAGCGCTTTGGCATTCGTCACCTCCGTTTCATACGACTCATTGGAATGGCAGATCACCACGTTATAGCCCGACCGGGCCAGTTCTTCCTGAGCGCCAATAATGACTTTGGGAAAGAAAAAGCTAATGAATTCGGGGACCATGATGCCTATTGTGCTGGTTCGGTTGGTTAAGAGCGAAATAGCCAGTTGATTCCGCTGATAATCTACCTGAGAGGCCATTTCCAGCACGCGTTGGCGTGTCTTTGCATTAACGTTTGGATGCCCCGTCAAGGCTCGTGATACGGTTGATTTTGAAATACCTAATTCGCGGGCAATGTCAATGATGGTTGTCTGATGCATTCGGCAGGTTAGTAGTAAGTGAATTGATAAAATATGATTTATCTAATATTTGTACCAGTGGCTTCTATTGGTATAAGTAAGTAACAACCCAGTTCTACTACAATTATTGGGAACATTCCCAAAAAATTGGGAATGTTCCCAATAAAAAAAGTCAAAAAAATCTTTGTAGAATCATTGTTTGGCGGTAATATCAATCACTGGATAAGAAAATGCTTGTTTTTAAGCCTTTTTCAGCCGTTTTCTCAGCTTAATACATGCCAAGTTATGCGCTAGCCAGTGAAGTCGATAATTTGCTAGATTTTGTATTTTTTTGATTTTAATATTCCCAAACCGAACAGGCAGGAAACTGCTTACCCAATGAAATCTATTCTACTACTACGAACTACGATTGGGCTATTTTGTCTGATAACCTCGCTGGCAGGGTATGCTCAATCGTCCCGCACTGTAAGCGGGCGCGTGACCGATGCATCAAACAATGGGGGGCTCCCCGGCGTCAACGTCCTGGTTAAGGGAACCCAGCAGGGAACAACAACAAACGCTGATGGACAGTATTCCATATCGGTACCGTCGGGCACGGCCACGCTAACTTTCTCGTACATTGGCTTCGTCACCCAAGAGGCAGCCATTGCGAATCGCAGCACAATCAATATCGCCTTGCAGTCGGACGACCGGTCGCTGAATGAAGTGGTTGTGGTGGGCTACGGTACTCAGCGGAAGATCGAAACAACAGGGGCTATTGCCTCGGTAAAGTCGGCTGAACTAGTACAAACTCCCGTTGCCAACGTGGCCCAGGGCTTACAGGCACGCGTCGCCGGGGTACAGGTTAGCCAGAATACGGGTGCTCCGGGTGGAAATATCAGCGTGCGTATTCGGGGAACAAACTCCATCAATGGGAATTCAGAACCTCTGTATGTAGTGGATGGGATTCAGATTTCCAACGGCACTAACAATAGTGGTGAGATTAACAACGTAAGCCCCCTTTCTACCATCAATCCGAATGATATTGAGTCGGTTGAGATCCTGAAAGATGCTTCTGCATCTGCTATTTATGGGTCAAGAGCTGCTAATGGGGTAGTGTTGATTACGACCAAGCGGGGTAAAACAGGCGCTACCCGTGTCACCCTCGATAGCTATTATGGGGTACAGAAGGTAAATAAGACATTGGATCTGCTGAATGCCGCTGAGTTCGCCCAGGTAGAAAACGAGACCTTTAAAAATAACTACTACCCAAATCCAGCTTCGCTGGGTGAAGGAACGGACTGGCAGAAAATCATATTCCGGGAAGCGCCCATTCAAAGCCACCAGTTGTCAATTAATGGTGGTTCGGAAAAAACACAACTGGCGCTTTCGGCAAACTACTTCAATCAGGACGGGATTATTATCAATTCCAATTTCAAACGATATTCTTATCGTCTGAACGTCGATCATCGGATCAGTGACCGGGTGAAGATTGGAACCAGTGTTTTAGGAAGTTATGTCGTCAATTCGGGCGTTACGACTGGTAACCAGTCTATTGGCGATGCAGGTGTGGTAACCGGTAGCGTATTGGGGGCTGCCGTTGGGGCACCACCTACGCTACAACCCTATCGGGCCGATGGCTCTATCTTTCCATTTGGTGAGCAGGCAAATGGCCAGTATCGGGAGGTAATCAACCCGCTGAATTACACGGCTATCCTGAATCAGACGGCTATTCGGCGGACGCTCGCTAATTTGTATGGAGAAGCGAATATCCTGAAAGGGCTTACCTACCGGGCTTCGTTCAACATCGATATGCAGAATAGCCTTCGGGATACGTATTCGCCCCGTTCGATTGTCAACAAATCCGACTTGACGGACAATTCGGGATCTGGCTCCAAAACGAATACCAACAACCTGGCGCTTTTGCACGAAAGTATCCTGACGTATAATCACACCTTCGCACAAATTCATTCGTTCAAGGCTACGGCCGTTTTTGCCACGCAGGTTGAAAACTATAACATGAACCAGATCAATGCGACTGGCTTTCCGAACGATGCCACCCAGAACGAAGCCGTGCAACTGGCGCTGAACCGTACCGTAACCAGCAATCGCACAACCCAACGACTGGATTCATACCTGGGGCGGATCAATTATGGCTATAAAGACAAATATTTCCTGGACCTGACCGCCCGTGTGGATGGATCGAGCCGGTTTGGTGCTAATCATAAATATGGGCTATTCCCAGCGGCATCGGCTGGCTGGCGAATCATCGAAGAGCCATTTGTGAAATCGGTTACCTGGTTGTCCGATTTAAAACTGCGGGCCAGCTACGGTATTACCGGAAATGCTGCGGGTATCGATCCCTACCAGTCGCTGGCAACGGTTTCGGCATCGGGTAGCGATTATAACATCAACCACGCGTATGCCACTGGTATCAACCCGTCGGGTATTGCGAACCCTGATTTGCGTTGGGAGCGTTCGGCCCAGGCAGATATTGGTCTTGATGTAGGCTTCCTGAATAACCGGATTAGCCTCATCATGGACGTGTACCAGAAAACGACTAAAGACTTGCTCTATGTAAAAACATTGCCACTCAGCTCCGGCTATAGCACCATTGTGGGCAACTTTGCTTCTCTCGAAAACAAAGGACTTGAACTGGCCGTCAATGCCCGAATTCTGGATGGTCCGCTGAAGTGGAGCGTTTCGGGAAATATGACGTTCAACCGCAACAAACTGCTGGATCTGGATGGTGGTACAACCCAGGAGCGATTCGTTACCTCCTATTCGGTTCTGCAGGTGGGTAGCCCACTTGGTCTGTTTAAAACCTATGTGTTTGATGGGGTCAACCAAACGGGAGAAGCTATTTTGCCCGGTTATGGGGGTACGTTAGGTAGTCAGAAAGTAAAAGACATCAACGGCGATGGCACCATTTCGGCTGCCGATCAGATTATAACCGGCAATCCAAACCCAAACTTTATTTACGGCTTCTCAACGAACCTGTCCTATAAACACTTTGACTTCAGCGCGTTTTTGTCGGGTTCCCAGGGCAACGATATTTACAACGCCAGCCGTCTTTCGTTTACCCTGCCGTTGGGGCAACGCAATATGCTGAAAGGGGTTGTTAACCGGTGGACGCCAACGAATCCGAGTAATGAATTTCCGGCTCCGGCACAGGGTGGCCGTATGCCGGTCAGCAATTATGTGGTGGAAGATGGCTCGTATCTGCGCTGTAAGAATGTTACACTGGGCTACAGCCTTCCCAAAATCAAAGGGATTCAGCAGATTCGGGTATATGTAAGCGCCAATAACCTATTCACGATCACGAAGTATAGCGGTTTCGATCCTGAGGTAAATACCTATGCAGGATCGAACACAGCCATTGGTATCGACAATCTCGTGTATCCACAGGCGAAATCATTCCTGGGCGGTTTGCAGGTCACATTCTAAAGAGTGAAAGAGCGAATGAGTGAATGAGCGAAAATCGTCAGTCATTCTTCAAATGAAGCAGTTAATCACTCTTTCGCTCTTTCACTCTTTCACTCTTTATAAACCATGAAAAAAATCCTTATCCCTATACTCGCGGCCATTTGCGTAGCAGGCTGCAAACTGGACGAAACCATTTACTCGTCCATCTATACCGAAGCGTTTTACAAAACGGCGGCTGATGCCGAAAAAGGGCTGATTGCCGCCTATGATCCGATTGCTGATATGTATAGTGGTCCGGCAATGACGCTGGTGCCTGATTTCAGTGATGATCAGACCTATCCGCGCGGTGTGGTAGGCCGTAATACGCTGACACTCTTCTCGTATGACGTCAATTATACCGTACAGAAGAGCAATTCCCGGACCAATGAATCTCCCCAGCAAATCTGGGCGTCGAGCTACGATGGTATTGAAAAAGCCAACTGGATTATTGCCAAAGTGCCCGATGCCGTGATGGACGAAACCCGCAAGAAACAGATCATTGGCGAAGCGTATTACCTGCGGGCATTTTACCTGTGGGCATTGACCAAGAATTTTGGTGATGTTGTGATCAAAACAACGCCCAGCTCTTCAGAAGCGGCTGCCATAGTAGGGAAAAGCCCGAAAGCTGAGGTGTACAAACAGATATACAGCGATCTGGATCAGGCCTTTGCAGCCGGATTGCCCTCGTATCCTGCGGTCGATAAAGGTCGTCCATCGAAAGAGGTGGTGAATGCGCTTTACGCCAAAGCCGCTCTGTACAACGAAGATTGGGCGAAAGCGCTCGAAAAAGCCCAGGCAGTCATTGCATCGGGTAAGTATGCATTGATGCCCGATGTGCGTAATGTGTACAAATACGATCAGGAAGATGCCGCCCGGATTGAAAACATGTGGGCTTATGAAGTCGATCCGATCTCGCCCGGTCGTACGCACCAGTTGACAGGGCTTTGTGGCCCTCCCGGTAGCGCAGGCGCTGAGTATGGCCGAACCACCTTCGGATCGATGTTTGCCTATATGTCGTTTTTCAATTCCTTTAACCCGGCCGATAAGCGACGCCAATTGCTCGATACGAACTACGTGGATCGAAGCGGGAAGATTGTACCCCAAAAGAATATTACACCCATCACAACCGACGGCGTGTTGATCAAGAAATATCAGGACCCGAACACGACTACGGGTATGATCTGCAATATCCCTATTTTACGTCTGGCCGATATGTACCTGATCGCTGCCGAAGCTGAAGCGCGGTTGAACGGCGCAACGCCAACCGCATACGGATACATCAACACTGTTCGGAAGCGGGCCGGGTTGCCGGATTTGCAGACGGGGCTGAGTAAAGATGCCTTCGTCGATGCGGTCATTCAGGAGCGTGCCTGGGAGTTCTTTGCCGAAGGTGACCGCTGGTACGACCTGACCCGTACGGGCAAATACCTGACGGTGATTCCGAAAGCTGTGAATAGCGTTTACCCGTCGCGGCCCGTTACGGCTAAGAACAAATATTTCCCGATTCCGCAGGATGAATTAAACGCTAACCTGAAGCTGGAGCAGAATCCAGATTGGAAGTAGCAAGTAGCCATTAGCGTTTGAGCGATTGCCTGGGTGATGAACTTTAATATGAACGATGGACGTCTCGACTGATTATAGGCTGTTAAAGTACCGTAGGTATGGAAGGTTGGTAGCTATTCGATCCTTTGTCGCTCATGCGCTCGTTTTCACCCTTTCGCTCATTCCCTCTTTCGCTCATTCACTTACTACTGAACTCGATTCGGGAAAAATTCGTGAGTTTACGATCCGTGAAAACGACACCACTACGTACACGCTAAAGCTGGCGTTAGATGAGGCTGGACAACCTGCCTATTTCTTCCGAAACGTATTTACGCCGGTTTGCCTGACGGGTGAATGCAAACCAGTCTACATCAATTTTTACTGGGATCTGCTGGGCAATTATACCCGGTATGATTTGCCACCCCGCGAGGTGCTGACGAAGATGGATCATGAGGAGTTTAAGCCAGTCGATTACGAAAAGCTACGGGATATACTCGCCAACCCGAATTCTATTCTCAAGGATGTAGCGATGAATGATCTGATCGGGAAAGGAACAGAAAATCTGGCCGATTCGGTCGATGCCAAAGCGGGGGCTACGTTGAAAACCACTAAAAATGAGGTGATTGAAGGGGCTGTCTATACGTGCTATACACTCTGGCATATTGCTCACGGATCGGTGGTGGCCGAGATTCGACGTATAACGGAGACCTATCAGGACGATGCGTTATTGCACCGATTCCTGGCCAGTACCAATTATCATTACCAGTATTGGGCTATGGAGCAGGTAATTACACCAACGGGCGATATTTATGCAGATTTTAAACCCGATATTCTGAAGGTGATTGAAGGAAAAAACCTGTTTACGGCTCGGTATGCGTTGCAAAAAATATCGGACCGATTCCTGAGTAGCGACACGCAGCAAACCTGGTTGTGGCACACTTACCAAAAAGCCGGGTATCTGCTTCAGATCGCTATTCTGAAAAAGCTGTCTACCATTCCCTTGCGCCCTGTATTGGCTAATTCCGTCGCTCAGCAGTTGCCGAATGCCAATCAGGAGCAGTCGACCATGATGCTTAAGCTGCTGTCGGGACAATCGAAACTCGACGACAAAACGCAACAGGTACTGGCACAACAACTCGATAGCCCAAACGAGGAGTACGCGACCGATGTGTATCGGATGCTGGCCCGGTTCCATCCTAAAAATGAAGCCGTCAGAAAGCGTATGAAAGCGTTCGAATCAACCGTTATGCAAACCAACAAGTAAGATGAAAACAGGTGTCAATATGCTGGTTTTTCTGCTGTTATCGCTGGTGTCGTTAGCGCAGGAGCCTATTTTTCTGGAAACAGAATCGTTCGAAAACAAGGGCGGCTGGGTTATCGATCAACAGTCGTTTGTGGTTCAGGGGTCATCTTACCTGATGGCGCACGGAATGGGTCGGCCGGTAAAGGATGCGACCACCACGGTTCGTTTCCCCAAAAAAGGGAAATACCAGATTTGGGTACGCACCAAAGACTGGGCACCATTTCCGAAAGGGCCGGGTACGTTTCAGGTGAAGCTCGACAACCAGGCGTTACCAATGACGTTTGGCGAAAGTGGGTCCGATGAATGGAAATGGTATTATGGTGGTGAAACAAACGTTCAGAATGAGCAGGTTACGGTAACCTTACACGATCTGACGGGTTTCAATGGCCGTTGCGATGCCATTCTGTTTACGAATGTTCCCAAATTCACTCCTCCCAATAAACTGGCCGATCTGAACGCGTTCCGCAACAAACTCCTCAACCTGACGGGTACTGTCGCCAACGCAGGGCATTTCGATCTGGTAGTTGTGGGTGGTGGGATTGCCGGAACCTGTGCGGCCATTTCAGCAGCCCGGATGGGATTAAAAGTGGCACTGATTCAGGACCGCCCGTTATTAGGCGGCAACAATAGTTCGGAAGTTCGGGTGCACCTAAGGGGCGAAACCGACCAGAACCACTATCCTAAACTGGGCCGTATTGTTCGGGAGATGGACAACGGTGATCCGGGCAATGGTAATCCGAATGGGAATGAATACGGTGATGCTCGAAAAATTGCTATTGTGAAGGCCGAGCGAAACATCACGTTGTTCCTGAACACTCATGTGTACAAAGTCGAAAAAGACAAGGATAAAGTAGTGGCCGTGGTAGGCCGGGATATTGCGACCAACAAAGAAACACGCTTCGAAGGTACCTACTTTGCCGACTGTACGGGCGATGGAACCGTTGGGTATCTGGTGGGGGCTGACCTTCGGTTTGGTCGGGAGAGCAAAGCCGAAACCGGAGAGTCATTAGCGGCCGAAAAGGCGGATGATTTTACGCTGGGCACGTCTAATCTGTGGGCATCGCTGGAACGCGACACCGTTTCTTCTTTTCCCGAAGTGCCCTGGGCGCTGCCGTTTTCGGACGAATACCACATCGACGAAGCCCGCTCCGACTGGCAATGGGAAACCGGTTTCGGGAATTACAACACCATCACCGACGCTGAAAAAATTCGTGATCATAACCTACGGGCCATCTACGGAAACTGGTCGTATCTGAAGACGAACAAAAAAGAAAAATACGGAAAACGCGAACTGGGCTGGGTGGCTTACATCGGTGGCAAACGCGAGTCCCGGCGGTTGATCGGCGACCATATTCTGAACCAGATGGACATTCAGGAGGGTAAACAATACCCCGATGGAACCGTAACTGCTACCTGGACCATCGACCTGCACTTTCCAGATCCGAAGAATAGCAAGTATTTTGAAGGACAGGAGTTTTTTGCCGGAACGAAGCACATCAAAGTGGCACCGTATACCATTCCATACCGTTGTCTGTATTCCCGCAACATTTCGAATCTGTTTATGGCCGGGCGCAACATCAGCACCACGCACGTAGCGTTTGGTAGTACGCGGGTGATGCGCACCTGTGGCATGATGGGCGAAGTGGTTGGGTATGCTTCCTATGTGGCAAAGAAATACAATACATCACCACGGGGGGTGTATCAGGAGCACCTGCCGGAATTTATGGCGATCATTAAAGATGAACCAGCAACGGCGAGTAAACCATAACTGGTACCAGATTCTTTTTGGGCTGACGATGGCGATTGTTCCTTCCAATGCGGATGCACAATCGCCGATGGTCAGTGTGCAGGGAGAAGCGCAGGGTACAACCTACCATGTAAAATACAGAGACCCGCAGCAGCGCAATCTGAAGGAAAAAATCGATTCGTTGCTGTTGGAAATTGATAAATGCCTGTCGCTGTACCGACCCGATTCCGAATTGTCACAATTCAATCGGACTAGTTCGCATCGGTTTCAGCGGCCTTATTTCTATCCGGTATTAAAGAAATCGGAAGCGATATTTCGGGCAACAAAGGGCGCTTTCGACCCAACGGTATTACCACTGGTTGAAGCGTATGGATTTGGCCCTAAAAAGCCAGCGCAGACCGATGTGATCAATGTGGATTCGTTACTGCAATGGGTTGGTTTCGGGCAGATCGTATTTGATTCGCTGTCGGTCCGAAAGCAGAAACCGAATGTACGGTTGGATTTCAACGGGATTGCCCAGGGATATTCGGTCGATTTGGTCACTGGGCTTCTGGAGGATCATGGAATAGAGCACTACATGGTAGAAATAGGTGGTGAAATTCGGGCGAAAGGGCAGAAGGATAAGGCGCAACCCTGGGTAGTAGGGATCGATAATCCAATACATCCTAACCAATTGCAGCTAAAGGTGAAGCTAATGGATCGGGCCATGACTACTGCCGGTAACTACCGAAATCAGTATCAGGCCGATGGCCAGTTGTTTAGCCATATTATCAATCCCAAAACGGGAGAAATGGAGCAAAGCTCAGTCCTTAGCGTAACGGTGTTTGCGGCCGATGCCATCACCGCCGACGGGTACGATACCGCGTTTATGGTGATGGGACTGGAAAACACGAAGCGATTTCTGGAACAGCATAAAGAACTGGATGCCTACATTATTTACGCTGATAACGGGCAGCTAAAAACATTTGCAACCGCTGGATTAACGGACTTATAACCGTTGATCCAAAGCGATCAGGTTAATGACAATAAACAAAGAACATAATGCCGCTTAAAGGTCTTTTTATTTTTCTGACATTAACCGTTCTCCGGGTTCAGGCACAATCGTCCCAGACGTTGTCGCTGGCCAATGATCGGGTAAAAATCGATTGGCAGACGTCTGCGAAAGGATGGACGATCCGAAAGGTATCGATCCGCAAAGCGAATCGCTGGGTTGACATGCCCGCGCCATCCGGCGAAAACACGCTGCTCTATGCCGCCGAAAAACCATCCGATAAGCCGGATACGACTTTCCGGGATATTACGGGAGCGGTTTTCCCGGGTGAGAAATACCATTATCAGCAAGAGCAGTGGGCCGAAAGTACCAATCCGGTTTCCCTGAACAAAGCTGGGCAGGCTTACTTTTTCTTTCCGAAAGAGGCTAAGCAAATCGGTAAAAATAACCTTCAGTTTCGGCAGGAAACGGACGTGGCCACGATTCGTACCGAGTGGTCGTTTGATCCGAAGTTTGGGTCAGATGTGATTGTTAAGCAAACCGTTACGCCGAAGAAAGAAGGGTATTTCTCGCTCGCCAGCCCGACACTAGCCACGTTGACAGAACAAAATCTAGCCTGGGCTACGGTGCCAGGGTATTTTCAGGGCAATGCCTTTCAGAAAAACTTCGCGCTGGCCTACGCCTACGGGCACGGTATTCCGACTTTGCCCGCCATTTATCGTGAGCGTTGCGCCAGTACCCTTTGCCCTATGCTGACGGGTAAAAATGGAATTACCCTCTCGGTGATTCCCGAACCGGGCCTGGCTCGCGACCCCTGGGCGGTTGATAAAATCACCCAGACAACCTGGAACATTGGCCTGTCGCACATGAACCGCAAGGCGCAACTTTCGCCTACGCTGTACTACCCGATTCTGGGTGAACCGAAATCGGCACTAAAAACGGGGGAGAGCGTAACCTACACATTTCGGTATAGCCTGATGGATGGCGACTGGTTCAAAGCGCTGAATCATGCAGTGTACGACATCTATCGGTTCAAAGAAACGTTGGCCTTGCGGCAAAGCAAACAATCGCTGACCGACCGCATTCAGAAAATGCACCATTACCTGACCGATCCCAAAACGTCGATGTGGAATATTGAAGCGTTTGAAGGCAAAAAGATTGGGGCGCAATCGTACCTGGGTGGGGTAGTCGGTTCCAATAAAGACGCTATGAAAAACTCCGACTATGGAGCGATGTGGATGCTGGCCAATGCGACAAAAGACCCATTGCTGACCCAAAACGTTCTACCCTATGCATTGAACTTTAAACTAGCGCAGCAGGAGACGGGAAACAACTTTTTCAAGGGGGCTGTAGAAGGACAATACTATTTAGCCAAGTCCAAAAAGTTTGTGGAGGAGTGGGGCGAGGTGGTCGAACCGATTGCACTAACTTACTACACCATGCTCGATATGGGCAACATGCTCCTGTTTGAACCCACGAATGCCGAGCTAAAGGAACGTCTGCGCTTCGGAGCGGATCGGCTGATCGATTGGCAAAAACCGGATGGGCACTGGGCAGTTGCCTACGACCGGCATACGGAAAAGGAAATCTTTAACGATATTCGGGACCTTCGGCCAACATTCTACGGACTGATCGTAGCGTATCGACTGTTGGATGAGCCGAAATACCTGGCTGCTGCCCGAAAAGGAGCCGACTGGTTTCTGAAAAATGCCATTGAAACAGGTAGCTTTCTGGGCGTTTGTGGTGATGCCCGCTACGCACCTGATTTTGCTACTGGACAGTCGGCTCAGGCCCTGCTGGATTTATACGACCTGACCAAAGACACTCGCTACCGGGATGGAGCCATCAAAGCTGCTAAAATTTATACGACATCGATTTATACACATCCTATTGCCAATCACGCCCTAAAAATCGTCAATGGTGTGCAGCGGGAGGATTGGGAGATCAGCCAGACGGGACTAAGCTTTGAACACGGGGGTATTTTCGGATCGGCCAATCGAGCGGGACCGATTCAGTTATGCAGCCATGCCGGCTTGTTCATTCGGATGTATGGCCTGACAAAAGAGCCCATTTTTGCCGATATGGCGCGGGCTGGAGCTATCGGGCGGGATGCCTTTGTCGATGCTAAAACGAGTGTAGCTTCCTATTACTGGAACGCCATGAATCGGGGCGCGGGGCCTTACCCACACCATGCCTGGTGGCAAGTGGGTTGGCTGACCGATTACCTGCTGGCCGAAGCCGAATTGCGGTCGGGGGGAAAGGTGACATTTCCGCGTGGGTTCGTAACGCCTAAAGTGGGGCCACACCAAACCTATGGCTTTGCTCCGGGAACAGTGAATGGCGAAAAAGCCAATCTGATCATCGACGAAAATCTTGTAGCGATTGACAATCCATCCGTCGATTACATCCTGGCGAAATCCGTGCAAAGCGGTAAACTATTCCTGGTGTTACTCAATAACCGGGCACAAGCCAGCGATTTTACGATGACCGCTAAAGACGGAAAGCCCGTGAAAAAGCAATTACCCGCTTTCGGTATCGACGTGATAACGCTTGAGAATAAGGAATTATAGGTTGGTAAGTACGGAAATGAACGCTGTGTCTTATGGCTTTTGAAAATCATATAGATCATAAAAATCAGCGTTCTATTTTTTAACTGCCTTCATAAACGAATATACTCTTGAATACAACCATCGATACCACCGTCATTGTCATTTTCTCGGCCTTTGTGCTGGGAATCGGTATGCTCTTCGCCCGGACAGGACGGAATCTGAAGTCGTTCTTTGCGGGGGGAGAGGCCGTCCCCTGGTTTATTGGTGGCCTCTCGCTGTTTATGAGTTTCTTCTCAGCCGGTACCTTCGTAGCCTGGGGTTCCATCGCCTACAAACATGGCTGGGTGGCTATTACCATCCAGTGGACCATGTGCATCGGTGCCTTGGTGACAGGTCTGTATCTGGCTCCACGCTGGAAAGCAACGGGGGCCTTGACGGCTGCCGAGTTTATACGCGAACGGTTGGGGGCTACGGTACAGAAAGCCTACATCTTCATCTTCACGCTGGTATCGCTGTTTATCAAAGGCTCGGTATTATATCCGGTTGCCAGGTTGGTCAGTTCATCGCTGAACCTGCCACTGGTACCCTGTACCATCGGGCTGGGGCTGTTCATGATTGCCTATACGGCCGTAGGTGGGCTTTGGGCCGTGATGGTTACCGATATTTTGCAGTTCGTGGTCTTGTCGGCAGCGGTGTTTATTCTGCTCCCCTTATCGCTCGAAAAAGTAGGCGGTTTTGACAGCTTTACTCATCACGTTCCCGACGGCTTTTTCGACTTGTTGAACGGTGAATATACTTTTGGCTTTGTAGCGGCTTTCGTGATCTATCATATCTGCTACATCGGTGGCAACTGGACCTTTGTGCAGCGATACACGAGCGTCGATAGCCCAAAATCGGCCCGGAAGGTGGCGTTTCTGTTTGCTGGGTTGTACCTCATCAGCCCGGTCATCTGGATGATGCCCCCCATGATTTATAAGGCCATCAATCCATCGCTGACGGGCCTGGATACCGAAAATGCCTACCTCATGATCTGCAAGCTCGTGCTGCCGCCGGGTCTGCTGGGCCTGATGCTGACAGGTATGTATTTTTCGACCTCAGCCAGTGCCAATACGGCTCTGAACGTGGTATCGGCGGTGTTTACCAACGACATCTACAAAGGCATCGTGAATCCGGCGGCATCGGACCGGCAACTGATTCGAGTGGCACGGGGTTCGTCGTGGGTGTTTGGTCTGGGTATGATCGGTATTGCCCTACTGGTTCCGGCTGCGGGGGGTATTGTTGAAGTGGTGCTGAGCATCTCGTCTATTTCGGGTGGGCCGCTGCTGGCACCACCGCTCTGGGCGCTGTTCTCAAAGCGGCTAACCAGCCGGACAACGCTCTGGGTTACGGGTATTAGCCTGACCGTCAATCTGTTTTTTAAAGTGCTGTCGCCCTTATTGCTTGATTTTAAACTTACCCGTGCGGCTGAAACCATCATCGGCGTAGGCTTGCCATTGCTGCTGCTGCTGGGCTATGAATTATGGGCGCGGTCGAAGGATCAGATTGCCGACGAATACAACCGATACCTGATTGCCCGACAGCAAAAACGCGACGACGCAAAGGCCGAATCAACCGAAGAACGTCTGGAAGTTCGGAAACAAAATCGCTTTGGCTTACAGGTTATTGCCGGGGCGCTGGTATTTACTGCCCTGATGCTGTTTGGGCTGAGTGCGCTGGCGACGATGGGCGGTAGCATTACGGCGGGTATTGGCGTAGTTATTCTGTTCGCTGCCCTCATTCCCTGGCGAGCGGCTCAACAGGTACAATTATCGGATGAGGAGTCAACTAAGAAACTCGTCGATTCGAATAACTGATAAATGGGGTAATTGACCATTTTTTGTCATTCCGAGGAACGAGGAATCTTCGGTGATTGCCAAACATATCCTTATCCGAAGATTCCTCGTTCCTCGGAATGACAAAAATGACACCGAAATAAAAGTTCAAATAGGTTCTTTAACTATACACTAAAGCATATCGGATCGACGAACTGCTTTTGCCTCATGACTTACCTACGAAACATTCTGATTACCTTATTCATTGGCGGATTGATTCCTTTTGCCAATGCTCAGTACACCATTCGTGACCCCAAAGCGATTCCGTTACATGGTGAATGGTCCTTCTGTATGGACCCGATGGCCGTAGGCGAAACCAACAAATGGTATCGGGAAGATTTTCCAACGGGCAACCTGGACAAAGTGACCGTACCGCACTGTTTCTCGACCGATCCGCGCTATCAGTTTTATACCGGAGCCGTCTGGTATCGCCGGACTTTTCCGTGGAAACCCGCATCGGGTAAACGCGTATTGCTCCATTTCGATGCGTCCTATTATGAAACGACAGTTTGGGTGAATGGACAGAAAGTGGGCACACACGAAGGCGGTTATACCCCCTTTCATTTTGACATTACTCCATACCTGAAAGCCGACAACAATACACTGGCGGTATCAGTCAATAACAATACGTGGCGGATAGGTACGATACCCGGTGCAAAGGACAATGGACAGCCTAACGACCCATTCCCAGGCTGGATCAACTACGGCGGTCTTATTCGGCCAGTATACCTGACTGTAGAGCCGGAGGTATATGTCGAAAACCTGAAAACGGACGCCGTTCCCGACCTGGCAAAAAACACGGCTACCCTGAAAATTAAAACCCGTGTTCGTAATTCAACGGCACAGGCCGTAACGCCCAAACTGGCCTTTCGGGTAATGCAGAATGGGAAAGCGATTCCGCTAACCTGGAAGCAGACGGCGGGTACTGTTGGAGCCAATCAAACCGCCATTCTGGAAGCTGAGACGGCCTTGAAATCAGCCGATGTAAAGCTTTGGAGCATCGACCAGCCCAATTTGTATGAGGTACAGGTGATTGCGGCTACGGATACCGTTCAGACCCACATTGGCATTCGGAAAGTGGAGGTGCGGAATGCGCAACTGCTGCTTAACGGTCAGCCCATCAAAGTCGCTGGAGGGAACCGCGTGGTCGATTATCCGGGATTGGGTTCGCTGGAGCCCGATTGGCTGGTGGAGAAAGATATGCGGCTGATGAAAGAAACGGGTATGGAACTCCATCGGCTGACCCATTACACGCCTTCCGAAACCGTTTACGACTGGGCCGACCGAAATGGCATGCTCATCATTGCCGAAGCTGGGAACTGGCAGTTGACACCCCGGGAAATGGACAACGATACCATTCGGGCGAAGTTTCGGCAGCAGTTTCGCGAGATGGCCGAACGCGACTGGAACCACCCGTCGGTGATTGCCTATAGTGTGGGGAATGAATATCTGTCGGAGCAACCCGCTGGTCAGCGGTGGACCAAAGACATGATTGCCTATGCCCGTGAGCTTGATCCTACCCGGTTGTATACGTTTGCGTCGATGCGGCTGAACACACTGCCCAAAAAGCCCGAAGATGAGGCCAGTCAGTACTGCGATTTTGTATCGACCAACACCTATGGCAATCACCTGAATGTGCTGAAACATATTCACTCGCTTTACCCGGATAAACCCATTTTTATCAGCGAATATGGCACCCGCGCCGATGGGAAAGATGGCGAAGTCGGGCAGGTGGCGCATATCGAAAAATTTCTGGCCGATGTGCGGCAACTACCGTATGTGGTGGGCGCATCGTGGTGGTCGTTCAATGATTACCTGAGTCGGCACAACGGGACCAATCCCGACGGTACGCGTCCCTGGGGGCTGGTGCGCGGTGATCGCTCAAAACGACCCTTATACAAAGCACATCAGACAGGTATGGCTCCGGCCATACTCGAAAAAATAAGCTGGGAACCGGGGCCTGAAGGTGTTCACACCCTGAAACTTCGGGTGACGGCTCGCAACGATTTTCCGTCTTATGCGCTGAAGAACTATGGTATTAAAACCCCTGTACTGACTATTCCTATTCCCGACCTGCAACCCGGTCAGCAAGCCGATCTAAAGATCCCGGTGCGGGGCTTCGACAAAACGTTAACCGTGGACATTGTTAAACCCACGGGCTTTTCAATTCTCACACAAACCTTCGATTTAAAAAATGATACGCGAACAGGCAACTGATAAACGTACCCCTAAAACGATTCACCATAGTGCTGATCTGGTTGTGACGGGCGGTGGATTAGCGGGTGTATGCTGCTCCATTACAGCGGCCCGGGCGGGTATCCGCGTAATTCTGGTTCAGGATCGGCCCGTACTGGGAGGGAATTCGTCGTCGGAAGTGCGGCTTTGGGTACTGGGGGCCACCTCACACATGGGTAATAACAATCGCTGGGCGCGCGAAGGTGGGGTGATCGACGAATTGCTGCTCGAAAATCTATATCGCAATCCCGAAGGCAATCCGCTCATTTTCGATACCATTCTACTGGAAAAAGTGGTGTCGGAGCCGAACATTACGCTGCTATTGAATACGGTGGTGTACGAGGTTGAAAAATTGGCCCCCGATACGATCAGTAGCCTGAAAGCCTATTGCAGTCAGAACAGTACGGCCTATGAACTGGTAGCCCCTTTGTTTTGCGATGCATCGGGCGATGGTGTGGTTGGGTTTCAGGCAGGAGCCGCTTTTCGAATGGGTGCTGAGAGCCAGGAAGAATTTGGTGAAAAATTTGCACCCACGGCCGAATATGGCGAGCTGCTGGGTCATTCGCTTTACTTCTATACCAAAGATACGGGTCGGCCGGTGCGGTTCGTACCACCTTCCTATGCGTTGGACGATATTACCAAAATTCCGAGGTATCGACGGTTCAATGCCCAGGAATACGGTTGTCAGCTCTGGTGGATCGAATACGGTGGTCGACTCGACACCGTTCACGATACCGAAACCATCAAATGGGAGCTGTGGAAGGTGGTTTATGGCGTTTGGAACTACATCAAAAACTCCGGCAAATTCCCCGAAGCTGACACCATGACGCTTGAATGGGTTGGCCAGATACCCGGCAAACGCGAAAGCCGCCGATTCGAGGGCGACTATATGCTTCGGCAGCAGGACGTCGTGGAGCAACGGTCGCATCCCGATGCCGTGGCGTTTGGGGGCTGGAGTATCGACCTGCATCCTGCCGATGGGGTTTTCTCCGAAAAACCGGGCTGCAATCAGTGGCACAGCAAAGGCATTTACTCGATTCCTTATCGGTGCCTGTACAGTCAGAATATCAGCAATCTATTTCTGGCCGGGCGTATTATCAGTGCGTCGCACGTGGCTTTCGGTTCATCGCGGGTGATGGCTACGGGGGCACATGTTGCCCAGGCGGTAGGAATGGCGGCTGCACTCTGTACGAGCGATCACCTGCTCCCCCGCGATCTGACAGCCCCTGCCCGCATGCAGACATTACAGCAGCAATTATTGAAAACGGGCCAGCATATACCCGGTCTGCATCTGCGCGATAGCCAGGATTTAGCGCAACAGGCACAACTGTCGGTATCCAGTGAGTTTGTCCTAAATGAATTGCCACCCAATGGCCCGTTGATGCCGTTAACGGATTCAGCAGCGCAGATGCTACCGCTTCCGGTCGGGCCTATTCCGAAACTGACAGCGTTTGTAACGGCAGATCGCGACACCACCTTAATCGTTGAATTGCGACGCAGCAGCAAACCGTTTAACCACACCCCCGATATAACCCTCGAAACCCAGACGCTGGCGTTACGAAAAGGTCGGCAGGAAGTACAATTGTCATTTACCAGTCAGCTCGATGAGCCACAGTATGTGTTCGTTATGTTCCTGAAAAACCCCCATGTTCAGTTGCAGTACAGTGAGGTACGGTTAACGGGCGTGCTTTCGGTATTTAACAAGACCAATCCGGCCGTATCGAACTATGGCAAGCAGGAGCCTACGGAAAATATCGGCGTCGATACATTCGAATTCTGGTGCCCTCAACGCCGACCAGCCGGGCAAAATATTGCGCTACGGATTGAGCCGGGTATTCGGTTGTTTGGGGCTGAAAATGTGCGAAACGGTCTTCAACGCCCCCTTAGTCAGCCCAATGCCTGGGTTGCGGATTTGACTGATCCGAATCCAACACTTGCCCTGAATTGGCCCGAAACGAAACGGATTCAGCAGGTCGAGTTATTTTTTGATTCCGACTATGACCATCCGCTCGAAACGGTAATTATGATTCACCCGGAAACGGCTTCGCCTTTTTGTGTGAGCGAGTATGTGCTCTGCAACGATCAGCAGGAGCGCATTTCCACGGTCACGAACAACCACCAGAGTCGTAATACCATTCGCTTCGATCCCCCCATCGACACAACCAGCCTGACTATCCATTTGAAACGAGTAACTGGTAATAAGGAGACCAAAACCGTTCCGGCTGCGTTGATGGAAGTTCGGTGCTATTAGGGTTGAACCGCCAGGACGCGAAGACGCAAAGAAGTAACGTTTCCTTGCGTCTTCGCGTCTTCGCGTCCTGGCGGTTTTTTTAAAGGTACTATGCTTAATGAGGAGTCGGGTGTTTGCCGCACACAGCGCGGAGAATATCATCCACTGTGGTAAACAGGTCAATACCCGAGTAAGTGCTAAAAATATCGCTTCGGGTAAACCCCCAGGCTACAGCGCCAAATGCCATGTGTTCCTTGTGGGCTGCTTCCAGGTCCCGAACTTCGTCTCCTACACAAAGTATGTCCTGGGGCGAAATGCCACTTTTAGCTGCCACTTTCCTGAATTGACTGGATTTGCCAAAAATAGCGGTGCCACACCGGTAATAACGGATCAACGATGCGCTTTCTGGCCCGAGTACGCGACGGATATTTTCCTCCGAGTTGGAACTGACAATAGCTAATTGAACGCCCTGGCTGGCAAGCTGCTTGAGCAAATCAGTAATCCCATCGAACAGTTGAATTTGATGGATGTTATCGCCCATCAATCGAATAAACGTGCGGGCCACAAATGGCATTTTCCAGGCTGGCATACCAACGTGTTTCATCATCTGGCGCACGTTAAGTCCTCGTATCTCATCAACCTCTTTAAGGTCAATCCGCTTAAACTGATAGATGTCGGCCAGGGTATTGAACGCCTGTCGAAAGAACGGGAATGAATCGGCCAGTGTGCCGTCGAAATCGAAAATGACTAATTTGAAGTTTGCCATGCGTACACAGACCGAACAGAGTAGCTGAACGGTGCTTTACCGATTTGCCCGCTTAAATTAGTCCAGAAAAATGGCTCATACAAAAGGATGGTAAAGGCACGGACCGTCTTCCATACAATTTGGAGAAGCGGTTCTGATGTTGGGTACAAGTAGGAAACCGGAATCTGGTTATTTACTCAATTACTTGCTCTTCGTGATGATTGACCGGATGGCCCGACAGCTACGACTTTTTTTTCTGATCTTTTGTGCGGGCACATGTTTTGGTCAGCAGCATCCATATGAGTTGAACGTTTCGTCCGAAAATGACAACTATTGCTTGAATCTGCATGATGGATACTACACCAATGGCTTGTTTGTCACGCTGAATTACGCACCCGTCGGCCTCAATAACCGCATCCGTGAAACGAGCCGACTCTCGAAAATAGTCGGTCAGTATCAGGCAGGGCAGATGATCTTTACGCCAGAGTTTGTGACACCGAAAACTACGAAAGATTTGATGGATCGTCCGTTTGCCGGGTACTTGTATGCGCAGAAAGGGTTAACGTTTTTTTATAAAAAAGGACATGTCCTGAAAACGTCTGTCTCAGTAGGTACGATTGGGGAAAATTCGCTGGCAGAACAAACCCAGATTTTTATCCACAAAACGTTTGATCTGCTTCATCCCAAAGGCTGGAACTATCAGATTCACAATGAAGTTGGCGTTAATCTGCAGGGGCAATACTGGCATGAGTTACTGCCCGCTTGCTGGCGTAAATCCCGATTCGATCTGCATAGTCTATCACAGCTAACGGTTGGCAATACCTTTACCAACGCATCGGCTGGACTACTGTTTCGGGCCGGTCGATTTACCCAACCCGATCAGTCATCATGGTTCAATGCCCGTGTTGGTCGGGAGGCATCGCATACATCTACGGAATTTTATATGTTTGTGCAGCCTGCTTTTCAATACCAGTTGTATAATGCAACCGTACAGGGAGGGTATTTTACCAACGATGCCGGTGCCATTTTATCACCGCTTCGGCATTGGGGCTATCGGTACGACATTGGCCTTTTGTTTTCGCCCCCTCGCTGGACGTTTCAGATTATGTATACCTATAAACAGCGGGAAGCGGCAACCATGCGGCACAATGAGCAATTCGGTGGTCTGACAATGGCGTACCGATTCGGAAAATAATAGCGTAAGATAAATCTACTTCACGCTAATACGCTATTGATTTGATTTTATAGAAGCTGAAGCTGTTTGAATTTTTTAGAAACAATTATAAATGAGCGTTTTTGTCATGCTGACGAAGGAAGCATCTTCGGTAGCTACAACAATGCTTCTACCGAAGATGCTTCCTTCGTCAGCATGACAAAAAGGTTACTGTTTTGGCTCAATTCATAAACGCTTAAACAGCTTCCCTGTTTTGATTGAGTCAATTTTCAGCATTTTGTCCAGTTAGAGTGAGGGCAGATTGAAGCACCTGCCACCACCAACTCAAAACAGCTTCTTAAGCAGTTGCACCCGCTATGAATTAGAAGCATAAAAAAGCAGGCCCTAATAAGAGCCTGCTTTCTGGTTTCAAACCTAACCTAAACAAAACATACAACCTGTTCAGACCAGCGGGATACTTGGGTAGCCCGGCACGATTATGCGGAGTAATACGTGCGCCATTGCTACTGTAAACTTAGCCCCGCAGAGGGGAATAGAGCGGGTAGCAACTGGTCAAAAAACGGGCGTAAAATGGTCGAGGTTCTATTTTTTTGATTTTGCAGTTACTTGATAGGCTCGCACCGCCTGCTGATTGATCCCAAATAACAGCTTGTTGCCGATTGATAGTACGGATCGCACATCACCTGTCAGTTGAAAGCCAGATTGAGCCTGTGGAACAGCCTGGAAATTTCCTTTCCCATCGCCTTTCAGCAACAAACCATAATTGGCATCGGCTCGACCGAAACGCAGACGAACCTGTGACGTATTGCCACAGAGCAACAAATCTTTATGGCCATCCTGATTGTAATCGAGTGGTGTGATCGTAAAAACAGGCGAAATCTGAGCAGCTATAGGCAACGGCTTTTCAGTCAGTTTCCCACTGGAAGTGCTTATAAAACAGCTTGTTTTTAGCTCATTGGCCGTCAATTTAGCGGCATCATCCAGTTCTTCTTTTTTGAATACATCGTTTAGCGTGGCATTAGAATAACTGTCGTAATTAGTGAACCGGAATCGAAGCATGCCTAGCTGGTCGAGCAATTCGTCGCGGGTGGCGTGGGGGTAGCTTTTACCCTGCACATACAGGCACAAAATCGGGTCGATTTTGCCGTTTTTGTCGAAGTCCTTGTAAATAAGTTCGGCGGGCTCGGTATCACTGGCGCGGCATTGGGTATTTAGCCCCTGATTGCCGACCACCAGATCGGCCTTGCCATCACCGTTCAGGTCATCGACCAGCAATTTGTTCCACCAGCCCCGGTATTCTTTGTCGAAGTAGGTTTTGGTCTGATCGGTGAACTGATTACCGCTCTGACTCAGTACCGTTATGGGCAACCATTCGCCCACAAGTACCAGTTCGGCTTTTCGGTCGGCATTCAGATCGACCCAGGCTGCATCGGTAACCATTCCAATCTGCGCGAGTGTAGGAGCCAGTTGGGCTGTCTGGTCCGTAAAATGACCTTTGCCATCGTTGATGAGCAGGTAACTTTGGGGCGCTTCAGGGTAACGACCCGGTACAACCCGACCACCTACAAACAAATCAGGTTTGCTATCGCCATTGATGTCAGTGGCTCGCACACAGCTTTTGCTGCTGAGCATGGCGGGAAGAGCGTTCGGACTTTTGGTGAAATTCCCCTTGCCGTCGTTCAGATAGAGTCGATCCTGTAGGCGGGGATCGCCGGGTAGTACATCGCCATATCCACCCCGGCACACATATAGGTCGGCATGGCCATCGGCATTGGCATCGAAGAAAAGGGCGTCGGTATCCATCCCCCCTTTATCGGCCATAAAAGCAGGTTGTGCAGCCTGCCGGAATCGATTACCTGGTTGCTGAGTAAACAAAGCTCCGGCCTGATCGCCACTACCGCCAATGAACACATCCTCTAAACCATCGCCATTGACATCGGCTTTGGTTAGACAAGGGCCATTGAACGACTGCGCGTTGACCAGCAAAATCTGTCGTTTGAAATCATTGGTTCGGTTGATGGGGTCTGTAAACGGAATCGGTGAAGCGATTTCCTGAAAGAGTGGGGGAGCAGGTGGAGTAACGGGTAAAGGAGTCCCAGCTTCTTTTTCCTGAATAGTCAGAATCTGATCGGCTTTTACCCCTTTGAGTACCTGACTTTTACCCATTGGCCAGACAATCTGGACGGAGTCGATAGTGGCATTGGTTCCTAAGCCCACATGCAGTCGGGGCGACATGCTGGACTGGTAGCCGCGTATGGGCATCTGTTCCACATATTGTTGACGACCAGCCTGGTAAACAGTTACTTTGGCCCCAATCCCCTGTGTATTGGCTCCTGCACCGACCAATTTTGCCGACAGATAATGGTGTTTTCGTTCGGCGTTGGCTTCGTTCTGGAAAATAAAGGCGGGCTGATTGGTATTGTTGACGATTAGATCCAGGTCACCATCGTTATCAAGGTCGGCATAGGCGGCTCCGGTGCTGTTGGATGTTTGGGTAAGGCCCCAGGCGGCTCCGACATTCGCAAAGGTTACCTCGCCCGATGGATCTCCACCCCGGTTGCGAAACATGTAGTTCGAGACATTCGACGACGGAATTTTGTGGACTAGTTCCAGCACATCTTCACGACTGAAATTGGCCGGGCGATTGCGCATGTAATCCGTCATAAATTTCAGAAAGTCCTGATTTGTATAGTCGCGTACATAGCCATTGGTCACGTATAGGTCTTTCCAGCCATCGTTGTCGTAATCGGCCAGTAGGGGCGACCAGCTCCAGTCCGTATTCGAAATACCCGCCAGTTGACCAGTTTCGGCGAAAAGTGGTGTAGCGCTTGGTGCAATGTGCGAAGAGTTCGAGTTTTTTTTCTCACTTCCTGCCCCCTGCTCCCTGCCCAGGTTCAATTGCAGCATATTCCGCATATGCTGGTAGTAAAAACCCGAGGATACCGCGAGATCGAATTTTTCGTAGTTGTCGGGGGCCATCAACAGTTTCTGCCTACGGTTATCTTCCGGCAACATATCAAGGGTTAGAATGTCGGGCAGGGCGTCGTTGTTTACGTCGGCCACATCGTTGCCCATCGAGAAGTGGGAGGTATGCCGGATGCTGCGGCTAAGTTGGTTCGTAAATGTTCCGTCGTGGTTGTTGAGGTACAGGTAATCGGGAATAGTATAGTCGTTGGAGATGTAGAGATCGGGCCAGCCGTCGCCATTTAGGTCTGAAACACCCAGCCCCAGTCCATAACTTAGAACAGAACTGCTCAGGCCTGATTTTTCGGTAACGTCTTCAAAATGATTGCCCGTATTTTGCAGCAAACGAACACCAATTTCGGGATTGCTTTGCTTGAGAAGTGCCGCTGTAGGGCCAGGGTCAAGCACGGGTAGCAGACGCGGGTTATGGTTCAGCAGAAACAAGTCCAGATCACCATCGCGGTCGTAATCGAAGAAGGTGCCCTGTGTAGTCTGGCCAGGTCGGTCCAGGCCCCACTGTGTAGTCTGTTCTGAAAAATGCGGAATTCCCTGTGCATCGGCCCCCTCATTAATGAATAACTGCGGGATTCGTTTTTGGGGAGGTAAACTGCCTGAATAGCAGATGAATAAGTCGAGTCGCCCATCGCCGTTAACATCGGCCATCGACACGCCCGTCCGCCAGGGCCCTTCGCGTCCGGCTACTCCGGCGGCAGTCGTCACATCCGTGAACTTCATCTGCCCTTTATTCAGATACAACTGATTGGGAACCATATTGCCGCTGAAATAAATATCGTCCAGACCATCGCCATTCAGGTCGCCCACGGCTACACCGCCCCCATTGTAGAAGTACTCGTACATCAATACATTGGTGTTGAGCCCTTCGGTCAGGTTGTTGGCGAATGTAACCCCGGTTTGCTCAGGCGTTAAGGAGGTAAATAGCGGTGTTCCATCGGTCTCAGCAGTATTGGATGAATCCGAATGTTTACAACTCGTCAGGCAAATGATTCCTAGCAGGAGCCCTAAAGAAATAGCGGTTTTCACGTAATGTAGGCGTTAAATGAATCATTGATTGTCATAGATAGTCATTTTTGGACATTACGCTGTAACCTGTTCGACAAATGGCTATCTATGACAATTAATGAGTATTGATACTAAAAATTAACGAAAAATGCCAGCACTCGTAAGCGCTGGCATTTTTCGTCTGGACTTGCGCAGCCATTTTACTAGGAATAGTCAGGGGAATAATGATTGAATTGCTGAATGATTGAATAGTTGATTTACTCGCATTCAATCATTCAGCAATTCAATCATTCAATCATTAATTATATCCCGGATTTTGAACCAGTTTATTGTTCCGGTTGATTTCGTCGCGGCTGATCGGCAGGAAGTAAATCTTATCGCTCCACTTCCGGTTTTCCTTACCTGTTCCCAAATCCTGTACGCTGTAAGTATAGTTGTAGTTGTCTTTACTATACTTGTACGTCGTGACGGTTTTGCCCGGTTTCAGTTTACCTGTGATAACGATAATTTTCGCCTGACTGCCTAATGCCTGAGGAGCTATCATCCAGCGCCGGACGTCGTAGAAACGCTGATCTTCGAAGAGCATTTCGATGTTCCGCTCGTTCTGATAACGGGCTACCAGGGCGCTTCCCGATTCGGTAATAGCTGGCATACCCACCCGGAAACGTACCCGGTTGATCCAGGTTTTTGCTTCGGTTTCCTGGCCTAGTGCCAGACAAGCCTCGGCATAGTTTAGCACAACTTCCGTAAAGCGGATTTGAATCGATGGTACTTCTTGACGGATGTTCATGTCGACCAGCGTTGGATCGGGGTCCATGAACTTGCGGATGGCGTAGCCTGTCCAGGTACCATTCCAGTTTTCGATGGTGCTGTTCCGGGTATCCAGACCTGCATAAGGGGTAGTGGTTCCACCACCCGTTCCGACTTCGTAGAAGCCTGTCTGGATCTGACCAGCTGGGTCGATACCAGCTCCATCGGGTGTACGAGGCTTCCATTGGGCACCATCATACAGGATCGACGCATAGAAGCGTGGGTCACGATTTTCGTATGGCGCAGCGGCATGGGTTGGGTTTTTCCAATCGAACTTCGTACCATCCATCATTTCGTAGCTATCGACCAGTTGTTGGGTTG
The DNA here is from genome assembly GCF_002056795.1 of Spirosoma aerolatum. NCBI lineage: Bacteria > Pseudomonadati > Bacteroidota > Cytophagia > Cytophagales > Cytophagaceae > Spirosoma > Spirosoma aerolatum. The sequence continues at coordinate 5,764,070 of NZ_CP020104.1, read as the reverse complement.
GTTCGCTGGAGGTCCAGCCATGATAGCCATTAGGCATGTTGTTGCGTGGATACCAGGAACCCCAGTCGTCGAACGATGCTCGGATATAATATTTCAGGAAAATACCATCGGCTTCACCACCATTGCGTGACAGATACATGTTGATGTAGTTCTGCTGACCTTCGGCAGCCGTAACGGGAGCAGTCAGGTTCAGTTTGTAGCCGTACAGATTCAGGTCCATAACCGCTTTCGCTGCATCTTTAGCTTTTTGCCAGCGAGCCGTACGGTCGCCACTGACATAACCGAGTAGCTCAGGCTTGTCGAAGCTGGCAATAACCGACGATTTAACTTTGGCCGTCGGAATGTCGTGCAGGTCGCTGGCAGCGTACATCAATACACGGGCTTTTAGTGCCAGTGCGGCTCCCTGCGTAGCCCGTCCGGCTGCCAGAGTTTTGCCTTTGAGGAGCAGAGCCGCCGAATCGAGGTCGCTTACGATCGCATTAACACACTCTTCATACGTATTCCGGGCAACACCGAAATCGGCTTCATTCAGCGTATACGCATTTTTAATGATGGGTACACCGCCGTAATACCGTAGAAGTTGATTGTAGAAATAACCCCGCATGAAATACATTTCACCCTTCATTCGGTCGGCAACACCGCTGCTGTTATCGAACTTAGGCTTGGCCAGGTTAGCCAGCGCAATATTGGCCGCCCGGATACGCTGATACATAGCGCTCCATTCCATCGTATTCTTAATGGTCCCCAGGTTGGAGGGGCTTACATTGGCTTCGTTAACATCCTGCTTCCCGAAGCTATACAGGGCGTTGTCGGTTTGGCAGTCGAAACTCATCTGGTCCAGAACGCCATCGCGCAGGCCGTTATATACGTCGGTGACAAACGCGTCGGCAAGAGCCTGGTCGGACCAGACCGCTTCACCCGATACTTTATCGAGTGGCTTTGTATTGAGGAAATCCTGATTGCAGGCTACCAGCGTAACACCCAGCAGCAGACAGAAGGACAGACATTTAATAATATAGTTCATAATGTGGTTCAAATTCGTTTAGAAACTGACTGACAAACCGGTGTTGATGATCCGGGCTTGCGGATAGTATTGGGCGCTACCACTGGTTGATTCGGGATCGAACAGACCTTTCATCGATGGGGAGTAGGTTGCCAGGTTCAGCCCGTTTACGTACACCCGCAGATTGTTCAGCCCGATTTTATTGGCAAACGTAGCGGGAAGGGTGTAGCCTAATTCAACGTTTTTCAGACGAATATAGTCGGTGCTTTTGAGCCAGTAGCTGGTTCCGTTGGAGAAGTACTGGTTGCTGCGGTCAACAATGCGGGGGTCGGTCGAGCTGGGGTTATTGACCGTCCAGCGGTGGTCGTAGCTCCATTTCAGGAAGTTACCAATCGTACCTGATTCGGTTTGCAGGAAGATCTGACCACCTGTCGAAGCCTGTAACAGGACGCTGAAATCAAAGTTCTTCCAGCGCAGGTTACCTGAAAAACCGCCCTGGAACCGTGGCTGGTTGTTACGGTCGGCCCGAACGCGGTCGTCACCATTGATCTTGCCATCACCATTGATATCTTTCAGTTTCATATCGCCTGGGCGCAATACGCTGGCCCCTACACCGCTATAATCGAGCTTGTTAGCATCAATGTCAGCCTGTGATGTGAAAATACCGTCGTATTGGTACAGCAGGGTTCCATTGGCCTGGTTCGGATCGTTGACGTTGCTTGGAATGGGCTTGCCAGTCGAACGTTGCCATTCAGGCGCACCGGGCGTTTCGTCCCAGAACGTGATTTCGTTTTTAGCATAGCCACCGTTGACGCTCACCGAGTATTTTACTTCGCCAACCTGGCCGTTGTAACCTACACGGAACTCATACCCCCGGTTGGTAACCTTCCCAATGTTGGTAGCGGGCAGGGTAGCGCCCGTTGTTTGTGGGATCGACGCGCTTTTCCGCCAGAGGATGTTCGACCGTTTGTTCAGGAAGACGTCGAATTCGAAGAAAATCTTGCCGTTCAGGGCCGATCCTTCCAGACCGATGTCGGTGTTGTTAGCCACTTCCCAGGTCAGCGTGGTATTGGGTACGCCATTTTCGTACAGCGTTTGCGCCACCTGATTACCGATCACATAGCCCCAGTTTGAGTTGACAACATCACCGTAGGCATAGGTTGGCAGGTAATCGTACTCACGCAGCGCGTTGTTGAAATACACCTGGTCGTTACCTAACTGACCCCACGATGCCCGCAGTTTGAGGGAACTGATAGCGGAAAGGCTCTTCTTGAAGAAGTTCTCTTCGGAAATACGCCAGCCAGCCGATACGCCAGGGAAGAAGCCCCAACGGCTGTTGGCCGGGAACATGTACGAACCATCATAACGCCACAGGAATTCGGCCAGGTACTTTTCTTTGTAGTTGTAAGCGGCACGACCAAAATAGCTCATCCGGGCGCGTTCCCAGGCAGCGGTTGTGTTGCTGTTTTTCTCGGCACTACCACCCGCAAACAGCTGGTCGATGGCGGTCGAGGCAAAGTATTTCCGGAAAGCCGAGAACCCGTTCGAATTCGATTGCTCTTTGGTGATACCGGCCAGCAAGGTGATGGCATGATTACCGCCAAAGGTATGGTCGTAGGACAGAATACCTGATAGCAGCGAGTTGAACTGGTCGTTGGTGTACTGGTTCAGGGTTGCCTGCGCTGGGCCTTTGGCTACTTTTTGCAGAAGCGGCTGGTTGTTGGCATCGTAGGATGTGTAATCCCAGCTATACACATACCAGGGTGTTTGCCAGGTTTTGCCTTCCTGTAGGTACTTGTCCAGGGCGACGCTGCCGGTGAGTTTTAGCCCCGGTATCCAGGGGTTGGTGATGTTGACGCTGGCATTGCTTTGCAGATAATAGCGGGTATCTTTGTCATACCCGGTTGCACTGCTCGTAACCAGTACAGGCTGCTGACCATTCTCGATATCAGGAGCGGGTAAGCCATTGGGCCAATAAGCAGGCTTATTGGGATAGCCACGCATCAGCATCCGGAAAATAGCACCGGCGCCAACCGTTGGGAAGAAGCGGTTTTCCTGACGGCCCACCACACCAATTACAGTACTGATGTGTTTGCTGATTTTCGCATCCAGATTCAGCCGGAAATCGTACTGCTTGTAGCCCGTTGCTGAGTTTTTGTAATAGCCATCCTGATTCTGGTAGTTGGCAGATGCGAGGTATTTGATATTTTCGCCACCTCCCGACAACTGGAGTGTATGCCGCGACTGGGGCGACCAGTTTTTCAAGGCAGCACCAAACCAGTCAGTATTGGGATACTTCCAGGGGTCAGAACCATCCTGATACTTCTTGATTTCGTCGGGTGTATACGCTGCCTTGGCAATAGCGCCATTATCGGGGCGAGTGTAACTTCCGGTCGAGGCAAACGCAGCCGAAGCATCCTTCCAGTATTGGGCAGGCAGGTTATACAGGTTGATCTCGTTGTTCAACTGTGCATACTCAGCTGCCGAAGCCATTTTTGGGATCACTGTGGGTTGCGCCCAGCCCTGGTTGAAGCTGTAAGACAGTTCAGGTTTGCCGGTCTTGCCATGTTTGGTCGTGACCAGAATAACTCCGTTAGCTGCCCGCGAACCGTAAATAGCAGCCGACGCATCTTTCAGCACGGAGATGCTCTCAATATCGGCCGGGTTCAGTCGGTCAATACCCCCAGCCCGCGCTGGTACACCATCGATAACGATCAGGGCGTCGTTGTTACCGAGCGAGTTTGTTCCGCGAATCCGAATGGTTGAGCCGTCATAACCCGGTTCGCCACTGGCGTTGGTGGCAATAACGCCCGGCATCCGGCCAGCAATGGAGTTGGTCATGTTGACCGCTGGCGATTTCACCAGATCCGTCCCTTTTACAGTGGCTACAGAGCCTGTTACCGTCTCTTTCTTTTGTTCGCCATACCCTACTACAACGACCTCATTCAGCATTTTATCGTCGGAAGCCATGCTGATGTTGATTTCACTCCGATTGTTAAGGGCTATTTCCTGACTCACAAAACCAATGTAGGAAAACACCAGTGTTGAAGTCCGGCTGGGTACGTTCAATGAATAGCCGCCATCGGCAGCTGAAACGGTACCCGTTGTTGTTCCTTTGACCACAATACTTACCCCTGGCAAAGCCAACCCCTGTGCATCAGTAACCTTTCCGCTTACCTTCATTTGGGCAAAGGCTGCGGTAGACAAAAGCAGACAGAACAGAAGCAGAGAATGAAACGCAGGTCGTAGGGGTAATGCCGCGTTCCTTTGGAAGATACTCCTTCGTGATAAGAAGACCTTCTGGCGTGTACATGGTTTTTGCATAAAGTTTAATTAAAAAATGGATAATGAAAACTGGTTAACATAGCGGATAGAAAGAAGGTATAGTGGTGTACAACCTGAATACATGTCTAGGCAGAATTGCTCTGAATTTTAAAAAGTATTTAGGCTATTGATGATTAGTGAGTTATGCAACTTAGTAAAGGTTGCATAACTGATGCGGTCTTATGCTGACAGAATAGATAGTTGCTATGGATGATTTTACTAAGCCAGGTTTATTTAGATGGCCATTTGATTGTATTGCAAAAATATGTTGGTAAAACACAATTAATGGGGGGGTGATTGTTCGAAATAGGGGGGTAAATTGTTCCCTTACTCGTCTTTTTAGAAAAAGATTTGCACTATCAGTAACATATGGCGCTTTCGTAATTGATTGATTTATTATAGAAAAATTAGCATTTTTCGCTTTATTATTCAATACTTGTATGCAAGGTTACACTTGTTGCATACACTGTTCCGGCCCGTTGAAGGCTAAGTATTATCCCTTAAACGAATACCTTCCTGATGGTTATGAAAGGACTCTACATTATCCTGATTACCACCTTTTTTACATTCTGTCTTAGGCTGTCGGGGCTCGCTCATACAGACCCGAGCCCATTTCGCTTTGAACACATAACTGTCAATGAAGGCTTATCCCATAGTGATGCTATGGCTGTTGTGCAGGACCAGCAGGGCTTTATCTGGATTGCTACGAACAAAGGCGTAAATCGGTATGATGGTTATGAAATAAGGCATTATCTGCTACCTATTGATAATGAAAATGGATTGTCAAATAATCGGGTCCGAACGTTGCATGTAAGTCCGCAGGGAGTACTATGGGCAGGTACCGAAGGGGGAGGGCTCAATGTGTACAATCCAAATCAGGACCGATTTGTGCGGCTAACGACCCAATCAGTACTGTCTGCCAGCCGATCAGTGCTACAAGCATTGAACCAGTCGGAGATAACAGCCCTGGCGGCCGACCGTAAGGGTATGATCTGGGTAGGTACAAGGCAGCATGGCTTGTTTATAATTCGAGCCAATCAGGAAGGGCAACTCCAAGAGCTAAGTCGGGTTAAGCTAGCTAATAGCAGATCGGTACGAACTGAAATTACCGATCTGACCATCGATCCGGTCGGGCATGTATGGATTGCTACGTACAATGAGGGGCTTTTTGTGGCTTCCATTGATCAGCCAACGGCCACTGCTGCGCTGTCGAATCCGTTTACTGATGCGCATATCCTGGCTCTAACGCTCGATCATGACAATGGCATGTGGATCGGCACCGATAGGCATGTCCTGTGGGTATCAAATGATAGTCTACGTACGAAGCAGTTGGACAGGCCCTATGAATTACCCCAAACATTTCAGAGTATTGGCTGTCTGCATAAAGATTCGTTTGGTCGGTTGTGGGTAGGTACCGATTTTGGCCTTTCCATGGTTCCAGTTCGGTTTTCGGTGGGTAAACCGCCTGTTTTCACGGATAAAGTGACAACCTACCTACCGATGGATGCCGATCCGAATAGCATTAATTCGGGCCGGGTGCATTGCATTTTTGAAGATCGGTTTCAGGTGCTTTGGCTGGCGGCATCGGCAGGCGGATTAAACAAGATTGATTTGCGCCAAAAACCGTTTGGGCATTTGAGTCGTCGCTTAAGTGAATATCCCACACTGGCAAATAATTACATTAATGCGCTTTATAAGGAAGATGATAAAGGCTTGCTCTGGATAACCACGCGCAATGGGATTTCCAGTTATGATCTGAAAGCCAAAACCTACCGAAATTATTTTGATCGACAGTTACCGGGTAATGTCACGGGCATGGATGTGTCCTGTATTTTTCAGGATTCAAACGGCACGCTTTGGTTTAGTGCTCGTTATGACGGACTAATTTCGATCCGTCGGCAGAATGGCCGGGAGATCATCAAAACCTTCCCGCATCATGATGGTCTATATCACTATATAGAAAGCATTGCTGAAGATAAATTCGGTATGCTCTGGACGGCTTCCTTTAGCTATGGACTTACCCGCATGAACCGCGATGGTCAGATAGTGGCCAGATATACCAGCCGGAATAGCGCGTTACCTTCCGATCGGTTTACGTTTTTGCTTTACGATCCGGCTGACAATGTGCTTTGGGCCAGTACGCAGGATGCCGGTGTGCTGAAACTACGGGTACAGCCTGATCGACTGGTACTACTTCAGCAGTTTAAGCATGATACACACAATCCGACCAGCCTACGGGTAAACTATGCCTGGCCTCTGCTTAAAGATCGCCGGGGAGTCATATGGGTTGGAACCATTGGGGGAGGATTACATCAGATTGTTCGGAATCAGAAGGGGCAGGAAGAAATACGTTCCTGTGCCGCCTGGCTACCCGACAGTGATGTAGAAAGTATTATTGAAGATAGTCAGGGTAACCTATGGCTGGGGAGCGAAGGGCTGATTCGGGTGAACCCCGTGACACATCAGGTGATTCGGTATAATGTGGTGGATGGGGTACAAAGTAATTCGTTTAAAGTAGGAGCCGCGTGTAAGTCGAGGGATGAAACCCTGTATTTTGGCGGCATCAACGGTATTACCTACCTCCAGCCTCGGGCAATTCAGGCCAATCCATACCCACCTTTTGTGCGAATTACCGGCTTGTCGATTGCCAATCAGCCGATTGGTGTTGGGCAGTCCGTAAATGGCCGGGTTCTGATTCAGAAGCCACTCAACAAAGCGCAAACCCTTCAGATAGAAGCGGCTGAAAATGACTTCTCGATTTCATTCGTTGGGTTAAACTTTGCTAACCCTAAAAAACACCGCTATGCTTATCAATTGGTTGGCTATAACGACAATTGGGTGCAACTCGCTCCTGGGCAGCGAACGGCCAGTTTTGCCAACTTACCCGCCGGAAATTACATGTTTCAGGTGAAAGCCGAAAATGGCGAGGGGCAATGGACGCACCATCCGGCTACCTTACGATTGACGATTCTGCCGCCCTGGTGGAAAACCTGGTGGGCGTATTCATTATACACACTGCTGATAGGCGGGGCATTGCTACTGGCCCGACGGGTTCTGTTGCAGCAGCAGGCCTTGAAAAACAAGATTGCGTTCGAACATTTTCAGTATGAGAAAGAGAAAGAACTCAGCGACCTGAAACTGGAATTTTTTACCAATGTATCGCACGAGTTACGCACACCATTAACCCTAATCCTGGGGCCTATGGAAGAACTGGCGGCATCGGCCTGGAAATTCAATGGCATGAAGGATAAGGTATTGCTCGTCCATCAGCAGACCCGCCGACTACTGTCGTTAATTAATCAATTGCTGGATTTTCGTAAGATGGAATCACAGCACATACCGCTCCAGGCTGTCAAAAGCGATGCCGTTTCATTTCTGGTTGAGCTATTCCTGATGTTCAAGCTTAAAGCGGAGGAACAACAGATTCATTACACCATCGATACGCTTCCTGAGCCTGTCATGCTTTACTTTGATCGGAGTAAACTCGAAGTGGCGGTTATCAACGTACTCTCTAACGCTTTGAAATATACGTCGGAGGGCCATGGCGTTCATTTGAGTATCCGCGTGGTTGGTGATGTAAAGCAACCGGCTCGTTTTCAACAGCAAAAACTTCAGACCAATTACCTCGATATTACCGTTCGTGATGAAGGAATCGGCATAAAACCGGAAGAACTCAGCCGCATTTTTGATCTATATTATCAGGCGTCGCATACGGCCAATATGCGGGTGGTTGGAACGGGTATTGGGTTATCGCTGGTGAAACAGTTTATTGAACGACATGGGGGTGAAGTGTCTCTGACCAGTCAGGTAGGGCAAGGTACTACCTTCGTCATCCGACTGCCTTTTGGTAAAGATCACCTGGCCACATCTGATCTGGCACTCGATGCATCAGGTCCCGCTTTATCGGTACACCCTCAGCCATTTATCGATGAGATTACAGTAGCGCCAACCGACTTAGCCTCTGCCACATTGCGTCTGCTAATCGTTGAGGACAACAGCGATGTAAGGCAATACATTACGCATTTGTTTGCCGCCAAATTTGAAGTATTTACGGCTGTCGATGGCATCGATGGCTGGGAGCAGGCTCTGCAACTTATGCCGGATGTAATCATCAGTGATATTATGATGCCGCGTAGCGACGGGCTCGACCTTTGCAAAAAAATTAAACAGCACCCGAAAACACTGCATATTCCGGTCGTACTGCTTACAGCCAGGGTGGCTGTTGTGCATGAAATTGAAGGGTTGGAAACGGGCGCCGACGAGTACATCAGTAAGCCGTTCAACCCTGATCTGCTCATTGCCAAAGTGAATACCCTGGTGCATAATCGCCTGAAACTGCGCCAGTATTATCAACAGAAAATCCTGCTGGAGCCTACAGAAGTCTTAATTCCTGATGCAGATAAAGTATTTCTGGAAACGGCCATGAGCATTGTTGAAAAGAATCTGGGCGAACCTGAATTTTCGGTACTGGAATTAGTCAAGGAAATGGCGATGAGTCGGTCGGTGTTTTATCGACGTATCAAAAGCATTACTGGCCAGTCGGTGGTGGAGTTCATCAACGATGTTCGCATGAAACGGGCTGCTCAGTTGTTGGCCTCCAGCCAGCTTCGTATTTCGGAAGTATGTGCACTGGTTGGGCTGGAAGATGTCAAGTACTTCCGAAAGTCATTCCAGCAGGTTCATGGGGTATCGCCATCTGAGTATGCCCGAAAGCATAGAGCCGAACGCGACGTGCAACCAGAAGTTTGCTGAGGACAGCATAAGTAAGTCAACTAATTTCTGGCCTTTTTCCATGGAAATAGAGCCGGATTTTATGAAGACCACTCGTTCAGCATCCGTTACGACACTTGTTCAATGGCTGTTACGGCACTCGTTCGCACTTTGCGGTTTGCTGGCCGTACTATCCATCAGTATGCGCCCTGCGTTCGATAGTCCTGTAACGGAGATTACTAACGGATTGGTTCGGGCACAACTCTACCTACCCGATGCTGAGACGGGCTACTATCGGGGTACGCGTTTCGACTGGGCGGGGGTGGTAGCTAGCCTTGAGTACAAAGGACATACGTATCATGGAAAGTGGTTCGATACCTACAGCCCTACGCTACACGATGCGATCATGGGACCCGTTGAGGAGTTTGGTCCATTGGGTTATACCGATATAAAACCGGGTGGTACATTCGTGAAAATCGGAGTGGGGAGCCTGACCCGCCCCGACGAAAAGCCGTACAATGCCTTTACCTATTATCCGATTGCGAATCCGGGAGTGTGGACTATAACGAAGAAGGCCGATCAGGTGCAGTTTGTTCATACGCTGGCCGATACAGCCTATGCCTATTCATACCGGAAAACGCTGACGCTAACCAAAAATAAGCCGGAACTGGTTATTAAGCATAGCCTGAAAAATACCGGAAATCGGGCCATCGAAACGACGTCCTATAATCACAATTTTTTTGTCATCGATCAACAGCCGACGGGGCCAGGGTATGCAATCAAATTTCCGATGTCAGCCTTATCGACTGATGGCGGAAAAGGGGTTACTGACCGGGTTCGCTTTCAGAATGGACAGCTTGTTTACCTCAGTGATCTGGCGAAAGGCGAAACCGTTTATTATCCGAATCTGGCTAATGGGCAATCCATGCGGTATAACCTCACAGTCGACAATACCAAAACCGGCGCTGGTGTAACCGTAACCGGCGACCGGGACATTTCCCGCATGGTGTACTGGTCGTCGTCGACCACGGTAAGCCCTGAACCGTATGTTACGATCAAAATCGAACCTGGGCAGACGTTCAGTTGGCAAATCGCTTATCAGTATTACGTAAACTAATGTCAACACAAAGACACGGAGAAGACGTAGAATCTCCCTGCTACCTTGTGTTTAACCCCTTTTTTTAAGCCTTTAACTACATCGCCAACATGAGTCAATCAGAAATGCCGTTGGAAACCAGTCGACGGAATGCGCTAAAGTTAGCCGGGTTAGGGTCGGCCGCTGGTATTCTGGGTTTGTTCGATAGTCCCAAAGCCAGAGCCGAAACCTACGAAACCCCTGCCTATGCCAAAGGCGTAGCTCCTGTTACCATCAAAAACGTCCGGGCTATTACAACGGCTCCCGGTGGCCCGAACCTGGTGATTGTGAAGGTCGAAACCTCTGAGCCAGGTTTGTATGGGCTGGGTTGTGCTACGTTTACCCAACGTGCTCATGTCGTGATTCCGGCCGTCAATATCTACCTGAATGAGTTTTGCGTAGGCAAAGACGTCGACAACATAGAAGATATGTGGCAGTCGGCCTATGTTAGTTCCTACTGGCGAAATGGCCCGGTGCTGAACAACGCCCTTTCTGGACTCGATCAGGCGCTCTGGGATATTAAGGGTAAACGAGCCAACATGCCGGTTTATCAGCTTCTTGGCGGCAAGAGCCGGATTGCGGTCGATACATATACCCACGCCAGCGGTCCCACGCCCGAAGCCATTGCCGATAAGGTACAGGAGTTTATGGCGATGGGCTTCCGGCACGTTCGCATTCAGCAGGGGGGCTATGGTGGTGTAGGGGCTATGCAGGAGTTAAAGCCCGATTTCAAGACGGCTGGATATGGCCGTGAAACCGACGATTTCTCGGATCAGAAAACTTATCTGAAACGGGTGCCTAAGATGTTCGACGTCGTACGCAAACGCTGTGGCGAAGATGTGCAGCTCCTGCATGATATGCATGAGTTAACCGAGCCCATTGATGCCATCAACATGATTAAAGGTCTGGAAGAATACCGCCCCTATTTCATTGAAGATCCGTTCTCGCCCGAAAATATGAACTGGTTCAGGCAATTGCGACAGACGACGGCGGTACCTATTGCGATGGGTGAGTTGTTCAACAACATCAATGAGTTTAAAGAACCAATGGCCAACCACCTGTTCGACTTTATTCGAATCCACATCTCACAGATTGGCGGCATTACACCCGCGATGAAAGTGGCCCGACTGGGTGAATGGTTCAACGTTCGGACAGCCTGGCATGGGCCAGGTGATACCTCGCCAGTAGGACACGCAGCTAATAACAACATCGACATCGCCGTCTGGAACTTTGGGATTCAGGAGTCGCAAATGTTCAGCGATAAAGTAAAGGAAGTATTTCCCGGTTGCCCGACGATCAAAAACGGGTATTACCAGATTAATGAGACGCCAGGGTTGGGAATTGATATCAATGAAAAAGAAGCGGCTAAATACCCCATCGGCACCAAGTCGCGCTGGACAGTCCGCAAAAACGACGGTACGATTTTAAAGCCCTAAAAGCATAGTGAGGCCCGTATTTTATAAACGAATGACCGATATGAAAATCGTCAATATTCTGCCTGCTCTATGTGTATTCCTATTGCTAAGCTTCGTAAGTCAGGCTAAACCAAAACCTTCGGCCGAAGAACAAATTCGGCAGGCACTCGACTCAACCTCGGCGGGTTGGAATCGAGGCAATCTGCAACAGTACCTCAGCGCCTACACGCCTGATGCTCAGGAGATGGGGCCTAACGGGCCACGAGGGGGCGTTGAGGTAATTGAGAATACCATGCGCAACGGTTTCTGGAAAACAGGTAGGCCGCTTCAACAACTTCGTTACGAGCATGTTAGCGTTCGGCTTTTAGGAAAGGCTAATGCGCTTGTGACGGGCCATTACGTACTTAGCGGAGGGAGTAAGCCGGATCGAACTGGCTGGTTTACGACAGTTTGGGCTAAAACCCGTGCAGGTTGGCGGATGATTTTCGATCACTCGTAAAGTGAGCGGCTAACGTCGACTTTCCGAAAAGTGTAAACCTTTCGGAAAGTCCGTTTTAGGATTTGACACGGTTAGGGTTTATTGCGCGGTTCCGATTGTTTGTGCCGATAGTCTGGTACCAGACTATCGGGCATAATATTACTGGCAGCGACCTTGCAGTTTGTTTCTGAAGCCCGAAACCACTTTCTCTTCATTTGCCTGCTGTGTTTCATACCCATCTTTAGCCACTTTTGCCGGGTCGTCCAAACTTCCTTCTTTCACAATTTTCGCATTTCCCATCTCCGCTTTATGGAAAAATCGGTATCGGTTGAGCCCGCTAAAAGGGCCGTTACGTTTGTTCCTTTTCCCTCATTCCGAATAGCTTCGGTATAGGATAACCGTTTTGGTTGCATGATATACCACCTGAAAGGGACCCGGTAGCTTACTGGTGGATAATATCCAGCTCACGATCTAGGTCGGTGTCCACATACTGTTTGCTAAGTGCCCCTAATGCATCCGTTTTGATTAAGGCCAGAGAGTTGGGTTTTGGCGCATCGTGTTGTTCCATACAATTGCTACATTGAGGGTTACGGTGCTGATAAATTACGAAAAATGGAGGACGATAGCCAGCGACTTATGCAAACAATCTGATGATTTGTCTTGCGTTGCTCGTAAGGCCGTTACCTAACAAACACGGTGCAAGGGGACGAATAGGCTAGACCTGATGTTCGCGCATCCTCCAGAACATAGTCAGTGTCAGAAAGCGTATATCGAAAGCGTTGTGACTGCTCTGGTCGAACAGGAAATGGCTAATTGGGTTAATAAAGACAATAGCATCTGGTTAAAGGAAGCAATAGGATCGTCGAAACCAGGTGTTGTAAAGCGGTGATTGACGATGAATTGTAACGTATGAAGAAAGTCAAAAAGGTTCTAAGCAGGCTAATGCTGGTAAGCCTGTGTATAACGGTTAGTGGATCTATCTTGTCAGCGCAGGATACGACTCAGACGAATGAAACGGCACTAGGTCAAACCATTCCAGACACCTTATTATTTAAGATTCAGCGGGCGCAGTCGATTATTACGGAGATACGGGCTACCAATAAAAAAGGATACGGCGTTGCCCGTATACGTGCAGGATTGGCTGATGTCAAGGCGAACATTGCGCCTATTGCTGCCGATCTACGAAACCACCGAAAAATCGTTGATGCCAAGAGTCTTGCCAATTATAACCTGATTCTGAACGATGCGCTGGAGCGGCTGAGGGGTTGGCGAACTGCGTTGGCTAAGTCGAATAATGATTTACAAAGCCAGCTCGATCAGGTTCTCAGCCTGAGTGGGGATTCGCTATTGATTGTGGCGGCCAATGATTCGACCGAAAAGAAGCTGTACGTCGGGCAGTTAACCGATATTCGATTACAACTTCAGGAAGCTGGTACACGTACAACTGCCCGTCTGGATACGGTAAGTCGGTTGCTGGCTGACGTATCAGGGACGTATCTGAATGTCAGTACTTTACAGACGTCTATAAGTGATCGTTGGCAGAAGTCGAATGAAAACGCGTTGCTGAAGGAGTCACCCTACCTGTGGGATGCCCCCGCTACCTTTACCATCGGCAATGTACAGGCAATTCTGAAATCGAGTTATCAGGGGCAGGATAAAATTCTGAAGTACTTTTTTGCATCCACCTGGGATAACCGGTTTTTGCTACTGCTGCTGACCGGGTTGTTTTTTGCCTGGGTTTTCACCAACTATAAAAAAGCCAATACAGCGTTGATGAGGCCGAAGATCGGCCCGATCCAGTTCGATAGCCTGATGCCGGTGCCTATCGTGGCCTCGTTAATTGTATTGCTCAATCTGACTCCCCTGTTTGAGCCCGAGTCGCCTGCTATTTACATTGAAATTACCCAGTTTTTGTTACTGATCGTGCTGTCCATTCATCTCTGGAAACGCTTTTCGAAGCATGACCTCAGCATGTGGCTCCTGAATGCTGGGTTGTATGTGTTACTGCTGATTACCAACACCCTGATTAGCGACGCGCTGTTCATGCGGCTTTGGCTCATTGTATTGAACGCGGCCTTTTTTTATATCGGTGTCGTGTTCTCCAGACGGTTACACCGGCGTTATCTGAGTGAACGCATGATCCGGCCAGTCGTTAAACTATACCTGGTGTTGCAGGGACTGGCTATTTTGCTCAATATGTTTGGCCGAATCAGTTTGGCCAAGCTGTTTAGCATCACAGGGGTTATTGGACTGGTTCAGATTACAGGTCTGGGTGTTTTTATTGAAGTAGTTCTGGAAGCACTCGAACTCCAGATTAAGCTGAGTGCCTGCTCGGGGGGAGTTTTCTCACGGGTCAATATTAACCACACCCAACGGTCATTCAAAAAGGGCCTGGTCGTACTGGCTGTTGGGTTATGGCTGCTGGTATTTTTTATTAACCTGGGCGTTGCCGATAGTATCTATAACTTTTTCAGCCACATACTGACCCGACCACGCACGTTTGGAAGCATCACCTTCACGCTCAGTAGCGTACTTTCATTTGCGCTTATTATCTACCTGTCGAGTCTGTTGCAACGAAACATCGGTCTATTCTTTGGCGAAAGTAAGCTCACCAGTTCAGATGGGCAGGTTGACCAGGTCAGTTCGGTGCTTGCCTTAACCCGTCTGGTCGTTGTAATTGCCGGGGTATTGCTGGCCTTTGCCGCTTCTGGCCTGTCAATCGATAAGTTAACGGTCGTGCTCGGAGCGTTGAGTGTCGGGATTGGACTGGGTATGCAGAATATCGTCAGCAACTTTGTGTCGGGTATTATTCTGATCTTCGAAAAGCCTTTTCAGATTGGTGATTACATCGAAATAGCTGACAAAAAAGGCCGCATTCGCGACATTGGTATCCGGTCGAGTAAAATGATAACTGTGCAGGGATCCGAAGTTGTGATTCCTAATGGTGATCTGCTGTCGAATCGGCTCGTCAACTGGACCTCCGGCGATACTTATCTGAAAACGGAATTTACACTAAAAGTGAATCTGGAAACTGACTTGAAAACCGTTGACGATATTGTAACGAAAGCCGTGTCGCAGCAGGAGGGAACGATTCAAAATCGCCCACCCGAACTACTTGTTACAGCCGTCGGTGGCGATAGTGTGGAACTGACCATCCGGGTCTGGATTAAAAGCATTTATAGTGAAGCCGATATAAAAAGTAAGCTGTTACAGCAGTTGATTCGTCAGTTTAGAGAAGCTGCAATCAAGCTCATGTAGAGACCCGTTTAAGCCTGCCCAGGCTCAGACCCCTGCCGTGCCTGCGATAATGAATAGAGAAATACCATGCCGAACCCCGTTACGAGCATGATGTGCAGGAAGAACATGCGAAAATCGTCGGTGTAGATGCCCAGGGCTAGTCCGGTCAGAAAATAAATAGTTAGCGCTCCTTCGGCCAGCGTTAGCCAGCTTAGTTGTCGATTCAGGTATTTGTTGGCCTTCCAGCCATCCGTTGCATTTCGAACGTTGAATTTAGGTGTACGGACAAACGGTGTTTTCCGGCCCAGATACCCTTCGATGACGGCAATGGTATTGTGGAGTGAAAGGCCCATCATCAGCGACGAATACATTGGGAAATACCAGAAAAATTTGGCTCGGGACGTTGGTTTTAATAACCAGAACGGGATTCCATAGAACGTAATGAGAATGAGCAGGCTTACCTGAAACAGGCCGATAATGAAGAACACATTCTCCCATTCGGGATGCTGGCTGCGAATGTAAAGCAAGGGTACACTCAGGACGCTTAGCACCAGCACCAGGATGAAGGTAGCACTGCTAAAGAGGTGAAAGAGGGCGTGTAATTTTATCCGAATGGACAAATCCGGGCTTCGGAGTACCCGGCCAATGAGCTTGCGGGCGCACTCGGCAGCTCCCTTCATCCATCGGTACTGCTGCGATTTGAGCGCATTCATAGCAACCGGCAACTCGGCGGGAGAGCCAATGTCTTCGCGATACACAAATTTCCACCCTTTCAACTGTGCCCGGTAACTCAGGTCCAGATCCTCTGTAAGCGTATCGCTTTGCCAGCCTCCGGCATCCACAATGGCCTGCCTGCGCCAAACGCCCCCGGTTCCATTGAAATTGGCCAGTAAACCAGCCGCATCCCGACCGCTTTGTTCGACGGTAAAGTGAGCGTTGAGTCCGAAGGCCTGTAATTGGGTCATGAGCGAAAACTCCTCGTTCAGATGTTCCCATCGCGTTTGTACGATACCTACCTGAGGGTCCCGGAAGTGTGGAATCGTTTTCAACAGAAAGGCCGGGTCAGGTACAAAGTCAGCATCAAAAATGGCAATGAATTCGCCTTTGGCCGTGGCAAGTCCATGGGCCAGCGCCCCCGCTTTGAACCCCGTTCGGTCGGTTCGGCGAATCTGCTGAACATCGAACCCTCTGGTTGTCAACTCTGCCACCTTTTGAGCCACTACCGCCACCGTTTCATCTGTAGAGTCATCCAGTAATTGAATGTCGAGTTTATGCTGGGGATATTGTAGCTGGCCAACCGCATCCAGCAGCCGTTCCACCACATATAACTCATTGTAGATCGGCAACTGAACCGTTACACGGGGGAGTTCATCAACAGGGCCAGGTTCATGCCGAAGCGCGGCCTGCCGACGCTTTTTTTCTGACCGCAGGTAAATAAATATCAGGCTCAATTGGCCACAGTTGTAAATAAATAGGAGTAGCAGTGCCAGCCCGTATAGCAAAAGGACCAGAAGTTCCATGATGGGTATGTAGAAGTTTTTCGAACGTTGTGTGCATGGTAACTGCCTGATTAAGGAAAGGGTTACAGGAAGCGCATGACAGGGCTATAAAAGTTCGTTAACTGTCCTTCTGGTGGCCTGTAGTTGAGAAGGAATGGGTGTTGCATTATAGCATGTTGTTTTGTTTGTATATTGTACGGTTTCTTCTGTACCAGCCGATTAAATCAATTCGGTACGCTTAATAAGCAAATGAAGGTTTATTGGTGTATGAGCTTGGTCGAGAGATAATTACTCATTAGTTTGCCATGCGTTTCACGACTATGAACCCTCTGCTACCTACCTCTTTCTTTTTGGTAACGGCATCACTCCGTATTCAATTCATCCTCGATTTAGCAAAACGGGAGTTGAGTCAGATAGGATTGTCGAAACGGGAGTGGATTCTGCGGAATGGGCATTCGTTTCGGAAAGGCAAGACGGTCTGGGAGGGCTCTGGATCATGACTTCGGCAAGGGATGCCCGGTTACGATGGTTCGGACCGATTGGCCTTTTCATGTTCGGAAATCTGTTTTTCCGATCGTCATTCTGGTTAACGTCAGAAACCACGGCGCTCGTCCAGTCTACACTGGTGGGGCTATGTGCTGGCTGGATTTTCTGGCAGTTGAACCGATGGGCCATTGGCGAAATTCAGGAGCGGCTGCCGGGGTTGGAACGTACCCGGAAACGGCTGTTTATGTGGCTGTTACTGACGCCTTTAATTGTAAATGCAGCGGTTTTTTCACGGTACGGTTTACATATACTGCTGGGGTCGAGGCCAGCCTGGTGGCTGGGTACGGTCGATTACCTTAATTCGTTCGGTATTCAGTTGTTCTATCATGGGGTTTATTTCAGCATTTATGAAGGCTGGTATATTCTGGATCAATGGCGGCACATCCAGCGGGAAAAAGAGGAACTGATAAAGATTCAGTGGCAAACCCGGTTCAATTCCCTGAAAAGCCAGGTTAATCCCCATTTTTTATTTAACTCCCTGAACGCGCTGTCGGCCCTGATCGAAGAGTCGCCGGTACAGGCGAGCCAGTTTGTCGATGAACTGTCCAGTATGTATCGGTATCTGCTCCAGGCCAATGAGCGTGAACTGGTTTTGCTGAGTACCGAACTGACCTTTATTGAGTCGTATGCACATCTGCTGCAAACACGACACGGCGACGGCCTTTCGATTCGGGCACAGGTGCCACAGAATTACCTTGCTCATTCGATTCCTCCTCTGACGCTTCAATTACTGGTCGAAAATGCGGTCAAACATAACGTGGTGTTAGCCAGTCGTCCCTTATTAATCGAAATCGATACTACCCAAAATGGACATCTGCGGGTACGAAACAATCTTCAGCGTAAAAATGCCCGTAATGCCAGCAATGGCGTTGGATTAGCCAACATCTCGGCCAAATACCGAATGCTAACGCAGACCGAAATCGAAATTCGGGAAGAAGAAGAGTACTTTACAGTTCTATTGCCCTTGCTGCCTTAGCCTTCAGGCAAGCCAATATTTTTTCGCACTCACCAGAAGTAGAGCAACTAAAAGCAGCCGAATAAACGACCGGGGATTAGGCTATCGTACCCGGTTTGTGTGCATGACAGTAATGATTTGATGCGTACAGAACTAACCTATTGAACGGTAGTTTATTCTGTATGCATGTTGATTAAAATTATAGGAAAGCGAATCGTAGGAGACGAGAATACAACAGCCACAATCGATAGGCTATACAGGGTAGTTATAATTAGACACTCTGGTAAAACTATTTTATTTGTTATTTTTGCTTTTATAAGCCTGTGTATGTTCGCTTCATTCCCGATTCTTTTAGTTGATGACGACCCGGCAATAGCTGATATTTTAAAGCGAGTTGCTGAGCGTGTTTTTCCTGAGGCTACCATAGCCCATGCCCGTGATTTTACCGAGGCTGCTGCTTATCTGGCTAATGTAGATAAGGATGTGTTTCGGTTGGTGTTGCTGGATATTGACCTCAAAACGGATTCAACAGGCTTTGATTTTTTATCCTTGCTGCGCGATCAATCCTTTGGTCAACTGGTGCCGGTCATTGTGCTTTCGTCAAGTCTGGAAGAAAGTAAGGCGCGGGAGTCTTATCTGCGAGGGGCCAATGCATTTACCAATAAACCGTTTACGTATGCTGCCTGGAAAACCTACGTCGAGCAACTACGGTCATACTGGTATGAAACGGTAACAATCCCCCAGATTCGGTTTCGGCAAGGCCCCGATGCGTTTTCGCCTTCAAATTTTTAATTCACTCATTAAAGTGTTGCGTTTCAGAAAGGCTGACCGGCTTCTTAGCAAAGTAAACCGGGTGGGTTCGATTTGCTCCGACATGATTGGCCAAACGCAGCCAACACGCCCAATCGGAAGGTCTACACTGTAATCAGCTTCCAATTATGTTCTAACCCATCTACAATCAATGGATAAAAACGGGCTTTCTGCTACTGCCTTTACGGATACAAAACCGCATTACAACATACTTGACGGATTTCGGGGCGTAGCGGCATTAACCGTTGTGTGCTTCCACATCTTCGAAGCCTTTGCTACCAGTCATGTAGACCAGCGAATCAACCATGGCTATCTGGCTGTCGATTTCTTCTTTATCCTGTCCGGCTTCGTTGTCGGTTATGCCTATGATGACCGATGGGATACAATGACAATAAAAGACTTTATCAAACGTCGATTTATTCGCCTGCATCCTATGGTGGTAATTGGGGCACTGATTGGTGCGGCTATGTTCTATTTTCAGGGTTGTGCTACCTGGGACGTTTCCAACGTATCGCCATCCCGATTAGTAATAGCTACGCTCATAAATATGCTTCTAATCCCGGCAACTCCTGATTTTGAAATCCGGGGCGTTGGTGAAATGTACCCACTGAATGGGCCGAGCTGGTCGTTATTTTTTGAATATATCGGTAATATTCTCTATGCATTCTATATCCGTACGCTTTCGACCACGGCGCTTTCTCTGGTCGTTTTCCTGGCTGGTTGCGGATTAGCTGCCTTTGCCATTTTTGGGCCACTCGGCGACATATGCGTTGGATTTTCGCTAACCGAAGAAAATATGATCGGTGGTTCACTACGGCTTTTATTCTCATTCCCGGCTGGGCTTCTGCTGTCCCGCGTGTTCCGGCCTGGGCGTGTAAAAGGGGCTTTCTGGATAGGTAGCCTGGCTATTGTCAGTGTATCAGCCATACCTCGAATCGGTGGTAGCGACAATCTATGGCTGAACGGTATATATGACACCGTATGTGTTGTTTTTATCTTTCCTGTACTGGTTTATCTGGGCGCTTCAGGCAAAGCAATGGATAGAGTTGCTAGCCGGGTGTGCAACTTTTTAGGTGATATTTCGTATCCTCTGTACATGGTTCATTACCCCTTCATCTATTTGTATTATGCGTGGGTAAAAAATAAAAACCTCACTTTCGAACAATCGTTGCCTGGTGCTATAGCGCTTGTCATGGGTTCTGTACTATTGGCCTATGTGTGTTTAAAGCTGTATGATGAACCTGTACGCAAATTTTTGACAAAGCGTCTTTTACGACTAAATCAATAAGTTATCAGTCTGAACGGCTTATTTAACTTCTCTGGCAGCAATAAAAACACTACAGGGTTTTGATGAATTGAATGACTCGTTCTACTTCCTCAAAGCCGGCCTTCTTGTGAAACGCTTCCCCGGTCGAATTCGAAAGCTGTACGTCGGAAGCGAGTTCTAGGCAACCTTTGTCACGCGCCCATTGCTCGGCTCGCTGAACAAGCGTATAGCCAATTCCCTGTTGTTGATACCCTGGCTCTACATAAATGCCTTCCAGAAAGGCGACGGGGATTTTTGTGGCACCCGGTACATAGTCGGTTCGTAGGGATAGATTCATAAAGCCGATGGCTACGCCCTGACTGTTCCGTACCAGAAATCCGTCTTCTTTCGCTGACTGATGAATGTTGGTCAGTATCACTCGTAATTCATCCGAATCGGAGTCGGGCCAGAGTGCTAGCGCTAGTTGCAGCCATTCGTCCAAGTCATGGAGCGTTGCTATGTGAATCGTCATACAACTGTTAGTAAGGTAATGGAACCCATCAGGTTCATGATTATTTTATAGAAAACCAGACAATTTCGGCTACTTTGGCTTTTTTGTACAGGATATCGTTTGTACTAATCGATCAACACCCCCTATGCGCCAACTGCTCTTACCAATTTGTGTATGGTTTATGACCACCGTTTGTGTGGCTCAGTCTGCCAAAACCAAGCTAGCCGATCGTTGGATTCAGCTTTTCAACGGAAAAGATCTTGCTGACTGGTCCGTGAAAATAACAGGTCATCCGCTGAATGATAACTATGGAAATACCTTCCGGGTAGAAGATGGTAAACTGGTTGTGCGCTATGACCAGTATACCGCTTTTGATGAGCAATATGGCCATATTTTCTATAAAAAGCCTTTTTCTGCTTATTTACTAGTCGTGGAATACCGATTTGTTGGCGATCAGGTGAAGGGTGGGCCTGGTTGGGCCGTTCGAAATAGTGGCGCTATGCTACACGGACAGGCTCCTGAAACGATGGGGCTCAAGCAGGATTTTCCTGTCTCGCTGGAGATGCAACTGCTGGGGGGCGATGGGAAGCATGAACGGCATACCGCAAACCTGTGTACCCCTGGTACGAATGTGGTAATGAATGGAAAACTGTTTACTCCACATTGTATCGACTCCAATTCGAAGACCTACGCTGGCGATCAATGGGTTCATGCCGAAGCGTTGGTCTTGGGCGATTCGCTCGTGAAGCATATTGTGGAAGGCGATACTGTGCTTTCGTACGAAAAGCCACAAATTGGTGGTGGGAACGTGATCAACTACGATCAGGCCGTTAAGAAGGATGGGCAGTTTATCCGCGAAGGTTACATTTCTCTCCAAAGTGAAAGCCATCCGGTCGAATTTCGTAAAGTAGCTTTATTCGATCTGTCACCCTATATGCGGAAGCCCAATGAATTACGGGCTATTCTGCGTCAGTTAAAGACCCGTCTGTAAACATAAAAACCCGGCCTGAGCCGGGTTTTATGAGGTGTCTGGTTGCCTGAACTTATTGCATGGCAATGGTGCGACCTGTTTGCTGAACAGCCTGGGTCGACAGATTCAATTGCTTGGTGATGCTACCTTCCGACGATTTGATCTCTAGTTCGTAATCGCCGTCGGCTAGCTCTTCTACATTTAGTTTGACCGCATATTTGGCTTCTTTCCGGCCAATGCTTTGCTCATAGAGGACTTTGTTGTTCTTGTTCTTCAGCAGGACGACGACCGGCATATCGGTCGATTTCTGCACAGCCACCCGAATTTCGTGGTTGATGGTTACGTAGGCGCTGGCATCGAACGATAGCGTTTTGGGCGTAGTTGGGTTGAACAGGGTAGAAGCACTCAACAGGATTGAAGCGGCCAGGGTATTCAGTAGTGGTAACATGGTAGTTGCTGTGTTTAGCGTTTAAGGATGTTGTTTACTGGTATGCCCTAGTTAATCCAAAGCCTGTGCCAATTAGGTAATACTCTTGATAATCAATGAGTTATTTCTTGTGCCATTTTCCTGTTCTGTCCGCTTGTGGACAAAGGTTGTTCGCTGTCGGACAAAGCGGACAAATTAGTATGACCAGAAAGCCCTTCTAAGGCCATTGCCGCTGATAGGCACTGACGATAATCAGCACAGGGTATGACGCTGGTTAGTTCGAGCCCTATTTCAACGGCTATTTTTGTAATACCAATAAGAGTTTTAAAGCCCCTAGTAATCAAAATCCCCTTACCAGATTTTCTGGTAAGGGGTTTGTTCTGTAAGCACCTGTCCAATCGGGCATCAGGAGAACTTTTGGGACAACATGTTAGGCTGATACGTGCCATAAACAAAAAATGCTGACCCTAACTAGAATCAGCATTTCTTAATTACCCATAAGATAAGACCTTTCTCACCAACCGCCAGATCAGTAGAAAGGCTGTATAAACAGATAACGAAAATTCACCGCGAAAAGATTGATTAAGCGGTGGATTTTATTGAAAAATAACGAATTAGCTACTTGGTTTTCTGGTTGTATAAGCTGGCGTTGACGCTCTCAAAGTACCTTGCAAGCCACAAGTGCGGCAGGGTAAAGGCTGCCCTTATTCTTTACCAATAATTTCCCGTCGGTGGGCTTTTCCCCAGTAATGAAGGGCCTCGATAAGGTTTTCGAGCGATAGCCCGTGGGCGGTAATGGAGTATTCTACCGTGGGTGGGAATGTATCATACACATCCCGTTTAACGAGCTTATTCTCTTCTAAACTTTTCAATTCCTTTGACAGGGTTTTGTCTGTAATCCCGGCTACCTCTTTGGCCAATTGCGTAAACCGTTTAGGGCCAGAGGATAGTGTGAATAAGATCAGTAGCTTCCATTTGCCTTCTACGGCCTCTAACGCATCGTTGATCGAACGTATCGATTTGGGGCAACCTTCACCAGTTAGCATGTGTTTGTACAGTTTCTGTTCCTGCATTACTATCCTGATGGCTAGTATCAGCCGATTTGGATAGCGCTTTCAGCCAGAAGGCAAGGAGAAATACTTTTGTTCCATTCATGCAAAATCTCTGTAGAATGGTAACACCGAAACAATCACAGCAAGTTATTCATATCTTCCTTTGGATTGTCCAGCTCCTACTAGCTGTCAGTTTTATCTGGGCAGCCTGGATGAAGCTGTTTCAACCCATCGACAAACTATCGGCGATGTGGCCGTGGACAGGGCAAATTCCGGCAATGCTGGTAAAAGCGACTGGCATCATTGATATATTGAGTGCTCTGGGGCTAATTCTTCCTGCATGGCTGCGCATTCGGCCCATTCTTACGCCTATAGCGGCTAGTGGCATCATTGTGCTTATGCTGTGTGCCTGTGTCTTCCACATTATACGGGGAGAAGTCTCGGTTATTGGTGTCAATATCGTTTTTGCCAGTCTGGCGGCTTTTATAGCCTGGGGACGATTTAAGAAAGCCCCGATTAGGTCGGCATAAATGATAGGGGTTGTTGGTTAATGTTCTAAACGTGTTTACCTACGAAACGGCTACAACAAGTCAGGATTTGGATACAGAACTGGCTGCTAAAATCTTTTTCTTTGCATAGGTTCTTATGAATATCAACCGTTGTGATGTAACCGATCTATAGCAAGGTGTTTGTAAATGGTATTGATCAGAAATCAGTATATTGAGCTATGGTAAAAATAGGACTGTGCCGGATTAAAACGATTGCTGAATTTCATCAGTTCAGAGGCTTGCCCAAGCCTGAGCATCCGTTGATCAGTGTGATTGATGTGGCTCTACTGAAGCAATTGTACGAATTTGAGCCCACCAGTTTAGTGTTCGATTTTTATTCCATTGCCCTAAAAAGGAACTTCAATGGTAAAATGAAATACGGGCAGCAGGAATACGATTTTGATGAAGGCCTGATGACGTTTATGTCGCCCGGTCAGGTTTTTAGCATTGATGCGGGTAAAGATGGTACTGGAACCAGGCTCCAATCGGGCTTGCTGTTGCTCATTCATCCCGACTTTTTATGGAACACTACTCTGGCAAAAACGATCAGGCAGTACGAGTACTTTGATTATTCAGTTAATGAAGCACTGTTTTTGTCGGAAAAAGAAGAAACGATCATTGCCGGTATCATGCACAGCATTCAGCAGGAATATCATGCCAACATGGACCAGTTCAGCCAGTCGATCATCATTGCTCATCTCGAACTCCTGCTTTCGTATGCCGATCGGTTTTATCATCGGCAGTTCATTACCCGGAAAATCACGAATCATAAATTACTCGATCGGCTGGAGCATCTGCTGTCCGACTATTTCAATAGCGACGCGTTGGTTACGAAGGGGTTACCCACTGTTCAGTCAATTTCCGATGCCTTGAATGTATCGCCCAATTACCTGAGTACCCTACTGAAAGTGCTGACCGGGCAGAGTACCCAGCAGCATATTCACAACAAACTGATCGAAAAGGCCAAAGAAAAACTGTCGACAACGGATTTGTCGGTTAGTGAAATCGCCTTCACCTTAGGGTTCGAGCATTCGCAGTCGTTCAGTAAACTGTTCAAGAACAAAACCGCTCTGTCGCCACTCGAATTTCGCCAGTCGTTCAATTGATATGATCAACGTGACTTAGGTTGAACCGCTAGGCCGCCGGTGCGGTAAAAAAGTCTCGGAATCACCGAATTGTATCACTACGTGAAACCCCTACAAGATTAGAATAGGTGAGCGGCTGAGAGGAACGCTAACAAACGGCTACAATAACCCAGGATTCGGCTACAAGACACCGATCAGGCATTTCGACTTTTGTGTAGCAAACAAAAACGAAAAAACGATGAACGTTGTCATAACCGGTTCACTGGGGCATATCGGTAAACCCCTCACGGAAGAATTAGTCCAGAAAGGCCATGCCGTAACCGTGATCAGTAGTAAACCCGACAGGAAAGAAGCCATTGAGACGCTGGGAGCAACGGCTGCAATTGGCTCGCTGGACGATGTTGATTTTCTGACAGCAACGTTGGTGGGTGCAGATGCTGTATTTGCGATGGTACCGCCCAGCTTTGCCGAGACGGATGTGGTAATCTATTACCGCCGAATCAGCCAGCACTACGTTCAGGCTATTCAGAAGACGGGGGTAAAGCGAGTCGTGTTATTGAGCAGTTATGGAGCCCATCTGACTAAAGATACGGGCTTTATTCTCGGTGCACATCATGCCGAAATATTGTTCAATCAACTGACGGACGTGGCTGTCACCCATCTCCGTGCGGGTTATTTCTACTACAATTTGTTCAGCTTTATCGACATGATTAAAGAGGCTGGACTAATGGGCGCAAACTATGGTGGCGATGATCGGATAGCACTCGTATCGCCCATCGATATTGCGGCCGTCGCGGCTGAGGAGTTGGTGAAACCCGCTACGGGTAAAACCATCCGCTACGTGGTAAGTGATGAACGGACAGCCAGTGAGATTGCTCAGATACTGGGCACTGCCATTGGTAAGCTTGATTTGCAATGGCTGGTTTTTACCAGCGAACAAATGCGGGAAGGTATGGAACAACGTGGCTTGCCAGCTCATATCATTGAGAGCTTTGTTGAGTTAGGGGCTAGTCAACACAGTGGGGCTCTGTTGGAAGATTACAATCGGCATAAGCCAACATTAGGAAAGGTCAAGCTGGAAGCGTTTGCAACAGAGTTTGCGACGGTTTATCAGAGCCAATAATTGCTGCTTTAGCCATGCATGTCAGAATCCATGCTGAACGTATTTAGTAGTTAGAGGGCTCCTGTAAATAGCCAGCACCCGAAGGGTTAATTCCTTCGGGTGCTGGCTATTTACAGGATGGGTGGCTATTTGTAGTGTTATTGTATCGCAACGACCCGGTTCACGATAGATGGTTTGTGGGTTGAAAGTTTGACCGTCTGGGTGGTGGTTTCTACGCCATTAGTCACTTCCAGCTGATAAATACCATCTTCCAGATCATTCAGATTTAATTGAGTCCGGTAAATTTCCTCTTTTTTACCTAGGCGATAGTTGTACAGAACCCGGCCATCGGAACTTTTCAGGCGAATATCCACAGGGCCGCCTTTTTCTTTATCGAGCGCAATATTCAGTTTACCACTGACCGTTGTGTAAATGCCGGTTTTAAAGGTAGCAGCATGAGCCGCTTTGGTACCCGGATTGGTTTCGGCAAACGTGGCAATTGTAGAAACAAGTCCCAGCGAAAGGGCTAAAGCGAAGGTTTTGACGAGCGTTTTCATTGTAGTATGTTGTTTATGTTATGTTCTAAGCAGGCCGGGATCTTCCCGATTGGTGAAACAAAGATATAGGCTGTGGATGGTACTATGTAATGCAAACTACTGGAGCGGTTTTCTGATTGGATGAATGGTTAGAAAATAGGGTCGATTGAGCAAACGGCTCAGTTGGATTGCTGGTGGTTAGCTTGCAACTTTGTTGAGTAATCTGTCTGTATATGGCCTTATCCCTGGTTTCTTCCGAAGCTTCCTGTCGCGTTCCGGCCTTATTTGCCGACGTAAAAAACCTAATTGCTGCAGAAAGTACCCGGCATGGTGGCGTTAGCCCGGCTCCATTTGCATCACTCAATCTGGGTATTAACACCGCTGACCAGCCTGTTAATGTAGATGAAAACCGACGTCGGTTCTTTGCCGCAATCGGTGCCAGCGCCGACCAGTTGGCTTCTTCATATCAGGTACATGGTACTGAGGTGTTGTATGCCCTTGAAGCCGGCCGATACGAAGGTTATGATGCGCTCATTACCAATAAGCCAGGAATACTGGTTGGCGTTACGGTTGCCGACTGTGTACCTATCCTGATTTACGACGCTAAACAGCAAGCCGTAGCGGCTATTCATGCGGGTTGGCGTGGAACAGTCGGGCAAATCGTAACTAAAACGCTGGCCTGCATGCAGCAACAATTTGGTACCAGGAGCATTGATTGTTTTGCCTACATCGGCGCCTGCATTGATGAATGCTCTTTTGAAGTCGGCCTGGAAGTAGCCGATCAGTTTGACCCAGCATGCAAACGACAGGATGAAACAACGGGGAAATACTTTGTCGATCTGAAAAAAGCCAACGCGCAACTGTTAGTCAAGTTCGGGATTCCGGAAGCACAGATTGAAATTTCGCCTTTTTCAACCGTGATCAACAACCGTGATTACTTCTCATATCGAGCCGAAAACGGCAATACTGGCCGGATGCTGGCCGTAATAGGGATAAAAAATAAACAAATCGTTGCGGGTACAGTTATATAGCTGTTTTATTACAAATTACTAGTGTTCACTCAACGATAAAAGTCATGGGAATCTTAGTGTCAATTTTAGTTGGTGCCGTAGCCGGTTGGCTGGCCGACCTCGTGTTCAGACGGTTTTCGTTTTCCTTATTCGCTGAAATCCTGCTGGGTATAGCCGGAGGGTTTGTGGGCGGTTGGATTTTTGGCCGCGATGGCGGTATTGTCGAGCAGATACTGACTGCCTTTGTAGGCGCTGTTATTATTCTGGGTATTGCTGCCCTTATAAAAGGTCGGAGCAGTACAGTATAGCTGGAATATAGATAAAAGAAAAGAGCTGGATAGAGGTAGGGAATTCCCTACCTCTATCCAGCTCTTTTCTTTTATCTATTTCAGAATCTGCCTCGAGATCACTATTTTTTGTATTTCGCTGGTGCCTTCACCGATGGTACATAGTTTGGCGTCCCGGTAGAATTTTTCAACCGGAAAATCTTTGGTATAACCATACCCACCAAAGATCTGTACAGCTTCGTTGGCTACCCGTACAGCCGTTTCTGACGCAAACAACTTCGCCATGGCCGATTCTTTTGTGACAGGTCTACCGGCATCTTTTAGGTCCGCGGCCTGATAGGTAAGTAATTTAGCCGCTTCGATGTCGGTTGCCATATCGGCCAGTTTAAAACTGATTCCCTGAAAATTGGCGATGGGTTGCCCAAATTGTTCCCGCTCCTTGGCATAAACCAAAGCCGCTTCATAGGCACCTATCGCAATGCCCAAACTTAGGGCGGCTATTGAAATACGACCACCATCCAATACTTTTAATGACTGAACAAACCCATCACCTACTTCCCCTAAACGCTGACTATCGGGAATGCGGCAATCCTGGAATAGCATTTCGGCGGTTTCGGAAGCGCGCATCCCCAGCTTGTCTTCTTTGCGGCCACCCGAAAAACCGGTAGTACGTCGCTCTACAATGAAGGCTGTTGCATTGTGCTGGGTGTTGGGTGGGCCTGTACGGGCTATAACCACAGCTACATCACTGCTTTTTCCGTGGGTAATAAAGTTTTTTGACCCATTCAAAACCCAATAGTCGCCATCTTGGGTAGCCGTTGTGCGCATATTGGCCGCATCAGAACCCGTATTGGGTTCGGTTAGTCCCCAGGCTCCCAACCATTCACCCGTGGCCAGGCGGGGCAGGTAGGTCTGTTTCTGGGCTTCGTTACCAAATAGCAGGATATGATTAGTGCATAACGAGTTGTGAGCAGCCATCGACAAACCAACGGCTCCATCAACCCGCGACAGCTCAACGATGGCCGTTACATATTCGCGATAGCCCAATCCTGACCCTCCATACGATACGGGTACCAGCATTCCCATAAGCCCCTGTTCACCCAATTGCCGGAACAAATCGGATGGGAAATGCTGATCATCGTCCCATTGACGACTGTAAGGACGAATAAGTCGTTCACTCAGTTCGCGGATAGATTGGGATATTAATTCTTGATTTTCTACAATTTCGTTTGTCATAAAAAAAAGCCGCCTGATGAAGCGATTAAGTAGAAATTTAGTGATAATATGGTACAAGTCCAAGCTTTTTTTAGAATCGTACTATGTGTTACCAATTGGCGATTTATTTGCTTTATTGAAGTGTTTAGAGATATTAAAATGTGTATTAATAAACTAAGAGATACTTTTTAAATTTTTATAGTGTCATATTGACAATTTAAGAAATGAGGCTTTGGTAAGTAATTTATTCTGGTGAGCCAATTTGCCGATTAATCACTATTAGGTAAATAGTAGGGGGAGTTATTGAAAAACTCCTATTTTTGTGACAACGGACATCAACAAAACGTCTATAAAATCTTGTAAAAAAATTAGCTAACTATATTTATGAAATTAGCAGTTGTAGGAACCGGATACGTAGGTCTTGTTACCGGAACATGTTTTGCTGAAACCGGCAATCAGGTTACGTGTGTTGACATCGATAGCAGAAAAGTTGAGAAACTAAATAACGGGATTGTCCCCATTTATGAGCCGGGCCTCGAAACGTTATTTCACCGCAATGTTGAAGAAGGGCGCCTGTCGTTCACTACTGATTTGGAGGAAGGTATTAAAGGAGCTGAGGTAATCTTCCTGGCCCTGCCAACCCCACCCGGCGAAGACGGTTCTGCCGATCTGAAGTATATTCTGAAAGTAGCCAGCGACTTAGGGCCGATTCTGAGCCAATATGCTGTTATTGTCGATAAGAGTACAGTGCCGGTCGGAACGGCTGAGAAAGTATACGCCCACATTGCTGATAACGCCAAGGTTGATTTTGATGTCGTTTCGAACCCCGAATTCCTGCGGGAAGGGGTGGCTGTTGAAGACTTTATGAAGCCCGATCGGGTAGTTATTGGTACCAAATCAGAGCGGGCAAAAGCGGTCATGAACAAGCTGTACGCGCCATTGGTACGCCAAGGTAACCCCGTCATTTTTATGGACGAACGATCGGCAGAAATGACCAAATATGCTGCCAACGCATTCCTGGCCACGAAAATTACCTTCATGAACGAAATCGCGAACCTGTGCGAACGTGCGGGTGCTAATGTCGATGACATTCGTCGGGGCATCGGTACCGACAGCCGGATTGGGAAGCGATTCCTGTTTGCTGGTATCGGTTATGGAGGTAGCTGCTTCCCTAAAGATGTACAGGCACTAGCCAAAACAGCTAAAGATTTCGACTATGATTTCAAGGTGTTGAAATCGGTTATGGAGGTAAACTATCAGCAGAAAACGAAGCTAATGCCGCTTATCCTGAATCACTTCGGTGGTGATTTAAAAGGCAAAACCATTGCAGTCTGGGGGTTGGCGTTTAAGCCCTATACCGACGATATCCGGGAGGCTCCCGCGCTGGATAACATTCGGGCGTTGCTGGATGCCGGTGCAAAAGTTACGGTGTACGACCCTGAAGCCATGGATAATGTTCGTGAGCAGATTGGCAATGCGGTTACCTATGCCCACACACAATACGCTGCCCTCGACGACGCCGATGCCCTGGTGATTATTACCGAATGGCCGCTGTTCCGTACTCCCGATTTCGAGAAGATGAATCTGCTGCTGAAAAACCGAGTCATTTTCGACGGACGGAACGTATATGAGCTTGACCAGATTCGGGAACAGAATTACACCTATTATTCCATAGGTCGTGAGCCGATCTTAGCACCCGTCGAACAGAAAGTTTAGCGGCTATTTAACTATTTATACATCGTATACGGTCGTATTCTTACTCAATCGTATGCGATGTATTCTATTTTTGTGCCAACTTTGATTGATCCGTCTATTGCTGGGTATCAATCTGAAGATTTAAATTATACTTTCTTTGAGTTTTTACAATACGAGTTTAAAGTAGTTGTGTGCAGGTAAATCGATGTCTGTAGAGCAATCGACAGGTATGGGTCTATCCACTCATTTCACAAACCAGACTTTAATGAAGCGTGTACTGATCACCGGCGGGGCCGGATTTCTCGGATCGCACCTTTGCGATCGGTTTATTAAGGAAGGCTATCATGTGATTGCCATGGATAACCTCATCACTGGGGACATCCGCAACATTGAGCATTTATTCCACCTGCCCAATTTCGAGTTTTATCACCACGATGTATCCAAATTCATCCATGTGCCGGGTCAACTGGACTACATTCTGCACTTTGCCTCGCCAGCCAGCCCGATCGACTACCTTAAAATCCCGATCCAAACGCTGAAAGTAGGATCGCTGGGTATTCATAACTGTCTAGGATTGGCGCGGGTAAAAAATGCCCGGGTGCTGATTGCGTCTACATCGGAAGTGTATGGCGACCCAACCGTTCATCCTCAGAATGAAGAGTACTGGGGCAATGTTAACCCTGTGGGCCCTCGGGGTGTGTACGACGAAGCAAAGCGGTTTCAGGAAGCCATGACCATGGCGTATCATACTTACCATGGGGTGGAAACCCGTATCGTTCGGATTTTCAATACCTATGGTCCGCGTATGCGTCTGAACGACGGTCGGGTGTTGCCGGCGTTTATCGGGCAGGCACTACGGGGTGAAGACCTGACCGTGTTTGGTGATGGCAGTCAGACGCGTTCATTCTGCTACGTTGACGATCTGGTCGAAGGAATTTATCGGTTGTTGCTGAGCGATTATGCCTACCCAGTCAACATCGGAAACCCATCTGAAATTACCATCAAGGAATTCGGTGAGGAAATCATTAAACTAACAGGTACCAATCAGCGACTGATTTTTAAAGATCTGCCTAAGGACGATCCGAAACAGCGCCAGCCCGATATTACCAAGGCAAAAGCGATTCTGGGCTGGGAGCCAAAAGTCTCACGGGCAGAGGGTTTACGCATCACCTACGACTATTTCAAGAGCCTTCCCGAAGAAGAGTTGTACCGGGCGGCTTATCATCGTGAGTTTGTGAAGAAGTAACCATACGAACCCGACGATTCTTTGGCGGTGCCAGAAGAATTGCGTACTTTTACTTGAGTAACTGCTTTGGCAGTACACCTTTAGCTGTCTAATAAAAACCTGCGGGCCTTTGCGCGCAGGTTTTTTTGTTACGATTCCGTGACGATACTGGCTGTAACTGATTGCGGCATCAGTAGGGGGAGAGTAACCTGAAACCAGCCATTCTGCTCTTCAATGCGTGGGGCGGACTGATTCAACAACTTGTACTTATCGGCAATATTCGACAACCCTACCCCGTTCGATTCTACTCGGATCGTTTTTCGTTGCAGGGTGTTTTCTACGATCAACTGCTGGGCCGGGGTTGTTCGAATGCGGATATGGAGTGGCGTTTGGCGAAGTACAACGTTATGCTTGACTGCGTTTTCGACCAATAGCTGGAGCGTCAGGGGAGGAAGTAGGGAATCTTTATAGCTTTCGTCAACATCGACGTCTAAACGAACCGAGCTGCCAAACCGCGTTTTGAGCAGGTGGAAGTACGAGCTAATAAAACTCAGCTCAACACCCAGGGTGGTCAGTTCAGCGTCGTTGCTTCGCAATAAATAGCGGTATACCTTCGACAGTTCGTCGACAAACTCACCCGCCTGACCCGGATTTTCATCGATCAGCGATGATAGGGTATTGAGGCCGTTAAACAGGAAGTGCGGATTAATCTGACTCTGCAAAGCCCGCATTTGCATCTCCGTTTTTTCCTGCTGCATTTTCCGTAAGGCCAGGTCAGCCTCCAGAAATTCACGATGGTGTTGTTCCCGTTCGCGTTCCAGTTCCTTTTCCACAACGGCTTTATTGACGGCTTCCCGCCGATGTCGATACGAAATGCCCAGCGAGAAAAAGATTAAGTCGAGGACAACGCCCGTCTGAACGAACAGATCAGGATGCTGCCAGAACGGTAAATCGACACTGATGTTAGGCGAATGAATCAGCAGGATTGTTGTAATGGCGTGGTTGACTAATAAGGAAGCCGTACCCGCCACAAAGAAACGTGCGACCACATCTTTGGACCGGAAAAACGAGTACACGATGTAGGCACCAACTGATAGCAGCGCAAAGCGAACTGGCTGTAGCAGAATGGTATGGAGTTTAGTCTGCCAGAAATCCGTAAACAGGTAGATATAGGTCTTTACGACACAATAAGCGACCAGCAGGCCCTGCACAATAATGACCCAGCGAAGAAACCGGGGCCGATCTTTCAGGTTCAGAAAGATTTTGGCCAGTTCAAGGTAAAGGATGTAGCCGGAGTAGGAGAGAATCAGCTTATAGAAGTTGGAAATATTGTAGGGTAACGAGAAATGGTTGATCGTGAAATAGATTGCCCAGATCAGCGTGTACACCGAATAAATGCCATAGATGCGCTCCCGGTACATAAACCATTGCACCGAATTGGCCAATAACATGGCCAGTACCATGCCCAGAAAGAGCGGAGACCAGGCTTCGTACGTCATTAATTGACTTGTTGGTTTTCAAGAGGGTAAACAAAGATACAAAAACCAGCCTGTATTCATTGATACCCAGCTACTGAGCGGTTGATACAGTATAGGATTGGTTGGTTAAATGGTTTGATGGAAAATGCGATAGCGGTATCGTCTAGACATATTAGTGCTGTTGTTTCAAATACCGTCTGTTACAGTTCAGGGGAGTGTTTTCGCAATTCAGGCAGTGGGCTCTGGCCTACCGGGGGTGGGTTGTTGTAGGTTTGTATCGTTCCTTACGAAAACCAAAAACAACAACGACTAATGAAAACGACTACACAATTGACAACCCTGGCCGTGGCTATTGTTCTTTCGGCTTCCTCGGTACTGGCTCAGCAGCCGGTTCGTCGCACAGCGACCAAACCAGCCGCCCGTCCTTATTCATCGGCCAGCCGCCCAGCCACCAGCACAACCGCCCGCCCAGCCACTGCTCCGGCAACGGCCCGCCCCCAGCAACAGCCGACACAGGCTCAGGCTGCCGCCCCCGCTCAGGAAACCCCGGTAGCTCGCCCGGCTGAAACACGTTCGCAACCCGTAGCACACTCAGCTCCTGTACGGCCCCGCACAACGTATTCACGTGGGCATAAGAACGTGTATGTGAATCTGGGGCTGGGTTTGGCAACGTACTACGGGGGCGGTTTCCCGGTGGGCGTATCGGTGGAAGCGGACGTGAAAAACAACTTTTCGGTTGGCGGCTCTATCGATTATTACCATTACAATTATTACTACTCCAGCGGGTATAACTTCGTGTATTTCGGTGCTCGTGGATCGTATCACCTGGGTGAAGCCCTGAACGTGCAGTCGAACAGTTTCGATCCGTACATTGGCGCATCGCTGGGATTCCGGTATGCAGGTTCGGGCTATTCCGATTACTATTACTACTCTAGTGGTTATAACAGTGGTGTTTGGGTAGGTCTACACCTCGGCTCTCGCTTTATGTTCAGTCCTAAAGTTGGTGCCTTTGCTGAAGTGGGCTACGGCGTTTCGGCAGTGAAGCTAGGACTAACTGCGAAATTTTAATCAATCAATTGACCTTCCTCTAAAAACTAAAAACAACAAAGACAATGACAACAACACGACAACTCCGCACAATTTTCAGGGCACAGCGTTCGCGCTTGCTGGGGATGGAGACGACAGTAATCCGCCCGACCCGGCGTACCTCTGTCTTCACGACCGGTCGATAAGCAAAACGTACCTTACCAATGCAGCGCAGGAGCCTCCTTGAAGCTCCTGCGCTGCATTGGTAAGGTACGGACAAACTAGTTGGTCATTTTTGGGCCAGCTTTTCAATCAGGCGGTCTTTAAAGGCAAGCAGTTCAGTAGGCAGATGTTGCCCATGCTTTGTATAGCCCGACTCTCTGTAGCTGAGCACGTTTAAGGCTGTTCGGTCACCCTGAGTCACATAATCAGGAATCGCGCCTTTGTCCAGAAGTAGGTTGCCGATTTCCCATAATTCATTGTCAACGGCAAAAATCAGGGGTGATGTTTCGATGGTCAGTTCGTTGTGAGGTGATTTAGCATTTGGATCAGCACCTCGATCCAGTAACAGCGCTACCTTTTTGGTTTTATCAGTATGTTCATTGCCCGAATACAAAGCCGCAAGCAGCAGTGGTTGCCCTTTTTCGTCTGTCATGTCAGGGTTCGCGCCATTTGCTAAACACCAGGCCAACAGCTCGGTTGGGCCTTCCATGATCCGAAAGGGCGTAGGCGTATGCAGGCTATCTGTATTTTCGAACGTGGCTCCTTTTTCAATCAGTAGCTCCATAACGTTCAAACTTTGGGGAGACAAGTTCTGCATGGCCTGAAAGGCAGCGAAATCCAGCAAAGTAGTATGCTCAACCCCCGACTCATTGAGCATTGGCAGCGGTTTTTCAAGAGCGGCTTTGAGATCATTGATATTCTGGGCCGCAATGGCTGCTGCCACCTGCTGACGGCTTTTATCCTGAAAATAAAAAGACCCATTCTGACGAGCTATATCCTCGGCCTCATAAGTGTTTTGGCGCCAGCCTGAAATCATCGGGCTGACGACCAGGTTGATTAAAACCAGAATGAGGGGTAGTCCGCCCAGAACCATCGCCGTAATTCGGGCGAACGAGTAGGGGAGGAGATTTAAACCCGAGAGTAAGGCCAGGAAAACAAAACCCAGAAAGATAAGTCCGGCTGCCATGCCCTTTCCGGCTGCGTCTTGTTGCGATGTGGAAGGTATTAACACAACCAGGATTAAGATGGCATAGATACCAACAATGACCCAATTGATAAGTGTGATCGTTTTCATACCCCAAAGTACCCTGTTCAATGAATAACTGCCTAGTGGAATTGAATAACGGGTAGCTTTGGGTTACTAACTGACGACTCTTCGTTTACCAGGTGAGCAATTGTACTAACTATAGTTAGATAAGCAGCGCAATTACTCACTTGATGGAATAGCTGCCTCAAAGTCCGTTAATGATTCGGGCGTAGATGTTGTTGAGCCGGTTGACATCATAGGTGCCCCCGCTGTCATCGGCCACACTCACCGTGATGTTGGAGTAACTGCCCGCATTGGCACTGATACGGCTGACCCCACATTCATCGTCGAGTTGGCCCCCACTCAGGCTGAATTGTACCTGCTGAGTTCCTACCGTGTTGCTGAGCTGCCGCCCGATTACTGACCGGAGAAATCGATTTAGCGGTAAGGCTGAATCGGCCAGATACAGGCTGATGCGTGGTTGACGGTGTTGGAAAAGGATAGAGAAACTGGGTGTACTCACAATCGATAATATCCGTGCTTTTTGAGTCAGGAAAGCAAATGATTTGTGCCTGAAAGACTAGTATGAGTTGATAAATTATTGCGTGTAGTTATCTGAATTTTACTTTTAGGTCACCTGATTCTGGAACTAACGATCAGTTTCGAAGCCTTCGCTTCATCCGGCAGATTTTCCTGTTGAGCCTTCTCTTTTGACAGTTGGTGCATAAGCTACTTCGGCAGGCGCTACCTATAGGCCACCTTTGCATCATCAGACCGGTAACCACCGGCCATCAAAAGCCTCTTATAACCAAAAACAACAACTACTATGAACACACGATTCTCTTTCCGCTTTTTTACGATCCTGGCGATTCTGTTCGTCGCGTCTTTGTCCGCCTGCAAAAAATCGGGTACGGATCTAAATCCCGATCTGGGCGCTCGGGTAGCGGGTACCTACACTTTTTCCGAACTGGCAACAGGTGGGCAAACCTATCCGGCCAGTGAAACGAACCTGAAAGGGACGATTACGGTAACCCGCCAGTCGGCAACGACAGTATCGATCAAAATGAACCTGCTGCTGAAATCGAACAATGCGGTCTATGCCGATGATGCCGCCAGCAATGTGTCGGTTGTGGAAACTGGCGGAACGGTTGAGTTACGGTACAACGACAACGTGATTGCCAAAGTAAACGGGAATAAACTTAGCCTGGAAGGCGAAGATGGCAGTGGTGAAGTGTTTACCATATCGGCTACCAAATAATCAGTAAGACTCTATCTGCACCCGACGTTAAGGTATTGATAGCAAAAGCCCCGGCAAGTTGATCGCCGGGGCTTTTCTGTTCGTAAGGGTACAGGTGCTGTTAGTTAGTGGTGGCTGCGTCCTGAACCGCTTTTCTTGCCACCACCCGACGTTTTGTTGACCGTTGCCCAGGCCCGGCGTTCCGCTTCTTCCTGCGATACACCCCGATCTTCATACCCTTCTTCGATGTGTTCGGCCTGCCGCTTTTGTTTGTCGGTATACGCCGATTTGTCTCCTCTTGGCATAATTAATAGGTGTTTTGTTGCATACCGGGATAACTCCCTTCCAGCAACTTTGTTGGCTGCCCAATCGCGATAATTAGGCAATGATCCGGCTGGATTAGAGGGCTTTTGCCGGGCTGAGTAAGGGCAGGAGCACCATGAAATAGTACCCGTCGTCGGAAACGACGGGCGTGGTGTGCGTAAGGAGTCGATATTTGGCGGTTATGTTCGACAGGCCGACCTGATTGGAGAGAACCCGTCCGGTTTTTCGCTGAAGATTGTTCAGTACCAGAAGCTGGCCGTCGTCTGTGGTTTTGATATCGATAGCAAGCGGTTTACTGGCCAGAATGACATTGTGTTTGACGGCATTTTCGACCAGCATCTGTAATGTGAGCGGAGGAAGCAGGAAGTTGGTATAGCGGGGGGCTACATCGACGCTTAAAAAAATACCAGCCCCGTAGCGAGTTTTTAGCAGGTGGAAGTAGGATTGAATAAACGACAATTCCGTTTGCAGCGTCGTGAGTGAGCCCGCATTGGTCTGCAGCAGGTATCGATATACATTCGCCATCTGATCGACAAATTCT
Organism: Spirosoma aerolatum; assembly: GCF_002056795.1. Taxonomy (NCBI): domain Bacteria; kingdom Pseudomonadati; phylum Bacteroidota; class Cytophagia; order Cytophagales; family Cytophagaceae; genus Spirosoma; species Spirosoma aerolatum. Next base: position 5,726,194 of record NZ_CP020104.1, on the reverse strand, counting down.
TCAGCCTTTTCAGGATCGTCGTCAATTAGCGACGATAGTGTATTCAGGCTATTGAATAGAAAATGGGGATTTACCTGGCTCTTCAGGCTTTCCAACTGACTCTGAATATTGATTTTTTTCAACTGCTCCTTCTCAAAAGTATTCTCCCGCCATTTTTTTAGGGAATAAGTGCTTTCGTCGATACTTACCGATAATAAATTCGCCAGGATGTTGATCAGCGCAATACGGCTAATGGGTAAGGCCGTAGCGTCGTAGGTATAGCCAAACAAATGAAAATGTCCGTAAAGTCCAATTGTGCCAAAAACGAAACAGGGCGTTACCAGCATAAAAGCCGCCAATAATCTCCAGACTCGCTGCCAGGTCTGGTCAAGGTCGGGATAACGACGAATGACGTGCTGAGTAAGTTGATCGAGTGTAAACAGACAGGTGCCTGCAATGGCCAGGTTTAATACCGTCGCTGGGATAAACGTCTTTACATCCGACCAGTATTGATCGCCTATGACCCAGTAGGTTAGAAGGGGAATAAACCAGGGAAACAACAGCAGAAAATGCCACTGAGTCTGGGGACGAACGTGCGGTAGACGCCGATAGAAAGCCGCAACGGACTGAATCATGATAAACTGACTAAACCAGATCGGATTGTTACGCCTGCAAATAGAGACTATTTTTTGAAAACGGCACCCGCTTTCAGCATGAAGTGTCGTTTATGCTGGCTGTCTCGTTGAAAACGAAGCAAGAACCGTTTGCTGGTGGCTTTAGTCAGTGGTTGCCGTGGTGTACTGGTGGATATGAGCGATACGGATGTTCAAAAAGTAAAGAATAAATCAAGAATTTACAGTAATGCGTTGCCTGTCAGTTTCTTATGAAGGAATATGCATTTGGCCTAATTTTTGTCTTTAGGAGATTTATCAGGATTGATGTACCTCTTTTTGAATAGTAAGAAGACATATGGCCAATGATACATCTGTAACAGCCTTAAATAGTGAGTTCTCTGCCGAGTCTATTGTTTACGATACGTACGTATCGGCCGCCAATGCTGACTTTAAACCCGTTGGGGATATTCCGGTTCAAATAATAGTAGCCAATCCCAATCTGTTTACACCCGTAGTTCAGTGGAGTAATGGCAAAGCTCGTGTCGTGAATACCGCTCAGTTTACGCTGAATCCCGGAGAGTCTACCTTTTATTTCATTGGGGGAATGCCCGCCGTTAAGAGCTTGCCTACTACGTATGACTTCAGGCCGGGGGATAGCATCTCGATTCAGTTGGCTATTGCGTGGAACACCGACCATCCGTTTAACTGGACAAGACGGGCTTTTGTGCAATTGTTTTTAGGGGCCGATCCTCCCCAGACGGACTCATCCATTCTGCCATACCGTGTTACACGACCAGCCTGGCTAGCTCCAACCGACATCTGGCAGTCGCGCGGTTCGAAAGATGCGCCTTCGTTTACTATACCTGATAATCGGATTTTTACGATTGTCCGTAAACGGTTCGATACCACATCCGACAGCGTAGTATCGGCTCGTAGAGGGGGCGTGGTTGCCGCCATGGATACGAATTTGGGCAATAGTCAACGAGTGAATTGGACGCACAGCATTAACCTGGCTGTTCCGGGCGCCCCTGGGCCCTATACCGGTACCGAAGCCGGGGCCTACCCCGGCAAGAGCCTCAGCACCGACGACATCAACCGTGCCAGCAATACCATCCCATGCGCCCTCTTCGAAGCCAATGAGATTCAGGAAGGCACTTATGGTATGCCGGAAACGGCCCCCCAATACTCAGCTTGGTACGAAGCCAGGCGACGAAAATATGCCGACCCTACGCTCAACTCGCTGGGCATTCCTTACCGAGACTTTGGTACCTATGGTGGCACAGCCAACTACAACGGCGATCCCTGGAACTATCAGGTACCAGGGGGGGGAATACCATGCCCAATAATGCCCTCTTCAAAAGTAAAATCCTGTCGGTGGATGGGGCCCGGCAAACCTGCAGCTATTTCTCCATTCTGAAAAATAAAGGCGTAGGGGCTATCATCAAGCACTATGCCGACACGCCTGACTATGCCAGCCGGTATTACAATAAGGCGTTTGCCGCCGAGGTGATGGCCAAAGGCATGGATGAGACACGGCCCGGCATTGCCCCTTCTAAGCTCATCTACCTGGATTGGGGAAAAATTGAAGCTTTAGATCCGAACGACGGCAACTTACACACGGGCTATATATACAACCGGACTGTAGGCACGTTAGGAACACTGAAAACCGACCGACATCCTCAGGTAGACTACGACTGGCAGGTAGGCAACATCTTCTGCATTGGTTTCTGCCGCACCATTGGCTACATGGTGTTCGATGTCAGAAGCCAGTATGACCAGTATGGAACAAACCCCAATGAGGTCAAAGCAGGTGACCCGAATGCACCAGTTGGTACTTGGACCTGGCAACCCAAAGTAGCCAACACCCCAGCGCCCATTACCTCGGCCGGTTACCCAACCGAGCCCTGCCGATGGCACGATGCGGGCTTCGAAGCCGCTTACTACTACGCTCAATGTGCCCGCACCGAGGGCACACCCTGGCAGTACTGCCGCTATCAGTTCAAGGATACCGGGGTCTGGGTCGAGCCCAAAACCGATGGCACCACCATTCTGGAACATGCGTCGGCCTTCGATGGGCCTTATGTCAACACCCCTAACGCCCGTCGGGGTCGCCCCGATGCGATGTACCGTATCAAGGAGAATGCGGTAGATGTGTGGGTGTTCGATCCGAGTCGGGGCAAGAACAGTTACGAGACGTTGATTCTCAATCCGGTACCCAATGTCATGATCGAGGTGAACGTACAGGGAAGCAAGCTGGCCCTGTTCAACACCGTCCAATTCTTTTTTTAGTTGATTCGCAATACCTCTGTGCCCATGGCACATTTTTTAATCCACCAACATCTACATTAAGCACCTTAGTATGGCAATTGGTACGCAACTAGTACGTATCCGTCGCTCCAGCGATGGACAGGAGATTTATCAGGCAACCACGACAAGAGATACGGATGTGTATCCGCTAAACAGTGCCGGGCAGGCGGCTTTTGAAGCGGCTGCCAGTGCCGGAGGGTTTACACTTACACTCGACAATGGGGCCGTAATTCCGGCGGGTACCCGTCCCCCTCTTATCAAACCCGGCGGGAACACAACGCCCCCTTTTCCCGGAAAATACAGGCCGAAGATGCTGCGGGCACAGGTACCTATTCGGGAACGCCGGGCGATAACAATGTACGGGGGCCTTATGCCGCCAGTGGCGATTATTTACTGTATGCCATTTCCGATGTACCCACTACAGCCTCCAACTACACACTTACCATACGCTATCAGACCAATTCGCAAACGCCTGGTCTGGCTTCCATAATTGTAAATTCAGGATCGCCTATTGATTTTCCTCTGGAAGGAACCGATGGGGGGAAACGGATGTATAGTCTGACAATTTCATTGAACGCAGGCAGCAACCGAATTCGGATTCAGGGTAAGTCGGGTACTTCTTTTTACCAGGATTATATTATCGTTACCCGGCCAGCTATTTAACTGGCGTGTTATAGAGATACACTTTCTTACTGGGTTCATTGGACAGACGTATATGGCTTGCTGTTTGATGAACCCAATAAGTTTTATAGGGCTAATAGGTCGCTTGTACAGAATGAGCTAACAAAGGGATACGGACCCCAAAATGCGTACTTGTTTCTTCAATTTCCAGGTCGCCGTTGCCCAGTGAACGGTATCGGTTTACCAGGTTTGTCAGTCTGGCCTGAATTTGTTCGACCTTATTGGTTTTACGATGTAAACTATTCTGAACCAGTAATTTCCCTTCAGGCATCGTTTGTATCCGAATAATCAGGGGATGATTGATCGCCATGCTATTGTGTTTCATAGCATTGTCGATCAGGGCCTGTAGCGTTAACGCAGGCAGGCTGGCGTCGAGATAGTTGCCATCAATCTGATAGGAAATCTGTAAACTGGCACCGTAACGAGTCTGAAGCAAATGCCCATAGCTCGTAATAAAATCCAGTTCCTGCTGGAGGGGTACCAACTCATGATGATTGGCCTGCAACAGGTATCGATATACTTTCGAAAGCTCGTCAACAAATTGGCTGGCTTGCTGGCGGTTTTCGCCAATAAGCGACGAAAGCGACGTCAGGCTATTAAACAGAAAGTGCGGATTGATCTGCATTTTCAAGGCATCAAGCTGGTTCTGATAGGTGGCCTGCCGAAGCTGCTCATTTTCGGTCTGGTCGTTTGACCACTGCCGGTACGCGTAAAACGCATTGAGCGTAATGCAGAGGAAAACATCGAAAATAACATCCAGCAAGAATAACGCATGGATCGTGGGCCAGTTGAACTGCGTACCAAACCAGGGAATCAGGCTAAACTGAAACAGGACGGCTGTGGTAATGAGCACGGTCAGGATCAGTATCAGACCCAGCATGACCAGGGTTCGGGCAACGGTTTGCTTTACGTCGGGAAAGCGGGCAATGATCTGGCGTACCAGTAAGGTCAACACAACTACGGCCCAGGCATAATTGATGATGCCAATCAGAAGGCCAGCGACAAAGACACGCCAATCAGACAAAAATACCGGACCGATTAAATAATAAAGCCCAATGGGGAATATGATGGGCATCACTAACGCATGATACCAAAGCTCCCATTTCGAAAAGAAGGTAGTCAGCCGTTGATAACCAGTTTGGAGCATGGACAGGAAGGGTAGTGCCTAGGATATGACTAGACAGACTACTAAATTAATAGATTTTGGACGAATATACACGGAATGTTCATCGCTAGTGACGACCATTTAGGCATCGGTAAGTGGTAGCTGTGGAAAATTTTCTACAATTGATCGGCAGGGAATTATTTACCGTGGGCCTCCGTACAGTTCATACGCGTTTTTTCTCAATTCATTCATCCTTTTTAACAATTCGTGCAGCAATGGCCCAAAGGTTAGCCTGGTATTGACCAACTTCGACTAGGTGCTTTGGCTTACTTTACGAGCTGATGGCCTGAAACTAGTGCCTATCTGTCGACCGAAATTTTTTTCAAAATACGAATGGTGGTATCATCTGCTGATGATGCCTGTTCTATTTCCAATTGGTAATTACTACTTCATTGGGCCTTCGTATTTCAGCAACCCGACAAGATTCCTTGTCGGAACAGTCCTTGTATTTGGCTTATACTGGCTCTCCATTGTTACGTTGACCTCTACTGTATGGTGGGCCATACGACGCTATCCGGCAGCCCACCAAACCATTCGTCGCTCATTAGTGATGCTGGTGAGTGTGTTAGGGTTAACGATCGGATTGGCTATTCTTGATGTGTGGGTATATAGCCTGGTTCCGGTAACGGGGGTGCAATTTAGTTGGGCTTCTGTGCGGCCCATCTGGCTATTAGGCGCTATTTTCGATGTATTTCTGTGTGTAGCACTCGGGTTATTTTACACCTATGCTCGCTGGAAACAGGATATGACCGAAAGTGAGCAGTTGCAGCGGGTTTCCTTGCAGCACCAGTATGACACCCTCAAAGGGCAGTTGAATCCGCACTTTTTGTTCAATGCGCTCAACTCGTTATCGGTGCTGATCAGTGAAGACCCCCAACAGGCTGAGCGATTTGTTGATAAACTGGCCGTTGTGTACCGATATATGCTACAGGCCGACCGGCGTAATGGACAGCCTGTGACCCGAACCCTTGGAGAGTTGGCCACGCTACAGGCTGAATTGAATTTTATTCAGGCTTATACCGACCTGCTGGCCGTTCGTTATGGCCAGAGTCTTCAGATTCAACTACCTTCTCTGGTAAATAGCAACTACACCGCTTATACATTACCCACACTTAGTGTACAGACGCTGGTCGATAACGCCATTAAATTCAATGCCATGTCGGCTACACATCCGTTATGGATTGTCATTACGATTACGGATACAGGTTGGGTGCAGGTCTCCAACAATCGACAGGCCCGGTCAGTCCGATTGGAAACGGGTGGGGCAGGTTTAGGTAGCCTGGCGGCCAAATATCGCTTATTAACGGAGAAAGCCATTAGGGTTGACGCGGATGAGGCACAGTTTCGAGTCGAATTACCCTTGTTAACCCCTAATCTGGTATGAAAACAAACGAAAAGTAGCCCGAAACCTTAGTTTCGATCGTACTACCCTGCTCACATCTTAAACTCTTTTCTACAATTCACAACATTTAATAGTCAATTGACACAAATTTGGCTGTTATTGGCGCTATGTAGACCAATATCTTTACCTTCATTAACACGTCATCACGTTTAACAACCTATCAATGTCCACACGCAGCATAACCCCTTTTGATCGTGCACGCCGTTGGCTACGCCTAACGACGCGCGGAGGGTGGTCGTATGTGCTGCTGATGCCGTGGTTCGTTCCATTGATCACCTACTTCCTGGTGGGCGAAGCGTACCTGCAAAGCCTGTCAACGTTTCTGGGCGCTACCGTATTTGTTTGGCTTCTGTCGACGATAGCGTTCATCGGTCACGATTGGGTTGCCGATGCCATTGCTCGTCGTTATCCCGAACTAAGCCAGACACTCGTAAGGGCTGGGCTGCTCTGCCTGGCTTTTATCGGTCTTTCGACTACTTTTCTGACCATATACACGTGGCTGTTTATTCGATTCCGACCGTTCAGTTCGCAGTTGACTTACGAAACCGTGCCTGCCGTGTTTGGCTTCGATCTGGTGGCTATTTTTCTGCTGGTAGGTATTTATGAAACCTCTTATTCCATGTACCGCTGGCAGCAGTATCAGATGAATAAGGAAAAATTGAAGAAGGAAAATCTGAGGGGGCAGTTACAGGGTTTGCGAAGCCAGGTCAATCCGCATTTTCTGTTTAATAGCCTGAACTCCCTGTCGTCGCTCATTGCCGAGGAGCCCAAACGGGCCGAGCTTTTTGTCGATCAGATGGCCCGGGTGTATCGCTATATGCTTCAAACCAACCAGCGGTCTGGTTCGGCGGCTAGTTCCGGCCGACACCCAAATAAACTGGTCGGGCCAACGGCTCTGTTCAGCCTTCAAACGCCAATTGGTGACGAAAGCGATGAATTGGCATCCCTCGATGAAGAACTGGCCTTTATTGATTCCTACTTCCACTTGCTCAAAACCCGGCATGGTGATGGGCTGCAACTGAATGTACAGGTGGCTGATCAGTATCGACAACACCAGCTTCCCCCACTGACACTGCAACTGCTGGTCGAAAATGCCGTAAAGCATAATGTTATTCTGGCGAGCCGACCTTTATGCATCGACATTCTGACAACCGATCAGGGCAACCTAGTGGTTCGAAACAATCTTCAAAAGAAAACCAGCCGCTCAGAATCGGTGAAGATGGATTCCACTCAAGTCGGTTTGAACAATATTCAGGCTAAATACGAACTTCTGGCCTGTCCGGTGCCTACGATTGAAACGGGACCAGAATATTTTACGATAACATTACCGCTGCTGACGAAAAAACAAACAAACGCATGAATGCTCTGATAGTTGAAGATGAAGAATTAGCGGTTCGCAAGCTTCAGAAATTATTGCAGGAAGTAGCCCCGACACTAACCGTATCGGGTGTAACAGCTAGTATCGACGATACAGTAGCCTGGCTCGAAAACCTGCGGGCTAACGGACAGCCTGACCCGGATTTAATTTTTCTGGATATTGAGCTGGCCGATGGGCAAAGCTTCGAAATTTTTGAGCGAACGACCGTAAAAAGTACTGTCATATTTACAACGTCTTACGACGAGTACGCGCTTCAGGCGTTTAAAGTCAACAGTATCGATTATTTGTTGAAGCCCATCCAGCGTGATGATTTACAGCGTAGCCTTCAAAAGTATGAGGATCTGCGCAGCCGGTCGGCGGTCTCTCCTGGGCTGAACATTGAGAAACTGCTGCAACAGCTTCAGAACCAATCCACCCGCGACTATCGGCAGCGGTTTCTGGTGCGGCAGGGGCAACGGATGCTCTCTGTCGAGGTGACCGACATTGCTTATTTTTTCACCGAAGACCGATACAGTTTCTTTACCATGTACACGGGGCAGAAGTTTCTGGTCGACTATACGCTGGACGAAATTGCCGATGCGCTTGATCCCACCCGTTTCTTCCGTATCAACCGGGGGGTTATTGTAACCCATCAGGCCGTCGATCAGATTCAGCCCTATTTCGGAAACCGACTAGCGCTCACACTTCGGCCAGTTTTTGATAAAGAAGCCCTCGTCAGTCGCGAAAAAGTCAGCGATTTTAAGTACTGGATGGGGAAGTAAGTTTTTAGGGTGAGGTCAGGTTCGTACAACCTGACCTCACGAACTCAAAGAATTTTCAGGAGGGAGATAATCCGACAGTCGGTGAGGTGAAACTATGTTAAAGCCTCCACCATCAACTGGCCTGCCCGTTCGGAGGCACCAGCGCTACCCATTTTCTGCTGAATGGTAGCATAACCCGCCAATTGCTCAGCCCGTTTAGAACCACCCGGCAAAATCTGCTTTAATTCGGCTACCGTCCGTTCGGGAGTCAGATCGTTCTGAATTAACTCGTTAACAACTTCGTATCCCGCAATCAGATTAACAAGCGAAATAAACGGCACCGCAATGAGTCGTTTGGCAATGGCGTACGAAATGCCCGTGGTTCTATAGCAAACAACCTGTGGAATGGTTAGCAGTGCCGTTTCGAGCGTAGCCGTTCCCGATGTGACCAGAGCCGCTACCGACACATGCAGCAGATCATAAGCGGCATCATTTACACGCTTAATGTTCGGATAGTTAGCTAACAGGCTGTCATACAGCGAAGTGGGTAAGTTGCTGACTGTACCAACCACAAACTGGTAGTCAGGGAATTGTCGGGTTACCTGAAGCATAGTGGGCAGGATAGACGTAATCTCCTGCCGACGGCTGCCAGGCAACAACGCAATGATTGACCGATCATCCAGGCCAGATTTTTGTCGAAATAGTGGGTCGGGGTGAAAATCAGCCAGGGCATCTAGAAGCGGGTTACCTACATAATCAACTTTGTAGTCGTATTTGGCAAAAAACTCAGTTTCGAACGGCAAAATCGTAAATAACCGATCTACACTGGCTTTGATTTTTAGGGCCCGGCGCTGATTCCAGGCCCAAACCTTAGGCGAAATGTAGTAGAAGACCCGAATGCCGTGCTGTTTAGCAAAACGAGCCATGCGAAGGTTGAAACCGGCATAATCGATCAGAATCAGCACATCGGGTTGGTGCGCCAACAGGTCAGCCTGGCATTCCCGCATAATCCGGCGGATAGTTCCCAGATTTTTGACCACTTCCAGAAACCCCATAAAGGCCATGTCACGGTAATGTCGTACCAGCACAGCACCAGCCTCTTCCATTTGCTCACCACCGTAAGCCCGGAAGGTGGCCTCTGAATCATGACGACAGATAGCCCGAATCAGGTTCGCACCGTGTAAATCGCCCGATCGTTCGCCCGCAATCAAATAATAGGTCATGAAAAGATGTAGGATATATGATGTAGGATATATAGAGTAGTTGTCGTTATATATCCTACATCATATATCCTACATAGAAACATTATTCGCCAAAATAATCGACTGAGTTTTTTGGGGTTTCGACTAGCCGAATTTGATGCAGATGGGCTTCGGTAACGGGGGCAAGGGCGCGTTCAAGAATTTTCCAGATTTCCATCACCAGAATTTCACAACTCGCCATTTTCCCCTGCATAAAATCGACGTCGAGGTTCAGATTTTTGTGATCAACTTTATCAATAACTTCCCGACGAATAATATCCCCCAACACTTTCAGATCGATCACAAAACCCGTATCGGGATCGGGTTCACCTTTCACGGTTACAATTAATTCGAAGTTGTGTCCATGCCAGTTCGCATTTGCGCAAGGGCCAAAAACTTCCTGATTTTTTTCTTCCGACCAGGCCGGATTATGAAGCCGGTGAGCGGCATTGAAATGTTCAATTCGATTGATATATACCATAGCTCTGGTTTATATGGGGCGGTTGCCAGAAACGCCCATGTTAAAATGAAATGACAAAAGTACGAAGCGAACCTGCCTTATAAAAACGTCGTCGATTTTCTATAAGTGTCAATTTGACATCTAAAAATACTTATTATTAGAAAAATACAATTTAATCAACGAATCTGATAGTCGATTGTCCAATAGAAAAGATGTATCTTTACAGCCAATTTCACTTCATCAAGGCTGATACCCATCGAATTGCCAATATAAACACGTTTACGACTACCACTTTATGATTATAGTTACGGGAGCCGCCGGTTTTATCGGAAGTTGCTTAATCAGCAAGTTAAATCAGGAAAACTTCAATTTTATCATTGCAGTCGATGATTTTTCATACCCGGAAAAAGAAGCAAATCTGGCCGGAAAACGGATTCAGGAACGTGTAGATCGGGAAGCTTTTTTTGATTGGCTTGATCAAAATTATCAGGAAGTAGAATTTATTTTTCACATCGGAGCCCGTACGGATACAACGGAATTTGACCGGCATATTTTCGAGCATCTGAATGTTGAATACTCTAAGCAAATCTGGAATCGGTGCATTGAGTATCAAATCCCGCTGGTCTATGCGTCATCGGCCGCTACGTATGGAATGGGTGAATTGGGATACGATGATAATGAATCGTTGATTCCGCAATTAAAACCGCTGAACCCCTACGGCGACTCGAAGAATGAATTTGATATTTGGGCGCTGGAGCAGGAACGCAAACCTTTCTTTTGGGCTGGCCTGAAATTCTTCAATGTATATGGCCCAAATGAATACCACAAAGGCCGTATGGCATCGGTTATCTTTCACGCATTCAATCAGATAAAACAGTCGGGTCGGATGAAATTATTCCGATCGCACAACCCCGACTTTGCGGATGGCGAACAGATGCGCGATTTTGTATATGTGAAGGATCTGGTTGAGGTTTGTTCGTTTCTGATGCATCATCGTCGCAATTCGGGCATTTACAACCTGGGTAGTGGGAAAGCCCGTACCTTCCTCGATCTGGCCAAAAATACGTTCTACGCCCTGGGACTTGAGCCCCAGATCGACTTCATCGATACCCCCGCCGACATTCGCGATAAATACCAGTATTTTACCCAGGCCAACATGGCAAAACTCCGGTCTATCGGCTACGACCGGCCGTTCTGCTCCCTCGAGGAAGGCATTGCCGATTACGTCAGAAATTACCTGGGTAAAGAAGACTATTTATAAGGCGGATTACCATTTTTTGAAGATGAAGAATACCGCGATGACGATGAAGGCAAACCCAACCAGGTGATTCCAGGCCAGTTTATCGGTTTTAAAGAGAAAAACCGTGATGAGGGTAAAAACGGTCAGCGATACGGCTTCCTGAATGGTTTTTAATTCGAACAGCGAAAAGGGACCGCCCGTTTCATTTGAGCCAATGCGATTGGCAGGAACTTGAAAGATGTATTCGAAAAAAGCCAGCCCCCAGCTAAGCATAATCACCCCAAAAAGCGATAGTTTAGCCAACATAGGATATTGTTTAATTTGAAGGTGACCATACCAGGCCAGTGTCATAAATACGTTCGATAACGTTAGTAACAGAATGCAATAAAGTCCTTTCATGGAGTGATAAATAACTTACTTATTTGGCTCAACCGGCAAAATTAAGGTGCTTTTGAATGTGAAATTCTGCCAGTTTAGATGTAACTCACCATCGAGTAAGGTTGTTAGCCGAAAACCGATCCAAAGTCCCAGACCATGCCCTTCTTTGAGTGGATCAGCCTGAAAATAAGCTTGTGTCAGGTCGAGAGTAGGGCCATTTTCTCGAACGGTACGATTCTCTATATCAACTTGCCAGTTGGCTGCTGCACGCTGTAAACGAACTGTTACGATACTAGCTGCCACGGCGTATTTAATCGCATTTTCGATCAGATTAAGCAGAATATGTTCCAGTTTGACAGCATCGGTCTGTATAGTGGCCTCGGTCGCGGCTGGCCAGTCGAGGTGAGTGATTACGTCATAGTCGGTCGCAATGACGCTCAGTTGCGTCAGGCAATTGGTCAATAAAGTTGATAGATTGATCTCAGCCATATTGATTGGTTGCGTAAGTGCATCTGGTCGGCTGAGCACTAAAAACTCATCAATAAGCCGCGCTAGTCTACTTACTTCGTCCAATTGTCCGCTCAGGAACCCTCTTGTTGCCGCATCGACCTGGCCGTTCCCCAGCGTTACTTCCAGGCCGGTTTTCATGATGGTCAATGGGGTACGTAATTCGTGGGCAGCCGCGCCAAAGAAATTGCGTTGTAACTCCACATTTTCCTGAATACGGGCCAGCATTTGATTGAGGGTGTCCGTCAATTGATAGAGTTCATCGCGGCTGCTGGGGAGTTGAATACGACTACTGTTGCTGGTAGAACTTATGGCGTTGGCCTGCTCAACAATGCTCTGAATTGGCCGAAGGAGCCAGCCAGCTACGCCATAGCCTGCCCCGAAGGCTAGTAATAAGCTCATAAGCCAGCCAAGGCCGAAGAGCCAGCGAAGTTGGCGTATATCCTGCTGCAAAGTCGCATCGGGTACAGCCAGCGTTAGTAAAATCTGACCGTCGGGCAACTGGTTACTGGTCGTTTGGGTCATTACCGACCGATACGAGTACGAAATGGACGGCTGATGGCGACCGCGTCGGAATGTATTGGGAAAACCCGGACTGCGGAATAACTCGCGCAAGTGGCCGTAGGTTTGATAGCGGATGAGCATTCGTTCCCGGTCGGTTGGGAGGGGCAGCACAACCGGGTCGACACTGACCAGCGAGAGTAACCAATCGGCTCGGGTTTGGAGAGTCCGGTCAAAGGCGGTTCGCAGGCTTTTTTCGGCTCGATTGAGCATGAGCCAACCTGCCGACAAACTTACTACCGCAAACACGGCTGTAACGGCCAGCACAATCCGACTGCGCAGACTCATGCCGTTTTGAGCCGATACCCCCGGCCGATAATCGTTTCAATTAAACCCGCTTTGCCAGCAGCATCCAGCTTTTTCCGAAGCTGATAGATGTGAACCTCGATCACATTACTACCCATATCGAAATCCATGGACCATACTTTCTCCGCGATTTCCGTTTTGGTGACCAATTGCCCCGGCCGGCGAATGAGTAGTTCGAGTAGGGCAAATTCGCGATTGGTTAACTCAAGTCGTTCACCGTGCTTGAAGACCTCATGGGTTACCAGGCGCATTTCCAGATCTGCCACGCGCAAAACGACATTGTCGCTGGTAGCTGTCCGGCGTTGAAGCACCCGAATTCGGGCCAGCAGTTCATTGAAATCGAAGGGTTTACGCAGGTAATCGACCGCGCCCAGGTCGAGCCCCTGCACTACTTTTTCGGGGTCGCTCAGGGCCGATAAAATCATAACGGGGACGGTCAGCCCGAATGTCCGCAGATTTTGAAGTACTTCGAAGCCTGTTTGGCCGGGCAGCATAAGATCAAGTAGCACCAGGTCGTATAAGCCACTCGCTACATAATCGAGTCCTTCAGACCCGGAGTGTGTCAGATCGGCAACATGGCCATGCTGCTCCAGTCCCTGTTTAATAAACCGGGCCAGCTTACGCTCGTCTTCGATCACTAGAATTTTCACACGTGTAATGATTGAATGATTGAATGACTGAATAATTGAATCACTTTAGTCATTCAATCATTCAGTCATTCAATCATTATCTAACCAGATATTGTTGCCCGTTGATGGTCAGAACTGACGCTCGTAGGATGTTGAGTTTTTCCAGTTGCACCTGCCCTTCATGCAGCGATTTTGGGTAACCCTGAACGGTTATGGTATTCCCTTTCTTCGCCAGATTCGTGAGCTGATACGCTACATGGGGGGGGATCGTCACAATTGTTTTGTCATCCAGCACAAACCCATTCACACGGCCTTCACGGTCCATTCGGTAATCGGCGATTTTGCCGGTAGCGCTGGCCAGAGCCGGTGGTTCGGCCAAGGTAGCTGGCCGGGCTGGTGGGGTATGCATAACAGTCGATTTTCCAGATGTCAGGCTATTTAGCAGGAAAACGGTTTCTCCTTTAGGTGTTGTGTCCGAATAACCTGTTACACTAACAGAGCTACCGGGTTTAACGGCCTGCTGAATCTGTTTCCCGAGGTGAGAGGGAAATTTAACCGTTGTCGCTGTTGTCCCTGTTCCGATGGTGAATCCATCCAATACCGATTCGTCGTTGGTAATCCATTGCCCTACCGTTCCTGTAACGGTTGTGAGCGAGGTAAGTCCATGCGCCTGTGGTTCACGCCCCGGCCCACGTTGATTGCGGAAGTCGCCGGAATGCCGACCATGCTTACCTGGGCCGGGCCGACCAGGCTGATGTGGTCCAGCTAGAGGATGGTTGAGAGCGATCCCCGGAGCCGGTGGTTCAGGCGGGGTAGGAGCTGCTTGTTGGGCGTAGGTAAGCGGAGCGGTTAAGGAGGCTGCCAGGATAGCCAGAGCCATTAGTTTTGTGTTCGTTTCCATGTTCAGTTATTTGTCACTGTGTGATTACGGAAGCAAACCTACACCCTCCATATAAGCTCTATCTGAAACGGAAATTAAATTTTCTTCATACCGTAAATCAATCATTCCCAGATTACCTCTACCACCTCTTTTTTGAGATCGATGGTGGTTTGTTTTTCGTTCGATGAACGACGCAGCGTCAGTTGGCCATTATTGACTTTTACGGCTTCCTGTTGCAGCACGTGTGTAGCATCTTTCTTATGAAACACCGATACGGTAGCCTCGTTTCCATCAACGGGCCAATGGAATGTTTTTCCACTGGCCTTAACCGATCGGGTTGTTACCGGTAGTTCTTGATTATGAAGTAAAGCCAGTGCCCGCGATGCCTGTGGTACACCATAGCCTACATAATTGTTGCCGTATGGATATAGGTGCGACGATTTCTCAATGATTTCCATGACCTGCTTATTGGTCAGCTTCGGATTCGCCTGCATAATACAGGCCGCAAAACCTGTAATAACGGGAGCCGACAGCGAAGTGCCATAGAGTGAGAAACAGGAAACATTGGGTTTTAGATAAGGAAGGTTTTCGGGGCCAATGCTGCTGTAGCCAATCCGATTCCAGAGCCGGCTGTTGGTGGCACCAATGGCGAGTACCCCCTGCGCATCGGCAGGTGTACTGATAATCCGCCATGAACGGTCGTCGCCTTCATTTCCGGCTGAAACAACAATTAGAATCCCCTTTTTATCGGCTGCAATCTGAGCCGCCCGGCTAATCAGGCTCGTGTGGCCATCCATCTGGCTGGGTTCGTAGTTCTCTTTCGGATTGCTCATGCCTTTGGCATAGCCCAGCGAGGTGTTAATCAACCGTACACCTAAGCTATCCATCCATTCCATAGCGGCCACCCAGTTGTCTTCTTCGCCCCTGTATTCACGATTGCCCTGATCAGTACGGGCCAGGTAGAATGTGGCATCGGTAGCTAAACCAAACTGAATGTTTTCGGTCGGATCGCTACCGGCAATGGCGGCCATTACCTCGGTGCCATGAAAATCAGACATGGTTTCGAGTGTGCGCAACAGGTTGTTCTGCGTTTTCTTTTCATTGACGTAATCGCGAACCTGCTTAACGCCCTGTCGCTCGAATACGTGCTTTAACGAACTGGCAGAGTCTGCACCGAAGAAGCCCGCATCGATCACCCCAATGTTAACAAAACGGCCCGTTAGTCCGGCCTGAGCAAAATTAGGGGCCTGAATCTGGGTCATGACCGGGGCCATTTGTAGTTTCGAAGGAACCTCGATGCTGGTAATTACAATGGCTTGATCAATTGCCTGAATGCCTTTCACAAACGGCATCGCCATAACCTGAGCATATTGCGCGTTGGTTAGCCTGGCCGATACGGCATTCAACCACCGTGATTGACAAACTGGCTGAATACCGGCCTGCTTTAAGGCAGACAGATAAGTTCCCGATACGGCAAGATCTGTTTCATCGAGGGGTAAATGTTGCTGTTGACGTTGAGCGATGGACTGTGGCGACAAAGCGGGCGAAGAGGAAAGGTCTTTGTCGCGAAGCAAAACCCAATATTTAGGGGCTTCGGAACGGGCCTCATTAGGTTGTGCCTGCACCAGCTGGATGAACAGGCAGAAAAACGCGGTTAGGCGTACAATCATGATTCGTTTAGGTCAGAAAACGCGTGGCCTCACTGAAGCAAGGCCAATAAGTTCTTAACTCAGAAACACGCTAAAACTGTTCTGGGTTTTGAGTTTCTTTGCAATATAATCAAAAATAACTAAGCCTACACGGTATACCGTATGCGTTATTTACCAATCGATAAGCAGCTTTTTATTCAGAATCGTCAGCGGCTTAGCCAACTGCTGAAGCCAAAATCATTAGTCGTTTTAAACGCTAATGACATCATGCCAACCAATGCCGATGGTACGATGGGGTTCCGGCAAAATAGTGACCTGTTTTACCTGACGGGCGTCGATCAGGAAGAAACCCAATTGGTATTGTTTCCCGACCATCCTGATGAAAAATTTCGGGAAGTTCTCTTCCTGCGTGAAACCAGCGAACTTATCGAAATCTGGGAAGGGCATAAGCTAACCAAAGCGGAGGCTGAGCAGGCAACGGGCATCCCACAGAAGCAGATTTACTGGACGCATCAGTTCGAGCAGGTGTTTATTCAGATGATCTTCGAGGCTGAACGGGTGTATCTGAATTCGAATGAACATACCCGAGCTGGTATCGAGGTGCAAACCCGCGACGCCCGTTTTATCGACGAGTTTAAGCGGAAGTATCCATTGCATCATCTGGAACGGCTTGCTCCATTGATGCATTCCCTTCGGGCCATCAAGCAGCCGCTGGAGGTGCCTCTTATCCAAAAAGCTATCGACATAACCGATACGATGTTTCGGCGGTTACTCAAGTTTATTAAACCTGGCGTTTGGGAGTATGAAATTGAGGCCGAAATGATGCACGAATACCTCAAAAATCGCTCACGGGGTTCGGCTTATAGCCCGATTATTGCATCGGGAGCCAATGCCTGTGTGCTGCATTACATCGATAATAGCCAGCAATGCCAGGATGGCGACATGATCTTGCTCGATATTGGTGCCGAATATGCCAATTATAATGCTGATATGACCCGTTCGGTCCCAGTGAATGGCCGTTTTACGGAGCGGCAACGGGCGGTATACGATGCCGTATTACGGGTAATGAAGGAGGCCACTCAAATGCTCCGGCCGGGTAACCTCTGGGACGATTACCACCGGGAGGTGGGTAAAGTTATGGAGTCGGAATTGATTGGCCTGGGCTTACTGGATCGGACGGCCGTAGAAAAACAGGACCCGGATGCACCACTCTACAAGAAATACTTCATGCATGGCACCTCACACTTCCTTGGACTGGATGTACATGATGTGGGCAATAAGTACCGACGCATGGAAGCCGGAATGGTATTTACCGTTGAACCGGGTATCTATATACGTGAAGAGAAGCTCGGGATCCGGCTCGAAAATAACGTATTGCTGACCGAATCGGGTAACATCGACTTAATGGGCAACATCCCTCTGGAAGCCGACGAGATTGAGGAATTGATGAACAATCAGTAATTAATGAATAATGGATAATGAACAATGGAGTTACTAAACCCATTGTTCATTATCCATTATTCATTAATTACTTTGCTTCCTCTTTCTTCGAATTTTCGCGATCGAGTGCAATATTCAGGCTGGAGTAAATCCGGCGAATAGCGGTCTCCAGACGTTCCCAACCCGCATCGGAGCGCAGGTCGATGTCGCCGATATGATCGCGGTGATTGCTGGTAAGAACCAGATGGGTCACGGCAGCAACCATTAAACTGGTGATGGCGATAGGATCAAAAGCTGCATACGGAGCGAGCTTGCTCACCATCGTTTTATAGGATTGGTCACGGAAGTCGGCCAGGCGACGCGCTAGTTCGGTTTCACCATTTGCCATTTCCCAGCGAATTAATTCCTGAGACGATTTCCGATTCCGGAACTCACGCATGAACTGGATGGTATATTCCGACCAGGCTTTGCTGCGGGCTTCTGGAGCCAGGTTATCGGGTACGGAATCCAGAAACTTATCATTAAACATCGAGAGGAAGAATCCGCGATGTACGTAGGCTTCCAGCAAGCCATTCCAACCACCGAAATAACGGTAGATTAATACTTTGTTGACTCCGGCACGCTCAGCAACGGCATTAATACCTGCTTTTTCGGTACCGCGTTCAGCCATTACTTCTCCCATGGCGCGCAGGATACGTTCCATGGTCATCTGGCGATTTCTTCGCTTGACGACTTTCATACAATTGGGTCGTTTTATGTTTAAAGAGGATTCAGTTATATACGTTTGTATGCTTTGGGAGTTAAACAGTCTGCTAAAATGGTAGCAAATCTACTGTAGCTACAAATATGAATATAACCGTTGAGGTTGTCAACCACTAGTTACACTAAAAATAAAAATAAAGCGCAAAATGATTGACAAACGGAGTTATTCTATCCTCTGCACTATACTATTAGTGCACAGCTATACAAATCCGGCTGTGCCTTATGGAAACGGTAAAAATTAGCCAATGGCCCAGAGAGACATTGCCCAATTAAGCATGAATTACCGTTCGGGATAGGTATCTACCTGGCCCGACAAGTCCTGAATAGCTTCCTGAAGCTGATTTCGGTTGAGAAGAATATCCATTTCCAGTGGAAAATCGGGGTACGTATGCCAGGATGGGGTAAGCTCATGATTAAGCTGAATTTGCAGGCGATACTGATCGTTGGAAAGGGCTTTGGCCTCTACACTTAAACCGGGCTGTGAAAAGTTTAGCGTAATGTGATTGGATGCCTTATTCCACAACGAGCGTAAACTTACCAATAACCGCTTTACTTCCCAGGTTTGTAGAAGAGCCGACCGCGTATCAGCTTTTTGACGCCAGAATGTCGAAAAACGGCACTGAAGCCGATTGCGGTCCCGCCAGGTTGTAGTGACCTTACCATACCCGACAATAGCCATTTCGAATGAATCGGGAGAACCTGTGGAAGAAACAAATTTCATAACGAGAGTAATTAGGGAGTGATTAATTGTCTACTTAACAAATATACTAAGTATTTGTTAGAGCGACATGAATTTTTCGAGATTTTTTGGACTATTCGAGTTTATTGCGACAAAATGAGCGAAACAGTGAATGAGCAAAAGGCAAATGGCTGACAACAGCAGGTTTCACTCGTTCGATCTTGCATTCTTTCACTCTTTAAAACAACCCTTCCCTGCTTTCCCTATCTTTGCAGCCGAAAACGAAACACACAAACTTTTAGATTCAGATAGATGGCAAAGGTGCTCATTATTGGGGCGGGTGGTGTTGGTAGCGTGGTAGCGCATAAGTGCGCCATGAACAGCAACGTATTTACCAGTATCATGCTGGCTAGCCGTACCAAGGCAAAATGCGACCGTATCGCAGCCGAGATTCAGGAAATGCACGGCGTAACGATTCAAACGGCGCAGGTCGATGCCGATGTGGTGGCCGAAACGGTTGCCTTAATCCGGTCGTTCAATCCCGTGTTGGTTATCAATGTGGCACTGCCGTATCAGGATTTGCCTATTATGGATGCCTGTCTGGAAGCGGGTGTACACTATATGGATACGGCCAATTACGAACCCAAGGACGTTGCCAAGTTTGAATATAGCTGGCAGTGGGCCTATAAAGAGCGTTTCGAGCAGGCTGGCCTGATGGCGTTGCTGGGTTGTGGCTTCGATCCGGGGGCTACGCAGGTATTTACGGCCTATGCTGCCAAACACTACTTCGACCGGATGGATTACCTTGATATTGTTGACTGCAATGCGGGGAACCACGGAAAGGCATTTGCGACTAATTTTAATCCAGAAATCAATATTCGGGAAATTACCCAGCCCGGTCGCTACTGGGAAAATGGGGAATGGGTGGAGATTCCGGCCATGAGTGTTCATAAGCCTATCGACTATCCCGGCATTGGACCACGGGAGTCGTATGTACTCTACCACGAAGAACTGGAATCGTTGGTGAAAAACTTCCCAACGCTGAAACGGGCTCGTTTCTGGATGACCTTCGGACAGGCGTATCTGACCCACCTGGAGGTACTGCAAAACGTAGGCATGACGCGTATTGACCCTATCAAGTTTCAGGGCATGGACATTGTACCGCTTGAGTTCCTGAAAGCCGTACTACCCGCTCCTGACTCATTGGGTGAAAACTATACCGGCCAAACCAGTATCGGGTGCCAGATCAAGGGGGTGAAGGATGGCAATGAGCGTACCTACTTCATCTGGAACAACTGCGATCATGCCGAGACGTATAAAGAAGTTCGGGGGCAGGCCGTTAGCTATACCACCGGCGTGCCAGCCATGATTGGCGCTATGCTCATGCTGACGGGTGTCTGGATGAAGCCGGGTGTCTGGAATTGTGAAGAGCTTGATCCCGATCCGTTTATTGAACAAATGAACAAACAGGGCTTACCCGTAAACGAACGCATCGATATTCCGTTACCGCACGAGTATCCGGCCTGATTAAAAATTCTTAAAATTGGAAAATCCCGTCATACATCAAGGCGGGATTTTTCGTTACTTGACAAACTATTTCTAAACCACGCATCCTATGAAACGTCTGGTACTTTTTGTATTAGCAATGGCTTCCTTTGGTAATGTATATGCGCAGAAGCCTGACTCGACCAAAGCGAAGTCCGTCAATCAGTCACAGTACAACCCCAATTCGCAGCGGAATGGGTACGAAACCTATCAATCAACCAGCCAGATTGTGGGGGCAGGCCCCTATACCATGGTCAATACTATTGATCATCGGTACGAGGGATTGCGTGGAACACCGTATTTTTTGCCCGATTGGAATAAAGGACAGATCGAAATGGTGGCCGGGCAACATTACAAAGATGTGCCAATCAAATTCGATGCCTACCGCCAGCACCTGATTCTATTGCGGACCTGGGCCGGAAATGACTCAATCATCGTTAATGCCGACCAGGTGAAATCGTTCCAACTGAAAAATGGCGACGGTCAGTTTTATGTGTTCCGTCATATACCAGCCGCTAAAACCAGTGATGAACTCCTGAAAGAAGGCTATTTTCTAGTACTCTACCAGGGAAAATCGGCCTTGCTGAAACGGATTGCCAAGGCGTTTAAACAGGCCGATTATAAAAATCCTTACTCGAACAATGTTCGCTATGACGAGTTTCGGGATGTGATCTCCTATTACATCCTGAAGCCTGACCTGACTCTGGAGAAGGTAAAACTCTCCGATAAATCACTGATTGAGGCATTAGGCGATCATAAAGATGAACTGAAAGCGTACGTGAAGCAGGCCGATTTGAGCTTTAAAGCCGAAAATGACGCCATTCAACTTGTTCAGAAATACGATAGTTTCTGACCGGATTGTGGAATACGGTGCGGACGCACATCTAAGCGGTAAACCAACTAATTACCGCTATGCTTCGCTCCGATGCATTTCTGCCCGTAGCACCTACCTACGACGATATTATTTTTCAGGCCCGTAATCAGGCTTATGGCGCATTTGTTCTGCGTCAACAGTATCGACCGACACTCAGCCGTGCATTAGGATTGGGTGTCGGTTTATTTTTAGCCGGATTGGCTGGGCCTGCCCTGTATGATCATTTCTGGCCCAAAGCCATGGCCTCCGATCAGGAAGTCATGATTTCAGCCGATATGATGAAACTGCCTGAGAAAATAGAGGAACCTCCTATCACGTTACCTAAAACGGAACCGGCTCCGGCAGTCAATACCGTTCGAAATTTACCTCCCGAAGTGAGACCTGAGGATGAAGTGATCGACGAAAACCTGCCGCCCACTACCGACCAATTAAAAGACGCTACATCGGGTACAGAAACGGCCGAAGGGACGGGTGCCGAAGAGGTAATACTGGCACCGGAAGCGTCTGCACCCACCATTCAGGAGAAGGCTGTTGAAGTGGAAGCCGCCCCCGAAGCACCTTTTTTAAGGGTTGAGCAGCAGCCCGAGTATCCCGGCGGGATGGATGCTTTGAGAAGCTTTCTGAGTAAAAACCTGAATTATCCGCGTGCAGCCGCATCGGCAGGGGTTTCGGGGAGAGTATATGTCAGCTTTGTGGTCAATACCGATGGTAGCTTGGCCGAGCTTCAGGTACTGAAAGGCATCGGCTTCGGTTGCGATGAAGAAGCCATTCGGGTTATGCAGAAAATGCCCCCTTGGAAACCCGGTAAACAGTCGGGCCGGGCGGTGCGGGTCAGATTCAATTTGCCCATTTCGTTTACGCTGGAATAAATCGTTCACTCTGGGCCATGCACTCTATCACTACTGCCTTGCTGATCATTAGTTTGTTTATTCTGTCTGTGCCAAATGCCCATGGACAAACGATACATAAAACCGATACAACAGTGTATACAATTGTTGAAAGCGCACCAGCGTTTCCGGGTGGGTCTAAATCGTTGACCGGCTACCTACAGGCGATGGTACGTTACCCGTCAACGGCTCAAAAAGAGAAGATAAAAGGTCGGGTTTTTGTGTCGTTCATTGTTGAAAAAGATGGTAGCCTGACCGATATTCGGCTACTGAAAGAACTTGGCTATGGATGCGATGAAGAATCCATTCGGGCGGTTCAGGCCATGCCCTGCTGGGAACCCGGAAAGCAATCAGGAGAACCAATCCGGGTGAAGTATTATTTGCCGATCGCTTTTGGGATGGATTCAGACAAACGTAAATGACATTCATTTGCCTTTGCCTACCTTTGCGGTATGAATACCAATCTGCTGCAACACCTGTCCGATCCGGCGATTCCGTCGCCCTGTTTTATTCTTGAAGAAGCTAAACTCCGCCGAAATCTTGAACTCATCGACTCTGTTCAGAAGGCGGCTGGAGTAACCATTATTCTGGCCCTGAAAGGATTTTCGATGTACAGTGCCTTCCCATTAGTACGCGAATACCTGAGTGGGGCTACGGCTAGTTCGCTCAACGAGATTAAACTCGTCAACGACTACATGGGCGTGAAAGCGCATACCTACATACCGGCTTACCGGGATGATGAATTCGACGAAGTGGTAGACCGTAGCAGCCACCTCACGTTTAATTCATGGGGCCAGTGGGAGCGATTTAACGATCGGGCCGTTGGGCGGGTATCGTGCGGTATCCGTGTCAATCCGCAGTATTCCGAAGTGGCTACGGAAATGTATAACCCCTGTGTGCCCGGTTCGCGGCTGGGTGCTACTCGTGATCAGTTGCCCGATCAGCTGCCCGACGGACTGGAAGGGATTCATTTTCATACCCTTTGCGAAAACGACTCCTTTACCCTTGAACGGACACTTCAGGCCTTTGAAGCGCGGTTTGCGGATTTGCTGCATCAGGTGAAATGGGTCAATTTTGGTGGAGGGCATCTCATGACCCGCGAAGGGTACGATACCGCACACCTCATTGGTCTGTTAAGCGCTTTCCGGCAGAAATACAATGTCGATGTGATTCTGGAACCGGGGTCGGCCATTGCTTGGCAAACGGGCGTTCTGGTATCGACCGTGCTGGATGTGCTGGATAGTCAGGGAATTCATGTCGCCGTTCTGGATACATCGTTTGCGGCTCATATGCCCGACACACTCGAAATGCCCTATAAGCCTCGCATCATCCATTCCTATCATGAACCAGTGGCTGGTAAGCCTACTTATCGGCTGGGTGGCATGACATGCCTGGCGGGTGACTTTATGGGCGATTATTCGTTTGATTCCCCCTTGCAGGTGGGCGATAAAATCGTGTTCGATGATATGATTCATTACACGATGGTCAAAACCACGACCTTCAATGGCGTCAATCTACCTTCCATAGGGATATGGAAAGAGGATGAGACATTCCAACTCGTGCGAACGTATGGTTACGAAAGCTTCAAAGACCGGCTGAGTTAACCAATGATAACCGTATTGTAACGCGGGTGAAAATCGCGGACTTCCATAGCAACGGCGAATCGTCCGCGTTACAACAACTACTAGCTATTACTCAATAATGCCTGTTTCTTCCCATTGCGTTAGCCAGTCCTTCTTGATGCCGTGTATAGATGAGAAAAACGCGTAAAAAGGAACCATATCAGCCTCATAATTGCCCGTTACATAGAGGGGTTCACTGAGAATGACCTGCTTACGGGGCCAATCGAAGCCCGTCAGTATTAAGGGAACGTTTGCTTTTAAGGCGATGTAATAAAAGCCGGTTTTCAGCTTTTTAACATTACTTCGGGTCCCTTCCGGAGCAATACAAATATGTAGATAATGATTTTGGTCAAAAACGTCTGCGATGACATCGACCAAATTGTGCGATCTGTCACGGTAAACAGGCTTGCCACCAAGAGCCCGAAAAAGCCAACCGGCATACCATGTAAACAGTGAACTTTTAGCAAGGTATTGAATCCAGACGCGAGTGGCTGCCCGGGCACCGAGTCCCACGAAAAAATCCCAGTTAGTGGTATGAGAAGCAACCACCCAAATGGCTTTGGATAGATTAGGGATGGGACCTACTAATTGCCAACCAGCAATTTTAAACAACCAACGTGCAAAGGCACTGAGCATAGGAGTCGATAGTCGAAATAGATCAATCACTCAGTAGTGATTCTGGTTGAAAGACCTGCTGCTGAGTGATTGATCTATTTCGACGGGAATTAATACTTCCGGTCATTGCGCTCCAGCCACCGACCCGTAATAAACGAAGCGGTTAGCAGAACGACGTAGAACAGAATGGTCAAAGGAGTTGATAAATCCATGTCGATGTTCGGTTGAATTCAGATGCAAAAGTAATAGGAAAAGTCGATATTAACAGCCGTAGACCGATAGTCGTTCGTCAATTATAGGTGCAAAAGCTGGCGAGTCATAACCGACGGCGCTGCACTTACAAAACCCCTTTCGTACTAGGCAGGTTGTCCAGTTCTTTAATGTCGCGTCGGACGGCCATTTTTATGGCTTTGGCAAAAGCTTTAAAAATAGCTTCGATTTTATGATGCTCATTGTCGCCTTCAACCTTGATGTTTAGATTGCAAAGTGCTGTATCTGAGAATGATTTGAAGAAATGAAAAAACATTTCGGTAGGCATATCCCCGATTTTTTCACGTCGAAATTCCGCATCCCAAACGAGCCACGGACGGCCCGAAAAATCGATACCGACCTGAGCCAGTGCTTCATCCATCGGGAGTAAAAAACCATATCGGCTAATGCCCCGCTTATCGCCCAGCGCACGACGGTAGGCTTCCCCAAGGGCCAGCGCTGTATCTTCAATGGTATGATGCTCATCAATATGCAGGTCGCCATTGACATGAATGGCCAGGTTTGCCCCCGAATGTTTGGCAACCTGGTCGAGCATGTGATCAAAAAAGCCCAGCCCCGTATGAATATCGGCTTTCCCTGAGCCATCCAGATTCAGATCGACACGAATTTGTGTCTCTTTGGTATTCCGTTCTACAGTGGCTGTTCGGGCAGGTAAGCGTAAAAATTCGTAAATCTGATCCCAGTTATCGGTCGTTAGGGCAATAGCGTCTTGCATAGCTGGGGTCATGCCCGACACATCGGCAGCTTGTACCGTAGCCAGTCCATTGGGTGGAAGAAACAGGATTGCTTTAGCGCCCAGGTTAATGGCTAACTGTACATCCGTGAGCCGATCACCAATCACAAAACTGTTGGCCAGGTTGTAATCGGGTGAGAAATAGCCGGTCAGCATGCCTATACCCGGTTTCCGCGTGGGGGAGTTATCGCGCGGGAAGTGACGGTCAATGTGAACCGCCTTGAAGTTGACATTTTCTCCGGCGAAGGTGGCCAGCATTTTGTTGTGGGCAGGCCAGAAAGTATCTTCAGGGAATGAATCAGTGCCAAGCCCATCCTGATTGGTGACCATAACCAGTTGAAAATCTGTTTCTTCGGCTATTTTACGCATTGCCGAAATCGCTTTGGGTATATAATCAAGCTTGGCTAACGAATCGACCTGTTGATCGGGTTGCGGCTCAATAATGAGGGTGCCGTCACGGTCGATGAATAATATTTTTTGCATAGCGAGCAGGAATGAGCTGGCAAAGATAGGGGTAGGGTAGTATGCATCTAAAAAATTGTTATGTTTGCAGAGTATTATTTATACAATATTGGTCTTTCCTACACTGATTCTTCTTTTTCTTTGTTACCTACAATAATTAATAAAGTCTATACAATAAAGTGTAGTGCTTAAAATTTAAGTAACTTGTTTTTGAGTAGTATTGAATACGATTAAAATAGAATTTGATAAATCATTTTTTTCGTAGTTATAGTATCCATATACCACCAATCAGCCCCATAAAAGGATAATTAAAAGAATTTTTCTCTTACATAATCATACAATTATAAACATTTAAGTACAGCATGCCAGCAGAATCCAGATTAACCCGTATTGGGGTTTTCTATGACGGTAATTATTTTCTACATGTAAGCAACTACTATAATTATTCGCACGAACGTCGTAGCCGTATCAGTATTTCAGGGCTGCACGCGTTTATTCGCCGTCAGGTAGCAGAGGAAGAAGGGGTGAATGAGCGTCTGTGTCAGATTGTAGATGCACACTATTTCCGTGGTCGACTGAATGCCCATGAGGCAAATCAACGCGGTAATCAACTTTTTTATGATCGGCTCTTCGACGATATTCTTATGTCCGAAGGAGTCGTAACGCATTACCTGCCTGTCAAAACGTATCAGGGATACCGGCAGGAAAAAGGAATCGATGTATGGCTTGCGCTTGAAGCATTTGAGCTGGCTCAGTATAAAAAGTTTGATGTAGTCGTATTGATCACATCCGATGGGGACTATGTGCCGCTCATTCGAAAGCTTAACACCCTGGGCTCCCGAATTATGGTATTGAGCTGGGATTTCGAATTCCTGAATGAACAGGGCGAAAAACAAGTAACGCGCACATCCCAGGATTTGCTCGAAGAGGTGTCTTATCCGGTGGCTATGCATGGCATTATTGATGACCGCAGCCGTCGGAACGATATGGTGATCCAAAATTTATTTGTTAAACAGACGCCCCGGCCTACTTTTTCTACCGTTACTGGAAACGGCAATAGCTATACAAATGGTATGAGTTATGGCAGTTCGTTGTCGATGGAAAGTGATTACGACTACGATTCATCGTTAGAGCCTAATTACAATGTGGCTGACGGTGACCTGGAAGGGCGCAAGATCAGCACCATTCGTAGCCTCAAAACAGGCTATGGTTTTGTGAATTTTCCGCCCAACAACCTGTTTTTCCACTACACGAGTTTAGTCGATACCGATTTCAATGAATTGCAGGTTGACGACGAGGTTGAATTTTCAATTGGTCAGAATGCCGAAGGAAAAGACATTGCTATTGATGTTCGGTTATTACGTCCGTAAGGTATGAATGTGTTGCGTATAGACGTTGACGACATTCAGGCGATTCGTTGGCAGGCATTGGCCTGGGCTGTTAGTCAGCAGAACGATTCAGTTGATTTTGTCGCTTCGTTAGCCAATAACAATAGTATCTATCCGAATGACCCGTTTCCCAACCGACTCTTTGTCGGGGCGGAACGGGTCATTTCGTTTCCCGAGGGTGATGCGTTGGGTACATTAGCTGACGCACATGTCAGACATCCTTCCTATCTGGTTGGGTATTTAGGGTATGATCTGAAAAATCAGCTTGAGGCACTGGAAAGCCGCAACCCGAATCGGTTAGGTTTTCCGGATATTTATTTTGTTGAACCTACCTGGGTTATTGACTTCGACGCGTCTGACAGCCAGGCTGGTCAAGTGTGCGTTCGTGGGAACGGGAACGCTCAGGACTTGTGGCAACAAATCGTACGTTTCCAGCCAGCCCCCATCTCCGCACCTTCATCGTCTGCTATTTCCTCTGCTATTCAGTGTCGGGTTTCTTATGAGGACTACCTGACCAACGTGCGTCGTATTCAGCAGCATATTCTGGCGGGCGATGTATATGAACTGAATTATTGCATCGAGTTTTTTGCCGAAGCCATCCAACTGGATCCATTGACGATTTACCGCGCTCTGAACCTGCGATCTCCCATGCCTTTTTCTAATTTTTTGAAAATCGGTGAGCGCTACATTATGGGTGCATCGCCCGAGCGATTTCTGAAAAAAGAAGGCCAAAACGTTTTATCGCAGCCCATAAAAGGAACCATCAGGCGGGGGAAAACACCGGACGAAGATAGCCTGCTTCGTACTCAATTGCTGCAATCGGAAAAAGAGCGGGCCGAAAACCTGATGATTGTGGATCTGGTGCGTAACGATCTGGCTCGTAGTGCTAAAACCGGATCAGTGCAGGTGGATGAACTATTCGGCATTTACGGCTTTCAGCAAGTGTATCAAATGATTTCGACGGTTTCGGCAACGCTGCGTGAAGGCGTAAGCTGGGCCGAGGCTATTCGGCATGCTTTTCCGATGGGGAGCATGACTGGCGCTCCCAAAATCCGGGCCATGGAGTTGATCGATGAACTGGAGGTAAGCAGGCGAGGAGTTTATTCGGGCGCTATTGGTTTCGTTACACCTGAAGGCGATTTTGATTTCAGTGTGGTTATCCGCACGCTTCTCTACAATGCGCAAAATCGGTATGCGTCTTTCTCAGTAGGCAGTGCGATCACCTATGATGCCGATCCCGTACAGGAATGGGAAGAATGCCTGTTGAAAGCAAAGGCAATTCGGGAGGTGATTGACGGGTTTACTACCGTTTAATCAATTAAAGGCCTTGTTTTATGCAATCAATTCCTGTTTTTTCTCATCACTAATCAAAGGATGCAACCTTTTTATCGGAATAAGGCTCTTTCGGTTAGTTGAGCAGGGTATTCGGTTTATTCCTATAAAAATAGTTAATTTACTAAAAAATTAGTTAAAATTCGTTAAGGCCGTAACTAACCTATTAACTGTTTTTTATATTTGCTCTTATTATCCTATTATCTTCTATTCGATCATCCATGAGAAACCTTTCCCTGCTGGCCTTACTATGCCTGCTCACGGCTTCGCTTTATGCACAAAGTCCACCGGCGGCAACTCGCTTTACGCTTCAGGGCCGTGCTGTCGATACGACATCGGCTCCGCTGCCTTCCTCGACGGTTATGCTGCTTAGCGCCAAAGATTCGTCGATGGTGAACTTTACCCGAACGGGCGACAATGGTGCTTTCTCCTTCAAGAATATAAAGGCGGGGACCTACATTCTGAAAATTTCGTTTGTCGGGTTGATTCCTTATAATCAACTGATTAAGTCGACAGGGGAGCCGGTTATGGATTTAGGGCCGTTGAAACTGAAGCCGATCACGCGCGAACTGATGGAAGTAGTGGTTCGAACGGCAAAGGCTCCGCTGACGATCAAAGGCGATACTATCGAATACAATGCCAGTTCATTTAAGGTCCCGCCCGGATCGACGGTGGAAGATTTACTGAGAAAACTGCCTGGCGTTCAGGTCGATCAGGACGGGAACATTCGGGCACAGGGGCAGGAGGTTAAAAAAGTAACGGTCGATGGAAAGAGCTTTTTCGGGGATGATCCGAAGTTGGCCACCAAGAACCTGCAGGCCGAAGCCATTACAAAAGTTCAGGTGTTTAACGACAAAACCGAACAGGCTAAAATGACCGGCGTTGACGACGGCAAAAAAGAAAAAACCGTTAACCTGCAACTGAAAGAAGAGTTTAAAAAAGGTGGTTTTGGAAAATTGACAGCCGGAGCTGGTCCTGCTTCGAATAATGTATCGACGCGTTTTGAGGGAAAAGGAAGCTACAACAAGTTCGACAGTAAGCAACAATTTTCGGCCTTGCTGCTCGGGAATAACACAAACCAGCAGGGCCTTTCCTTTAATGACTACCAGGATTTTAGAGGGAGTAACTCGTTTAACTGGAACGATAATGCCGACTTCGGGTTTAGTGGCTCTAATCGTTATCTCTACTTTGGCGATGACAATGAAAGTCTGACCATTCCGATTAGTGGCGGCAATGGCCGGGGCTTTACCAAAAATACGGCAGGGGGCCTTAATTACAACTACGACACGAAGAAAACCAAGCTAAGTACAAGCTATTATTTCAACCAGACCCGGTTAAATCTGGACGCGCTTCGGGAAAATAAAAGTTACCTGCCTGGCTCAACCAATCTGCGGAAAACGGACACCAGCAGCCAGTCGAATCTGGCTACGAACCATCGGATTAGCTTCCGTTTAGAGAAGCAGCTCGATTCCATGCAAACGTTGCTGATCATCAGTAATAGCCGATTTGGACTTAATAGTAGCAACCTGCAAAGTCAGCAACGGGTTTTTCAGAGCGTCGCTACTAGCGCTGAACTGCCGACAACGTATAGTCAATCGACGAACAATTCATCAGCCAACCAGTTTGCGATAGCCAATACGCTGCTATACCGGCTGAAGTTCAAAAAGAAAGGGCGCAACTTTGGCGCCAGTGCCACCTTCCAGATGAATAAAAATGATGGCGATTTACTGCTGAAAGCCCGGAACGAATTTTATCAGGCTACCAGTGTGAACGACATGTTGCGGATACTCAATCAGGATCAGGGAACAAATTCGATCAGCAACCAATACAAGGCTAACCTACTCTATGTAGAGCCGTTCGCCAAAAAGTTCTTCTGGGAGACGTTCTATAACTTTAACCTCCGCTACGATGAAGTAGATCGCGATGTAGCAAACCTGGACGACAGCCGCCGACGGATTGATTCCCTGAGTTTGTATTACAAGAACAATTACCTGTTCAACCGATTGGGGAGCAGTGTGCGTTACTCCTACAAAGGGCTGAATATATCGGCTGGGGTAGCAGGACAGCAATTTCAGCTTGATGGGAAATTTGCCCGCGACCAGAGCCAGCCGCTTCAACCCATCAACCGGACGTTCACGACAGTGATTCCGAACGTCTCGCTCAACTTCGATCTGAAAAATAACCGATACCTGGGAGCCAATTATGATGTAGGGGTACAGATACCATCCTCGCGCGATTTACAGCCAGTAACCAGCAACAGCAACCCACTGGCCATTACCCGTGGAAATCCGAACCTGCTCCCTCAGTTGGGTCATAACCTGAGTGCTTCGTACAACTACTTTAACCCAGGGAGCTTCATTAATTTATGGACGAATATTTACACGACCTATTTTGTAAACCAGATCGTGTATAGCCAGACCGTTGATCCGAAAACCCTGATTACAACGACGATGCCTGAAAACC
The DNA here is from genome assembly GCF_002056795.1 of Spirosoma aerolatum. NCBI lineage: Bacteria > Pseudomonadati > Bacteroidota > Cytophagia > Cytophagales > Cytophagaceae > Spirosoma > Spirosoma aerolatum. The sequence continues at coordinate 5,695,005 of NZ_CP020104.1, read as the reverse complement.
TGACGGGTGGTAAAAATCTGGGATCTAATATTTATTTCGGCTTCCCGCTGAAGAAAACAAAGGCAACGCTTAACCTGAATACCTCGTTGAATTTGGGCCACAATCTGACGCGAATCAATGAAGTGCTGAACGAGACAAATAACCAGAATTACTCGTTTGGTGTCCGGCTGGAGTTGACGCCTAAAGAGTGGATCACATTTTACGGTAACGCGAATATGAGCATTACCAATACCAAGTATTCGATCAATACGACGCAGAATCAGACCATCTACAACAACAGCATCCGGGGTGATCTGAACCTGAAACTGCCCGGTGATTTTTACCTGAACACGACGCTGAACTATAACGAGTATAAAAACGAGAAGCTGAATTTCAATCAGCAGATTCCCTTGTTAAGTTCGTCGATCTATCGTATCGTTGGGAAGGCGAAAAAAGCAGAGGTTCGGCTGTCAGGTTTCGATCTGCTCAATCGCAACGTGGTGGTATCGCAGTATGCTGGGCAGAACTATACCAGTACCGAACGAATTCAGTCGCTGGCCCGGTATTTTATGCTAAGCTTTACGTACAACATGCGGGGGGTTCAGGCGAAAATGCGCCGGGATTATTATTGATTTCAAGCTCGTCTAAACGCACTATTTATCATGAAGAAACTAGTCCTGGTACTATGCCTGATGGTCAGCTCGATGGCTATGGCCCAGAAAACGGAAGGTGTAGTGACCTACGTTCGTAAAGATTACTGGAGTAAAATGATCAGTAGACTGACGTTTCTGAGTCAGGAACAAAAGGACCGTCAGACTCAGCTGCGCAAGAACTGGGAAGAGAACAACAAAGGCACGAAAATGAAAATGGCCTTTAACGCCAACGAAAGTCTGTACACCTATTTCAGTACGGAACCGGAAGAGGGAGGGTACTCTTGGCGACAGTACGAACTGGATCTGTACCGCAACTTTGAAAAAGATAAAAAGACGGACATCATCGAAATGCTGGGTAAAACCTACGTTGTTGAAGATTCGATCCATGCACCCGTCTGGAAAATTGGGAATCAGATCAAAGAGGTAGCGGGCTTCATTTGCATGAAAGCGGAGACGGAAGATCCTATCAAAAACCAGAAAATTACGGCCTGGTTTGCGCAGGATATTCCGGTGTCGGCTGGTCCCGAACGGATGTGTGGGTTGCCCGGTCTGATTCTGGAACTGAATATCGATGATGGCACGGTGATCATTGAAGCAACCAACGTTACGTTCCGCCCGCTTACGGCTGATGACCTCAAGCTACCTAAAGTGAAAGGGAAGAAAATAGACGATGCTGCCTACGATAAGGTGATTCGCCAGTATATCGCCCAGCAAACAGTAGCTCATGAAAATCCGTACTGGGAAATACGTTATTGAGAAAACTCAATTGAGTTGACTACGAAAACCGCTTCCTGACAAGCGGTTTTCGTGTTTATGGCCTTTACCTAACAAAAGTCAATGTTGATCCTGATAGACGTCATGTACGTTCAGGACAGTCCTGCCGTGATTTGTAGAGTAATTCAAACACGCAAAATCATGGCAACGCTCACACAAGTAACTCCTGACTATAGCACAACCACCGATACTTCATGGATTTCATCCGTTAAAAAATTTGTTTCAGAAGCCGAGTTTTATCGCTTTGGATGGGCTGTCGGCGCCTTGGCCATTCAGGGATGCATCCTGTCGCCTGTACTGTTGCTGATCATGGCCAACTTTGGCGGAGGGGATTGGCAGTTTCTGGTTAGTATGCTTTGTTTTTTAGGGGTGCTGGTTCCCGTACTTTCTGCCTTACCCGTCCGATATATTTTTTCCGGCTTCGCTATTAGCCTGATCCTGCACATCGTTATGATCGCTATCGATCTGCTCTGATAAGTAGCTTGTTTGGCTACCCGTATCGCTAAAAGAAGACACTTCATATACAACTCCCCCTGAATGAGCTTACGAAGCAGCATTCAGGGGGAGTTTTGCGTTGGAAGTATTTGCTTTCCATGTTTTGTAGGCTTCGGGCATACACACAGCACATGGGCGATACCCAATTACAATGGCTTCTGTTGCATTGCGAAAAAACACCCGGTTTTCAGGTTTCATTCGCTTACCAGCCCGACAATCCAGCCGACCGTATAACTTGCCAGGACGATGGCCACCGAGCGCAATAGCTCCTGTTTTTAGTTCGCTAACTAACCTTCGCAGTCGGGCAAATGGTGTTGGACCGAGATCAACATGACGGATCATGCTGCATCGTGAAAAATAAGCCCAACGTTGATGCGCGTACCTGTCCGAACTTCACTGACACCGTGTCGCATCGTCAGTCGGTAGTAACCACGTGTGCCTTTAGCCGGTCGGTATTTTGTCGTGAATACAACAACCTGGCCTTGTTCGGGCTGTAAAACGATGGGTTTCGATTGCATACGTGGTCGCTGTTCGATGAGAACAAATTCGCCACCCGTATAGTCCCGATTGGGTTGACTTAGGAAAAGAACTGCCTGAAACGGAAAATACAATTCACCATACATATCCTGATGGAGTGCGTTCCAGTCGCCAGCACTGTATTTCAGGATGAGGGGTGTTGGTTTGGTTTGCCCGACTTCATGGCACATTACCAGCCATTCGTCAAGGTTAGTAGGGTAACGCAGGTCAATGCCCAGTTTAGCATTCCAATCGTTGGCGACAGGAGCCAGTTGAGCAAATAATTCATGTCGAAGCCGATCAACAACAGCAGGCAGGGGATAACGAAAATACTTGTATTCACCGCTACCATACCCATGTCGTTGCATCACTACCGTTTTCCTGTATAGATCTGAGGCATCAAAGAGCGTTGCAACATGGTCGCATTCCTCCGGTGATAGCCGTGGAGGCAATACGGCAAAACCTGTTTCAGAGAGCGTGGCTAAAGTCATTGGAAAGTCATTAAGTGGTCATATACTTCGTGTCATTCATGGTCATTGGGTAGGTATTTATAGTCATTAATGGAAAATACAATGATTGACAATAAATGACACAAAGTAAACCACCACCTAATAACTAGTTGTCAACGCGTGCGGCCTCCCAGCCCAGCATGGCCTGCTTGCGGTCGGCCCCCCATCGATAGCCACCGAAAAGTCCGGTTTTCTTAATGACCCGATGGCACGGAATCAGGTAACCGATCGGATTAGCGCCGATAGCCGTTCCAACCGCTCGCGATGCTGTTGGCTGTCCAATCGCATTGGCAATCTGATCGTAACTGGCCAATCGGCCTTCGGGAATTTTCAGCAGGGCTTCCCATACTTTTAGCTGAAACGCGGACCCACGCATCAACACAGGTAAGGGTGTATTGGTGGCCCGCTTGGGTTCGCCATTGACAGGGAAAATCTGATCGGCAAACTCCTGAACAGCATTCGTATCGTGGACTAGTGATGCTTCAGGCCATGCAGTTTTTAGAATAGTAATTGGGTCATCTTGTTCGGCCAAAAAATGCAATAGCGCGATTTTGTCATGCACAGCCCCTAGCACATACGCGCCAAAAGGGCTATTGAATACGCCATACACAAGTTGCAACCCGGAGCCTGCCTGCTTAAACTGACCCGGCGTAACGCCTTCGATGGTAACAAAGAGATCGTGTAAACGCCCTGTTCCTGAGAGCCCAGCCTCATAAGCCGCTTCGGATAAGGGAACGCCCTTTCGGAGTTGGGTTTTGGCGTGTTCGAGCGTTAGGTACTGGCTGAACTTTTTCGGACTTACACCCGCCCATTCGGTAAACAGACGTTGAAAATGAAACTCACTCATATTAACCTCGTTTGCCAGTTCACTCAGCGAGGGCTGTTCGCGAAACGTGGCGGTCAGATGCTCGATGGCATGGGCGATTTGCTGATAGGTGTACGTGCTGTCGGTTGTCATTGTATTTGCGTTTTGACTATGCAAAAGTCGTCATAATCGCCCTGCCCCAAAACCCGATTCTTGCGGATTTAGGGTCGTAACATTAAGTTGGTTTGCGGGCCACCATACGAAATAGAGGATTGGGTAAGCTATTGGTGATTAGTAGGTTATAATGTTATTAAAGGTTGGGTCGTAGGATTGCTTACTAGTGGTCTGCGCTGTAATTTTTCAAAAAATAGTTAGGCTATGAAACAACTGGTAATTTCTCTCACACTCTTGCTGCTTACCTATGTTGGACTGGTTCAGAGCCCTACTATAAATCCAGATACAGACCGTTCTACAGCGCAAATTTTCTCCGCTGATCTTAACAACGACCCTGTTTTTGCCAAGGTAGTATCGAATCAGATTTATTATCCATCAAAACCGGCCGCCCGTGCAGTTTATGGCCGTTATTATGTTGGCTTTACTGTCGACAATGTCGGGCATATTCAGCAGGTTTCAGTCCTTTATCCAAAAATGTCGGTCAGCGTTAGTAGGCAATACGGATTTGAAAATTCGATACTGGCAGGCCTCGGGCGAATGCCTCCACTTAATCCGCGTTTGGCTGGAAGCTATGTATTGCCAGTCGCTTTCTGCTTTACGCACTTTGGTGAAGGCCCTAATCCAATTGTTCCAACCAATCAGTTGCCCCAGGCATATAGTCTTGGGAGTCGTATTTTGTTAAGCGAAGTAAAGGTTTTTGCTGAAAGTCCTAGCAATACGCGTGCACTGAATGGTTTCCCGCCTAGTCGGCAAATAGGTCAATAAAGGGTCCTATATCGTATGGTTCAGGGATACTCCTCTGTGACCGATGACCTCGAACGATTTAGACATTTGTCCAGGAGATAGCCCCTGTTGCTCAGCCAATTTTGTATCGTCAATCAATCGTATACAAATGAAAACGGCTCTATTACCTTCGAATCGATTTATTAGTAATCTACTCATTTTTGGCGTTATTCTGGTCATTGTGCCGTACACGGCCTTAACCATACTCTTCGATTATCCGAATGTGCTGCGCTACGAACCCGGCATTATATTGACCCGCTTCCATCAGGGCGGTGGGCTGCTGATAGCTGTGTGGTGGCTCTTTGCTATCAGTGGTTTTCTTCTGCTACAGGCGTATGTGCTTATCGGGCAGAAACTGGAGCCACAGGAACCTGGTTTGCGGTGGGCAACAACGCTGGGCGTTATGTCGGGTATTGTCCAAATTGTTGGGTTGCTGCGCTGGCCGTTTGTGGTGCCTGTGTTGGCTGCTCAGTATGTTCAAACGACCGACCTGGCAACCCGACAGGCGACCGAAGTTGTTTTTACGGCTATTCATCAATATGGTGGTGGTGTGCTGGGAGAGCATCTGGGTCAACTGCTGACCATTGCCTATACCGTTTTGCTATCGCTGGCTTTACGTCGACTGACTATGGTTTCAGGCTGGGTAAGTTATCTGGGTCTAGTGGCTTCGGCTATTTATCTATTGGCACAGGGCGATCTGTTCGCGACTGTACTGCCGGGCTTCCCAACCTGGGAATTGGCTGGATTAGTGGGGAGTACACTTTGGCTAGTATGGCTGCTGGTTTTAGGTATTCAGTTTCGTCGCTTGGATGAGGTTGCCGTTCAGAAAGCCTAATTAACCTTCCAACGAGGGGAAGCAGCAGGTGATGTATTTTGGTGTTGTGCGACAGATGCTTTTTAGTAAGTTCGATTAGTCATTAAACCAGACAGAACCTATGCCAGTTAACGCCAAACATTTAGCCACGTTTATTTTGGGCGCTGCCGCCGGAGTTGCGCTCAATAAATACGCACAAACCGAAGACGGTCAGAAATTGATGGCCGATCTCAAAGAAAAAGGACTGCAACTGAAATCGGAGGCCGAAGAGGCCATTGATAATGCACCGGAATATTTTGAAAAACTAAAAGCCCAATTGGCCGATGTACTCAAGACCAATTTCCCCGATGCGGAAGCGACTATAAACGATGTACTAGGCAAAAAGCCGGACGCGCCTAACACGTCTAGTCCAAGCTAGAAAAATAGCCTGTTATTCTGCTGATGAAGGGAGCTTCTAAGCGCATTCGAATTCGTAAGAGGTCGCTATCGCTATCCTAAGATACTTCCTTTGTCAGCAGGCGAAAGAGGGCGTGTGAAAGAATTTATAGACCAATACTAGCAATTACCAAAAAACAGCGCCGGACAATATTGCCCGGCGTGTTTGGTTTAGAGAAAGCTAGAAATTGACTTTGATTAGGCTAATTCAAAGCGATCAAGATTCATGACTTTGGTCCATGCGGCAACAAAATCTTTAACAAATTTTGCCTTTGCATCCGAACTGGCATAAACTTCAGCCAGGGCGCGAAGCTCGGAGTTCGAACCAAAAATAAGATCGGCACGAGTGGCGCTCCATTTCAGGTCGCCCGACTTACGGTCGCGGCCTTCAAACACTTCTTTATGATCCGAAACGGCTTTCCAGGCTGTGCTCATATCGAGCAGGTTGACAAAGAAATCGTTGGTTAGTACGCCGAGCTGAGCCGTGAAAACACCGTGTTTGGAGCCATCGTAGTTCGTGTTCAGTACCCGCAGACCACCGATCAGCACTGTCAGCTCAGGTGCCGTAAGCGTTAATAACTGCGCTTTATCGATCAGCAACTCTTCCGTCGAGATCGTGAATTTAGCTTTGAGGTAGTTGCGGAAACCGTCGGCAATGGGCTCCAGCACCGAAAAGGATTCAACATCCGTTTCTTCCTGCGAGGCATCCATACGGCCGGGTGTAAAGGGAACTGTGGTATCGTAACCCGCATCTTTAGCCGCTTTTTCAACAGCTGCACTACCAGCGAGCACAATCAGATCGGCCAGCGACACCTTTTTGCCGGTTGTTTGCGTACTGTTAAATTCTTCCTGAATGCTTTCCAGTATGCCCAGCACTTTCGCTAACTGAGTCGGATTGTTAACGGCCCAGTCTTTCTGAGGAGCCAGCCGGATACGGGCACCGTTGGCACCACCCCGTTTGTCGGAACCTCGGAACGTAGACGCCGAAGCCCAGGCTGTCGATACCAGTTCGGATACGGTCAATCCCGAAGCCAGAATGTTCGCTTTGAGAGCGGCAATGTCAGCTTCATCAATCAGGGCATGGTCAACAGCCGGAATCGGATCTTGCCAGATCAACACTTCTTCGGGCACTTCAGGTCCTAAGTAACGGGCTCGAGGACCCATGTCGCGGTGCGTCAGTTTGAACCAGGCACGCGCAAATGCATCGGCAAACTGGTCTGGATTTTCGAGGAAACGTCTTGAGATTTTTTCGTAAGCTGGGTCAAACCGAAGGGCAAGGTCAGTGGTCAGCATCCGTGGTTCATGGCTTTTCGATGGGTCATGGGCATCAGGAATCGTACCAGCACCAGCCCCGTTTTTCGGTTTCCACTGATGAGCACCGGCTGGGCTTTTGGTCAGTTCCCAATCGAAACCAAACAGGTTTTCGAAGAAGCCATTACCCCATTTGGTCGGTGTGCTGGTCCAGGTAACTTCCAGACCGCTCGTGATAGTGTCGCCACCTTTACCGGTACCGAAGCTATTACTCCAGCCAAAACCCTGTTGCTCAATGTCGGCGGCTTCGGGTTCTGGACCTACATGCGTTGCCGGAGCGGCACCGTGTGTTTTGCCGAAGGTATGTCCACCTGCAATGAGCGCAACGGTTTCTTCATCATTCATGGCCATTCGGCCGAAAGTATCCCGGATATCTTTAGCGGCTTTAACAGGGTCAGGATTCCCGTCTGGTCCTTCGGGGTTTACGTAGATCAGGCCCATTTGGACAGCCGCCAGCGGATTTTCCAGGTTCCGCGAGTGGATGTCTCCATCGGCATCGTCATCCGATACGAGAACGCCGTGGTCTTCTACCACGCCCGGAGAGCCATGAGCATACCGGATGTCACCACCCAGCCAGGTTTTCTCCGCACCCCAGTACACATCCTGTTCGGGTTCCCAAACGTCTTCGCGGCCACCGGCAAAACCGAACGTTTTAAAGCCCATCGATTCAAGCGCTACGTTACCCGTCAGAATCATCAGGTCAGCCCAGGAAATCTTACGGCCATATTTCTGTTTGATTGGCCAAAGTAGTCGGCGGGCTTTGTCGAGGCTAACGTTGTCGGGCCAGCTATTGAGGGGGGCAAACCGCTGTTGACCAGCGCCAGCGCCACCACGACCATCGCCTGTGCGGTACGTACCTGCACTATGCCACGCCATACGGATAAACAAAGGTCCATAATGTCCAAAGTCGGCTGGCCACCAATCCTGCGAATCGGTCATCAGGGCATGAAGATCCTGCTTTACAGCCTCCAGATCCAGGCTTTTGAATTCCTCGGCATAGTTGAAATCTTCACCCATAGGGTCCGACAGCGACGAGTGTTGACGGAGGATATTCAACTGTAACTGATTAGGCCACCAATCCCGGTTCTGCGTTCCGTTACCGGCTACACTAATTTTTTCAGCAGTTTGCATAGTCCCGTTGTGAAAGGGGCACTTGCTGATATCACCTGACATTGTATCCATCTTATTTTAACGATTTGGTTTAAGCGTGAACGTGGTCTCTTCTGTTGTTCTCAATTAGTTTTACAAGGCAATACTAGTAGGAACTTACTTATCAATCAAATTGATTTAATTGATTATCGTATCGACAATATTTATATTGATGGCTGGTGCTTATGGCTTTTCGGGTACATTACTGGCTACCTGCTGAATCATCCCGATCATAATCAGGTATTGTGCCGTTGCGTAAGTTGTCATGACCAGCCACGTGGATCCGCCAAATGAACTGAGAAACTTATTGACAGCGATGGCCGAGTCGGACAGAATAAACAGCAAAGCACCGATGACCACCTGATTGTAACCAGGTATATCCTGTCGCTGTGTTGCTAGCAGGCCCATTGTGTTCAGGCAAATAGCATAAATAACAACAGGCCACCAGAGTACTTCTAAATCTGGTTTACCGACGAAAACAGGCCGGAGTAAAGCCAGAAAAATGATCAGGTATAGGCCAAAGGGAGTCACGCTTTTTCCTAGCCGACGGCTTGTAATCGTTTGCCCACCCGCCTGTATCGACTTCAGAAAAGCGATGCTATAACAGATTTGCATAAGCAGAAAGGCTCCTAAGCCAGCAGCAAACAAGTCGATCTCCTGAATCATCAGCAGAATGTCGCCAAGCAGTGCAAACAGCATTCCGATCAGAAGCCAGCGTATGTACGAAACGAAACCAACGGCCTGGCAAAACTGCCAGACATATAGCATCAACAGGGCCATAATCAGCGGTTTGCAGCCGTAATGCAACACGCGGATATCCAGCGAATCGCCAAGCATTTCGAGTAGTGCAATACCTATAAATGTAAGCGTGAACGGGCGGGTAGGTTTAATGGTCATAATGAAGTGAAAGCCTTGATCAATAGGGAAGTTGGCTTAAAATAATATATAGGTCGGCTAGTGCTGCCAATGTCGACTGGAGTTGCGAACTTGTCGGTGAAATTAATAAAACTCGAACCCCATCATTCTACTTGTTAACCACAACTGACCATGGCTGAAAACAATCAGATTAAAGAAGGGCCCCTGTGCCTGTATAAAGTCAAGTTTGTACCAGATTTGGAAAGTCCTTTTCAGGATATAGCTGGCATAGAGGCTATGGCACAGCCTGTTATGTACCGATCAGGCAACAGTCCTGGGAAAACACCGAGCCCGCCCAAAGCTGTATTAACGCTAAAAAAAGGCGTATTTAGCAACGATACCCGATTCTGGGAATGGTACAATAGTATCCGGATGAATACCGCCAAACCCGATAAGGTCGAAATTTATATGCAGGATCAGTTGGGGAATACTGTAATGACCTGGCTAGTAAAAAACGCGCTTATCATAAAAATACAGGCTCCTGATTTAAACGCTAAGGGAAACGACATAGCGATTGAATCGCTTGAATTGGCTCATGAGGGCATAGAAATCAAACGCAACTGAGCAAGCCTGTACGGGAAAGCCTTACCAAAAGGTTGGGGAAATAGATGGCAAAAGAAAACCATTTTTGGTTTATAGAGTTCTATAAAGAATACTCAACAAAATAGAAACATCATGGATAAAGCACAGAAGTTTGAACTGATGAACAAAGTGGTTCGTGAATTGGAAGACCTGCAAAACAGCCAAACGGCCCTCATTACTAAAATCAGTCAGATCGAAGTGGACAATATGAATGGTCTGAACGATTCGACGCTGGAAAAAAATCTCAGCAATATGCATTCGAAAATTGCCGAGAATGTTGACTCGATCAATGACATTTTTTCGTATTTCGAGAGTAAACGAGACGAGTACGGTGAGAAGAATGGTGCAGCTATAGCGGCTATAGAGGCCGCAGCGGCTGTTGAAGCCGTTAAATAGATCAAAGAATACGATTAGCCGACAAGCCGGACACAGTGTCCGGCTTGTTGCGTTTTTGCGAAATCCCTACCGATTGATACGATCTGGTACGTTCACTCTTTTTTCTCTAGTAAGCGTTTGATCGCTTTTTTTCCGTCTTCGTTGTCGGGCCAGAGTGCGATTGACTTTCGATACATGGCGACCGCGTCTTCGCTGCGGCCAGCCTGTTCCAATGCTATGGCGTAGCTGTCGTAGGTATTCCCACTTTTGGGGTAGAGAATCGTATTGAGTTTGAATGCTTCCAGCGTAAGCGCCTGATGGTTTGGTAAAGAAGATTTCATCAGATCAAAGCCAAGGCGGTTCATTTCCAGTTCATTAATGTAATAATGGACGGTGTCATCTTTCAATTCATTGAATCTGCTGGTCGCATGGTCCGGCCCTTTCGCTACCAGCGCTTCGCCATATACCCGCACCAACGATTGTCGGGATTCTATTTTTAACGGTGACAGCCCATTCAGCAGATTCGATACCGAAATCATGATCTGAATGGGATTATTATCAGTATTATCGTAGCAGATAATGGTTTGATCGTTGGTGAGGTTGCGATGCAGAAATGTAGTTAATCCTACAATATGCCCGTCGTGAAAAACAAAGTTGTTGACGGGTTCGGTTTTGCTGTGATATACTGTCCAGCCGAATCCATACGAGCGGGTACTACTGCCAGCACGGTATACCTTCCCATTGTTGAGTGTCACGGGCGAAAAGGCCGCTTTCATCAATGCTGGACTAATCAGTTTCCCAGCCGCTAATGCCCGATCAAATCGCCATAAATCCTGAATTGTGCTCACTACATTGCTGGGACCAGCCAATCCTCCTAACTGATAATATGTATAAAACTGGTTGTGATCCAAGGAATCGACATTGTGGATTGAAGTAAAGTAAAAGGTTGGGCGGGTATATCGTGTTGTATTGGGCATATTTCCCGACCGGACGTAGGTACTAGTCATACCAGCAGGGATAAAAACAGATTTCTGCATATAGTCGGCGAAGGGCATACGGGCGATTTTTTCCACCAGCATCGCCAGCAACAAGTAGTTCATGTTATTGTAGCGCCAGTCGTTGCCGGGCTGGTTGACAAGCGCTTTTTTCTGCTCGATTAGGTGAGCGTAGACTGTTTTGCTGCTAATCAGTTCGTCAGGATGATGGTTAATGTAGTCGTCTTCCTGCCGTTCCAGACTGGGCAAGCCGGAGGTGTGCGTCAATAGATGACGGATAGTAATCGTCGGATAAGGGAAATCAGGGAAGTGGGTTGTCAGCGCATCGTCCAGGTTTAGTTTTCTTTTTTTGACAAGCTGTAATACCGCAATTGCTGTAAAGGGTTTCGAGAGCGAGGCCAGATTGAAATGAGTTGTGTCGGTATTTTTTAGATGGCGGTTGAAATCAGCATAGCCTACCGATTTCTGGTAGATGATTTTTCCCTGTTCGGCCACCAGAATGCTTCCATTAAACAGATGATGGTCGGCCAGAACGGTTAAAAACGAATCGATGCGAGCCGTTTTTGACTGAGTGCTATTGAGTTGCGCAAACGAAGAAAAGGGAAGGGGCATCCATAGGATGAACAGCAGAAATTTGTACTTCGCGTTTGTTGTCATGATCGTATGATTTTGATTGAATTGCAGCCAATAGCGCTAAACTGATCATTTATATAAGAAATTTTTCTTATAGTTAGAGCGTTGATTACCAGATGGCAGCGCAAGGTTACGAAAAATAATTAAAGTAAGAATTATTTCTTATGTTTATTAAGAAACAATTCTTATGTTTGACCCATGAAAACAGCAAAAAACGCTACTGACCCTTCATCGGAACCTACCAAATCGGAGTTGGAGATTCTGCAAATCCTGTGGAAATATGGCCCATCGACGGCCCGCTTCGTAAACGATCATCTGAATCAGCATACGCGCAAGGTCATTTATATGTCGACCCTGAAACTGATGCAGATTATGGTCGAGAAAGGTTTTTTGAAAAAAGACGAAAGCCAGATGAAGCACATTTATTGGGCTGCGGTGGAAGAAGCCAAAACGAAAGGCGCTCTATTGGACCGGGTAGTCGATACGCTTTTCAACGGCTCAGCAGGTAGTTTAATGATGCAATTGCTTGGTAACAAAAAAATCGATCCCAGCGATATGGAGACGTTTCGGGAACTGATTAAAAAAATGGACCAAAACCAATAATCCGTTATGGCGACAACACTTTTCACCCATTGGCTCTCCGAACGACAGATCAGCGCCATCTGCTGGACATTGATTCATTCGCTCTGGATTGGGCTGGTTGTATCGGCGCTGGCCGGGCTGGTTATAACGGTAACCCATCGGTCATCGGCCCACCTCCGCTACCAGCTTCTGTGTGCTTGCCTGGTTCTGTTTGTGACTGCCATGGGCTTTGTTTATTATCAGGAACAGAGAATAGTTCATTCACTCCCAAGCCCCGGAAAGCCAATAGAGAACGTCGCCCCAATAGCAGATATAGTGGTTCAGCGACAATCCGCTGTGGCCGTTCAGAAGGTATCTGTAAGCACTCGATTACTTGCATTTATTAATGCCAACAGCAACTGGATCGTTACGATATGGCTACTGTTTTTCGTGCTTAAAAGTTTACGCATGGCGAGTGGATTGCTCCATATTTATCGGATTCGGTCATATAAAGTCTATGCTCCTGCCGAGGAATGGCAGCAGAAAGTCTGGACGTTCGGCAAGCGGCTGGGTATTCGTCAAGCGGTTGCCTTAGTACAATCGCAACGGGTGAACGTCCCGGTTACGGTTGGCATTCTAAAACCGGTTATTCTGGTGCCGATAGGTTTGCTGACCCAGTTACCAACCGAACAGATCGACACGATACTCTGGCATGAACTGGCGCACATCTGGCGACGCGACTACCTGATGAACTTGTTGCAATGCATGGTCGAAACGATCTTTTTCTTCAACCCGGCTCTGCTCTGGGTTTCAGCCCTGATTCGGGAAGAACGGGAAATTTGCTGCGACGATATTGTATTGGCTCAAACATCTGCCAAACGCCATTATCTGGAAGCTTTGCTGGCTTTTCAGGACTATGCATATCAGCCTACCCTCTTTGCTATGCCACTGGGCTTTCGGAGTCAGCAGTTGATGGATCGACTCAAACGTATGGTGACCCAGGAAAATAGACGCCTGAGCATGGCCGAAAAAATTGCCCTGTTGTCGGGATTAGTTTTGCTGCTGGCATCGGCGTTTGTGTCGAAGGTAATTCCCGAAGGTGCCCAATGGCCGAAAACTTTCCCAAAAAAGTCGATTATTGTTCGAAACAGCGTGCCGATTGAAACAAGTAGTCCGCAAAAAATAGACGATAAGCCAGGTTTGTTAGTCGCTAAATCGAATCTGACTAAAGCCCGGCCGATCATGGAATCGACGCCAGAACCACTCGTTTTGGCCGATAGCAACCGGATCTTTACGAGTATTCTGTTCGTCAATACGAACCATGATCGGGCCAATCGGGAGATGATGGTGAAGGATGATCGGGGAAATCGGTATCACCTGAAAGTCGTTGATAGCCAGCTGGTAGCGCTTGATGTGAACGATAGAACGATTCCCACAGCTGATCTGGGCCAACACCAAACACTACTTGAGCGGATTGACCAGGCGCTGGCTGAAAAACAGCAGCAGAAACAGGCACATATCGACGCAGCTATTGCCCACATGAAAGCGGAGCGGGAACAACAGGTTCAACGAGACAAAGACGCTTATCGGACGAAACAGGCTAAGATGGCGCCAGGAAGTTTGAATGGAAAGCCGGAAGGGGCCGTTCCTAATGACAACAAGCTAGGTAAGGTGTTCAACAAACCCGCGAAGCCGGATTATTCACCAGCCGATAGTAGCGCAAAAGTACAGCGTTGGGAGAAGAAAAAACTACCTGCACCACCTGACATTCGTTACGATCAGGAGCGGGTTCGCGGGGTGATCGATGCGCTGGTTGCCGAAAAAATTGTTGCCAGTTCATCCGACGTAGACTGGTTTGGACTGAGTACTGACGAATTCATTGTAAATGGCCAGAAGCAACCCGATAACCTGCAACAACGCCTGAAAGCCCAATTTGGCATCAAATCCAATTATGGATTGTACTATGGGCCGGTTAAAATGATCGGTACGGGGATCTTCCTGGATAAAGAGGATATGAGCCGGTAAACCTTCTGGCATACAATACCGGATCAATAGATGTGAATGATATTGAGGTTTCAGGAGCGAGTCAAATTACGTCGTACTTAAATTCTACGTTATGACTGAACAGGGAAATCGTCAGTTTAACTATTAACTCCCGATGGGAAAACGTTTTTTGATAGGCAGCACGAGTATTTTTCGGGATAAGGCAGATTTGTCTTGCTGAGCATTCCGGCCAAAAAATAGAGCATAACCACTTAGTCTTTCGATTTGCGACCGTATTTGATGTTAAAAAAATAGCGCGTCAGTCCGTCCTGATCGTTTTGCGTTTCCATCCACGTTTCCATCTCTTTGCGGAACGAGGTCAACAGCGCACGGTAAGTTGGGTCGGCTGTAAGATTCGACTGCTCGTATGGATCGTTAACTACATCATATAGTTCTTCAGCAGGACGATGTTGATAAGCAGCCACCAGATGGGCGGCTTTAGCGTCTGTTTCAGCCTTTTTTAGCCAGGTCAGCCAGTAATCTTTACCATCTTCAGGATTCGCGTTGGTAATATGCGTGGTATACGTTCGGTCTGGCTCCAGGTTCATAATGTATTTGAACTGACGCGTTCGAATACTACGAATTGGATAATAGTTAAATGCGCCATAGCGTGTATCGGCTGTATAGGTTGTAAAGATGGTATCGCGGTGGGTCGTTCGTTTGCCCGTAAGCAGCGGCAGAAAGCTTCGGCCATCCAGGCCGCTCGGTATCCGGCTTCCTGTTGCATCCAGTAGGGTAGGCAATACATCCACCAGAGGAAGCAGAGCGTCAGTGGTGCCTGGTTTCACTTTGCCGGGCCACCGAACCAGCAGAGGCACCCGAATGCCCTGGTCATACAGGTTCCACTTGCCGAATGGCCATTGGGGGCCATTATCAGACGTGTAAATCAGGAGTGTATTGTCGGTGTACTTATATTTTTTCATGGCTTTCAGGCATTCTCCAACGGTTTTGTCCATGTCCGTAATGTCCGTATAATACTTTGCCCGAACCTGACGAGTGACCTCAGTATCGACCAGGAAAGGGGGAATATCTACCGTCTTGGGATCGTAGCCATCAATTGCTGGCCAGGGTACATGTGGATTATCGGTTGCTACGACTAAAAAAAGCGGTTTTTGGCCCGGCCTGGCATGGGCTGCCAGGATCGAGTCGATTTTTTGGTAATCGTGGTCCTGCTTTCTGACAAAGGCATAGGGATAGGCTGATCGGGGCCATACGTGATCCTTGCCCGCCAGCACGGTTCGATAGCCCATCTCCTGCATATAGACCGGCAGCGTTTTTATGCCTGCATTAATTTTACTATGGTTAGGATGAGCCCCATTACGAGCGGGCATCAATCCCGTATTCAGGACTGCTCGGGAAGGAACGCAGTTGGGCGAATTGCAAAACGCATGGGTAAACCGTAAACTCTCTTTGCTGAGCGCATCCAGATTAGGCGTCTGAACTACTTTGGCCCCGGCAAACCCGGCATCTTCATAGCCATGGTCATCTGAAATGAACAGAATAATATGTGGTTTAGTCGTGGGAGCTGACAGGCTTTGTGTAGGAAACAACGGGTTGGCAATGAACGAAACACTGCCTATCAGTACGAAAACAATGAGCCAGAGCCAGTGGCGAGAACCTATAAATTTTGCCATAGAAATGTAATGGGGCTGCCGTTCAGGCTTGGGCCGTTTTTTATCTAAAATGGCTCCTTGAACAACCATCGGATTATAAAGTAATTCCTGGTCGAATACTCACCTTGGGCCAGGAAAATAGCTATAGCATAGGCCGTAGTGGTGTTGAAATAAGTTTATTTGTCATCAAGTACGCCCGTGATCTTCTGTAAGTTTTCCTAATAACTTATGCCTGGTAAGTGTTGCCTAAAGTCTTACCGTAAAAAGTACGCAATGATAGAAAAGAATAGTAGATTCGTAGCGATTTGTTAAACCCTTGCTTTATAAAATATATGACGCTACGAAATCGGCTACTGCTATTCAGTTGTCTGCTGCTCCAGACGGCCACCCTTCTGGCTCAGGTTCCGCGGATGCCTCCCGTTAAATCACCGGAAGTAACCGACGGTGGACTGATCTTCCGGCTGCGGGCACCAAATGCTAAAGAAGTAATTCTTGACATCGAAGGCGTTTCGCGGGAAACGATGACCAAAGACGATCAGGGGGTCTGGAGTTTTACCAAAAAGCTTGCCCCCGATGTATATGATTATGCCTTTGTCGTCGATGGCCTTCGCATTCCCGATCCAGCTAATCCCGTTGCAAAACCCTGTTACCAATGCAATGGACAGAGCCTGGCGCATATGCCGGGACCGACTTCGCTGAGTTGGGAGATCAAGGATGTACCTCGCGGTGTTGTCAACCACCATGTCTATCGGTCGGTGGTGATGGGCGAAGACCGGGACTACTATGTGTACCTGCCGCCAAACTACGATCCCAAAAGGAGGGAGCCGTATCCAGTATTTTTCCTGCTTCATGGTGCCACGGGTACGGCCCTGTCCTGGATCGTGAATGCGCAAGCCAACATCATTCTGGATAACCTCATTGCCGAAGGTAAAGCCAAACCCATGATTATGGTCAACACGCTGGGCTACGGCGGTAATGAAAAATATACGGCCGAGGTGCTTCAGGAAATCATTCCTCAACTGGAAAAAACGTACAATGCTGCCAAAGATCGAACCCAGCGGGCCATTGTTGGCTTGTCGATGGGTGGGGGTACGGCTTTTTACACCGGCCTGAACAACCTCGACCATTTTGCCTATGTTGGTGGGTTTAGCAGTGCGGTTGGCATGGGAGGGCCACGTCCGGCAGCTTCGGCATCCGGCAACCCCGCTACCACAACGCCCTCGGAGGAACAGATCAAAGCGATGAATGACAGCTTTGCCAAAGCTTATCCAAAGCTGGATGAGAGCGCCAATAAACAGTTAAAGCTCTTATGGGTTTCCTGCGGAGTAGATGATTTCTTGTATCAGAACAACAAGTATTTCAAGCAATATCTGGCCTCCAAAAAGGTAAAGTATAAAGAGGTCGAAACACCCGGTGGACACACATTTATGGTCTGGCGACGTAACCTCACCGACATTGCACCCCTGCTATTTCGGTAGGACAATTCTTCTATGAAGGTGGGTTTGAGAACCCACCTTCATTAGTACCTTACTGCTGTAATCATGTTCTATAGTCTTGTTTAACCGAAACGGTTTACGAGTCCTGCGTTGTCGCTGGTAAAAACCGGAATACCTTATGGTCGGCATAGAAGGTTCCGCCGGGTAGAATTGATGCCAGCAGCGCCAGTCCCGTTTTACTTGCCGACCAGCCATATTCGGTTTTGGCCTGAATAATGACCAGTACATACCAGACAAACAGCAACCCATGAATCGGCCCCAGAATTTGCACCGCTTCGGGGTGGCCTCCGATTCGTTTTAGTGGCACAGCAATGAACAGAAGCAACAGGTAAGAAATCCCTTCGGCAAAGCTTACGACGCGAAGCCGGATTTTGAGTGAATTAAAAAAGTGCATGGTTGTAATCGATTTTCTTAGGCCCTTCTCCCGTGAGGAAAGAGGCAAGGTTAAAAATTTCGAATCCACGGTCGAGTGGCCAGCGGTGAAAATGGCCAGGGAATCGCAAGGAGGATGAGCAGCAAGGTAATGGTAAAATAAATGGCGGTTGTTCTGAATTTCTGTTGTGGTGTTGGCTGGCGTTTTGCTTTGCTCGAGCCAACGGTCATTATCACGATGGCCGTGAACATCAATCCAATATGAATCAGGCTAAAAAACCGAAACTCGGGCGATTGACTGGAATCGGGCGAAAACGTCCAGTAATAGCTTACGATTGGACTTTTGGAATAAAGATAAAACCCAATCAGCAACTGCGTATGGGCAATTGATGTAGCGATTACGCGTATTGTCTGGTCAATAGGCCGATACGGACGTGCTCGCAACCAGCCCGAATAACTGTTGCCCAGTGCGATCAGTAAGCTCCCCAGAACCAGCCACCGTAAAGCATTATGAACAACCAGCAGAATAGGATAAATCATGGAGCTATCGAAGCCTGAATACAATCACAAAGGTCTAACTGCTTACCGAGATATGTTTAGGCAGGAACAGGGCGATTCTGGTCAAAATCAATCATCTTGTCAGGCGTCCACAAACTGGCTCCTGAATTGAGTCGGGCTTAATTCAGTATATTTCCGAAAGAGTTTTCCGAAAGTCGATTGATCGGGGAAGCCCATTTCATGCGCGATCTGGGCTACAGTCAACTCCGTCTGAACAAGTAACACCTTGGCTTCCAGTACAACCCGTTCGTCGATCCATACGGAAGGCGATTGGCCGGTTCTATGTTTCACCACTTTGTTCAGATGATTCGGACTAACGGCCAGCCAGTCGGCATATTGACTGGCGAGTCGGGTTTGGCGGATACGCATTGTCAGTAAGTCCATAAAGCGTTGAACCAATCGTTCGCCCACGTCGGTTTTAGTTGCCATCGGACCCACATATGCCCGGTCGATCTCGGCGAACAGCGCCAGCAGATACGGTCGGATCAACTCAGGTTTTGTCGCTCCATTTTCCTGATAGTCAATAACGAGTCGATGCAGAAGCGTACTGACAAACTGGGCTTGCTGATCCGATAAATTTATGTGCGGATTACCCGTTAATTTCAGAAAATCGAACTCACTAGTAGCGCCTAAAAGTAGTTCCTGACTGATGAACGACATAAACCCTATCGAATCGGGCCGGATGCTGTGCAGAGTAAATATTTGAAGCGCAGGCACAATGACCAGTTCCTTCGACCGAAGTGTATACGCCTGATGACCAACGGTAATGTTGACCTCCCCATGTTCTACCATAATCAGGGCATGATTGCTGGTTCGCGACGGGGGGAGCGGGAGCTTAATAACCGGCCAACTATACTCCAGGGGCGCAATGATAAACTGGTTGAAATTTTCCTTAAATCGCTCTCCCCACGACGCATCTCTGATCAGAAAAAGCTCGCGGGCCATTGCCGGACTGATGGCCGGAAAAAGGTCACTGGGCGTCATAGGTGATACAGCAACTTGCTTGCCCGGAACGGCCCATCGGCTGCCTGTAAGAGCTTAGCCCGTAATCGTGGATTGTAGTTCGGGCGGTCGGCCAGAAATTTCCGAATCAGTTGTCCGGTTTCGGGTGTCTGATAGCTCGATAGGGTGGAACGAAGCCACGATTCGGGGAAGAAAATATCGCCCGTTCGCTGAATCTCTTCCAGCAGTTCCAGACTCTTAGGCAGGTATTTGGCGGAAGTTTCTGTCCGTAACGGGTGATGCAGATACCCTAGTGCCGCCGTTACCCAGGCTTCATGCTCCCGATTGGCTTCCGTTGCCAGCGACGCAAAAAACTGATCTCGTTCAGCTACGTTCGACGATAGGGCCGGCATCATAAATTCCAGCCGTTTCTTCCGATCCGGGTTTTTGATACGAGCCAGTTGCGTCGCCAGAATTCCTTCAGCCGGGTAGTCGCGAACGGCCAAGGCTAAGGCCAGGCTGGTGTAATCGTCTTCGGTAAGCGTTACATCCGACGGGGCTTTCTGGTCGCGCCAGATGGCATACAGCCGGTCGCGGGCGTCGGTGCTGAAGGCAATATTCTGGTACAACCGAAACAGGAGTTTCTTCTTACCAGGATTTGGTTCCTGTTCCATGGCCTGCCAGGCTGCCTGTTCAATCGAAGCTGCCAGGGTGGGCCGTTTTTCGGGTCGGGTGAAATTCCAGAAAACATCCGAAAGCTGGCTGGTTATCAGGCGTAGATTTAGCTCTTCTGATTCTATACGTAACATGTTCTGATACCCAAAGGCCAGTTGCTCCGGTGAAATCCCCTGACCAGATACCATGTTTTCGTATAAATTAATGTACGTAGCCGCCCGTGTTACTGGGTTTTTCGTGAATTCCAGATGGACGGCTGTGGCTGTATCGACGGGAAAAATTCCATACCCCTGCCCCGATGAATTGAACGTAACAAATAAAGGTGTTCGCTTCCCGAGCGCTTCGTTCAGTACAACCTGTGGTTTGTCCATATGCACGGTCAATTCTTCCCGGTGATCAGGATAGACAAACGCTATTTCAAAGCTCTGGGGCCAGAATCGGTTGGAGCCATCTTCGCCCTGCTGCGAAATCACAAACTGATTGATAGTTCCGCCTTTACTATCCAATTGGTACGAAAACTTCGGTCGTCCGGTTTCATTTACCCAAACCTTGTTCCAGGCTTGCAGATTAGCGGGGGTATGCGTATCCAGAATCGAAATCAGGTCACTCCAGGTCGCGTTGCCAAACGAGTATTTTTTCAGGTAGTCACGCAGGCCGTCGCGTAGAGCCGTTTTGCCCATTAATCGCTCCAGTTGCCGCATCATGATTGGCGCTTTGTGATAGATGATGCCTCCATACAGCGTTCCGGCTTCCTGTAAATTGGCCAGCGGCTGACCAATCGGGTTGGCACCTTCAGTCCGGTCAACGGCATAGGCTGCCGGAAAATGATCGACCACAAACTGAAGGTCGTAATTAGCCTCCGGTGAGGATACTTCGGTAATCTTATCGGCCATGAAGTTGGCAAACACCTCTTTCAGCCATACATCGTTGAACCAGCGCATGGTTACCAGATCACCAAACCACATATGGGCTGTTTCATGCGCGATCAGTGTCGCCCGTGAAAGTTTTTGATCGCGGGTGGCACCGTTGTCGAGAAACAGGCTCGATAGTCGGTAATCGATGGCCCCGACATGTTCCATGCCGCCGTATTGAAAATCGGGTACGGCCACAAAATCGAATTTCTGGAACGGATACGGAATTTGGGTGTAATCTTCCAGGAAGTTCAACGCATCGGCGTGGAGCTTAAAGATCGGGTCAAGACTTAGCCGGATTTTGGTGGTATCGGTTTCGCGATGGAAAAGGGTCATTGGTCGGCGGTCGAGGGTTCGGCTGATGGAGGTGAACTTCCCGGCTACAAACGAAAACAGATAGGTTGGTATCACTTCCGACTGACGGAAGTTGATGGTTTTACGGTCGCCAGCCACAGTCGAGTCATGGACGGCCGCATTGGTCATGGCCTGCCAGCGACTCGGAATCGTCAGCGACAGTTGAAATTTAGCTTTCAGGTCGGGTTGATCGAAGCAGGGAAATACCGTTCGGGCGCGGTCGGGAACGAGCAGAGTGTATAAATACTCATCGTTTCGGTTGAGCGATAAGTTGCCGGCCGTAAACTGTATAAAAACAGTGTTTGCACCAGGCTTCAGATAAGCAGTAGAAATCAGTAAATGTTCGCTCTCAAAAACAATAGGAATCGCCACTGAATTAACGGAAACGGTCTGTACCTGAGTACGTTTCTCTTTGAAATCAAGCTGGAGAGGGGCTGCGTTTTTGGCCCAGTTAAACGATATTGATTCAGTGGCTGGAATAGGCTGGTTTTTTTGCGCAGGAATGTCGAACTTTAAAGCATAGGCCACGTTACTGATTGTTTGTTTCCGGGCTTTGGCCAGCGTTTGCGACACGCCCGTTTCAACGGTTTTTGATTGACTTAGGGCAGGCTGTTGGCTCCCGAGCATGGCAAGTAGAAGAAGTGCAGTAATACCGTAACGCATCATAGAAGTTGTTGGTAGTCATGGCTACACATGACGATGAATTAGGTCAAAAATAATGCACGATATGAAACAGCACTTAACTTTTCTGCTGGTATTACTGGCTTTTGTGGGCTGGGCAGCTCCTGCCTGGGCCAATTACGTCCTGATTCCGATGGACGACCGACAAACCAATCATCTGAAAGCGTATGGCATTGCCTATAAAGTGCTGAAAGACGATCAGGAAGTGGAATGGCTGCTCAATTACCGGGGCGGCAGTTTTATGATGAAATACACCAAGTCTGTGGAGACCGAATGCCGGGTTCGGGGTGTGTCGTTCGAGGGCATTTCAGATTCGCAGGCTGAATCGATCCGTCAGCAGTTGGCCAATCCTGATGTAAATATGGATGTGGTCAAACTGCAGAAGGCCGCTAAAATCATCGTGTATTCACCCGCCAAAGTTGGCCCCGCCGAATTTGAAAATACGGATGCCGTACTGCTCGTGCTGACCTATGCCGAAATTCCGTATGAACTGGTGTACGACGAAGAAGTGCTGAAAGGCGATTTACCCAAATACGACTGGCTGCACCTGCACCACGAAGATTTTACGGGTCAGTTTGGGCGTAACATGCACCGGCAGTCGCTGGCCGACATCAAAGCGCAGGAAGACATTGCCCGTAAATATGGCTATTCGAAAGTATCACAGATGAAGCTGGCTGTTGCCAAAGGAATCAAGCAGTTCTGTGCGGGTGGTGGTTACCTGTTTGCCATGTGCTCGGCAGCCGAAACGCTCGATATTGCACTGGCGGCTGAGGGCGTCGATATTGTCGGGAGTAGCTACGATGGCGATGGCATGGACCCTAATGCGCAGGAGAAACTGGACTTCAGCAAAACGTTTGCCTTTGGCAACTTTACACTCGAATCCGACAATGGGTATCGCGGTTTTTCGACCTTCTCGGATATTAATTCGGCTGCTAATCGCGGATTCGATGAGCCCAGTGGCTTTTTTGAGCTGTTCAACTTTTCGGCCAAATGGGATGCTATTCCATCCATGCTCACCCAGAACCACGAAAATATAATCAAAGAGTTTTTTGGTCAGACGACAGCCTTCCGCAAAGGGGCGGTCAAGCCCAGTAGCCTGGTTATGGGCGAGGGCAAAACGTCGGATCGTTATATCTATGGCGAAATGGGCAAGGGACAATGGACGTTCTATGGTGGTCATGACCCCGAAGGAACACGGGGGGGCGGTTTTCGCAACCCAACCGATCTGAATCTGCATCCGCATTCGGCGGGTTATCGGCTTATTCTTAATAACGTACTGTTCCCATCGGCTCGTAAGAAAAAGCGCAAAACCTAGGCGAAGGTCACAAATCACCCGTTGAGCAATTTGATCAGGATAAAATAGCGATCAAGTTGCTCAACGGGTATTTTCCGGACTTTCCATAGCATCCAGTAGAGCCTGTAGCTCATGGCGTTTGTCGGTTGGTAAATCAAGACAATAGTGGTCAATTTCAAGACGGAAGCGGTACCACTGATCGCACGAAAGGATGACCAGTTCGGTCGTAAAATTGACTTGATCTGTCTGATTGGTAACTTGAGATGGGTTAGTAAATGGGCTTCGGTGAATCGGTAGGTGCGATTTTAATGCCGTGCTGATCTGCCGTAATAACTCTTCGCGAATGAATCCATCCAGAATGGAGGCAGGTACTCGGCCCGTCGTATCAGCCAGCTTTAAATGAGTCGATGCCTGGTATTTCATAACACACGAATAGGGTTTCGATGCTCATCCAGGGCCACAAACGTAAATGAGCCGTGGATGGCCCGGTGTCGCTCCAGGGCATACATTTCTTCGACATAAATTTCAACCCCGACCCGAAGGCTGGTATTTCCCACATGTTCGACCCGTCCGATCAGTTCAATGATGGTGCCTGCTGGAATGGGTTGGGTGAAATTGATCTGATCAGACGAAACCGTTACCATGCGCTTACGGGCAAAGCGAGTGGCTGTGATAAAAGCCACTTCGTCCATAAGTTGCATGGCTGTACCACCAAACAGGGTGTCATAGTGGTTGGTGGTATTGGGGAAAACCGCTTTAAAAATTCGGGTTTCCGTCGAAGCGATTCGCTTGGCAATGGTGTCGGTTTGTTGCGGGTTAATGTCCATAAAGAATTCGGGTAATGGCTTTGTTATAGTCAAGTTGATTGTAGGCTGTACGAAGTGCCAGCAGACAGTCGGCACACAGACAGTCGGCACACAGACAGTCGGCATAGCGTGTTTCAATATACTGTTGCTGTTCGGGGTTAAGCCTGACGGGTTGGCATTGGCAGAGATTAATGCTGCCTACCCGGCACTCGAAACGTCGTTGGCAGCGTGGGCAGGTTTTCGATTCATGTTTATTACAACCGGCTTGTTCCATTTTAGTACATAAGCGTTGTCGTTTTCTGTTACTGTATAACCGTGTAAATCGTTACCTGATGGGTACCCGCTGAGTACCCATCAGGTAACGATTTACACGGTTTCGAAGACTGATTCGCGGGCCTGCTTCGCTGCCTGAACCATGTTTTTCAAGGCTTCGGTTGTTTCTGGCCATCGACGGGTTTTGAGGCCACAGTCTGGGTTGACCCACAGATTTCGGGCAGGTAAGACCGCCATCGCTCTATGGAGTAAACGGATCATTTCCTCAACGGTTGGTACGCGTGGGCTGTGAATGTCGTATACGCCGGGCCCGATTTCATTGGGATAATTGAAGTTTACAAAGGCGTCGAGCAATTCCATCTGCGACCGTGACGTTTCGATCGTAATCACATCGGCATCCATATCGGCAATGGCATCAATGATATCATTGAACTCTGAATAACACATATGCGTATGAATCTGGATGTTGTCGGCCACACCCGACGCGGCTACCCGGAATGCCTGCACAGCCCATGTCAGATACGTAGTCCAGTTTTCCTGCCGGAGCGGTAAGCCTTCGCGAATGGCGGGTTCGTCGATCTGGATGATTTGAATACCAGCGTTTGCCAGGTCCATCACTTCGTCGCGAACCGCCAGCGCCAGTTGTAGACAGGTGTCTCGGCGTGGCTGGTCGTCGCGGACGAACGACCACTGTAAAATGGTTACGGGGCCTGTCAGCATCCCTTTAACTGGTCTTGGGGTTAACGACTGGGCAAACTGCGCCCAGCGAACAGTCATAGGAGCTGGCCGATATACATCGCCATACAGAATCGGCGGTTTCACACAACGTGAGCCATAGCTTTGTACCCAACCGTTTTCGCTGAAAGCAAATCCATCCAGCAACTCCCCGAAATACTCTACCATGTCGTTCCGCTCAAACTCGCCATGTACCAGAACATCCAGCCCAAGGGTTTCCTGCCAGTCGATAGCTTCCCGAATCTGCTCTTCAATAAATGCTTCGTAATCAGCCTGGGATTTTTCCTGCTTTTTACGCTTGGCCCGATTGGCACGTATGGCTTCGGTTTGCGGGAAGGAGCCGATAGTGGTGGTGGGGAATAGGGGCAGGTTTAATTCGGCCTGTTGGGTCGTTTGCCGTTGGCCGAATGGGCTGTTACGCTGACTATCGGCATCGGTCAGGTTCTGCACACGTGCCTGTACGGCAGGTCGATGAATCAGCGGTGAGTGCTGACGATTGATGATAGCCGCCCGGTTGGCTGCCCGTTTTTGCTGAGCGATCTGGTTTTCTGGTTCGTGCAATAACGTGGCCAAGGTAACGACTTCATCCAGCTTCTGTCGGGCAAAAGCCAGCCATTGCTTGATTTCAGCAGGTAAACTCTGGTCAGCCGTTTCGTTCTGCAAGTCACAGGGGACGTGCAGGAGCGAGCAGGAAGGCGCTAGTAAAATGCGATCTATTCCTAAAGCGTCCACAGCAGGCTGGATAAGCTGGAGCGATTGGTCCTGGTTATTGATCCAGATGTTGCGCCCGTCGACTACACCTAGGGAGAGAAGTGTGGAACGATGGGCCAATTCGGTCTGGAGGATGTCACTTAATTGCCCTGAGCAACGAACCAGATCAAGGTGGAGGGCGTCGATAGGCAATTGAGCTACCGTGGCCAGGTTGTCGCCATAGCATTCAAAATAAGACGCTAGCAGAAACTTAAGATCCGGGGTTGCCCGACGAAGCTGCGCATAGGCACTCGTAAAGGCATCTCGTTGCGCCTGCGTCAGGTCTAGCGCCAGACAGGGTTCATCGAGCTGAATCCAGTTGGCTCCCTGGGCCTGTAAGCGGGATAGAATTTGCTCGTAAATCGGCAGTAATCGGTCGAGCAGGTCTAGTTTCTGAAATCCAGCTTCTTTTTCTTTGCCTAATAATAGGTACGAAACGGGGCCGATCAGTACAGGTTTAGGTATTTGGCCCAACACCTTTCGGGCTTCATCAAACTCGTTGAAGAGTGTATCTGACAGCAACTGGAACGATTGTGTAGCTGTAAATTCGGGAACGATGTAATGATAATTGGTGTCGAACCATTTGGTCATCTCCATCGCCTTTATATCCAGTTCGTTTTGCTGATAACCACGGGCCATGGCAAAGTAGAGGGTCAGACGATCCGGGTCAGCGGAGGTTGTCTGCTGTAAGGGCTCGAACCGTTCGGGAATCGCTCCCAGCATCAGCGACATGTCCAGCATCTGATCATAATACGAGAAATCGTTGCAGGGAATGAGCGAGATACCGGCCTGCTGTTGGGTTTGCCAGTTGGCTTCCCGAATGGAGCGACCGACCTGCTGCAATTGCTGTGACGTAATTTTGCCAGCCCAGAATTGTTCACAGGCTCGTTTGAGTTCGCGGTGGTTACCGATCCGGGGGTAACCCAGGTTGTGCGTACGCATTTTGTTTTGTGTTTTAAGGTGTTAAAAAACGCCCGTTTCGGCGCAGGGCCGCCCGTGCGGTCCGATTTGAAACACCCACCCGCCAAAAAATAGCAGGAGTCACAGAGGGCATAACTTCCCCACACCCATACACCATAGCCCAGAACAAAATGTGCGCACATAATGCCCGAACTGTTCGTGTACAGAACAGCGGATAAAATCATGAAATCTGTAAATCAATGCGTGAACCAGGCCCCAGGTCGTGAGGGCATAGCCATTGAGAAGTCCGGCAAGTCTCCTGGCTTGTATCATTGGTACCGCCCTTCTCATCTGAAAAGACAATGGGCTTTGTTGGTACCAACTTGTTTCGTTGTCAGAAACGGATACTTACAGTAGCACGTCTGCTCGTGATTTTCACACGATTCCTTATTAATTCCAGTTAGAGCCAGGAAAGATGCCCTAACGGAAACCGATCTTCCGATTGACGGGTGTTACAAAGAACTCCCAAAAGTAGGGATAAAATTTTTATTCCTGGTTAAGTTTTACAAACCTGTCCTGGATTCGTCATCACGTTGCCGGGCACACGCTGCCTGAAATGAGGTGACGTTTCGTAAGTGCGTAATGCTAGAGAATACTAGTTGAGCTAATTGTAGGAATATATGGCCCACCCAGCCTTTGCCGGTTCAGGAGTCCTGATGGGGATAGGTCTTTTTGACAGCTGCCAGCATCTGATGTAATTCGGCAGCACTAAACCAGATACCTTTCAGCATGACCCCATTAATTTTTTTAGTGTTGGCTATGTCTTTTAACGGATTCCCTTCCAGCAGGACCAAATCTGCTTGCTTGTGAGGCTCAATCGTACCGACTTTCGATTGATTCTTCAGGAAAATGGCCGCATTGACCGTACAGGCTTTTAAAACCTCGTATTCAGGTAAGCCTGCACTGACCAATTCCTGGAGTTCTTCGTGGATGCTGAAACCAGCTAGCACATAGGAATTTAGGCAATCGGTTCCGGCAATAAATCGACCTCCATGTTTATGGATTAATTGGGCCATCTTTTTTTGTAAACTGTAATGGTCCCGGCTGTAATAATGAAGGCGCTGTTGCCAGAACGTTCGGGTGATCTTATCGACATAGCGTTCGTAATTGGTCGGAATACTGGGGTCGTTCGGATGCTTCTGCATGTTTTTGTAGACCAGTAGGGTAGGGCACATCCATTTTTTGGATTGACCAATCAATTCTAATCGTTTCACCAACGGCAGATGTGGCGAGATGGGACTCACATCGACATGCTCCAGCGAGTATTGACTAGAAGCCAGTACTTCGTTAAGGTCTACCTGAAAGGGAATGTGGCCCACTACCGGAATCTGTAGCGAATCGCCTACCCGTAAAATTTCCCGGTATAGCTCCTGGGGCAACGTGTGGTAAATTTTAATAAAATCATAACCGGCCTTAGTAAACTGAATAACCGCCTGACGGGCCTCCTGCCTGGTCCTGACAATCCGGCTAAACTTCCACACATTCGGACTTCCTTCCAGAATTGGGCTGGTCGTGTAAAGCGTTGGGCCCAGAAGTTGACGTCGATTGATTTTTTCGCGCAGGCTAAGGTGAAATGGGTACCCGGCCATATTCCGGACCGTCGTTACGCCATTGGCTACGAAGAGAAGCAGGTTGTTATCATCATTGATGTGTACGTGCAGGTCGTTCAGTCCTGGGATAAGAAACTTGCCGGTTCCGTCGATAAGCAATGGATGGACAGCCGTATCTATTGCGCTTAAGTCAGGAGTGAGCTGCTTAATTCGGCCATTTTCGACCAGTACATGGTAATTGGATAGAAGGGTATCCTTTGTCATCGGAATTACCGAAACATTACGGATCAGGTAGGTGCCTGCTTTTTTTAGGGATTCTGTTCCAAATTGAGAAGGTAGCCCGGATGCCAGGTGTATGGGGGGGAGCGCTTTGGGGGCAAAATAAAAATAAGCTACCAGTGCCAATCCGAGAATGGTGGATGGAAACGCTAACTTTTTCATACCGTTGAGGGAGTGGGGTTAACAAGAGGTATGGAGGGGTCTTTACTGTGATTTTTTCCGTTTCTGGGCAAATAGCCAGTCGAATAGCCCAGGTGTAGTTGCCAGACCGGGCCGCAGATCATGTCCTATACCCTTAAATTCTGTATAACGCGGATGGCCACCCGCTTTCTGTATGGCCTTAACGACGTTTCGGGAGCCTTCTACCGGCACATTCTTATCATTATCACCATGAAAGGCCCAGATCGCTACGTCCACCATGTGGTTAGCTAAAGTCGGATTCCCTCCTCCGCAGAATGGGAGCGCAGCCGCAAATACACCCGGATGGGCCCCAATGAAATGCCAGGTTCCATAGCCTCCCAGCGACCCTCCAGCTACGTAACGCCGAGTGGTATCGATAGAAAATTCGTGTTCCAGAGTTCGCATTAGTTCAAAAACGACCGTATCCCGAGCTGCTACATTAGGTAACCCGCCCCAGCTACTGCCAAGCGGACATTGGGGAACCAGCACAAAGGCAGGGTATTTTTTTCGGTTTTCGGGTTCGGCCAGTTGCTGAACTTCCCAATTCGCCAATTGGCGGATATTGTCTGTTCCGCAGCCTGCCCCGCCATGTAGACTGATTACCAGGGGATAGTTTCGGGTAGAATCGTAGCCTGACGGTTTGAGCAATCGGTACGACAAGGTATCGCCCCGCGAATTAATAAACGTTCGGGCTTCGAAAATCCGAGTTAGTTGGAGAGCTTCCTTTGAGGGATAACGGGCACGAATGCCCTCACTAAATAGAGGTACGCCCAGAAACAGCAGTGCAGCTACGCCGAGCAAACGAGCAGCATCGATCAGCATGTCTGGCCAAGTGGCTATGGCCGATTGAGGGATTGGCGAATGAATTTGGGATTGTTTCTGCCAGAAATGTCCAATCAGCAGCAAGGGGGGAATGTTGCCAGCGAAGGAAAGCCATTGCTGAATGCTGATCAACGTCGGATTGCCGGGCGTCATATGCGTTCGGATGGACCAGATCAATAAGGCCAATGTGCTGCCTGATAAGATGAAGTAGACCAGGCCTGCTCCTTTCAACCAGCTATTCCTTCCAGTTCGGGACACAACCAGGCTACCGGCGTAGATAAGGCTGGCACCAATATCCAGAAAGAGTACGGGCAGATAATAGCGCTCGAATGCCCGCGTTAAAGGCACCAGCGTACAATAAAGCAGAGTCGCGCGCAGCAGGGCGGTGGAAAAAGCGAATAGGCCTGTCCAAAAGGCTACCTGGTATGGCTGCTTATACAAATAGCGGAGAAGAAAGCCTGTGCTAAGAAACGAAATCAGATTGGCTGCCAGAAAGAAATTGGCAAATGAGGGAAGCGTTGGAAGGCTTGCCCCTATTTGAACAAAAAAATAGCTTTGCAAAAGACCAACTGCAACGGTAAGCCCTAGGAAGAAAATCGTATTCTGATAGAATTTCTTAGTCATCAAATGGCCTGCCCCTGCAGTCTCTTAGGAAAAGTGTGAATTTATGTGGTAGTCAACTAGGGCATCTCGTTCATATACGCTATAGCCCTCCGTAGTTTTTGGCAGCGGTGCTTTTGAAAAGCTTGTCGCCCCAGGTGGGTAGAAAGGCAATAACAATTCCGTACTGAGCCGCTTTATCAACAATGTAGTCGACATGCATGATATAGGCTTCGTTGGGTTTGGTCGGGTCGTTGTTCTGAAGGGGTGTCTCACCATAGGGATTGAGTTTTTTCAATCCGTCAAATTCCGCCAGTGCCACCGCCTGTACGACCGTGAAGCCCTGTTCGGCCCGTCGCTTCAGGTATTGCTCGGCTTCTTCGCGGTTGAGTCGGTGAAATAGCTCCCAGGCCGTATCGCCCAGCCAGAAAAAGGGGGTGCCGTTCTGATGAACCAGATACCGCTTATTGTCAGCTACTTGTAAGCGGCCATTGGCGAACGGTTGCTGGGCTGGACCAGGTATTGACTGAAAAGAAATCCGACCCAGATGATGAGTTTTTTCATAAATACGGGTTTAGACTAGGAAACCGATATAAACTGACTCAAAAAGACAACTGAACCGTTCGCCTACCGTAGTGGCCGACGGACTAAACCTGAAAACGATACCTTCTGACTTATGTCTCAAATGCTTCATGCCGGCCCTGTGCAGGTGCGTTATGAGCAGGGATTCCTGCGCTACTTTACTCATACGGATACAGAAATCCTTCGGCTGATCTATTTCGCTATTCGTGACCACAACTGGACCACAGCCGCCTTTACCATAACCAACGAATCGATAACTCAGCAGACAGACACGTTCCGTGTTCAATATAATTGGCAGATCGACGACCTGGGTATTCAGATGACGGGTAACGTTGTGATGCTGGGCGATGAAAAGGGGAGGATCTCAGTCGATTTTTATGGGAAGGCGCTCAATTCATTTCGGAAAAACCGCATTGGGCTTTGTATACTACATCCGATCGATGGCGTATTGGGCCAACCGGCTCAGGTCGTAGCCCCCGATGGAACGACGACCGATGCGCATTTCCCGACATTTATAAAGCCCCATCAACCGTTTCTGAACGTACAGACGCTGCGTTGGAAACCGGCGTCCGGCCTGACCTGGCAGCTTGATGTTGCGGGTGATGTATTCGAAACCGAAGATCAGCGAAACTGGTCCGATGCATCGTTTAAGACCTATTCAACCCCGCAGGTTCGGCCCAAACCCGTTACCGTTTCCGCTGGCGATGAATTTCAGCAGAAAGTGATATTGAGTCTGGCTGAGGAGGAGTTGACAGCCCCAGCAAACGACGAGAAACTACGTGAGATGGAGGAGTTTGCGGTATCAACAAAGCTCACTCAGCCACGTATTGGTGTCGGGTACCGTACGGGTGGCCCCGCCCTGACCGATGCTGAGGTCACTTTGTTAGGGCAACTGAACTTGTCGCACCTGCGTGTCGAAGTGTTTTTTAGCCTGACCAACTGGCAGGAATTGCTTGCGCAAGCCCTGGCGGATGCGAATCGTCTGGCTATTCCACTCGAACTCGCGTTGTTTTTCGGCACAGAGCCAGCCGCCGAATTAACAGCGTTTCAGCAGGTTGTAGAAACACAGGCTGTGGATATACAGACCATCCTGCTTTTCGATGCGGCCACTTTGCGAACATCGGATGAGTTATTGGCAGCCGTTGTGCCCATCCTACGAAACACCTGGTCAGAAGCCGCTATCGGCGGAGGAACTGACGATAACTTTGCCGAACTAAACCGGAATCCGTTCGATTTTGAGCAGGTCGATTTTGTGACTTATTCGGTAAGTCCGCTGGTCCATGCGCTCGATGATCTGACCTTGTTCGAGAATCTGGCCGGTCAGGCCGAAACAGTTCTGTCGGCCCGGAAGCTCAGCGGTGGTAAACCCGTTCATATTTCTCCGATTACTTTCCGATTACGATTCAAAACCCTGGAAGGCACGGCTACCGAACGGCTGAATGCCCCAGCCGATCTTCGACAGACGACTGAATTTGGTGCCGACTGGACGCGCCAAAGTCTGGGTACGTTAGCCAAGGCAGGTATTGAATCCGTAACCTATTACCAGACACACGGCCCCGGTGGACTGGTCAGTGGCGACATGACTCATCCGGTCTATCATGTTTTTAAGCAACGCCTGAGCTGAGTAAAGGCAGGATGGGGAATTGACTTTGTCGTGGATAAAAAATTGGCCTTGAGATGAAAATTGAGCATTGACCCAGCAGTATACGTTTAAACAGGGTCATAGTTTACTACGGTAAAAACACATGATTGTTCGTTTATTTGGAAGCCAACAATCAATGCTTTAGTTAGTTAATCAATCTATCAGGCTTGCGATAAGTCTCATAGATTGATTAACAGTGTAGCGTAATCGGCCTGGTTAGGTACGCTGAATTAATGAACGGTAGCACTTATGACCTTCGAAAAACTGTTCACTATTGTTACCCCGCTTATGGGAATTGCTGTGCTGGGGTTGATCATGATCGGGTATGGTTTTGTGAACCCGTCGCAGCAGAACAATGTACTACAGTTTATTTTCGGCATTCCCATTGCTTTAGGAGCCATCGGTGCTCATTTCCTGATTCTTAGGATCGTGCGCAATAATACGCTCAGTATGTGGATTATCGAAGCCATAATCGTTGGCTTCCTATGTTATGCTTTCCCGAAAATGTAGCCAATGATAATCTTTAAGGTTCGGTATCAGCCTTCATTCCTCTATGACTAATAGGCAGGATGAAGGAAACTTTTATACATTTGTATCGTAAGCGATATAATCGCTTACGATTATTTATAATGCCCATTTTTTCAATATCCATTCATATGCTGGTTTCCTGATAGAGGAAGAAGCGTAGACCAAGTGACCATAACTATAGTAGCTAATCATGGAAAGTACGTTTTATCAATTATCGGCCAGAACCCCAAAAGGAACACCTATCCCAATGGCCGATTTTAAAGACAAGGTTGTTTTAGTGGTCAATACCGCTACCCAGTGCGGCCTGGCTCCGCAGTTTGACGGGCTGGAGGCTTTGCATCAGCGGTATAAAGATAAAGGGCTGGTGGTGCTGGGATTTCCCTGCGATCAGTTTGCCGGACAGGAGCCTGAAAACAACGACACTATAGAGCAGGTATGTAAACTAAATCATGGGGTTACGTTCCAGCTTACTGAGAAATGTGACGTAAACGGCCCGCATACGCAGCCCGTATTTCAGTATCTGAAAAAGGAACTGGGGGGCTTTCTGGGGAGTACAATTAAGTGGAATTTTACGAAATTTCTGATCGATAAACATGGACGACCCTACAAACGCTATGCGCCGGTGGTCAAGCCTGAGGCTATCGAGAAAGACATTCAGAAATTGCTATAAATGGAGAGTAAGCGCACATCCCTGAAGCTGGAAGATCAGCTCTGTTTTCCGTTATACACAGCTTCCCGGCTGGTAACGCAGTGCTACGCACCCATCTTGAACACGCTGGGAATCACCTATCCTCAGTATCTGGTATTGCTGGTGTTGTGGGAAAATGATGCGGTGAACCTGAGCTTTATTGCACAACGTTTACAACTTCAATCGAATACGCTTACCCCTTTGCTTAAACGGATGCAGGAACTAGGGCTGATAACCCGGACCCGTTCGGAAACCGATGAGCGTAATATTGTCATTGCCCTGACCGACAACGGCAAAGCGCTCAGGCAGGAGGCTGCCCAGATACCGCTATATCTGGCCGATAAGTTGCCATTATCAGCCGAAGAAGCAGTCCAGCTATATCATATCTTGTATAAACTGATCAGCAAGGTGTAGTTGGCCATGTGCCTGGGCGAGGTACAGAGGACGTCGTATTTAAAAAGTAGAAAAATGCCCAGAAGTCTGATGGAGTAACAGTTTATGCGTAAACTTGCCGCGCTTAAGCAACGAGAATAAGTAGGAACGTGGGGCAGCGGTTCTTACCAGAGCAAAACGTAGCAGTATCGTATCATTCACCAAATAATAGCATAATGTCAGAATCTGCAGATATTGGCCTGATTGGTCTTGCCGTAATGGGCGAAAATCTGGTGCTCAACATGGAGAGCAAGGGGTATACCGTAGCCGTTTTCAATCGGACGGTTGAAAAAGTCGACCATTTTATCAATGGCCGGGGAGCCGGGAAAAACTTTATCGGAGCCCATTCTATTGAAGAGCTGGTGGCTTCGCTGAAACGCCCTCGTAAGGTGATGATGCTGGTAAAAGCCGGGCAACCAGTGGATGATTTTATTGAACAGATCATTCCGCATCTGGAACCAGGCGATATTATCATTGATGGCGGTAATTCGTATTTCCCCGATACCATTCGCCGGACCCAGTATGTCGAAAGCAAAGGTTTCCTGTATATCGGAACGGGCGTTTCGGGCGGTGAAATCGGGGCCTTGCATGGTCCGTCCATGATGCCTGGGGGCAGCGTGGCGGCCTGGCCGTTTGTGAAAGAGATTTTTCAGTCGATTGCGGCCAAAGTAGACGATGGCACCCCCTGCTGCGACTGGGTAGGTAGCGATGGCGCCGGGCACTTTGTCAAAATGGTACACAACGGGATCGAGTATGGCGATATGCAGATTATTGGCGAAGCCTATCAGGTCATGAAAGACCTGCTGGGTCTGAGTGCCGACGAAATGCATGAGGTGTTCAAAAAATGGAATACCGAAGAGCTGGACTCCTACCTGATCGAAATTACGGCCGATATCATGGCGTATAAGGATGAAGACGGTACGCCAATGGTCGATAAGATTCTGGATACCGCCGGACAGAAAGGTACGGGTAAATGGACCGGAACGGCTGCATTGGATGAAGGTATTCCGCTCACGCTGATCGGCGAATCGGTATTTGCCCGGTTCCTGTCGGCACAGAAAGACCTACGCGTAGCCGCTTCGAAGGTAATTAGTGGTCCAACAATTGAATTTACGGGCGACAAGGCCCAACTGCTGGATGATTTGAAAATGGCCCTGTATGGTGCCAAAATCATCTCCTATGCTCAAGGATACAACCTGTTTATGGCAGCCGCTAAGCAATACAAATGGCAATTGAACTACGGCGATATTGCCTTGATGTGGCGTGGTGGTTGTATTATTCGGTCGGCCTTCCTGGGCGACATCAAGAAAGCTTTTGATAAGAATCCGGCTCTTCCGCACCTGCTGCTCGATGATTTCTTCAAGGAGAAAATCGAAGCGGCACAGGCGGGATGGCGTCGGGTGTGTGCCGCTGCCCTGAGCAACGGTATTCCGGCTCCGGCACTCACCTCCGCCCTTTGCTACCTGGATGGGTTCCGTAGCGAATGGCTACCGGCTAACCTGCTGCAAGCCCAGCGCGACTACTTCGGTGCTCATACCTACGAACGGATCGACAAACCACGCGGGCAGTTTTTCCATACGAACTGGACAGGCGAAGGCGGTGATACAGTATCGACAGCGTACAATAACTAATTTACGAGCTTTATAGAACGCTGATTGTTATGCTCATTATGATTTACACAGATCATAATGAGCATAACAATCAGCGTTCTATTTTAGAAACGGTTTTAAGGATTACAAACGGGACAATACCCCGGATCGGCTTGTGTAAGTCCATCCGAACGACCTCGTATCGCTCGACAGGCGCATAGTACACAGCCATCGATTTCGTAGTTGGTTAGTTCCGTTTTGTGGCCGCATTGACGACAAGGTAATCCTTTTTCGGAACCTACCTTGCCCCAGCCAGGCGTGTCGCAGGCCGGACATACACAGGAGAGACGATCGGCCAGCTGGGTTGCCAACTCGCCAATGACTTGCATACGAGTCGGATTGAACTGCGCCCGCATATCCGTTTCGACCCAGACCGTACCCTTCGCTGAGTAATGCCTGGATGCTTCGTAAGCTGCTTCCAACGCTGTCTCCGTTTGAATACCTTTAAAAACAGGCCCTTTGGTGGCCCGGTCGGTTGGTCGCACGATGAGCCCGTGAGAAGGGAAATGGCAAGCCTTAGCGAAGGCCAGCAACGCTTCCCACGACTGTACTTGCCCCGTCTGGTAGTTGGTATGCTCACTTAGCTGAGAAAGGTGCAGATGAAACCCTCGTTTGCGATCAATAAAATAAAGGATTTCCTCATCACAGGGTAGATAGGGCAGAAAGGGGTGCGCTCCGAAACTACCCTCGCTGGCCAGCGCATAGTCAACTTTGTCTCCCAGCTTTTCCAGCGCCCACTCGCATTTGCGCCGGGCACAGGCAAGCGCAGTATCTTCGCGATCAATTTCCCCGGAAAATGTTCCTAACTGGTCGGTATCGACGACATATTCCAGGATACTCGCGTTTAGCCGGGACCAGAACGGAGGGCCTATCGCTATGGATTTAGCATGCTTGGTGGTCAGGATGATACAACTTCCTGTATAAACCGATGCATGTTTTAGGTGAGGCTTTGCCATTGGAAGTCACGCGTTAAAAGATAGGGCTGGCTATCCTGAGGCTCCAGGCAGGCTAGTTGTACCCATCCGTTTCCAAACAGTTTCTGCAACACCGGCTGAGTCTGAACCAGCGCAATCAACAGATCACGAGGAGCATAAACCACCGTCAGTAGTCGCTGGGGTTCGTGGTAGGCCTGTTCATCGGAGGCATAGACCGACTGTAGCGGTAGGCCCGTCATCAGATCACTCGCATTTCCCTGCATGAGGCCTATTTTGCCGGTGATGTTCTGAGTTAGTTTACTGCCTCCGCCATAGGCAACATTATCCAGGGTAGAAAACAGGTATTGGGCATTGATCCACTGTGCTACCACCATCGGTGCAGTCAGTATCGTTGTGAGGATGGTACCCTGTGGGTCCTGCGTGTAATCGTACGAGTGCAGAAAGCAGCGCCCTTCCAGATTTAGGGAGGTAGTCAGCGCACGAGGAGCAACGATGAAGGCCGCGTTACGAGCCAGCCCCCATTCGGGCCGAACCTGAGCCCAATCCACCGAACGCAGCCAGGTTTGCTGGACCTCATCAGATCCTGGTCGGAAAGATGGAAACTGCTTGAGTCGTTCAATGCTGTTGGACAGTCGGGCTTTTGCCAAATCATGACTGATTTGTTGAAGTGGCCCGGAAGTACTGTCGCCAAAGAGGGTAACTTCATCGGTGGTTGTATTGTGTTCAGCCGCGACAAATCGAGTGGTATCTGGAATAATGATGCCTTTTTTACCCAACTCCTGTCGTACCTGTCGATCGTTTAGGATTCCCGCCAGCACTCGGGCGTTGCCTCCGCCGTGTCGTCCACCACAGGCTCCGCAGTCGAGGGCTGTGGCATAGGCATTGTTCTGGGTCGAGCTACCATGTCCACAGAAAATAACCACAGGAGCAAAGTTTTGGGTAAGCCCCATAGCTCGTAGCGCCCCTTCGGCGTATCGACACTGGTCTATACCTGAAATAGAGTTCCAGGAGGACGCTGCTGCCATCGGTTTTCGAATGGAACGTACAAGCTGATTCTGTAATCGGTAGGCCAGCCCAGGCACCAGACTGCGTAAGCCCATCCAGGTACCACTGGCAAGCCCCAATCCTTCAACCAGAGCAAAGGGGGTAGTAAAGGTATATTTCAGCGATTGGTAGAGCCGCTTGATTGTCTTGAGCTGTGCATAGCTTTTGCGATCCCGCTGTTGTTCTGTCGCCGTACCGCAGGGCGATTCGTGTATGGTATGGTTGGGAGTGAGCAGAACCGGGCAGGAAGCATACGACTCTCCCGTCACGGTATCGGTGATCTGAATGGGTAGACCAAAGAAGCCCGCAAACCCAAGCGTCTGATAATCGCCTGTCGCTTCCAGGGCTCGGCGAAAGGGCTCTGAACGAACATCGATACAGAAAACAAACTGGGCGTCTGGAACATGGGGGCCGGGCAGCGATTGGGCGGCTAGCTGTTTCAATAAGGGCAGACGGAACGTACGTTCGGCCTGTTGCAACTGCGCCAACTGATTACCGCCAGACGCAGTATTTTCCAACACCTGCTGGTGCCAAGTCAGCAACGTCCGGGCTTCTGGCCAAAGCAAAGCCGTGATGATGACACGTAAGGCCAGGTAGTCTACCTGGGTTACCGGGTGGGGATGATGGGCGTCCAGACCGGCCCAGTCTGTACGATAGCGAATATAGGAGGCCCAGCCCGGTAGGGTCGTAAGCATGAGGGTTAGAAACTGTTCATGCTCGTCGTTGGTTATGCCTAGCTGAAAAAGCGACTCCCGGAGGGCCTGGACTGGCTGTTCAGGCAGGTTTGCCAGCCATTGCCGTTTTGACGTATCCTGATCATACAGGCTTTTATCATGGATGGCGAGTTGTCGCCAGGCTGCGAACAACCCTAGGTGGCGCATGGGCATGGGTAAAGTGGCCTGGCCATCGTCGGCATATACCGTTAGCCATTTGATGGTTTGTCGGTTAATGGCTTCTATGGGCTCGGGTAGGGTGGGCTGCTGGAAGTAGGCCTTTCCCTGCGCCAACGCTTCTTCAATGGGTAACTCTTCGAAGCCTTGAAGGGGGTTAACGGCAATCAGGTTCTTCAACGGCCAGAAGGGAGCTATCTTTTTGAAGCTACTCGTTACAGAATCAACTACTTGAGTTGCATACAGGTTGTCGATAGGGTCGATCATAGGATCGGTGGAGGGAGGTAACAGGACGGTTTCCATTGGTTGTGTTAGCGATAGTGGTAGTAGTTGCGGTGTGAGGTTATGGTAGACGGGTGGGGCTGGCTTGCATTGAGGGCCAGCACGTAACTTTTCAAGGCCCACTCTGGAATCGAGCCGGTTTTTGCTGGCTTTCTGATAAAGAGCATACCTATCCACGACACTGAGAGAACGAGTAG
Organism: Spirosoma aerolatum; assembly: GCF_002056795.1. Lineage (NCBI taxonomy): Bacteria > Pseudomonadati > Bacteroidota > Cytophagia > Cytophagales > Cytophagaceae > Spirosoma > Spirosoma aerolatum. The sequence goes on along the minus strand of NZ_CP020104.1, from coordinate 5,655,784 downwards.
CCCAGCGATATGGAAAATGGTTAGGGGTTGTGGCTGCATCGGGTCCATGGGGGTCATAAATCCGGTAATAAGTTGTACGCTGCTACCGTAGATCAGTCCCGCCAGGGCCGTACCGAGGATAGCGCCGGGAAGTGTTCGTACTGGATGAATCCGCAACAGGGGTAAGGCAAACTGGCTCCCCGACAGCAATACAATCCCGTTCAATACAAGCGTTGTATTACTGGCAAACCAGGTTTCTCCACTGGTAAGGGAAAAACTGGCACTACCGATCAGACCACAGAGCAGGGAGCCGAAAAAGGCAGGCAGACTAGGTGGATAATCCAGATCGATACGTTTTTCCTGGGCGGCACTTCCACTGGATAGGAACAGATACGCTTTGAATAGACCATGCCAGACCAGATGCGCTACCGCAGCCGGAAATAAACCCAAGCCGCACTGAACGAACATAAAACCCATCTGGCCCATGGTTGAGCAGGCCAGCATCCGCTTTACATCAGGTTGCATCAGCTTCCAAAAAGTGCCCAGCCACGCCGTCAGAAAGCCTATCATAGCCAGTCCCATCAGTAGGAGAGGACTTTGTAGATAAAGGGGCGCAAATCGTACCAGTAAGAATCCTCCGCCATTGATCAGACCTGCGTGCATGATGGCCGAAACGGGCGTTGGCGAATTGAGGGAACTAAGCAGCCAGCGATGGAATGGCCAAATTGCCGATTGGCTCATGGCGCCTAGTATCAATAAGCCTAATGCTGCCCACATCGGTGGCGAAAGGATAGGCTGACGAATCAATGCCTGGATGCTGGTTTCGCCCGTTGTCAGGTAAAACAGGCCAAAAGCTGTGGCGATACAGACCGACCCTACAATGAAGTTTTTAGTAGCTAACCAACCGGCTGCTTTAGCTGCCTGCCAGCCCGATTTGTGGACCATCAAGCGAACCAGTAGCCCGTTACTAACGCACCAGCTTACCAGCAGTAGGCCCATATGATCTGCGCTGACCATCAGAATGACTGAACCGATCAGTAAACTAAACCGAACAAAAAACGCCCGATATTGACCATCCCCTTTCAGATAGCGGTAGGCGAAACTACCCACACACAGGCCAATAAAGAGGACCAGAATGATCATGACCAGGGCCAGTCTATCGACGTGAAAGAAGTTGCCGAGGATAAAAAGTAGCATTCGAGTATTTGTTTATAAGTTATATTTGTTTTAGCGCTCAAATGTATTAGCTATTCTAATATTAGAAAAACTCGAAATTCTAATACTTTTTATTAGAAAATCTTATGAATATCGATACCATTGCCCTCCAGTGTTTTATTGCAGTAGCTGAAACGGGGAGTTTTACCAAAGCCGCCGATCGGGTAGGCCGGACTCAATCGGCAATTAGTCAGCAGATGACCAAGCTGGAAGGCTTACTGGGGAAGTTGCTGTTGGTGCGGGGTAAAGCATTTACACTTACCCCCGAAGGAGAGATTTTTCTGGGCTATGCCCGGCAGATTTTTGCCTTGCACCGCGAAGCGCTGGATCGCTTTAAAGAACCCGATCTGGAAGGGGAAGTACGATTCGGCTTACCGGAGAATTTCGCTACCGTTTACTTGTCGGATGTACTGGCCGATTTCTCACGAATTCACCCCCGTATCCTGCTGAAAATTGAATGCGATCTGACGCTGAATTTATTCGAGCGGTTCAAGCAGAATGAATTCGATCTGGTGCTGGTAAAGATGAATCGGCCCGAAGACTTTCCGAATGGGTTGGATGTGTGGTCGGAGCCGCTCAAATGGGTAGGGGATACCAATCTGATTGATCCTGGAAAGCCTGTTCCGCTGGTGTTGGCTCCCCAGCCTTGTGTGTACCGGGCTTCGGCTATCAAGTCCCTTGAGCAGTCGAGTCGTGCCTGGCGATTGGTATTTTCAAGTCCGAGTTATGCCGGAGCGGTAGCGGCTGTCCGGGCAGGTATGGGTGTTTCGGTGATGCCTCAGACTATGATTCCTGCTGATTTACAGGCTATTGATGCGACGTTGTTACCTAAATTAGCGGATACCCATGTGTCGTTGATTAAGCATATGGCCAACAATGCGGCTATCAATACGCTGGAAGAGTTTGTGCTTCGACGACTTAAACACTGAGTCGATGAAAACGCATTTCGACAGGATTAACAGGATTGATGTACTTACCTCAATCCTGTTAATCCCGAACCTGCTTGAACTTTTATTTTGAAAGATATTTTTGTCATTGCGACGAAGGAGCAATCTTCGGGAAAGATGGTTTTATGAGCTTCCGAAGATTGCTCCTTCGTCGCAATGACAAAAACTACACCGATTAGAGTTAAATCTAGGAAGTTTCAACAGCATTTTTGTCAATCCTGTTGAAAGAATTACTTCTTAATCTTATTCTCAAGCAGGAATACGCCGTTTTTATTGGCGACAATAATGTCGGGTTTCCGGTCGCCGTTCATGTCGTGAACCGTGATATTCAACCCTGAACCTGAATCGGTATCAATGATGTGTTCTTTGTAGTACGGCTCTTTGCCGGGCGTAAACTCAAACCACATCAGAATGGCCGGATCGCTGTCGCCGGGGTCACGGCCGTGGTGCGCCAGAAAACGCTTGCCTGTAATATAATCCTTCTGGCCGTCGCCATTCAGATCGGCCATGATCGACGAGTGGGTTTGAGCGGTTGTGTTGCTCATCAGGTGCGTCTTGAAGTTGATCTGGCCCTGCTCGTCGGTAATTTGTTCGTGCCACCACACACCCAATGCGTGTGCCGATGCACTCACTACATCATTTTTGCCGTCGCCGTTTACATCCAGTATCTGCATGTGCGAGCAGGGTTCGCCCAGATTGGCCGGATGAAAGACCCAGTTGCCTGATTTTTTGTCGGCCGTTCCTTCAAACCAGCCTTCCCGAATCACCACATCGTTGAAACCGTCCTTGTTGATATCGCCGAAGCCGATGCCGTGTGAGAAAATTTCGGTGCCCGGTACGTTCTCTTTGCTGAGTGGATAACGTATCCAGGCTGTTTCGCCGGGTTTCGAGGGCGCTTTCAGCCACACAATCTGCTTTTTGTCCTTATCACCACAAAGGATGTCGAGCCGGCCATCACCGTCGATGTCGATAAAACCGGGCGACTCGTTGGCAATCCCCATCGAATTAGCCAGTATGTGTTTTTTCCATTCGCCCGGCGTGGATTCGCCCGTCGCGTTGTTTTTCGGATTCTCGAACCAGAATCCGGGCTTACCGGGGAAGTCGATAATCACCACATCGTCCCAGCCATCCTGATTCACATCCATGCCCATATTCAGAAACGAATCACTGTACTCTTTACGCGGATCGTATGTACGCGAAGGCGCTATTTCGTGACGGGTCCAGTTGGGGGCTTCGAACCAGTAGTAACCGGCCACAATGTCCATTTTGCCATCTTTGTTCAGGTCGGCCACGGCAGCTCCCTCCGAGATGAAATCGCGGGTAAGCGTCGTCTTCTTGAAATTGCCCTCGGGAACGACTGGCTTGGTGGCTCGCTCAGTACTGGCGGCTGCGGCCTGTTGCTCCCGAACCCTCATCAAGGGTTTATCCTGGCTATAAGCCGTAGTGAGCCAGCAGGCAAGTATAGTTCCGGTTAATGCGATTGTTTTCATAAAATCATCGGTTATATAACCATCTGTCGGGGCGTCCGTGCGGTTCTATCAGTCTAAAACTATTCACCCAATACCTTGGCGATCAATGCCTGAATTTCGTGGTTCTCGTGCGAGTGTTCGAGCTTGCCCACGCGATCGTTAAACTCTTTCAGCAGCTTTTTCGAGTCGTCGGTATTGATGGCTCCGATTCGCTGAATCATGTAGTTCAGATGCTTCGGCATTTTTGACTTCTGCGCCAGATCCAGCGCCCGTTTCATGTCGACAGCGGCCAGCGGTTCGGTAGCGTACCACAGCATAAGCGGCTGGTTATGATCGTCTTTGTCCTGCGCCTTTTGCACGAGGGCATACAGTACATCCCATCGCTGACCCGGATCAATTCGACCCATTGCCGAAGCCAGATACATCCGAACCATGGCCGAATTGTCGTTTTGCGCCATTGCTGTAAACTGTTTCAGGGTTTCGGGCGAAACGGTTTTGTCTTCGGCCAGCAACTGAATGGCCCAACTCCGTACATATTCGTTTTCGTTCGAGAGCAGGTCGTTCAGTTCTTTGTCGGTTAGCCCCTGCGTAACGTGCAAGGCCCAGAGCGCCCGTAGTTTACGGGTTGCATCGGGGTTTTGGGTCAGAATCTCTTTCAGCGCCTTATGGACTTTTTTGTTCGGGCCACGCTCCTGCAAAATGGTTCGGGCCTGCCGTACATACCAGTCGTTCGGGTTCAGTTGTGCCTTCACCAGCTCCATATCCGACGCCTTCCGCAGATCGACCTGCACCCACTTATCATTTTCATGGCTCAGCTTGAATATCCGGCCCATCGTTTTGTCGTGTACGTCGGGATTAGGGCTGTGGCACTGGTTTTTGTCGTACCAGTCGATCACCCAGACCGAGCCGCTGGCATCGTATTTAAAGTTGAGCCACTGCGACCACGAATCATTCATGACAATAAAATCGGGCTTGTGCGACACCACATAACCAGTGCCCGAACGGGCCGGATGGTCTCTGTTGAACCGGGCTCCGTTGATGTTGTTCATGAAAATATCGTTACGATACTCCTGTGGCCAGCTATTGCCGAGGTAGATCATGGCTCCCGAATGGGCGTGACCACCACCCGCCGAGGCCGACCGAAAATTGCCCGCATGAGGGCCACGCTCGCCTACCCAGTGCACATGGTCGGCGTGGGTTTTGATGTCGTCGTAGGTATAGGGGTTGAAATGTTTTCCGGCCTGTCGCTGGTAACGCCCGCCCTGAATCATGTGGTACATGTGCGGAATTACGCAGGCCGTTATGAACGCATGACCGTAATCGTTGAAATCGAGTCCCCAGGGGTTGCTGGTTCCTTCGGCAAAGAGTTCGAACTTGTGTGTGGTCGGATGATAACGCCAGACGCCCGCATTCAGTTTGGTCCGTTCCGAATCAGGGGCACCCGGCTTGCCAACGTTGGAGTGCGTAAACACACCGTGAGTGCCATACAGCCAGCCATCGGGACCCCAACGCAGACTGTTGAGTGTTTCGTGGGTGTCTTCAAGCCCCCAGCCATCGAGCAGTTTTTGGGGTGGCCCCAGCGGTTTGTCGGTTTTGAAATCGGCCGGGATAAAGAGCAGGTAGGGAGCGGCACCGACCCACACACCACCCATACCGACTTCCATACCACTGACCAGATTTAGCCCTTCGATGAACACTTTCTTGCTGTCGAGCGTGCCGTCGCCGTTGGTATCTTCAAAGATAAAAATCTTATCGCGGCCCTGGCCTTCGGGAGCTGGAACGGGGTAGGTGTGCGATTCGACCACCCAAAGCCGCCCGCGCCAGTCTACCGTAAAGCAAATGGGTTTCACAATGTCGGGTTCCGAAGCGGCCAGCGTCATTTTAAAGCCATTGGGCAGGGTCATGGCCTGAGCTGCTTTGATGCCCGAAAGGCCTGCGTTCAGGACCGGATCGAGCGGAGGCAGAATAATAATGTCTTTCTGTTTCAGCTCATTAGGGAACGTTGGACGAGTCGCGTAGAACTGAAAATCATCGAAATTGATGTGTGCCCATTTGTCGTGCGGGATGTATGGAATCTGCGAAATTCCCGTTTCGTTGTCGATGATGCGGATGTAAATATCCTGATTCAGGAAAGGCTGCAAATCAACCACAACGGGCTGAAGCGTGGCACGGCCTTGCCCGGTGCTGTGAAAAATAACCTTGTTGGTACTGGCCTGTACAAGTTCGACGCGGGTATCCTGCAACGCTCCCCCCGACACGTTAAAGGCAGCAAAGGGCTGCGTGACCGTAAAGGGGACGGATGTTAAGGTGCCCGTCTGTTTGGCATTGGCCGTGCCGCCACTACTCAGAAAATACTTCCCGTGGAAACCAATGTGCATGTCTTTTTCATGCACAGGTGAGGGATCATCCTGCCCGAAAACCGGGTTGCTAAATGCATCGCCGGTGGCGGTCCAGTCTTTCAGCGTACCCGTTTCAAAATTCAGGTTGAGTGGCTGACCGTTTTTCATGGGCGTCTGACCGGCAACGGTGGCATCGTTTACAGAGCCTTCAACCACCTCGAAGTTACCGACCATGCCAGCCGCCCGGTGGCCCGGAACGGTGCAGTAATAGGTGTCGTTTTTGTCCGCTTTGAAGGTAATACTGGCTTTGGTGCCCTTTTCCTGAAGCGTCTTACTCTTGATACCCAGCTTTTCGAGGGCAATATCGTGGGTCATCAACTCGCCATTGGTGATCGTGATGCGGACCCGGTCGCCCTTGTTGGCTTTCAGGGTGGGATTACGGGCACCGTCCTTGGCGAAAAAGCCCAGCATAGTAGCTTCCAGCGCATACTCCCGGTCGACTTTTGCCGTGTCTGGAGTCGCAGATTTGGTTTTGGGCGATTGGGCTAAAACAAGTGTTATGGGTAGTAAAAAGGCCGCAACCGCTGAAGGTATACGATGACGGAGATTAGGCATAGGAATAGGTTTTTGATTCTGGCAGGATTTACAGGATTTTCAATCAATAAATCCTGTAAATCCTGCCAGAAAGAATATTAAAACTCGTTTATCGTCAGGTCTCTAAATTCAACCTGGGCTACACCACCGCTGTGTATCTGGACGGCAATCACGCCCTTCTTGGGGATTTTACTGTCCTGCTCTATATAGTCGCAGGTTTTTACACCATTAATATACAGTTCGTGATGGTTGCCTTTGCAGCGGATGATGTAGCTGTTCCAGCCGTCTTCTTTCAAAATATGTTTGAGCGTTCGCAGATCACCACCAACCAGTTTCTCCCGGCGGTGTTCGTCATACAGGTCACCCCAATAGCCATTGCCAATATCGGCCTGATAACCAATGATTTTTGTACCCTCAATAATCGACCGATACTGAATGCCGCTGTTGATCATCCCCGTTTTAGGATCACCGTAGAGCCGGAACAGGCAACGAAATTCAAAATCACCGTACTCCTTAAGCGTATGTAGGTAGGTATTTTCCGGTATCTTGTTAACACCATCACCACTATGAATTACGCTGTCTTTTACCGACCACCAACTGGCCTGCGCCGGATCAACGGTTTTCCAGCCGTTCAGCGTTTTACCGTCAAATAAGGAGACGGCTTTCACCGACGATTGAGCAAAAAGGGGAAACGTAGCTGAAAACAGAGCAATAAAAAGCAGAGAGAGCCACCGCTGTAAAAGACCCGGTTTACGTAAAGAAAGATTCCAGACAGAAAACATTCGTTCAGGATTTAGGTAAAATCTGGGTATATAAAGTGCCGAAAGCAATCCGATTACTCATTCTATTTCGTAAGCAGACAACTGGATGGTGGGTGTTAGGTAAGTTACTCAATAATACCATTCGCTAATAATCTGCCGAACAGTAATTATTTGATGGATAGCCCTTAACCTATCGAAAATGGAAGCGATCCGCTGCGAAAGTCGGAAAAATATCGGTTATTGGGGACGAGAAAAAACAGGCATGAACGAGTCTCAACAATACTGGATTGCCGTTGCTTCGAAAGACCACGTCATGCGGGGTGTTTCGGGTGGATTTATACAGGCGAATCACGGGAAAAAAGCCCCGTTGCAACGGACAAAGCCCGACGACTGGGTAATCTTTTATTCGCCTAAGCAGGTACTGGAACAGGACGAAAAATGCCAGTCGTTTACCGCTATCGGACAGGCGACCAACGAAGCGATTTACCAGGTCACTATGACCGACGATTTTGCCCCATTCCGGCGTAACGTCCGATTTTATGATTGCCGGGAAGCGTCGATACTGCCGCTAATCAACGACCTTGATTTTATTCAGAACAAGAAATCCTGGGGATACCCGTTTCGCGTTGGTTTTTTTGAAATCGGGAAAAAGGATTTCGACCTGATCCGTAAACAAATGCTCAACGATACGCATGAATAACATGGAAAATGCTTCCGCTTTTCAGCACCAGCAAATCAAAGTAGAAGGTGTGTCGCTACACGTAGTTTCTAACACCTGCACCCACAAACCGCCTGTACTGTTTCTGCATGGATTTCCCGAAAATTGGCAGTCTTTTGACGTGATCATGACGGGGCTTCAGACCGATTTTCATGTGATAGCCCTTGATTTACCCGGCATTGGCCAATCCGAGAAAATTGCTGGCAATGACAAAAAGACCATTGCGACGTATGTGAAAGGCGTGATCGATGCGCTGGGGTTGAGTGAAGTAACGTTGGTCGGGCACGATGTTGGCGGCATGATTGCGTACGCCTACTTGCACACCTACCCAAATGAACTGGCGAAAGCGGTTATCATGAATGTAGCGGTTCCGGCCATCGATCCCTGGGCACGGGTAAAGCAGAATCCGAATGTCTGGCATTTTCGGTTCAACACCATTCCCGACCTGCCCGAAACGTTGGTGATGGATCGGCAGCGACCATTTTTCGACTACTTCTTCAACACCATATCGGCGAAACCAGACCAGATTACGGAGCAGGCCCGGAACACCTATGCCGGCGCCTACACAGGTTACGACGCCCTGCGCACGGCTTTCGAATGGTACCGAGCCTTCCCTCAAGATGAAAAAGACAATGAAGCCACAAAAGATCAGACCATCACAACCCCGGTGCTATACCTGCGGGGTGAGCATGAATATGGCAATATGGACGAGTATCTGAATGGTTTTCGGAGTGGCGGTTTGGCCAACATACAGGGGCAACTGATTACCGGCAGTGGCCACTACGCTCCCGACGAAGCTCCCGGCGACGTGGTGCGCCTATTGAAGGAGTTTTTGAGATAGGTGATTCAATGGGTAATATGGTTTTCCGGGACGCGTTCGAAACGGAACCGTTTTACACGAATAAAGAAATAATTAAAAAAAATCGTTAAATCGACTAAGGGATAAAGCTGGATTTGTGGACTTAATAGTATGCAGGTTACCTCTATCTGCCTTGATCTATGTCCGAAAATCTACCTGGTCGATCCAACGTTCCCAATCCGTTTCATAAACCGGAGGCTGAGCCTATGGTCATGGATGCCGAATTCCTGATTCGGCAAACGTTTGAAACCGATGCTCGTCGCGGTTATGAACTGCTGTTCCGGCGTTATTACCGGGCGTTGTGCAGCCAGGCAGTTCGGTTTGTGCATTCGCGCACCATAGCCGAAGATTTGGTGAGCGAGGTGTTTTTCAGTTTCTGGAAAAATCAGGTACATCAGCATATTACCACGACCTATCAGGCTTACCTGTATTCGGCGGTGCGAAAGCGGGCCTATACCTACCTACGCCAAGAGTTTCAGCAGGAATCGATCCCGGCAGTTGAAACCGAAGAAACCGATACACTAGCGGTGCTGAATCCCGAGCAACTTCTTCAGTATACTGAGCTTTATCAGCGGATTGAAAAGACCGTTCGGGCCTTACCTCCCCAGTGTCAGCGCGTGTTTGTGATGAGCCGCTTCGAGGGAAAGAAGCATCGCGAAATTGCCGATGAACTTCAGATTTCGCCTAAGACCATTGAAGCACACTTAAGCCGGGCGCTCTCGCAACTGCGGCAAACACTTCAGTTAGGTCTGTTCTGCTGGCTAACGGCCATTCTCTTTGTTCAACCATCCACCCAACCGAGCCATCCTGTATCGGCGAAAACCGTTGTAACCCAATGAAACCGGCCACTATGAGAGAAACGCTGTTCGAGCACTTTGCAGGACGCTCAACGGCCCTGCAACGAACGATGATTGCTGACTGGCTACAGGAGCCTGCCAATCAGACGCAATATGTAGCCTGGCTTGATGAGTGGGAGCAGCAGCATTTGCAATACCTTGCCGACGAAGACACCGCCTTTCATCAACTGACAAGCCGTATTGAAGCCTGGAAACAACAGCAGCAACCTGTCTATGAACCTGATCAATTGCCCACAATTCGCCCGCTGATTAGTCGACCCTGGTGGCTGGCTGCAGCTGTCGTTACCTTATGCCTGCTGGCAGGAGGGTATGCAGGCCGGGAAAAATTATTGTACCAAACTGTTGAAACAGCATTTGGCGAAACTCGGCAGGTGATTCTCCCGGATGGATCACAGGTAACGCTCAATGCCCATTCCTCACTTCGGATTCCAAGGTTCGGTTTTGTCAATAAAACGCGGGCGGTGTGGCTAACCGGCGAGGCCGCCTTTTCGGTCAAACATACGCTTACGCATCAACGCTTTGTGGTGCATACGAACCGGGGGGTTGAGGTTGAAGTGCTGGGAACGGAATTTGACGTATATGATCGGCCGGGGGGCACAAAAGTGGTATTGAGCAAGGGGGCTATCCAACTCAATTATACCAATACCGCCAAGCCCATTCGGCAACTGCGGCTGAAACCGGGCGATGCTGTACAGGTTGATTCTGCAGGGCATTTAACCCAGACCCACACAGCGGAGCCTGAGATCAGTACTGCCTGGCTCAACCATCGATTTGTATTTAAGAGTACATCTGTTCGTGAAATCGCGGAGCTTCTGCGCGATACATATAATCTGCGCGTGGTGTTGAAAAACAGCGATTTAGCCAGCCGGACCGTTACGGGCTCCTTTGAGGCTAACAATGCCGACGAGTTTCTGCAAGTAGTGGCAGAACTACTGGAAATCAACTACAAACAGAAAGACAACACGGTCACTTTTTTCGAATAACCTACTGACTTCCTTATCCCTTACTACCTAGTACCTATGCGTTCACGTTTAACCAACACTACGCTGTCAGGTCTGCTTGCGGGTGTGTTGCTGAGCGGGCCACAACTCGCTAGCAGCCAGACCATCGCTATGGCCCGACAACAGACCCGCGCAACGGCGACGTCGCCCATCGTTGTGACCCGTCGACTGGCCGATGTTCTGGGCGATCTGAAAAATCGGTATCAGACCGACATCCTATTTGAAGATCGGACCATCGCCAACTTAACCGTACCGGCGGATATTTTGGCTGGAAGCCCATCACTGGAAAATGCGTTGAGTCGTCTGTTAAAGCCGTTTAACCTGCGATATAAACAGGTGAAGCCCGGCACATGGGTAGTGTTGAATCGAAAAGTATCAGCCACTTCAGCCGATGACCGATTGCCCATAACCTCATCGGCCGAGCCAGGGTTGTCCGAGACGAATCCGCTCAATACGAGTCAGTCCGTTTCAACTACGGCATCGATCATGGTTGTGCCCGAAGATATTTCCATTAGCGGAACGGTTCGGGGGAGTGATAGCAATGGTCCGTTGCCAGGGGTGAGTGTGGTTGTGAAAGGTACTAACCGGGGTACCACAACCGATGCGAATGGTCGTTATCAGATTAGTGTTCCCGAACCGGCTGGCGGGGCATCAACACTTACGCTGGTGTTTTCCTACGTAGGATACGTGGCCCAGGAAGTGGTTGTCAATAATAGCTCCGAGATTAATGTCCAGCTTCAGGAAAACAATCAGTCGCTCAACGAGGTGGTTGTGGTGGGCTATGGTACGGTTCGTAAAAGTGATCTGACCGGTTCGGTCACATCGCTGAAAGCACAGGACTTGACCCGTGGCACCAATGTGAACTTGCAGCAAACGCTGATTGGCCGGTCGCCGGGGGTTCAGATTTACCAGAAAAGTGGCGAACCAAGCGCTACCATGAGCGTACAGATTCGGGGTATTACCTCCATTACGGGCAATAATGATCCGTTGTATGTAGTAGACGGGCTACCCGTCAATGACGGTACCGCTATCGGGTCGGCTAGTGCTGGAGGAACAACCAGTAATCCTAACAATCGGACGCCGTTGAATAGTCTGAATCCATCTGATATTGAGTCCATTGAGATTCTGAAAGATGCTTCAGCTTCGGCAATTTACGGGTCCAGGGGGGCTAATGGCGTGGTAATCATCACCACAAAAAAAGGGAAAGATGGCAAGTTGAAAGTGGAGTATAATGGTACCTACGGCGTACAGAAAGTGGCTCATACCCAACAATTCATGACAGGCGATGAGTATACAAGAGTCATTAACGAAATCATCGACCTGGGCAAACTGAGCACTCCCAAAGTGGCGGGGCCAAACGCCAATACAGACTGGCAAAGTCTGTTGCTGCGCGAAGCACCTATTCAATCGCACGACCTGTCGTTTAGCGGAGCGGGTGGCAATACCAAATACTATATCTCGGTAGGGTACTTCAATCAGGATGGTATCATGCTGAAATCGGGCACTCGTCGGTACAACGCCCGCATGAATCTGGAGAATGGGGTTGCGCTAAAATATAACGTAGGACTTAGCCTGACGACCTCCTATACCCGCGATTATTACAACGCTACCGGCGTAGGGCTGAACGACAACGCCAGTGCTCTGTATATGGCGCAGAATTACGACCCAACGGCGCCCCCATATAATGCCGATGGCTCATTTTACCGCTCCCCATTAATGGCCCCAATGGACAATCCACTGGCCGTGATCAATGGGCAATATGGTATGGGCGACACCTACCGTACCTTTGGAAACATTTATGCCGAATACTTTCTGATGCCTTCATTATCAGCCAAAGTGCGGGTTGGTGTTGACCTGAACGATAACCAGCGGTATTTCTGGATTGATCCGACGACCTTAACCGGGTTGTCGTACAACGGCTATGCTGACGTACGCGATGGGAAACGGAGTTACTATCTGGCCGAAGGAACGCTGAACTTCAACAAGGAATTTAAGAATCACCGCATCGTTGCCGTTGTCGGGTCTACCTATGAGCGGTATACATCCAGCTCGCTGATCGCCAATTCCCGCTCCTTTGCCCTGCCCGACCTGACGTTCGATGCACTCGGTACCGGCGACAATACACTAAATGGCGTGGGCAGTGGTCGTCAGGAAAACAAGCTGGTTTCGTTTCTGGGGCGTGTCAATTACTCTTTTATGGGTAAATACCTGATTACAGCGTCGCTCCGGGCGGATGGCTCTGCCCGTTTCGGTCCAAACAAACAGTTTGGCTATTTCCCATCGGCAGCTGTGGCCTGGCGCATACAGGATGAAGATTTTCTGAAAAATAGCCAGACCATTAGTGAGTTGAAATTTCGGGCTAGTTACGGTGCTACGGGGAATCAGCCGACGGCCAACTACCTCTATTTTTCGACCTACTCGGCGGGACGTAATGCCGTATTCAATGGCACTAAGGTTAGCTCGTTGCAACCATCGCGTAGTGCCAATCCCGATTTACAATGGGAATCGGCGGTTCAGGCCGATATAGGTATCGATTTCGGTTTCTTCAACGGTCGGCTGAGTGGTAGTCTGGACTACTATAACCGCAAGACGTCCAATCTCTTGTACGACATTCCGCAACCCGCCAGCACCGGCTTCGGAAGCCGCACCGAGAACGTGGGTAGTATGCGTAATACAGGCCTGGAGTTTGCCCTGAAAGGTGTTGTGCTGAACAAATCGGACCTGAAGCTGGATGTGGGGTTCAATATTACAACGCTGAAGAACCGGGTATTGAGCCTTGGTAACGTCAGTCAGTCAATCGGGTCGGGACCAGGTAGTATCGGGCAGGTAAGCATTCTGAAACCGGGCGAATCCATCGGATCATTTTACGGCTACCTGGTTGATGGTGTATGGCAAACCGGCGATGATTTTGGGCAGGCACAAACCGGCGTTCGGCCCGGCGACCTGAAATACCGCGATCTGGATGGCAATAAAGTCATCAACGCCAGCGACCGGGTTATTCTGGGGAAATCGCTGCCCGATTTTTATTATGGATTCAATACCAGTCTATCCTACAAAGCTCTGGTGCTGGATGTATTTTTTGAGGGATCACAGGGAGCAAAAATGCTAAACAGCAGTCTGGTCGATTCATACTATCCAGTCGATTATCGGCGGAACAAGCTGGCCGTACCCTACCTGAATCGCTGGACGCCCACCAACCCCACCAACGACTACCCGTCGTTCCTACCCAACGATGTGCAGGGGCAACGGCAGGTGACCAACAAAACGGTGGAAGATGCTTCCTATTTGCGGTTACAGGCTATACGGATTTCGTACAAGTTGCCTTTGCCAAAAAATCGCTACATCAGCAGTGCATCGGTATTCGTAAACGGGCAGAACCTGGCCACATTTACGAAGTATACAGGAGCTGATCCAGCGGCCAATGCGCTGGGCGACAATATTTTGCGGATCGATTACAATACCTACCCCTTAACCCGAACCTTTACCGGCGGTCTGAACCTTCAGTTCTAATCCTGGAGCCAGTATGCGTTCGTCATCTCCTTGAAAACCATGAAAAAGACGTTCAATTATATTCTGCTTACTGGTTGCCTGCTTGCACTTGGCGCCTGCGAACAGGCGCTGGAAGTAACACCAAAGTCTGAATTCTCGCCCGGAAACGTCCTGACGTCCGAAAGTGGGATTAAGTCACTGCTATTCTCGGCCTATGCGCAGGAACAAACCCAGTCAAACTCCCGCTATGTCATCAACGATTCGGAAGTATGCACCGACATGGGTTTTAACACCGGCGGAGCCGAAAATGGACAGTTGATCACGATCATCAACTTTACCTGGGACCCGTCGTTGGGAACCTTCAATGATGATATGTGGGGCCCAAACTACCGATCTATTCGCGATGCCAACGGGGTGATCGAAAACATTGCTAATGTGAATACGACCGAAGCCAATAAAAAGCTGTATAAAGCAGAAGCGCGGGCACTTCGGGCGCAGGCGTATGCCAATCTGTACAGTTTCTTTGGTCCTGTTCCGCTCCGTATGTCGACCACTCAGCCCGGACAATTAGCCCGCGCAACGGATGCCGAAATGTTGAATTTTATCGAAACGGAACTGACGCAGGCTATTCCCGATTTGCCCGATCCCGGCAAGGAAGAAGCCTACGGCCGCTTGAATAAAGGCAATGCCACCGGAATTCTGGCGAAGTTTTTCCTGAATACCAAACAATGGCAGAAAGCCGCCGATGCGGCCAAAGCGGTTATCGATTTAAATTACTATTCACTGAATCCGAACTACGTAAACCTGTTTCGGATTGAAAACGAAGGCAGTAGCAACCGCGAGATGTTGCTGGCTCTACAATGCCGTACCGAAGACCCATTTGGCAACTGGTATCAGGCAGGTGCGTTGCCGCCTTCCTATAAAAGCAGCCCACAATTCCCGAACTACGTCTATAAATCGACCATGTCCAATTTTGCCACGCAGTACCGGTTACGGACGGCATTCACGAGCAGCTTTGCCCCCAACGACAAGCGGCTACAGCTCATCTGCACCAGCTACGTCAACAGCAGTGATCAAACAGTTGATCTATCGACGGGCGACAATGCCCGTAGCTTTAAATACTGGGATAACAATACGGTCGGCAACAACAGCGGTACTGATGTGCCGGTTATCCGGTATGCCGATATTCTGCTGACTCGTGCCGAAGCCCTAAATGAGTTGAACGGGCCAACAACAGAAGCGTTTACCTTGATCAACCAGGTTCGTACCCGCGCCGGTATCGCGAATCTGACCGCTGGCGATACACCAACCAGGGAAGCATTTCGTACGGCGATTTTTAAGGAAAGAGGCTGGGAGTTTTATTCAGAAGGCAAACGCCGGGAAGACCTGATTCGACAGGGAACCTTTATTTCGCTGGCGCAGGCTCGGGGTGTTACCAATGCCAAGCCCGAACGCGTCCTGTTCCCGATCCCGCAGGTAGAAATCGATGCCAACAAACTCTGTGTTCAAAACCCTGGATACTAAACCGATTGGCACTGGGAAGTCATTTGACTACAGAATGACCATAAAATGACAATCGAATGACTACAAAAAATATGAAGAGATTATTGACATGTATACTGTGTCTGGTTGTGGTAGTAAACCTGCAGGCGCAAACCAAATGGAGTACCGAAAAGGCGGCTCAGTGGTATCAGAAACAGGGTTGGGTGCGCGGCTGTAATTTTCAGCCCAGTACGGCTATCAATCAGTTGGAAATGTTTCAGGCGGCTTCCTTCGATCCACAAACTATTGACAAGGAACTGGGCTGGGCAGAAGGCTTGGGTCTGAACGTGATGCGGGTCTTTCTGCACCATGTGGCCTGGACATCCGACCCCAGTGGTTTCAAGAATCGATTGAATCAATACCTCCAGATTTCGCAGAAACACGGCATTAAGACCATGTTTGTGTTTTTTGACGATTGCTGGAACGACGAATACCATCCCGGTAAGCAACCCGAACCGAAGGTAGGTATCCACAACAGTGGCTGGGTACGCGATCCTGGTACCATGATCCTGAACCACCCCGACAGTCTGCCCATGCTCGAAAAGTATGTGAAGGATGTAATGACCACCTTTAAAAATGATGACCGTATTCTGCTGTGGGACCTGTATAACGAACCCGGTAATAACCAGTATTTCGGGAAAAGTCTGCCGTTGGTAAAAGCTGTTTTTGGCTGGGCTAGGGCCGTAAATCCGTCACAGCCGATCAGCGCAGGTGTCTGGAACTGGGGGGATAAGTTTAACGAACTGAATCAATTTCAGCTCGAAAACTCCGACATCATTACCTACCACCAATACGGCTATAGCGATAAACACAAGAACATAATCGGCGATCTGCGTCAGCACAACCGCCCCCTTATCTGTACCGAGTATATGGCTCGTCGGAATGGCAGTTTATTTCAGACAATTATGCCCATATTGAAACAGGAAAATATAGGAGCGATCAACTGGGGGTTTGTGGCCGGTAAAACCAACACCATCTACGCCTGGTCGACACCCATGCCGGATGGTAAAGAACCGGACCTCTGGTTCCATGACATTTATCGGAAAGACGGTTCGGCCTTCAGCGACGACGAAATCACTATCATTAAATCCTTAACCGGAAAAAAGTAACTGATTATCAATTTACTCATGCGTATGAAAAAAGGCCTGATTCTGGTGCCCATCGTATTACTAGCCACAGCCGCGCTTGTCCTGTTTAGCGGATTCGAGACAAAACGCCCGGATGCCCAACAACCACTGGCTGCTCGTAAGCCAAACATTATTGTGATTATGGCCGATGATATGGGCTTTTCGGATTTGGGTTGCTACGGGAGCGAAATTCAAACCCCAAATCTGGATTATCTGGCCAATAACGGTATTCGCTATACGCAATTTTACAATACGTCGCGCTGCTGCCCGACGCGGGCTGCGTTGCTGACAGGGTTATATAACCAGCAGGCCGGTATCGGAAAAATGACGGATCTGGAAGATGAACCCGGTTATCGCGGACACCTGACTGACAATACAGTTACGCTGGCCGAAGTGCTGAAGACAGCCGGTTACCGGACCGCCATGACGGGTAAATGGCATGTGTCGAACACTACTGTTCAGAAAGACCCAAAGGAGCAACTGGCCTGGCTGAACCATCAGAAAGAGTTTGGCGACTTTGCACCCCTCGATCAGTATCCAACCAATCGGGGTTTCGATAAATATTTTGGGAACATATGGGGCGTAGTCGATTTTTTTGACCCGTTCAGTCTGGTCAGTGGCACCAGGCCCATCAGGCATGTCCCTAAAAATTACTACCATACCGATGCCATCAACGACACCACGGTTGCCTATATTAAAGAATACGGGAATTCGTCAGCTCCGTTTTTTATCTACGTGGCCGAAACCGCTCCGCACTGGCCGCTAATGGCTTTGCCTGAGGACATTGTCAAATACAAAGACACGTACAAAGTAGGATGGGAGGCCATACGTAAAGCCAGGTATCAGAAAATGGCCAAACTGGGGCTAATTGATCCAGCCAAAACGCCATTGTCGAAACGCTTTCAGGATGACCTAACCTGGGAGGCTAATCCCGATAAGGAATGGGATGCGCAGGCAATGGCTGTTCATGCCGCCATGATCGACCGGATGGACCGGGGAATTGGTCGTATCATTAAAGCCCTGCGCGAAACTGGTCAACTTGACAATACGCTGATTCTGTTTTTGTCGGACAATGGAGCGAGCCCTGAAAACTGTGCCGCCTATGGTCCCGGCTTCGACCGGCCGAGTGAAACGCGGGATGGTCGGAAAATTGTATATGATCTGAAAAAGCAGATTATGCCAGGGGCTCAAACTTCGTATGCATCCATTGGGCAGCGTTGGGCCAATGTCGCCAATACACCGTACCAGTATTGGAAAGCCGAGTCGTATGAAGGGGGAATACACACGCCACTGGTTGCATTCTGGCCGGCTGGTATTACGGCCAAAAAAGGTAGCTACAGCGAACAGGTGGGGCATGTGATGGATTTTATGAGCACATTTGTCGAACTGGCCGGTGCGAAATACCCGGCTACCTACAAAGGCCACGCCATTACCCCCACAACCGGTATCAGTCTGGTGCCTTCATTTCAGGGAAAGGCAACAGCCGGGCATGGATCGCTGTTCAATGAGCATTTTGGTGCCCGCTATGCCCGCTCCGGCAACTGGAAACTCGTATCGGCCAGCCGCGATACTACCTGGCATCTGTTCGATCTGGCTACCGACCGAACCGAAACCCAGGATGTATCCGCTCAGCATCCCGATAAAGTACGTCAACTGGCATCCGAATGGCACCAATGGGCCAAAACACACCAGGTATTCCCTAAGCCAGGAAAGAAATAATGCTTGTCGCTACTCGATGCTCACCCGCAATACAATCGCGGGTGAGCATCGAGTTCAAAAAGCACGGATATACCCGTCAGGTGACAGGCAAGTAGGCCAGACAACGCCTAACCATACCTGACTATCACCTGACGGGTAAGTCAACTCCTACCTGCTAGGCCAGGAATGGCTTCACAATCTCCAGCACTTCTTCTTTAGTCAGTGGCTCGTCATAGGCCTCGGTAATGCCTTCCAGCGGTACCAGGCCATTCAGAATACCTGCCAGATTGATGTTCTTCTGGGTTACATTGTCTTCGCCCTTGTAGACCATAGCCCCTACGGCGGGTGGTAAACCCGATGGACTAGCCAGCGGAATCCAGCCTTTCTGACCGCGCAAAAACCGAATCCGGGCTGCGTGGGTGGCTTCGGTCGAGTGAATCTGCAAAGCAGTTTCCAGAATGGGCTTGGCGTTCATTAGGTTTGGAGCCTGCCCTTTATACGCCCGTACACCCGTATCTTCAAATGCCTGCGAAACAGCCGCGAAGGTCTGGAAATTGCTGAATACATCCGGGAACATACCCTTGGCCGTAAAATCAAACTTCGGTTCGGCAATGGCTTTAGAGCCCAATACCTTTTTGAGCAGTTTGACGTGGAGTTCTTCGTGTTGGCGAATGAGTTCAAAAGCAGGCTTATACTGCGAAGGAATCATAGTCAGGTTGTTGCCAATGTCGTAAAAACGATATTCGAGATATTCCAGCGTAAGGGCAAAATTGAGTACATCCACAACATTGTCGGGTAGCATCATGCCCTGTCCGTAGGCGTTATTGAGGGCCGATGCCAGAATGGTCGGTGCGGCAACGGCCACAGTCTTTTTGGTCAATGCGCTAAACAGTCCGCGACGGGAAACGTGTTCCATCCGGCCGATAAAGTCACCATCAACCTGTTCGAGTTCGTTGAATAGATTTTGTAAGTTCATGAGCTTAGCTAGGTTTAGGCGACGGCTGTCGGCAGATTACGACCATCGATTTTTTCAAGGATATATTTTTGCGCTTTGGGCAGCACTTCCGATGGCTCCATTTTGATGAACAGGCCGTCCATAACGATGTTGTCGCCCGAAAAAGCCGTTTGATTCATGTATTCCATCTCGCGAATGATGGCCACGTGCCGGGCTTCGAGTGACACAATTTTACCCGCAACTTTCAGGTTCTCAGGATCAGTCAGGTATTTACCACCACCTGTATACGCGGCTGTACCTACCTCGGCAAACATGCGGGAAGCCTCTAGCACGTCGGTACGCTGGCGGAAGTTGATACTGCTGAAATCGAAGGTTAGATCGGGGATACCGGCACCTCCCAGGGCGGTCCGGTAAAAGGCCCGGTGTGTTACCTCATGGTTGCGCAGATCCTGGAATATCTGCATTTCCATGGCAGTTATGCCTGAATAGGGATTCGCCAGAACCATTTCATAAAAACGAGCTTCAAGTTGCTCAAGAACGAAGGCGTAGTTCAGGATGCCCAGATCACCGCCAGGTAGTGTAATGATGTCGCCCGGTGCTGCGGCCCGTGCCCCGCTTGGACTCACTTGCAGATCCGCTGTGGAACAGGCCGTTAAAATACCACCGGTGACCGCTGCGGCTCCGACAGTTCGCAAAAACGATCGCCGTTGAACGGAAGCCGTCTCGGGCGCAGTTTGCGTAGAATTATGCATGTTTTTCATTGAGTAAATAAATAATTGTTAGTACTGCTGGACTTACACCGATTCGGGCTAACAGGTTATGTAAAGTGAGGAAATGGGGCTTTCCCGTAAGTCAGATACAGGAGATGAAACAAGGCCGGGAAGCCTCTGAATGATGGCCCATTCCCTCACTATTGTCCGGTGAAAGTCTAGACAGGCGGTTGTTAATATATAGATTCCTTATCATAATATGATTTGTGCGTAATAATTGACTATAAGCCTATTTAATTGGTAGGTTTTGGTTAATTTTACATACTAGCTTTATACCAACATTAACTGAAGAATAACGTATGCGGCAAAACTTAAAACGAGCCAAAGTGCTGGTGATCGATGACAACGCAGATCATTGGATGTTAATAAAAAAGGCTATGCAGCACTGCCTTCCCGAGGTGACACTTGTGCATGTCAGCAGTGTACAGGAGACACTTGAGCTACTTCAGGAGTGGAATACACAGGAGTGGGAACTGCCTCAACTTATTCTACAGGATTTATACCTTCCAACTCGGGAAGCCGGATGGCAGCTATTGGCCCAAATTAAGACGATGTCTACGTCCGTGAGTCGGATTCCGTTGATTATGTTCAGTTCATCCAACGATCATCTCGATATTGAAGAAGCCTACCACGCAGGTGTTTCTTCATATTTGATTAAACCTGTTGATTACGCTGATTGGGTGGCTTACTTTAATGAACTTCGTGCCTATTGGTGGGAAACCGTTACGTTACCCCCCGTTCAGTTTACAATATACTGAATTGATTGACAGGCTTCTGAATACGATCAAAGGCCTGTTATGTATTTGACGAAACTGAAGCGATCAACTTAGGGAGTTTGGCTACACTACATTGATTACTAACATGCTGTGATTCAATAAAAAGGAATGCAAATAAGCCTCGTTTGAAATGGTTAGCTGATGGTAAAAGCATAATGCTAATCGTAGGCTACACGTTGGCTTTCTTTACAAATACGGTTTCTACTCAGTTCTATAGTAGTTTTTCAGGGGCTGTGCACGAAACTATGATGATAGGGGGCATACTAGCCTTAGCGTATCTTATAACTTCCTGATAGGTAGTTATTAACAGCCCGGAATATCGATAAAAAATGGCTACTGGTTGCTCCTTAGCCGATTGGATTAGCTCGCTTTGTACAGGACTGGACCGGCACAGCCCACTATTTCTCAGATTCATCTTGGGATATTGGTAGAATAGCTCAGGCTTTGCGCTTCGCATAGCCGGAGCCATTATCTGCGTTCTGTGAGGATGCAGAAAGTGGTTGAGGAGTAATAGGTAGAATTCAGCGGTATTCTGTATTTTCGCTGGCAACGGCTTGTTCCTTAGCTTAGCCCGCAGCGTTCTCCATCCTCCTACACCCTATTGGTATGCAAACATCATCCCAACCCCAGACTTTACCGTTCGATGAGTACGTTAGCCGCGATGCCACCGCTCTGGCTGATCTTGTCCGAACGGGCGAGGTAACGCCGGCCGAGTTGCTGGAAACGGCCATTGTCCGTGCTGAGGCTGTCAATCCACAACTCAATGCCATCGTTACGCCCCTATACGACAAAGGCCGGGCTATGACAAAGGAGCTACCTGAGACTGCTCCCTTTCGGGGTGTTCCCTTTTTGCTGAAAGATCTGGAGCTGGAATGGTCCGGAACGCCCATGAAATCGGGTTGTCGGGGTTATCGGAACTATGTGTCGACGGCGGATAGTGAAGTGATTAAACGATTGAAAGCCGCCGGATTAGTTTTCTTTGGTAAAACCAATACGCCTGAATTTGGTCTGACACCGTATTCCGAATCGAAACTGTACGGCCCCGCCCGAAATCCCTGGAAACAGACACATTCGCCGGGTGGTTCGAGTGGTGGGTCGGCGGTGGCGGTGGCGGCTGGTATTGTTCCGGCGGCAACGGCATCAGATGGGGGCGGTTCTATTCGAATTCCGGCTTCGTGTTGTGGACTGTTCGGACTGAAACCGTCGAAGGGTCGGGTGACGCTGGGGCCTCGTTTTGGTGAGTTGTGGAACGGAGCGGTGACCGGACTCGCTGTTACCCGTAGTGTGCGGGATAGTGCCGCACTGCTCGATGCCATTGCAGGACCTATGCCCGGTGATCCGTATTTTCTGCCTGCACCTGAGCGACCATTTCGGGACGAAGTGGGTCGTGATCCGGATAAGCTGCGGATTGCGTTTTCTACCCAGCCACTAATGCCGGGCCAAACGATTGACCCCGAATGCATTCGGGCGGTTCAGGAAACGGTTAAACTGCTGGAAAAACTAGGTCACTCGGTCGACGAAATTCCGTTGCCTTATGAGAAAACCATTGTCACGGAAGCCTTCTTCGTGAATGTGCTGAGCGAAACAGCCGCTACCCTTCGCGAATTGGGTGAATATCTGGGCCGCCCGGTTCGGCGTGACGATGTCGAGCTAAATACCTGGGCGCAGGCCCGACTGGCTGAAGGGTTCTCGGCGGCTGATCTGGCCTATCAGAAACGGCGCTGGAATTCACTCAACCGAAGTATGGGGACTCTCCATGAAACTTATGACCTGTTTCTGACGCCAACCTTGCCACGCCCACCCATTGCCATCGGGACGTTTCAGAACAAAGCTTCGGAAGAGCGGCTCCTCAAACTGGTTGACTCGTTGGGTGGCTTAAAATACCTGAAAGGCAGCAAAACGGTCGAAGACCTGGCCGAGCGCTCGCTGGGTTATATTTCCTTCACGGTCATTACCAATATGACGGGCCAGCCCTCCATGTCGGTTCCTCTGCATTGGTCGGCAGACGGTTTGCCCATCGGTGTTATGTTTGCCGCCAAACTTGGTGACGAAGCCACCTTATTCCGACTCGCCAGCCAGCTAGAACAGGAGCGCCCCTGGTTTATGAAACGACCAACTTTGTAAGAAAAGGCACCCGACTCGTCCGCGATGCAATTGCGGACGAGTCGGGTGCCTGTAATACGATAGTTTAATTCTACTCGCTGTAATCCAGCTCTTTCCCATAGGTTTCTGCCATTGTAAAGAGGGACCAGAAGCCGAGTAAAAAACAAACCAGGGCGACGATAGCGGCCGATTCGATGACGCCCAGCGACGGCTTCATAGCCTGATAGGCCGGAATGCTTAGAAGGGTGGTAGCCCGGACATTGTTGGCTACTGAGGTCGTGGCGGTAGCGCGGAGGTTGGTGCCAAAACTCTCTGCCGTAATGGTCAGGAACATGGCGATGTAGCCGATGCTGAAGCCCATCAATAAGTAGCTGTTGTAAAACAGGCTGGTCGATTTTATGCCGCCGAACAGATAAATACCGACCAGAACCAGAGCAAGCCCCATCATCCACCCTATGGCACTCCGACGAGCTCGTAACCACTGGCTCAGTACCCCACTGAATAAATCACCAGCCACCGTGCCTACATACATGAGCATCAGACAACGACCTGGCTGGATCGCTTCGGTAATACCCAGTGCCTTCCCAAACTCGTTACCGAACGTAGCCAGAATACCAATGACAAAGTAGGTTGGAACGGCAATACCCATGCAGCGCAGGTAGCGGAGAACAGCAGTTTTGCTTCGGAACAACGCCCAGAAATTCCCCCGTGAAACGCCCGTTTCCTGCGTCCGTTTGAACATACCTGATTCCAGCACGCTCACCCGCATGAGTAGTAGTCCTAAGCCCAGTCCACCACCGACAAAATAGGTCGTGCGCCAGTCGAACAGGGTAACGGTGAAATACGCAACGACAGCCCCGAGTAAACCGACACTGGCTACCAGTGATGAGCCATAGCCGCGCAGATGCGGTGGCAGAATCTCGCTGACGAGTGTTATGCCTGCTCCCAGTTCGCCCGCCAGACCTAAGCCAGCAACAAAGCGGAGAATGGCATAGAGTTGCGGGTCATGGACAAAGCCACAGGCAATATTCGCTAACGAATAGGTGATGATACTGCCAAACAGAACCGACAACCTACCTCGTTTATCGCCCAGAATACCCCAGACAATACCACCGATCAACAGACCGGCCTGCTGATAATTGAGGATTTTACCGCCAATCAAGGAAATGTCGGCTTCCGACAGACCAATATCTTTCAGGCTAGGAACCCGCACAATGTTGAACAGTAGTAAATCATAGACATCGACAAAGTAGCCTAGAGCGGCTACAATAACGGGCAACGTAAAAAGCGGACGTAATGAATTTGACGGTGATACGGTAGCAGTTGGCGACATAAGAGGTAAGGAATAACAAGGTCGAATGTACGGCAAAAAACAGAACGCTGATTGTTACGCTGATTATGATTCGCACAGATTTTTATCCGTGTAAATCATAATCAGCGTAACAATCAGCGTTCTGTTTTTTAAATCCCAAACTTTCGCAGGTTGTAGACGAAACTTACTAGCAGATACCGACGAAGTATCCGACTCTGTACATCCTCAATATACGTATCAGTCGTGTTACGGGTAAGGCTACGGTTTTGATTCAGTAAATCGAACACCTGTATCCGTAATTCGCCCGTATTGCCTTTGAAGAACTGACGCGCCAGGGCCGCATTCCACAATACAAACTGCTGATTATAGCCTGCTGCCCGTCCGGTGGTGGCTGTATACGTTACGTCGCTGGTGAGGACGAGCCGGAAAGGTAACTTCCAGTACAGATCGGCCGTGGCATATTGCGACCAGAAGGTAGTATTCTGTTTGGGCAATAACGAATACGAAGCGGTTTGGTAGGCGAGATTACCACTCACACCGTATTCCAGACTGTTGTTGAAATTGGATTGTAACCGAACCCCCTGCCCTATACTGCTGGTTTTGGATTCGTTAGACAGGTCATTAATGAAACTAATGGCCCGGCTAAAGCTAGCATTAGTAGTTAATGTAAGGCCAATTTTCGATGGTTGAAGCGTTCGGCCTAAGGAGAATACGCCAGTGGCCGACCAGTATCCACCGGTATTGATGGGTTGGGTGGTTTGTATTCCGGCATTACTGATGGCCGTAGCCGTGGCGATCCGATTGTTGCTTTGATTCAGACTGGCGAATACGAACAGACTCTTGTTCCCCTGCCCACTAGAGCCATTGTAGGTCAGTGTCAGGCTGTTGTAAAATTCGGGGGCCAGCGCCGTATTCCCTATCCGGATGTTCAGCGGGTTGGTGTTGTCGATAATGGGCTGTAGCTGCGTGATTGAGGGCGCATTCAGGCGGGTTCGGTACTGGATTCGCAGGTTTCGGTTTCCAGAAAACGTGTAGTTGAACAGTGCATTGGGCAGTAAATTCAAGTAAGTCCGACGCTGGATGGTATCGACAGAGCGGTTGTTGGTCTGAAGCAGGGATTGCTGGACCTCCAGCCCAAGCGAATAGGTGTAGCGTAGCCGGCGGGTTTGCAACGTCGCTCCCGCCCGGTGCGTAGCAAAGGCACTAGTAAACGCATTGGAGAGCAGCGAATTGGTACGATCATAAAGGCCCGTCGATTCGTTGAGGTCGGCAACATGTCGGTCGGCTTGGTTACTGCTGAGCGAATAGATGTACTTGAATTCCAGTTTTTGGGTAAGCGACAACGGCTCTGTGTACGACAGCGTTAATGTATTTTGTAAGCCGTAACTCGTTTGGCAATTCTGTTGATTCAACCGATTGGTAAGTGGGTTCGTACCCGTTGAATCGTAAAAGGTGTTGGTCGTTTGATTGATTGCCTGTGTATCGCCATCGCCCAGTGTCGTATTCAGGTTAAGCGACAGGGTGCGCCCTTCCCGATGGAATTTTCGCATCAGCAGGAGGTTGTTGTACAGGTTGAGGCTGTTACCATCGGAACCATAACTCGTTTCACCCTTATTGACTAGTTTAGGCGTTGAACCAGGCAGTCCGGGTAAGGTCGACTGGCTGTTGTTCTGACTGCTGTAATCGCTGGTTTGCCACGATAGATTGGGGGTAAGCCGGAGGCTAGTCAGGGAGTCGAGCTGCCAGTCCAGGCGGGCGCTGTATCGATGCATTAACTGACGATTCTGCGACGAACTACTCTGGTCGGTGATGAGCGAATTTTCCGGCAAAACGCTCGTTCGGTAGCTTTGCTGATTGGATGTTGTAATGGCCTGATTTAGAAAGTAACTGGTTGCTATTTCGGCGTGTTGCCCCCATTTATCCCGATAATTGAGTCCACCGGCCCGTACCTCGACAACGTTTGTAGGTGTCTGTGGATTCCCCGACGGAGTACTACCTGGACTACCCACAAAAACGGGTCCCGATGCCGACGGATCGGCTAGGGTAAAGTTCTGCTGATTCAGGTTGTTGGCCTGCCCAATCAGCGAGAGTTGCCGACCATTGTTGAATCTATTCAGGTTCAACCGGGCCTGATAGCGATTGTCCTGCCCATCGCGGGCGGTACCCAGGCCGAGCGAATTTTGCCCGAAATAACCTTTGCGTTTATCTCGTTTCAAGGTCAGATTGATGGTGCGCTCACGATTACCATCGTCGATACCTGAAAACTGAGACTGGTCGGACGATTGATCGTACAACTGAACTTTATCGACAATATCAGCGGGCAGATTGCGGGTTGCCATTTTGGGATCGTTGCCAAAAAATGGTTTGCCGTCGACCAGTACCCTACTGACGGCCTGCCCCTGGGCTTTGATGTTGCCATCGCGACTCACTTCCATACCCGGCAGTTTACGAAGCAGTTCTTCCACCTGCGCATTGGGCTGCGTTTTAAACGATCCTGCATTGAACTCCAGCGTATCACCTTTTACAGCAATGGGCGTACTTTCCTGCCGAATTACCACTTCCTGAAGCTGATTACTCTGTTCGATCATGCGGAGTATGCCCAGGTTCAGAACAGGTTTTTCGGATGTAATGGTAAAGGGGCGGGATAGATTCCGATAACCCAGAAAGGTGATCAGAAGCCGGTAAGACCCTTTCGCCATAGTTCGCAATTCGAACAGTCCATCGCCGTCTGTAATGGTGGCCGTGATATAGCTCGAATCGCGGGCTGACAGCAAGGCAACAGAGGCTTGCCGGAGCGGTTTGCCACTCACCGAGTCGATGACAATGCCCCGAATTTCGGATTTGGTGGCACCCGTTTGAGCCCGCAGGTGTGTAGTAAGGCTGATGAAGAGGACAAGGAGCGAAAAAGATTTCATGGGATTGCTGAGGGCATGGGGCGAGGAGCGAGGTGTAGCGGGCAGGGATTGTAAGGCTAAGTTCCCTGCTCCCCGCCCCCTGCTCCCGGCTAGCCAGCTCTTAATTCCGATCGTTCAATTGGATTTGTTGCTGGAAATCGGCAATGGCTTTCTGGCGGAGATCGGTTAACTGTTCGGGAGTAACCGTCTGTGCTTTGGCTGTTGGCACTACAGCGTTGGCGTCGGCACCCGATGCATCTACTTTGGTGGCTTTGAATTGCTCCCGGCTGCCTTCAACCAGCAAAACCACCCCGCTGTCAGGGGTCAGTTCGTGAATGGGCGAGTAGGTAAAGGGTAGCTCATTGGTGATCCAGACCGTGTAGGTTTCTTTTTTGTAGGGGATTGTGGCTTTCCGGCAGGTGTAACCCGCAATTTTTTTGGTCTGATCGGTTAGTTGCCAGCCACTTACCCGCTGAATTGGTGCTTCGGCCTGATAGACTTTCGCATCCGCATCTTTACCGACGGTAAGGACAGTCACCTTTTTCAGACCACTTAAATCAACAAATACCTGTTCTGTGAAGGGGCGGGGTATCGTACGGGTTTGTGGTGGACCGTTGCCATCCCGAACCTGAATAACGGCATTTTGCTCATCCCGAACTTCTTTGGCATAATGGCTGGCAATCTGAGTTTTAAGCCCAAATACCCGTGTATCTGGAATATCGGTAGGAAAGCGCGGGTCGCCCGGTTTGATGTCCTCACCGTTGATATTGATACGCATGCTGTTGGGGTCAATTTTACGGACACCTTCATACGAAAGCTGGCCGGCCCAGGCGGAGCCAGCAGAATTCTGAGCGTGTAGGGGGCCAACCACAAACACCACTGCCAATAGAGTTAAACTGAGACGAATAAGCGGTTTCATAAAGAATCGGTTGATTTGACGAACCAAAGGTCAGGGGGAGTTTTGTAACGTACTGCTATATAGTGTTAAGTAGTGTTAACGCTCGTGCAAAGACCAGTCAGACCGTGTAGATTTGAGTATGGACCGGCGCATTCGTTCGATTTTCTGGCTGATGACATGCTGCATCATTGGCATCAATGCGTTTCAGGGGTACTGGCTCTGGAACACCTATCAGATTAACCGACAGCAGTTTAGCCGGACGGTACAGGAGACGTTGTTTCAAGTACTTGAACGTCAGCATGTGGCTCAGGCCAATCGATTACTAGGAGGAAAGGCGTTGAATGGCGCCAAAAAAGGCTCACGGATTATTGTTCGTCGGTATAATTCATCGGGCGGATCAGAACAGACACAGGTGTTTATCAACTCAGGTTCCGATGGGTTGCCTAAAGAAGGGAAAAAAGAACCCGCCAGACGGGTCGTGGCCTATAGCGTCAATGTTCAGTCAATTGATCAGCCATCGACGGTAGCAGCCGATACGCTTGCCCGTCGGATTTCGAGTCTGGTTTTATTGGACTGGTCGAAGGGAGGGACACTGGATTTGCCTAAGTTGAAAACGGCATACCAGGCCGAACTGGAGCGTCGTGGAATCTCATCAGCTTTCCAGCTCGATACATTGACTATCCGATCTACTGTCGATGGAAACGACATCTTTATATTTCAGCGAAATGGGGATCAGGAGGCCAATGGTGGCATACGTACTTTACCTGCCCCGATTAACCCTACCAGGCACCTTTTTGCGCAGGCTTCATTTCCTTCACCTTCGTCTTATCTGCTCGGTCGAATGGGTTGGCTGCTCGGTAGTTCGGTGTTTTTGTTGTTGCTCACAACGGGTAGTTTTCTGTTTATGCTCAGTACTATTCTGCGGCAAAAGAAGCTGGCAGAAGTGAAAAACGACTTCATCAACAACATGACGCATGAACTGAAAACTCCCATTGCCACGGTGACGGCCGCTATAGAAGCCATGCAGCATTTTGGCGCGCTGACCGACCCAATTAAGACAGAAAAGTACCTTGCAATATCGCAGACGAACCTCCAGCGGCTATCAGATCTGGTTGAAAAAGTACTGAATCTGGCGGTTGACGAAAAGCGTGAACTCGCACTACAACCCACGACCATAAACCTGTATGGACTAGTAGCCGAACTTATTGCCAGCCATCAGCTAAAGGCTAGCAAAACCGTTATATTTCAGGTCGATATTCCTGCTGATACAGCGGTGATAGTAGACCGTATTCATTTTAGTAACGCCCTTAACAATCTGATCGACAATGCTATTAAGTACTCCCATGAACGTGTAAATATTTGTCTGGTTTATCAGCCGAATGAGGCTGGGTGGCAATTGTCAATAACGGACGATGGCATCGGGATCGCCAAAACGTACCAGTCGGCCATTTTCGACCGCTTCTTTCGTGTCCCTACCGGCGATCTGCATCCCGTGAAAGGGTTTGGGCTGGGTCTGGCCTACGTTCGGCAGGTGGTAGAGCGTCATGGTGGACAGATTCAGGTGCAGAGCGAACCCGGAAAAGGGAGCGAGTTTTTGATTGTTGTGTAGTTTATAGTCTATATGCCTACCGTTTTACTGATCGAAGATGAACCCGCATTGGGTATGATTGTAAAGGATAGCCTCGAAGTGCGTGGGTTTACGGTACTTTATGCTGCTGATGGGGTCGAAGGATTGGCGTTGTTTCGGAAAGAGCAGCCCGATATCATTGTGGCTGATGTGATGATGCCCAATCTGGATGGTTTCTCGCTTGCACAACAGATTCGTCAGACCGATCCCGATGTGCCTATTCTATTTCTGACGGCTCGCTCGCAAACGGCCGATGTGGTACGTGGCTTCGAACTGGGCGGTAACGATTACCTTAAAAAACCGTTCAGCTTAGACGAACTAATTGTTCGTATCAATGCCCTGCTTCGGCTTAATCGCACGCCCAGACCAACGGTTTCTGAATCAGATGGGGTACGCATTGGACGTTACCTGTTCGACCCACCCAAACAAAAGCTGTCGCTCGATAGCTGTGAAGTGCTGCTGTCGCATCGGGAGGCCGAGTTACTTCGGCATTTGTATGAGCAGCGGAACCAGGTGCTGGAGCGAACAAAGGTATTGCTGGACCTCTGGGGCGATGATAGCTTTTTCAACGGCCGTAGCCTGGATGTATTCATCACGCGGCTCCGGCGTCATCTGCGCGATGACCCACATATACAAATCGTTAATGTTCGAGGAATTGGCTATAAGTTGATAGTGTAATGGTACGCAGGTAGAATCCCAAATCCGGTTTACATGGGAAAAACAGGCTCTATTTAATGACAAACGAATAGCTTATTCCTGGGGTAGGATTTATTTTTATATCATGGCCTTTTGCCAGCAGAGCTATGCCACCAATTCGCAGGTTTAGCCCTTTCCAGACCATCCAGCGAAAACCAGCTTCAAGGCCTATTGCATTTTGTTCATTGTAGTCAAGATTTGTACCTCGTAAATACGAAATACCTGCGTAAAACGAAGACGGATTTTCTTTTTTGCCAACGGGTAAAAACCAGGTCGTTAAGCCAACTTTCATAAATTTTGTGGTAACGCCTGGCTCCAAAGCCGTGATGTAGTATCCTGCATGTACTGATACTTGCTGACGACGGTATTCCAGCCCAATAGACGGATTGCGAAAGCCATTCAGGCTTATTTCCTGTTTAGGAAAACGGCTTTGCGAAAAAGTAGTAGTGGATACAACAAAAAGAAAAGCGACGATTGACAGTTTGATTTGCATGAGATTATTTGTTTTTGATTGACGATGCAAAAGTTAGTCGCTTAAAAAAGAGGCTACTAGACAAATGTCCAAAAAGAAGGAGTGGTAACTTCCTGATGAAATTACCGCTCCTTCAGGGGCTGAAGAAATTAAGTTTAGACAGATTGACTGTTACCGGATAGCGCTACGGATGCGGCTCAGGTGCCGAGGGGTTACGCCTAAAATCGAGGCCAGGTACTGTAGAGGAATTTGCTGTAAAAGGAAGGGTTCGTCCCGGAGCATTTTCTCGTAGCGTTGTTCGGCAGTCAACACGATCAAGTCAATTCGGCTGGCATCGATACCGCAGATGGTGCTTTCCAGAAGCTTAATATAAAAATCCTTGAACTGCGGAATTTCGCTGATCAATGCCTGTAGGTTGGGCTTACTAATCAGGCTGATACTGCCATCGGTTAATGCTCTGATATTTTCGAGAGCGGGCGTTCCGCTGACGAAGCTTAAAACAGAAGCCAGAAACGTATTTTCAATGGAAATGTAGGTTGTTTTTTCCTCCCCATCCTTAAGCACGTAGTACTGAAACATGCCGCTTTCCACAAAGCCAATATGTCGGCTCGTTTTGCCAAATTGGACAACGAAGTCGTTTTTTTTGAACGTCCGATATTGGAACGAAGCTAGAATTTTCTCCAGATCAGGTTCCGCAAAGCCTATACGCTCGAAATATCGTTTTAGTTTTTCCATCGTGGAGGGCCTGGGGATAAACCAAATGCTCAGAATCAAACAGAAGCTTATTCGACGATTACTAGCTCATCAATGCGTTCGAAATGTTTTTTATTCAGAGTAGCAATTGGGAGATCATGAGCCACGGCAGTCGCTGCAATAAATAAATCAGCGATATCGATTTATTTTCTTTTTCGTTTGAGACCGAAATTAAGTTCAACGGCTACATCAACACATACTTCGTCGAATGGCAGTACTGGAATAAGCCGGAGAATGTTATCCCAAAAGGTTAGCTGGCTGGGAGTTGCTCCTGAATAGATTTCGTATTTAGTGATGATAGCCCTGATGGAGTAGGGTTAGCCAAATCGATTTGGATTTGTCTGTTTTACGATAATAATCAATGAGGATAGATGTATCAACCAGTACTACTTTGTCCGCCATTGATTAACTGCTTTTCTGTTCTTCTCAATAACGTCTAGTTGTTTTTGGGTCGCAATAGGTCCGTTTAACAACAGATTCTCTCAATCAACTTGCTGGCTGTAGTCATCGGCTTGCCTCTCAATGTCAGCCTTCAATCGTTGAAGCTCCTTTGAAGGCAACGCTTTAATAATTTTTACCAACTGGTCAAATCCTATATCTACCTGTACCTGCATAGTTTCAAATGTAAGCAATTCTGTGCATCAACCAGTGAGTAGGTATTGGTATAGTAATAAAAGAGAGGTAAAAGGCATCATTCGGCTACACGTTGATGCCTTTTACCTCTCTTTTATTACCAGAAACGAACGTACAGTACCGTCAAAATCAGCATAATAACCGTAATCATCGCTGTAACGGTGGGTGGCAGACGGAACATGCTGGTATCGATCTTGAACGCTTTCGGATTCACCGCCGGGCCTGTCAGGCTAATCAGTACCATCGCCAGAACGGTGAAGAAAAATGCCCAGCCCATCGCTACCAGGAACGGAATTTCGTATACGCCATCCGCATTTTTGAAGGCCGTGTACAGGATTGTTTCATGACCAAACCACTCAGGAGCAAAGTTGTTGAACAACGTGGTTAGGGCAAAGCCGAGCAGAATACCGGCTACAGCAGCCGCACCCGTGGTACGCTTCCAGAAGAAACCCAGCAGGAACACCGCAAAAATACCGGGGCTGAGGTATCCTGTATATTTCTGAATGAACGTAAAGCCACCTTCACGACCGATACCCAGTGCATCTTTCCAGGTCAGCGCGATTGACAGCAGCATGGCGATCAGAATGGTAACCCGTCCGGCCCAGACCAACTGCTTTTCACTGGCGTCCTTCTTGATGTATTTGTGATAAATGTCGAGCGTGAAAATCGTTGAAATCGAGTTGGCTTTACCCGCTAGCGACGCCACAATAGCGGCTGTCAGTGCGGCCATCGACAAACCTTTCAGACCGTTGGGCAGGAACGACAGGATAGCCGAATACGCGTTGTCGGCCAGGAGTTTACCACCGGGAGCCATTTCGCTCTGGAGGCTGCCGTTTTTATACAATACATAGGCCGCAATACCCGGCAGCATCACGATCAGCGGCATAAACAGCTTGATCATGGCCGCAAACAGGATACCCGTACGAGCCGTTTTCAGATCGGCACCAAGCGCACGTTGGGTAATGTACTGGTTACAGCCCCAGTAGTTTAGGTTCACAATCCACTGCCCAGCAAAGTACATCGTAATACCCGGAACCGTCAGGTATTTATTTACTTCGACCTGTGGCGTATTCGGGCCGGGCTTTTCAAAGATCAGGTGGAAATGGTCGTCGGCATCTTTCATCATGGCCGAGAAACCGGCCACTACATCGTTGCCCAGGCCAAATTTCTGGCTGACCAGTGTTAAGGCAATGTAGCTCGTTACCAGGCCCCCAATCACCAGCACGACGACCTGAAACACGTCGGTATACCCAATCACTTTCATACCGCCCAGCGTAATAATCAGCGCGAAGATGCTGAGGCCAATAACGATTGGATGAAACGACGCAGGACCTACCAGGCTACTGATGGCCAGAGCGCCGAGAAACAAAATAGAGGTCAGGTTGACGAACACATACAGAAACAGCCAGAAAATAGCCATGATAAGACTGACCGTTTCGTTATACCGCGTTTTCAGAAACTGCGGCATGGTGTAAATGTGGTTTTTGAGGTAGATAGGCATAAACCACACCGCCACAATGATCAGGGCCACGGCGGCCAGCCATTCGTAAGCAGCCACAGCTACCCCAAACGTAAACCCATTACCCGACATGCCGATAAACTGCTCAGCCGAGATGTTGGAAGCGATCAGCGAAGCCCCAATAGCCCACCAGGTCAGCGACCCTTCGGCCAGGAAGAAATCTTTGGTATCGAGTTTAGTTTTCTGTTTTTGTTTGTAAATCCAGTATCCGTAGGAAGAAACACCGATAAAATACAGTAAGAAAATTATGTAATCTGTCTGGTTAAGCTGGTTCATTGTAACAGCGCGATAAGTTGGTTTTGGGAATTAGCGTGTAAAAAAAAGATTATTTCTCTAAATAGGACTACTTTATGTTAAAATCATTTAGAGATTGGCTAATCCAATACCATATTTTCAGTTTTTGGTTTGAGGTTTAGTTGTGCCTGATACCAAGTGTACCAGTACCAAACCTCAAACCAAAAACTACTGCTTCGTCTGTTCCACTTTTTTTTCGATCGGAATTTCGGATACATCCCGCTCCCGTTCGGTTTGCTCGACGTACACGGCATAATCGGCCGGTTCGATGCGAACGCCGAAATGATTGGCGTACGCTTGTGTAAACTCAGCTCCAAAATACAGGATAGCAGCTGTGTAGTAAATCCAGGTCAGAATAACGATCAGTGACCCGGCCGCTCCGTAGGTCGAACTGGTGCTGGTGGTTTCGATGTAGAGGCCGATCAGGTAACGACCCAGCATAAACAGTAACGCCGTAAAAACAGCGCCCAAACGAACATCCTTCCAGGCGATCTTCGCGTCGGGTAGTACCTTGAAAATAATGCCGAATAAAATCGTAATGATAGATGTACTGAGCAGGAAATTAAATGCCATAACGATGTACACGCCCAGGCCCGGTAGTAAACGGGTCAGCTGATTGCTCAACGCCAGCACCAGCCCGTTGATAACCAGCGAGACCAGCAGCAGAAACCCCAGGCTCACCACCAGCGACGACGACAGAAGCCGATCTTTAATCAGTTTTAACCAGCCACGTTTGGGTTTAGCCTTCACCCGCCAGATCAGGTTGACCGAATCCTGAATCTCAATGAAAATACTGGTGGCGCCAATCACCAGCGTGACAATTCCAACGGCCAGCGCCGTATTCGTTTTGCCCGACAGCCCCACGCTTTTGATCATGTCCTGAATCTGCTTGGCGGCTTCGTTGCCTACCAGGCCATTGATCTGGCCAAAAATTTGTCCGCGAATGGCTTCTTCCCCCAAAAAAATACTGGTCAGCGACATGATCAGTACCAGCAGAGGAGCCAGTGAAAAAACAGTATAGTAAGCCAGGGCTGCACTCAGTTTCAAACAACGATCGTTCTGAAAACCATTGAATGAATCGCGAAGTACAGTCCAGGCATCTGCAAAAAAGTGCTTTACCCGTTTCGTTGCCATACGATTGCTGTTTCTTATTATTCGGTTTTGGTCATGTAATGACCAATGGTATATGCTTAATACGTACCGAAATAACCCGAATACGGCCGGGTTGTTGGCAAACAGCCAGGTTTTCTAGGCAAAGCCGTTGACTAATTTGGAGAAGGGTTGATGAATGCGTGAAAATTGGATGGCAAACGCCCCGTCCGAATAGTCAGGCTTTGTGGTTGCCAAATGAGGCCAGCCAGCCAATGAAGCCACCGAAAACAATCAGAGTACCCAGTGCGATGAGCATCCATTTAAAAATGTTCAGAAAGGGCCATTTGGCAATGAAACAGACAGCCGCAATACAACCCATGATTGCCAGTACGCTAATTCCCAGGCCGATAAACAATATATAGGCCGACCCAATCCCTGAATCGCGGCTGTCGTTGTATATAGCGGCTTCGCACAGGAAATTAACGACCAGAAAAATCCCGACCAGGCTGGCCAATCCAACCCGAAGAAGCCACCACCATTGTCCACCCGGAACCCAGTACAGTGTAGCGAACGCGAGCAGTACGCCCAGCCCCGGTAAAAACCAGCCTGCATTGAGCAGTTTGTCGTGATCGTTTGGTGGCAGCGGTTGGCTGAATGAAATAAATAACCCGGTAATAGCCAGTAAGCCTACCCAAACGAATTCGGGGCCGAGCAAAAAAGGGAGCAAACGGTTCATGTTAAAACGGTTTGTAATTTTTCACGTTTTCCTGCAGGAGGGTCAGCGTATTTTTAACCTGTTTATCAAGCTCTGCGTAAATAGCCTGAAGATCTTTGTCGCCTTTCTGACAATATAGCTCGATAGGCGTCGACCGAGCGCTTCCGGCGTCCTCAACCGTAATTTGCGTGATGGTGGCCCGGTATTTTCGGTTGGTACATTCTACAATAAAGCTGTAGCGGAACGAATAGACGCCACCGGCCGAACTCTCTGAGCGGGGTAACGTTACCACCTGCGTCATACGACCGACCAGATCGCCCGTTTCCTTGTCACTCAGCGAAACGTTGTCGTTTGCTGCATGGCTCGACTGCATAAGCCACAGACGGGCTCTACGAAACAACTCGGCCTGGGATACGCTTCCGCAATCAACGACTTCGGTATAGGTGACGGCCTGATTCATAACAGGTAGTATGCCGTGTAACTTTCCATTCGTCAGTGTGGGTGGGCACTGCGCCTGTACCGACCCAACAAGGAATAATCCGGCGGCCAAAACGGTAAGAAAGAGGGAGTTCATAAGGTTGTTGTTCAAATAGGTTGAATGACTGTTCAGCAAGGGCAGGGCGTTAAAAAAGAGGAAGGGTTGTAAACCGATGTAAAGGTAGCCTGTTGGGCAGGCGGCAGGCCAGTTGGAGTTGGTAACAGGTGGCCTCGAGGCAATAAGTAGTGAGAAAACAACCGTATTCTGTTGCGCTACTGGCACACTTCATCCGGCTTATTCGACAGTTCAGAGAAAAGGGTATTTCGGTCGTAGGGGCAACTCACTAGTTTTGGGCAACCGTTAATCGTATCAATTCATGAAACTGTTTGTGTATATAGTCTTCCTGCTAATCGGCAGCACCAGTTTTGGCCAGTATGTTCCCTTGGGCGCCATTACCATGTGGACAGATGGCTATGTGGTTACGCTCCAGAACGATACCCTTCGTGGGCAGGTACGGGTAGGCTCGCTAATAAACGATTCGCCCGCCAGTATACTGATTCGTACCAGCGATACCAATAAAATCAAACTGAAAGGGGATGATCTTCGGTTGGTTGCCCAGTGGATTCCTGAATTTTCGTATTCTACGGGATATATTCCCCGTCAGCGGGAAATGGTTGTTTTTGAACGGGTGCCCAATCCGCGTCGAAATGGGAAGCCGATGCTGCTGGAGCGATTAACTCCGTTTGGCGGTAGTGTAGCCCTGTATTTTGATGCCGCAGGCTGGAAGAAAACGACCGAATTTACCTTTGGCAACTTCACCGTCGAGACCGATTACCAGGACTTTAGCTATATCGTACTCAAGAATGGACAGGAAAGCTGGGTGGCTAAACGGGGCGATATGGAAGTCGTTCATGACAAACTCTTTGGCGACTGCCCGGCGTTTATTCGAAATTACCCGTCGGCTACCCGCCGTAGCTGGCGGGAATTTGGCGAAATGGTCGCTTCCTACAACCAACTATGTTCGAAGGAATGAGTCCGCGCATTGGGTTGTGGTAGAGCGACGAATGATGATTTTGACCGATAGAATTAAAAAATATTAATCCACAACATGGTTTTTGGGGTATATATTGGCGTATCATCCATTTGGCTGTCGCTACAAACAGCGATTGATTCTTCAAGATGAGCTTGTCCAATATGTCCCGTCTGCGATTGCTCTGGCAAATTCCCCTTATACTGTTTGTGCTTATTGTTGTGTTGATCCTGGTGAATGAATATGCCATTGCCCGTTCCAGCCGACGTATTAACGATATTCCTTACCGACCAACCAACGCGCCCGGTTATGATGTCGAGCGCAATAGTCTGGATGTCTATGCCCCTACCGGCAATCCATCCCGGTCAAAACCTGTGGTCATGTTTATTCACGGGGGTAGTTGGAGCAGTGGTAGCAAGAATATCTATGCGTTTATAGGCCGCCGTTTGGCCAAACTGGGTGTGGTGGCTGTGCTGATCAATTACCGATTGGCGCCCGCTGTTGAAGTGCCTGATATGGCGGCCGATTGTGCAGAGGCCGTTCGTTGGGTGAGCCAGCATATTGCCGAATACGGAGGTGATTCGTCGCGTATTTTTCTGATGGGACATTCGGCTGGAGCCGGGTTAGCCGCCTTACTGGCTACCGACGACCAGATTCTGGCTAAAGTAGGTATGTCGCCCAATCCTGTGAAAGG
Organism: Spirosoma aerolatum; assembly: GCF_002056795.1. NCBI lineage: Bacteria > Pseudomonadati > Bacteroidota > Cytophagia > Cytophagales > Cytophagaceae > Spirosoma > Spirosoma aerolatum. Next base: position 5,617,478 of record NZ_CP020104.1, on the reverse strand, counting down.
AGTGATTCTTGATGATCCGGCCGGGTTAGATATGTTTGACTACCTCAGCCGAATGGACTACCCTAATGATGAGCAGTACCTGATTCCTTTCGGGAAAAAACCGGCTGTCTGGCGGAGTGTATCAGCTTTATATTCATTGACGGCCCATACGCCCCCCATGCTGGTATATGTAGGAGACCAAACCTATCCGAGCATCATTAAAAGTACCCGACTATTTCTTCAGCGGCTCGAAGCACTGGGTGTTAACCATGAGTTTACCAGGATGCCCAATAAAAAGCACGTTGGCATGGTTACGCAGTTGTTCTGGAAAAACAACATTATCTACCGTGATTTGCTGGCTTTTGTCGGGGCAAAACGTTGAGAACGTTTGTGGAGTCGGTTTTGAGAAACCGACTCCACAAAACCACAGCTTTATTTTATGTCTTTGGTACCATTCCAGGTCTGGTGATTAATACTAATGATGACACCTTTCTGCCGTAGGTTAGTTTGCAATTCCCTGGTGGCCAGTTGCTGAACAGCTTTTTTCTGACGGACTGCCATAGCCGCTGCGATACCGGCGCTGTTGCCCAGTTGCATCCAGGTCGATTCCACCCGTAATGAACAAAACCCTACGTGCGAAGCCGATACACAGACCGGAACCAGCAAGTTGGTACATTCATTTGGTTTAGGCGTAAGGGCCCGGTACGATACTTCGTACGGTTGGGTAATCGACTCCCAGATGCGCCCCTCATTAACAAATTGGGTTTTCGAAACGGCTACCCGCTGCACGTGGTGGCTGTCGATCCAGTGTGAGCCCAGGCAAATGGCATCGGGTTTCGTTCGTTCGTCCAGAATATCTTTCTGCGTCTGGATGTAGGCACCGATCATACGCCGGGCTTCGCGTACGTACAGGTAATACGGGAAGTTTTCGTTATCGGTAAACTCATCGGCACTGAACCCATACGAAGCGGTTTCCTGGCGTAAGGCGTCCGGAACCGATGGGTCGTTGGCCAGGTAATACATTAGCCCCAGTGTCCAGGCTTTATGGTCGTCATAGATTGCTTTCCGGCGGTTATAATCAGCCTCGGGGTAATCGACATTCCCACCGAAATGCCCGAGCGAAATGACTGCCTTCTGCTTATTGTTGGTTTCAAACTTGCCCTTCGGATAATTCCAGGCATACATATCGATGATGTCGCGCAGTTTTGTTTCGGGATGGTTTTTGAGCAACCGGGTGAGCAACAGGTACCGTTTGGGGTTATACGCGGCCGGTTTAGGAAACGGGCGACGGTCGGCATGGGTCGACATCATGAGCCGGAAATTGTAATTCATCACCCGATCACTAGCCTGTCCTTCCGTTAAGGTAGATCGCTCGACAAAGCCGGGAAGTAGCTTGCCATTGTCATCGTAGGGCGAGGCATCAATGGGCGTGTCAATAAACCGGACACCCGCCAGCGACTCGCCGTATTGTTCCCGGTTTTCGCGGCCATGCGTATGCGAAACCCCTGCTTTGGCCATCAGATCTCCTTCGTAGGTAGCGTCGATAAACACGGAGCCTGTGTAGCGGTTGCCGTTGGTTAACGTAATCGACTGAATCGTTGTCCCCCGTTTGGTAGCTGATTGAACAAAGACATCGTACGCAACCGTTACATTAGCTTCTTTTAACAAATCCAGAAACGTTTTTTCGGCTACGTGGGATTCAAAATAAAACGTAGGGCCGTTGAGACCATAGAATTTCCCTAACCGTTGATAGAATTCCAGCGGTAAGCCCGAAATGGTTTCTTCGATCATGTGTTCGGATTCGGCCGTACCGATACCGCTGGTATTGAGGCCTCCTACGTGTCGGGTTTGCTCCAGTAGTACGACACGGGCTCCTTCGCGGGCGGCTGCTACAGCGGCAATAACTCCACTGGGCGTGCCCCCATAAACGACAATATCATACGTGGTTGCCTGATGCGGACTAAACGACTGAAATGTCCAGCAGACCAGCATCAGACAAAGGGCTAGAATAGATTTCATAATAACTGATTTTGTTAACTGCATGATAAAAATGGGATAGATAAGAGTCAGCTAGCCATCAACGGACGACTAGGTGAATTCGCCTTTAGTAACGCGGGTGGAAACCCGCGATCTTAACTAGATAGCGCGGGTTTCCACCCGCGTTACTAAAAGCCAGGGTTTTGGGTTAAGGCTGGATTGGCATCCCGTTCAAACGTCGGAATTGGGAAAAGCAGGTATTTGTCAGTAACTGCGTAGCCTTGCTTCTGGGCGGCTGCCAGTAATTTACCCGTCCGAAGCAGATCCCACCGACGATGCCCTTCGCCTGCCAGCTCCCAGCTTCGTTCCTGCAATACCGCGTCGCGAAACTGAGCCTGTGTTAGTCCGGCCAGATCTTGTGGTCCCGTCGAAGCCCCTTTTCGTGCCCTCGCCCGGACTAGATTGATGGCGTTATACGCTTCGGCACTGGGCCCATTCAGTTCGTTCAGCGCTTCGGCATACATGAGCAGCACATCGGCATAACGAATGACCAGGAAGTTGTTACGGGCCGATGAAGACCCACAGGCATTATAATCCCAATATTTATCGAGGTGTGGACCCGTACGCGACTGCACAACCGTACCGTCGGCCAGGGTTTTCTGAGTAATGACGGCAACCTGTTTGCGGTAATCACCCGCTACGAACGAGTTGGCGTACGAGTCGGTCACCTGAAATGAACCACCTGTCAGGTTGATAGGATAGCTGAAATAAATGGCAAAATTTGAAGCCATCGAGCTGCCGTACTTAGGCTGGATACAGCTAAACTGAATCGAGAAAATGTGTTCTGGTCCATTTTCTTTTTCCGGGGTGAACACATCCTTGTAATCCGGCACCAGGCTGTAGGTTTTCGCGTCGATTACCTCTTTGGCTTTGGCAGCCGCATTGGTCCAGTCTTTACGGGTCAGGTACACTTTGGCCAGGATCGACTTAGCCGCTCCGACGGTAGCCCGGCCAATTTCGCCAGCGGCTGTATAACTGACAGGCAATACTTTTTCGGCATCCTGCAAATCCTGAATGATCTGTTGGTATACCTTGTCGGTTGGGTCGCGGGGAATTTTGACGTTGACCACATCGGTTGTTGTTTTTACCACCAGCGGCACATCGCCAAACGCCTGAACCAGATTGAAGTAATGCAACGCCCGGAGAAACTTGGCTTCACCCACAATCTGATCCCGCAACTTCGTGTCCATCTGGATTTTGGGCACGTTTTCGATCACCCGATTAGCCCGGTCGATGGTAACGTAGGAACTGGTATAAAAGCTATCGAAATAATTGGTAGAAGCCGTGTATTTGAACTGGTCGATTTCGTTAGCGACCGGATCGCCATCGCTGCGGACCCAGAGGTCTTCTCCGCTTAAATCGCCCAGGATGATCATGGGCATCTGGTAAATGGCCTTGGCCCGGTCGTAAACAGCGTTGATAGCCGTAGTCGCATCGGCTGCATTGTTAAATGAATTGGACTCACTCAAAAAACTAAGTGGAACTTCTTCCAGATTGCTTTGGCAACCAACCGTAACCAGCAGGCCGCTTAGAAAGGTGAGTAGATATAGGATTCGGTTCATGACAGTCATCGGATTTATTCGTGTCGTTTGACGGATGATAAGAGAGATCAGAAAGTAAGGGTGCCACCAATCGTGTAGGTACGGGAAATCGGGTAGGCAAAATTGTCGATCCCGTAGGTGGTATTACTGTTAAAATTCGAGTTTACCTCCGGGTCATAGCCTGAATACTGGGTGAACGTGAGCAGGTTTTGCCCGCTGATGTACACCCGTGCCGCTTTGATAGCTTTTGTTTTAATGGGCAGCCGATACCCCAGCGAGATGTTTTTTACCCGTAGGAAAGAGCCATTTTCGATCAGGTACGAACTGTTCGAAATGTTCCACTGCCGGGCCGACGGGCGGTTGTTGGAAGGCTTATCGGTTTGCCAGTGGTCGTCGATAAAGCTTTTCAGCGGTGTGGCGCCGGGGTCGGTTTCGGTAACGCTGCGGGTGTAGTTGAAAATCTGATTGCCCTGTACACCCTGAATGAATACTGACAAATCCAACCCTTTGTAGGAGACGGTGTTCGTCAGGCCATAAATAAACTTGGGTAAGCCGTTGCCAATGATAGTCCGATCGGTTGTGTTGTTGAAAACGCCGTCGCCGTTCACATCTTTAAAACGAGGAGCACCACCCAGATCGCCCGTTTGCGCCAGTGTTCCGGCAGCTTTAACCGCATCGGTCGATTGCCAGACCCCATCGAACACGCGCCCATAGAACGAGCCAATGGGCTCACCTACTTTCACAATGGTTTGCATACCGGTATTCGGGTCGGTAACCAGATACTGATCGGCATCGGCTAGTTTCAGGACTTTGTTGCGGTTGAACGACAGATTGCCGGAGGTTGTCCATTTAACCTGGCCGGTCGTATTGACCGACGAAATGCCTAGCTCAAAGCCGTGGTTCTGTAGACTGCCAATGTTGCGGGTTACGGTGGTGAAGCCCGTGGTGGCGGGGAGATCAATGGCCAGGAGCAGATCGGTGGTCGTCTTGATGTAATAGTCGGCTGTTACCTGAAAGCGATTGTTGAGGAACCCCAGATCGACACCCGCATCAAACTGGCCGGTTTTCTCCCAGCGCAGATCGGGATTGCCTATCGTATATGCCTGTGTCGTAAGTACTTCAGTATCGCCAAAGACGGTGCGGGAGGTTACGTAGGAAGACAGCGAATTGTACAACCCAATACCATCGTTACCTGTAAAGCCGTAGCTCAATCGGAATTTCAGATCACTTACTACCGGGCTCGATTTCAGGAAGGGTTCGTCGGATACCCGCCAGGCAAAGGCTCCTGATGGGAAGAAGCCATACTTGTTGTTCGTGCCAAACCGGGAAGAACCATCGATCCGGCCCGTTAGCGTAAACAGATAGCGGTCTTTGAACCGATAATTGACCCGACCCAGATACGAGTTCAGCCCCCATTTTTGAACTGTCGTGGTCGGAGCGATCAATACCGAACCTTGCCCTAGGTTATTGGCACCCAGCGTATAGTTGGCGAAATTCTGCGCTTCCTGATACGTGCGGTCTTCGCGGTTCGACTGGAAAGTAAGTCCGGCCACAATGTCGAAGGCATGGTTGGTGTTCAGCGTACGCGTATAGGTCAGCGTATTTTCATTTAAGAGATTCACGTTGCTGGAATTTCCATTGGAACCATAGCCGTTTAAGGTGTTGGCTACCAGCGTTTGGGGTGTGTAGAATACGTTGCGCCGGCTGGTGAGCAGATCGGTACCAACGCTGACCCGAGCGGTTAGACCGTCCAGAATCTGATATTCAGCAAATACGTTTCCCAGCACTCGACTGGTATACAATACGTTGGTCGAGGTGCGGAGTACGGCCACCGGATTGGGAATACTGGCCATGCCTGAGCCGGGACCAACATTCAGCAATTGCCAGTTTCCGGTAGCGTCATAGACCGGGCTGGCTGGCGAAATGGTCCGGGCAGCACCAACGGGCCCGTTGGTTCCGGCTTCGTTGATGCCGTTGTTGATGCTATAGGTAACCAGAAAATTGGTGCCGATCTTCAGCCGATTGCTGAGTTTGGCATCCAGGTTCATACGCCCGGTATACCGTTTGAAATTGTTGGTAATCACAATCCCATCCTGGTTGAAATAACTGCCACTGATCAGGTACCGGAGCTTGTCGGTTCCACCCGAAGCTGAAAGCTGGTAGTTCTGCATAGGTGCGGCCCGGTAAATCTCCTTCTGCCAGTTGGTACCGACGCCATAGTCCGATGGCTTTTTTGGGTAGGCAGGTGTGTAGCCGTAGCGTTCTGAAAAGCCGAGGTTGCGCAACTGTTCGTTTTTGAGGGCCGTTTGCTCTTCGGCCGTAGCCAGATTGAGCATCTTTGCAATGTTGGATACGCCATAATACGCTTCGAAATCGATATTCGACATGCCCTCTTTACCCCGTCGGGTCGTTACCAGCACTACACCATTGGCCCCTCTTGATCCGTAAATAGCCGTAGCCGATGCATCTTTCAGGACTTCAATACTCTCAATATCATTGGGGTTGATGGTCGACAATACGTTCGGGAAATTGGCCGAGCCGTTAGCCCCCTGAGCCGATGCCGGATTGGTTACGGGAAAGCCATCGATCACATACAGCGGGTCGTTACTGGCTGAAATCGAATTGCCTCCCCGCACACGGATCGTTACTCCACCACCGGGCGCATTCGAGGCATTGGTAACCTGTACACCACTGACCCGGCCCTGGAGCGCCTGATTGAACGACGAAATCGGTTGTGCTTTAAGCTCATTAGTTCCGATAGAGCTTACGGAGCCAGTCAGGTCGCGTTTCTTGACCGCACCGTAGCCAATGACAACGACCTCGCTAAGTGCCTTGTCGTCCGTGATTAAGCGAATGGAGAGGGCGGTTTGATTTCCAATGGTAACTTCCTGGGTTTGGTAGCCGACGAAGCTGAACACCAGCACAGACCCTTTTTCGGGAACGGCAAGCTGAAACGTACCCTGGCTGTTGGTGGTTGTACCGCGTTGGGTTCCTTTCAGCAGAACACTAACACCCGGAAGCGCTTCGCCCTTTTCATCTGCTACGGAGCCGGTAATGAGCTGATCGACGGACATCATGTCGGGCGTGGGCATTGCCGAACTGGTTGGTTCCTTTCGCAATACGATGTAATTGCCAGACACCTGATAGCTAATATTCAAAGGCTTAAGTAGTCGTTCCAGTACCGTTTCGAGTGGGTCGTTGCTGGCCCGAACCGATACTTTCTGCTGCGTTTCAACCACCTGAGGTACGTAGGTGAATTTGATATTAGCCGCTTTTTCGAGTCGGCGGAGTACGGTTTTTAAATCCCGATTCTCGAATTGAATGGAAATCGGTCGATTCAATAAATCCTGCGCCATACCGTCCCGGGCGGCTGTCAGGCTGACCGAAACCAGGGTAATGAGTAACGGTAAACAGGTGAGTTTCATAAGGGTAAAGAGGGTAAAGGAATCCCGGAATTTTTTCATACTTTTAACCAGTTTTTGTTCGATTGAATTGGAAAGCAAAGGGCAAAAACAATCCCGTCCCCGCTTTTTCAGGGTTGTTGCAAGGCCGGAAAAGAGAGGAGCGACGTTACATAGGGCCGGACATCGGGTTAATACTGGTTGCAACAGGATTAGCCGGTTGTCCGGTCTTTTTTGTGCATGGGGTTACGGGTGCTTCATCGTGAATGGGTTTAGGGTTAACTAATTTGAATGAGGTGCCTGACAGCCAGGGCCGGTAATCACAATCCGGGTGCCCCAGACTTCATACGTAGCGCCAATCGTCTGGCAGATAATATCTAACTTCCTGAAAAGGGGTTCGTTGCCCAGTGGTGCGGTCAGGCTGCAATGGTTGAACGTGGTGGTGTCGTACTGAATAGTGACGCCGTAAGCCTGCTCCAACTTGTGGAAAACCTGGTTGACCGGCGCATTCTCGAACACAAAATACTGACTTGTACCGGGTTGTTTTAAGAGAGCGGGCTCATCGACCAGGCGTTTGGTAAGTTTTTCACTGCGGGTATCGAAAATAGCCTGCTGATTAGGCGTCAACAACAACCGATCGTTGATGTTACCCTGATTTTTTGCGGCTTCCAGCAAGGCTTTTAACGTATAAACGGCCACTTTCCCAGTCCGAACCGCCACGGATATGGTTGGGGTTTTCGGTGTAGCCTTAATCGTAAAACTCGTGCCGACCACCTGCGTTATCACCTTACCTGTATAGACTAGAAAGGGCTGTTGCGTATTGTGGGCGACTTCAAAAAAACCTTCACCCTCCAGGTAAATCTCCCGTTTGGTCGAATCAAACGTTTGGGGGTAACGGAGTCGGCTTTTTGGTTGTAACACCACCTGACTACCATCGATCAGGTGAACGGTAAGGGGAGAATCCGATTCATTGACCCGTTCTATCAGCGATTTGTTCGTACCGAGCCCCCATTCGTGCTGCGATACTGATCGGTCGTTGGAACTGGTTTCTGCCATAAACCACCAGCCGAAGCCAATCATCAGGAGCACAGCCGCAGCAGCCACCCAGCTCCATCGGAAGCCAATCGTGCGCTGTATGGGTTCGATGGTTGGCTCAACCGTATCAATGTCCTGAATCTGATGCTGAATACCCGCCCACATTCGCGTACCCTGCTCCTGCGTAGGTAATCGCTGGATGTTCTCGACTGCCTGTAAAAAGGCTCTGGCTGTAGCGACAACGGCTTGCTTTTCGGGGTAATGCTCCAGAAAACCGTTCCAGAATGCATCGGTCTCGACGGTTGGCTGACGGACCGACCGCTGAAAAAAGGTATCCTGCGCTAATTCTTCAACCGTATAATCACGGTAATGCTGCATGGTTGTCGGGTAGGGGAGTAGCGTATAACGGCACTTCTAAATGACAAGAGAGCCGCTACACGAAAATGTCCCCTTGTTTTTTGAAAAATATTTTTTGTCCCGTTACTGGAAGCTAGATCAGGAGAGCCACCAAAGCAGAAAACCCAGTAAGGGAGCCAGATAAGGCGCCTGAGCGCGTAGATGACTTAGGGCTTTATGAAGCGTGTTGCGAACCGATTTTTCGGTAATGCCCATGATCTGGGCGATTTCTTCATTTTTGAAACTCTGGTAGAAGCGGAGTGTAATGACTTCCTGCTCGCGTTGGGGGAGTTTGGCTAACGCCTGGGTTAAACGGTCAATCAGTTGAGACTGCTGTTCCTGACTAATTAGCGCTTGCTCGGCCGAGTAGTCGCTTGATACCGACTGATTGGTTTCGGTTAGCTCGATGTCAAGCCCATGTTCTTGTTTGCCCAGGTGGTGAATCTTCCGCCTGAGCGACCGGAACAGATAAAATTTGACCGATTGGGCCAGTGCAATTGAACGGCGCATTCGCCAGATGTCGACGAACAAATCCTGAATGGCATCTTCGACCAGCGCGGTATTGTCGGCTACTTTGTATCCATAGCTGTATAAAATGGCATAAAAGCGCTGGTACAGTTCAGCAAAAGCCGCCTGATCGTCCAGTTTCAGGGCGCTCCAGAGCTGCTCATCCGACTGCCATTCGCTATGTAAATCGCCAGCCAATTTGTCCGTACTTCGGGTGATGAAATAGATTTTTTTATAAAGTTACTATCTATAATAATATTTCTATTTTTTTGAAGAAATTCATTTTGTTCAGGTAATGACGATTCAGTAGGCTTTAGTGCCGATTCAGTCGATTGGAACTCGGTGGCCAGACCATACAGGCGCAATTTTGACTCATCATGTCAAAACAGCCATTGTATGCAAACGTCAAAAACGGCTGCGCTTAAGAAGGGGCGCACCATCATCAATCCAATTCTGAAAGACGAGGTTATATTTCTGGAAACCAGCCGCGAAAGCAATGGGGTTCAGACATTAGTTGAAGTAGTTTTAGCGCCCGGAGGAGGGAACCCCCTGCATTATCACGAGGATTTTTCGGAAGAGTTCACCTGTCTGGAAGGCGAACTGAGTATTCAACTGGGTAAACAGATCATTCGCCTGAAGCCCGGCGAGTCCGCTACTGCTCCTGTTTTAAGTAGGCATCGGTTTTTTAACCAAAGCCAGCAGCCTTGTCGGTTTCGATGCCGGATTGCACCCGGTTGCCCTGGTTTTGAACAAACGCTTCAACTAATGTATGGATTAGCCCGGGATGGTCAGGCGAATGCCCAGGGAATACCGAAAAACCCCTATGCCCTAGGGTATACAATTATGATCGGTGGGACCTGTATGACCGGCTGGATGGCGTTATTGCAACCCCTGCTACACTGGTTGGGTCGGCAGGCTATCCGAAAAGGTATTGCGGCTGAGTTACAGCGTCGTTATCTGACAATCTGGTAGTACCCTATCTAGACTAAGTTTTTTGGGTGTGCGTATTCAGTTAGCCTGCTTATCTGATTGGTCGAACCCGTATTACCTGTATTTTTGATGATAAATGATTTGTTTATCCTATGAAGCGGTGGGCTAAATTTGACCGATACGACTTGCTGATCTATTTGCTGAATTATCCCGCTGTATTCATTGCCAATTACATCATTTTTGGCCCTGCTTATTTTCAGGATCGGTCGCTGTTTCTGGGAGCTACGCTCATCGTCAATCTGTGGGGTATCATCATTTTCGTGTTATTGACCCTCTGGATGAAATATATGCGGTTTTTGTATGGCGCACCCGATCAGTTTGGTCAGCGGCTTCTCTACTCCATGCTGATGTACGTCGGCGTTATGATGTCGACAATTCTGGTTGTCTTCTGGATTTACGGCCAGCTTGGCTACCCATACAAGCCCGAAACCATTCCATGGGTATTGATGATCGGCTTCGTGACCAACGTTACATCGGCTGGTTGTCATGAATCGATATTCACCTATAATCAGTTGCGGGAAAGCACGCAGCGGGAGTATCGGTTGAAGCAGTTACATATGCAGCAGCAGATGGATGTACTGAAGCAGCAGGTCAATCCACATTTTCTGTTCAATAGCCTGAATTCGTTGCTTACCTTGATTGGCGAGAATCCCAGTCAGGCAGAAATCTTTACCGAAGAGCTAAGTTCGGTTTATCGCTATGTGTTGCGGGCAAATGAACAGGATCTAACCGATCTGGCTACCGAGCTGGATTTTATCAACTCATATACACATTTGCTAAAGACGCGCTACGGGGCTGGCTTTCAGTTGTCTATACAGGTCGATCCGCGCTTCCAGACGTTTCAACTGCCGCCGTTGACCTTACAGCTACTGGTCGAGAACGCCGTTAAGCATAACGTCGTAATGAAAAACAGGCCGCTTATGGTTGACATTCAAACCGATGGACTCGCCAATCTGCACGTTCGGAACAATATCCAGAAGAAAAAACAGGGGGTTGTCTCGAATGGCGTTGGCCTGACAAATATTCTGGCTAAGTACGAAATGCTGGGACAGCCCCGGCCATCGGTTCGCGAAGAAACGGGTCAGTTTGTAGTTGCCTTACCCCTGATTCCGGCTTAGTTTAAACCGCGAGGCCGCTACAGACGCGAGGTAATCAATAAGAAGCGTAAATAATTCGTTGCGTCCTCGCGTCGTAGCGGTTCAATTGACTGTTTAAGCCGTTGTAATACCACACGCTATGCAAGTTCTGATTATTGAAGACGAAGATTTAGCCGCCCTGCGATTGAGCCGGTTACTGGCTGAACTAGAGCCGCGAATGCGGATAGTTGAAACGATTGCGAGTGTTGAAGCGTCTGTCAAGTACCTACAAAACGAACCTGCGCCTGATCTGATCTTTATGGATATTGAGCTGGCCGATGGACAGAGTTTCGAGATTTTCGAACAGGTTCTGGTGCCTGCTCCTGTTATCTTCACCACCTCTTATGATGCGTACGCGATAAAAGCCTTCAAGGTGAACAGCATCGATTATCTGCTGAAACCCATCAAGCAGCCTGAACTGGCAGCGAGTTTGCGTAAATACCATCAACTAAATCCCCAGTCCGAACCGGCCGTGCGGCAGGAAAAAGCCATCGAAGCACTGATACAGCAGTTGCGACAGCAAACTCAGACTCCTGAGTATCGACGTCGGTTTCTGGTTCGGCATTTGTCGCAGTGGTTACCCGTTGACGTTAGCGAGATTGCCTACTTCCACTCCGAAGAGCGGGTTACGTTGTTCCGTACATGTAAAGGGCAAAAATTTTCGCTGGATTATCCACTGGACGAATTGGAAATCCTGCTCGATCCGGCGCAGTTTTTTCGGATAAGCCGACAGTTTATAGTCAGTGTCAATGCTGTACAGCAGATTCATCCGCACGCCAATCACAAACTTAAACTTATCCTCGACCCGGCCCCCGCTGAGGATGTATTGGTAAGCCGGGAACGAACAGCTGCTTTCAAAACGTGGATGGGCAAATGAAGCAGGCTATTATAATTCCTGCATCACAAAACTCTCATTCGGATTTGCCTGTACAACAAATGTCTTACTGACCGTTTGGCCGCCCGTGGTCAGCGTGAGTCGGTAGGTGCCTGTGCTTAAGTTCGAGACGTCGAATTGTTGATGCAATCCTTTCTGAAGCCCCACACTGCTCGTGTAAATAGCCTGACCATTAGCATCCAAAATGGCAAGCTGGCCTTTGGTTTGGAGCGGTTGCACGTAGAGTTTTATTTTATGGTCGTTGGTCATAACCACGCGGGTATCGGAGGCCGAAGCAGGGGCTGTCGAAGCATGGGCAAACGATGCGGTACTGGCTACCAGGCTCAGCATCAGAACAAGTACTTTTTTCATGGCTTATAGATGTTATGGTTTGTAGACCGCGTCGGCGATCTGATGGAACAAAGTTGCATCCTGCTTTAGAGGCCAGAAAATTGAAGATGACGAGTGCCCGAATTAAAGGGATGAATTTGGGTTTTTGCTAGATGAATGCACTGTTTGGGTTTGGTTGTCAATGATTTATGTTAAATATTTTTAGGATGTTTCGATGAAATTTTTGTCTTCTGATAGGCTTGCCTCCGGTCAAACCATAGGAGGGAATTGGTCAATCAGATACTAAGCACTCCTGGATGCGACGAATGAGCTTTACCCTACAATAGGTTATTCATTACCAATTGAGTTTCTAATCATCATGCGGCCTATATTCAGGCCAGCAACAGAGCGTACGTTTGTGTCGTATGAAAAGAAAAATAAGGCAATTTCTCAACGAACCCTTACAGGCACAGATTCGCGACGTGCAAATCCAGCTTCGGCAAGCCAAGGAAGATAATGTGGCTACTAAACTGGTGACGGGGGCCGTATTAGCGAAACTAGCGCGAGCGGCTAAGTCCCTGAGGGAAGCCGAATTTAAAGTATTTTCCCAGTTTGGTGATGATGGTATTATTCAGTACTTAATCAGTCATGTTAAACCCCGTGTAGATACCTTTATTGAGTTTGGGGTTGAAGATTATGAGGAAGCGAATACCCGCTTTTTGTTACTGAATGATAATTGGAAGGGGCTGATTATCGATGGTTCAGCAGCCTTCATTGATGCGATTAAGGCAAGTTCATTTTTCTGGCGTTATAGCCTAAAAGCCATTGCGAGTTTTGTTACCGCTGAAAACATCAATCAATTGCTCGTTAGTAGTGGGCTTACTGGGCAGATCGGGTTGCTCAGTATTGATGTGGATGGCAATGATTACTGGATATGGAAAGCCATCACTGCAGTTGATGCCGATATTGTTGTTATTGAATACAATAGTGTGTTTGGGGTTGAGCGGGCGATTAGTGTTCCTTATAAACCTGATTTTGTGCGTGAGCAAGCGCATTACTCGTACTTATACTTCGGCGCTTCACTCCCTGCATTATATAACCTGGCTCTTGAAAAAGGGTATGCGTTTGTAGGCTGTAACCAGGCAGGGAACAATGCTTACTTTGTCAAGCGGGAGAAATTGAATGGTATCCCCGAACTGTCCGTTGAAGAGGGCTATGTGTATTCTCGTTTTCGGGAAAGCCGAAATCAGGAAGGGCAAATGTCTTTTCTGGATGGCATCGAGCGAAGCGCCCTGCTTGAAGGGCTTCCGGTTGTTAACACAGTAACGAATAAAGAAGAAGCTTTTTGAGGTTAACGCGATCTATGAGGGTTAGTCCTTGATTAATAGGGTGTTAAGGGTCGTATGTGAGTCGGCTCAGCAGGGTATACGCCCGAATTATAATGAGCTTGTAAAGGGTCTGGAGTTGTGAGGAGTAGGGTTTAAGGAGCCAGTAGCATGTGACGATTAAGCCTTCTCTTTTATTGACTTGAAGGGAGTTTTTGTGGTGTAGTTGTCGGCCCTAAGACCTTGATAATCCCTTGCCCCACTTCCATCCGGTCAATAAAAACGACCCGCTCGTCGCCGGTTTTCGATGTCCTGGCGTGATAAACGCAAAACATCTCTTTTCTATCGGGCGAGTAAGCAATGCTATTATGCCCGGTTCCCGTAACCGAGCCCCCGTTGGGCGTGTTTTTTGCTACGATTGGGTTGTTTGCTGCTTTTTTATAGGGACCTAACGGTGAACGGGCGGTGGCATATCCAATGGCGTAATGCTGACCACCAAAATAATTGGCCGAATACATCATATAATACGTGTTTCCTTTCCGGAAAGTGACCGAACCTTCCGTCCAGCGCCGGTTTACTTCGCGAGCCGTTACGGAGCGGCTTTCCCATTCCGACTGCTTATCGTCTAGCTTTACCGGCGGTCGTAACAAGAGAACAGGCTGACCAACGACGCCCGAAAAATCAGGTTTGAGTTCGACACCGTATACCCAGCTTTCTTCAATCTGGTTGAACCATCCATTTTGGCGGGCTAAATCGGCTACTTCACTCTCGACCGGATGTTTGTAGCAACAACGCGAATAGTATAGATACGCTTTACCATTGGTGTCGAAAAAAACATTGGCATCAATGATTGGATAACCTGGATCAAAAATGGGTTTGTTCGCCAGATCAATGAAGGGGCCAGTTGGTTTATCGGCTACGGCTACGCCAATCCGGAAGTTTTCTTCCTCATGCGTTGGATTGACTTTCCATTGAGCACTGTAAAAGAGGTAGTACTTCCCCTTTACCTCGTAGACTTCCGGCGCCCAGTAAGCACCGCCCCACTTCGCGTCTGGATCGCTCCAGCCCTGAGGATTGTCGTGAAAATAGACCTGCCCTTCTCGCTTCCAGTTCACCAGATTGTTGGACGAGTAAGCAACAAATCCCTTATTGGCCCCTGCGCCTGTGCCGTACATGTAGTACTTGCCCTTCGTATGCAGAACAAACGGATCCCCAAATTGAACCGATAAGGGATTTGAATAAGTGGTTTGAGCAGGTACTCCGTTTTGCGAAGGCTGGGCTGTTGACTGGTAGCAAACCAGACTAAAAGAAACGAGAAGCAATAACAGGTTTTTTATCATGGCCATGGGTATTTCCTGAGTGCGATTCATCCATTTTTTGTAGCGTAGATCTACACAACAAATGGATGAATCAGAAATAGATTGAGAAATAAAGAGGTAACGGTCCTCGCATCGACTACCGGAAACTAACTTTTATTGAACCAGCGTTAGTGAATAGCCAGCAGATCAATCTGGAAGACAAGTATCGAATGGGCGGGAATATCTCCCTGTTGCTGATCGCCATACGCTAACGAAGGTGGTAAATACAGCGTAATTCGGCCACCCGGTGCAATGAGCGGAATCCCTTCCTGCCAGCCTACAATCAGTTGATTAAGACCAAAGCGAACATCGTCCCCACTATCGAAACGGGTGCCATCCGTTAAATGTCCCTCGTAATTGACACTGACGTTGGAGCAAACAGTGGGTTTAGCGCCACTACCCGCGTTCTGAATGGTATAATAGAATCCCCGCTTATCGGCAGTCGCCTTAATCTGTTTCGATTCGATGAATTCTTTGAGTTGAGCTACTTCCTGGTCAGGCGCCATCACCATAACTGGCGTTGGTTCACAGGGTGCCTGATTGGATGATTGACAATTCGCTAGAAAACATAGACTGACTAGCCCAATTCCAGCCGTAGTGAATAAGGTTCTGAACATAACCGCAAGGTAGGGCTTTTCTGAAAGAGTTTCTCATGGGAGTGCGCTCTTACTCATGTCCATGCAGGTTGGTTGACTCATCAGCTTCACGAAAGCGATCTTAGTCTGTTGCTTGTTGGCTAAGAGGTATAGCCTGTCCTGTTAAATGGATGGAAGTTGGTAAATCGCAAAACTTTTTTGAAAAATTATCGGCTCCTTTTTCAGTAGCGAAAACAATTTTTGCTGTAAATCGTTTTATACCTACAATCGCTGCTAGACGGGGATGCTGTGAAAAGCACCTATCTTTAGATAATAATCAGTCTAGTAAGCGAATCAAAAGCCAGGTGACTTCGTGTCGTCTGGCTTTCTTTTTGTGCTAGCGACTTGGTTCGTAACCCGTTGTTGTTATAGTCGATTTTCCGTGGCAATTGGTAAGGTATACCAGAATAAATCCGTGAGATTAAAACAATTTGTTTACTCATCGACTTCCACAACCAATTAACGATGAGTAAGCCGATGAAACCTGTTTTTCCTGTCCAACCTCCTATTTTTCCTAGGTATTGGGTTGCCCATTCCCACATAGCCTTCCTTGTTTTGACAGCTATCGGCATGCCATTTTATCCCATTCATTACGTATGCCATCCATAACACACCGATTGCACATTGCCATTCTGGGGGGAGGGCCCAGTGCTTTGTTTGTTTACAAACGACTAGTTGAATCTCGGCGGACCGATTTACAGATTGACATCTTTGAACGATCGAGCCAGTTGGGAGCCGGGATGCCTTACAGTAAAGCCGGGGCTTGCTCAGAGCATGTAACGAATGTTTCGGGTAATGAAATTCCAGAGCTGGTAACCTCCTTGCCAGAATGGATAAAAAGCCAGCCGATTGACCAATTGAAGCCATTTCAACTGGATCCTTCTACGATCAGCCCTTACCGTGTAGTTCCTCGTTTACTCTTTGGTCAATATCTGTCTGCCCAGTTTGATTTACTGCAACAGCAGGCCTTAGTGCGTGGAGTCGATACCCGGGTCCACCTCAACTGCCCGGTGATTGACATTCGCGATGAGCCAGACCGTCAGCAAACCTGGGTGCAAACCACGGACCAACACTGGCACTGCTTCGATAAGGTGATTATCTGTACGGGCCATTACTGGCCGATCCGCCACGAAGGGAAGGTGCCGCACTACTTCGATTCGCCTTACCCACCCACCAAACTGGCTCATACGTTCAATCATCCCGTTGCTATTCGGGGCGCATCGCTGACCGCCATCGACGCCATACGCACATTGGCGCGTCATAATGGCCATTTCGAGGCAGATGCTACGGATCGACTTACTTATCATCGAGCTGAAACATCTCCTGATTTCAAACTGGTATTGCATTCGCGCGAGGGCCTGCTACCCGCCATTCGGTTTCATCTGGAAGAGCCGCTCATTTCGCAGGATGATCAGCTAAGTCCGGCGCTAATTGCAGCCAATCGGCAACAAAATCAAGGATTTTTGTCACTGGATTTCGTTTTCGAAAAAGCGTTTAAAGACGCTTTCCGGCAGAAAGATCCTGCCTTTTATGCGCGCATTCGCAACCTGAACCTAGAGGCTTTCGTTGAACAGGTGATGGCCATGCGGGAACAACAGGATCCATTTGTCCTTTTTGCCAACGAATATCAGCAGGCTGAACAGTCTATTCATCAACGGCAATCCATCTACTGGAAAGAAATGCTGGCGGTATTGAGTTATGCCTTGAATTACCCCGCTAAATACTTTTCAGCGGAGGATATGCAGCGGTTAAAAACGGTGCTGATGCCGTTGATTTCTATAGTCATCGCTTTTGTTCCGCAGAGCTCAGCCCGAGAGCTATTGGCTTTGTATGAAGCCGGGTTACTGACACTCATATCCGTTGGTGCTGATAGTGAGGTGATTGCCAATCCGCAGGGTGGAGCAACCTATCAGTACCTGGATGCGGAAAACCAGCCTCAGTCGGTGTACTATCATACATTCGTGGATTGTATCGGTCAACCGCATCTGGCTTTTGAGGAATTTCCGTTCAAGAGCTTACTGACTGGTAAAACGATTAGCCCGGCCCGCTTACAGTATCAATCGGATGGGCAGGGTCGTGCTGCCTGCCAGCAAGGTCAGGAAGGAGTAGAGCTGTCTACCGATGGGAAGTATTATCTGAAAGTGCCAGGTCTAGCCATCAACGATGACTTTCAGGTTATTGACCAGCAGGGACAGCCAAACCCGCGTTTATATATTATGGCCGTGCCGCACATCGGGGGCTATAATCCCGACTACTCGGGGCTTGATTTCGCGGAAGCGGCTTCGGATCGCATTTGCCATCGGTTGCTGACCGATAATCCGAAAGCCTGATTCGATAACGGCTCGAATAACGAAACACAGCTAGTTTACCTTTATGATTGTTACCAGTAAAGATTTTGGATGGGAGGTGATCCATCAGCAGGCGCATGGCTTGCTAGCCTTTCAATTGGCCCTGCATTGGGTACCCGATAAACGACCTATTAACTGGGCAGAGACCCTGGTGGCCCTTACGGAACACGACGACGGACAGGATACATGGGAGGGACGCCACCATCTTACACAGGCGGGTGCCCCTCTGGACTTTACTATACAGCAATACTCAGTAGCGCAGGCCCACCGAATGGTAGAGATCGCTCTGGAGAAGAGTCGCTGGAACGCCCTGATGGTATCTATGCACGCTTCGTTTCTGTATGAGCCTCTTCGGAAAGAGCAGTCGGAACTGAAGGAGTTTCTGGATCAGCAGCGTAAAAATCAGCGGGATTGGTTGCGTATGATGAAAGCGACAACGGACGACGCACAGTATGCTTATGCGTTTTTGCAATGGTGCGATGCCTTTTCCTTGCTCTTATGCCAGGATAAAATACCTGTTGATGGTCGACGGTTGGAAATTAGCCGGGGGCCAGACGAGGTACCGTATTTTGTTGCCAAAGCGCCCGATAACTCGTTATGCGTCGATCCCTGGCCCTTTGACGTGGACTCCTTTGTGGTAGGCGTTGAAGCCTTTCAGTTGAACCAATTAGCCTTTAAAAATGATAAGGCGTTATATGATGCGATTCAACAGGCTGATATTCTTCGCCATGAGTGGCGGATCAGTAACAAAAAGGACTAATGGACTAATAGCCCAGGCGGCTGGACAGATCCATACCGGATCTGTTTTTACTTAGGGCAGATTCGTACAGAAAGCGAGACTGGTTTTTAGATCGGTTTCCTCATTGAAATTGATTGAGTTTTCCTTTACGTATTGCTTGACGGCCTGTTTGTTTTTAGCGAATAAATGCAGGAAACCGGCTTGGCTGGCCGGGTGAAATTTGCCATTGTTATCCCGTAGTCGGAACTCAGCTTTTTTTGAAAATAACATATCGCTATGGGCATCTAATCGGGCTAATGACCCGTTCACACCTGAATACGTAGACGTGGTTCGTATCGCTGAGGCACCCGTCGACTGTTTATAACCGCCTTCTTTTTCCCGGTCAATTAAAACCATGGTTCGTTTAATCAGCAACTGGGCTGAGCGATAGGTTGATACGAGCTGCCAATAGGTCTTTGGGTACTCGTAGTAAAACGAGTCGGGGCCGATTACGACGAGCTGAACGGTGGGGTCATTTTCCAACGCCAGCGTATCGCCAGTAGCATTGATGAAATGCATCTCATTCAACAATAGATTGTAGTTGAACCGGGCCGCCGACGACTTATTGGAGGCATAAACAAGCTTTCCCATTGTAAAAGCCGGGTATTGGTAACGGTCATTGAAGGAGAGAGAATTTGTCAGATTTTCTCCTGCTTTGACCCGGATATATTGATTGCTTTGAGCTGCAACAAGCGAATGAGCTCCAACCAACAGAAAACAAACGAACGATACAAATTTCATGGCTGAGGATAATAAAGAAGTGTAACGATGAACGCTTATCCGGAAAATAAATCCCTACGCTATTGAACCTGAATTAACTGAACGCCCAGTACCGGGCGACCATCGGCCGTAACACCCTGGATCATCACGCGCAAGGTTCGCACAACGTCCGACAGTGGGAAACGGAGTTGGCTATGCCCCTGGCTATCGGTTTGCATGAGTGGTTTCCAGTACAGTACATCCCGGTGATCGACGGGGCCAGAAAGGAGACCGGTTGGGGCCTCCGCATCGTAGCGGGGTATATAAAATTCGCGCTGCACGGATGGATAACCAATGAATTGAATCGATCTCATCCCCTCGTTGGGTTTTACGTTGCCCTGCATAGATCGTGCGCTTTTCGTGTAAAAAGCAATAACTCCGTTTCCGCCCCGAGCGCCGTATGTACCAGTTGTACTTGCACTTTTCAGTAGTTCAATGCGTTCAATATCACTTGGGCTAAAGAAAAGCAAAGCAGTTCCATCGGGGTCCTCAATGGGCAGGCCATCCATCAAATACAAGGGCTGTGAACCCATACTAAAACTAGTCGTTCCGCGTATCGATACAGTATAGGCACGCGCTACAGCAGCTCCTATCCGTTTGATGGTCACGCCCGTTAATCGCCCCTGGATCATTTCATATAGATTCTGGTAGGCTGGCGATTTCTCATCGACCACAATAACGGCATCGGCCTCAGTGTGCAAGCTACGCTGTTGAATATCCTCGGGTCTTTTATCGGATTTTTGCGCTCGCACGGTCACTTCGTTCAGCTCTTTCGCCATTTTATCGCGGTAGAAATCGGTATTTGCTTCCTGCCGAATTCGAGCTGCTTCCAGTTGCGCTTTCATCGTCGACCAGTTTGGCGCATCGGTTAGCGTACGGTGCTCCCATAGGTTGCCAGGTCTTTCCTGAACCAGAAAGGCTTCTTTAGCTGAAAGGGTATGCTGCTTACGATCAGCGATTTTCGTTAGTAATTGTACCGTATCGGCAATTGCCATCCCCGCCAGCCGGAAACGCCCCTGCTCATCAGCTACTGTTGATTTAACAAACGATTGCCGGGGGGCTGTCGCCATTATGGTGATCTGGGCGCCGGGTATTGGCTCTTTTTTAACAGTCAAAATACGACCTCTGAAGGATATACCACCAAGCGAATCCGCTTCGGGCGTGCCCCTAATCCGTCGCCAGCCCTGCGTCAGCAGCAGGTCGTCCAGCGCTCGACGGGTTTCGGCTGAGTGATTTACAACGTAGCTATTGGGGTTTTCGATACGGCCCCGAAGTTCTCCCGTTAGCAACAAGTGCGCCGACAACGTAGCGTTGGCGGTATCATCAGGCACTTGGCCTGCATCGGTAATCGATGCCGATAAAGCGGCCTGAGACGATGATCCGTTATGGCTCAGATTGATGCTCAGGATGGCCTGCTCGCGTGGCTGATACCGCTTTTTGTTAAAAGCCATTAGCACCCGTACTGGCGTAGTAAATTCGGGGACAAAAACTAGTCGCTCGGCTTGCGGTTTGGCGCTGGCATCGTACAGGGTGATTTGCGCCAGGCCCGGCAACCAGGTCATCATGGGTAAACTTACCTTTGCTACGCCATTTTGCAGAAGAATTTTTCGACTATCGACCACACGGCCATGTTGCTGAATCAGGATATACACGGAGTCGAGAGCGGCCCGGTTAGTACTTTGTAGGGTCAACGCCAGACGGGTTGTATCGCTGATCGCATCGGCGGAAAGTAGTATCCCTTCCGTTTCGGGCCTGGGTAACGGAACGCGTTGGGGCTGGTTGTTATACGTTACATCAGCGTAATAGATCCGTTGCGGCTTTGGCTCCATCGCCACACTGGTCATACCTTGCCGATTGGTCTTAAAACGAACAACCTCAGCCCCTAAATCATCGACAATACGCCCTGCTATGGGTAATCCATGACCATTGGGCTGAACAATTTTTACGCCTAGCCGCGCTGGCAATCCCGAAATCCAGCGACCACCTTCCGGAAGAATCTGAACATCAGCCTGTTGAGGGGTCGAATCACTGCGTATGGATGCGTTGGGCCGAAGCAGATTATAGACGGCTACAGACCGCTCGAACGCAGGCCGTTGCTGGGCGTCGTCTTCATCGGTATAAGCACGTAAGCGATACGTTCCTGTTAGGAGCGTATCCGACAGGCGAAAATTGCCTTCACCGCGTCCGTCAATGATACGTACCCACTGGTGTTGCACAAGCTTGCCTGCTGACGAAAGTAGATCAACATGAATAGCCGTTTCGCCACTGGCTCGCTGGTTGCTAGCCGCGTCGAGTAAATATGTACTCATCCAAAGCTGATCGCCCGTGGCGTAAAAAGGCTTATCGATGTGAACAAACACGGTAGGCGCCAGCAGCCTGAATCGCTCACTGAAAGCCGCTGCGATACGCTCCATACGAGTGTCGGATGGAGCGAGTTTACCTTTTATAGCCAATGGTTCGGTCGAAAGCGTCTCTTTCGCCATTTCGCCGGGTTTCCAATCGGCGGGTAGCATGGTCGATAGCCGGTCATTCCCCATCGAGCCTTTGACTTCCATTCCTTCAGGCATGGTAATAACCCCATCGACCGTCATTTGCAACTGACCTTTGGGTAGCCTCATTTCCGTGTAGGCGTAACGAGCATCAGGATAAGGTGAGAAACCCGAATTTGCATTCGTGTAGAATACAATTAGCTTCATTGGTGAAACCAATCGTCGTTCGGTCGATAACCGGCCGGGTTGAATTAATGTGGTAGTCTGAATGGGTACCAGCCGCTTGTAATCGTTGATCGCAGCCGAGAGGGTAATTGACCGCTGTTCCAGAGATACCATTTTGGTAACATCCTCCTGATAGACCAGAAAACCGGCCTCTTTGAACGTATTATCCGTCAGGCTAGCCATTAAATGCCGAATAGATCCTTTGTAAGCGGTCAGCCGATTCCGCTGGAAGCGGCTGGCTTGCCGTTCGTTCTCGGGTTTTAATTCGTCAAAACGGGCTGTACCCCCATAATAGGCTTCTCCTGACGTAGTGCCGTCAAACTGTTGCAGATCATAAATTAGTCGATAACCTAGCGCCTGATTGTCGATAATCAAAGGTTCAGAAGCGGTTGCATATAGATGATCTTTATCTTCTTTAAAACGGAGAACATCGCTGTTTACAAGCAGACATTGCCCGCCAAACGGCTCGCCAAAAAGTAGCTTTTTAAACTGGCGTAACTGCCGCTCTCTGTTCTTCGGATTGCCTTTTACGGTTACAGCATCTAACGTTTGCTCATTGGCTTTCAGCCGGAAATTGGCTGTTTGCGGAGACGTATTATCAAATCGGACGGTGCGTTTATCAGACTGATAACCAACAAACGAAGCAACAATCTCAACCGTACCAGGGGGAATTCCAGTAAGGGTATAGGTCCCTTTTTCGTCGGTAACAGCTCCCCGCGTTGAGCCATTGATATAGACGTTGGCAAACGGCATGGGTTTCCCCGTGGTGGCATCTACTACGGCTCCGATGAGGATGGCCGTCGGTTGACCATGAGCTAGCCGGAACGATCCTAAAAATAGAAGGGCAGTTAGCCAGACGATGAGGTACCAGTTCCGCATAGTTATTAAATTAACCTCGTTAAAAGGAGCTCTGGTAGCTAATTATACCTATGGCTATACTAGGTGGTAGGCTGTCAATAAAGCGAGTCGAGATTGGATTTTAAACCTTATATTAGCCTTTGTTTATGAGCTGTTTAACGAGTTGTGCATTACACTGTAAGAGCTTTTGCTTTCTGAATTTGTTTGATCAGGAACCTTCCGTATAATCCCTTCTTGGTAGTTGGCGACGTCTTGGCTGTTTTATGTATAACCTCCGAACATGTATTTTCTCTATTCGCTCGCTGATCAGCTATGCGTTTATAGCTGAACAAACAGTCTTTATGGCTTTTGGACAGGTTGTGCAACCCAGCAGTTCGATGCACCGCAGCCAGATTGCTTTTCAATTGTCCGAAACGGGGCTGATTACGGAGGGAATTGCGCATGACCCAAAAACCGGTATGTTTTATATTAGTAGTGTGCATGAGCGGAAAATCATCCGGTATTCCGAAAAAACGGGACCTGCTGCTTTCTCTCAGCCGGGCGATAGCCTTTGGGGTGTTTTCGGGATGAAAGTAGATCCGAAACGTCGGTTGTTATGGGCATGCAGTTCAGCATTGCCGCAGACAAAAGGGATTACAGCTACTACGAATGGACGTTCGGCACTAGTTGTATACGACTTAACCACCAGGCGGTTGAAGCGAAGATGGTTGATGCCAGATGATGGCAAAGCGCATCTGCTGGGCGACCTGACCCTGGCTCTCGATGGAGCGGTTTATGCCACCGATAGCCGTACCCCCTGGATTTACCGGCTGGAAGCGGGAGCAAGCGTAATAACCCCTTTTTTGACTGACACCTTATTTCGATCCCTTCAGGGATTGGCCTTATCCGACGATCAGAAGACATTATTCGTAGCCGATTACCGTCGTGGCCTGCTGGCTGTTGACTTGGCAACCCGGCAGGTTAGCTGTTTATCCTGCACACAATCTGCCGATCTGAGCGGTATCGACGGGTTATACTATGACCAGAACAGCCTGATTGCCATCCAAAATCGGCGTAAGCCCTATCGAGTTTCCCGGATTCGGCTGGCAAAACAGGCACTGGCCATTGAGCAGGTCGATACGCTGGATGTTGGCCATCCGCTGGCCAGCGAGCCTACGCTGGGAGTTATTGTTGGTTGTCAGTTTTATTATATCGCCAATAGTCAGTGGGATGCGTTTGATGAATCGGGCAGACCCGTACCTAATTTCCCGGCACAAAAACCAACGGTTCTGGTACTCCCGCTGAATTAGAGGCTGGTAAATAGAGCAGACTTAGTTCTGAGTTTGAACCGACGCCGTAGCATTATCAAACGTAAGTTGGGCGTTCCTTCCAAACTGAATGCTTTTGGCTGTGGCATTCGGGATGGTTATGTTCACAACATGCCCCTCCTGAAGCTGTACCACATCGCATAAGGTGGGCACCCGACCACAACTCCAGGTGGAGGCCGACGACCACAAACCCGATGCCAAACTCTGACAAGCCCCCCGCGATATGATAATCTCATCGATCCGCAACTCATCCCGGGCATTGCTGCCTACTCCCGTCCAGTAGTACTGCCACAACAACTGAACATAGGGCTTGTTGAGCACACTGGCGGGCAGAGCCACCGGACCCAGCACCTGGCTATCGCCCGCCGTGGCACTGCGTACATACTCGACGGGGTTGTTCTGGCTGTCCAGCAGATCGGTGAAGGGGCCGGAGTCGCCCACCCGGTAGCGCAGCCGGATGCGGTACTGCTTCACATTGGGGGTCACCGTACCCCCCGTCCACTGGACATAGGCCTGGTTGAGGCCACTGGTACGGATGGCCAGTAGGGCCCCGCCCAGGGTGGAGGCCACATAGCCCGGATTGGTATTGCTGTTGCCGGTGTTGATGAAGGAGAAACCGTTCTCATTGAGTCCGTTGATGCGGGTACGGCTGGTGAGGTTGTAGGCGCCGGTGACGGTGTTGGAGATGGTGGCCGACAGGGTTGGATCTTCCTGGTTCATGGAAACGAAAACCATGTTTGGGGGGTAGGTGGCTGACGGAGCTGTTGCTGGCCAGTTGGAGAGCTGGTAGTCGCAGGTGGCCAGGGAGTAGGCTGCCGGGAAGGAGTTGAAGGACTCATCCAGGTCGAAAACGGCGGTGATGCTCCGGTTGGAGGTTGGGTTGAAGGCGTATAGGGAGTCGGTGGAGATGGTGGTATTGGCTTCGGTCCATCGGACGAACTTGTATCCGGGTTTTGCTCTGGCGGTGATGGTAATGGTGTTTCCCTGGAAGTAGGTACCTGTCCATGGGTAGGGTTGCTGGGGCACGCCTACGGTAGTGGGCAGGATGGAGATGGAGTTGACTTTGACGTAGCCTCGTGTGGTGTCGGAGACGTTGAGGGTCAGGCTACGGTTGGCACTCAGGCTGAACTTGGTTCGTATGTGATCGCGGGCATAGCCAGCGCGTTGTTGAAGGAATGTATTGATGTTGCCGACATTGGTTAGCCAGCCATTATACGTATTCCCCGTTAGCCATCGTGTGAAATGCTCCGCCATATAAGGCTGGTACTGCTGTTGAATGGCTGATAGCATGGCCGTAGTTCGACTTGCTAAAAAGGTAGTATTGAGCAGATCGGCGTACCGATTGATAAAGTACGTTTTAAAAGCCGGTATATCCAGCAACCGGCGCAGAAAGAGGGTATAGGAAAGATCCGACCGTGTGACAAAATCAAGAGTATTGTTTTGCGCATTGTTTTGCCCACTTAACCCAAAATCAATATCTTTTAGCATCCATCGCCAACGGCCATCGTGTCCGCGAGGAGCGTTCGGTTGATATTGGCTGGTCTGTTTACGCCACAGAACAACATTATTGAGGGGCCAGTCGGTATTGGCTACGAAAATCTCGGCAATGTTATAGTCCGCAAAATTTTCCACATCCATCAGGGTTTGCACATACGTGTAATTGATTGGACTGGTGTTGGTCATGTAGCTATTTAAGGCCGAGAAGCTCGTTAGGGTCCCCTCAGATGCCGAGAAGCCGTTCGCAATCTCTACCATATCCACACTATCGGCATCTACGCCATAATTGCGATTGATATAGAACCGATCGTAGCGTTCATATAGTGTATGAACCCCCCAGTATTCACCGTTTAGGAAAAGCGCAGCAGGACGGTTCGATTGTGTATCAAATTTCAGATGCCGAACCATTGTTTGCCCAAATGCATCAATCAGTGTGGTATAATCCCAATCGTTGCCGCCGTTACGAAGCAGGAGTCGGTTGTAAAACAAGGAGGGCGGACGGTTGTCGAAGAAAGGGTATTCGAAGTCACTGCTTCCATAAACCCGAAGGCTCTTGCGGGGAACCGAGCGAGAACATCCCCCATTAATGCGCAGGCCCACAAGCTGATTGCTGACCGAACGATTATCGACAAAAATTTCGGCATTTCCTGGTCGTTCCCAATCATCGCCTTCGTTATCGAAATTGGCCGTCGTACAAAATCCGGTGCCAGCATTGGGATTGGCGGCTCGCCAGTTATCGAAGGTTTTACCGGCTGTATAAATACCCGTGTTATAATCGAACAGGTGCTTCTCGGTCAGTGCCAGAGTAACAACGGGTATGTTATACCGGGGGAGCGTAGGCGAGACGAAGTAGGTTTGCGTGACAATATCACTGGGTAAAGCGTTGGCTTTGTAGGCCAATGCGCGTACTACGGTTCCTTTGAAAACCGGACTTGTAGGAACGTAGGAGGCCGAGGAAGAGGCTGTTGAGGACTTTATGGATAGTTTGTTCGCAGCATTACTACGGTCAGAGATAGCCAGTGTAGTGGAATAGGGAAAAGTTCGGTATGTTTCGGTTAAGGTAGGGCCGTAGGGTTGGCCTGGTTGCTGTGGGTAACTATTCTTATAGGTAAAGCTGACCGCGTTCGGTTTGGTCGGATCGGGGTCGGACCCATCCAGTGTGTAGTAGATGGTTACGGTCGGATCGGGCGAACTCAGACTTAACGCAAATCCGGTGCTGTAAAACCCTCCTGTATGTGAAAAGACAGGTGGGTCCAGCACTTGAGCATAGCCAGTTTTTCCGTTGTTAGATGCCTTTGGACTGCTGTTGGCTTTCTGAAAATACAGCCAGGTGGCACTGCCGTTGGGCTGACGACCCCAGGAAATGTCAGCCCGCTGTGGCCCAAAACTCAGCGTATCCACCACCGTGGTGCCGTCTGGACCATACAAGCCCAACTGCTCCCCATTGGCCGACAGGCTGAAACCAAGATGATCGGCTCCCCGGCTGGGCTCCCCGCTGGCCCACACCAGCAGAAAGCCATTGGCGGGAATAATGGTTTTGGAGGAACCGGTCACGAACTGGTATTTGGTGGGGTTGGCCAGGTTGTCGGTGATGAAGTAGCCAGCGATATTGACCGAGAAGGAGTTGGGGTTATAGATCTCCAACCAGTCTTCGAAGGCGCCGGTGGGGTCGGCCAGGGTGGTCTGGTTGGAGGCCATCAACTCATTGATATAGAGCTGTTGACTTTGGGCCGAAAAGGATATACCTATAAACAGGCATAGAGTTGTGAGAATAATATGGTGCTTCATCATGGTTGAAAGTGTGGATATCTTTCAGCCATGATGAAGGCAATAATTATACCATACTAATAAATGATAAATTAATGTATATTTACATATTACTAACTTATGATTTACAAATATAGAGAAATAGGACTCGCTTAAGGAGGGGTTTCTGGCTAAATTTCAGTATGGCGACGCTTAATTTCCTCCCTGAATAAATAATGAGGCTGTTGCATTGCTATATATTAGCTGGGCACCCGTACCGAACTCTACTCGTTTTGCCGTTGCATTAGCAACCGAAATGTTCACAACATGCCCCTCCTGAAGCTGTACCACATCGCATAAGGTGGGCACCCGACCACAACTCCAGGTGGAGGCCGACGACCACAAACCCGATGCCAAACTCTGACAAGCCCCCCGCGATATGATAATCTCATCGATCCGCAGCTCATCCCGGGCATTGCTGCCTACTCCCGTCCAGTAGTACTGCCACAACAACTGAACATAGGGCTTGTTGAGCACACTGGCGGGCAGAGCCACCGGACCCAGCACCTGGCTATCGCCCGCCGTGGCACTGCGTACATACTCGACGGGGTTGTTCTGGCTGTCCAGCAGATCGGTGAAGGGACCGGAGTCGCCCACCCGGTAGCGCAGCCGGATGCGGTACTGCTTCACATTGGGGGTCACCGTACCCCCCGTCCACTGGACATAGGCCTGGTTGAGGCCACTGGTACGGATGGCCAGCAGGGCCCCGCCCAGGGTGGAGGCCACATAGCCCGGATTGGTATTGCTGTTGCCGGTGTTGATGAAGGAGAAACCGTTCTCATTGAGTCCGTTGATGCGGGTACGGCTGGTGAGGTTGTAGGCGCCGGTGACGGTGTTGGAGATGGTGGCCGACAGGGTTGGATCTTCCTGGTTCATGGAAACGAAAACCATGTTTGGGGGGTAGGTGGCTGGCGGAGCTGTTGCTGGCCAGTTGGAGAGCTGGTAGTCGCAGGTGGCCAGGGAGTAGGCTGCCGGGAAGGAGTTGAAGGACTCATCCAGGTCGAAAACGGCGGTGATGCTCCGGTTGGAGGTTGGGTTGAAGGCGTATAGGGAGTCGGTGGAGATGGTGGTATTGGCTTCGGTCCATCGGACGAACTTGTATCCGGGTTTTGCTCTGGCGGTGATGGTAATGGTGTTTCCCTGGAAGTAGGTACCTGTCCATGGGTAGGGTTGCTGGGGCACGCCTACGGTAGTGGGCAGGATGGAGATGGAGTTGACTTTGACGTAGCCTCGTGTGGTGTCGGAGACGTTGAGGGTCAGGCTACGGTTGGCACTCAGGCTGAATTGCTGTCGTATATGCTTTCGGACGGAATCGGGACGAACCTGTAAAAAATTCATCATATTTCCGATATTCCCCAGCCAGTCGCTATAACTGGTGTTCGTCACCCATCGGTCAAAGTGCTCCGCCATGTTGGGCTGGTACTGCTGTTGCATGGAGGTAAGCAGAGCTGTGGTTCGGGTGGGGTTAAAGGTGGTGTTGAGCAGGTCGGCAAAGCGGTTGATGAAATAGGTTTTAAAGGCTGGTATAGCAAGCAATCGTCGTAAATAAACTGTGAATTCAGCATCCAGACCCGTATCCAGCGCCGTTGGAAATAGGTTTTTCTGCGCATAATTCTGCCCGGTTATTCCCCAGTCGAGATCCCGAATCATCCAGCGCCACCGGCCATCGTGTCCGCGAGGAGCATTGGGTATATATTGACTGGTTCGTTTACGCCACATCGAGAGATTATTGTGGGGCCAGTCGGTATTGGCAACGTAAATCTCCGACATCTGATAATCGGCGAAGCTCTCTACATCCATCAGGGTTTGCACATAGGTGTAATTGACCGGGCTGGTATTCATGAAGTAGTTCTTCAGAGCGGTAAAGTTGGTTAGGTCGCCCTCGGTAGGCTCGTAGTTATATTGCGATACTTCCACCATATCGACACTATCGGTAGCTACGCCATAGTTCTGGTTGATATAGAATCGATCGTAACGTTCGTAAAGATTGGAGACGCCCCAATATTCACCGTTAAAAAACAGGGCCACAGGACGGTTCGATTGCGTGTCGAAGGGAAGATGCCGAACCATCGTTTGCCCAAACGCATCAATCAGTGTGGTATAATCCCAATCATTACCACCATTACGGAGCAGAAGCCGGTCGTAAACAACACTGGTTGGCCGATTGTCGAAAAAAGGATAGTCGAAGTCACTACTGCCATACAGACGAACGCTTTTCCGGGGGACTGAGCGGGAGCAACCGCCATGCGTTCGCAAGCCTATTGGCTGGTTGATAACCGAAGCGTTATTGATAAAGAATTCGACATTGCCTGGTCGTTCCCAATCATCACCTTCATTGAAAAAATTTCCAGTTGTGCAGTACGAAGTACCTGCACTGGGATTGGCTGCCCGCCAGGTATCGAACGTTTTACCAGCTGTATAAATACCCGTGTTGTAATCGAACAGGTGCTTCTCATTCAAGGATACCGAAACAACGGGTATGTTATACCGGGGAAGTGTAGGCGAGACGAAGTAGGTTTGCGTGACAATATCACTGGGAATCGCATTGGGTTTATATACAACAGCCCGTACCACAGTGCCTTTAAAAACTGAACTTGTGGGAAAATAGGTGGGTGTATAATTCCAGGTCGATGATTTGACGGATACTTTATTAGGTGAGCTGGTTCGGTTGGTAATCGCTATCGTTGTGGAATAAGGGAAGGTTTGATAGGAGCCTGTCAGTAGCGGACCAGTGGATTGGCCCGGTTGTTCGATATAACTGTTTTTATACGTATACGTAACCGAGTTGGGGTTCGTTGGGTCGGGGTCGGACCCATCCAGTGTATAATAGATCGTTGCCGTTGGATCGGATGCGGTCAAAGCCAGATTAAAGCCCGTCGAATAAAAGCCTCCAGCCTGTGAAAAAGTTGGACTCGCCAGCACTTGAGCGTAGCCAGTTTTTCCGTTGTTAGATGCCTTTGGACTGCTGTTGGCTTTCTGAAAATACAGCCAGGTGGCACTGCCGTTGGGCTGACGACCCCAGGAAATGTCAGCCCGCTGTGGCCCAAAACTCAGCGTATCCACCACCGTGGTGCCGTCTGGACCATACAAGCCCAACTGCTCCCCATTGGCCGACAGGCTGAAACCAAGATGATCGGCTCCCCGGCTGGGCTCCCCGCTGGCCCACACCAGCAGAAAGCCATTGGCGGGAATAATGGTTTTGGAGGAACCGGTCACGAACTGGTATTTGGTGGGGTTGGCCAGGTTGTCGGTGATGAAGTAGCCAGCGATATTGACCGAGAAGGAGTTGGGGTTATAGATCTCCAACCAGTCTTCGAAGGCGCCGGTGGGGTCGGCCAGGGTGGTCTGGTTGGAGGCCATCAACTCATTGATATAGAGCTGCTGGCTTTCAGCGGAGAAGTTGATACACAGAAAAAGGATGGTGAGGGCGATAATTGTTTTCATAAGCGTTACTACTCGTACTACCCAAGCGATACATAGTCAATAAGTGCCTGGATAGCGGGTTTAATTGGATGAAACGTACGGACATTTTAACAGGATGCTTTAGTGACATGGCTATCTCCCAAAACAGATTGAGAGCGGGTATTACTAACAGAAGTATAGAAGTAAACTTATTTCTGTTATCAGCAAAAAGAGGGTAAGTGTCTATCTTGGGCGTACTAATATACTTATGGGAATTGTAAATGTATATAGTCTTATGCTAATTTGCCTACAATCTTTACTGAAAGGTATGTAAGCCCTGTGAAGCCTTAAGTAGTATACAACGTATTACTCAAATTGAAAGGCAAAGTATATACAATTCCCCTGACTCATGTTCTGAAGGGCATGGGGCACATTCGGTTCCAGAAAAATCAAGTCGCCTTTGGTCGACGGGTAAAGTTTACCGCTGATACTTTCCTGAGCCTTGTTCTCGACCATCAGCAGGATTTCGGCCGCCCGGTGTGTGTGCGGTGCATGGCTCCATAAGCCTTCACGAAGCGTAGTTACGTGCATTTCGAACCGTTTGGACATGGCTGTTGCCCGATCGAACATTCGCCGGATTCCTCCTTTATCGTGTGGTTGAAAAGGAACCTCATCCCAATCGATCCAGAAAGAGCCACCTGCTTTCTGGCCCCGCTCCCGGTCGGCAGGTTGTCGGGACGTATATCGCATGACGTAGTAGGTAGCCGGAACCCCTTCTTTATTATCGAAGCCATGTTCATCGCCGGGCATAATTAGAGCGACACTGCCTGCCCCAAGCGTTTTTGTTCTGCCCTCAATGGTTACAGTCAGTTTCCCTTCTTTGATGATAATCAGTTCTTCATCGTCATGTTTATGGGCTGGGTGAGGTACCTGATGAGGAGGTAAGGTAGTTGCGTGGATTTCAAGGTGGCTAAAATCAGGGGTATTTCCCTCAAGAATCGCCCGTTGTTCCGAAGCCGCTTTTTTAACGACGGGCGATTCGGCCCAGGCATACACCTTTGAGTCGAGGGGTTGACCAATCGCCATCTGAGTAGTTACACACAGGGGTAATAAGAGCGTAGCAATTAATTTCATAAGTAAGCTAATAGCTGGTCGTATAAAGGGATACACAACGGCCTGTTTATCTGTAATAAGAACCTAGCTAAACGTAATTACTGCTATCGGTGGTCTACAGGATACTGTTGTAGCCTCTGACTCCTATGGTAAACTGGCCAGAAAGAATCAGATAGAGGAAAATAGTTGAATTGTTAGGATACTATTGCGTGAAATGCCTCATTTATAATTTATTATAGCGTATATGTATTAATTTGTTTGGAAAAATTATACCTTGGTCGGTATTCAACTGCAGAACTGTAACTGTATGAAGGTCATTATATTAGGTGGAGGGGTGGCTGGGATGAGCGCAGCCCACGAATTGGTTGAACGTGGGTTCTCTGTCGATATATACGAGAAAAAACCGTATTACATGGGCGGTAAAGCCCGCAGTGTAAATGTACCGGGTTCGTCTCCAGATGACCCTGATGGTCAACATTCAACGGGGCCTGGTGCCGATGTTCAGGCGTTACCTGGCGAACATGGCTTCCGATTCTTTCCGGGCTTCTATCGGCACATTACCGATACCATGAAACGAATCCCTTATACAACACCAGATGGGAAGAAAAACGCCCAGGGTGTGTATGATAATCTGGTCGATGTGACACGGGTGGGTATTTTGCGAAATGGGAAAAAGCCGATCATCACCATCGTTAGCTTTCCGAAGTCCCTGGCCGATTTGAAAGCGGCTCTGGAAGTACTGCATACACACGATACGGGGCTGCTACCCGGCGAAGCGCACTTTTTTGCTACGAAAGTCTGGCAATTGATGACTTCCTGCCAGCGTCGGCGTGATATGGAATATGAAAAAGTTGGCTGGTGGCAGTATATGGAAGCTGATCATCATAGCGAGGCTTATCGGCACTTGTTGGTAGAAGGGCTAACACGAACGCTGGTGGCTGCTAATGCCAAATTTGCCAGTACTAAAACGGGGGGCGATATTTTTATTCAGTTACTGTTCAATATCGCCAACCCTGGGATGCATACCGACCGGGTATTGAATGGCCCTACGAGCGAAAAGTGGCTAAAGCCCTGGGAAGAGTATTTGACCGCTAAAGGAGTGCGGTTTTTCAAAAGTGCGCTGGTGCAGCGAGTCAACTGCGTGAATGGAAGCGTTCAGTCGGTCGATATTCAGAACTGGGAGAAGGGTATTCCCTACGATCCCCCTGCCAAAGGAGATTATTACCTGCTGGCTACGCCCGTCGAGGTGGCTGCCGCCGTACTATCCGACGAACTAAAGCAGAGCATTGGTAGTCTGCAATACCTGGACGATCTGGCGGCCGATGTAGCCTGGATGAATGGCATTCAATTTTATCTTAATCAGGTTATTGACGTTGTGCATGGGCACTGTATCTATGTCGATAGCGAATGGGCGCTGACATCCATCTCACAGCTTCCTTTCTGGGACGATTATGATATCAGCAAGCGCGGTAACCGTCGGGTAAAGACTATTCTATCTGTCGATATCTCGGACTGGCTTACAGATAGTCCGGATCTGCCGGGGCTGCCAGCCATGAAAGCCAAAGAGTGCCAAACCTTTGATGAAATTGCCGACCGGGTGTGGGCGCAGTTGAAGCGTAGTCTGAACGTCGATGGCACCATTGTGCTCAGCGATGACATGAAAGAGGGAGCTTTTCGCGAAAACGATATGGTTTACCGGGGATATTTTCTCGATCACTCACTGAACGAGCAGGTGACACCCAGTAAACATGACCCAATGGCTTCGGTGGTGGGGCAGAAAGGGCAGAAGGGCGATGTGCTGGTCAACCACGAGCCACTGCTGGTCAATACCGTAAATAGTTGGTTTAAACGGCCCAGCGCTTACATACCGGGTTTATCAAATCTCTTTCTGGCTTCGGACTATGTGCGCACCAACACCGACCTGGCTACGATGGAAGGAGCCAATGAAGCAGCCCGACGGGCTGTCAACAGCATCATAGATGTGTCGGGAGTTAACGCTCCACTCTGCTCGGTCTGGGATTTGCACGAGCCCGTCTTTTTTACCCCCTTCAAGTGGTATGATAATTGGCGTTTTGGGCGAGGGTTGCCTTACAAAAAGCCTCCCGGCTGGTTCGATGCCCTGATGGTAATCTGGGGTGTTATGTATGCCATTGGTTTCCTACTTTATACCGCCTGGACGGCCCTTACTACCTGGACCCAGAGAATGCGATGATAAACCAACATGATTATACGAACCTTGAACTCATTACGTTTGGGGTCGGCTGTTTACTGTGGGTGATTGTTTACTTCTTCACGCTACGAAACATTCGGCTGCATCGGTTTGTCGAAATTCCCATTGTGACAATATGGGGGAATATTGTGTGGGAGTTCCTATGGAGCTGGGTCTTTGTGCCTGATATGGGTAGCCTGTTTATGTGGGGCTATCGGGTCTGGTTTTTTATGGATTGCTTTATTGTGTATGGTGCCATACGATTTGGGTATAAGCAGATTAGTATACCGCTGTTTCGGCAGCACGTTGGTCTCTTAACGGTGTTGGGTATTCTGGGCTGGCTGCCACTACTGTATTATTACATTGCTGTGTACGATGCGCCCCTGAGTCATATGGGGGCTTACTCCGGCTATTTACTGAATATACTGATTTCGGCTTTATACATTACGCAGGCTTTACGACTCAACAACTGGGCGTTGTTCTCGTACCCAGCAGCCTGGTGTAAAGGGGTAGGTACACTCCTGATTTCCGTATTTTGTTTCCTACACTTCACCGACCCGTTTCTGTTGTCGATGTGTGTCATTACGGCTATCCTTGATGGCGTCTATATTGTTTTCTTTACCAGGCAGTCCACTCGTGCCTAACCGTTATGAGCAAACTAGCACACTGGAAAGATAACTTTTGGAAAGGATTTGGTTTTGACGGATTAGAGCCCGAAGAATTTAAAAAGCGAACGTCTGCCGTTTTGCTGGCCATTTTTACGATAGGGGCTGGGTTGTGTTATTCGTTGATCTACTCTTTTTTGGGTTTCTCTTCGCTGGCTTTTGTTGTTTATACCTATGTACCTGTATGTCTGCTGAACATCCTGTACCTGCGTTTTTCGCACCAGTATCAGATTTTTGGCGGTATTCAGCTCGTGTTAATTTTTATATTTCCTTTAGCCGCCCAACTGGCTATTGGCAGCTACGTCGATGCCAGTGCCGTTGTTCTGTCAACGTTTCTGGCACCCGCCGGAGCGCTCATTTATGCGTCACGCCGAATCGCGCGTCTCAGCTTTTATTTATTCATGGTGGCCATTGTGGGGGTAACCTGTTGGGAGTATTTTTTCGGACGACCCGAAATGGTTCTGCCTCGCGGTATTGTCCTTATCTTCTTTTCCTTTAATCTGATTATTGTCTGCGCGATTATTTTCTTCCTGCTCGAAAGTTTTCTCCAAAAGCAGGATGAACTCCGTGCCGAATTGCGCCAGTCGCTTCATACCCTGAAAATTACGCAGA
This sequence comes from Spirosoma aerolatum, assembly GCF_002056795.1. Taxonomy (NCBI): domain Bacteria; kingdom Pseudomonadati; phylum Bacteroidota; class Cytophagia; order Cytophagales; family Cytophagaceae; genus Spirosoma; species Spirosoma aerolatum. Next base: position 5,581,866 of record NZ_CP020104.1, on the reverse strand, counting down.
ACCAATTAATTCAGTCCGAGAAACTGGCTAGTCTGGGCGAACTGACTGCGGGTATTGCGCACGAAATTCAGAATCCACTGAATTTCGTCAATAACTTTTCAGAAGTAAGTACCGAACTTATAGAGGAGCTAAGAGAGGAGGCTCAGGCTGGACGCATCGACGATGTGCTGGCTCTCGCCAACGATCTGGATCAAAATCTTAAAAAGGTTATCGTTCATGGTAAGCGGGCCGGTTCAATTGTGCGAGGGATGCTGGAGCACAGTCGTTCTGGAACGGGCGAGCGGCAACTGACTCAATTAAATGACCTGGCCGATGAATACCTGCGGCTGGCCTATCAGGGGCAACGAGCCAACGACAAAACCTTCAACTGTACGCTTCAAACCGCCTTTGCCTCTGGGCTTCCTCAACTGAACCTGGTGCCGCAGGATATAGGCCGGGTCTTGCTGAACCTTTTTCAGAATGCCTTGTATGCGGTACGGCAACGGCAGAAACAGGAACCTGTCGGTTATACGCCAACTGTGTGGGTCAGTACTAGTCAGCAACAGGGACAGGTCGTTGTCAGCGTAAAAGACAATGGAACAGGTATGTCGGAAGCGGTCAGGGGTAAGATTTTTCAGCCGTTTTTTACGACTAAGCCCACTGGCGAAGGAACAGGATTAGGCCTGAGTCTGAGCTATGATATCGTAACGAAAGGGCACAATGGCACGCTGGACGTGGAGAGTCAGGAAGGCGAGGGGAGCGAATTCGTCATGAAATTGCCACTTGTCTATAACGGAGCTAGTTCGGCTAAGCCAAAAACAACGTAAATCGGCTACTTATTTACTCATATCTACCAGTTGTTCATTTCCCCGTTGACGGCCGGTCCCTGGCATATTGTTTTGTAGCGACAAGTGAGCAATTCCTCCTTGCCTAAATCATAGCAAGACAATGGCAAACGAAAAAACGATCATCGACGAGTGGGCAGTGAAAGACCTGGAAGACGGCTCTTCGCTGAAGGTTACGGTTATGAGCTGTTCCGAACTGGGTAATCAATCCCTCCCTGGTATTCAGGTTTGGTATCTGGGTTATATTGTCAATTACGAACCGCTGATTGTAGAACGTTGGGCATATCAGGCATCGAAAGCGGGTGTCGATGAATACCTGCTGGAAGATCAGTCGTGGATGGTGCATGCCGATCAGTTCATAAAAAACTACCTGGTGCTGGGCTCCCCGCTGAAAGCCAAAGTAGAAGTTAAAACGCGCTCATCCAAGGTGATTACTAAAGAGTACGAGCTGCCTTTCGAGGTATAGAAACCCATGACACCCCTGTTTCGAAAGGTTTTTCGCGTTTTATTCTTCCCGATTAGCCTGCTATTTGTCCGCTGTGGTAATTCATCGCTATCGACAGGGGCTGTAATCGATCCGTCACTGCTTCGGGTGAGTGTTAACTTTTACCAATCTACCGATGAAGATGGTGAACCAACGGAGCGTGTAGATGCCTATGTTAAAGATGCCAACGATCGGTCGGTGGCTAACCCTAATATTCAGGTGAAAGTGGATGGGCATAAGCTACGGCTGACGACCGGATCAACCAATTATTACAGCACCTATGCCTATTACATGCTGGCCGATACCACCTGGCATATGGAAGCAGATAAAGTATATCCGGCCTCAATTGTACTGACCGATGGCAAAGAATATAGCCTGGGCACTATGCAGGTTCAGCCAACGCTTACGCCCGCTTTATTTCTGCCTCCTAAAACCCACAGCCGACGTCAGGCATTGACCTTATATTGGCAGGATGTAGAACCGAACAACTGGTTTGTCAGCCTCTGGAAAAAGTGGCATGGCGAGACATCCAAAACAGAATTGACGGTTTCGAAAAGACACCGTACCGTTGATGAGTGGAACCATGTATATTACGAAGGCCAAAGTACTGAAGAGGCCGATTATCTACTTAAAGAAATAGGATCGGGTAAGGGGGCGCTGACTATTCCTGTGACTTATTTCCAGCGGTCGCAGAATCCATTTAATGAACTCTCGCTGATGGTCAATTCGGAGAAACAAGTCACCGTCGATGCCCCTTTTCTAAAGGGAAGTGCCATCAGTAGTACACGTAGGGCGCTCTACCGGATAGAAGTAACGGATTAATGAATGCAGCCTGGCCCATTGCGTTGGCAACGAGAACCTTTCCGACTAGCGGCAGTTATCTCTGTTCAATAAGTTGAACTTATTATGATGACTGTCTCAACGCAAACAAAAGCCCTGCTGTGGGGATTAGCAGGAGTTGGCGCCTGGGTAGCCCTAAAGTCGGGACTGGCCAGACAACGTAAAATCGATTTCCAGAGAAAGACCGTGGTGATCACAGGTGGGTCGCGCGGACTCGGACTCGAAATGGCCCGTATTCTGGCGCAGGAAGGGGCCAACCTGGCTCTGTGCGCTCGCGACCCGGCCGAACTTGATGAGGCCCGAAACGAATTGCTGGCTTATGGCGGAAGGGTTTATACGCAAACCTGTGATCTGACCGATAAGAGCCAGATTGAGGACTTCATTGAAGACGTTCGACAGGCGCTCGGCCCTGTCGATGTCCTGATCAATAATGCCGGAACAATTCTGGTAACACCATTCGAACACAGTACCGAAGCCGATCTTCGGGAGTCGATGGAGACCAATTTCTGGTCGGCTTTTCACTCCATCAATGCTGTTTTGCCCCACATGCGACCTCGTAAGGCAGGGCGTATTGTCAACGTGACCTCGTTTGGTGGTAAGGTGTCAATTCCGCATTTACTAACCTACTCGGCCAGTAAATTTGCCTTTGTGGGCTATTCAGAAGGAATTCGACCCGAATTGCAGAAAGAAGGCATTTACGTAACGACCATATGTCCGGGCCTGATCCGAACGGGAAGCCCACGTAATGCGTACTTCAAAGGGCAGAACGAAAAAGAATATGCCGCCTTCAAAATTGCCGGATCGCTCCCTTTCTTCACTATTGATTCCACCGAATGCGCCCGTGAAATCGTAGATGCCTGTCGCTACGGTGAAGCAGAACGAATTATTGGCCTGCCCGCTAAAATCGGTGCATCCATTCAGGGATTGGCCCCGAATCTGCTGGCAGAGGTTATGGGTGTTGTATCCCGATTGCTGCCTAATCCTGCTGGTATTGAGAAAGAGCGAACCAAAGGAAAACATAGCGAGACAGTTTTATCCGAATCCTTTCTCACTACCCTGACCGACAAGGCTGCCCAGCGGAATAATGAAATGACAAACGAGTGAATGAGCGATTTATCCGGCAAGTTATTGCTCATTCACTCGTTTGGCATTTAAGTTTATTCGTCTTCAATAGTTACATCGTGTTTCTTAGCCGCTTTTTTGATGCGCTCTTTGATGGTATCTACCTCATCGGCATCGTATTTGGCTGCGTTGTCTTTGTGGTTGATGTAACTCCAAGCGGCCCGAACATGCTCAGGCGAATCGATTGGGTATTTTTTGTTGGTTCGGTCGGCGAATTCAACGTCTCCGTATTTATGTTCGCCTTCGGTCGGCCGGACATCGTCGCGCCGACTGATTTTTGTGTCATTTGCCATAGTCGTTGAGTGTATGTTTTACCTCTATGGAACAGTTGCCGATCGATTATAGCCGCTACGCAAAAATTCCATAGATCTTAAAATTGTTGTTCATATATCAACGATCCTGTTTCACGGAATGTTTAGAGAAGTAATCCATCAATCAGGGGTAGCTCTGACTGGGCAATGCGTTGACGATCATATAAACTGTATACAATGTCTGTTCTTTTTTCGCCACTGGCTCTCCGAAGCATTCAGCTTAAAAATCGCATCGTCGTTTCGCCGATGTGTCAATATTCGAGTCTCGACGGTTTTGCCAACGACTGGCATCTGGTTCATCTGGGAAGCCGTGCTGTAGGTGGGGCGGGTCTGATTTTTACGGAGGCAACGGCGGTATCGCCCGAAGGCCGCATTTCTCCCGACGATCTGGGTATCTGGAGCAATGAACACATTGCCGGATTAAAACGCATTACGCAGTTTATTCAGCAGAACGGGTCGGTGGCGGGTATCCAACTGGCGCATGCTGGTCGAAAAGCCAGCCACCGTCGGCCGTGGGAGGGAGGAGCTTTGATTTCGCCAACTGAAGAAAGAGGCTGGCAAACCGTGGCACCCAGTGCGATTTCGTTTCAGGAAGGACAACATCCACCCGAAGCACTGACGGCAGAAGGCATTGAACAGGTGTTGTCGGATTTCGAAGAAGCTACTAAACGAGCCATAAAGGCCGGTTTTCAGGTCGTTGAGATTCATGCCGCCCACGGCTATTTGCTGCATCAGTTTATGTCGCCATTGAGTAATCAGCGGACGGATGATTACGGCGGCTTGTTCGGCAACCGGATTCGGTTGTTACTGGAGGTCATTGAACGCGTCCAAAGCGTGTGGCCGGACGATTTACCGCTGTTTGTGCGTATATCCGCAACCGATTGGACGGAAGGAGGCTGGACAATTGATGATTCGGTGACGTTGGCTAAAATCCTTTCGGAAAAAGGGGTAGATGTAGTTGACTGTTCGACCGGAGGTAATGTCGCCAGAGCAAAAATTCCTGTTGGACCAGGCTATCAGGTTTCATTTGCCGAGCGGATCAAACAGGAAGCTGGAATCAAAACGGCGGCTGTTGGGCTGATCACATCGGCCGAACAGGCAGAGGCTATTCTGGAAAACGGACAGGCCGATCTGATCTTGCTGGCCCGCGAATTTCTGCGCGATCCGTACTTCCCGCTGCATGCCGCGCGTGCATTGGGCGATTCGGTCGATTGGCCAGTACAGTACGAGCGCGCCAAACCGCGCTGAAAATTCGGGTGATTATAAACAATTTATCCGCAGAAGCAGTAATCTTGCCAACGAAAGGCTAAATAACCAGTTGTACTATCACCATTTATTAACTCAAAGAAATCATGCGTTGGTTAGGAGGACGTGAAAGTGATAATGTCGAAGACCGCCGGGGAAGCGGTGGCGGTGGACTGCTTGTGGGCGGGGGTATCGGTACCGTTGTAATCGCCATTATTGTTACCTTGCTGGGGGGCGATCCATCAGAAATTCTAAACCGGTCATCTCAGTCAGCTGCCCCAGTCAATCAGCAGGCCGACGACCAGGCTGCTTCGTTTACCCGGAAAGTGCTGGCTAGTACGGAGGATGTCTGGACAAAAATTTTTGCCGAGCAGGGAGCGCAATACCGGAAACCAGTGCTGGTCATGTACCGGGGAACAACTACATCCGGCTGTGGCACCGCCCAGGAAGCGATGGGGCCCTTTTATTGCCCTGCCGATCAGAAGGTTTACATCGACCTGTCGTTCTACGATGAGCTGGCTGAGCGCTTTCAGGCACCGGGCGAATTTGCCATGTCGTACGTGATTGCGCATGAAATCGGTCACCATATTCAGAAACAACTGGGGATCATGGATAAGGTAGACCGATTGCGGCAACAGCTAAGCGAACGGGAATACAATCGGGTATCGGTCCGGCTGGAGCTACAGGCCGATTTCTTTGCGGGGGTATGGGCAAATCACGCACAGGGGCAAAGCATAGCCATCGATGAAAACGATGTAGAATCAGCCCTGACAGCAGCCAATGCCATTGGTGACGATAAAATTCAGGAAGAAACCCAGGGGCGTGTTGTTCCTGATGCTTTCACCCACGGCACCTCTGCTCAGCGCGTATACTGGTTCAAAAAGGGACTCAAGACCGGTGATTTAAACCAGGGCGATACATTCAATAGCCGTGAAGACGCTAATTTGTAATAGTTGGGGTTATCAACATAAAAATAGCCATCCTGAGTTTTCCGGGATGGCTATTTTTATACCTAAACATCTTACGCAGGTACCTGAACTCGCTGTTTCAATACGCCTAACCACATACCCATCAAGGCAGCAATAACGGCCGAAATGAAAAACTTAAGCGGAAACCAGTCTAACACCAGGTAAGATGGCCTTTCCTCGTAAAAAATGGCGGCACTTAGTGTAATCTCTCTAATTGCTGAAAGACCGGGATCAACGCTTTCCCGTGTTCGGAGAGCGTATATTCAATATGGAGAGGCTTTACTTTGATCACTTCTTTAGTCAGGTAACCATCGTCCGTCAATTCTTTTAAAGCCAGGGAAAGAGACTGTTTGTTCGCACCTTCGATTTCGCGTAGCAACGTATTGAATCGTAATGGACTATGCATCGCTAATTGAAAAATTTGTGGTTTTAGCTTGCCAGAAAGTCGCTTCAATAGCTCTTCGGCTGGACAACTCGTTTCAACTTTTTGCATTTTCTTGTAGTCAGCTTTTTTTGACTAATTGACTTGTTGCCTGCTATAAGGCCAATTTTGTAGACGAATTAACCAATATCCTGAAAACAGTCTGAGCAATCAGTCAGTAGCTGTTACAGAAAGTAGGCTGGCCAATTTTTCAAAAGGAATATTGACAGCATAACGCAAACTTTAGCAGAAAATTCAACAGGAATTGGCTGGCTCATGCGGAGCTAATCGGCATTAACAAAACGTACAACCTATTCAATATGGACAATACGATCATTAATCCACTTTTATGCGATGTCGAATCAGGTATGTGTGAATTGCCCGGTTCTGATGCAGAAACCAAAACGGATTTGGCTGCGCAGGCTAAACAGTCCGTCAGCATAATTTATTTCACCGATCCTATCTGCTCTACGTGCTGGGGAATTGAACCGCAGTTGCGTAAACTCAAGTTAGAATATGGGCATAGTTTTGACATAGAATACCGCATGGGTGGGTTATTGCCCGACTGGAGTTACAACAGTGGTGGAATAAGTAAACCATCCGATGTGGCGCCCCACTGGGATGAGGTGAGCCTATACTATGATATGCCCATTGATGGGGATGTTTGGCTGGAAGACCCTCTATCGTCGTCCTACCCGGCGTCGATTGCCTTTAAAGCCGCTCAGTTGCAGGGTGAGAAGAAAGCATTGCTATTCCTTCGGGAGATTCGCGAAATGGTTTTCCTGCAAAAAAAGAATATTGCCACGTGGGAGAATTTGGAAGCTGCAACCAGGAAAGTAGGTTTGACTGTGGAAACATTTACTGCCGACTACAACGGGCAGGCGCAGGAACTGTTTCAGCAGGATCTGGCTTTGGCTCGGCAAGTAGGCGTTAGAGGATTTCCAACCCTGTTTTTTGTGGGCCAGACTGGCAATCAGGAAAAAGTATATGGATATAAACCGTATGCCGATTTTGAGAACGCCATTCGCAAACAACTCCCCTTGGTTTCTAAATCAATCATTAAAACAGATTGGCAAAATTTGTTTGCTACCTACAACACCTTGACCTCCCGTGAATTTGCTGAATTATCGGGAATGGATCGAAATGAAGTGGATAGTTATCTGCAAAAATTGTCGGAAGCCGGGTATCTCAGAAAATTAACGTCTAAAAACGGCCCATTATGGATTAGGCAGTAAGCTCGTTTAGCATGTTTAAATCGTTTATCTGCGAATTGATTTCTATCTGAAGTAAGAATAGAAATCAATTCGCAGATAAACGATTGATGTTTGGTAGGCTTATTGTGATTTCCCTGACTCGCCCAGGCAGAGTAAGATCCGCATTTTCTCCTCACACTATGTTTTGTCTGGAGTTGAGTTCTTTTTTTATTGCTTTTAAATTATTCCAGTTTAGAAATAGGATGGGCATAAATGCAAAAGGAATCACGCCCAGACCTATGCTCGTTGCATTGAGTCCTTTTTTTGTTGCCAGAAACACGACCATAACCAGCAGTGCTAAAAGCATCCCAGCCAACATACCCGTTGCGATTTCTGTTGTTTTTTTGTGTTTGAGCAAAGCCTCATTGCTCATCTCTTCGATTTTCTGGCCTTTCATGTGTCTGATTTAGTGTTAAGAAAAAGTTACTTTATAAGGGGACTGTCTGCTCAAGGGTGTGCCGACTTTTGCAGCACCCATAGCGATTTACAACTGTTTTTTTAGCCTTCTGTAGATATATAGGCCTATTGGCCAGCTCATTATGAGACTGTAAGCCATTAACTTTCCGGGCAGTAAAATAACCTGTATGTATATGAGCCATCTGTTGTAATCGTCCGATATGCGAAAAGGGTTGTCGATCAGCCCTTCCAACCAGCCAACATTCGTATAATCAGGTGTAGCGGTAATGGAGTGACTTAGTAAAACATAGATAGCTAAAAAACACAGCTTTACAAATACGGTTCTAAATCCAGCATAACCTAAATTGTAAAATACTGCGTAGAGACTGATACCGACCAAAATTAATCCTATACCGATTGCTACCCACATCAACCATTTCTTAGGTGGCTCATCATCCTCTGGTTCAGGGGCGTTCACTTCCAGTTTGCCAACAGGCCCTGGATTATTTGGTTCAAGAAACCATTCAAGGAAGCTCATTAATCGATTTTTAGGCCTAATCTAGAGGCATCCAGGATAGAAAACGGAACTTTGTGTCTACTGGCTTCGCCTATACATTGCTGGTTGAAAACAAGGATAGGCTTATTATGAATGCACGTAACCCCGACGGACATCATGCCCCTGGGTCCATTAAACTCATAAAGCGGTGTCAGTCTGCATGAACACCGCTTTATGAACTATGGGCTGCTTCTCTTACTTTTTTAACTCATCCAGAAACTCATGAAAAGCCTTTTCCAACGCCTGTAGCGCATCCGACAGGCCACTAGTATCATTTACTTTGAGCTTCCCTTCGGCGGTTCGGGCAATATCGGCTACACGGACTACACCGATGGTTCCGGCACTACCTTTCAACGTATGCAGATGACCTTTTACCGTCGGAATATCGCCCAGAGAATAGGCTGATAGCGAACCATTGACCAGCTCTGTAGCCTCGGTCACAAACTCCTCCATGATGCTGTCCACCAAATCCTGTCCGCCAATGTCACGAAGCTGTCCCACGATTTCCTGGTCAATAATGGGCAGCGTTGGCTGCGGGGCTATTACAACGGGCTTGACAGGTTCGGGAAGGGCGGTGGTTTTGGCCCGGTTAGCATCCGAAATCTCTTTCACTTTGGCTACCAGGCTCTGTGCACGGATTGGCTTGGCAATGTAGTCGTCGAGGCCCTGGCTGATAAAGCGTTCCCGGTCTTCCTTCATCGAGTAGGCGGTCATGGCCACAACCGTAGGCAGGGATTTTCCAAACTGTTCGCGAAGTCGACGGGTGGTTTCAACTCCATCCATATCCGGCATCTGAATGTCCATGAAAATGACATCGAAGGGAGCCAATGAATGGTTGCTTTCGGCTCGTTCCGTCACGGCCTGAATGGCGGCTGGCCCGCTGTCGGCAGTGGTGACGACACAGCCTGCTTTTCGTAGGATTTCGCTGGCCACTTTGCGGTTTACGGCATTATCGTCGACCAGGAGTACATCCGGATGGTAGGTGCTGAAGAAGTTGGCCAGGGCAATTTCGGCTACCTCGGTCGTTTGCTGCGTTGGGCTGATGGCCGTTTCTTTAAGCTCAATGATGAACCAGAACGTACTGCCCATACCAACGGTCGATTCTACCCCCACTTCCCCTTTCATCAGGTGCGCCAACTCCTTAGAAATAGCCAGTCCGAGTCCGGTGCCCCCAAACGACTTCCGCGATGAGGTGTCGACCTGACTAAAGGAGTTGAATAACAGATTGATATTCTGGGGTGAAATGCCAATGCCCGAGTCTTTGACACCCACCCGAATCCGGTTGAATTTGCCCCGTTTACTGACCAGCGACGCTTCGACTTCGATGGTGCCATTTTCAGTGAATTTGATGGCGTTGGACGTCAGGTTCGACAAAATTTGCAACAGACGCGTCTGGTCGGCAATAACAAACGTGGGCAGGTCTGGAGCCAGTTTGTATGTCAACTGATTGTTTTTTGAGTTGGCCTGCTGCCCAAAAAGCGCAATCAACTTCTCGAAAATCTCCCTGAAGGCAATCGGCGCTTCGTGGAGCACCATTTTTCCAGCTTCGATTTTCGACAGGTCCAGAATGTCGTTCAGGATATTGAGCAGAGTTTCCGACGACCGTTTGACGGTTTTCACATAACTACGCTGTTCTTCATCCAGCTGGGTGTCGTTCAGCAGGTCGATCATGCCGATGATTCCGTTCATGGGTGTCCGGATTTCGTGGCTCATATTGGCCAGAAACTGCTCCTTAACCTTTAACGAACGCTCAGCTTCGTCTTTGGCCTTTTCCAGTTCGGCCGACTGCCGTTTTAATTCGGTAATATCACGAGCCAGTACAGCCACCACCGAACCCGTACTGGGGTCGTCGTTGAGCATCAACATGTTGAACATATACTGTCGTTCGCTGCCGTCTTTCCGACGCATACTGGCTTCAAAATTCCGAAGGCTTCGGTTTCGGGCCAGTTTGAACATGGCCCGGCGAATGGCTGTCTTATCGATAAAGAACTGGCTGATTTCATGCCCCAGTACTTCGTCGGGCGTGTAACCCATACGTTTGAATACCGACGGGCTGATCATGGTGATGCAGCCTTTCCGGTCGACACGGGCATAGATGTCCTGGAGGTTTTCGAAAATACCCCGGAATTTCTCTTCACTCTGGCGGGTCGCAATTTCGGCCTGTCGACGGTTGGTAATATTCCGCGCAATGCCCGATACTTCTTCGATAACTCCGCCCGCCAGTAAAATTGGGTTGAGATGAAACTCAAAAAACGTTTCGCCCCGATCGGTGGTGAAATGCAGTTCGAAGTTTTGCGGATGTCCATGAAAAGCCTGTCGGTAGCGTTCCTCAAGTCGTTTCAGGTTTTCGTCGCCAATCATACGCCAGCCCAGGTTAGGTATATTGGCCCTGTTGGCCGGAATTACTTTCTCCTGATACTCAATGAGCCGGGCGTAGTTTTTATTGAACGAAGTCAGTTGGAGCGCTTTGTTGACCGACCAGATCAGGTAGGTACTACTGTCGAAAATGGCGTTCAAACGGGCGTTTTGATTGTCGAGCCGGGCTTCCGACTGCTTCCGGGCAATGGCCAGCGCTACCTGCCCCGAAATGAATTCCAGCAGTTCCAGATCGCGGGGGCCGTAGGTTTGGGCATCGTCGTACGATTTCACCCCAATAATCCCCGTAATCTCATCGCCAATCCGAAGAGGAGCCGTCAGCATAACCTGGGGTTGTTGCTGACCATACAGATCGATGTTGTGCTGATCGGCTAGCTGGCGAATGTCACGCTCATATAGGAACAAAGGTTTATTGGCCCGAATCGTATACTCAATAATGCCATTGCCCAGTTTCCGTTTTGTGAACCGCATGGTGCTACCGAAATACTCATCGACGTAATACGGAAAGGACAAATAGGTTTTGGTCGAGTCGTAGAGCGCAATGAAAAAGTTCCGGGCATCGATGATGTTCCCCAGCTCTTCGTGGATCTTATGGTAAAGCTCTCCGAGGTTAGGGGTATTGATCGTCCAGTTGGCAATGCTGTAGTAAAGTTTCTGTGATTTTTCGGCGCGGATTTTGCCGGTTGTATCGTGCAGAATACAGCGAAATGTTGTTGGGCGGCCATTGTCGAACCGGCAGTTGACACTTCCTGACAGGAAGAGCGTTTTGCCCGATTTACTCCGAAAAACGGTTTCGACATAAGGCAACTTGTCGCCTTCCTGAATTCGTTTGAGCAGGCCGAGAGTACTTTCTGCGTAGTCGGGATGGAGCACATCACGCAGGTTGAGGGCCGAAATCTCTTCGGAGTTGTAGCCCAGAACCTCACGCCAGGCGCGGTTCACAAAAATGAATTTGCCATCGAGCGTTAGTAGCTGAATGAGGTCGGAGGTGTTATCGACCAGATCCTGCAATTGTGCGTTGGTATTGGATAGGGCCGAGGCTACGCGTCGTTTGTTAGTAACGTCTTCGCCGATTACGGTAAATGAATCGACGTGGCCATCTTTACTGTTGGTAATGACCGAGTTGATCTGTACACTGCGAAGCGCACCACTACGGGCCAGCAGGGTAATTTCGCGAAGATCAGGAAAGCTGTCTTTTACGAGTGAATCCTCAAAATCGATTTCGAGTTTTGCCCGATCGGCAGGCGGAATCAGAACATCGAAGAAGTTTTGCCCGATGATGTCGTCCGGTTGCCAGGCCGTTACCCGGTACGTATACGGATTGGCATAGCTAAGGGTTCCATCACGCTGGATGGTCAGGCCTACCAGATTGAGTTGGTCAACCGTCTGTCGGACATCGAGTAGGGGTTGGGCGTCGGTTAGTACCTGACCATCGCGCTCATGGTGGAGCCGTTGGATTTCAGCTACTAACTCATCTTTAGTTTTTGCAGACCAGCGCATGTAGGGTAGGGAAGTTGATATGTCGTCTGACTTGTTAAATTTACAAAAAAAGCTGCTTTCTGACTAGTACTGACGAATTGGTTAGAAATAAGTTGTGCCTATAAGACCCGCCTTTGGCCGATTCGTCATCCGTAATTCTGCAACGTTTTAATCAATACGATTCGTCGATGCGAGCCCGAAGTCTACCAAAAATATCCACGACTATGAAAAAGATCTCTGTATTGAGCCTGTGTTTACTCAGTATGTGGCTGTTTATTACCTGCCATCGCTCGGAAGTAGAACCCCCTCGTTTTCTGGATGGTTCTCCACGCATTAAATCCATTGCATTTTCGGGGATTTCGTCGGATAATGTATCAATTGACCAGTCGACGCGGACCATCTGGGTCATTATGCCAGCGAAACTACCCGACTATGTTGACATTAATATGGAGTTGACCGATAATGCCGAATGGGTCAACAAACAGTCGGGTATCAAAGGGAGTGGTTTGTTTGGCTGTGACAACTGTTCACGTATCGATCTGGTTGATAAAGCGGCCATGACCAGTCAGGCTACTTATGGGTATCAGATTAAGCGTAAAGCGTCGGCCCCGTTGCAGATAGGTGCGTTAACGGCGCCGTTACCATACAACATTCACAATGCGAATGGTATGGATTTAGCTATACCGATGCTGAATCTGTACGGAAATAGATTGCCCAAAGAAGCACGCTTTACGCACGAAAAAACCGGGGAAACACTACAGGTCAAACGGGACTCAGCCTTATCGTGGATTTATCCTGATTCGCACCGGATTTACTTTAGTTCGTACACCAATCAATTAGCCATTTATCTGTACGATGCGAACTTGCTGCCGGGGAGTTATCATATCGATCTGATTTTGGATGACAATTCGATACTTAACGTTCCTCAGCCGGTGGTGGTGACACAGGGTACTGCCGATTTTAAGTATGAATCGGAGCCTTATCTGACGTATCGAAAAAAGGACTTTGGCTACCGGGTAGCTGTGAACGACGTTCTGATGGTGGATGGCTATAATTTGTTTGAAGGGTCTGTTACGATTGACTGGTTAGATAATCAGAACAACGTCATTAAACCGTCGGGTATTCGGTTTGATCGATATGGGCGTCAGGTTCAGATACCTGTTCCAGCGGGGCTGCTGCCGGGACAGTATAGCATGCGGGTTTGGCAGAACGATATTAAACTGCCCTATACCTATTGCCTACGCGTGAACGTGACGGCTGATACTAAAATTCGCCCGATCATTGGCACCATTGGTGATGATTCCGCCCCCTGCTTGCTACGTGATCCGGTTCCCATTAATCGGGGAGTACGTGTAAACTTTTCGTCCAGCCTGAAACAGCAGGTGCTAAACGGAATCTATCAAACGGCTGTGCTCAAACTGACGGCCATTGCCAGCAAAGAAGTATATTATGCGCCGGTTGCCCCCTATGATGAGCGAAGAGGCTGGGACCCGGCAGAATCCGTTACGATCCCAACATCGGTGCCGCCTGGTTTTTATACGGTATCTTTACAGGTTATTGATGATAAGACAAGTGTTTTATCGGAAAGTGAACCATATGGCCGGATTATTGATGTAAAGTAATCGATGGCCTTCATTGCGTAATTACTGTTTATTTCGTCATGTTTTAGTGACTACCTATGCAACATCGCTTTATCTGCTTACTGGTTTGTCTGGTCACCGTAGCCTGCGAACCCTTTGATCTGGAAAAAAAGAATTTTCCGGTATGCGCCAAACCGTCGGCATCCATTGGCTACACGGCTGGTACACTGGATGTTACATTCTTTCTGGAAAATCCACAGGGAAATATTGGTGCTGTGGGTTGGGATCCCGGCGACAACAAAGGAAAAAACCGGGTTGGAACGCGGGTAACCTATACCTATGATAAACCCGGTACCTACACCGTAACACTCACGCTCGCTAATTCATGCGACGATCAGTTTTCAACTACCCGACAAATTACCGTTAGTAATTAACCTATGATACGCCTATTTCTCCTTTTCTGCTTTAGCTGTCTGCTGGTTTTGTCGGGCCAGGCACAGGAGCGCGTTCGCAATATTCGGATACGGGCGGTCGATTCGGCCCAGCTCGAAATCCGGTACGATCTCATCCATGCCAAACCCGGTGACTCGGTGTATTTTGAGATGCGCAGTCGGTTGCGGGGTACGTTACGCATCCTGCCCGAATTTGTACAGGGCGACTGGGGAGCTAATGTTCCGGCTGGCTCCGATCGACGAATTATCTGGGACGCGCTGGCTAATGGCTACTCGCTCAACGAAGAAGTGCAGGCCAGAGTATTCGTTCGAACCAATACGGGTGCAGTTGGAACGCTCTCACAGACTGAACCGACGCAATCCGTTGTAACACAAGCGGCCCCAGTCTCCACTCAAAAGCCAACGTCTGTACCATCCAAACCGGCATCGACTAACCCTGTTGCGATAACAGAGCCGAAACCAGAACCAACGTCTCCAATTTCGGTAACATCTACCCCCGTATCATCCAGAAGACCAAAACGAGCCGCACCACCCAGGCGATCTATTTTTGCACCCGATAGCGTTCAGGCGGAACCAACAGTGCCAACAGCATCGACTCCTATTCCTCAAACTCCAACTGCTCAGACAACGGTGGTAACTCAGCGTGTTGAACCCGCCAAAAAAGAACCAGCAAAACCGTCCAAGCGATCTATTTTTGCGGCTGATGGTGTTCCGGCTGAGTCAACAGCCCCCGTGGCATCAACCCCTGCATCTCAATCCCCCGTAGCACAAACAACAGTGGTAACTCAGCGTGTTGAATCCGCTAAAACAGAACCGTTAACGGTTGAGCCTGCAAAAGTCGAATCGGGAACCGTAGGTACTAATCCAGTGGCTTCCGACACTACTCGGCGACTCAAAACCCGGTATGCAGGCCCTGCCTGGGCCTTACTGTCGGCAGTGGCACCGGGCGTCGGGAATATTTTCGTACAAATGCCTAAACCCAAAATAGGCTTACGACCGCTGGTGGCCATTGGGTGTTATGGACTAGTAGCGTATGGGCTGATCGAACGGCAAAAATCGCGGGATGAGTACGCGATTTACGAGCAGCAGAAAAATGTGAAAGATGGTGATCCGTATTACCAGACCGCCAACGAGCATTACCACACGTATTGGCTGGCTACAAGAGGGGCTGCGGTTGTTGCTGTTGCCGATGTCATTCTGACAATCATAAAAGGCGTTCGGAATAATCATATCCAGAAAGAGGCCCATCGCTATCAGAGTATCAGGATTCGACCTGGCCTGCAAGCCGGGCAACCAACAGCCGTATTGCGGTACACGTTTTAACGAGTGAATGAGCGAAACCTACCGGCGAATATTCTTGAATCATATGCGTTTAATTCTGACAATTAGCCTTGTGGCTCTGATTTCGATAAACAGCCTGGCGCAGTCGTCAGGACGGCGGCCGAAATCGACTACCTATTCGGCTTCCAGCGAGTGGCAAAAAGTAACGCTCAGGCAAACTACTCGACTAGGGGGCAATGCATCATCGCCCGGTCAACCGGTGAGAGAGCGTATTGAATCAACCTCCGGGCAGTCGGCAACGCCCGACGGGTCTGATTTTCGGCCTGCTTTTACGGGCGATTTCTCGACCAATCGTAATGGCTGGCGAGCCGGTAATCGGGGCGATTATTATTACCAGATTGGCCTGGGCCGTTACAGCATTCGCAAGCGGAACACGAATACGCAAAAATCAGCCTTTAGTGCCGTTGAACTGCCCACCAATATCAACCTCAACAAAGCCGATCACTTTACCATCAAGGTAGATGTATTGGCCGATTCTGGACAGGTTCCAACGGGTGGGATACTGTTTGGCGTCAAAGATTCGCTGAATTATTCCGCATTTACCTTAAATGGTAAGGGGGAAGTGTCTATTATGCGGATAGCCAATGGGCAAACCTTCAGCGATTATATGCCGGGCGATTTTTTTATGCCAGGGGTAACAGTCGATAAAAACCGGAATCGATTGATCATCCGCCGAAAAGGGGAAGAACTTCATTTTTATATAAACGAGCAGGAGATTCGCAGTAGCCCGTATTTGTTTAAAATGCTTCCCGGAAATGGGATTGGACTAACCTCGTCGGGCTACTGGACTTCGTTCCAGAAGCTAATCGTTACGTTGGGCCAGTAGGCTTAATTTCTGACCTGTTCGCCGTTGCGGTTGATGGTTAGGAGCTGGCCGTTTAGAAAAACGGAGGCCGTATTACCCCGGAAGGGGGTAACCGCTTCATATTCAGGTTTAATTACCCATTCGTCATCTTCGTTGATGTACCCCCATCGTCCGTGGCTTCGGGCGCGTCGCCAGCCGCGTTCATCGGCACCCAGCTCTACTTTGTCGAAAGGCTTATCGCCAAAGGCTTCTTCGTACTTTCCCTGTCGGGCATCGGCTGGGGTAGTAGGCTGTGACTCGGGTTCCGGCGGTTTCAGATCGGCATCTGTAGTTTTACCTTTAGGTTTAGTAGCCGCTTTTGTTTCCTGGCTCGTAGCCACCGTCTGATCGGCTGGGGCTTCCGTTGGCGTATCGGTTGCTTCTGTCGATGCGGCTTCCTTTTCGGGCTCTGAGGTCTCGATAGATGATCCTGTTTCGGATGGCCGATCGCCTTGAATGGCTGTGGTACTCCGCTCTGCTTTCGACTTCGGATGAGGTTCGTCGGGTCGGGAATTACTACTTTTGATAAACCAGTAGATCAGAGCCAGTAACAGCAGCGCGAATAAAACGCCATAAATACCACTGCGATCGCGGGGAGTGACCTCTACCCGTACGGTACTCAACGGATTGTCATTAGCATCGAAAAGGGTATAGTCTGTACTTTTCGAGGGTTTTACCCACCCCCGATTTTTGGGAGATAATCCTTCGCCCAGATCGTCGATCGTGACGGCCAGCAGATTCTCAACTTCCCATTCCAGCGTTACGGTTTGCCCCTGACGGATGCGAGCGGGTGTTGCGGTAAACCTACGAACTATCGGTGCTGGCTCAGTGTACGTCGGTGGCGCCTGATAAACCGGAGGCTGCACCACAACGGGCGGTGGCGGAATAGGTGTCGTAACGACTGGTTCTGAACTGGTTGAGCGAACCGGAACTGGCTCAATGACTTTCGGCTCAATGACAACCGGCTCCCGGTTGATCAGTTTGTCAAACTCATTTGATGGTGTTGGTGGGCTGATATTGACAGGTTGTACCGGAGCAGGCTGCTCTGCCGGTTTAGGAGCAGGTGTGGTTTCAGGCGTTGGCGCGAGTCGTTTCAGAACCGTAGGTACCCAGCGATTCTTGACGAAATCGGGGGACAGCTTTAGTGATGTAGCAGCATTGATGATCTGGGCTAAATCCTGATCATAGAAATGGCTCCGCGAGGGTTGCGCCATCCGCGCAATACGAGCCTGTATATTTTGAAACAGCAGGCTATTATTCGCGACTTCCTGACTAATGTCTATCGCCCGTTTTTGCGCATCAGCCAGCGAAAGGCCTGCCCGTTGGGCATCCTGAAGGTAGCCATTGGTTCGCCAAACCTCAGGGCCGTCGAGCACAATGGCTTCTCGAAGTCGGTCGATCAGTTCGGATTCTGTCATTTGTGGAGGGATTTTTGTCAAGTAGGGCCAACAGGTTATCAGATATTGTCAAAAGCTACCGGATAATCTGTAACGATTTCTGACAACCGATTGATACCAGTACCTGACAATTTCTGAAAACTTGTTTTACAAACAACAAAAATCAGTCGAACGTCACGACATTCCGCCGATAATCCACAGAAATTTTTCCAAACTTCGACAGGGCTGACTGGCCCAGCAGCAGAGGAGCCTTCGTGCTCCGAACGACATTGGCATTGACATTTTCGAGTACCCGGTCGCCAATCTGGACCGATTTCAGCCGGATTATGTCACCGGGTGAAATGTCTCCATTGGCGTCTTCAAAACGTGAGTGCCCTACGATGTCTTCCTCCGAAATGGTGCCCTGTTTAGTCATAAACTCAGCTTCGGTTGAGGATATGGAGATGAGGCTGGCACCTGTATCCAGAATAAATTTCATGGGATGCCCATTGATCAGTACCTGAATCTTGTATACCCCTTTATCTTTTACCATAGGCACCTCGGTAGGGCCTGTACCCACCTGTGTCAGAGTCGGTTTGGTAGCGGTAACGGAGGCTGGTGCCGTTGGGCTCGCTGGCTCGGTAGCGGCTGTGTTATGTCGGGCCCGGCGTGGTTGATGGCTGCCCGATCGGGAGCAGCCGGAGCAAGCCGATAGGTAAATGGCCAGAAACAGCACTAAGCTACCCGCCAGAAGCTGAGTAGCTAGTTGATTAACAGTTGATTTTCTCATTCGGTTGTGCCAAACTAAAAGTCTGGATGTGTCCAGAACGGTTGGTTAGATGTGCGTATTGTCCGCAGAACCCGGATGAGGTCGTTTGTGCTTTTGCCTGTGTTCATGCCTGGCGTGATACAGTTTTTCAAACACCTCTGTTACTGTAACGATATAAACGCCAATAATGATCAGATTTATTAAATGATTGAAAAAAGCGGTAATGCTGAAGAACGCCAGATCGGGAAGTATATACACCTGTTTTTTGGCTGTCTCCTCCGCGAACAGGCACGAGGGAGATAACCAAAAAACATCGAACAGGAAAGCAGGAGAGACGTTTGCCTTATTTTTTAACCAACACCGTATACGTCACAGTCGTTGATGACTCCACGCCAGTCAGGGTACCGCTTATACTGGCATTGTTATCCGACGTTCCCGAAAAATTATAAGTAGTACCGCTGGCATCCGGTTTAAAGGTCATACTCAAAATCATTCCCAGAACAGAACCCGTTAGTTTGCCAGAAGTACCATTTAAGTTGTATGTTCCAGCCACTGGGTTGTCGGTACTGGTAATGGTCATACTCAATGGTTTTTGATCACTACTATTGGCTTTATTCGTCGCATTGCCGTTATACGTTCCTTTTAATTCAGACTCTGGCTTATCGGGCACGCCGTTTCCTTCATCTGGATGACAACTAAGAAAAACGATCGAGAAGAAACTGACGAGAAGAAGAGAAACGATGGTGGATAGGCGCTTCATAACGTGGCTGGATTATGGTTCATTAATTTTCGTGCAATTTTACAGGCCGCCGACTCTCCATAAAATAGTTAGCCCTAACTACTTTTTACATAGCCTGTATGCGACGAAAAATAACCCCGTCTCTGTAGTACTTCTTATGCGTCGGGAAGTAGTATAGTCAACAACTACTTCCCAGCCGTATCCTCCATTCGTGAATGGATACGTACTAATTTTATGAACTTTCGTTGGCTTTGCTTCGCTATACTCGTTTGGCTTAGTACTGGTTTGGGGGCTTGTAAAACCGACCAGAAGTCGACCTCGACATCCGTTAAAGAGGTTATGGATAAAGCAGTTACCCGGCTTTATGAAACGCATAAACCAGAACAACTGGATACGATCAGCCATCGCTATATCCTTCAGTTTCTGACCGAATCGGAGAAGGAAGTATTGTCTACCCAATACCTGACGTTCGATGTCGACGTACCCGCCGTGATTTCGTTGATGCGGGATCAGAACCAGAAAGTGGTGCCCTTCTGGCTGACAGAGCGTGGTTTTCGGAAAACGGCTCTGCTCGTAAAAAATGAAGAATACACCTACGAGGTGTGGCAAAAGGTTGTTCAGCCCGGAACGGTCCGGCTTGGCATCAATGGCTTCGACAAACACCGCCCGGTATACTTTATCAGTGTTGGGCCGCAAAAGCCGGGTGACAAGTTGACCATCACGAACGTTTATCCAACCAGTCAAACACTCGATACGCTGCGGGTCGGTGCGTTTACGTACCATGACTGGAGCGATCTGACGCTTACCGACGTACCGGAGTCGTTGCGTGGACAGATACTGGTTCAGACGATTCGTGGTCGGGCGAGGGAAGCCCATCTGGTAGGAGCGTTTCGAAGAACCGTCTCTCCCTCCCAGGAGCGCCCCGACCAAATCCTGTTGACCTGGAGTGGTGACCCCGCTACAACGCAGGCTATTCAATGGCGAACGGCTCCTTCGGTTAAAGATGGCTGGGTTCAATACTGGCTAACGGGGGCAACGGATACACTGTCGAAACCAGCAACGGCTTTTCTGATGGAAGATCGGCTGTTACAGAATGATCGGTACGTTAATCGGTTTACAGCGCAACTTTCCGGGTTGAAAGCGGGTAAAACGTATGGGTATCGCGTTGGTTCGAAAACAGGGAGTTGGTCAGTGCCAGCCACCTTTCGCACACAGTCGGCAACGGCGGATGGCTTTTCATTCATCTGGTTTGGCGATACCCATAAGTCGCCAGATTGGGGAGCTATGGCCCGGAAAACGCTGGAGAGTCATCCAGAAATCGCTTTTTACTCCATTGCTGGCGATCTGGTCAGTACAGGATTGCACCGGGACGAATGGGATGAGCTGTGGCACCATTCGGGGGGTATTTTTCATTACAAGCCGCTGATGCCGATTCCCGGAAACCACGATAGCCAGGATGGACTAGGGGCCTGGATGTATCAGGAGATGTTCAGTCTGCCCAAAAATGGTCCAGCCAATAAAGAAGTACCTGCTGAACAAACCTACGCCTTTACCTACCAGAATGCGCTCTTTCTGATGATTGATGCCACAGCGCCTATTGAGGCCCAAACTGCCTGGATACGAGCGCAACTGGCTAGTTCGAAAGCCGACTGGAAATTCGCATTTTTCCACTTCCCACCCTATAATTTTGAAGAAGACTACGCGGATATTCGTCGAGAGTGGTGTCGGTTATTTGATCAGTATCACGTCGATATGGTTATGAGCGGCCATGTGCACTATTACCAGCGGACAAAGCCCATGTTTGCCGAAAAGCCGGTTGCCTCACCAGCACAGGGAACCATTTATACTATTTCAATTGGGATACCCAGTGAGCATGAAGTCTGGCCAGCCGCTGATTACGCACAGGTTCGGTATAAAAGTGGCCCGTTTTATCAACACATGACGATCAACGGCAAAACGTTGACCTACACTGTGTATGATAAAGACGGGCGTGAAGTGGACGAACTGAAAATCGTTAAATAACGTGTAAGCTGGATCAAATAACTCCGGTTACTCGTAGCGAATCAACGCCTTTGTTTTCACCCGCCAGACACCATTTTCGAGGGTCGCTTCCCCATCCCGGCGCATGGTGATTCGGGTATGGCTGGCACTGTAGCTATTCTCACTGTCGCAGGCGGGTTCGATCATGTAATTCCGGTAAGTCATGAACCTTGCAACCCGGCCCGGATCGGCTTCAAATCGGAATGTGGCCATGGTCGGATTATCGGCGTTCACGCTGAAGCGATAGGCTGATTCGGGCGAGAGTACGGATGATTTCTGGCTCAGATCGAATTGACCCGATGGATCGGGTGGGGGGAAATAAAAAACTTCTGAGCGGTTCAGTGAGGGTAGCGGGTCGAGCGGGGGCAGTGGCGGCAGGGACGTCTGTACCTGCATGGGCTCCGGCTCGACGGGTACACTGACAGTGGGTTCAACCAGCGGCTCGCCAGTACGCATTATGGGCCGATTTTCGGCTTTTCGTACGGTCTGTTGCTTCAGTTGTCGAATGGCCGTTAATGGGTTTTCGCCACCCAGTTCAGCGACGATAGCATCGTATTGGGCTATTTTCTGACGATCAGCCGACCGGACCGTATTAACGTCATTGCCTGGCCTGGCCCGTTGAGCGTTTTCGAGAGCATTGCGTAGGCGGTTGTTTTCATCCTGCAATGCGTTGATTTCGGCCTGGGCCGACCGATAAAGTAAGAGATATACCGCTCCACCGCCGAGTAATAAACCTCCTAATGCAGTTACTATCATCATCCAAAGGTTACTTTCTTCTTTCTCTTTCAGTTGCCGCTCTAACTGGCTCATGCGGTAAAGCGTCGGGTCAACATTGACGCTGTCACCTTCAGCAACCTGATCGGCCGGCTCATTAGCCGGGGCCGGATTGGCTGTAGGCGTTGGTTCGGCCGATTCGTCAGAGGGCGGTAGCAACGCATCGATCTTCTGAATAATGCCTAGCTGAACGGCGGGGCTTAAGGGCTTGCCGTAGTTGTTATCACTTTTGTAACGGCTATAAAAC
Source organism: Spirosoma aerolatum (assembly GCF_002056795.1). Taxonomy (NCBI): domain Bacteria; kingdom Pseudomonadati; phylum Bacteroidota; class Cytophagia; order Cytophagales; family Cytophagaceae; genus Spirosoma; species Spirosoma aerolatum. The sequence continues at coordinate 5,559,429 of NZ_CP020104.1, read as the reverse complement.
TGAATCAATTGCTTCCGAATTGCGTCATTAGCCTCGGCTGGCGACATGGCGTTGAATTTGGCCGTGTTTTTCAATTCACTCAGTTCCTGCATTTTTACGCCCACGGCATCCCATCCGCCTACAGACCGGATAACCGTCTGCGGGTCGCAGCCATCGCCACAGTCGATAAGCTGGTCGTAAATTTCCTGCGCTTTGGTCTGCCCTGGATCCTGGCTTATTTTTCCAAATACCGCTTTGGCTACTTCCTTCGTCAGGGTATCAACAGCCGCCTGATTGGCCGTCTGGGCAAAGGTTGAAGTGGTGACTAGGCCCAGTATGAAAAAAAATAGTTTTCGCATAAACGATTGTGACTTGTCGATTTGGCATTACACAGCGTTCTACGGAGAGAAAATAGATTCTCTGTGAATCTATTTTCTCTCCGTAGAACGCTGTGTAACAACTTTCAAACATTACGCGAGTGCATTTGCCAGTTTATTGATTGCTCCGATCAGTGGGTAGAAAAACAGCGTTTCTTCGATAGGCGCGCCCAGTGCGTCGGTCATGCCGCTGTATTCGGCCATCAGGTCGCCCTCTTTCCGCTGAATACCATCCATGAGCGAGGTGTCCAGATGCGTCCGCAATTCCTGCTGAGCAACGACCAGCGAACGGGCCGAAACGTTGAGGTTCCGAACGAAGCTAAACTGCTGATTGATCGCGAAAAAGAAATCAATGAACTCGTTGGTTTCTTTCAAAAGTGAGTCGATCACTTCGGGTTTGCGCAGATCGGCGTAGGTCAGCTCTGGGTACTGGTCGTTGAACGTAGCCGGATACACATAACTAATCGCTTCTGTATCGACCGGACGGTTGTTGGCGGGTTGCATCAGAGCCCCTTTGCAGGTTACCTCTTTCGGGCCTTTCCGTTCGTAGAAGAGCGTCAGGCCACTGGTATCATACGGCTGACCGTATACCTTCTCGAAAATAACCCGCGCCAGTTTACCCAGCATTTGATCGTCGGAACTGATGATGGTCAGCAGTTTGGAGCCCGTTCCGCTGAAGGTGATCGCCCCCGGCAGGTTAATGCCCTTGTGTTTCATCAACCGGGCAATGTGGTAAAGCAATGCCGTATAGAACAGCACGAATACCACTTTCAGGTCTTCATCCTTCGCCAGCATCCCATTGAACGACAGCATACTTTTGGCTTTTACGTCGTTGCTCTTCTCGATTGAGAACCAGAACGCCATAATGTCTTCTGACCGATTCGTATCCAGAATCCGACGGTTATTGTCGCTGAGGTTGCCCAGGCTTTGGCTATCCAGCAATGTCTGAATCCGGTCAGCGTATTTGCGGATGAATCCGTTATGACTGGCGGCTCCGTACTCGCTGAACGCATCGCCGTAGATGGCATTTCCGGCAAACCGGAACGAGGTCAGCAGCTTGGGTTCATTGCGTTCGTACACCACCACATCCGACGTGCCACCGCCAATGTCGACGTTGATCACGGGCCGGGCTGATGCACTGAGGGTTGGGTTTTGCTTGTAGTAGTAGAACGGTGCTACGGATTCCGATACTTCACGCAGTCGGCCAGGGGCACCGCCGATGTAACGGTCGTACAGAGTCTGCCAGTCGGCCCGAAGTTGACTCACCCGACCCGGTGTCATACTGGCCGGGAAGAACCAATACACCGTCGTTTGGGCCAGATTCCCGCCCTCGGTCAATACCTTGTTTTTGATGAGCATCAGCAACTCTTCCAGAAACGCTTCCACGCGTCGTTCGGTCTGATCGCTGTTTTTCGCCCATTTCAGATTGGTCGTAATGCGGTTGGAACCCGCCGGTTGACGCTCCACATAGAACGGGATATTGAAGTCGGCCAGTGCCTGCGTTTGCTGATTGTAGCTCAGGTTCATCGGTTCGGCAATAGCCGTTCGGGTCGGGAAATTATCTGGTTTGCCGGGGCCAATGGTTGGCGGTACAAATTCCAGATCGTAGAGCAGGAACAATTCAAACAGGGCCGGATTGTATTGCGCCGGATTGACTAGCGTAGCGACCTGTGGCGTCAGTTCGGCCACGTCGAACGGGCGAGGGGAGCCACCATCCACTTTATACTCGACGTGCGTGTTCGTCGTTCCGAAATCGACCGAAAATTCGAATTGCTTGCTGCCACCGCTATATTGCTGCCAGCGCGGAATTAGAATCCCCTTCATTTCCCGCCCATCGCCCCGAATGTGCGCTTGTAGGTAGTCGAATTCTTCGCGAAGCACATAATACACACTCGATCCGTCAGTATTTTGCTGACGAACCGTGCGCTGGTGTTTTGACTCAACCGTCACTTCAGAATTAGCCCGTTCGCTGAAGTAGGTAAGTTCATACTGATTCTGGCTGTCGAAGCCCGATTCGATCAACTGAACCCGGTAATCGGCAGGTACAGTGACTGCACCCGAACGGACAAACGGATAGATGTTGACCGTGAATGAGTTTTCGACGATAATGCCTTCGTTTGTGGGTTCGTTGGGAGCGCTGGCTCCTCCAACTGTCGAATTGTATAGCCGCTCGAACGTGATAAACTGATTGCCGGGTTGACTAGGGGCTGTAACGGGAATATCGAGCGTTACGTTGATGCCGCCACCCTGCGGGGTCATTTTGAGTCGAACGCGGCCCGTCAGCAAATCTTCGACATTGAAGAAATCGAAGAAGTCCTTCTTTAGAGGCAGCAAAAAGCCCTTGTCGGTAGCCGGTGTTTGCAGATTGCCGTCGAAAAAACGGCCCCGGTCGGTGGGGAAGGGCAGACGAATCAGATAGGGTTCCAGCAGATCGCTGACCGTGAGCCAGGGGTAGTTTCCCGGCTGCCCTGGTAAGGGCCGCTGGTTCTCGCGCCAGGATTCTCGCGTATAGTAAGGTACTACCGTATTAGAGTTCCAGAGTGTTTGCGGCACATAGGTAAACTGCCGGAAAAAGCGGTTTTGCAGGGCCATCGGGCGGGGCAGGTTCGGATTCAGTCGGGCGTATTTATCCGAACGGATGATGAAATCACTGACCTGGCTAATGGCTCGTGAATCCGACTTTTTCTTGCGGAGCGGGAAACCCAATACTTCAACAATATCGCCCGGCCCGGTGGTCAGTTCGTCGAAATCCTGCTCGAACTTCTCCCGTGTCAGCAACGGCTGCCCATTGTGCGACTCAATGTGTTCGTAGAATAAGGCCGGATTGTGTTGCTGCAACAGCGCTCGACTCCGGTTGAGGTAATCATCCACTTCGCGGAAACGGTCGCGAAAGTTGGGCATGAACTGCTTGATGGCGTACCAGAACTTCTGATATTCAATGTCACGCTGATACAACGGGCAAACCGACGCATCGAACAGCCGATCATTACCCATCGATACATCCACCCAACTCAAATCGTTTCCCGAGCTGAAAAAGAGGGTTTTTGGGGAAGTGCCGCCAACAACCCGCCCTCGATAATTGAGAACAAACAGACGGTGAATGTCGCCAAAATTGTATTCGGCAGCATCCTGATCCAGAAACAGTTTCAGCGCATCGCCCAGCCGCTTATGTCCCTGATTGACGGATTGTCGCAGCCGTTCCAGATCGGTACGGATGTCGAAGGGGGTAATGGTGATATAGGTTTTGAGTTTGTCGTAGTTGAAGAACAACTCGCCCACGTCGAGGGCATCCGATACAATACGTTGATCGTTCACCGTGCCCATAAGGTCGGGATGAAGGGCCAGGTTCAGGAAAGCCGACCGCACCAGGTCCATTCGGGCAAACGGACTCGGAATTGAAGTCGGTTGTTTTATGGTCTGTCCGCCCTGGGGATCACGAATGGCCGCAATCTGGTCGGTGCCAAAGGGCTTGCTCACGTACCAATGTAGGCCCGGAACGGGGTTATGTAAGCTGAATGTGGTTGGCATAATTTTTACTGTTTTTCCGTTTACTGTCTTCTGTTCACAGTTGGCTAACGCACGAAATTATTGACGCGTCAGCCAACTGTGAACAGAAGACAGTAAACGGAAAACTATTAATAGTCCATTACTTTCGGGAGTTTTTCGCGGACGAACTGGTCGGTTGCTTCCGAAAATAGTTGTATAAATTTATCGGCTTCGCTGCCGTAAGCTTTCCCTTCGGCGGTTTTGTTAAGCGTCTGGTCGAAGTCGTCGACAATGTCCAGTTTTACATCAGACTCCCCGCCAAAAATGCCTCGTTTTTTCGGTTCAAAGCCGCGTACCGTATGGCCGAGGTTGGCCGCATCGAGCAAAAACGGCTCAAACGACCGCTTGTTCTCGCGCATTTCGGACAACCATTGCCGGAAAGCTGCGTCGAAATTTTTGACGCTATTGAAAAACGATGAGTTCAGGAAGGACGACGAAATGGTTGGATTCGCTTTCGACCATTGTACCGTACCGGCCGCTTGCCGAAGCCGCTGGCTTAGGTACGTGCTGAACAGAGCCATTTTCGACAGCGGTAAGTTGATCTGCTGTTTGGTCGGCGCTGCGAGGTGCCCCAACTGGATACTAATGCCATCCTGCTCGATACCGAACTCCTTAAATACCGGATTCACGGGGCGACCGTTGCTGACAGCCAGGCTGCTATCGTCGGTGTTCATGAAATCGACAATGGCCAGCGCCGACGCCATTTCAACAAAATGGGCTTCGTTTTTCTGCCCACCCGCACCCGGATCATAGGTATAGGCTTTCGTCTGATCGTCGCCAATGTAGTAGAGCGTATTGACTGAGGGGTTCACGCCCTTCTGGTAGTAGTTCAGAGCCGCTTTGGTTTTGGCAATGAACGAAGCCGGGTCGATCAGCTTGTTTTCGTTGGTAGTCAGGCTGAAATACGGCATCACCGTAACGGCTCCGATTTTGGCATCACGCAGGAAAGCCGGATTCGGAATTTGCCCGATGGCCTGAGCCCCCCGGATGTTTTTCAGTAGAATTGGAAACCCAGCGGCCCCCGTTCCACCAAAAATAGAACTAACGATAAAAATGCGGTCGTTGGCCCCAAAGTTTTCGGCAAATGCCTGAAACACATCCGAGTACCGAAACTGATTCAGTACTGTACTGCCGATGTTCGGGTTACCCACGAAACCTATGTCCATTTTAGTTTCCAGATTTTCTTCTGAAAATAACAGACTGGCAAAGGCTTTGGCCGGAGCATCGAGTCCTTCGTAATTGATATAGTCCCGGAATTTCTCCTGCTGAACGCCCTGAAGTTCAAAAACGTAGGTGTCGGCAATGGTCGCGTTGCCGCCAATCGAGCGGTTCAGCGTTTTGATTTCGGTACTAAAAAAGCCCGATGTCGGTTTGGTTTGCAGATTTGCCCGGATATTGCCGTATTCACGCAGCAGATCTTTGGTGCGAAGCAGGTCGTCGTTGGTCGCATGGGGGTCCAGCACAATCGGGATCACCTCGTCCGTATTGTTCAGCTTCACGCCAGAGGCCAGCAAAAACGTGAGGGCCTTGAGCACCCGCGAACCCGTTCCGCCAATCGCAAAGACAAATAGTTTAGCCATATTTTTATTTTTTTTTCGTAGATACGCCACACCTGGCGTATCATAACCGGATGGTTTTATCCGACGTAACAAATTGCTGACGCACAGGAGACGCCAGGTATGGCGTATCTACATGTGGGTTATTTAGAAGGCCACAACATGGGCCGGTGTTTGGCATTTTTACTGAAATTTTTCATCACCATCGAAATGATGAAGAAAATAACGGCCGTCAGCAAGGCCATCTCGAAGGCGTAACTCAGGAAAACACTGATTCCCTGATCGAAGAGGTTACCCTGGTTGGGGTCGGCTTCGTCGCGGGGAATTTCCTGGCCTTCTTTCTGATAGCAGGTGACCAGCGAAATAATAAACAGGAGCAACGAACTAACGCCCATCATCATCAGCCAGTTGCCCATGCCGCTGAAACTCACTTTGTTGAACGGCCAGATGTAGAAAGCAACCGCTACGACAAAGGCAATGCCGATAGCCGTCAGGGTGAGGGGGGATAACAGTTCTTCCTGGTACAGATCTTCCAGCAGGGCACTGTTCACAAACAGATTGTAAAAGTTATAGAGGGATTCTTCCATAAGTAAAGAGTGAAAGAGTGAAAGAGCGAAAGAGCGAAAAAAGGCTTATGTTGGCGTTTTGTCGGATTGATAATCCGCTCTTTCGCTCATTCACTCTTTCGCTCTTTAAAGTTCTTTCGCTCACTCAAGATTAATTGTTAACGTAAAATAGTCGGTTTGGTTATTGGGGTTGTAGGCTCGCTCGACGCCCTGTAAAAGGTTTTGGATGCCAAAAGTAGAGCTGGCGTCGGGTGAGGCATCGTTGGTGGTATTGGTATTTTCGATCCAGCGGGGAGGGAATTCCCGGCGTAGGCGAATGGTAACGGTTCGTTTGCCACGGGCTGGTTTATCAGTCGTTAGGAGTAGTTTGTGGGTGGTGCCGTTAGCTCCGGCGTAGGGTTGTACCGATGTGACCCGGAAATTGTCTTTACCCGATACATCGTACTGACTGGCATTGGTTAGCAATGAAGCGGGTACGCGCAGGGCCGACAAATCGACGGCTACCGGGATCGTTAAACTTTTATCGGCTACGTCGGGCTGAACATCGGTGAGGGCATGAACCGCTTTATCATGATTGCGTACCTCTTCGTCTGACCGCTTGAAACGACCTTTTCGGGCAGGATCGTTGACCAGAACGCTGTAGAAAGGCGTAACGGTCTTTGTATCGCGACCAAAGAACCACGAGTCCTGATAACCGGGTAATTCGTTGAACTGGCGGATGGTCTGGTAGGTTTGATCCTGGTATAGCCGCTGCATGGCCTCGTTCCGGCCGATTAGGCAGAGGTAATAGGGTCGTTCGCCCGTATATTTTTTCTTGGCGTTGTTCCAACTGTAATAGGTACCATCGAAGTCGGCTTTCAGTTTGATGACCAGCATCGAATGAGTGCTGGCATAGGGATTGAATACCGTAGTGAGCAACGAACTGGCCGCGTCGAGGGTTTTCTGGGCGCTCATACCCGTCAGGCTGGGGTCGGAGTAGATCAGGTCCGAAACCAGGATGCTCAGGTCGTCGCCAGAGGTATTCTGGAGAATATCGCTGAAAATTTTCTCGAAGTCGGTACTGGTGGTTTTGCCCTTCGTTTTGGCAACCGTAAAAATGTCTTTCTCCTTAAAAAACTGCGAGAGCGACAAGCCCAGATCGTTAACCTCGGTATTGACCACAAATAGTTTTCCCTGGTTGGGATTAACAGCATCGAACTCCGTAAGCACATCATTGAGCGTCCGTTTGAACAGCCCGTTGCCGCCCGGTGCATCGTAGGGGAACATACTGCCACTAGCCTCCAGATAAAGCTTCAGCCGCAACGGCTTTCCAGCTACCGCATCACCTGATAGGTTCAGGGTAGGGGTTTTACCATCTTTTACCAGTTTACGATAGGTACGATTTCGTTTAATGTAAGCCACCAGTGCCGACTCATTCAACTTTCCATCGGGTGTGATCAGAATACTGGTTTTTTTATCTTTCCCTAATACCTTACTCTCCTGACCGATAAAGACCCGCAGGGCATCAGCCTCTTCAACATCGAGGGTATTATCTTCCAGCGCATCGCTGATCTGGCTATCGAGCTGGTCGGTCGAGCTGGAACAGCCTGCCAATCCACCAAGCAAAGCAACAGCAAATAGCCATGCGCAAAAACGGGTGCAAATCATGAACAGTTGTTTAATAGTTAGCAACGAATAGGGGAGCCGCTATACGCCCAAATTTCACCCACATTCTCGTTCACGGAGCGCGCTACCTTTAAATTTTCTTAAAATTCTATACATCCTAACGAACAGACCATCCATTTTATGTCAATCGGTACGGTTAAACGATGAACGGACGTTTACCTTTGTAGGATAAAATAAAGAGTGAACGAGTGAAAGAGCGAAAGAGCGATTGTCGATTTTCATCCCTTGTGTTGAATCAGGTACTTGTGACCGATTTATACGATAGAATATTTCATTTCCTTGTTTTTACCCTTTTACTGGCTCTTCCATTTTTTCTGCAAAACTGCGCACAGGTGGCCCAACCGCCTGGTGGTAAGAAAGATACATTGGCGCCTAAGCTGGTCAGTAGTATCCCGTCAGCCCGTCAATTGAACTACGATGGTAAGTTTGTGGAACTGGAATTTGATGAGTATGTCAACAGCGAAAATCTGCAACAGAAAATTACGATCACTCCGCAGGATAGCAATACCTACGTGGTAAAATCGCTGCCCAAAGGTATTCGATTAAATTTTAACAAGCCTTTTCTGAAAAATACGACCTATACCATCGACTTTGCCGACGGGATAAAAGATGTTACTGAACGGAACATTGCCAAAAATACGAAAGTGGTATTCAGCACCGGGTCTATGATCGATTCGCTCTACCTGACGGGCAATGTGGTCGATGACGAAAGCCGACTGCCCCTGTTAAGCTTTGTCGTCGGACTGTTTGCGCCTACCGATACGCTACCGATCAATCGGAAACGGCCTCAGTATTTTGCCCGGACCGATAGTAATGGCAACTACCGCATCGAAAACGTGAAGGCAGGGCAGTATAAAGTGTATGGGTTCGACGATAAGGATTTGAACCTGGTCAACAACACACCGGGCGAACGGGTTGCTTTCCGCGATAGCGTGCTAAACCTGAACCGTAACTATACGGATGTGAACCTGGTCGCTTTTCGTGGGTACGGAAAGCCGCGTATCAGCCGACGTGAGCGCACTGATGAAACGCTGGGCCTGGAACTCAGCAGCGGTATTGCCAGCTATAAACTGCGCTATGGTCGCCCCACCTCCACGTCGGCCATAGCAACAACCGCACTATCCACAACGGCGGCTCCCGCGTCCGCTACATCGACAACGGCTACTTCTACTACAGCGTCCGGTTCTTCATCGGGCGATTCGTTGGTGTCGTTTCTGGAAAATCCGAAAATGATTCGGTTGTTTCGACCGGCCAACCGCGCTGCCGACGATACTATTCACGTAACGATTATGGCTGAAGACTCGGTCGGGAATGTAACGGAGTTACGAGAGCGGATTTACTTTTCTCCACTGAAAACCAGAGCTAAAAACCGGACTGGGCTAACTGTGCAGGTGTCTCCGCCGTCTGGCGAGCCAATCGACAATAATCTGGAGTTTACGCTGACCTTTAATAAGCCGATTCTCCGGTACAATACAAACCAGATTATTATTGGTCCCGATAGTACCAAACCGTTTCAACTGACTCCGGCTGATCTGGTGTGGAGTAATAATTTCTCCCGGCTGGTCATTGCCCGAAAAACCAACCTGCGCGACAGTGTGCTGTTTAGGTTGCAGAAGGGGGCGTTTATCAGTGTGCAGGGCGATACATTAGCCCGATACTCAGCCAAATACACCATTGCCGAAGAGGATAGCTACGGGTTGATTGCGGGTCGCGTGAGCCCCGCAACAGTAGGGTCGGCTGGTAATAACTTCATTATCGAGTTGCTCGACGACAAGTACAAGGTTGTCCGATCGGTGTACGGAACGCCTTCCTATAGTTTTGGGCGGCTCAAACCGGGTATGTACCGCGTTCGGCTGATTATCGATTCCAACGGAAACCGTAAGCGCGATATCGGTAATGTGCAGAAAGGCATCCAGCCCGAACGAATTGTGTATGCGCCCGGTACTGAAGAGAATGGCACCATCCGTGTCAAACAGAATTTTGAACTGACTGATATTGACTTTTAAGTGCATTAGTGTTTTAAAGCGTCTTTATCATTTGAGCAATATATCCGGGGCTTTTATCAGAATTGACGACTGTGTCCAGCCGCTTATTGTCGGATGCAACCTTCTTTTGTGTATCTGCATCTTTGGAGAAATAACATCATAACGACGACATGAAAATCCTGATTACATCCCTCCTGCTTGCCCTCGTTGCCTTGTCGCCTGCGCTGGCGCAGACAACCGTTGATGCGAAAGACATTATGGCAAAAATCAATCGGAAAGAAGCGATTTCCTACCAGAATGCCACCATCACTGGCGATCTGGATCTGACCAGTTTAGCCAATCGAAAAGAAGTTCGGGATGGCAACTGGGGAGATTCCCAGCATTACCTGAGCACGGTTGATGTCCCGATGACGTTCAAAAATTGTACGTTCAAAGGTAAATTTCTTGGTTACCGCACCGAAGATCAGGATGGCAAAATTTTCCGAACCAGTAACACTGTTTACAATACCGATTTCCCGGAAGCTGTCACGATTGAAGGCTGCACATTTGAAGACGATGCTACCTTCAAATATTCGACGTTCAGCCAGCGGGCTATTTTCAGTAATAACAAATTTGAGAAGGTCGCTCTATTCAAATACACCAAATTTCGGAATGATGCCGATTTCAGTAGCGCTACCTTCCAGGGCTATGCTGATTTCAAATACACCAAATTCGATGAGGCATCCACGTTCCAGAAAGCCCGTTTCGAGCGGAGTGCCGACTTTAAATACACCAAATTTGACGAAGGTACGAACTTCAGCCAGGCTCGTTTTACGGGCAATGCCGATTTTAAATACACGCGTTTGCCAAGTGGCAGCAACTTCGATGAAACCCGTTTCGATGGGTCAACAGATTTTAAATATACGACTTTGGGTGGCCGGCGTTTCCTGCCTTACGGACGTTAATTGATAAACTGGCAGATTGAACGTAAACGTGGTGGAGCCGGTGTTGTTATGGCCGTTAATCGTCATAACGACATCGGCTCCACCACGTTCACTTTCTGCACCAATTTCCAAACCTGCGCTTTACTTTTTTGTTTATCAAAACGTTACACCAATCACGCAACGTTTTGAAACGCACGACTAAAATCCTCATCGCGCTCGCAGTCCTCCTGATCATTGCCCGATTGCTGTTACCGTACTTTGTACTGCGGTATGTGAATAAAACCCTCGCCGACATGGGCGGCTACACGGGCCATGTCGAGGATATTGATATTCAGCTAATTCGAGGGGCTTATCAGATAGACGATCTTCGCATTCGGAAGATTAACGGGTCGATTAAAGAACCATTCCTTTTTATTCCCAAAACCGACCTGTCTGTCGAATGGAAAGCCTTATTTAAAGGACGGCTGGTAAGCGAGGTAGAATGCTATAAACCCGAAATTAACTTCGCGTTCAGTAAAGACGAGGCCAGTAACCAGACTGGGGCCGAAGTGGATTGGACTGCCTTCCTGAAAAAACTACTTCCGATCAAGATAAACCGATTTGCCGTGATCGACGGAGAGGTTAACCTGACCAGTTTAATTACTCAGCCCCGCGCTGACCTGTCGATCAAACGCTTTCAGGGCGAGGTTCGCAATATTCGGAATGTCGATGACCGGAACAAAAAACTCCCTTCGCCGGTGGTCGCATCGGGCGATGTGCCGGGCTATGGTGGTACGATGAAATTTTCGGCCAATATGAATCTGCTAAAGGTGGTTCCTGATTTCGATTATAACCTGATGTTCGATAATCTTCAACTGGTTAAGCTCAATGAACTCGCCCGTGCCTATGGTAATGTTGACTTTGAACGAGGAACTGTCAGTATTTACAGTGAGATGGCCATGCTCGATAAAAAACTGAATGGCTACATCAAACCCCTGACGAAGGGGATGGAAATTTTCAAGCTTAATGAGCATGAGCATCGGTCAGTAGGTCGCTTTTTTACTGAACTGCTGGCCCAGGTCGGTACGGATGTGCTAAAAAACCAGAAGCACGATCAGGTGGCTACCCGGATTCCACTCAATGGGACGTATGACGACATTAAGACGGCGGTATGGCCTACTCTTTTCGGATTATTACGCAACGCGTACGTGGAAGCTTTCCGGCATGAGTTTGATAACAATATTACGCTTAAAGACGCACTCAAGAGCGTTAAAGAAGATTATAAAGCCAAGCGCGAAGAACGAAAAACCGAACGTAAAGAAGCCAAAGCCGAACGGAAAGCCCAACGGCAGGAAAAGCGCAGGGAGCGAAAGGCCGAGCGTGAGCGCAAAAAGAAAGAGCGTAAACCTGTGGCCTAACCACTATCGATCAGCGCCGGACGGTATCGATTCGGGTAGCTCCTCCACGGCGTAACGAATCGGGCCGAAGCCGGGGTTGTCGTCGGTTACCGGGTCTGGTTGAATCAGGCAATGGTTTTGTTGTATCACGTCGTTTAGGTTGAACAGCCGGGCGATTGGGTATTGGCTGCTGCCTGGCTTTCGAGGCCAAGCGAAGTTCCAACGATATTAGGTTTGTTGAATTTGTAAGGCTTAGCGTACTGAGCAGACAGCCTAAAAAAAGTATTCGTTTCATAGGGATAAAGCGTTTGTGTTCATACTGTAACCATCCTGAACAGCGTTCGGTTATGGAATTCCAGCTACTTGTGCATCTTTAGTCATAAGTAGCCCTACACCTATGTTTCTGAAACTGTTTCGTAAGCCTAAACCTACATCTGAGCGTTCCCGTAGCGATTCGGCTGCTCTTCTTGCGGCTTATCGGGCCACAGGCGATCTGGCTATTCTGGGTGAGCTCTATGAACAGCATATGGAGTTGATCTACGCGGTTTGCTTCAATTACCTGCGCGACGAAGAGGAGGCCAAGGATGCAGTAATGAACCTGTTCGAGCAACTCATAACTGATTTGCGTCGGCATGATGTTCAGCAGTTTGGCCCCTGGCTGCATAGCGTGGCTCGCAACTATTGCCTGATGCAATTGCGAAAAAGTCAGGCCCATCCAACCGTTGCGCTGGTCAATCAGGCCGAATCGGATGCTAATGGTGAATCGACGGATGAGTTTACCAGCGATGATACCGACTTGCCCGAACTGGAAGAAGATCTGACCCGGATGGAAGCCTGTTTGCTGATGCTGCCTTCTGAACAGCAAGTATGCCTGACATTATTTTACCTGGAACGAAAGACGTATACAGAAGTAGCCGAACAGACGGGGTATGATTTGAAACAGGTAAAAAGTTATTTGCAAAATGGCCGACGAAATTTGAAAATTTGTATGAGTCGCCATTAAGTAACGTGGGTGAAAACTCACATCGTTTAGTTAAAGCGGGTGTCCCCCGCGCCACCACAATGAACGACCAATTGACATTCGACGATTTACAGGCGTATCGGTCTGGGCAACTGAGCGGACCAGCACGGCATCGTGTTGAGCGGTTACTGCTCGAAAACCCGTTTTACGCGGATGCGCTGGCCGGGTTGGAAGCCATGCAGCAAACGGCTACGAACGTCGCCAATGGCCCAATGGCCGATCAAATGGTCGATCTTCGTGATGCGCTGCATCGGCGTATACATGAATCGGCCAATCGAAAACGGCTCTGGCCCCTCTGGATTGCTACCACAACAGCCGCCATCCTGTTTATGCTGGCGATGGCGATTTATTTTATTTTCTTCGCGCCGAAACATTATCCGAAGTCTAGACCAGCTGTGCCAGCAACAAAAACGGTTTTAAACAAGCAGCATACTATGGGCGAAACAGGTTTTTACCTCATTAACTATCAACGTGTTGCTTGCTGATAGGGCGCGGGTCTTTATGATTACTCAGTATTCATTATGATAGCAAAGCAGGCTCTGAATGAACCCGATCTTCATCGGTCTTGAGAATCATAAAAATCTGTGTTCAAGGTATACCATGGACTTTTTTATAGGCAAAAAAGATTGAAGTCTCCCGAAAAATTAAAACATTTGCCGAACATCAAGCGTTAACGGGGCATATCAACCCATTGATTTATTTATGTTTCGCGCAAATTCACTACGTTCTATTATTCTCTCATCTTTTCTTGTTATCGGTTGTTTATCAGTAAGTTCGGCTCAGCAGCGGTTCACGGCGGGTCCGCGTGTTGGCTTGAATTTATCTAATTACTGGGGTAGCGCCGATGGGATGAGCTTTACGCCTGGAATCACGGCAGGTGCCTTTCTGATGTATAGCTCGCTAAATCATTTCGGTATTTCGGGCGATGTTTTGTATTCGCAACGGGGTACGAGCTATCAGGGCAACAACATGAAGTTTATTCAGCGTGTCAACTACCTCGAAATTCCGGTGGTAGCCCGCTATTTTCTGACCCTGAATGGAAACTTCAGACCGAACCTCTTTGTCGGCCCATCGTTAGGCATCAAACTCAATGCAAAGCGGATAAAAGGGGATTATCTGCAAGGGACTGGTCCGGTTCTGAACGGCGACAACAGCGACGCGTTCAATAATCTGGACTTAGGAGCAACGGGTGGTATTCAGTTGAACTGGGGCACCGGCAATCGGCAGCACTTCCTGATCGACGCCCGGTATACACTGGGGTTAACCGATGTGCAAGCCTTCCCAAACGTATGGGGGCCACGGAGTTCGCTGCAAAATTCAACCGTTTCCATTACGCTTGGCTATGGTTTTGGTGTAGGGCCTGAGTATCGCAGCCGATACAGAAAATAAGACATTTGACTAGGTACGAACCACGAGGTACGGTTTACGATTTAGATAGTGTGATTCATATTTTAATTGGTCACGCAGGAAAAAAATCGTAAATCGTACCTCGTAATTCGTAATATAGTTAGCTTATGCCCTTCAGACGGCCAATTTTTGTTCTCTTCATCAGCATTTTATTCTCCATGCCGGTAGTGGCGCAAACCACTACCCCCGCTTTTCTTAACCTCAACGATCGTCAAAACTGCTGGGTCGATTCGGTATTTACCAACATGTCGCCCGACGACCGGATTGCTCAGCTTATCATGGTGGCGGGCTATTCGAACCGCAAACCTTCCTATGAAGATTCGCTGGTTCGTCTGGTACAAACGGCCAAGCTTGGTGGCGTCGTCATGTTTCAGGGGGGGCCTGTTCGGCAAGCTCAACTGACCAATCGCTTACAGGCCGTTTCGAAAGTTCCGCTGCTGATGGCAATAGATGCCGAGTGGGGACTTGCCATGCGGCTGGACAGTACGGTCCGCTATCCCTATCAGATGACGCTGGGGGCCATGCAAGGGAACGATAGTCTGATTTATCGCATGGGGGCCAGCCTGGCTCGGCAAGCCCGTCGATTAGGTATGCACGTCAACTTTGCGCCCACCGTCGATGTCAACAATAACCCAAACAATCCAGTTATCAACTTCCGCTCGTTTGGCGAAAACAAGTATGATGTCGCTCGTAAAGCCCTCGCTTATGTGAAGGGTATGCAGGACAACCAGCTGTTAACCAGCATCAAACATTTTCCGGGCCATGGCGATACCGGTACCGATTCTCACTACGATCTGCCGCTCATTGCCAAAAGCCGGACTCAGCTCGATTCGCTGGAATTATATCCGTTTCGCGAACTGATTAAAGCGGGTGCCACTGGAGTGATGGTGGCGCATTTGAGTGTCCCGGCACTGGATACGACCCGCAATCGCCCCTCCACTTTATCGCCTGCCATCGTAACGAACCTGCTCAAGAATGAGCTGGGCTTTCAGGGATTAACGTTTTCGGACGCGATGAACATGAAAGCGCTTACGAAGTATTTCCCATCGGGGCAGGCCGACGAGCTGGGTATCGAAGCTGGCCTGGATGTTCTGGAATTTACGGAAGACGTTCCGGCTGCACTGGCGAAAATCAAACAGGCCGTGGCCGCTGGGCGTATCAGTCAGGCGTCGCTGGATGCCCGTTGCCTGAAAGTACTCCGGGCCAAAGTCTGGGCGGGGCTGGATCGATACAAACCCATTGATCTCACCAATCTGGTCAGCGATCTTAACTCAGTACAGGACGATCTGCTCAACCGGAAACTTACCGAAGCGAGTCTAACTGTTCTAAAAAACGATCGGAATCTGCTGCCCCTGCAACGCCTTGATACCCTGCGTATTGCGTCGGTAGCTGTGGAAAGTGATAAGATCACGGCTTTTCAGCAGATGGCCGCCAATTACACGCAGATCAATCATTTCAATATTACGTCCCGCACACCCGACTCAACGCTGGCTCAGGTGCGCGATTCACTGAAGAATTATAACCTGATTCTGGTTGATGTTCACCTGAATAATATTCGTCCGGCTGCCCGCTATGGTTTGCAGGCTAAAACGGCGGCTTTGGTTAGTGAACTAGTATCAACGGGTAAGGCAGTTGTTACAGTATTCGGTAATCCATATGTATTGGATAAACTCACCTTTCCGATGGATACGGTACAGACTGCCCGGAACATCGAACAGGCGCGGGCAGTGGTGATGCCGTATCAGTTGACTAATTATACAGAAGAACTGTCGGCCCAGTTGATATTCGGTGCTATTGGAGCTTCGGGCAAATTGCCGGTCACTGTCAATCAGCGTTTCCGGTTTGGCGATGGTATACCTGTTCAACCCATCGGCCGAATGAAATACACTATTCCCGAAGAAGTGGGCATCGACAGCCGCTACCTGGCGCAGCAAGTTGACTCACTGGTAAACGTGGGGATAACCCAAAAGGCATTTCCGGGCTGCGTGGTTCAGATGGCCAAAGATGGCAAAGTGATCTTCCGAAAAGCATATGGAAACCACACGTACGATGCATCGCTGGGGGCTGAGCCTAAACCTGTCCAGTTGGATGATCTGTATGATATGGCGTCGGTTACGAAAGTGAGCACATCTACCCCGGCCCTGATGAAGCTGGTGGATGAAGGTAAGTTCAATCTGGACGGTAAAATGGCCGATTATCTGCCCTTTCTGAAAAAGTCGAATAAGGCGGGGCTGGTCTGGCGGGATGTACTAACGCACCAGGCCCGGCTGAAAGCCTGGATTCCGTTCTGGATGGACACTAAAAATCCAGATGGTTCCTGGAAGCCTAAAACCTTTAAGGACGAACGCTCGGGCCGTTATCCGATTGAAGTGACCGACAGCCTGTTTGAATTCAAAAACTACCCGAAAGTTATTTATCAGCAAATTCGGGACTCCCCGCTGAATGAGAAGAAAGAGTACGTTTACTCCGATCTTTCGTTCATTATGTATCCCCTCGTGGTGAAGCACCTTACGGGTGTCAACTTCGAGGAATATGTCAAAACCAACTTCTTCCGGCCACTGGGAGCCACTACGCTGACATTTAATCCCCGGCGGTTCTATTCTCTAAACCGAATTGTACCGACCGAATACGATTCGTTGTTTCGCAAAACGCTCATCTGGGGACGTGTACACGACGAAGGGGCTGCCATGCTCAATGGCCTGTCGGGTCATGCGGGGTTGTTTGGGTCGGCCAACGATCTGATGAAAGTGTATGATATGTATCGTCGGATGGGGTCGTATGGTGGACAGCAATTCATTTCGCAGAAAACGATGGCAGAGTTCACCCGCTATCAGTTTCCTGAACTGGGTAACCGTCGTGGATTAGGCTTCGACAAACCCTCGTTCACCTATTCGGGCAATGCACCCCGTTCGGCAACCAAAGCTAGCTTTGGGCATTCTGGATTTACCGGTACGTTTGTATGGGTCGATCCCGATCCGGCCTACAATCTCACCTACGTATTTTTGTGCAACCGTGTGTACCCTACCCGCAATAACAATACGCTGAGTAACCTGAATACCCGAACGAACATTGTGGAAGCATTGTATCAGGCAACTAAACGAGGCATTCAATGAAAGAGTATCTGATTGAGCTACTCAACTATGAGCTTTGGGCTAACCACCGGGTCATTACGGCCCTCGAAACGGTCAGCAATCCACCGCAGCGAGCCGTAGCTGTTATGGGACACATTTTATCCGCACAACAGGTCTGGATAGGTCGAATTACGAACCAGTCGGTGTTTATATCAATCTGGGAAGATATTCCCGTTAGCTGGATGGCCGAAACCGCCGATCGGCAGCACCGTCAGGTGAAGAGCTACGTCGGTGGGCTTTCCGAAGGGCAACTGGCCGAGTCGATTGCCTATAAGGATTCAAAAGGCAATTCCCACCAAACGCCATTGGTCGAAATTTTAACGCACATGAGTCACCACGCGGCTTACCATCGGGGGCAGGTGGTGCAGCTCATCCGGCCCATGCTGGTCGAAGCCCCTGTGACGGATTACATTATCTGGAGCCGGGAGAATCAGAAATAGCCTTCATTCGGGCTATTTCTGATTCGTTATGTATCTTTGTAAGAGTCTGATAATTAGTTTATTGTTCTCTATTTTCTTCCAGTCGATCAGTAAAATAAAACCCCTTGACTCAGTCACTTGTTAAGTTAAGGAACAGTAGTTGCGTTCTGTCTGCACACGCTTCCTGTCTTATACGCCAAGAAAACCATGAAGGTGACGTCAAAAAGCTGGGTAAAACTAGTTCTTCTGGTACTAATGCTCCCGTTTCTGGCGGCAGGGGCTGTCTATTATGTACTGATTCATAATCTGAATCAAATCATCACCTTTGCCGTCGATAAAGAAACGCAGGGAGGCTATGTATTTCAAACCCATGATCTTAGCCTGTCGCTTCTGCATAAAACAGTTACCATCGATAAGCTGGTGTTTACCCGGAAAGATACCACGAAGGCATCCTCCTACTATTCTATAAAAATTCCAGCCGCCTATTTGTCGGTCGAATCATGGCAGGAGTTGTTGATAAACAAACGATTACTGGTCGATAGCTTTTCGGTAAGCAGGCCCGAGGTTGTTATTCACGACTACCGAACCAATGCACATGGGCATAGCCAAACCCGTTTTCATACATCGAGTATTCTCGAAAATCTTCAAAAAACCTTAGCGCATCTGCACGCTAAGTCGTTTAACGTACAGGGCGGAACGTTCGCCCTGTACAAGCGCAATACGACAGACCCATTTTTGATTAAAGACATTAACCTGACGGTTCGCAACTTTTCGAAGATCGACAACGACGACCGACGGGTGCTGGCCTCCGATCATATTGAATTAGCCCTGGGACGCCAGAAATGGGTACTGTCGGACGGAAAAAATACGCTTAGTTTTCGAGGACTGCACTTCATTAGTTCGACCCAGTTATTCGAGATGGATTCGGTCCATTTTCGAAAACCAGCTACCGATAAAAAAGGGGAGTTGAGCTTACGGGCGGAGAAGTTTTTCTTCAATTCCAGCCATTTGCCAGCTGTTTATCAGAAAGGAGAATTGTGGCTCGATACGCTCATTTGCCTAAGGCCCGTTTTGACGTTGCCCATCGAGAGTCGTAAAGACCAGGTAACCGATACCGTTCGTACGATTCAGTCGAACCTTAAAACCCTGTTTAAAACCGTAACGATTGGGTATACACAAATTAAAGATGGGGAGCTACTGCTTGGAAATAAGGCCAATCCGGTATCGAGAGGAGGGACGCAGAAGGCCAATATGAGTATCTACAACCTGGTGCTGAATCCCCAAAGTGAGCACTCGGTCAGTACCGACAGCATCAATCTGAGTTTACGGAATATCGCTTTTTTTTCGCCCGATAGCCTGTTCAAAATCGGGGTCGAATCGTTTCATATGGTTCGAAACGACGTTATTTTTCGAAACGTGCTCTATGGCACGGCTTCCCGAAAAATAACAGGCAAAGGACTGACATTTAAAGCTCCGCTCCTGCAACTGCATGATGTGAGTCTTGAAGATCTGATGCAGAAACGCATTGTGGCGTCGGCGGCCGAGTTGGTACAGCCGAGCATTGATATCAGTGCGACAAAAAAAGGCGATAATCGGCCGAAACCGTTTGTCGTAGCCACAGCCACGCCCCGAAAAGTCGATTTATTCAAAACTCTCCACGGGCTCGGCGAGCTGCTTCAGGTAAAGCGCTTTCAGATCATCAACGCCAATGCACACTATCATCTGGAAGGCGATGGCCCCATGGAGGTAACGATGCATAACATGAATGCCAATGTGTTGCTGAACGATTTTCTGGTCA
Source organism: Spirosoma aerolatum (assembly GCF_002056795.1). Classification (NCBI taxonomy): domain Bacteria; kingdom Pseudomonadati; phylum Bacteroidota; class Cytophagia; order Cytophagales; family Cytophagaceae; genus Spirosoma; species Spirosoma aerolatum. The sequence continues at coordinate 5,539,680 of NZ_CP020104.1, read as the reverse complement.
GCGATTCCTTGATCGACATAAAACATGCTATACCGACGCTAACCATAGCCGATGCACACCTGACGACCAACAAAGTGGCTGTGGCCTTGAAAAATTACACGCTGAAAGGGCAACAGCGCTACAACCAGGTAGATAGGCTACAGGTAAACCTACCCAATGGCACAGTCATGACAGCCAGCAAAGTCTACTGGGATGCCTGGGGATGGGATGCCCTTCAGCATTCGAAAGATATACAGGTCGAGTTGCTCCGTGTGCATGATTTAGCCATTGATGCCCGATTGACGCATAAAAAGCCAGCCCGGCCCTCCCGAGTCCCTTCGTCCGAACCACCCCCAAAGCCGGTCCCCCTCCTGCATATCGATCAACTGATGGCCGATCATATCGCCCTCAACATCGCTTTATCACCACAAACGCAGGCAGGCTTTCAGGGCACTAATGTTCGTATCGATAGACTATCTACCGAAACCGGGGATATTGGTTGGGAACAGTTCAGCGGTAAACTGGTGGATACGTATGTGAATTTCCCGGGTAGTAAACGCCTGTCGGTAGCACAGATCGATCTGAACAGCCAGCAAACATCTACGCTCACGGATCTACGCTACACTGATAATCGGCCTGGCCAGACTATGCAGGTTTTTGTTCCTCAAATCCAGCTCAAAGGCTTATTGAATTCGACTGATTTTTCGACCGTACGCTTTCATTCGCTGCAAATAAACCAGCCCGAACTCACGGTGGTGAGTAAACAACAGCCTACTGGCTCATCGGCCCCCCCCAAAGCTTTTCCAATTCCGTTTACGTTTACCTTACACGATCTTGATGTGCAGGGAGCGAAAGTGGCCTATACGCTGCAAAAAGATTCCAGTTCCATTCAGGTTCAGTCGGTGGTCGATATAGCCGGGCAGAGTTTCTTCGGTGCCAAAGACGAAGCGCTTACCTTTGCGTCCCTACGTATTGTTCCGTCCAGTACAACGTTCAGTACGCCACGACTCAAGACCATTCTGCCTTCGTCTACGATTCAGCTTAGCAATGGAAGTTTATCCGGTACTCAACTGGGCCGTCCAATGCTGGTGGGGCATTTACAGGCTAGTCTGACAGCCAGCGAGTTACGGCCTGTATTGAATCTTAAGAAAAGTATAGCCCCCGACCCTTTACTCATTGGCCATATTACCGCTCAGATCGATTATCCGGGTTTCAGTTGGATGGCGGGCAAAAAACAATCCTGGCGCACCTGGCTGGATCACACCAGTCTGGCTGCCAACAATGTATCGTTCAGGGGGCAAAAAACAGCTATAGATGCTGCTAAGCTGGCTTGGGAGCCGCAAAATGCTCGACTGCGTGTAAGCCGGTTTCGGATAACGCCAACGATGACTAAAGAGGAGTTTATGGCGCCATCCCGTTTGCAGGCCGATTATATAACCGTAAAAGGTGAAGAGGCCCAATTCAACGGGCTGAACTCGGCGCAGTGGAATCGCGATTCGAGCATAGCGATACATCATGTTGTGGTAAAAAATGTAACGACGGACGTGTCGCGCGATAAACGGTTGCCCGATCCCAGCTTCATTCCCGAAAAGCTAATGCCTACTCGGTTGGTCAGGCAGGTGGGTTTCCCGTTTCGGATCGATTCCATATCGGTGATTAACAGCCAGGTGCTTTATCACGAAACCTCCAAATTAACCAATCGGGTGGGTAGCGTTCCGTTGAGAAATATCAATGGCGTTCTGAAAAATATTACCAACCGTCCGAATCGATTAACGGATAGTTTAGTATTGAATGCCAGTACCAAACTGCTGGGGTTACACATCGACCGACTGCTTTATCGGGAATCCTACGGCGATTCGCTGGCTGGGTTCCGAATGTCGCTCAACACCTCGGGTGTCCATCTGCCCGAACTAACCCGGATTACCAGCCCTATGATCGCGGCCAATCTGGAAGCCGGTTATGCACAGCCCATTAGGGCACGGGTAGCGGGGAATCGTTATGCATCGGTCGGTATGATGCAATTGCATTACAAAGACTTGAAAATCCACCTGCTTAGCCCGGCCGATACTACGAAAAAAACGCTGCTCACGAGGTTTAAAAACTTTGTTGTGGGCCAGGTAATTCGCAAAAAGAATGAAGCGGATTCGCGTATTTTTTATGACCGTGATCCGCAGGTCTTTATTTTTGGGTACTGGATCAAAACCATGCTAAGTGGTGTCATGACCAGTGCGGGTGTCAAGCGGAATAAAAAATACCACGATAGTTACTTAAAGCTGAGTCAGCAACGACCTTTGCCTGCCGAACTGGAGTAGCTCGTCTACATTACCTTTTCACTATGAAGTATTTGCTTATCCTTGCGTTATGTGCATCTATCCAGGCTGTTGCGCAGGTACGATTACCCAACAATGAAGCTGGCCAGGTTCAATATCAGGAGATCATTAAAGTACCCAATCCGAAAACACCGGCCCGGCAACTGATGGAACAATTTCATGAGTGGGCCGATGCCTATTATGCGTCCGACCTCACCGCCGAGCAGCAGTATGATCAGGAGCATAATATTCTGTTTGTCAAGTCGATGTACAAAATCCATGACCAGACTGTCCGCTATACATTGACTCTTGAAGCTAAATATGGTCGTTACCGCGCTACCCTAACCGATCTGATCGCCGAAAGCAACGGATTGAGTGCGCCTATCCGCGCCACGAGCAGTACGGTTGCGGAAATGGAACGTTCGGCTGCTGGCAAAACCACTCCGAAAAAAGTGATTGAGCAGACGGTTCAGCGGCAAACAGAATTGTATCAGGAAATTGACAAAGCTTGCCGGGAAACGCTCGCCAATCTGCGCGAGGCTATGTTGACAGAAATGAAAAAATAATATAGCTCGCTAAGTATCGCAAGGCGTTTCGGACGGCCGAAACGCGTAACAGAAAACCAAGTCAAATTTTACCGATGCCGCTCAACACCAACCTGTTCGCAATAGGCCAGAACCGGGCAGGTAGAGCAGTGGGGTAATGTGCCGGTGCAGATGTGCTTTCCAAACGGCATGAGCAGCCGATTGATATTTATCCATTGCGCCTGAGGCACCTGGACTTCCAGCACCTTCAGTGTTTGTTCAGGCTGCTTGGTACTTACATAACCCCAGCGATTGACTACCCGATGCACATGAATATCGACGCTTATAGCTGCCTGACCCGTGGCGACGCCTAAGGCCAGGTTGGCACATTTTGGCCCTACTCCTTTCAGGGACGTCAGCGTATCAAAATCGGCAGGTAAGGTGCCTTTAAATTCATGGATGATGCGTTCGGCGATGCCATGCAGGGTATATGCTTTCTGGTCGGGATAGGTGGTGCCGTAAAGCAGGCTGGTTAAGGTCGGAATATCCAGCGCCAATAGCTGTTCAGGGGTACGGGCTTTCTCGAAAAGACGCAACGAGACAGGGATTGTGGTTTCGTCGAGCGTTCGGATCGAGACAATACACGAAATCAGTTGCTCAAACAAGGTGTTGTATCCTCGTTCGGCCAGGTCGAACATAGCCGCTTTCGGAAAGGGGCGGATGGCTTCGTCAATCCGGGATAACACAAGGCTGAGGTCGAAATCAGGTTTCATATTCCTTTAACACAGAAGAGACGGAGATGTCACGACGAACAGCCGAAAATCTCTCTTAAATCCGTGGCAGCTCCGTCTCGTTGCGTTTAAAGGCATTACACCTTCACAATGACCAGTTCTACCCGGCGGTTTTCAGGACGCTCTTTCAGGCTTTTGTTAGCGTTGATCGGGCGGGAGGGACCATAGCCAACAGTTTCAATTCGACCGGCGCTGATGCCTTTGCTGACCAGATATTTCTTCACTTCATTGACCCGATTCCGCGACAACTCCACGTTGGCATCGAATTCACCCACAATGTCGGTATGCCCTTCCAGCTTGATCTGCATGGTTGGATTGCCCCGCATCACCTCCGCCAGCCGATCCAGTTCAGGATAGGACTCGGGTTTAAGATCGTATCGCGATGCGTTGAAATAAATGTTTTTTAGCGTGATTTTCGCACCCGCTTCAATCGGAACCAGATTGAAATCGCGCGTCACATCCACGCGATTGGTAGCCAGCGTATCACTTTGACTGAAATAGCCTTTGGCAGAGGCCGTTAACGCATAGACACCTTTTCGGCCAATTGGAATCTGGTATTTACCTGTCGGGTCATCGCTTCGCACCGAATCGGCAGGTTCATCGCCAGCCGCTTCGGCTCCCGAAATAAGCCGATAGGTTATTGTAGCGACTATTGGGTCTTTCGTTTTGGCATCGCGCGTAATTCCGTTAATCGCCACCTCCGTTGGGGTTTCTTTAGGCTGTGTAGGTGTAGCGGGTTCATCCGTTCCAACGCCGGGTTTGGTGCGGGGGGTATAGCGGGGTTGCTGCGTTTTGGGTTGTACAGGTACAGGCGTTGGGGCTTTGGGAGTACGCTGCGAGTACTGATTTTTTCGTAATGGATTTATGATGTGTACTCCCCAGAAGTTGAAGCATATATAACCCTGACTGTCTCTACATTCATATAGATCAAAGGTCGTATATCCAGGATCAATCCGTTCAAAATAAGCTACAAAATCAACCCGTTCACCTGGTTGTACACGCCGACGGGTTTCGGCCGGTATATTCTCTGCCCTGATGAATTTATAAGACTTTTCGCCTTGATTAACGTATAAACGGGCCGTAGGCTGGAAACCAATGTTACTTGTTGATTGGCCCTCCCCATTAGGGGCTGGAATTGGAAATGGCCAGGGACGGTTTGGAAGCGTTAGTGCCTGTCTTTGCGATTCAAACTTCATGTAAATGATTGTATACTGAGCAGTCAGTTCGATACGCTTGATGGTAACATCGCGGTCGTTTACGTCATCTACACGCGGGTTTTCGGTTGTGTATTGTACCTGTGCGCGTAAGCCTGTTACGAGCAGAATCAGGCATAAGGTGGACAGGAGTTTCTTGTTCATTATCATTTGCGTTTACGGGCACATATCACTAACGATTAGATGGCAAAAGCTGTTTCATCGTTTAATCAATTGTTCGAAAGATGAGCCATCGGCCGGACTCTCCGATCAAAAATAGCCCTGTTAAGTGGCTGATAGTATTCAGGTTACCATTTTGATGTCTTCATTTTTTGAGGACTGTTTTGGTAGAATGTACTTAGGTGAAATTGGTTGTTTTTACTTAGATAATAAGTAGTTTCTTGTATTATTTGTAGATAGGTTGAAATAAACTTTGAGTAGTTAAATAGGAATTTTCAAACAATTTATCATGCATATTGAAGTCTAAATAGTTGGGTTAATAGATATTTTATGGATATTTTATTCTTTTAATAACTCATTTATTAATTAATTATTCTATTTTAACAATTGTAGTATACTGTCTGATCATGCTTAACAATTTTTTAATTTAATGATGGCTTTTGTACTTTTGCGCTATTATCACTCATGTTTCATTAACAACTTATGAGAAAACTCGTACAGATTAGCTTCCTGTTGCTGATGACAGCCTGGGGGGCTTATGCCCAAAATCAGGTGGTTTCGGGTAGAGTTACATCGTCCGACGATGGCAGTGGATTGCCAGGTGTATCGGTCAGCGTCAAAGGAAGTACACAGGGAACCCTTACCGACGCAACAGGTACGTACCGGCTCAATGTTGGTACTAATGCTACAATCGTTTTCAGTTTTATTGGTTTTACAACGACTGAAGAATCGGTTAATAATCGATCAACGATCAACGTAGTCCTGAAAACCGACGTTCGGAACTTGAATGAGGTTGTTGTAACAGGATACGGTCAGCAAATTAAACGTGACCTGACGGGCAACATCGCGAAAGTAAAAGCGGCCGATATTCAGGATCAACCCGTTACTACCTTCGATCAGGCGCTTCAGGGTAAAGCCGCCGGTGTGCAGATCAATGCCGGGTCGGGTAAACTGGGCCAGGGGATTCAGGTTCGGGTGCGTGGTCAGTCGTCCGTATCAGCGTCGAACCAACCGCTGTATGTAGTGGATGGCACGCCCGTTACGACGGATAACCTGAGCTTCAACAGTGCGGCTACCAACCCATTGGCCGACATTAATCCGCAGGACATCGAATCGGTCGATATTCTGAAAGATGCATCGGCAGGAGCCATTTATGGGGCGCGTGCTGCCAACGGTGTGGTGCTGATCACGACCAAAAAAGGAAAAGCCGGGCGCACCAACATCACGTTTGGTGCACAATACGGATCGAGCAAGCCTACCCGTAAATTACAGTTCCTGAATACAGAGCAGTACGTGAATTTCTATAATAAAGCGGCTGCTAACTCCGACCGTATCGAAGGGCTTGATCCGGCCGATCCCGATTCCTACAGTTCGTACATGAAGGGCTTCTATGAAACACAGGGCCTGGGAACTTATGGAACACCCCAACAGGTTAGCACCAACTGGGGCGATCTGGCCTATCAGGATGCACCGTATCAGCAGTACGATCTGAATCTGAATGGTGGTAACGAAAAAACGACGTTTTATATGTCGGGACAGATTCTGGATCAGAAAGGTATTTTGCTTGGCAACGCCCTCAAACGGTATTCGGGGCGTCTGAATCTGGATCATCAGGTATCAAGTCGGCTACGGGTGGGTATCAATATGGGCCTGACACGCACATTTAACCAACGGATTTCGGCTGATAACCAGTTCGATAATCCGATGCAGATGGTGGCTTTACCGCCAATGACCCCGTCTATCGATCCCACTACGGGACTGCCTGTAGGGACTCCTCCGGGCGACATCAGCATTCCGACCTATTACAACCCAATGATCAACATTGGTAATGCGTACTTCAATACGACAGTCTATCGCACGTTGACCAATGTGTTTGGCCAACTCCAGATCGCTAAAGGATTGTCATTCCGTACGGAGTTTGGTCTGGATGTGCTCAACCAGCAGGAAGAACTGTATTACAACAGCAAAACCCAGCGTAACTTTGGTGCGCCACAGGGTATTGGTCAGAATCGGTACGTTCGGGTAGAGAACTATACGACCAACAACTTCTTTACGTACAATCTGCTGTTTGGCCGTAGTGTCCTTGACCTGACGGCGGGTATGTCGTACCAGCAATCGCAGCAAAAAACCAATTTCACCGAGGGCCGTGATTTCCCATCGGATGCTTATCGGCAGATTATCAGTGCTGCTCGCAAGACGGATGGGTCATCAACGCAAACCGATTACCGCTTCCTGTCGTACTTTGCGCGGGCCAATTACAAATTTTCGGATCGGTATCTGGTCGGTTTAAGTGCCCGGGTCGATGGGTCTTCCCGCTTTGGTCTGAATAGCCGCTACGGTTTCTTCCCGGCAGCATCGGCAGGCTGGGTACTGTCGGAAGAAGATTTCCTGAAAAACAGTACAACCATCAGCTTCCTGAAACTACGGGCCAGTTACGGTCAGACGGGTAATGCCGAGATTCAGAATTTCCCGCAATTGGGTCTGTTTACGGGCGATGCCAGCTATGGTACCCTACCCGGTCAGCGGCCATCGCAGTTAGCAAACCCCGACCTGAAATGGGAAACCACCAATCAGTTCGACGTGGGTGTTGACTTTGGCATCCTGAACAACCGAATCAACGGCGAAATTGACTACTACAACAAGCAAACGTCGGGTCTGTTGCTGAGCGTAAACGTACCGGGCACCACAGGATTTGCTACCCAGTTCCGCAACGTCGGTAGTCTGGAGAACAAAGGGTTTGAGTTTGTGCTGAACACCGAAAACCTCACGGGGGCTTTCCGTTGGACGACCAACCTCAATGCCGCTACCAACACCAACAAAATCACCAACCTACAGGGCCAGATTATTGAAGGAGGTATTAATGCCATGAGCCGGGCGGTGGAAGGACAGCCACTAGGCGTTTTCTTCACACAGGAGTATGCGGGTGTCGATCCGGCCAATGGTGATGCCCTCTGGTATAAAAACACGAAAAATGCCGACGGGTCAATTGATCGCTCAACGACCAATGTATATGGTCAGGCGCAGCGTGTCGTGGTTGGAAGCCCACTGCCTAAATGGACGGCAGGGATGACCAACACCTTCAGTTATAAAGGTTTTACGCTGAGTGTATTGTTCAACGGTGTATTTGGCAACAAGATCAACTTCTACGGTGTAGGTCGGTATTCGTCGGCTAACGGTCGGTATGAAGACAACCAGACCGTCGATCAGCTAGCGGCCTGGACACCACAGAATACCAACACCAACGTACCGGAAGCCCGGTTGTACTACAACAACGGGGCCCAGTCATCCAGTCGCTTCATTCTGGATGGGTCGTTTGTTCGGTTGCGTTCGGCTACCCTATCATACAACCTGCCGAAAGCGTTGATCAACCGGGTGAAACTGACGAACGTTCGGCTGTTTGTGACGGGGCAGAACCTGCTGACGTTTACGAACTATACCGGCTGGGACCCAGAAGTAAACGCCGACTACATTGTATCGAACATTGCCCAAGGATACGATTTCTATACGGCTCCTCAGGCACGCACCATCACGGGCGGTATCAACATCGGTTTCTAATAGCTCCGTTAAAACGGCTTTTCTAAATGCATTTTTCTATGAATTCATCCATAAAACATTGGGTATACGCCGGAACCGTCGGTATGTTGCTGACGGCCTGCGGCAACCGCCTGAACGTTGTGCCAACGCAAAGTATCGAGCAAAGTCAGGCGTTAAATACCGAACAGGACGTACAGATTACGCTGACCGGCGCTTACGACGGTCTGAGTGACGTGAACGTGTATGGCGGGGAAATCCAGTATGCTGGTGACCTGCTGGGCGACAACCGGGATGTCGTATTTGGCGGAACGTATGCAGCCATCGACGAAATCTGGCGCAAGGCTGTCACAACGTCCAACACCTACACCCGCGATTTCTGGCTCGATGGGTACAATGCCATCAACCGGGCCAACAATGTGTTGTCGGCGCTAGATAAAGTAGGGCAGGGCAATCGGGCCAATACAGAAGGACAGGCCCTGTTTATCCGGGGAGCTTTGTATTTTGAACTGGTAAAAGCCTTTGCTAAAGACTGGAGCGATGGTGCACCTGCATCAAATCCGGGGGTTCCTCTCGTGCTGACTGCTACCAACAGTGTAACGGAAGCAGATTACCGTGCCCGCAATACCGTTGCCGAAGTGTATGCTCAGGTGCTGGCCGACCTTACCAAGGCGGAGAGCGATCTGCCCGCTACCCAGTCGGGAGGTAACGGTTTTGCCACGAAGGGAGCTGCGGCTGCTATGCTGGCTCGTGTTTACCTGCAACAGCGGAATTATACCGCAGCGCGTGATGCCGCTAACCGGGTCATCACATCGGGGCAATATAGCCTTGCGCCCAACTTTGCCGATGTATTCAACGATGCCACCAATGGCTCGGAAATGATCTTCAAGATTATCGTGACCGACCAGGACGGGGCCAATGATATGAATACGTTCTACGCTTCGGCGCTCAATCAGGGACGTGGCGATGTGCGGGTGCAAACCAAATTCCGTCAGTTGTACAGTGCGGGCGATGTGCGGGGCACGTTCTTCAATACAGCAGGGCAGAACACCTTCACCAGCAAATACAACGACCAATACGGTGATGTGCCTGTGGTTCGTCTGGCTGAAATGTACCTGATTCGTGCCGAAACGAATCTTCGTCTGAACACCGCTGTTGGCGCTACGCCATTGGCCGATGTTAATCTGGTTCGAGCCCGGTCTAAAGCCACTCCGCTCACGTCGGTCGATCTGGCGGCTATCCTACTGGAACGGCGTCTGGAACTGGCGTTTGAAGGGCAGCAACTTGCCGATGTGAAACGTACGGCCGGTACGGTGGGTACAACCGCTTACAATGCTAATAACCTCGTGCTGCCAATTCCTCAGCGGGAAATCGATACCAACAAAAACCTGGTTCAAAATCCCGGTTACTAAGCTTTAACGGCTAAGCAATAAGAAAACGAGCGAACCTCCAGACGGCGGTTCGCTCGTTTTCTTATCAGGGAATTGATCCAGACTGTGAGGAAGCTAAAATCGGACTAAATACAGTATACTAAATCATAGAGGGCATAAAAATCAGTCGGTTCGCTCATGCGGTTCTATTATTTTATACGGAAACCCCAGGGCCGATTAATTCTGTGATAGAATCGTTACCCGTTCAGCCCAGTTTGTTCCGGGCGGAATTTTCATCCGGTTTCCTTGGGGAGTGATTAAGACCTTGGTAGGGTATTCGCCGACCCGGAATTGTTTGATAAAGGTTTCATCGGCCATTACAACGGGAAACGTATACCCATGTTTTTTCATGAACTCCCTGACCCGCACTTCGGTGTCGTGTGAGGCAGCGGTAAAAACCACAATATTGCCAGGACCATTCTTTTGTAAATCGGTATAAAAAGTCTGGAAGCGGGGCAGCTCTTCTACGCAGGGCTGGCACCAGGTTCCCCAGAAATCAATCAATATCCACTTTCCGCGAAGCGTTTTATAGTCGAATACGCTAGTGCTGAGGTCTGTCATTCGAAACGTCTCAGAAGGCTTCAACTTTTCATTGAGCTTTTTTGTCCAGTAGGTCTGGAAGGGTATGGTTGAAAAATGGGTTTTCTGATAGTAGTTTTTAAGCAGGGGCAGATTGCCGGGGTCAGCCAGCGTCAGTTCCGTTAGTACATCTACCGCCTTGGTGGTGTCGCCTTTTGCCATCAGGAATTGGGCATACCCTTCATGAAAATCTTCCTTGCCATCCAGCAGAAACGCGGCTTCATAGAAATAGGCCGACTTGGCCATCCGGTCGGTATCGTCGGGGCTGAACTGAGAGGCCGCTTTCAAATACGACTCGGCCAGCGTCGGATTTTGCTGACTTAACGCTTCATTGGCTTTCACAAAATTCGCATAAGCCATCAGATACCGGAAGTAGGCTCGCCCGGCCCGTTGTCTTCGATCATCGGTTTGTTGATAGTAAAACCCATTCACTGCGTGCTCAAGCCGACGACGAGTGTGTTCAAACAAGGTGTCGGCCAGTTCAGCATAGGCAGGGTGTGGCTTTAAGGCGTTATAAATCAATAACGCATACCGATCCAGCCGATTCCCGATTTCTTCTTCAGTACGCTCCTGAGCAACCATAAATCCCTTCAGTAATTGGTGAAGTTTCAGACTATTGTTCAGATTGGATTGGATGTCCTGCCATTGGTGTAGTGGGTACGTACTGCGCTGAAGGGCCAGGTTACCCGAATATAGTTTTTGAAGCAATTGCCGGGCAAAAACGCTATCGGACGGCGAATGGGTTGACGGAATGAAGTTTTGGGCGAAATTGTCGTGAACCAGAAAGTTTAACAGTTCTGGACTTTCGAGAGCGAGTTGTTGCGCATAGTAACTGGCCGAGTCGAGTTTTTTCTGACCGTATGCATCCTGAAACTGGTTGAAATGAGTAGCTGCCTGCATGGGTAACGTCTGCGCCTGCGAGAACAGACCACAAATCAGCAGTAGAAACGTAGCAAGGATAGGGTAGGGTTTATACATACGTGGTTGGCTATAAGTTATGAACGACTGCTTTGTGCGTTGATGTATTCAGTAGAATGCATATTTATACGATGCACTAGCAGCCAATAATCCATAATTTGCCGGATGCCCCGTACCTTTGCACTTAGAGGCAGATGCATCGAAACCCGAGCCGCCCGAAAATTGCCCGTATAATGTCTGTAAAGCCCAAAAAAGAACTCGGTCAGCATTTTTTAAAGGACCTTAGTATTGCGCAGCGTATCGCCGAGCTACTGACCGGACATGGCAACTATCAGGAAGTGCTTGAGATAGGGCCGGGAATGGGGGTGTTAACGCAATTTTTACTGAACGATAATCGGTTTCAGACGTATGTTATTGAGATTGACCGGGAATCGGTCGATTATCTGAAACAGCATTTTCCAGCACTGGAAGGTCGGATTCTGCCGTCCGATTTTCTGACTATCCGCCCCGACTTATTACCTACTAAACAACCCGATAGTACGGAGCCTTTTGCTGTGATAGGCAACTTCCCGTACAATATTTCGACCCAGATTCTCTTTAAAGTGCTGGACATGCGCGATCGGGTGCCTGAGGTGGTGGGTATGTTTCAGCGGGAGGTAGCGCAGCGCGTAGCGTCGGGGCCAGGCAACAAAGATTACGGTATCCTGAGTGTGCTGCTGCAAGCCTGGTACGACATCAAATACGAATTTACGGTTGATCCAGACGTGTTTAATCCGCCCCCCAAAGTGTATTCCGGTGTGATTTCGCTTCGACGTAATGATAAAACGGAGTTGGGTTGTGATGAAAAGAAATTTGTACAGGTGGTCAAACACGGATTCAATCAGCGTCGGAAAACGCTCCGAAATGCCTTAAAGCCGCTGGGTCTGACCGAAGCTGCCCTTGCCAGTCCCTACCTCGAAAAACGCGCCGAACAGCTCAGCGTGGCACAGTTTGTGGAATTGACAGTATTAATGAGCGAAAGAGCGAAAGAGTGAAAGACAGGCTTTCCTAGTAAAATCACTCTTTCGCTCTTTCACTCTTTCGCTTTTTAAGTCGTGACGTTCGAACTCACCAAAGAATACCTGGAACGAATCCAGTCGGCCATTGATGCGGGCGACGACGCGCTGTTGCGCGCGGAGATGGAAGAGCTGTTTCCAGCCGATATTTCGGGTATTCTGGATGAGTTGGAATCCGAATCAGCGCATTATCTGCTGAGTTTGCTGGATAAATCGGTAGGGGCTGAAATTCTGGCTAATCTTGACCCGGCCGAACGTACCAATCTGTTAAAGCTCTTTACCTCCGAAGAACTGGCTCCGTTTATCAACCAGATGGATTCGGACGATGCCGTTGACTTGCTCAATGAGCAGCCTATTCAGGTGCGCGAGGAAGTCATGGGATTGCTGGAAGACCGCGAGCAGGCGCGGTTCATTCTGGACCTGCTGCATTACGAAGATGGTGTAGCGGGTAGCCTGATGCAGAAAGAGTTGATCAAGATCAACGTCAATCTGACGGTGAATGCCTGCATCGAGGAAATTCGGAAACAGGCCGAAGATGTCGAAAACGTGTACGCGGTGTATGTGGTCGATGACGTAGGCAAACTACTTGGGCTGGTATCGTTGAAGAAAATCGTGCTGGCCCGTAAGAATGCCAAAATTGCCGATATCTACGACGAGGATGTTGTCTTTGTGGAAACCTACCGACCCGTTGCGGAAGTGGCCGAGGTGATGCAAAAGTATGACCTGGATGCTGTTCCGGTCGTCAATGTGCAGCAACGCCTGCTGGGCCGGATTACTATTGATGACGTCGTCGATGTAATTACCGAGCAGGCCGAAGAAGACATTCAGGTGATTTCGGGGTTATCGGGCGAAGTAGAGGAAGATGACAATGTCTGGCAGCGGTCGAAAGTACAATTGCCCTGGCTGGTGGCGGGTGCTGTAGGAAGTTTGTTGGCGGCTACCGTGATTAATGGGTTTCAAAGCGAACTGGGCAAAGTAGCTGCGCTGGCGGCCTTTATTCCGATCATTGGATCGACGGGCGGGAATGTGGGCATTCAAACCTCGTCACTCATTCTGCAAAGCCTCACTGATTCTACGGGGCTGAGTATGACGATGGCCAAACGGCTTCTTCGCACATTACTGGTCGCTATTATCAATGGCTTAGTCGTCGGCCTGATTGCAGGGACGTATACGTTTATTATTGGCGAGCCCCGGCTGTTTTTTGTGGTGGCTATTTCGTTGCTGGCTGTAGTTTTACTAGCCTCGTTTATGGGTACCGTTACCCCCTTGGTACTCAATCGGATCGGGGTGAACCCGGCGGTAGCCTCCGGCCCATTTATTACCACAGCCAACGACCTCATTGGCATAGGGGTCTATTTCCTGATTGCGCAGGGGCTATTGGCTGAGGTATAGAATAGAAGCGTTAATTTAATCAGGATAGACGAATACATTCTACATCGTTCCGTAGTAGTCAAAACTCTTTTGGTAATAACGAGAGTTTCTTTTAGAGATTGTAGTTGATTTTATTGAAATGGTTTACTATTTAGTAGGGTTTTTATAAATTAGCTTTTCGATAATTCAAGTTAACGGCGTGCCTAAGCTACTGATCTACCGGGCTGTCTGGATATTTACTATATTCGGAACAGATATTTTTGAGAATCGTAAACATGTTCATGTAGGCCGCAAGGGGACCGAGCAACTTTGTAAAGTATGGCTGGAGCCTGATGTTGAGATGGCGAAATCGGGTGAGTTGTCATTCAGTGAACAGCGGGAAGTTTTGCAGATCACAGTGTTATATAGAGAAGAATTGATTCAGCAATGGGAACAATTCCTATCTGGGCAGAAAGTGGAAATTATAAAAATCAATTGATATGGTAAGCGTGAAACCTCCGGTTGAAGGATATTGGGATGTTGTACCTAAGGTACAATCGATCAGTTTTCCGACCAATAACCAGTTACGGGTTGAACTGGAAGATGGGCGTGCTATCATTATGCCCCTTGACCGTTTCCCAAGTATCCAAAAACTAACTCCAGAACAACGGCTATATTGGTATAAATATGGTAATGGCTTTTCGTTTGACGATGCTGACGAAGTTATTCATATTGAACAGATTCTGGGGAATTTTAACCTGTATCGGCATGAAGCCTAATGCAAGCTCATGACGATACGCTTTGCGACTCCAACTGATGCGCCAGCCATTCTGGCGATCTATGCGCCGTACATTACCGATACGACCATTACGTTTGAATACGATGTTCCATCAGTCGATACCTTTACGGAACGTATCCGATCCATTCAGCAACAACTTCCGTATTTGGTAGCCGAGGTCGATGGCCGTGTGCTGGGGTATGCCTATGCCGCAAAACACAGGGATCGACCGGCCTATCAATGGTCGGTCGAGACGTCAGTGTATGTGCATCCCGACGGGCATCGAAAAGGGATTGCCCGCCAGCTTTATACCAACTTGTTCGCCTACCTGCGTCAGCAGGGCTATTATAATGCTTATGCGGGCATAACCTTACCAAATCCGAAGAGTGAAGCCTTTCACCAGTCAATGGGTTTTGAGCCGGTTGGGGTTTACCGGCATATTGGTTATAAAATGGGGGCCTGGCATAGTGTGGCCTGGTTTCAACTCGTTCTGCAACCTCACCAATTGAATCCGCCTGCGCCTATAGCCATACGTTTGATCGATCGCAGATTGTTCTGATTCATATGATTTGCACAGATCTTGATGAATCAGAACCGGAGCGTCGGGCCAGTATCATAACAATCTATGGTCTATTGATTATAACCTGATGGTATCCAGTTCAATATTAAACAATTGTTAACATTGATATTGTCGATTTAATATGACCCTAACGTTATCTACTTTTGTGCGTAATTCTACTTAGAGAAGCACTGTAGCAGATTTTAATTGTGAATCGCATAAAACGTATTAGTGTACTGACGATGACTCTGGTTTGGGGGTTTATTGGACGTACACAGGCACAAACGTCGCTTACACCCTCTACCCCGACAGGAACCTGGCTGATTGGTACATTGGTGCTACCGGGCGGTGAAAAAAAATGGGGTGGCTTTGCCGAAATACAGGCACGGGGCAACAGTATTTTTCAGCAGTTCTTCTACAACGAATTGAAAGGTGGTGTCAGTTATGATGTCGATAAAAACTTTTCATTGATGGTAGCCGGAGGGCGGTATGCTACCTACGACTACCAGGATTTATCGGCGGGGCCACTCAACACCGAGAAACGGTTGTGGGAGCAGTTGACCGTCAACCAATATTTATCGCGACTCAAATTTGAACACCGATACCGGATTGAGCAGCGGTGGTTTACCTATCGGGATGGCAGTACACCCTTTCGGAATCGAATACGCTACCGATTCAACACGTTCATCCCACTAAACAAGCACACCATTACGGATAAAACCATATTCCTGTCGATTTACGACGAGATTTTCCTCAATCCGGTTGGGCCTGTCTTTGAGCGGAATCGCTTTTATGTGGGCGCTGGCTATCAATTCGACTCACAGTGGATTTTGCAGGTTGGTGCTGTCAATCAGACAAATTATAATCCGGCAACGTTTGAAAGTGGCGTGTTTTCTCCCCAGACCGCTACGGGTAAAAACAATCTTGTCATTGGCTTGATCTATCGTTTGAAACGTCGTGGTGATTCGGAGAAACTGCCGACACAGCCCGATTAGTGATGGACTAGGATCGGAAGGTTATGCGCGGCTGATGCAAATCTCATGTACACCGTTTGCTGCCTGATAGGCAATCCGCAGTCCGTAGCTATCGCAGATTTGCCGGACAATAGCCAGGCCTAAACCAACCGAATCAGGGCCGGAGCTTTCCTTCTTAAATCGTTCAAAAAGTCGTTCGGGCTCCGTAGTCAGGGACCCTCCGCTGTTGCGCAGATATAGCTGATCGGCGGTAGAAGTTAGCTCGATGCGGCCTTGCGGTTGGTTATGTTTGATGGCGTTGTTGACCAGATTCGTTACCAGACTATCGGCCAGGGCTGCTGGTAAGCTAACCTCGAACGGAACGACCGGCCCTACCTGAATCGAAAGGTGTTTAAACGAAAGCACATCGTCCATATCGGCTAGTTTCTGAGTCAGCAGGTTGGCCAAATCAATCCGCTGGCTATCATTAAACTGGCGATTTTCGATTTTGGCCAGCAGCAACAACCCCTGATTTAGCCGGGAAATACGACGTGAAGCCTGATAGATGGTTTCAATCCAGTGCGTTTGCGTTTCGGAAAGCGACTCGGTTTGAATCAATTGTTCTACTTTGGCATTGATCAGCGCCAGCGGGGTTTGGATTTCGTGCGAAGCGTTTTCGGTAAACTCTTTGAGGCTCCGGTAATCCTGTTGCATCTTGGCCGCCATTTTCTGAAGAACGTCATTCAGTTCATTGAATTCCGTGATCGTGGTTGGGCTGAGGTCCAGGGACGAATTGGTGCTAAGATCAAATTGCTTGATGCGGGACAGTGTATCGTAAAAGGGATGCCAGAGTTGACCCGATAGCCGTCGCTGAAACCAGAACATGCCCAACAGCAGTAAGCCTAGAAAAACCACCATCGTTGCCGTAATTACTTCAATGAGCCGATAGGTCTGAATCAACGACTTCCGAATCGAAACCCGGTGCATAACCCCGTGAATCGGTTCGTAAAAGGTCAACTGGCGAAACGGAGTCAGTTCATTATCATACCGATTGAGAATCAGGGTATCCCTGAATGATTCCTTTACGGGTTGACGCTTGCTGACGGGTACTACCTCGATCTTGTTCTCAACGAAATACGGACTGCTCGACCAACTGTTATGTATACGGACGTATGTTTCAAAATCCCTTCGTTCGACCCGCAACCTACTTTCTACTTCGTCGTAAATCAGCAATCGGACAATCTGGTAAAAGGCCAGCGCCGTCAGCAGGTAGATGACCAGCGAAAAGGCTAAATAGATCCGGTTGGTTTTGGCGAGCAGTTTCAAGGCTGACTGAATTTATAGCCAATCCCATAAATTGACTGAATGTAATCGGCAGCACCTTTTTCGAGCAGTTTCCGACGCAGATTTTTGATGTGCGAATACACCATATCGAACGAATCGGCCGAGTCGATGTTGTCGCCCCACAGGTGTTCGGCAATAGAGGCTTTGGTCAGAGCTACATCGACGTTGGACAGAAAGTATAGCAATAAGTCGTACTCTTTTCGGGAAAGCGTTGTGAGCTGCCCGTTGACAAACACTTTGCGCGTTTGTGGCACGACTACCAGTTCCTGAAACCGGATTTCGGTATAGCCACCAAACTGGCGCCGACGCATCAACGATTTTACCCGTGCGTTGAGTTCTGATAAGTGAAAGGGCTTGGTCAGGTAATCGTCGGAGCCGATTTCGAGGCCTTTCAGCTTGTCTTCGAGCGCATTACGAGCTGATATGATAATAACGCCCGTTGTGGCCATAAGCCGTTTCAGCATTTCAATCAGTTGGAAGCCATTGCCATCGGGCAGGGTAAGGTCTACGATTACACAGTCGTAGGTGTACAGGTGGATCTTCTCTTCGGCATCCCGGAATGTGGTTACTGTCTCGCAGATATAGCCATCTTTTACCATATAATCGGTAATGCTCTCGGCCAGGCCCTGTTCATCTTCAATTACCAGTACTTTCATCCCGTTATCGACTCATTGATCCTACGAAAGTAGGATGCAATGTTGGAAAGATTCTGGATTTGAGGGATTGTTTAAATACAGAGACACCGAGGGCATAGCGAACAGAATCCCTAGGCCCTCGGTGTCTTGAGGCTAAGCCGGACGTTATTTGGCTACGGTAGCAATTTTCAGTTCATCCATCTGCGCCTGCGAGATCGTCGATGGCGAGTCGATCATCACATCGCGACCCGAATTGTTTTTCGGGAACGCGATAAAGTCGCGGATGGTGTTTTCGCCCCCGAAAATAGAACACAGTCGGTCGAAGCCGAACGCGATACCGCCGTGGGGTGGCGCACCGTATTCAAACGCATCCATCAGGAAACCAAACTGAGCTTTCGCTTCTTCGTCCGAAAAGCCGAGAATGCTGAACATACGGGCCTGCAATTCGCGGTTGAAGATTCGGATGGAGCCGCCACCGACTTCGGTGCCGTTGATAACCATATCGTAGGCGTTGGCCCGAACAGCGCCCAAATCGGTTTCCAGTAGCGGAATATCTTCCGGTTTGGGCGATGTGAACGGGTGGTGCATGGCAAACCAGCGTTGTTCTTCCTCACCATATTCGAGCAATGGGAAGTCGAGCACCCATAGGCTACTGAATACATTCGGATCGCGTAGACCAAGCCGTGTGCCCATTTCCAGACGAAGTTCGTTCAGTTGCTTCCGGGCTTTGGCTGTATCGCCCGAAATAATCAGCATCAGGTCGCCGGGTTTCGCACCGAAATGAGCCGCCCAGCCTTTCAGATCCTCTTCCGAATAGAACTTATCGACCGACGATTTCAGCGTACCATCTTCGTTATACCGGACATAAATCAGCCCTTTGGCACCAATCTGCGGGCGTTTGATCCACTCGGTCAGTTCGTCGAGTTGTTTGCGGGTATAATGAGCACAGCCTGGGGCGTTGATCCCGACTACCAGTTCGGCCGAATCGAATACGCCAAAGCCCTTGCCCGACGTCATATCGACCGTATCGAACGTGCCTTTCAGCTCAACGAACTGCATGCTAAAGCGGGTGTCAGGTTTGTCGGACCCGTAGAACCGCATGGCATCGGCATAGGTCATGCGAGGGACTTGGTCCAGCTCAATCCCTTTCACGGTTTTGAACAGGTGTCGAATCAGTCCCTCAAACATAGTCAGGATGTCTTCCTGCTCCACAAACGACATTTCACAGTCGATCTGTGTGAATTCGGGCTGGCGGTCGGCGCGTAAATCTTCATCGCGGAAGCATTTCACAATCTGGTAGTAACGGTCGAAGCCAGATACCATCAGCAACTGCTTGAAAGTTTGCGGAGATTGTGGGAGGGCATAAAATTCGCCCGGATTCATACGGCTGGGCACCACAAAGTCGCGGGCACCTTCGGGCGTTGATTTAATCAGAACGGGGGTTTCAACTTCAATGAAGTTCTGCCCATCCATGTACAACCGGGTTTGCTGGGCCATTCGATGCCGTAATTCCAGATTCCGCCGAACGGGATTCCGGCGCAAATCGAGGTACCGATATTTCATGCGAAGGTCATCGCCCCCATCGGTATCGTCTTCGATCAGGAACGGAGGTAGTTTGGCCGGATTCAGCACTTCCAGCGACGTTACCTTAATTTCAATATCGCCCGTAGGCAGGTTTGGGTTTTTCGATTTCCGTTCGATAACGGTTCCAGTAGCTTTCAGGACAAATTCGCGACCCAGCGAACGAGCCGTGGCAAAAAGTTCGGGCGCTGTCTGTCCATCTTCCAGCAGGAGTTGGGTAATCCCATAGCGGTCGCGGAGGTCGATCCATAATACGCCCCCTTTATCCCGAATGGTTTGCACCCAGCCACTGAGTGTTGCGGTTTTGTTGGTGTCGGTAAGGCGGAGTTCTCCGCACGTGTGCGTTCGAAGCATTTTTAAAGAGCGAAAGAGTGAAAGAGTGAAAGAGCGAAAAGCTGCCGTAAAGTATTTCGCTCTTTCACTCTTTCACTCTTTAGAATTCTGGCGCAAAGGTAGGGACTTTATGGGAACTCAGTATTCACTCATTCACTTTTTCGCTCCGCCCCGGCGGCCCGGTTTCACTCTTTACTTTCTATAGTCCAGTGCCGGTTTGCGGTCGCCCAACAGAGCTTCGTATTTGAAATCGGCTCCGCGTTTCTGCTTCCACTCGGTAGTTGCTTTCTCGATTAGAGCAGGATTTTTGTACAGATCGAGGGCTGTCAGGGCCAGCGTTTTAGCGGCTACCAGCATCCCTTTCTGCCCAATGCTCATACCACTAGCGGCTGTCGATTGCCAGCTATGCGCCGATGAACCCGGTACCCAGGTTGCCGTTGAGAGGCCAACTGTCGGTACAGTCCAGCTTACATCACCTACATCGGTCGAGCCGCCACTGACCGGATTGTCGGAGGCATCACGGAAATCTTTGATAGTAGCCGCTTCTTCTATTGGGACCTTCTTGTCGAAGGTTTCGCTGATCTTTTTAGCGAACTCGGTTTCTTCCGGTGTGTATTTGACCCCGCCTACGGTTGTCAGATTCTGGTGCATCACCTCGGCCAGGGTTACGTTAGGCAGCAGGTTGAAAACGCCCCCCAGAATTTCCCAGTCGACTTTGGTGCCCGTTCCTTTAGCAGCCCCCTCTGCCGCATTTTCGATCCGTTTCCAGACACTTTGCAGCACATCGCGGTCTTTGTGGCGTGCATAATAATAGACTTCGGCAAAGGCCGGAACCACGTTCGGCGCTTCGCCCCCTTTCGTAATTACGTAATGAATACGGGTATCAGAAGGAATGTGTTCCCGCATCAGATTGACCATATAATCCATGGCTTCGACACCATCCAGCGCCGACCGACCGCGTTCGGGAGCCGCAGCCGCGTGGGCCGCAATACCCCGAAACCGGAATTTGGCGTTTTTATTCGCCAGCGATGTACCGGCATCGGCTGAATTTGAGGAGCCCGGATGCCAGTGGAGTACCACATCGACATCGTTGAACAGACCTTCGCGAACCATGTATACTTTGCCAGAGCCACCTTCTTCGGCCGGACAGCCGTAAATTTTGATGGTGCCCGAATGCCCCGACTTTTTGAGCCAGTCTTTGATTTCGGTGGCAGCCGCTACCGAGGCTGTTCCGAACAGGTTATGTCCGCAGCCATGACCACCTTTCTGTCCGGAAATGGGTGTAAACTCCGGTTTGGCTTCGGTTGCCAGACCAGGCAGGGCATCGTACTCACCCAAAATTCCGATAACGGGTTTGCCCGAACCGTAGGTGGCGACAAAGGCCGTTGGAATACCCGCTACGCCCGTTTTTACGTCGAAGCCTTCCTTGCGTAGTTGTTCTTCCAGTAGGGCCGAACTTTTCTCTTCCATATAGCCCAGCTCGGCGAAATTCCAGATTTGTTTTGATATGTCTGAATATTCCGGGAATCGTTTGTCCAGATCGGCCAGGATGGTTTGTTTATCAGGGTCTACAGCAACGGTGGGTGTTTTCTTCGCTTTGGGTTGGGCTACGGCCAGTAACGGCACCAACAAAGCCGCTAAGAGGAACTGTGTTTTCATAGATTAAGCCGTCGTCGCGGTTAAATTTGGAAAAATAGGTTGTAAGCCGATAAAAATACGGCAAAAAGACGGTTTGGGCAATCTTATTAGAAGGGTGCTACATTTGCCTGTCAAATTCCAGTTTTTATGTCGATTCCTTTTGATGAAATCTTGTTAAAGGCCTACAAGCGGAAGTTTACAAAGCTTAGGCAAGGAGGAACACAGTATGGCAAAGCCCCGCACAAGCCAGTTTTTCTGATTAGTTTGCTCGAACTGATTGACAAACATATTATCTCGGATAACCGGATAACGATCACTCCTGAATTGGTTGCTACGTTTAAGGAAAACTTCGCATTACTGGTCAAGACAGCCCATAAAGATGACTTTACCCAGCCCTTTTTCTATCTTCAGCACGATGGTTTCTGGTTTCTAAATGCCCGGCTAGGTTATCAGCTCGATCAGTATATTCGAAGCGTTCAAACACTGAATGATAGGCTTGACTACGGCTATTTCGATAATAGCCTGTTCGACTTATTAATGAATGACGCTGCCCGGTCCGATCTGAAACGGACATTGCTCGATCATTATTTCAGCGATACAAAGGCTGAATTTTGGCCGGTAAAAAATGCCGGACGTAGTTATTTACAGGATATGGAAACGTATTTACTGAATGAAAAAGAAGTAGTTTATGAAAAACTACAGATTAAAGAAGACGAGGAGATTCGCTTTGTTCGGGGAGGGTTGTTCAAGAAACTTGTGCCCAAAGTTTATGATTTCACCTGCGCTATTTCGGGAATGAAGGTGATTGGTGTTGATGGATCGTCGTTGGTAGAAGCCTGTCACATTGTACCCATCAGCATTTCAGGCGATGATAAAGTCACCAATGGGATTTCGCTCTGTCCCAACTTGCATACTGCCTTTGATCGTGGTATGATAGGAGTAGATGAACAGTTACAGGTAGTGGTTTCGCCTTTACTTGCTGATAATCCAATGAGCCCTTATAATCTGACGCAGTTTCACGGAAAACCCTTACAGCTTCCGTTTGGCAAGGTGCATTACCCAAAGATAGAACATTTCCGATGGCACATGCAGGAGCGATTTAGACGGTAATTTTTAGAATATACTCCATTGAGAGTCGGAAATAGATTTAGATTTTAGGCAGTACAATGTTGCAAAGAAGATCATTATGTTGGGGGTGAGAATGGTTTTGTAAGAATGGGCCAACGTCAACGAGTTGGGTTGTGCCATCCGTGAAATATACCTTCAGGCGATAACCGTCTATATATTCAGCTTCTGTCACGGCAAGTGTTCTCATCGTCTTTTCGTGATTTTACGAATTGTGGGCTTCTTTTTCAGTACGAAATCGATAGCAATAGTATATCATCATTCGTTGTAAGTGGTCTAAACACCCACAGATTTCGTTATCTTGCTGATAATAAAACAAAACACGTATGGAAGTGACGTTTGTAGTAAAGTCTGAGGAAGACAAGCGCGACTTTGCCGAACGACTGACACAGTTTTTTGAAAAAAAGACTATTCGGGTGAAAGTTGAAGAGGTGAGTGATTCGGCTGCGGAC
Organism: Spirosoma aerolatum; assembly: GCF_002056795.1. Taxonomy (NCBI): domain Bacteria; kingdom Pseudomonadati; phylum Bacteroidota; class Cytophagia; order Cytophagales; family Cytophagaceae; genus Spirosoma; species Spirosoma aerolatum. Next base: position 5,516,443 of record NZ_CP020104.1, on the reverse strand, counting down.
CAACAACACTTACTTCGTCGGATGGAAGCGCTACGTTTGATAACTGAACAGGTTCCGGTAATGCTATCACCAGATACCGACATTAATGACCTTATTGACGACATCAACGACAATCCGCTGTGATCTATTTTGACACCGACGTTCTCATTCACTATTTCGTTGCCTACGACCTAACTAAACATCAGCAGGCGCAAAGGTTAGTTAGTCAAGCCTTGAACGACAGTGTATTTTATGTCTCGTTATTGTCAGTACAGGAAACGACTTATGTAATGGCTAAGTTAAAACAGACCAACCAATCAATTCAGGAGGCTGTTGACATTATGCTGGCAACTTTTCCTGTAAACTATGATATGTCCATGTTCAGGCGAGCATCCAATTTGGCCTTTGATCTTGGCTTTTTGAACATCAATGACTGTTTGCATACCGCTATAGCAGAAGCGCAAAACTGCACAGAATTGATAACCTATAACCGGAAGGACTTCTCCCGCATTCAGTCGTTAACCAGCCTCAAAATTACTATTCTAGCTAGTAGAGAGTAACTGGTTCCCGACCGGATGCTTACCGAGGGGCTGTGACCTAAACACCCGCAAATTCCGTTATCTTGCCAGTAGCTAACTGAATACGCCTATGGAAGCAACGTTTGTCGTGAATCCGAAAGAAATTAATGCTCACTGCTTGAACGGATGTTAGGCTTTTTTGTGGACAAGAAAGGGCCCGTAACAGTACATCTGACTGAAACGCAATCGGCAGGTTTTGACTTTCAGCAGTGGTTTCAGGGAATGGAAGCGATTCGGGCACGTACCGAGCTTGTGCCGGTTCCTGCTGGCATTGATGATCTCAATGAACTAATTGATGGTATTAACGATATGGATTTTGAGTAGTTGTGATGTATTTCGACACAGACGTTCTTGTCCATTATTTTGTTAACTACGATCCGGCAAAACATCAACAGGCACGGCAAGTAGTGCAACAGGCTGTTCTGGACAGAACGTTTTGTATATCGTTACTGTGTGTTCAGGAAACCAGCTTTGCTATGACTAAGCTTCAACAACCCTTAGTCGATATTAACGCTGCAGTAAGTCAGTTACTACTTACAAATCCAACCGGCTACGATTTGGCTAATTTTCGGCGAGCATCTGAAATTGCCCAGCATATTGGATTTAAGAATATCAATGACTGCCTGCATACCTCCATCGCTGAAGCCTACAATTGTACAGAATTGATAACCTACAACAGGAAAGAATTTGATCGAATTCGCACGTTGACCAATTTGAAAATTACTTTTCTAAAAATAGATGAGTGATTCTAACTTATAGGCTCAATGACTGACTTTACCGTACTCTTCCCTGAACCGTTGGGCCCAGCAAACATCCGCATTCGTTTGATCATGCTTTTGGTATGCGGAAGTGCTTCTGTGTAACGACTTTCGGCTTGTCAACAGTCTTTATATACGTACGCGTGCCGTCGGGCTTCACTTCTAGAATCTGGCCATTCTCCGCCACAAGCACACTATCGCCCGAGGCCAGCGATTGCCAATAGGCCTGCCGTGTCGCAATAGCGGCCAGTTCAGGAATCTGCTGTTCTAAATAATCGACTGCTTTATCAGATAGTGCCATAGCTTTCTCGTGTAAAATTAAGTGGTATTATCAAATTATACCAACGCTCGCAACTCGTCTACAACGCCCTTTACTCCATTAATTGCCGCCGTTATTTCGGCATCAGTGGTAAATCGTCCAAGGCTAAATCGCAGGCAGGAAAACGCTTCGGTTTCGTCCAGACCCATGGCCAGCAGCACATGAGATGGGTCGATTGAAGCAGCCGTACAAGCCGACCCGTTCGAAACGGCCATGCCTTCCAGTCCCATAATCAGCGCATCGGAATCGCAGTTTTCGAAATAGATATTGGTGACGTTATACAGCCTGTGTGTCTGATTGCCATTTACGCGGGTGCCGGGAATTGTCAATAAAGCCTTTTCGAGTCGATCCCGTAGAGACGCAAGCCTTTGCGTCTCATGACCGGACGGTTTTGGCTGACGCATGGGAGACGCGAAGGGTCGCGTGACGCAGCCGCTCCCATGCCTACAATGCCTGGAACGTTCAGCGTGCCACTGCGTAAACCGCGTTCGTGTCCACCACCGTGCAAAAGAGCTTCCAGTTTTACTTTGTTTGGACGGCGCTGGCGAATAAACAAGCCACCAACACCTTTGGGTCCATAAAATTTATGGGCGGAAAAAGCCAGCAGATCAATACCAAGCGCATCGACGTCAATCGGTAATTTGCCAACGGCCTGCGTGGCATCAGTCATGAATAAGGCACCGACTTCGTGGGCTAGCTGAGCGATCTCCTTAATGGGCTGAATAACGCCCGTTTCATTGTTAACCAGCATCACCGACACTAGTATTGTATCGGGTCGAATAGCCGCTTTTACTACATCCAAATCCAATAAGCCGTCAGGTTGAACGGGTAAGTATGTCACCTCAACTGGATCACCGGACCGGCCGTGTTTTTCCAGATAGACGCATACATCCAGCACGGCTTTATGTTCCGTTTGCACCGTTACGATGTGTCTGCCACGATTCAGGTAGTTTTCAGCCACGCCTTTGATCGCCAGATTGATGGCTTCTGTAGCGCCCGATGTAAAGACCAGTTCATGCGTTTCGCAACCCAGCAAATCAGCTACCTGCTGACGCGCCGTTTTAACCGCTTCGTGTGCCGAGAGGCCAAATGGGTGCGTACTAGCCGCATTGGCGAAGTTGTCCGTCAGGAACGGCATCATCGCATCCAGCACCTGTGGGTCGAGCCGGGTTGTCGCATTGTTGTCGAGGTAGATCATACAGTAAAAATAACGTTGTCAGCGATAGGTTGCTATAGGCTTGGTTAGATCAGGCATATATTCTCTGCGATCCTATTGAGTTGTTGCTGATGTGTTATTGGCATACATTCTTAGTCAGTCAGTTATAAAACTCCCCAGCACTTCGTACGGAGCCAGATGCTGCCAGAGGGTTGCTAAACTGCAAACCTGGACGTGCTCATCCAGTCGAAAATCCTGAGCTGAAGGGGTAACTACCAATACTGGGATTCCTCCCAAATCACGGCTGGCATTATAATTTCCGCGACTTAATACAGGGGCATTGGTGTATTTTATTTCAATCCCCACGATCGGTTGCCCAGCACGTACCAGTACTAAATCCAGTTCAGCCCCTTCTGCCGTGCGGTAGTAATAAGTTTGTGTGTCGTGAGCCAAATTGGCAATTACCTGTTGCACAATATAGCCCTCCCATGAACTGCCCAAATGCAGACTTCCACTAAGCGCTTCGGTCGTTTGAATAGCAGCCAGTGCATGAAACATGCCACTATCCCGTATGTACAGCTTCGGGGCTTTAACCAACCGTTTGCCGATATTGACGAAATAAGGGGGCAATCGCCGAATCAGAAAAGCCTGTTCCAGAAAGTCGAGATAATGCTGAACGGTGGGGACGCTAAGGCCCAGTGAACGGGCTAATTCGGAGTTGTTTACTTGATTGGCATGAACACTGACCAGCATCGACAACAACGTACGAACCCGCGTTGGTGAAGCTCCCAGCCCTAATCCGGGAAGGTCGCGTTCTACATAGGTTTGAATAAAATCGTTCATGCGCCGATTGGCCGAACGGTCGGTGGGAGCCTGTAGCATGTCGGGATACCCTCCGCGTAGCCAGTGTTGCTGATACGATAGCTTATCCTGCACCTCCGGCGAGGTAAGCGGTTGAAGCTCCAGATAGGCGATTCGTCCTGCCAGTGACTCCGAACTTTGCTGAAGCAATTGGGGCGATGCGGAGCCTAAAAGCACAAACCGACCGGGCACCCGATGTCGATCAATAAGCGAACGAAGTACAGGAAAAAGCTGTGGCATTCGCTGGACTTCGTCAATAATCACCAAGGCGTCCTGTCGATCTGTTAAATATAACTCAGGATCGCGGAGCCGATTAAAATCCTCCAGCGATTCTAAGTCTAAATAGACCGTTTGGCGGTCGAACTGAGCCGCCAGCATTTTTGCCAGGTAGTTTTTCCGACCTGTCGGGGCCCAACGAGTGCTACGGCTGGTCGATCGTCAACCAGTTCAACAAATTCTTTAGCTATAAGTCGCGTAAACATACCCTGCAAATTTAAACTATTACTTTAAATTTGCAGGGTAATAAGTTAAACGTAAGCCATGATCTTAGTTTATACAACTATTGTGCTAATGCCTCAAAAAAGGATGTTGTAGAAAAAGCAGAAAGGCGAAAAGGCAGTGATGGGATTAAAGACTTGACTAAACAAAAAAGCGCGTCACTCTCCCGAATGACGCGCTTTTTTTGTCGATAACGGGTTTAATAACTGTCGGCGCGGTAGTTGAATCGATTGAAAATCAAGTTGACAGCTTCGCGAATTTTGCCCTGTTGCCGATCAAAGCCGTTGCTGGTTGTCAGGCCTGAAGCCAACCCCGACCAGATTACCTGATCCGTTTTATTGTCGACCAGATTAACTAAAATTGTACCGGGCTGAACCTGAATATCCTGCTCATCGCCCAGGCTTTGTACCTCACTGGCAGAGAAATAGTCGGAACCCTGGTTGGTGTAGCCTTTAATGGTAGTGGGCTTGTCGAACACCCGGAAATTCACCAGTAGGTCGGGGTTCTGCCGCATAAACTTGTAGCCGCGTCCATCCATTGCAAAGCCAACGGCATCCCGAATCTGTTTTTTCAGGACAAGGTCGTTCAGGAAATACAGGCCGGGGTCAAGTTTGTTATCGACCTGCGAGGCCCAGGCATAGGATTTATAGCGGCTGAAGTCGGTATTAGGCCGCATTTCGGTGTTGACAGTAACTGTTTGGGCCTGCGTCAGGCTGGCTACCAGCGCAAACGCAGCAAGGAAAAAGAACCGTTTCATAGTCGTTGAGTTTTGATTCAGGGTGTTTACTAACCATATCAATAACTCATCGACTGGTCAAGGCGGTTATTAAAAGTGAGTTAAACCTCCATTGTATCCTTCTGGTGAGGCTTTCCGCTAGCTGTGGTTAGTCGCTTCGAAACGGCTCGTTAGCCAGTTGGTTTATTCAACGCATTCAGGGTAGCTATCTTTTAGGGGCCAGGTTCCGATCTTATGGCAACCACTTTAATCCGGCTGTTCGAAATTCGATCTGTCTGGTCCCCTGCCCGGCAAAATCGACATCGACGAGCATGATACGGGCCGTTTTTAGCCGTTTAATCAAGACTTTTTCGGCATCGAAGAAAATAACATTGGCACTGCCATTCTCAGCGGCCGAAAACGTATAGGTGACTGGTGCACTGCCATCAAACCGAACGCGTGCCTTCCCTTCCTGAAAGCTTCGGTTAAACTGCCCTTTCGACACCTGGATATATACATGCGTATCGGTATCCCGTTTCCGAATGGTCAGCGTGGCAACAGACCCGCCAGTATACGGGAAGTCGAATTCGAGTAGCCTGGGCGATGTGATCGAGGCTTTGTAGACCGTACGACCTTCGTTATCAACACGCTTTGAATACTGCCACGTACTAGTTCCAACCCGGCTGTCCGGCTTGTTCACTGCGGTATGGGTAGTATTGGCTGGCTGCGTAGCGGTTGTGTCGGCCTTGGTTTGGTTCTGGTCGGTCACAGCTACCTGACTGGTTTTTTCCTTTGTTGAGCATCCCCAAACGAGGGTCAGCGATAACATATAAAGCAAAAATCTCATAAGGTATCAACGAGTAAATCACATGACCGTTCTGGCCGACAGTAAAAAACTAAGCTCCAGCGATACAAACGTAGCCAGTCCGATGTTTTAACATTGCGAATATGGCAGACAAATGTATAGGCTTAATAAGGTATCTGGCTGATTTGCAGTATAGGCTTTTGGTTTGAGGTACGAATTTTGCGGAAGCAGCTAATAAAATTCGGTTAGTCCCTAACTTTAATTCCGTCTCCCAAATACTTTTTTCTATTTTAGGGCATATTTACGTACTATGTTCATTCGTCAAAATCTATCGCTTGCAGCGGCCATCTGCCTGTCTGTCTTATTTACTCACAGTTTAACGGGATGTCAATCCAAGGGCAAGGCTTCCAGCGAAGCGACTACCGATACCACCAACGCGACTGTCGCCGATAAGCCATCGGACGTGAAGGCCGAAGCGACTGCGCCAGCCCCCGATCCGTCCAGTATTCCGGCCGATAAAATTGCTAATGCAGCCGCTATTCTGGCGCGGCCGCAGGTGCCTGTGCTCTGTTACCATCAGATTCGCGACTGGCGGGGTGGTGATTCGCAAAGCGCCAAGGATTATATTATCCCGGTGGCCGCATTTAAAGAGCAGATGCAGATGTTGGCCGACAGCGGGTATCATACCATTTTGCCCGATCAATTATATGCTTATCTGACTACGGGCGCCCCGTTGCCATCTAAACCCGTTATGCTGACTTTTGATGATGGTGACCTCGATCAGTACGAAACAGCCGTCCCTATCCTGGAAAAACACGGCTTCAAAGGCACGTTTTTTATTATGACGGTGGCGATTGGTCGGCGGGGAAAACAGCCGTACATGGATAAAGCACAGATTAAAGATCTGGCCGATCGGGGTCATACCATCGGAGCACATACCTGGGATCACCATAATGTGAAAAAATACCAGGGCGACGACTGGAAAATTCAGATCGAAGAACCGAAAGCCAAGCTGGAAAGCATCACGGGCAAGCCGGTGAAATACTTCGCCTATCCGTTTGGGCTCTGGAATAAGCAGGCACTTCCCGAAATCCAGAAGCGGGGCTATGCCGCTGCGTTTACCCTGGCCGATGGGCGGGATGAGCAGATGCCGCTCTATACGATCCGGCGCATCATTGCGGGTGGGCAGTGGAAAGCCAAAACATTTTACCGGAACATGATTCAAAGTTTCGACGGTAAATAGTACCAACCCTCTCCCCCAGTTCCTCTACCAAAATGGGAGGGAAACCGGGGAGAGGGATTTATTCGTTAACTTCGTTTCGACGGGGCATGGACGCCTGAGCACCCATACGTGTGACGGAAATGGAAGCGGCTTTGCAGGCGAAGGCGATTGCATCGGGTAAAGGCTGTCCTTCGGCCAGCGCAACAGCCAGGGCGCCATTGAAGCAATCGCCAGCGGCCGTAGTATCGACAGCTTTTACGGGGGGCGTAGCGATAAGCTGACTCTGCGTGCCGGTCGATAGATAGGCTCCTTTGGACCCCAGGGTAATAATGACGTTCGATACGCCCATTGCATGCAATTTCTGAGCAGCCTGTCCGGCGCCTGACAGGTCATCAACCCGAATGCCGGTCAGAAGTTCGGCTTCGGTTTCGTTCGGAGTTATTAGAAATAAATTTGGAAACAGTTCATCGGGCAAGGGCTGGGCAGGAGCTGGGTTTAAAATAACCCGTAAGCCACGCGTAGCCGCTTCGCCTATAATATGAACCACCGTATCCAGCGGGATTTCGAGCTGTACCAGCACTAGTGCATCCGTTTCGGCTGACGCCAGGGCCGGATTGGTTTCGGCGGGGCGGAGCTGGGCATTCGCTCCGGGAGCTACCGTAATACAGTTTTCGCCCGCAGCATCGACGTTAATTAACGCCACGCCCGACGGATGATCAGGGTCACTTTGAATATAAGTCGTATTGATCCCTTCCTGACGAAATCCGGCAACAGCCTGCTCGCCAAAGATATCGGTCCCAACTTTGGCTACAAAGGTTACGTTCCCTGTCAAACGGGCAGCCGCCACGGCCTGATTGGCCCCTTTCCCGCCAGGATTCATGAAAAAAGTACCGCCTAGTACGGTTTCGCCGGGGGCTGGTAGTTTGGTCGTTTGAACAACCATGTCCGTGTTTGAGCTACCAACTACTAAAATCTGACCTGGCATGTAGTAAGGATTTAGGTAAGAAAACTATTACGTGAACCGACGGCTCTGGTAAACTTCTTCCGCACGTCTGAATTTTTCGTCAAATAAATGCATTTGTTCGTAAGCACGAGAAGATTCACGCAACATTCGCAAAACATCTGGTTAACCCTATGGTTTTTATAAGGCGCACTTGCTGGTGGTTGAGGAGTTCTGCGCTACATTATCCATAGTTTTCTTCCTAGTAATCTATCGTATACGTTGTTCGGTATACATCAGTAGTAATAAAAAGCCCTGTTGGTTTATAGAGTTTCAATGTATTGCCATATTGTATGCGTATATTGCGCTTTACCGATACGGTTTGACTGTAACGGCAGACGTTTCATTGACGTTATTCTGGCCAATATGAGCAGTCCCGACTTATGATCTGGTCAGAGCATACGTTTTAACCCACTTTACTCAACTAGTTGATTGATGAGTGCATTTACTGTTGACCTAACTAACTGCGAACGCGAACCAATCCACATACTCGGACACGTACAGTCGCATGGTTACTTGCTGGCCATTCTGCCTGACACTTATTCTGTTGTTCATGCCAGTGATAACATCGTCGATCTGTTAGGCATGCCAGCTACCGATCTGCTGGGGAAGTCGATCGATACACTATTTTCGGGCACCGAACTACCAGCCAGTACAGTCATTGAGTTGCTGAATGTCGGTCGGCGAAACCATTCGTGGGAAACGATCAACCCACAGCCGGTAACGCTGAACGACAGAACCTGGAATCTGATCATCCATGAATACCAGGGGTTGATTATTCTGGAGTGGGAATCGGCGGGCGATGAACGGAATACAGCCATCAATCAGCAGTTGATTGCGCAGTCGCTGACCGAAGTGCAGGCCAGCCGTACATTGCCCGACTTGTTGCAGAATACAGCCCAGCGTATCAAGACCATTATCGGGTACGACCGGGTCATGGTGTATCAGTTTAGCCCCGACTGGCATGGTCATGTGGTAGCCGAGGCTAAAGACGATCACCTTGAACCGTATTTAGGGCTCCACTATCCGGCATCCGACATTCCACGTCAGGCCAGAGAGTTGTATAAAATCAACCTGGTTCGATTAATTGCCGATGTAGGAAGTACACCCTCCCGAATATTATCGATTCCCGACTGGCCGGTTGACCAACCGCTCGATCTGACGCACTCGGTGCTGCGAGCTGTATCGCCCATTCATATTGAGTATCTCAAAAATATGGGCGTTCAGGCGTCTATGAGCATCTCGCTTCTTTATCGGGGCGAATTGTGGGGCCTGATTTCATGCCATAACACAACGCCCCGTTTTGTCGATTATCCGGCCCGGCAGGCGGCAAAATTTGTGAGTCAGTTGCTATCGTCGGCCCTGGAGTTTCGGCGGAGTGAGGAGGATAAAACCAATCTGCTGCAATACACTCAGAATGCGCAACGACTTCATGAGCAACTGCTGCTGACCGACGATGTAGCCCGGGCACTAACCAAGTTTCCGGTTACCGCGCTCGATGTGACCAATGCGACGGGAGTAGCGCTGTTGTTCAACGACAAAATTTACCAGCTTGGCCAAACTCCCAGCGAAGCGCAGCTTTGGGAGCTTGGGCAGTGGCTGACGACAACAAACGCCGAAACATTTCTGGAAACCAACCATCTGACCAGTTTATATCCACCCGCTGAGGCATTTCGGGAAGTGGGAGCGGGTATGCTGGCCATTGCCCTGTCGCGGGAACTCAAAGAATATGTGCTCTGGTTCAAACCCGAACGGATTCGGGAAGTGACGTGGGCCGGGAACCCCGATAAGCCCGTAACGGTTGGTGGCGATGGGCAGCTTCGGCTAAGCCCCCGCAAGAGCTTTGAAGCCTGGACGGAGATTGTACGAAACACGTCGAATCACTGGACTGAAACGGAAATTGGTACAGTGGTGAAGCTACGGGAAGATATTTTGCAAGTATTAACGAAGCAGGCCAACGCCATCCGAATGCTGAATCAGCGGCTTCAGGTAGCTTACGAAGAGCTGGATGCGTTCAGCTATACGGTCTCACATGATCTGCGAACTCCTTTGTCATCCATTCGATGTTATTCCGAAATTTTGCTGGAAGAGCATGGGAAAGATTTTGACGAAGATGCGCAGGCGCTTTTCCAGAAAATCATTGATTCCACCGAGCGCATGCGCAGCCTGATCCGGCATATTCTTTATTACTCGCGGATGGGGCGTACGGATCTGGATACGCAGTCGATCGATATGCGCCAGTTGCTGGAAGGCATTCGGGAAGAGCTACTGGTAACCGCTAAAGGCCGTTCGTTGCAAATTGAGATTGGTAATACACCGCCTATCAACGCCGACTCGACTATGGCGCTTCAGCTATTTACTAACCTGATTGGCAATGCGGTGAAATATACGCAGCATAAAACCGACGCTGTAGTTCGAATAAACGGCCAACAAACTGACGACGAAGTTGTTTACACCATAGAAGACAATGGTATAGGGTTTGATATGAAACAGGCCGGTAAGATGTTCGATTTGTTTAAACGCCTGGAAAACGCGCGAAATTACGAAGGATCGGGCGTCGGTTTGGCAATCGTAAAACGAATCATCAATCGACATCAGGGGAAAATCTGGTTCCGAAGCGAACCCGATCGAGGAGCCACCTTTTCTATTTCATTTCCTGCTGTACCCTTAGTGTAAGTTGTTGTATGGCAGATGTTTTATATATAGAAGACGATCCGAATGATGCGGATATATTTGGTCGATTGATGCAGAAGCTGGATCGACACATTACCTACATGGTCTTGTCCAGTGGCACCGAGGCTATCAATTATTTGCTGGGAAAAGGTTCGTATCAGACATTCAGGCCCCAATTGCCTAAGCTGGTTCTGATGGACCTGAATCTGGATGGTATCAGTGGGTTTGACATTATTGAGCAGACTCGTGCCGTTGACCGCACCCGTTTTCTGCCTATCGTTGCCTTCAGCACGTCGGATAGTCCCAGAGACATTCGATCGGCTTATGAGGCAGGGGTAAACGCCTACGTAGTAAAGCCGGGAAGTTATCCGGCCACTCGAACGCTTATTGACCAATTGTGTGATTTCTGGCTGGATAAAAATACCCGAATCGATTATACATGATGACGTTGCTGGAACGACTGCGGTACGAAACTCAACCCCTGCATCGCCAAACGGAGACGCTATTTTACACCGACGACTTACAGAATGGCTCGCTTTCGACCGATCAATACACCCATTTACTGTATACCCATCTGCATTTTCACCAGGGGTTAGAAGCGGCTATTGATCGATACCCCGATTTTTTTCAGGACTATAACCCCGATACGCGTCGAAAAACAGCCTGGCTTCTTAGTGATCTTGACTACTTGAATGTCCCCATTCTCCCTGCCAAATCGGACTTGTTTCGCGAATGGTCGCCAGCTTCCTTATTGGGTGCAGCTTATGTAGGGGAAGGGTCTATGCTGGGAGGCACTGTGATCTGGAAATGGCTACAGAACAATATGGCCATTGAGCCCTTGCTTACACATGCCCGGTTTTTTCAGGGTTATGGCCCGGCTACGGGCGCCAGCTGGAAACAATTTGGCGCTTTTCTGACTTCAGCCGGTGCAAACCATGCCGACGATGTAGTGGCGGGGGCCAAGCAGGCATTCATCAACTACCAGACCCTTTTTCGCTCGCTCTCAGGCGTCCGTTTGCCCAGCCATTGCCGTGCTTGAATCAGGTACTTATAGGGACGCCAGCATCGGTAGAAAAACCTTGAACGTTGAGCCCTGATAAGGCTGGCTGCTTACATCAATCGCTCCACCGTGGCTTTCGGCAACCCGTTGACAAATAGCCAGCCCTATACCGGTTCCGGTATAAGACCCGGCGTCGTGCAGCCGTTGGAAAGGGGTAAAAATTCGGTCTTTATAGCGCTCATCGAAGCCGATTCCATTATCGATTATCCTAATCAGCCAGAATGAACTGGCTGATTGATCCTGTAACCGGGCGGGGAGTTCGTCGGCGGTTGCTGCCCGCGCCGATACCTGAATAATGGGTTTGCGTTCGACTGGGACAAATTTCAGGGCATTGGCAATCAGGTTCTGGAACAGTTGCCGTAAGCGGGATGAACTGCCCAGCACAGTTGGTAAACCATCGACAGTTACGGTAGCCTGTTTTTCGGTGATGCTCATTTCCAGATCGCTGACAACGTCTTCGAGCACGTCGGTAAGCTGAACCGTAGCAAATGGCTCCCGCTGGGTACTCAGCTTTGAATACGTAAGCAAATCTTTGATGAGCAGCTGCATCCGTTGTGCTGATCGCTGAATCCGGTAAATCATGTCCGATTCCCCATCGGACAGGTTATCGGCAAACTGCGTTTTGAGCAGATCACTGAACGACTGAATACGCCGGAGCGGTTCCTGTAAATCGTGCGACGCAATATGGGCAAACTGCTGAAGATTCTCGTTCGACCGTTTGAGTTCTGCATTCGCCGTTTTGAGTTCGAGGGCTTGCTGTTGGGCAGCCAGTTCCGTCTTTTTCCGTTCGGTAATGTTATTGTAGGTCACCACCAGCCCATCTTCCCCCTGTTTAACCGCCGATACTTCGAACCAGCCTTCCAGTCCAAACTCATCCCGATAATATTGAGTACTCTGCTCCGCCCGGCCCGTTTCAACAACCCGGACATACAGGTCGAAAAAACCGTTCTCTTTATTCCCCGGAAAGACCGTCAGCAGTCTACGACCAATGATCTGTTCAGGCTCCATAAAGTTACTGCGTATAACAGCCTGATTAGCAGTGTCCATCATGAAGTCGACAATCTGGCGGGTATCGTCCCGAATGGCCGTCATGGCGATGATGCTATTCAGAGAGGCATCCAGAATGGTGCGTAAATGATGGGTTTGCCGTTCCAGATTCTGCGTTTGTTCAACTACAAGTTGGTGCAGGACTGCTTCGTTGCGTTTGCTGTCGGTAATGTCGATCACGGTACCGATAAAGCCCTGAACAATCCCTTCTTTACTGAAAATAGCCTGCCCATTGGCCCTGATCCAGCGAAGCTGCCCATCTTCGATACCAACAGTTCGGTATTCAATGTCATAACGTCCTGAACTACCGGGCCGTAGGGCTTCCTGTACGGCCTGGTCGGTACGCTCCCGATCATCGGGGTGTAGCCCCTGCAAGAAAACACCATAATCGACATGCGCCGATGGCGAAAGCCCGAACAGTTCTTTGCAGCGATCCGACCAGATCAGGGTTTGGGTGATGGGATTAAAATCCCAGGTTCCGAGTTGGGCGGAATCTATAGCGAGCCGAAGTCGATCTTCGGCTAATTGAGAGCGTAGCTCAGCTTTTTTGCGCTCGGTCAGGTCGATCAGTATGCCCGAAAATGTAAGCGGCTTATGTTGATTATTGTACGTGGCCTGACCACGAGCCAATACCCATTTGTTCTCCTGATTTGCACTTAAAACGCGATATTCGGCTTCGTACGTCCGACCCAGTCGAATCGACTCGTCAATTTGTTGTAAAACTCGGTCACGATCGTCGGGGTGAATGTTATTGGTAAAGGTACTCAATGGAAGCCCATCTCTTGACGCCTGTGTATCGGCTACATCGAACATCCGCAGCAGGTTAGGATCGCCATACAGTTTATCATTGCTTATGTCCCAGAACCAGGTAGCAATGAGTCCAATGCTCAATGCCGTCTGGAACTGGCCGTACGATCGTCGCAATAAAGACTCTTCATCTGACAATAGGGGTGAAAATTGAGCAGCGATCGGCTGATTCATACGTTGAAATAAGCTGAAAATAGGGTAAGTGTGGAGCGCTATGATACATAAACCAACTTCATGACGGACTGTTCAGGTAACGCTTACCTGAATAGACTCGACCAAATGCGTTTGGTCAATCTGGTCCGAAAAAATGTTGGATTAACAATTAGACTGCAACGCTATTGGGGTTGGGAAGGGGGCGGTGTTTTGGTGCTTTTCCTTTTTGAACTTTCCGACGGCGGAGCGACGGTGTCCCGATTTTTAAGCCGACTGGATTTCCGCTGGTGAAAATCCTCTACCTTTTCCTGATGAATTTCTTCGGCTTCTTCAATTGAGTGCGATATAGAGAGGCTGGTTTCTGATTTGGCCCGTTCGGCTAATTCGCCAAAAAAGCGGTGTAGGGCCCGAATTTCTTCTTCCGACAAATCCTCTACATTCAACAGTCGATTGCTGGCTTTACGGTTCACGGCGATCAGTTCATTGAGTTTGACCTGCATAGCCAGTGAGTCTTTATTCTGGGATTTCTGAATTAGAAAAACCATCAGAAAGGTAATGATTGTGGTGCCAGTATTGATAACCAGTTGCCAGGTGTCGGAATAGCCGAAAATAGGTCCGGTAATAATCCAGATAATGATGGTGAGTAGGGCTAGTAGGAAAGCCATGGATGAACCCGTAGCCTGTGTAGCTTTGGAAGCAAACCGTTCGAACGGTCCAGCGTTTGCATTGGTGAACATAAGACGAGGGAATTAAAACACGGAAGTTCCGTCTAAATCCCGGATTCACTGTGCTGAGGGGGATTAAAATTATGCATCAGCCTGGAAAATCTGCTGACGAGCTGACTTACTTACCAGACGGATGCCTAAAACTGGCTACTCTTTACGGATTCATCTTTCTTAATTCGCTCTCGTACTCGTCGGTAGGCCAGCCTGCTTTTTGCGCGTCGACGATGGCCTGTTTCTGATAAGTAAGGGCTTCCTGGTTACGGCCAAGTTTATGGAGCAGTTGGGCGTAGGTATGCAGCGATTCGTGTGACCGATAAAGAACCAGCGATCGTTCGATCCAGGGAATTGCTATCTGCCAGCTGGCCGTCGAACTGCCTTGCTGGCGATAGGTGTCGGCTAGCTCACAGAGTGAATGGGCCACTTTCCACGACATCATCTGGTCGTTCATCGGCTTGCCCGCCAGGGTGCTGGCTAATCGGTTCTTTATTGAATCGGGCATAAACCGCATCATATTTTGGAGTCGTATCGAAGCAAGCGAATCGGCCGTATGTAGTTCGGTGACTGACTGAGCCATAAGGGATTGAGCCTCGGATTCTGCAATTGACTGGTAGCGGGTAAAGTTTCTGGTTTGCTTAAAAAACCTCAATCGGTAGCTTGTAGCGGCTTCCTGTTTTATCGACTCTGTTCGCTGCATAAACGGGTTAGCCGAAGTAGTGTTGCGTTCACTGTTGGCAATTATTTTTTCCAGCAGTGTTTCATCAGTGGTCGAAACAGCCTGTTTATAATCATTGTCGAGCGTACGAAGAATGGCTTTCAATACGGTTGTCGCCAGGTTTCGTTTGACAGGGTCAGCCGAGAGAACTGGTGGGCGGTTCCTGATTAAAAAATCGAAAGCCTGAGAATCCGTCGTCTGGAGGTTATTGGCAATAAAGGCTATGGTTTCGGGAGCGGTTCGGGCGGAGTCAGACAGGGTTGTCAGATACACATCCAGCACGTCGCTCGTAGGCCGGCCAAGCGACTGACGCATCACCAGGTATTTCTTGAGAAATTCGGGATCGCGTCGACCGTTGGCAAAATCCTTATCCCCTTTGACAAGCGTTGCTTTCAACGCAGGAATGCGCAGCACATGCTCTACCTGATCGAGCATCCCATTGATGCCACCATAACCTACCGCCCGATGAATCAACGCGCCATCTGGAGTGATGTACAGGGCTGTCGGATAGCTGGCAACCGCATATAGTTTGGCAACGTCGATACCCTCGCCTTTTTCGGCATCCAACTGGTAGTTAATGAAGTGGACATTGAAGGTAGACCCGATTTTAGGATTTGGAAACGCTTCTTTGGCCATGCGTTTGCAGGGTGGGCACCAGGTTGTATACACATCGACGAACACCGGTTTGTTTTGTCGTTTCGCTTCGGCCAGTACTTGCTGCCAGGAGCCTTTAAAGAATCGAATACCGCCTGATGGTTCGTCGGAAATAAGTGGCCTGCCTTGACTGGTTATGGAAAGAGTTAAGACCAAAAACTGGCAGAGAATTAATCGGTAACGGGTTGTTCGCATAAAAACTAGGTGTGGTTTATGGCTCGGCGTCAACTTGACTCGGTAAATAACCAAATTTCCGTTTGAAAGCCGACGAAAAATGGTGCGTTTCACTGTAGCCGAGTCGGCTGGCTACCTCATTGACCGTACAGTCTGTATCCCGAAGTAGCTGCCGGGCATACGCCATCCGAAGATCGGTCAGGTACCTAAAGACTGTGGTGCTCAACACCTCCCGAAAGCCTTTTTTTAGTTTAAAATCGTTCAGTCCTACCGAACGACAAAGTTGCCGAAGTGTGTACGGCCCAAGCGGATCGGTGTCGAGCAATGTTTTTACAGCCATAATCTTCTCTACATCGCGGGGAGATAATGAGGAGATTCCGTTTCGCTGGCTGGCATCTGCCTGGTCAATTTGTTGGCGAAACAAGTCGAGTACGGTTAACTCGAGGTATAATCGTTTGAGAGGAATGGGCCGGTTAGGCGCTATCAACTCTGACAATTGAATCTGCAAAGCAGGCGTAATGACCAGGTTCCGGTTCGACAGTATCGTCGCTTTCCGCTGACTGATGTGGTTAAGCAGTTTGGCGCAGGAAGGAGAGTTGTCGTCGATCAGTCGGCTTACGAAGGTTTCCGTTAATTGAATACCCACATATTGATGGCTACCGATGGACATACGGCTGCGCATATTGGCATAAGGGCGGTAGGTCAGATTGTGCTGAAAGGGAGCCAAACGCACGGGAGCGGAGGAGTCATGATCGGTATGTCCCTGCAATTGAAAAGTCATGTCGATCGAGCCAAAGTCTTCGGTGGTCGAAATGGTGTCGGTTTGCCGGGTCCGAAAATCACCATAGTGAATGCGAACGCCCTGAAAGCAGATCTCGTTCAGAACGCCCTCCGAAACCTCATCAGCTACGTTGATGTGGCTCTCTGCATAACCCGTATGGTGATGAAATTCAGGTGGATACTTACGACTAAATTCGTCGAAATAGCAGCCGTAATTCCGCGAAATAATTTCCATGTAACGAAACTACACCGAAACGTCGGCCTGAACAAATTGAAAAAATATCAATGCCTGAAACGAGTTTAGCCGAAGCTTTTCAGAAAATAAAAAGACCGGCCTGTACAGAAGGTCGGTCTTTACGTTGGAAATGACTGGTTCATTAATCCATCCACATTACTTTTTCGTAGGCGATTTCGTAGTCCATTTCCTGAAGCGGAATCAGTCCCGCAAAATGGCCGGTTTCGTCGGTCTTGATGGCATTCCAGCAGCCCGACGCATCCCGCAATAAAAGTCGGTACCCATAAAGCGGATGTAACGTGTTACTGTCGGTACGATGGTCCCAGCCAGTTTGTAATTCAATGGCAAAGCCAATACGCTCCATCACTTCATCCATCTGAGTGGTCAGGCTGTCGGTACCATCCAGTTCCTCAATCCAGAGGACCAGACCATCGGTACCCCAGTCGAAGTGGAGTGGAGTAGGTGTCAGGTTGATTATTGAAGCGTTCATAACGTTTTATTGGTTTTCGGTTCTGCGGTATTCTGTCTACGGTTTGTGGTGGCTAACGCAGGAATGATTCACGCTTCAGCCGCCCTAATCGTAAACAGAATACCATACACCATTTTAGGCACTCATACTCCAGGCGGATGTTATCAGGGGTAAAGTCTGCTGCTCTTCCCGCCATTTGCGAAGCCAGAAACGGTATTTTTTTCGGCCATAGTCCAGAAAACCGGGTATGGAACTCGCATCGACGGCAAACAGCCGGTGAGGGCGTTGTTTCATGATGCCAATGAACACAAATCGAAACTGACGCGTACTGGCCCACTCCCGATTGTCGGCGTGGCGAAGGCTGTCGATGTAAAAGGCAGCCTGCCGATCGTAATCGTAGGTGTAGCAGGATTCCAGAAACTGAGCCTGCGACCGGGCCGACGTTGTTTTAAGGTCGATGATCAGTGCATTGCGTCGTTTGGGACTAGTATATACCATGTCGAGTCGCGCTTTGCAGGCTATACCTGTTGCGGGGTCTGTCGATAAAATAATGCGTTCACGCTCTGAAAGCCGTAAATACCGTCGGCAAAACGTATCCTGCCGGATGGTCTTCATGAGCGTTTGTAGCTGTTTGCTTTGTGCCGGAGCCAGTTCGTCGGTGGGTAATTGACTGGCTGGATCAATTAAATCGGGCAGGAGCTGGGCAATCACCGTACCGACGGATTCAGGTTCAAGCAAGTGCTGATGAAAGGCCCGTCCAAACACTTTCGTTTTCTCCGAAATAAACCGGGCCGATGGCGTAGACCAATAACCCAGATGTTCTTCTTTCAGGCGTGTCAGGTCGGAGTTCGACACGCGCATGATCGAGCGATAATGATCACCAGCGCCAACAGATTGACTAAGCATACTAGATGGATCTAAATTGAGTATGTGGACTAGCTGAAAGGTGGTATAGTGGATTGAGCGACAGCTTATAGCCTACTATGCTCATTCGCACTACACCACCTTTTTGGGAACCTAACCAATTGGCAATAACTCGTGCTCGTCGATTGGGTTCAGAAATGGGTTGTAATAGTTCATCGCCGTTTTGATATTGGCAATATCGGTCAGCGTTTCCTGGCGGAATATTTTGACATCCTGGGCAAATTGCTTCAGTTCAGCCGTTTTTTCGGGATCGCCGTTCTTATAAGAGAACGTGGCAATGTAATACACACCCTTCGGCTGCGACTTGGTGTATTCCTTCTTTTCGGCAACCGCCGTAACCACTACATCGGCCAGCGTAAGATCGTCGTAATAGAGCGGTTCAATCAGACGGAAGATATTATCGACGGAATAGCCATGAAAAAGGACCGCTGAGACACAATTGTTTTCATCGATGAAAAAGATCTCGGCCCAGTTCTTGGTTCCCATGTTCAGGATGTTGTCGGTGAAGATCCGCCAGGCAATAGGTTGAAAGGTAAGGGTACGGCCCAACTTCTCGGTTCCGTTGATGTTGAACACACCTTCTTTGGCATCGAACCGGTACTGACGGGGGTGTCCTTCCAAATATTTGTACTTATTTACCACTTCACCAGTCAATTCGTGAATTTTTTGATACGGTTTAAGGGGGGTACCGCTTTGAATTGTCGAAAGTTGGTTTTTGTTTTGTGTGTTCATTAGTATTTGTTGTTTACTGTTCAAGCAGGGGACCCGTGTTGCGGTCCCTTTTGCCTTTTCTGGGGGTTCCATTTAAGACTTAAATATACATAGTTTTGTGTAATTAACAAAGGCATTTTTTCGCGTTTTTGTGATTATTTTACAGAGTAATATGTAGCATCGGTAGCATCGAGCGTGAGGAGTGAGTAATGGGAGAGAAAAGCTCGCAGTCTCAACTCCTGGTGATCACTCCTCGCCCAAGTACTAATTTTTTAAGATTTTTATTTTTTTATGACCATCCACCTACGCTTGCAGCAACTTATTGATACACTAGATATTAGCGTGCTCGAATTTTCTCGTAAACTGGGTGAGAATCGGGGCGAAAAAGTATACCACATCCTGCATGGTCGATTGAAGCCCCGGTTCGATACGCTCGAAAAAATTCTGATTGCTTTTCCGCAGGTGAACGGCGACTGGCTTCTGCGGGGTGAAGGGCTGATGTTTAAGACACTTAGCTCACCGTCGGCAGCCATCACAACCGAAGAACGACTACGTAATGTTGAGTTCCTGCTTTTTCAGCTCAATGAGCGCGTGGCCCTGCTTCAACAAACAAATGATGAGCTACTGGCCGAGCTAAGAGCGCATAGGGCAGAGGGGTAAGTACTTGGGGCAAAGGGTGAAGGAAATGAGTTGCTTCTGCTTTAGGCTTGCTAAACAACCTTCCTCCATTTCGGGTTATAGCTAAAAAACACGTAACGTTATGGCAACTACATCACCATTCGACCCCGAAAAAGTAGATCCTGATTATTATTCAAAAGATCCCAACCAGCATGGTACGTCCGACTTTGGCCGTGAATCAGAGGGGGTAGGAACGAACGCCTACAAAGATTCGACCTCGGGCATGGATATGGACAGCGAAAACATGCATCTGACGCACGATACCCGCGAAGCGAACCTCGGCGTCGGACGCGCTGGCGAACCGCATAACGAAAGCCTTGGCGGTACGCAGGAATGGGACGTCGATGCCGACGCTATTTCGGACGTACCCAAAGGGCATATGATGAGCGATGAAGCGGCCAGCAAATTGAGCGAGGTGGCTGAAAATCCTTCTGATGATGCGCTCCTGCACCGGGCCGATGCGACCTATCTGGAAGAGGGCGACAACCCGAATGAGGGTTATGATCCCCATCACATTGGATACGATGATAAAAACAAAACGGATGTGAGTAAATCATAATCGTTTTACTACAATGCCTAGTTACCGAGTGGCCAGTTAATAAACTGGTCACTTTTTTTAGTAGGTTTCGGTACATACAGGACGGTTTTTACTAGGAATCTTTCGTAAACTTGTCGGTCAATTGTTTGATTAAAATGGCGGCCCGTAGCCGCTTCCTGTCTTGCTGATCGAAACCCGTGCTTATGCCCGGGCGGGATTGCTCGGTAACCCGTCCGATGGATTCTTTGGTAAAACCATTGCTATTTCTGTTCGTAACTTCGGAGCGTCTGTAACGCTTTATCCGTCGCCCGAACTTCATATTGAACCGCAGCCACAGGATACGAACGTTTTTCGGAGCCTTCACCATCTGCGCGATTCGGTCAGTATGCTGGGTTATCATGGCGGGGTTCCCCTCCTGAAAGCGGCTATCAAGAAGTTCGCGGAATACTGCGAAAAAGAGAATATCCGGCTTCCTAATCAGAACTTTTCGATCCGCTATAACACTTCTATCCCCCGGCAGGTGGGTTTATCTGGGTCCAGCGCCATTATCGTTGCGACGTTCCGGGCGCTGATGCAGTTTTACAACGTCGAAATTCCTCTGCCTGTGTTACCTAACCTGGTGCTGGCTACCGAAACCGACGAGTTGGGCATAACAGCGGGTTTACAGGATCGGGTTATTCAGTGTTACGAAGGCTGTGTTTATATGAACTTCGACAAAGCCATTATGGAGCAGCAGGGACATGGTGCCTACGAACCGCTTGATTCCCGGCTGCTCCCCAGGTTATATATTGCCTACAATACCGATCTGGGTAAACAGTCGGGACAGGTGCATAACGATGTCAAATCGCGCTGGCTTAAAGGTGAACCTATTGTGGTCGAAACCATGAGCGCCATTGCTGATGTAGCCCGCCAGGGCCGTGAAGCGATGCTACAGCGTGATGCTGAGGCACTGAATGCATTGGTCAACCGTAATTTTGATTTGCGGGCTCAGATTTATAACATCAGCGATCGGAACCGCAGCCTGATCGAAACGGCCCGCTCCTGTGGGGCATCGGCTTCGTTTACGGGTTCGGGTGGTTCCATTATCGGCCTCTACCGCGACGACGCCATGCTGAACCGCTTATTTGTATCCCTGAAGAAAATCAACGCCCGCGTGATTAAGCCATATGTAGTATAAATTGGCGAAAGAGCGAAAGAATGAAAGAGCGAAGGATTCTCGCGTCGGCCACTCTTTCGCTCTTTCGCTCTTTCGCTCTTTAAAAATGATAAAGAAAGCCGTTATTCCTGCTGCCGGATTTGGGACCCGGTTTTTACCAGCGACCAAGGCACAGCCTAAAGAAATGTTGCCTATCATTGACCGACCAACCATTCAGTATGTGGTGCAGGAGGCCGTTGATTCGGGTATTGAAGACATCCTGATTATTACAGGCAAAGGCAAACGTGCCATTGAAGACCATTTTGATCGCAACCATGAGCTGGAAGCGCGTTTGGAAGAAAAAGAGGACCAGTTGCTACTCGATGAAATGCGCCGTCTGTCCGACATGGCTACTCTGCATTATGTACGGCAACGGGAACTGAATGGTCTGGGCGATGCAATACGCTATGCTAAACATCACGTTGGTAATGAGCCGTTTGCTGTGTTGCTGGGCGATACTATCATGGATTCGGTAATTCCGGTAACGCAGCAATTAATCGATACCTACGCGCAGTATGGCGGCTCGGTGATAGCGGTAGAAGAAGTGCCGCATGATAAGGTAAATCGCTATGGAATTGTCGGTGGTAAATACTTGAGCGACCGTATTCTGGAACTAAATACACTGGTTGAGAAGCCTTCCATCAGCGATGCGCCATCCAATCTGGCGATTGCGGGTCGGTATATTCTGACGCCCGAAATTTTTACCATGCTGGAGCAGACGCCAGCTGGTAAGAACAACGAAATTCAGTTGACCGATGCCATGCTGCTGCTGTTGAAGCGGGAGAACCTGTACGCTCATTGCATCGAAGGAAAGCGGCACGACATTGGTAACAAGCTCGATTTTCTGAAAACAACCGTCGAATTTGCCTTGAAGCGTCCCGAATTTGCCGACAAGTTCCGGGCCTTTTTAGAAGAGATTTTGGCGAAGGAATAACCGAAAGAAAGGTATAAAAAGGAGCGATGTGTGTACATATCGCTCCTTTTTATTTTTCACCTTACCCGCACACTGACTATTGCTTCGTCGTCCTCACCATTGGTGTACCCATTGCCTGGTGTCGAGTCGGGGTCCAATGGAGTAACACTCAATACCTGACCCTGTATTGTTCCTGAATTGGGTACCTGAACAAACAGCGACATAGTCCCTTTATTGCCTGCAGCGATTGGCCCTATGTTGGCCGTAACTGACTGTCCATTGATGGTCAAGCCGGTTGTAACGGCCAATTGCCAGCCTGAAGGCAGGAGTGTTTTCAACGTTACATTGTTAGCCATTGCTCCACCACTGTTCGTGACAATAAACGTAAACTTGGCTACCTGATTCGGTTGCACGACCAGTTGGTCACTAACAATAGCTAAACTCAGATCGGCTTTTGTTGGATCTGTAGGAGGTTGGTTCGATTGTACGGTAGGCAATGGAACCTGATTGGGATTCGGTGAAATACTTATGGCATCACTCTGTTCAGGCGTCCGTAAATCGACGGTAGCTTCATCATCCTGCCCATCGCCCGTACCCGACCCCGGCTGGCTGTCGGGATCACGATGGGTACTGGTCATAATCTGAGCTGATGTCAGGAACGTACCCGCCTGCCTGGGCTTGATTCGAAAAGCAAAGGGCAGACTGGTGCCAGCGTCGACTCTCCCCGAATTGATCCGAACTGTATCGCCAGTGGCCTGAATGCCTGCATCAACCGCATTGACAAACTCCATACCTGCCGGAAGTAAACTTCGCAGAGTAACATTATCAACAACGCCCGGCCCGTCGTTGTTGAGTACTAGGGTAAGGGTAACGGGCTGGTTAACAGTCGGACTACGACTACTAAGGCTCATTGAAATAGAGAGGTCGGCCTCATTACAGATTGCAAATGGCTGACTGGGTAACGTTGCCAGGTTTGGATTGCTGGTAACTACCCGGATGCGGTATTGGCTGCCCGAGGTTAACTGGGGCGACAGCGTAACGGTGAAGGGCCCGGTAGCTGTAACGTTGCTGATTGTCGTTTCATTGGCAAAGGAACCGGTTGGGTCCGATAAACGAACACTGTAAATGCCATCTTTAGGACCGTCAACAACGTCGATGGATACAGTAAGCGGATTGGTAAGGCAAGCAGGTGTAGCCGGGGTATTACTTAGCGTTAGGAGAGGCTGGATAACGGTAGTCGGTTCTTTTTGGTACAAGATTTGGCGGGCATCAATAAATGTAATATCGAACCACATCACCTGGCTCGTATTGCCCTGTAATCGTATCGAGTATCGGTATTTGCCGGGCGTGACTCCACCAACCCCGACTGCCTGGGGAGGATAATTGCGGACGTACGTAAAATTGGCAAATTCTTCATAGTCGGGTGCCTGCGAGCTTGGTGGAGCTAGATACCAGCCGGTATCGGTGAATGTTCCCCCATCAATGCGTTCAAGTTTCACCTCAACGGATGCTGTCGATTCCACCATAGCAAAGAAACCATGTGTATAGGAATCGTATTTATACGACACCCGCCGAATGGCATCGGGGGGTGTACCTCCCATGACAGGCTGACGTAATACACGCAGCAGCGCAGCAGGAGCGGCCGATTGCTGGATTGTAAACGGTTCACTAAGAGTTCCCAGAATTACTGGGTTCGTTGAACGGGTTCTGACCCGGTATTGGCTATTAGGTAGGCTGGAAGGAATCTTTATTAGAATCGGGTTGTCCTGCGTTGGGGAGGACTCGGCAACCACTGTTCCATCGCTGGCCCGAATGATCTGAGCAACATATTGATTGGATGGCTGATACGGGTTACTACGGAGTGATGCGACGGCCAGTGTATCACCCTGCCGACGAAGAAGGGGCAAGGTGTATCCGGTGGTAATCAAAGCACCAGGGTCGTTTGGCATGAAAGGGACTGCATTCTGAAAAAATGCAGTTGTCAGTGCCTGATCCCAACTATTAGTAAATCGGACCAGGCCTGGACCTTTCATGTGAATGCCATCCGGCCGGTTTGCCGTGCCTATAATACTGTCGCTGGCTGGGCCAGGAAACGCGTTGGGTATATTGGCAATGAGTTGGTTCTGAGCCGAAATAATGCCGGCATTGGTCTGATAATTATTAAAGCTCACGCGTGAGATCATCCAGGCCAGTGGCTGCGAGCCTACCTGCTGTCGACTTTTCTCAATGACCGCATTAATATTGTTGTAATATGTCTGACCATTTACGTTATAGTACGTATCGGTTTCGCCCTGATGCCACAACACGGCTCGGGCACCTGTACGCGATACATAATGCAGCAAGGCTTCTCCCAGCCTTCGATAAACCGACGAGTTGGTGGTGGTACCCATATTTCCAGTCGCACCCTGCTGCCATTCGCTACTGCTGCTGCCCCCCAG